>NZ_FOWK01000015.1:0-49384 GCF_900115435.1 Prevotella sp. tf2-5
AACCTCCAACTGGTCTTGCGCCCTTTATTTATCGAGGTTTGCGGTATTTTTAGTGGGAGGTTAGGGCAAGACAATGCCTGTACAATATATAAATTATATAATATATTAATATTATATAATTCTTAAAATGTATCATTGTGCACAGATTACAGTTTGCATAACAGTTAACAGTTAACAGTTAACAGTTGGTATTATACAAATACTCAACCGATGGTAGGGATAAAGCGTGACAGTTGTGACAGATGACAGTTAGTGAAAGACACTATCACAAATCACAGATCACAGTTATTGAAACGGAAACGGAAACGGAAACAGTTAGGTTGAAGTTGATTTTTCAATGAAGTCAGATTTATTATTATGTATATATTATTATATATATAATATATATATTATATATATAATAAATTTAGTACCAGTATTTTTTTCACTTTAAGCTAACTGTTTCCGTTTCCGTTTCCACTCTGTTTCCAGTCCCGTTTGCTGAAAACTGAAAAAAATCCTCTTCGGTCAATCTCAAAACAAGTAACTGTGATCTGTGATCTGTGATTGATTTTGTCTTTTTCGCTAACTGTTAACTGTTAAACTGTTAAAAACCAACCCAAAACTTACTGTCACAACTGTCACTGTCACGCAAAAGTATGGGGCAATTTGATTCCGATGCCTTCTATCCCCCACTCCAGTATCTGCCATCACTTGTACTAAAGCCTAGTATGACTGATACTAAAGGCTGTTATACCCCTATGGGAGATACTGGAATACATCTTAAGAGATATTAGAGAAGGGTTAAGGGGTTAAGGGTTCAAGGTTAAGGGTTCAAGGTTACCACATTTTTTAGGGAAACAACAAAACAAATTACATAAAAATGATTATCTTTGCCAGCAAAAAGAACGGATTATGAACAAGCAACCCGACATATGTATGTTTGACATGATAGACGCCACTGGGTCTGGCTACAAAAACGACCCTCGTATGCGTAACGTGGAGGCAGAGATGATACGAAGTCATGAGTTATGCCTGAAAATCTCGTCCAAGAAGCCCACAGATCCTGACTATAAGAGTCTGTTGGAAGAACTGTTTCGATGTGAGATAGATGATAGCGTCGCTATTGTTTCACCTTTCTATTGTGATTGCGGATGTCGGATGACAATCGGGAAGAATGTGACAATCAACAAAGGGGCAACGATACTCTCTCCCGGGAGGGTGGTGATAGAAGACAACGTCCTGATTGGTCCCGAGGTGAAGATTGCGACAGTTGATCACGATTTATACGACAGGCACAACCTCTTCCATTTCGGGAAGGTGACGATCAAAGAGAACGCGTGGATCTGCATCGGTGCCATCATCTGCCCGGATGTAACTATTGGCAGAAACGCCGTCGTTGCCGCAGGTGCTGTGGTGACGAAGGATGTCCCGGACGATGTGGTAGTTGGCGGCAACCCAGCGCGGATTATCAAGAAGATTTCCCCATGAACTCGCTGGGAGTGAGTCCCGTGATGCGTTTAAAGAGACGAGTGAAATGATGAGGGAAGTCAAAACCCAGCAGCCGTGAAGTCTCGCTGATGTTGTGTCCCTGCATCAACAGACTTTTCGCTTGGTTTATGATGTAGTTGTGGATATAGCCGATGGCAGTACCGCCCGTTGCCTTGTGGACGATATCGCCAAAGTAACGGGGTGAATAAGCTAATTCGGAGGCGCACCAAGCGACGGTGGGCAGTCCCTCAGACAACTGGCGGTTCTCGCGGAAATATGTTTGAAGTAAGTTATGGAAACGCTTTAACACATCGTTTCTATCTGTATCTTTCTCAGACAGTTGTCGCAAATAGATACGGTTACAGTATTCGAGTATCAGTCGCAGATAACCCAATAGGATATTTCGGAGTGATGGTGAATCTTCATGTGTCTGTAATTCTTGTCGCATCTGAGCTACCAACTGTGTGATACAGAGCCATTCGTCGGGTTCCATATGCAGCGAGTCGTCGAAGAAATAGGAGAAGAACTGATAGCGGTCTATCTGACGTTCCAGATCTGTTCCATGCAACAATTCTGGCGACCATAGCAATACCCATCCACACAATGAGATGCGTTCGCCATTATCTTCCAATCCACCTATCTGTCCTGGTTCAACGGCAATGATAGAACCATCGCTCACCTGCAATTTCCTCATACCATATGAGAGATTGAAGGGGAACTGTCGCTGGATGAACAGTCCATATACACCATAGTTATTCAGGCTATGACGGAAAGGTGCCAACTCGTCATAATGAATGATGCTCACTAACGGGTGCAACACAGGTGCATCCACAAAACGAGCGTAGTCGTTGGGGCTGTCAACCTTCAAAATATTCCTCATAACGATTGCAAAGATACAAAAATAGTCTAATAATGGTATATATTTTGTGTTTTTTTTGCATTATCTGCGAAATTGGTATATAATCAGCCAATATGTGTAATACCTATATCAAATAATGTGCGTACCTTTGCAGTCGAAAACTTTAAAACGATAAAATTATGTTAGGTAACTTTACATTCCACAATCCCACAAAACTACACTTCGGTGAGGATTCTTTAAGCAAACTGAGTGAAGAACTGAAAAACTACGGCAAGAAGGTAATGCTTTGCTATGGTGGTGGTAGTATTAAGCGCAACGGCATCTATGACCAAGTGATGGCTGAACTGAAAAAGGCTGGCTGCGAGGTGGTAGAGATTGCTGGCGTGATGCCTAACCCAACGATAGAAAAGGTGCTGGAGGGTGCCCATCTGGCTCGCAAAGAGAATGTCGATTTCATCCTCGGCGTGGGTGGTGGCTCTACCATTGACTACTGTAAGGCTGTAGCCGGAAGCGCTTGGTACGATGGCGACCCTTGGGAGTATTACTTCAAGAACTGGCAACCGATGACCTGCCGTTGGATTCCTGTGGGTTGTGTGCTCACGATGGCTGGCACAGGTTCTGAGATGGACAGCTGTTCGGTTATCTCCAGTCACTCGGAGAACCGCAAGCTGTTCTATAACTTCCGCAATCCTGATTTCTCCATCCTCAACCCTCGTTTCACATTCACCGTTCCCAAGTATCAGATGGTGGCTGGTATCTACGACATCATGAGTCACATCCTGGAGCAGTACCTCTCTGGCACCGACGACAACACCAGCGATTATATCGCCGAGGGACTGATGCGCTCACTCATCGTCAGCTCAAGCAAGGCGAATGTCAACCCAGAGGACTATGAGGCACGCTCAAACATCATGTGGACAGCCACATGGGCACTCAATACGCTCATCGACCGCGCTAAGGCTACCGACTGGATGGTTCACATGCTGGGACAGGCTGTTGCTGCCTTTACCGATGCCACACACGGTCACACACTTGCTGCCGTCAGTGGTGCCTACTACCGTCTGCTCATTAATAAGTCAAGCGATGCTGTACTGAAGTTCAAGCGTCTGGCTATGAATGTATGGGGCGTTTCTGCCGAAGGAAAGACCGACGAGCAGATAGCGATGGAAGGTCTTGAGACGATGGAACAGTGGATGCGCGAACTAGGACTGGCGATGAACATCACTGACTGCGGTGCTAAGCCAGAAATGATAGAGGGAATGGCTGATGCTTGCCCCATCTGTCAGGGTGGCTACTATATCCTGAACCGCGACGAGGTAGTACAGGTACTGAAAAATAGTTTATAGTTGAAAGTTGAAAACTAAAGCATTATTGCTGAGTCTTATGATAGCAGCAAACGGTTTCGCTCAGGGCGTGATTGATGTGCATAGTCACATCATCACTCCTGAGTTCGTGTCATCTCTTGAAAAAGAGGGACGACTGATGGACGAGGGATTCCCTCTGCCGAAGTACAATGTGGAGAATCATCTGAAGTGGATGGACGAAGCTGGTGTACAAACATCGGTGCTGACATTGGCTGCACCACAACCATCATCTGCTGAGGTCGTGAGACAAACCAACGAGGCTGCCGCCCGTATCAAGAAGGAACACCCAGGTAGATTCCTGTTCTGTGCTGCCCTGCCCTTACCTGATGTCTCGAAATCCATTGAGGAGGCAAAATATGCCCTCGACGTGCTGAAGGCCGATGGTATCAAATTGGCTACGTTTGAACAGACGGGAGAAAAGCCATCGGCTGCTACTGCAACAGCCAATATGATTGTCCGTATTGCAGAGATTGAGGTCTATCCGCAGTATCTGGAGGAATACTTAGCCTTTGCCAACGAAGTAGACCGCCTCAGTATAGAACGCGAGCCAGGTGTCATCTGCCTCTTTCCTATGCAGAGTGCCGAAGACTCATGCCAGATTCGCATCCTCGAGATCTATGCATCAGAGGAAGCTTATCAGAGTCACTTGAAGACAGCACACTTCCTGAAGTACAAGCAGGGTACACTCCACATGGTGAAAGACCTCAAACTACCCACAATGAAACCGCTCGACCCTGAAACAATGAAACTAATATTCAAAAAGCAAAGATAACAATGCAAAAGATTCTATTATTTTTAGCAACAATGCTTTTCTACTGCTGTTCCTCAGACAACGAAGTGAAGGCACAAATTACTATGGATAAAATTTATATTACCATCGGTGGACAAACGCAGAGCGTGACGCTGGTCGATAATGATGCCACACGCGAGTTGGTTGCTGCACTGCAAGATGCGCCCATCACGGTCACGCTCAACGACAACGATTTTGAGATATGGGGACCGTTGGGCAGATCACTGACAACGAAAAACGAGCAGATGACAGCCCAGCCCGGAGATGTCGTTCTCTACAGCGGACAATACATCTGTATCTTCTATGCCAGCAACTCATGGAGCTATACACGTTTAGGACATATCGACGGACTGTCAGAAAATGAGCTTCACACATTCCTGAAGGCAGGTCAAAACAACATCAGTGTTACACTTTCGCTTACTTCAGGTACGACAGCCATCAAGAGCATTAATAGCAATCAGAAAAAAGATGGAGCATATTATTCACTGAATGGTGTGAAGGTAAGCAATCCTTCAAAAGGTATTTATATCAAGAATGGTAAAAAAGTAATCTTATAATGCAAAGAATTGTTTTATTTTTAATCGCAATATTGACTATGTCTACAATAGACGCAAATACGCTGACAGAGCGTCAAAAGGGATTGGCAGCATGTGCCTGTCTGATGGCACAGGGTGATATGAATCGTTTGGAGCCTGCCGTACGCATGGCGCTCGACAAGGGTGTAACCATCAACGAACTGAAGGAAGCTTTCTCACAGCTCTATGCTTACACAGGGTTCCCACGAAGTCTGAATGCGTTGGGAGTATTGAATAAGGTTTTGGAAAACAAGCAGTCTGACTGGCAAGAAGGGAAGCCTTGGAAGCGTCCTGCAGAATGGGACGATGCCAAGAAGGCCTATGAACTGGGGACAAAGAACCAGACACAGCTCTCTGGAAAACCCTTCAACTATACCTTCTGTCCTCAGGACGACTACTACCTGAAGTCACACCTCTTCGGTGATATCTTCGCTGGCGACCAGCTCTCTGCTGCCGACCGAGAGATAGTGACCGTAGCAGCCCTGAGTGGTCTCGAAGGTGTTGCTCCACAACTCGCCGCCCACAAGCAGGGTGCCGTGAATATGGGTAACTCGAAGCAGTTGGTAGATGAGCTCTCCGCTTGGCTCTGCAACGAGGGTTATACCCTGAGCACCAAGTGGTCCAAAGGTGAGCCTAACCCTTACGGAAAGTATTTCATCGGTCAGAGCTACTTGGCAGATGTTGGCGGTGGTGTGATGAACGTTACGTTTGAACCTGGATGTAGAAACAACTGGCACATTCACCACAAGCAAGTGCAGGTGTTGATTTGCGTTGCAGGTCGTGGTTGGTATCAGGAATGGGGCAAGGCTCCCGTTGAGATGACCCCTGGCACCGTCATCGCCATCCCTGCAGAAGTCAAGCACTGGCACGGAGCACAAAAGGACTCATGGTTCCAGCACCTTACCTATCATAAGGATGTTCAAGAGGGAGCATCGAATGAATGGTGTGAGCCGGTAGACGATGCTACCTATCAATTATTAACGAGTAACAAACAAACTACAGACGAGAATATGAAACAGGAATTAAATCTGACCCAAGAATGGGACAAGGTGTTCCCATTGAGCGAGAAGGTAAATCACAAGAAGGTGACATTTGAGACACAGTATGGACTGACACTGGCTGCAGACCTCTATACACCCAAGGACGCCAAAGAAAAGTTACCTGCCATCGCCGTCTCCGGTCCTTTCGGAGCCGTCAAGGAACAGTGTAGCGGACTCTATGCGATGAAGATGGCAGAGCGTGGCTTCGTGGCACTTGCCTTCGACCCTTCATATACTGGTGAGAGCAGCGGCGAACCTCGTCGCACGGCTTCACCAGACATCAATACAGAGGACTTTATGGCTGCCGTCGATTTCCTCTCGAAACAGGACAACGTGGATGCAGAGAAGATTGGCATCATCGGCATCTGCGGTTGGGGAGGCATCGCTTTGAATGCTGCCGCTGCCGATACACGCATCAAAGCTACCGTAGCCTCGACGATGTATGATATGACACGTGTCAGCGGTAACGACTACAACGATGCTTTCGACAACGAACAATGGCGCCACAGGAACCGTGAGAACCTCTCGAAACAACGGCTCGCCGACCCCAATGCGATGGCAGGTGGTGTACTGGACACCGTACCCCCACAGGCACCTCGCTTCGTTCATGACTACTTCGACTACTACAAGACAGAACGCGGTTATCACAAACGCTCTGGCAACTCAAACGACGGCTGGCGCGTCATCGGTACACAGGCATACGCTAACAGCCGTTTCCTCTACTACATCAACGAGATCCACTCTGCCGTCCTCGTGATGCATGGTGCCGATGCCCACTCACGCTACTTTGGCGAGGCTGCCTATCACTATATGGTGGAAGGTAAGGCAGAAGGTTATAAGTTCGTCGGTGAGCCTAACCCCAACCCAGAGAACAAGCAGTTGCTCATCATCCCCGATGCCTCACATTGTGACCTCTATGATGGCGGCTATGAGGAAAAGGCAGGAAAAGGCCAGCCCAAGAACATGATTCCCTGGGACTCTTTAGCAGATTTTTTCAAAAAGAATCTGAAGTAAAAGCAAAAAAGGAACCAATATATTAGATCACACCTCTGGGCGACTGACTCATACTTTATTCCGAGATCAGGGGCATTTTCGCCTCTTTCCATGCAAGGATACCCCCCTTGAGGTTCACACACTTATAGCCAATGTCTGCTAATTTGCCTGCAGCATTGGCGGAGCGACGACCACTACGACAGTAGATGGCGATGGTCTTGTCTTTCGGTAGTTTTGACTTTGCCTGTTCCACAAAATCATTTTGGAACTGGTCGATAAGAATGGCTCCCTTGATATGCCCTTCGGCATACTCATCGGTTTTCCGCACATCGAGGATCACCACGTTGGAGTCATTTATCAATTCGGCAAACTCCTTCACTTCGATATTCTCAAAATTCTGGCTGCAAGCTGTGTTAAGCCCGAGTACAGTCAATAAAAAAATGATTATCTTTTTCATTGTAAAAAATAAAATTCATTGCAAAAATAAGAAAAAAAAAGAAAATACAACAGTCTTTTTTCTAAATTATAACATTTTTGATTATCTTTGCGACCAATAGTTAATGAACAATAAATCAATGAGAAAGATCACATTATTTGTCATCAGCCTGATGTGTTGTATGAGCACTTCAGCACAGGAGCATTTACAGAAGGGCGCAAAGACCTCGGAAGAGAAAAAGACGTTCAAGGTTATAAAGGAACTGCCAATAACAAGCGTAAAGAACCAATACCGGAGTGGAACGTGCTGGGCGTATGCCACACTAGGGTATTTTGAGAGTGAGATATTACGAAAGACGGGCAAGACCTATAATCTGTGTGAGATGTTCGCAGTCAACAAGGACTATATGGACTGTGCCACACATTATGTCCGCATGCACGGTTACAGTCAGATCTCTGAGGGAGGCTCGTGCGATGACGTGTTAGAAGTCATCCGCCAGCACGGCATCTGTCCAGAGGAAGCGATGCCGGCGCCAGGATCGCTGACAGGAGATTCCCTGGCTAACTTTAAAGTATTCTTCCCCGAACTGGAGCAAACGATAAGAGGTATTATCAAGAAAGATGCCAAGACGCCATTACCACATTGGCAAGACAGTGTCCAGTCAGTCATTGAACGCTATATCGGTCGTTGTCCTCAGTCGTTTGTCTACGAAGGAAAGACATACACGCCAAAGTCTTTTGCAGAAAGTCTTGGACTTGATTTCGAGGATTATGTCAGTCTGACAAGCTATACCCATCATCCTTTCAACAAGTGGTTTATTATCGAGGCTCCTTACAAATGGCGGTTGAAACCCAGTTACAATCTTCCCATCAACCAATTGATGGAGGTGCTCGACAAAGCACTGGACGCTGGCTATACCGTAGCATGGGGTGGCGATGTGTCTGGAAATTTTACACGCACAGGTATTGCTATGTTACCCGACAGTATCATCCCCTCTCAAGAATTGCGTCAAGAACAATGGAATAACTGGGAATTCACATACGACCATGTGATGCTTATCTACGGAAAAGCTCTTGACGAGCAAGGGAAGCCATACTACCTGGTGAAAAACTCATGGGGGAAATACGGACAATATGAGGGTATCTGGTATATGTCACGCGACTTTATAACACTGAACACCACCTATCTGTTTCTCAACCGCCATGCGCTCCCTAAGAAATTGCGTGAGGACCTCAACGTCAGCGATTTCAACTAATCATGGCACCACAAACTATGAATAATAAAGGTAAACACAGGATACTCTTCGTGTGTCATGGGAATATCTGTCGTAGCCCGATGGCAGAATTTGTCATGAAAGATCTGGTGGAAAAGGCAGGTCTGGAAGACTCTTTCCTGATTGAGTCGGCAGCAACATCGACAGAGGAGATCGGTAATAGCGTCTATCCTCCCGCAAGACGTAAACTGGCAGAGCATGGTATCAGCTGTGAAGGAAAGACGGCTCGTCAGATGACTCGCTCAGATTACAATCGTTACGACTTGCTGATAGGTATGGATTCTTGGAATATCCGAAACATGCGGAACATCTGCGGTGGTGATCCTGAAGGGAAGATCACGATGCTGATGGACTATACCAGTCGACCTGGCGACGTTGCCGACCCGTGGTACACAGGTGACTTTGAAGCAACTTGGCGCGATGTATTGGAGGGCTGTCGTGCCGTATTGGATCAATATGAGTAAGATCATCGTAGCTATTGACTCGTTCAAGGGGTGTCTGACATCCGCGGAAGCGAATCAAGCAGCTGCGGAGGGCATCCTCCAGAAGATGCCTGACGCGGAGGTGATACAGATTCCTGTCAGTGATGGTGGAGAGGGATGGTTGGATGCCTTTCTGTCAGCAACAAGTGGACAGTTGGTGGATGTTTTAGTAAGAGATCCGCTGATGCGTCCTATCATGGCACAGTATCTGAAACAAGAGGATACGGCGGTCATTGAGATCGCCAAAGCGAGTGGACTGACTCTGCTCACACCAGAAGAGCGTAATCCAATGGTAGCTACCAGTTATGGTACCGGACAGCTTATCGTGGATGCCGTACGCCGGGGATGTAAAGAGATTATTGTAGGACTTGGTGGCAGCGGTACCAGTGACTGTGGTATCGGGATGTTGCGAGCGATCATTGATGCTTTCGCAAAAGGGGGCTCATGGGATGAGGTGCATCAACTAGAGGGTATCCATTTCACTATCGCCTCCGATGTCACGAATCCACTATGTGGCGAATATGGTGCAGCCTCTGTCTTCGCACCCCAAAAAGGAGCCACCCCAGAAATGGTCACTGCCCTCGATGCACGTGCCAGACAATTTGCGGAGAAATCAGCACTCCATTTTGGCTATGACCGTCAGGAGATGACTGGTGCCGGGGCTGCCGGAGGACTGGGTTATGCCTTCCTGCAATACCTAAACGCAGACTGTCGCCCAGGTATAGACCTTCTTCTCGACGCTGTTCGTTTCAACGACATCCTTGAAGGGGCAGAGAGAGTGATTACCGGCGAAGGGGCTGCCGACAGTCAGACACTCATGGGCAAATTACCTTATGGTATTCTCCAGCGAGCGAAACAATATCATGTTCCTGTCACACTGATTGCCGGTCGTATCAATGATTACCAACAATTGTTCGATGCCGGTTTCTCACAGGTTGAGTGCATCAATCCCCCTGCCCTTCCCTATGAAGAAGCTATCAAGCCAGAGACTGCGAAAGAAAATATCCGCATCACTACATCCATGACATGTTATCAATAGCCACCTACACAGTTATAAATAAAATCCATATTATAGGATTTGTTAATAGATTTTCAGACAAGATTTAAAGGATTTCAAAGATAATTAATAGGATTTTCCACGTATTTTATTTGTATGATATTGATGTTAATATACCTTATGACATTCTGAAAAGATGACCTCACAAGAGGGATTCCCCTTGTGAGGTCAAAACGTATGGGCAGTCAGCGATTTGATGAGGTCGATATTTAACTTTTATTCTCTCTTTCCGAAGATGCGGAGGAGATAGATAAACAAGTTGATGAAGTCGAGATAGAGGGAGAGGGCTCCCAACAGCGCATATTTCTGTGCAGTCTCACCAGCATCAGGTGCCTGCATCAACATCTGCTTGATTTTCTGAGTATCATAGGCAGTGAGTCCTACGAAAATCAGTACACCAGCATAGCTCAGGATGAGTTCAAAGCCTGTGCTCTTCACAAAGAACACATTGACCAGTGTGGCAATGATTAGACCAATCAACGCCATCAGCAGGTATTTACCCATCGACGAGAGATCCGTCTTAGTGGTATAACCCACAATGGCCATTGCACCGAATGTTCCTGCAGTGATAAAGAATACTGTAGCTATAGAGCTGCTGGTATAGGCAAGGAAGATATACGACAGCAAGGCACCATTGATGACCGAATATGCCACGAACATCAAGGTCGCTACTGGCAATGATAGTTTGTTGATTGCCGCACTCACACTAATGACAAGTGCGAACTCAGCGATAATCAGTCCCCAGAACAGGATCTGATTGGTATAGATTGCTTGCAGTATACCCGGGCTGTTTGCTACGCCATAGGCAGTGATACCAGTAATCACCAAAGCCATTGTCATCCATACATACACCTTACGCATCAATACAGGAAATGCAGCAGAGACATCCCATTGCCTTTCTGTTGTTGCTGCATACTCTTTCAATTCATAATCGTTGTAATTCATCGTTTTCTCTATTAATATTAAATTCAGGGCAAAGATAGTTATTTATTTCCCTTATTATGCAAAAATCTGTATTAAAAAAGAATAAAAAGTTGTTGACATCTGATTTATTTCGTATATTTGCCGATGCAGTGTGCAAAGTGCATCAACTGTTAGAACTAAAACTAATATTACCATTATGACTTACAAAGTAATTGACATTGAAGGTGTTGGCGAGATTTATGCCGAGAAATTGATTGCAGCAGGTATCAAGACTGATGCCGAATTATTAGAGAAATGTGCGAAACCCGCTGGTCGCAAAGCGTTAGAGGCAGAAACCGGTATCAGTGGTAAACTGATTCTGAAATGGGCAAACCACTGTGACCTGTATCGTATCAACGGAGTCGGTCCTCAGTTTGCCGAGTTACTGGAATCTGCTGGTGTTGACACTGTCAAGGAACTCAAGCACCGTGTGGCAGAGAATCTGCAGGCGAAGTTAGAGGATGTGAATGCCCAGAAGAACCTGACCAACCGTGTTCCTGCTGTTGTGGAGATTCAGAAGATGATTGACCAGGCAAAGGAGTTGCCTGCTGTCATGGAATATTAAGAATCACTATGAGGCAACGATTATTGATTATATTTGTTACGGCACTGTTTTGTGGTGCCGTACATGCACAGAATGCGCTTGTCCATCCATGGATGAACAAGCGCGTGGCATATTTTGGAGACTCCATTACCGATCCTAAGAACAATGGTTCAAAAGTGAAATATTGGAACTTTCTGCAGGATTGGTTAGGTATTACCCCATACGTCTATGGCATCAGCGGTCGACAATGGAATGACATTCCCAACCAGACCGATAAGTTGAAGGCACAACATGGAGATGAGGTTGACGCTATCATGATCTTCATTGGTACCAACGACTTCAATGACGGAGTGCCCATCGGAGAGTGGTATGACATCCAAGAAGAGGAAGTGATGGCGGGCATTCACGAAACCAAGCATATCGTCACCAGAAAAAGGATGCATCCCATCATGACAACGGACACCTATAAAGGTCGTATCAATATCGCCTTGGATAAGCTAAAGCGTGCCTACCCCACCAAACAGATTATTCTACTTACCCCCATCCATCGTGCCGGTTTCTATGCCAACGACAAGAACTGGCAGCCCACGGAAGACTATTATAATCGTTGTGGAGAACCCCTTCAGCGATATATCGACGCTGTCAAGGAAGCAGGTAACATATGGGCTGTGCCCGTCATCGACCTTCATGCCCTTAGCGGTCTTTTCCCTCTGATGGACGAACATGTGCAGTATTTCAAGGACGGAGCCATTGACCGTCTGCACCCCAATGACAAAGGGCACGAGCGTATTGCCCGTACCCTCTACTATCAGTTGAGTGTTCTTCCCTGTACGTTCTGATTACTTCTTTGCCGTCGTACACTCATTCACCAAGTATACGATACTCATATAAGGAATACCTGTGTTCGTCTCCAGACCTATCTCACAGGTACGGCTATTGCTATATCCCACTTCAATATGATTCTCCTCTATCTGCGGACGGAGTTTACGAAGACCATATTTGTTCAGTTCTGGGAACGTAAAGCCCCTGTCGCCAGCAAAGCCACAACAGCCGACACCTTCAGGCAAGAACACATTCTTTGAACAAAGTTTAGCGAGTGCTATCATATCCTTATCAACACCCATCTGACGTGTCGAGCAAGTGAGATGCAAAGCGACGTGACGATCAACAGGATGGAAATCAAGACGATCTACAAGATATGTCATGATAAACTCCGCAGGCTCATAGAGTTTCATCTTATGCATGACCTTTTTCATACGATGCAGACACGGACTTTGGGCACAGAGCACAGGATATTTCCCTTCCTCTGATGCCTTCCATAATGCAGCCTCCAGTTCAGCACTCTTACGATCTGCTATGTCAAGCATTCCTTTCGACTCCCATATCTGTCCACAGCACATCTTTTCCATACCCTCTGGGAATATCACCTCATAGCCTGCTTTCGTCATCAGTTGGATGATTTCGTCAACGAGATCGTGTTTCTTGCCGCCATTCTTCGACTGTCCCATCGTCTGATTGATACAACTGGGGAAGTAGACAACTTTGAGCCTCCCCTCGCCTTTTGGAGAGGGGTTGGGGGTGAGACTTCTTTCAATAATGAACTGCGTAAGATCGGAAGGTTTGGGCTGACGTTTCTTCTTCGGCATAGCCGTTGTCCATAACGGAAGTCCCATCTTATTCATTCCTCGACAAATGTTCGTCATCAGTGTTGAACCAAGTGTGACATGTCCGAGGTGTGCCATATCGAGTACAACACGCAATCCAGACTTGATACCTGCCATGTGATTAGCGGCGAACTCACCAATCTTATAACCTGTCGGATTATTGTTCATATCCAATTGGCGAATCAAGTGCGTCAATTCCCCCGTATTAATCTTCATCGGACAAGAAGTAGAACATAGTCCATCCGTCGCACATGTCTGGTCACCATAGTATTTGTACTGTTTTTTCAGCGTAGCCAGGCGCTCAGGATTCTCACCTGTTGCTGTGAGATGACGGATCTCACGTTGTACGGCGATACGCATTCTCGACGAGAGCGTCAGTCCGCACGACATACAGTTCACTTCGCAGAAGCCACACTCTATACATTTATTGGCGCGCTTTACCTGTTCGACAGTCTCTTTTGCCGTTGAGAGTGACGGATCCATCAGATACTTGCCGCCATCGGGAACGCTGTCAAAATCGTAGTCAAGGACAGGCAATGGTTTCAGACACTTAATAAAGCAATCTGGATCATCATTGAAGATAACACCCTGGTTCAGCAGTCCCTCCGGGTCGAAGATTGCCTTCAACTCCTTCATTACCTCGAAAGCTTTCTCGCCCCATTCGTATTTCACAAACGGAGCCATATTACGACCTGTCCCATGTTCCGCCTTCAACGAACCGTCATATTCTTCTACTACCAACTTCGCCACATCACGCATCATCTCAGCATAGCGAGCCACCTCGTGCTCATCAGCAAAACTCTGATTCAAGATGAAGTGGTAGTTACCCTCAAAAGCATGACCATAGATACAGGCATCGTCATAGCCATGGTCAGCAATTAGTTTCTGAAGTTTGACAGTTGCCTCAGGCAATGACTCTATGGGGAACGCGACATCCTCTATCAAGCACGATGTGCCTATAGGACGTGTACCACCCACACTGGGGAAGATGCCACTGCGGATAGCCCAATACTTGCCATATACGGCAGGGTCTTCCGTAAACTCTGCAGGGATATAGAGACGGAACTGTCCGAGACATTCCTTAATCTTGGCAATCTTTTCCAATAGTTGTTCGTGCGTGATACCCTTTGTTTCCGTCAAGATAGCAGTCAGGTTGTGATAGTCACCAGGTTGTACACCATCTATCTTACCTGCATCCACATCTTTCTGATACTGCAGGTAGACAGGATCATCCACAGAACTGAGCGACTTATAGTCAAGCATCTCTGCACTCTTCACCATCAAGTTCTCGGCACTCATCTTCAAGTCATCGTCACCAGCCTTCAGTTTCTTCATGGCGACGACTGCCTCACAACTTTCTTTCATTGTCAGGAAGTAAACCATTGCCGATGCTTTGAACTGATAATCATGAAGTGTCTTCATGGTAACTTCAGAAAGGAAAGCGAGCGTACCCTCACTACCTACCATCGAATGAGCTATGATATCGAAAGGATCATCGTATGCGATAAGCGGACGCAGGTTCAAACCCGTTACATTCTTAATCGAATATTTCTTGCTGATACGTTCTGACAATTCCTTATCTGCACGCACTTTGTCGCGCAGGACTTCTATCTTTGCCAGAAATTCAGGATGACTCTTCCGAAAAGCCTCCCTACTCTCTTCAGAACCCGTATCAAGAACAGTACCATCAGTCAGAATGATACGTGCTGATATCATCATGCGATCACTATTAGCGTGCACACCACAATTCATACCAGAGGCATTATTGATGACGATACCGCCCACCATTGCCGAACCAATTGAGGCTGGGTCAGGTGGGAAAACCCTACCATATGGTTTCAATATCTCATTCACCTTGGCGCCTACAATACCAGGTTGCAGTCTGATAGTATCCTGATTCTCGCCTATCTCGTATTTCTCCCAATGTTTGCCTGCCACGATAAGCACACTATTTGTACAACTCTGACCACTCAAGGAAGTACCTGCTGCACGGAAAGTGAAAGGCAGGTTATATTTCTTACAGGCTTTGACAATCTTTGAGATTTCTTCCTCGCCATCACTACGGATAACGACTTTCGGAATCTGGCGATAGAAACTGGCATCCGTTCCCCAACCAAGAGTACGTAGTTCATCGGTATAAATACGTTCAGACGGAATGAACTGTCTAAGGTCGGCAAGGAATTTCTGAATCATAGGTCACTATTGGAATTAGTAAAACGTGTATTGTCTGGGACAAAGATACAAAAAAATACTATCATTGGTACGTCTTTTATTATTCTTTTACTAAAATATGATGGCTTTGTGAGAAAAAAGTATTATATTTGCCATCAGAACATAATATTTACGCCAACAACTAAAAAGCCAATGTCTGCATTAATATCAGTTATTCCCATCTTATTACTCATCGTCCTGATGATGGGTTTTAAAGTGTCTGGTTACAGGAGTGCCATCACCACCCTCATAGTCACTATATTCTTATCACTGTTTGCCGTGCCTGCTATGAGTATCATTCCAGAGAAATATGCTGACACAAGTATCTTAGGTATCACGTTATGGTCTATAGTAGAAGGACTGCTGAAGGCATGTTTCCCCATTATCCTGATTATCATCTGTGCTATCTTCAGTTACAACATTCTTTGTGAGACAAAGGAGGTAGAGACTATCAAAGCGCAATTTATCCAGATGACCTCTGACAAAGGTCTGTTAGTATTGTTGTTGACGTGGGGTCTTGGCGGCGTATTGGAAGGTATGGCAGGTTTCGGAACGGCTGTTGCTATCCCTGCTGCCATCCTTATAGGATTAGGTTTTAAGCCGATGTTCTCCGCTGTCATCTGTTTGGTAGCGAACACCGTTGCTGTAGGTTTCGGAGCAGTTGGTCTGCCTGCTACGACACTTGCCAACCAAGTTGCTGCAAGTGGTGTAGCCACACCTGAGGAACTCTGTGAGGTCGCCACCTTTATTATATTACAACTCTCACTGATGTTCTTCATCACCCCGTTCCTCATTCTGATGATGACAGACAAAACAAAGATTCTGAAGAATATCTGCATTGCCCTCTTCGTAGGAACATGCTCCATCATCGTACAGTTCTGCTGTGCACATTGGATAGGTCCAGAGACGCCAGCCATCCTCGGTTCTGTGGCAGCTATCTTCGCGATGCTTATCTACAACAAGCTGTTCATTCACGATGAGAACCCTGCCGATGAGGTTATTGTTGAAAAAAAGAAATTAGGTATAGCAAAAACCCTGAAGGCATGGAGTGTCTATGGACTGATTATCTTCTTCATCCTCATCTCAAGTAAGATTGTCCCACCTGTCAATGATTTGTTGAGCAACACTTTGGTAACGAAGTTTGATATACCAGTCATAGGTAATACCTTTAAGTTCGGATGGTTGTCAAATGCTGGACTGATGATCTTCCTTGGAGCAGTCATCGGAGGTATGATTCAGGGGATGAGTTTGAGCAGTCTGATGAATTTGCTCGCCAAAACAATCCTTAACTTGCAGAAGACCATCGTCACCATCTGTTGTCTGGTAGCGATAGCGATGCTGATGAACAACACTGGGATGACCAATGACATCGCCAAAGGGCTCGTCCTACTGACAGGAGCCACATTCCCATTCTTTGCGCCACTCATCGGCTCCATCGGTACCTTTGTTACAGGTAGTGCCACCAATGCCAATATTCTCTTCGGAAAACTACAAGCCACTGCTGCCAGCGACTTAGGATTGGTCAACCAAGGAACGTTCTTCGGCGTAACAGGTAATGAGACTAACTGGCTCGCTGCAGCTAATTGTGCAGGCAGTGAAGGAGGTAAGCTGCTATCTCCGCAAAGTATCGCTATCGCAACTGCAGCCTGTAACATGGAGGGACAAGATGGTAACATCATGCGTAAGACGATGCCTTTCGCCATCTTCTGGATACTGATGAACGGACTGATAGTGTTCCTCGGGCTGCATGTGATATAGTCGCCATATCGAAATAACATTATAACGTAATAACGAAAACATAAAAGAAAGAAATAATGAAAATAGGACTATTTATCCCCTGTTATGTGGATGCCGTCTATCCTGAGGTTGGATTAGCAACGTATAAGTTGCTGAAACACTTAGGACTGGAGGTCACATATCCACAGAAGCAGACTTGTTGTGGACAGCCGATGGCAAACGCAGGATTTGAGAAGCAGGCGATTCCCCTGGCTGAGAAGTTTGATAATCTTTTCAAGGACTTCGATTATGTCGTGGCACCAAGTGTCAGTTGCACTGCCTTCGTGCGCATCAACTACCCCCGTCTGCTCAATCACGAATGCCAGACAGCAAAGAGATGTTTGGATGTCGTGGAGTTCCTGCATGATATCGTGAAGGTAGATCGTCGCTTAGGCACTTTCCCTCATAAGGTCAGTCTGCACAATTCATGTCATGGTGTCCGTGAATTAGGACTCTCCTCCCCTTCCGAGGAGCATGTCAAGCCCTTCAATAAAATCAAGGACCTTTTGCAACTCGTTGATGGTATTCAGGTTGTAGAGCCAGAACGTCCAGATGAGTGTTGTGGTTTCGGTGGTATGTTTTCCATCGAAGAGACTGCTGTTTCTGCCCAAATGGGTAAGGACAAAGTGGAGCGTCATATCCAGACGGGTGCCGAATATGTGACAGGACCCGACTGTTCATGCCTCATGCATATGGCTGGTGTTGCAAAGAAACAAGGCCTTAACATTAAATTCAAACATGTAGTAGAGATTTTAGCAGCAGGATTTTGAAGGATTGAAATTTATGAGTACAGCACATTCAAAAGCAGCTAAGGAGTTCTTGAAGAACCAACAATATGCCCACTGGCACGATGCCACCTTCTGGGCAGTACGCACAAAGCGTGATAATATGGCTTATGGTCTCGACGAATGGGAACAGTTGCGCGAGAAGGCATCCGCTATCAAACGTCATACTATCACTCATCTGGATGAGTATCTCGACCAGTTTGCTACCAATGCTGAGAAGAACGGCGTGGAAGTACACTGGGCCAAAGATGCAAAAGAGTTCAATGAGATTGTCTATGGTATCCTGAAGAACCATGATGTAAAAAAGATGGTGAAGTCAAAGTCTATGCTCACGGAAGAGTGTGAGATGAATCCCTATCTGGAAGAACGTGGCATTGAGGTTGTCGAGACGGACCTCGGCGAGCGTATCATCCAGTTGAAAGGACAAAAACCCTCGCATATCGTGATGCCTGCCATCCATCTGAACCACGATGACGTAGGGGAACTCTTTGAAGAGAAACTCGGCAGTGAGAAAGGCAACCATGATCCCACGTATCTTACCTATTGTGCTCGTCTGAGTCTGCGTAATGAATTCCTGACAGCAGACGCAGGTATGACTGGTGCGAATTTCGGCATTGCTGAGACAGGCGACATCGTGGTATGCACTAACGAAGGAAATGCAGACATGTCAACCTCCTGTCCCAAACTGCATATCGTCGCCATCGGACTCGAGAAAGTCATTCCTAACTACGAGTGCCTGGCTGTCTTCCAGCGAATGCTTTGTCGTGCTGGAACAGGACAGCCGACCACAACTTATACCAGTCATTTCCGCAAGGCTCGTCCAACTGCTCACAAGATGCATATCGTCTTAGTGGATAATGGACGCTCGGAGTGGGTTGCCAACCCTGAACACTGGGAGTCGCTGAAGTGTATCCGTTGTGGTTCTTGTATGAATACCTGTCCTGTCTATCGTCGCTCTGGCGGTTATAGTTATAGTTATTTCATCCCAGGACCTATTGGCATCAACCTCGGCATGTTGCGAGACGCACAACAGCATTCTGGCAATGTCTCGGCATGTACGCTCTGCCTGAGTTGCCAGACAGTCTGTCCTGTGAAGGTAAACTTAGGCGATCAGATCTATCTCTGGCGCCAGCAACTGGATTCGTTCGGAACAGCTAATCCACAGAAGAAACTGATGTGTAAGGGAATGTCGATACTTTATGGTAGTTCTGGACTTTATAATTTTGGAACAGGACTCGCCCATTGGGCCAATAGTATCCCCTCTCCTCTCATGAATTGTGGTCTTAACCCATGGGCAGAAGGGCACGACATGATGAAATTCCCCAAGAAACCATTCCATGAAATGATTAAAGACATAGAGAAATGAGCAGCAAAGAAGATATATTGAAGAAATACAGGGCTAATGTCAGAGAGAAATTTGACATGCCCGACCTGAGTGATATCAAGGCGATTACCTATACTGACCCTTTGGTACAGTTTATTGCCATGAGTGAGAGTGTGGGCGGACATGTCATCGAAGTAAAAGACGACAGAACGGTTGACAGCATCATCCAAGAGATATATCCCAACGCTAAGGAGATTGCCTCCAATCTTCCTGAAGTGACGATTGCCACTCGTAACCCTGATACTGTAGGATGTGCAAGCGACTTGAACGGCACAGACGTGGGAGTTATTCGTGGTATGTTTGGGGTGGCTGAGAACGGATGTATCTGGATTCCTCAGCAGATGAAGGAGAAAGCAGTCTGTTTTATCTCCGAGAACCTGGTTATTCTGTTGCCAAAGCATGAGATCGTGAATAACATGCATGAGGCATACAAGCGGATAACGTTCGATAAGGAGTACGATGGCTATGGCACTTTCATCAGCGGTCCCTCCAAAACAGCAGACATCGCACAAGTCTTAGTGATGGGAGCTCAAGCTGCTCGAAGCGTCACCATCCTACTGATGCCCTAACGATAGATGAAATAGGTTCCACCATCACTATGCGCATACTTGCGCAATAGTTCTTGTATGAAACGGGCGTTATCCGTAACACGGTCTTCCTGTCCGTCATAACCATTGATTAGCACCACCAAATGGCGTGTGCTGATTGTTATTTTCGTACGTTCATGGTCACTGGTAGGAGTGCCTACCCCGCCCTCTGCGTCACGATAGACAGGCAATCCATGAATATTGATCATTCCACGACCGATACCCTCGTAAGGTTCTCCTTCCCTGCCAATGCCCAACGTCAGCGTGTCACCCACGAACTTGTCGGCATCAAAGCCGCCGATACTGTAGCCATAAGCGATAGAAGCCAGGTTGATAAGGTCTACTAAAGTATCTATCTGATACAGTTCCTTACCCTGCAGCATCCTTCGTATCAGAGCTTCTGAGGCAGGGCGATAACGCGAGGGATCCTTTCCACAAGCCTTATACACTCGTCGTGTGGCAGCGATTCCACTTAATTCTTTCAACGACTCCGTCGTCAACTCCTTGCGGAAACGCTCCTCCATCTCATGAATCTCGTCCCATAAAGCCTGCGAGAATGCCGTATTCTCAACCTCCGCATCTACACAAGCACCCACGAAACCAGGACAGACAGACTCTATCTCTTCTGAAACGATAATCTTCATAGCCTTCATTTATACTAATAGACGCGAGGACCAAAGATAGTAGTACCAATACGTACCATCGTGCTCCCTTCATCTACTGCAATCTTATAGTCATGACTCATCCCCCAGGAACGCTCACAGAACGAGGGCTCATCAGCAAAATACTGCGATTTCACCTCATCAAAGAGCGCTCTTGCCATTCTGAACTCAGAACGGATTTGTGCCTCATCGTCTACATTAGACGCCATCATCATCAGACCACAGATACGGACATGTTTCAATTCCTTCCATGCGCCATCCGCCAATAATTGCCTACAAGCATCAGGAGTCAGTCCGTACTTTGTTTCTTCCGCTGCGATATGCAGCTCCAGCAAGACATCGATAACACGCTCATTTTTAGCAGCTTGCTTGTCAATCTCTTTTAAAAGCTTGAACGAGTCGACAGCTTCTATCATGGTAATATAAGGAGCGATATACTTCACCTTATTCGTCTGTAGATGACCAATAAAATGCCAGTGTATATCCTGGGGTAATGTCTCCACCTTCTGACGCAATTCCTGCTCATGGCTTTCCCCGAAGACACGCTGTCCCTCTTGATAGGCTGCCTCTATATACTCGTTAGGGTGATATTTACTAATTGCCACAAGGCGGACACCCTGTGGCAAATCAGCAAGAACCTGTCTTAAATTCCCTTTGACGTCGTAGTCCATCATCTATCCATCTCTGTTGTGTCGTCCTGACTGCTCTTTGCGTATTCAAAAACATCCATGAGGGTTGTCTCAGCAACACTGGCGATGACATAGTCCATCATCGAACCACCCATCACTTCCTCAATATTGTTGACAGCACCTTTCAAAGTACCGGCTTGCACGAGATAGTTGACACTGCTGCGTTTCTCCTTCTCCGTCTTCTCATCGATAGTGATAAACTGCAGCTTTGCTTTATACCAACGGTCAGCAGAAGCATCCTCACTAAAGAATATCTCCTTGTACGGAGCTATCTTGATATCCTTGACGGTAAACTCGCCACTGATATAGCTTGACATCTCCTCCATGATACGCTTCTCCGCTTCTGTGAAACTGAGGGCATCCACAGTATAAGTCTCATTTACTTTCTTCTGCAAGCCATCCTCCATCACTTTCTCGTAGGCTATTTTGCACTCAAACCATATTGCTGTTCTTGATCTCATCTTGTTGTACTTTTATTTCAATATTCTATTATTTCTGAATTCCACGACTATTGGAGCCACCCAAAGCATTCTTCTTCTGTTCAGTGAGACGCTCGATAATCTCTGTGGCAATCAGTTGGCTGCGAGAAGGATCCAATGCAGACTCTGCGGCTATTTCCTCTTGTGCCTTCATCAACTCAGCCACCGTTGACTCGCTTTGTGACATGAAATTCTTCTCTGTCACATTCATGTGTTCCTTATTATATATTTTTGAGAGAATCTTATCAGCAGCGGCAGTATAACGCTTACGGAAGATAGCCTCAGCCTTTGCCTGATATTCCTCTTGTGATTTTTGCTCAACAGAGACAAGAGAGTCTCCATCACTCACCACGCCCAATTCCTCTGGACTATAGCCATCGTCTATCAAATCATCCGTAGCCGTTCTGGGAGCCGGTTTAACGAACTCCACAGGATTACTCTCCGGCATCATGTCAAAATAGAGAGCGATGACCAGTCCTGCAATAGCAACGGCAATGATTCCCGATATCAACGAACGGAAGGTGTTTCGTCTGCGATTGATACTGTCAAGCATATCTTTCGGAGTATTAAAACGATCTTCTGGAGCCTCGCTGACAGCTTTCTTCACCACATTACGGAGTTCCAGGGGCATGTCTGCTTGGTCGAAGATTCTCTGTAACAAACGACCGACAGAATAAATGTCACAACGGTTGTCGACAGTTCCATTGTTCATCACCTCTGGTGCCACGAACTCCTCCATTCCACCATAATACAACTGCGAGGGATTGCTCATCGAGAGATAATGAGATCCCACATGCGTTAACAATACAGCATTATCCCCTTTTCGCAGAAAGATAGTTTCTGGAGAATAGCACACACCATACACACCTTGTTCATGTAGATAAGCCACCGCTTCCAACAACTGGCGAGTGAAATCCTCAATGAAATGAGGCTCAGCCACAATAGCCGGAGATTCGTTAAGAACATGTTTCAGTGGCTGATATTGTCCTTGTTCCATCTCCAGACGCACGATATCCTTTCCTTCTGTCTGAGGTCTGAAATGCAGAATATGCTGATTTGTGAGCGACGCATTCTGTTCACATTCCTTCTTCAGAGCCTCACAAAACTTGATATTATTATTCAGTTCTGGGGCGATGTCCACCACACTACGATATTTTCCGTCAATCTGTTGACGGTAATAATCACCAATCGGCAGACGGGTCTTATTGAGTTTTCCGTCCTTACGTGATGCTAAGAGTTCTTCGTAATTCATAATTCAGTTCGTTTGGATGCGCAAAAGTAAGCATTTTATTTGAAAAAGGAAAATATTATCTCATCTTTCATGTTTAATTTTTAATTTTTTCGTACCTTTGCATCCGATTTACGTAAATTAGAATACAATGCCGGAAATATCTGTTCGCGGACTGGAGATGCCCGAGTCACCGATTCGGAAACTTGCGCCACTTGCCGCTGCTGCGAAAAAAAGGGGTACCAAAGTGTATCACCTGAACATCGGACAACCTGACCTGCCAACACCCAAGGTGGGACTGGATGCCTTGAAGCAAATTGACCGAACCATCTTAGAGTACTCCCCTTCACAGGGTTATCTGAGCTATCGGGAGAAACTGGTCAGCTATTACGCAAAATATAACATCAATGTTACTGCCGACGATATCATTATCACGTCAGGAGGTAGTGAGGCAGTCTTGTTTGCCTTCCTCTCCTGCCTGAACCCTGGTGATGAGATCATCGTACCAGAACCAGCCTATGCCAACTATATGGCATTTGCCATCTCTGCAGGAGCGAAGATCCGTACCATTGCCACCACAATTGAAGAAGGTTTCTCCTTGCCAAAAGTAGAGAAATTTGAGGAACTCATCAATGACCGCACCCGTGCCATTATGATCTGTAACCCCAATAACCCGACAGGTTATCTCTATACCCGTCGTGAGATGCAGCAGATCCGTGACCTAGTAAAGAAATACAACCTGTATCTCTTCTCAGATGAGGTTTATCGTGAGTATATCTATACTGGATCCCCCTATATCTCTGCCTGTCATCTAGAAGGCATCGAACAGAATGTCATCCTCATCGACTCTGTCTCGAAGCGCTATAGTGAGTGTGGTATCCGTGTCGGAGCCCTTATCACAAAGAACGCTGAGGTCCGTAAGGCGGTGATGAAGTTCTGTCAGGCTCGTCTGTCTCCTCCCTTAATCGGACAGATTGTCGCTGAGGCATCATTGGATGCTCCTGAGGAATACTATCGTGATGTATACGACGAGTATGTGGAGCGTAGAAAGTGTTTGATTGACGGACTGAACCGTATTCCTGGTGTCTACTCACCCATCCCCATGGGGGCTTTCTATACAGTTGCCAAATTACCTGTCGATGATGCGGAGAAATTCTGCCGTTGGTGTCTTGCCGACTTTGAGTATGAGGGTGAGACCGTGATGATGGCTCCCGCCGCAGGATTCTATACCACCCCAGGTGCTGGCATCAACCAGGTCCGTATCGCCTATGTGCTGAAAAAGGAAGACCTTGAGCGTGCGCTTGTCGTACTGCAGAAAGCACTGGAGACTTACCCTGGAAGGGTAATGGAATAATACGTGTGAAGGGTTATTGGTTAACGGTTAAGGATTGAACTTCCCATTATTCATAGCTAAGAGAATCTATTCCGACCAAGGTGACCATCGTAAGGTGAGCCGCCCAGCTATTCGTATAGCCACCATTGGTGTGGCTATCGGACTAGCCGTGATGATTATCACAGTGAGCGTGGTGATGGGCTTCAAGCATACCATCCGCGACAAGGTAGTGGGTTTCGGCAGTCACATCCAGGTAGAGAGTTTCATCGCCTCCCAGTCCGCGACACCCTATCCCGTCTGTATCGACGACTCTTTAAGAAACGTGCTGCAACGTATCGAGGGAATCCGTCATGTGAGTCGTTATGCGCTGACACAAGGTATTCTCAAAACGGACAATGACTTCCTCGGTGTCGTCTTCAAGGGTATCGGAGAGGATTATGACACCCATTTCCTGCAACAGAATCTCAAAGAGGGAAAGACACTTCAGTTCTCCTCCACGAAGAGCTCGTACCAGTTGCTTATCTCCAAAAGAATTGCCGATAAACTCGGACTGAAGGTCGGTGACCGTGTCTTTGCCTATTTTATCGATTATAATAATGTTAGAGCCCGTAAGTTTACGATTGCTGCCATCTATGAGACCAATATGACTCAGTTTGATGAAGCACTCTGCTTCACCGACCTACCTATCCCTGTGAAACTCAACAACTGGGAGAAGGACCAGTGCAGTGGCGCGGAACTGCTTGTGAGGGATTTCAACCAGCTGGAGGCTACCGCCAATCTGGTAATAGAGAAAGTAAACCGTCATACAGACCGTAATGGAGAGATACTGACCTCCCATACCGTTCAGGAGAGCTACCCGCAGATATTCTCCTGGTTGTCACTGCTTGATATCAACGTATGGATTATCCTGGTCTTGATGGTCTTCGTCGCAGGATTCACGATGATCAGTGGTCTGCTCATCATCATCCTTGAACGGACACAGATGATAGGACTCCTGAAGGCACTGGGTGCCTGCAACAAGAGTATACGCCACACATTCCTGTGGTTTGCCACCTTTATTATCGGACAAGGGATGCTATGGGGAAATATCATTGGTATCGGCTTTATCCTATTACAACAACATACAGGGTTCATCCAGCTCGACCCCGCTAACTATTATGTTACGACAGCCCCGATGGAGTTAAACATCCCTCTCATCCTGCTGCTCAATGTGGCAACACTCCTCGTCACCCTCTTCGTCCTGATCGCCCCTTCTTTCCTCGTTTCCCGTATTCACCCGTCAAAATCAATGCGATATGAATAAATAAGAAAAATTATTTGTATCTTTGCATGTGAAAATGGCGAAACAAGAAATACAGACACTCGACACGAAAAACCAAGAATGGCAGCAGGCACTGCAAGTCATTCAATATACCCGACGCTCGCTCTTCCTGACAGGAAAGGCAGGTACGGGTAAGTCGACGTTCCTACGTTATGTGGCTCAGCACACCAAGAAGAAATATGTGATCCTCGCTCCGACGGGTATTGCAGCCATCAATGCCGGTGGACAAACCTTGCACTCGTTCTTCAAACTACCCTTCCATCCCTTACTGCCCAACGACTCACGTTATAACATCCGAAATATACGGAAGACACTGAAATACAGTGGAGACACCACAAAGCTATTGCGAGAACTGGAACTCATCATCATCGATGAGATTTCAATGGTGAGAGCAGACATCATCGATTTCATCGACAAAGTGCTGCGTATCTATTGTCGGAACATGCGGGTACCCTTCGGAGGCAAGCAACTGTTACTGGTGGGAGATATCTTCCAGTTGGAGCCCGTCATCAAAGAAGACGAATGGCGGTTGATGCAACCATTCTACGCCTCTGCCTATTTCTTCTCCGCCAAGGTATGGCAGGAGATGGAACTGGTGAGCATCGAGCTGCGGAAGGTGTATCGCCAGAGTGACGCTCGTTTCATCGGACTGTTGGACCGCATCCGCCAGAACCAGACGACGGCAGAGGATTTAAGGGCAATCAACGAACGGCTGGACGCCTCTCCTAAGAAGGGGAAGAAAGAAGGAGCACTCGCTATTACACTCGCCACCAGACGGGACACCGTAGATTATATCAACGACCAGAAACTAAAAGAGTTAGAGGGTAGGTCTTCTGTCTTTCAGGGTGTGATTAAAGGTGAGTTTCCCGAGACTTCCCTACCCGCTCCCATGGAGCTGGAAGTCAAACCCGGTGCACAGGTCATCTTTATCAAAAACGACAAAGAGAAACGCTGGGTGAACGGAACCTTGGGGGTCGTGATATATATCGATGAAGGAGAGGGTATCATCACGGTGGTTGACGAGGACGGACATGAATATGACGTAGAACGGGAGGTCTGGGAGAACATGCGTTATACATTCAATGAGAAAGAACAGAAAATCGAAGAGGAGCTGTTGGGTACGTTCGTCCAGTTCCCTCTCCGATTAGCTTGGGCGATTACGGTACATAAGAGTCAGGGGCTGACTTTCCGTCAGGTGAAGATCGACTTCTCGGGAGGTGGTGCCTTTGCGGGTGGACAGACCTATGTCGCACTGAGCCGTTGTACCTCTTTAGAAGGTATCACCCTGACAGAACCCATCCGTCAGAGTGACATCTTCGTCAGGGCTGAGGTCGTCAGTTTCGCCCAACGCTATAATAACGGACAACTCATCCAACAGGCGATCTACGAGAGTAAGGCTGACAAAGAATACCACGAGGCGATGGAGGCTTTCGACCGTCAGGATTTCGATGCCTTCCTTCAACATTTCTTCGTGGCGATCCATAGTCGTTACGATATTGAGAAACCTGTCGCCAAACGACTGATTCGCAAGAAGTTAGGCATCATCACTCAACTACAGCAAGAGGTGCGTGACATTCAAGAGAAGATGAGACAGAAAGAGGAGACGCTGAAGCGCCTCGCTGTCGAGTACGTCATTCTCGGCAAGGAGTGTGAGAAGGAACACATGCCCGAGGCTGCAATCCGTAATTACGAGAAAGCACTGGAGTTATATCCGGATGCAACAGAAGCGAAAAGAAGGATTAAGAAACTAAAAACGGTTAAAGGTTAAAGATATGATGATATTTCCCATAGCAAAAGTCAATCTGGGTCTGAATGTGGTAGAACGCAGACCAGACGGTTATCATAACCTACAGACAGTATTCTACCCTGTACCCATCAAAGATGCCCTGGAGGTGTTCCCAATGGCAGAAGACTTCCCCTCTGTGGTTGACTGTGATATCAAAGTGACGAATATCCATGTGGAGGGTGACGAACAACGAAACCTGGTGGTGCGTGCCTATAACCTACTGAAACACGACTTCCCTTCCCTTCCCCGTCTGCATGCCCATCTGTATAAGGGGATCCCCACACAGGCTGGGATGGGTGGTGGCTCCAGTGATGCATCCGCCATGCTGTTGTTGCTTAACGAACAGTTTCAACTGGGACTGACTCCCCAGCAACTCATCGACTATGCCGCACAGTTAGGAGCCGACTGTCCTATCTTCATCATGAACCGTCCGGCTTATGCGGAGGGAATCGGAGAACGGCTCACATCCATTGACCTCGACCTGAAAGGCTGGTATATGGCGGTAGTACGTCCTGACATTCCTGTACCTACCAAGGAGGCTTTCGCTCACATCACCCCACAGATGCCTAAGAAATGCTGCAAGGAGATTGTCATGCAACCCATAGAGACCTGGAGAGAAGAACTGGTGAATGATTTCGAGACAAGCGTCTTCACCGCTCACCCCGAACTTGCCATTATCAAAGAACAACTCTATCAACTCGGAGCCACCTATGCCGCCATGAGTGGAAGCGGCAGTGCCCTCTTTGGGTTGTTCAGGGAACATATTGATTTGAATGAGTACTTCCCCGACATGTTCACCACATGTATGAAATTATAGAAATGTATTTTATGGGGAGGCTTTTCAAATAGGTTATAAATTAGTATATAAAAAAAGAATGATTGTCTCACGACAATCAATCTTTCATTAACCTTAATAATCTAATACCATGAAAAACACACTGCAAATATAATAAATATGTTTATTACAAAACAAGTGTTGTTATAATATCTAATACCAATTTAACGTATTTTAATTAGTTATGGATTCCATTCAACATTTCTTAACCAAGAGCTTTCTTTTTTTTGCTCTTCATGAGCCAACTGATCCAGCGCGTCAGACTGCCTGAATACCAGTCCAACGCCGGGAACCTCCATGAAATCAGCAATATATGGTTCATTGGGAATACTTAGATGTTTTGACACATCAACAGGGTTCCACGCTAACGAATAGCTCTCCACCCTGCTCTCTGGTGCATCCGTGCCATAGGTGGTAATCACACAAACCACCTGTTGACAACTGTCTACCGCCTCGCTGACAGGGAACAGACGCATCGACATCCTCATAGCGGGACTGACCTGAATAGTCAGTGACTCATCAGACAACGACAGCATCTCGCTCTTACCGCCCAACTCATTATTGACCACCGCCTTCATACCAGAATCCATGAAATCGATGAAGTCCAGACGGTTATTCTCCGTCAGGTACGGCAGCAACTCATCAGGCATCCGCAGGAAGACATCACGCATCTTCTGCTGTGCCGCACAGGGGAAGGCTGTCACCATCAAGACAGCCATCAACAGCGTTTTATAAAAAATCCTCAGCACCATTCCTTAACCGTTAACCATTCATTATTATCCACGACCAGGACGGAGATCCTTCACTCTGACAGCCTTACCCTCGCTGACAGGCAAAGAGCCTTTCTTCACGAGTTTGACACGTGGTGTCAGCAAGATTTCGTCCTTCAAGGCGCGCTGGATATCCTTCGTCATCTTCTGAAGCTCGGGATAGACATCCGTATTCAGTCCGTCCAGCTCCACTTCCACGGTCATGATGTCATTATCATCCTCCGTATCGAGTGTGATGAGGTAGTTGCTGCCCAAGCCAGGATACTGCACGAGGATTTTCTCCACCTGCATCGGGAACACATTGACACCCTTGATGATGAACATATCATCCGTACGTCCCTTGATACGGTCAATGCGACGATGCGTACGTCCACAAGGACACTCTCCGGGAATGATACGGGTAAGGTCACGGGTACGGTAGCGGAGGATCGGCATCATCGTACGGTCGAGGGTGGTGAGGATCATCTCACCAATCTCTCCATCAGGTACCGGCTCCAAGGTGTCTGGGTCAACAATCTCCAGGATGTAGTTGTCTTCCCACAGATGCATACCATTCTGTTCCAGGCATTCGAAAGCGACACCGGGACCGTTCATCTCCGTCATACCAAACGAGTTATATGCTTTAACACCCAACAGGCGCTCGATGCGCTGACGCTGTTCCTCTGTATGAGGCTCCGCACCGATAAAGAGGGTACGCAACTTCGTAGAGCGTGGGTCTACCCCCTCCTCCTGGAACACCTCCGCCAGACGGATGGCATAGGATGGAATGGCATGCAGGCATGTCGTACCGAAGTCCTTGATAAACATAATCTGACGCTTGGAGTTACCAGCAGCGGCGGGAACGGTGGTGGCACCCAGCTTCTCAGCACCATACTGGAAGCCCAGACCACCTGTGAACATACCATAGCCGGAAGAGTTCTGGAACACATCCGTGTCACGGCAGCCCACCATATACATGTCACGGGCTATCATATTCGCCCATGAGTCGATGTCATGACGGGAATAAGTAACTACGGTGGGATGCCCCGTCGTACCACTGGTAGAATGGATACGGATGGCATCCTTCATATCACCACCCACCAGTCCGAAGGGATAGTTGTCACGCAGGTCCTGTTTCGTAGTAAACGGGATCTTACGGATATCCGCGATAGTCTGGATACTGTCAGGGGTGATACCCAAGTCACCCAGGCGTTTCTTATAGAAAGGTGACTTCAGGCTAATCTCAATCGACTTACGAAGTTTCTTCACTTGCAATGCCTCCAGTTCCTCACGGGGCATCGTCTCCAATTCTGGTTGCCAATACTGATTATTCATAATATTTAGTTTTTTTACAATTTCATTATATGGTCATAAGTAAGCGGCAGTCGTTTGCCGATACTTGTAGCTATCACACCACACTGTGTCTTCTCCTTCATCTCTGTCACCATCTCCGCCATCAGCTGTGCGTTGACATCATCCAGATGGGAGATAGGCTCGTCGATCACCAGGAAGTCAGACGGTTGCACAAGACTACGGATAAAGGCGACACGCTGCTGCTGTCCATGCGAGAGTATTCCCGCCTGGACATTCAATTTCTCAGCGATACCCAGCCGGTCAAACCACTGTTCAATCGTCGGTCGGTCAATATGCCGGGTGAGGTGGTTCTTGATCTCCACATTCTCCCATGCTGTCAGCTCAGGAAACAGGCGCATCTCCTGAAAGAGCATACTGACCTGGCGCTGACGGATGTCCACCCACTGAGACACAGAGAAGTCACGGATATCCTCCGCATCATAGCATATCTGCCCTGTATAGTCGTGACGATAGCCTAACAGATAACTACAGAACGTGCTCTTCCCCTTCCCGCTCTTTGCCTCGACAAGATACACGTTTCCTTTCTCGAAACACACCTCCTTCTTCCATACGTCGGAAGTCAGACCGACACGTTGGGCAAAGACCTGTGGTAACACCTGATGAAGACTAATCTGTTGCATACCTTATTTATATTATTATTGATTTACTGAGCTGCGCCATCATCACGGCAGACAGTCCTGCCGTCTCTGTGCGCAGACGACTCTTTCCCAAATGGATGGAACGGAAGCCATGAGCCATAGCCTCCCGTACCTCATCAATGGAGAAATCACCTTCCGGTCCTATCAGGACCGTTACCTCCTCGTCAGCAGGCAAGTGCTGGAGCTCCTCATACAGATACGTACGCTCCACCTCCTCATAGCAATGGGCGATAAACCGGGCACCATGACGGTCAGCGGCAATGAAATCCTTCAGCGACACCATATCATGGAGTTCCGTCTTCCAAGCCTTACGGCTCTGTTTCATCGCAGAGACGGCAATCTTATCGATACGTTCCGTCTTCACGACTTTACGCTCAGAGAACTTACAGTCGAGGAAGGTAATCTCGTCGACTCCTATCTCCACCGCTTTCTCCACCATCCATTCCATACGGTCCATCAGTTTGGTGGGTGCGATGGCAAGATGAATATGTCCTTTCCATGGACGCTCCTGTGGCAGTACCTCCCGTATGTCATACATACAATGATGGTTGGAAGCCACCGTCACTACGGCGCGGAAGAACTGTCCCTGACCATCCATCAGCATCATCTCGTCGCCAGCGGCAAGGCGAAGCACCCGCACGGCGTGGGATGCCTCATCGGCAGGCAGCTCATTCACTCGCGCCGCATCAGGTACATAGAAATATCTCACCTCTTTCATACACGCGCCTCCCTGACTCTTTCCTGCTGAGGATGGAACATCAAATAGAATAATAAGCCGATGACGATGGCATAGCCTGCGAAGATGTACCAACATGTGGACCATTCCACCTGACCATCCATCGTATGGGCATTCACGACAGCCTGTGCCGCCAACGAGCCAAATGTCGCACCGACACCATTCGTCATCAACATGAACAAACCCTGTGCACTGGAGCGTAAACCAGGATCCGTAGACTGATTCACATACAGGGAGCCACTGATATTGAAGAAATCAAAAGCGACACCATAGACGATCATAGACAGCACGAACATCCACACACCACTACCCGGGTTACCCATTCCCAGAAGTCCAAAACGGAAGAACCAGGCGACCATCGCTATCAGCACAACCCGTTTGATACCAAAGTGTTTCATGAAGAACGGGATGAGCAGGATACAGAATGTCTCACTGAACTGCGAGATGGAATAGAGTATCAGCGGATATCTCACCCCAAAGGAGTCCGCATACGCTGGGATACGCTGGAAATGATTGATGAACGGTGTGGCGAAACCATTGGTGATCTGCAGACAGACACCTATGAACATAGAGAATATCAGGAATACCGCCATAGACCTCTTCTTAAACAAGACAAAAGCCTGTAGTCCGAAAGTCTCCACAAAAGACTGTTTCCCACGATTGCCGTTCACAGGACACGATGGCAGTGTGAAGGCATAGAGAAACAATAACAGGCTCAACATTCCACTGACGAGGAACTGATGGTGCGTGTGCTCATAATCCAGGATATCGACCAGCCACATCATAGCGATGAAACCGATGGTCCCAAACACACGGATGGGCGGGAAAGTCCTCACCGGATCCATCCCCTCCTTCAACAATGCGTTATAAGAGACGGAATACGACAAGGCGAGTGACGGCATATAGAAGGCAACACTCATGCTATACAACCCAAACAAAACGGGGAAGGCAGCATGCGTACCTTCTTGTTGTCCGTAGAGCCCTGTCAGGATCATAAAGACACCTGCCATCAGATGACAGAAGCCATACAACCGCTGGGCAGGTATCCACCTGTCGGCGACAATACCCATCAGCGTTGGCATAAAGAGAGACACAAAACCCTGCATGGCAAAGAAAGAACCGATATGATGACCCATCCCCAACTCCATGAGATGAAGTCCCATACACGTCAGGTATGCCCCCCATACACCAAACTGCAGGAAGCTCATCAATGCCAAACGTACTCTCAGGTTCATTGTCTTTATATGATAGGTTCTTTATGATTCCAAAGGGTTAATGCCCCCTCCTCATTTTCGCATAGTCTTAAACGGCTGCTTGTCCACTCTGTGAACGGCAGCTCCCTTGTCAGAGGGTAATAGTCTACCACCTTGCCGTTGCTGACCTCCACGACTTGTTGAGTCAGTACCGTTCCCTGGACGGTCTGCAGCTCCGGACAAGCTATCTTTCTTATTCTCGTCATTGGATTTGGGCTCATCTTTCTTCTCTTTTGAATGGAAGCGAATCAATTGTATCTGACTGATGAACAACATCTTACGCACCTCATTGGCACGGTCGTTGTTGTTCAGATATATAAATCCGCGCAGTTCCTTCAGCGTTCCTTCACGGTTCTCGGGGATACGGATCTGCGACTGTCCCGTCATATTGACATGACTGACGGTCTGCGTCGTACTGTCATTCTCATATTTGGCGACCAGACAAACCACAACGTCACGGGAACCACTCTGATAGATGAAGTCAGACATAAACTGGAACATGAAAGAGTCACCTTTATAATAGGAGGTGTCTGCCTTCACATAGATATCATAACGGTTTGTCGTCGGCATGGGCAGCAAAAGCACGTCTGTCTCGTTCTGCCATACATTCGCCGTATCACCCACTGTACTGTATGCCGAATACTTATTGAGGTCACCCACAGAGGCGCCCAGAGCCTTCGCCTCGTCATTCAGACGTTCCTTCACATGCTGGTAGATGCCCTTCAGGCGCTCAGCATGAGAATAGTAATAGACCAGAGAAGAGTCGAACTCCGCCTCCGTGACATCATGTTTCTTGAGGACGGCGTGGAAAAAAGCGTTTTTATCGTAATAATTCTCCTCACTGTTCCTATGACTTGTCTCATTCGCCATTGCCTGTGCCACATGATAGTCATATAGGATATCCTCCAGTTCTCCGGGTTGGATGAATTCCGAAGGGACAGTAGGCTTACAGCCTATCATGACAAGCATCAATATGACAATGGGCAGACTATTCCTCATGAGTTTTCTCCTTCTTATAAGTAATCTCTATCTCGCTGATCTCCTTACGATAGAAGAGCAACAGTAGGACGACACCTACAGATATCGACGCATCAGCGAAATTGAAGATAGGACTGAAGAACACAAACTCGTTTCCTCCCACCATCGGCACCCAGTCAGGCCATGTCGTCACGATCAACGGAAAGTAGAACATGTCCACCACCTTTCCCATCAAGAATGGCGCATAACCTGTCCCGAAGGGTACGAAATAAGAGGTGTAGAACGCTGAGGAAGCGTTGAAAATCAACCCGTAGAACATCGAGTCGAAGATATTACCTGCGGCACCAGCCATCACCATCGCCAGACAAACGATATAACCGAAGCGTACAGGTTTCCTGACCTGTCGCGCAATATACCAGCCGAGGATAGCCACAGCGACGACACGGAAGATAGAGAGCACGAGCTTAGAGCCTATCTCCATCCCATACGCCATTCCGTTATTCTCGATAAACACGATCTTAAACCATGAGAAAATCTCGATTTGCTCGTGAAGAGTCATATTGGTCTTCACCCAAATCTTGATAATCTGGTCGACAACAAGGATTGCCATTACTATTGCAACGGCAATCCATCCGCGTTTAGCGATATTCTTACTCTCCATTTATTTCTTGCCTGCCATCTTCGACTCCACACTCAAAGTAGCATGGGGAACGGCACGCAGACGTTCTTTTGGAATCAGCTTACCTGTGATACGGTCGATGCCATAGGTCTTATTCTCAATACGTACCAAGGCAGCCTTCAGTCCCTGAATGAATTTCTGCTGTCGTGATGCCATCTGTATCAACTCCTCTTTCGACTGGGTTGCGCTACCCTCTTCCAATGCCTTGTAAGTGGGAGATGTGTCATCCACGTCGTTAGAGTCCTTATTCATTAGGACATTCATCATTTGGTCATAGTCACGCTTGGCTAATGCCAGTTTCTCATTAATTATCTGACGGAACTCTTCCAGCTCCTCATCAGAATAACGTGTTTTTTCTACCATAATAATTAGGATTTAGTTATTTTGATATTCAATTTAAACTCGTCAAAGTCCACTTCCACGCCCTCGTTAGGAGCGATCGTGATATCATCCGCCAACACCTGTGTCTTGATATAGTCACCATATCCTGCCACCGCCTTCTGGATCTCCTCGTTCGGAGCCAGAGTGATATGGATGCGGTCAGTAATCTCCAGACCGCTGTCCTTACGGATGTTCTGTATACGGTTGATAATCTCACGAGCCATACCCTCCTGCCTCAGCTCATCAGTGAGCTCCACTTCAAGAGCGACAGTCAAGTTACCCTCATTTGACACAAGCCATCCTGGGATGTCCTCACTGATAATCTCCACATCCTCGGTTAGAATTTCTATAGGATCTACAGAATCTATAGGAACTATAGTGAGTCTGCCATTGGCTTCCAGCTCGGCGATCTGTTCTTGAGAGAGGGTATCGACGGCAGCGGCAACACTCTTCATCATCTTACCGAACTTCTTACCCATAGTACGGAAGTTACACTTCACTTTCTTCACCAGGATACCGGTGCCCTCCACGAATTTCAGCTCCTTCACATTCACCTCATGCATGATCAGGTCTTTCACTGCCTCGATATGACGTTTCTGCTCTTCTGTGGCAGGAATCATCATACTCTGCAGCGGCTGGCGCACCTTGATATTCACCTTACGGCGCAGGGCAAGAACCATTGACGTGATCTTCTGCGCCATCTCCATACGTGCCTCCAGATCCTCGTCAATCATCGACTCATCAGCTACGGGGAAGGCGTCAAGATGCACACTATCCTTTTCACCGCCCAGGTCAACATAGAGCTGATCGGCATAGAACGGTGCGAATGGCGCCAAGAGTTTTGAGATCGTCATCAGACAGGTATAGAGGGTCTCATAAGCAGAGCGCTTGTCATCACTCATCTCCTTACCCCAGAAACGCTTACGGTTCAGGCGCACATACCAGTTCGACAGGTCGTCATTGACAAAGGAGTCGATCAGTCGACCAGCACGTGTCGGGTCGTAATTCTCCAATTCTGCCGTCACCTTCTTGATGAGGGTGTTCAATGAGGAGAGAATCCATCGGTCAATCTCCGGTCTTGTTTGTTGCTGTGACACAGCAATTGACGGGACAAAACCGTCCACATTGGCATACAAGGCAAAGAAGCTGTATGTATTGTATAATGTCCCGAAGAACTTACGACGTATCTCATCCACGCCCTCAGGGTCGAACTTCAGGTTATCCCAAGGTTCTGAGTTTGTCATCATATACAGACGTACGGCGTCCGAGCCGTATTTCTCTATCATCTCAAACGGATTCACCACATTACCCACATGCTTGGACATCTTATTACCCTTCGCATCCAGAACCAGTCCTGAGGAGATCACATTCTTGAAGGCGACAGAGTCGAAGATCATTGTGGCGATAGCATGCAGGGTAAAGAACCATCCACGAGTCTGATCCACACCCTCATTGATGAAATCGGCAGGGAACGCCTTATTCTTGTCGATAGCGTCACGATTCTCAAAAGGATAGTGAATCTGGGCGTATGGCATAGAGCCAGAGTCAAACCACACGTCAATCAGGTCGCTCTCACGTTTCATCGGTTTGCCACTCTCACTCACCAACATGATATAGTCGACATAGGGACGATGGAGGTCTATCTTGTCATAGTTCTCCTGGGACATATCACCAGGTACAAACCCCTTATCCTTCAGAGGATTAGAGGTCATAACACCTGCTTTGACAGCCTTCTCTATCTCGTTATAGAGTTCCTCCACAGAACCGATACAGATTTCCTCACCCTCCTCAGAACGCCAGATGGGAAGAGGTGTACCCCAGAAACGACTACGTGACAGGTTCCAGTCATTCAGGTTATCGAGCCAGTTACCGAAACGTCCCGTACCTGTTGACTCAGGCTGCCAGTTAATCGTCTTATTCAGTTCACTCATGCGCTCCTTCTTTGCCGTGCTCTTGATAAACCACGAATCCAACGGATAGTAGAGCACAGGCTTGTCTGTACGCCAGCAGTGAGGATAGTTATGCACATGTTTCTCGATCTTGAACACTTTATTCTGTGCCTTCAGGTCCATGCAGATGGAGATATCCAGTGTCTCATCCTTGTCTGTCAGTGTCTCGTCATAGGCATTCTTCACGTAACGTCCCGCAAACTTGTTCCATTCATCAACATTGACATAGTTCTTCACGAAGTCCGGGTCAAGGTCCTCGATAACGAAATACTTACCCTGCAGGTCGACCACAGGACGCTCCGCACCTTTCTTGTCAATCAGTACGATAGGACAGATTCCTGCCTTCTTAGCCACAAAAGCATCGTCGGCACCGAAGTTGGGAGCGATATGCACGATACCGGCACCATCCTCTGTCGTCACATAGTCACCAGGGATCACCTTAAATGCGTCACCCATAGGTTTGATGGCTGGCATCAGTTGCTCATACTCCATTCCCACGAGATCTGTGCCTTTATAGCGGGCGATAATACGATAAGGTATCATCTTCTCACCTTTCTTATATTCTGGTAGCTCACCACCATCAGTGATGGCGCCCTCGGCAGGAAGATAAGCATTGAGACGCGCCTCGGCAAGCACCAATGTCACCTTGTCGGCAGTATAAGGATTATACGTCTGCACAGCCACATAGTCGATCTTCGGTCCCACGCAAAGCGCAGAGTTAGCGGCAAGCGTCCATGGTGTCGTCGTCCATGCGAGGAAATAGGGCGTTCCCCACTCCGTCATCTCTGGTTTCGGATTCTTCATCTTGAACTGTGCCGTACAGGTGGTATCCTTCACATCACGGTAACAACCTGGCTGGTTGAGCTCATGGGAAGACAGTCCCGTGCCGGCGGCAGGAGAATAGGGCTGGATAGTATAGCCTTTATAAAGCAGTCCTTTCTGATAGAACTGTTTCAGCAACCACCAGAGGGTCTCGATATACTTGTTGTCATAGGTGATATACGGATGATCCAGGTCGACGAAGTAACCCATCTTCTCGGTCAGCTCACGCCACTCCGCCGTGTACATCATCACGTTCTCACGGCACTTGAGGTTATAATCCTCTGTGGAGATATAACGCTCCGACTCTTTGTTGTCAATGTCCGCCTTTGTGATACCAAGTTCCTTCTCCACGCCCAGCTCTACAGGCAGTCCGTGGGTGTCCCACCCAGCCTTGCGGTGTACCTGATAGCCACGCATGGTCTTATAACGGTTGAAGGTATCCTTGATGGAACGCGCCAATACATGATGAATGCCAGGATGACCGTTAGCCGAGGGAGGTCCCTCGAAGAACACAAACTGAGGACAGCCCTCACGCTCCTCTATAGAGCGAAGGAACACATTCTTCTCCTTCCACATCTGCAGGATGTCATTGTTCACCTGCGTCAAGTTCATACCGCCATGTTCGGCGAATCTCTTTCCCATAAATTTATCTTATTTTTCTTTACTTTTTCCTTACTTCTTAATTTTAATGCGCAAAGTTACAAATAAAAAATGAAATAACAAACAACTTTTGTCATAATTATATTAACGAAAGATATGTTTATCTTACTAACTAATTGGTTGAGAACTAATTAGTATAAAGAGCCAGTACTTCGGTGGTGGAATCAGAGACACGGAAACGGTGGTCGGTACGGATACCAACGAGCCACACGACCTGGTTTTCCGCATCTGTGACCACCAACTGACGACGTTTATCGAAGACATTCATCTTACGGTCGGTCATCAGGTCGCTTAACAGTTTTCGTCCCTCCATACCGTATGGCTGCATCACATCGCCCTCCTCTACTCTCCTGACCGTCAACGGAAAGCGTACCTTTGAGGCATCAAGCGTGGCGACGGTTGCTTCTTTCGATATCCAAACAGACTCTTTCTTCACCGTGAGTCTCGTCAGATCATCCAGGACATAGGTTCCCTCCTCTGGAATCCGCAATGTTTTGAACGGTTTCAACGATGGTTCAACGAGCAGTCTCTCCCGGTCGACCAACAAGTCATAGCCTTCCGGAGAGGAGAAGAAACGACCCGTCTCCGCTGCCATCACCTGTCTTACTTGCGTCCCGTTGAAACCGTATTGTTTTGCCCATTGGTGTATTATATATTCACTTGAACCGTATTTCTTTAAACTGTTAAGTTCTAAGGTTTTAACACCAATATACTTATTTACAATCGCATCTAACACCTGTTGTGCTTCTACCAAATTTTCCGCTGTACGCTGTATGTTCTCCGACACGGCAGGATTCAACTCCTTTAACAACGGCAGCACCTTCAAGCGAACCACATTACGCTGCACGTCCGCCTCAAGATTGGTGGAGTCCGTCACATATTCCTGACCTTTTGTTTTCAGGTACACCTCAATCTCCTGTCTTGAGACACACAACAACGGACGGAGAATATGACCATTCCGTGGCTGAATTCCCGTCAGTCCCTTTAAACCCGTGCCACGTACCAGATTCAGCAAGACTGTCTCCACCGTGTCATCCCGATGATGCGCCACACAGACACCTGCTACCCCAATGTCTTCTTTTAGCTGTTCAAAATAGCGGTATCTGAGTTCTCGCGCTGCCATTTCAACGCTTACCTTATGCGTCTCTGCATACGTCAGCGTGTCAAAATGGATACGATGAAATGGGATGTTTTTCTGTTGACAAAGATGCTCACAGAACTGTTCGTCCCTGTCTGACTCTGTCCCGCGAAGATGGAAGTTACAATGAACAGCATGAACTTTATAACCCATTTCATCGAGCAGCAACAGCAAGGCGACACTATCCGCACCTCCGCTCAACGCAACAAGATATAACTCATTAATATCAAGAAGCTTATGTTTTTTGATATAATCTTTTACTTTACTCAACATAGAGTACTAATCCCTTCAAATATTCTCCTTCCGGATGGTAGATATTAATAGGATGATCGGCAGGTTGGTGTAACTGGTGCAGAACACGTACCTTACGCTTGGCAAGTGCCGCCGCCGTGAATACTGCATTACGGAAATGATCTTTCGTCACCACCTGTGAACAAGAGAACGTAAAGAGGATGCCACCCTTCTCTATCTTCTCAAAAGCCTTCTGATTCAAACGGGTATAGCCTTTCAGTGCGTTATGCAGGGCACCACGGTGCTTGGCAAACGCCGGAGGGTCTAGGATGATGAGGTTGTAACCCGATTCTGCTTTCTCCAAGAACTTAAAGGCATCCTCACAATAGGCTTCATGACGGGCATCACCAGGAAAGTTCAAAGAGACATTCTCTTTCGTCAGTGCTATCGCCTTCGCTGAGCTGTCGACAGAGTGTACCAGCTCTGCCCCGCCACGCATGGCATAGAAAGAGAACCCACCCGTATAACAGAACATATTCAGCACACGTTTCCCTTTGGCATATCGCTCCAACAACGAGCGATTCTCCCGCTGGTCCACGAAAAAGCCAGTCTTCTGTCCTCTAAGCCAGTCGACACGGAACTTCAGCCCGTTCTCCAAGGCGATATTATCGTCGCTGCCACCATAGAGGAACCCGTTCATGTCATCTTCCGTCATAAAAGGCAAGGTCGTCTCACTCTTATAATAGATATGGGAAACACGCGAATCCATCACTTTCACAAGTGCTTTCGCAACCTCCTTACGCATCAGGTGCATACCGATGGAATGGGCTTGCATCACAGCCGTTTGTCCATAGACATCAATAATCAAGCCAGGAAGATTGTCTCCTTCACCATGCACCAGACGGTAGGTGTTGTTCCGTGGGTTATCGGCGATACCGATGGCAAGACGCATCTGCAATGCCGACTGCAGACGGGAGAACCAGAAATCATCATCGATCTCCACGTCAGAGAAAGTCAGGACACGAACAGCGATAGAACCTTGCTGATAATGTCCGACAGCGATGAAATCGCCCTCATAAGTGACAACACGCACCAACTGACCTTCCTGAACCCCATCCTCTATCTGTTGGATGGCACCAGAAAAGACCCACGGATGAAAACGCCTCAGGCTCTCATCCTTCCCCTTCCGTAACTGTATCTTTTTGTACATGATCATTTTCTACTTTTATCAATTCATAATCACCGGTCTCTTCCAATCGAAGCAGTTCCTCATAGAGCAAGACACAGGTCCATGCGTCTGTCGCCGCATAGTTCTTCTGTTTGTCCGTCAACAGGTCCGCTTCCCAGTTAGAGAGCTGGTCACGCTTACTGATCCTTTGTCCGAAGAAATTAGCGAAAAGCTTCTGGAGACTCATATCCTCCACCCCTATCTCCTTTACTTTATCCTGTAAGTCAATGAAGCTCCCACGGATGAAATCGCCACGCTTGGCAAGCATCATCAGGTCGTCATGAAGCGACAGTCCTATTTTGGGGACCTTGGTGTCCTCGAGGAATCTTTTGATGGAGGAAGACAAACCAATCTGGTTGAGGCGGAACAAAAAACAAGTGTCATGTGTGGCTACTTGGAGAAGAGCGACTTGATTAATCTTTCCTTTCTTAAAAGACGGACGTGTCTCTGTGTCAATGCCAAGGATAGGTTGTGTCAGCAAATAATCCACAGCCTTCTCCGCCTCTTTTTCTGTGATAACGACAATGATACGTCCCTCAAAAAGTACTCTTGGAAGGGCTGCTATTTTCGACTTGTCATATCGACTATATAAAATCTTTTTCATCAAACTTTTGTTTTCAACGTGCAAAAATACAAAAAAAAGACGATTTTATGGCGATTTCTGATTTTTTTCAATTACTTTTGCACATTATTTAAATAATTATGGCAAAGAAAAAGAAGACAAGTACCGCCTCATCATTTAAAGAGGCTATCGGTATTGACAAGATATTCCACAACGAGCGACTGAACTTTTTTCTTGGTTTCTTGTTGCTGCTGGTGTCTTGTTATATGATATGGGCATTCATCTCCTATCTGACGACAGGGGCTGCTGATCAGAGTATGATCGAGGAGCCGCGGGAAGGGGAAGTGTTAAATCAAAACGGTGAGTTCCAGAACGCATGCGGTTCTATGGGAGCCTATTGTGCATGGTTCTTCGTCAAGCGTTGCTTCGGATTATCCGCCTTTCTGATACCCGTCTTCCTCCTGCTGGTCTCCGTCAATTTGATGAGAGCCTATAAGGTGAACCTGTTGAAATGGTTCCTGGGAATCGCTATTGTCACGATATGGCTGTCTGTCACGATGGCAAAATTCGCGACCCCGTTCTTTACGGATGCCCATTTCAACCCTGGTGGAGACCATGGCTTGGCGATCTGTGAGACTATACAAGGATTACTGGGTGCCCCAGGACTGACTTTCTTGCTGGGTGTCACTGCCATCGCATTCCTCATCTATCTCAGTGCTGAGACCATTTTCATCATCCGCAAGATATTCAACCCCCTGCGCTATCTGAAGAAGATACCGATGGAGATAAACATCGGCAAAGGCGACACCGAGGAGAGTAAACAAGAAATAGAGACTTTAGAGGATCCTACGGTCTTCGATGACCCACAGGAACAAGTGGTGGAGTTCGGTCCAGAGAATGACACCCCCGAGGAAAAAGAGCCGCAACACGTATCTGTTGTTGAGAAGAAAGACACCGTCATGGCTGACGACATCATCCCATCCGTTGAAGATGAGTCAGGTGTTGAGATGACTGTTGACACAGGAATGAAGGAGGAGACTGCTGACGGTAAGGATCTTGTAGGCGACTATGGTGACATCTCCACACCTTACGATCCGAAACGTGACCTGGAGAACTACCATTACCCGACCCTCGACCTGTTGAAGAAATACGATAACGACGGGAAGCCTTATATCGATATGGCAGAGCAGACCGCCAACAAGAACCGTATCGTGGACGTGCTGCGTAACTTCGGTGTGGAGATCAGCAGTATCAAGGCGACAGTAGGTCCCACCATCACACTCTATGAGATCACACCAGCACCCGGTGTACGTATCTCCCGCATCCGTAATCTGGAAGACGACATAGCACTGAGTCTTTCCGCCTTGGGTATCCGTATCATCGCCCCTATCCCTGGAAAGGGCACGATAGGTATTGAGGTTCCAAATGCGAAACCCAGTATCGTCTCGATGGAATCAATCCTTAACTCGAAGAAGTTCCAAGAGTCTAACATGGACCTTCCCTGTGCCGTCGGTAAGACAATCACCAACGAGGTCTTCATGTTCGACCTTGCCAAAGCGCCCCACCTGCTGGTGGCTGGTGCCACAGGACAGGGTAAGTCTGTTGGCTTGAACGCCATCATCACCTCTTTATTATATAAGAAGCATCCCGCAGAATTGAAGATCGTACTCGTCGACCCGAAAAAAGTGGAGTTCAGCATCTATTCCTCCATCGACAAGCACTTCCTGGCGAAAGTACCGGAAGAGGAGGCAGACCCCATCATTACCGATGTCACGAAAGTGGTACGCACCTTGAACTCTCTGTGTAAGGAGATGGATACCCGTTATGACCTGTTGAAGATAGCGCAGGCTCGTAACATCAAGGAGTACAATAAGAAATTCATCGACCGACAGTTGAATCCCAATAACGGACATCGCTTCATGCCCTATATTGTCGTCGTCATCGATGAGTTTGGTGATTTGATCATGACGGCAGGAAAGGAAGTGGAGCTTCCTATTGCCCGTATCGCCCAGTTGGCGCGTGCCGTCGGCATCCACATGATTATCGCGACCCAGCGTCCTACGACGAATATCATCACTGGTACCATCAAGGCGAACTTCCCCAGTCGTATCGCTTTCCGTGTTGGTGCCATGATTGACTCCCGCACGATTCTTGACCGTCCTGGTGCCCAGCAGTTGATTGGTAAGGGTGACATGCTTTATCTCAACGGTGGTGAACCCGTGCGTGTACAGTGTGCCTTTGTTGACACACCGGAGGTAGAACGCATCAATCAGTTTATTGCTCAGCAACAAGGATATCCCACAACCTTTGAGCTGCCTGAGCCTGATATGCCAGACGATGATCTGGGAGAGTCCGCCGATGTGGACATGCAGCACCTTGACCCGATGTTTGAGGACGCTGCCCGTCTGATCGTCATCAACCAGAGTGGTTCGACGAGTCTCATCCAACGGAAGTTCGCCATTGGCTACAACCGTGCAGGTCGTCTGATGGATCAGTTGGAGAAGGCTGGCGTGGTAGGCGCTGCTCATGGTTCTAAGCCTCGTGAGGTATTGATACAAGATGAGAATAGTCTGGATAATCTTTTAAGTCAATGGAGAAGATAAGAATAAGGATAACAGGTATATTACTGCTCTTGGCAGGAGCGATATACGGACAGAATGCTAAACAGGTTCTTGACAAGACTGCCAGTGTCGTCTCTAACAAAGGCGGTGTGGAGGCTTCGTTTACCATCAGTAGCAAACAGTATGGTAATACGAATGGCACCATCGCTATTAAGGGACGTAAGTTCCATGCGGACACCAATGAGGCGACGGTATGGTTTGACGGCAAGACCCAATGGACGTATGTCAAGCAGAACGACGAGGTGAATGTCAACAATCCCACTGCCGCCGACCTACAGGCTATCAATCCCTATAATTTTATATATATGTATAAGCAGGGATATGCCTTCTCGATGTCGACCAGCGGGAACAGCTATGTCGTCACACTGAAAGGGAAAGACAAAGGGGTGAGTGAGATGGTCATCACCATTCATAAGCAGACCTATGTCCCTACTCAGATCCGCATGCTTCAGAACAAGCAATGGACAACCATCAAGGTGTCTAATTTCAGGACGGCGAAGCTCTCCGACAGTATTTTCCGCTTTAACCCCAAGTCCTATCCTAATGCAGAGGTCATAGACCTGCGATAGTTGATAGTTGATAGATGATAGTTGAAAGTTGACAGGTGATAGTTGACAGGTGATGGATAAGATACAACTGTTTTTCTTGTTACGTAAGAACAAGAAGCTGAGCGAGAAACGTAACGTGATGTTTGAGGCAAACCAGTATGGCAAGTTCTTTGCCTATCTGGGATTTGCGTTCTTCGTGGTCTACTTCATCGCCATCGGTACTTTTTTAGGATGGGCGGCAGTAAACGAGGATGAGTATCAGTTGCTGTTTGTCACTCTCCCATTCATCCTCCTCTTGGACTTTTTCGGACGTTTCATGACGCAACAGACACCCGTCATGCTGGTAAAGCCCTACCTCTTGATGCCTGTCAGCAAATACACAGCTATTGAATGCTTCCTGGTATCACAGCTCTTCGATGTCAGCAACCTGACATGGATGGCATTGTTCCTGCCTTACACCTTTATCTGTGTCTGTGGCAATATGACCCTCATACAAGGATTTGCCATGTTGCTGTTGCTCCATCTGATGATCCTGACCAACAGCCAGTGGTACCTGCTGGTACGGACACTGGTTAACAAGAGTCTCTACTGGTGGGCTTTGCCTGTTGCTTTCTACGGTTCTGTCATCCTGCCCTTCTTTTTGCTGTCTGACCGTTCCGTCGAGAAATACTTCGATAAGATATTCGATTTCATCGAGGAGTACGCCTTCTCATGGTATGCTTTCGTCCTTTTCATAGTCCTTTTCATCATCTTGTTCCTCATCAACCGCAAGTTGCAGATGCACCTCGTCTATGATGAGATATCCAAGCATGAGAGGACCAAGATGAAACATGTCTCTGAGTTCGCGGCTCTCAACCGCTTCGGACAGATTGGTGAGTATCTCAAACTGGAGATCAAGAGTACCATGCGAAACAAAGCGATCCGTACCCGTTTCCTACAAGGTGTCGTCATCATCACTATCCTCTCCCTGATGATCGCCTATACCGATGCTTATACGGGAGGTTTTGCCCGTAACATGTGGTGCCTGTACTGTTTCGTATTCTTCGGAGCGGTCAATTTGGTGAAGGTAATGGGACCTGAGGGGAACTACATCGACCTCCTGATGGTCCATGAGGAGAATATCCTTACCTTGTTGCGTGCCAAGTATTATTTCTACTGCGCCATCGTACTGCTTCCCTTTATCCTGCTCCTCCCTCCTATCATCTCAGGGAAGTTCTCGTTGTTGATGGTTCTCGCTTATCTGTTGATAACCACAGGACCAGAATACTGTCTGCTTTTCCAACTTGCGATATGGAACATGACCACCTTGCCCTTGAATGACAAGATAACTGGTAAGAACCAGTTTGAGAACAAGCTCCAACTGATCATAGAACTCATCGTGTTCTTCGTACCTGTTGCCCTGGTACTCATTCTTCAGGCAATCTTCAACGATACGGTAGCCTATACTGTCATGATTGTCATCGGACTTGCTTTCACCCTTGCCACACCCTATTGGATGCGGAATATCTACCAGAGAATGATGCGTCACCGCTATGAGAACCTGGAGGGCTTCCATTCTACGAGGTAGAGATAATGAGAAAAATAACAAAAGAAAAGATATGTATTTCACAGGTATTATCATAGCCATCTGCACATTTCTGACTATAGGGATATGGCATCCCATCGTCATCAAGACCGAATACCACTGGGGTACTCGTCCATGGATTGTATATCTGATCATCGGACTCGTCTGTATCATTGCGGCATTGTTTGTTGAGAACACGATCGTTTCCGCTATTATCGGAGTCTTCGGCGCCTCTGCCCTATGGGGTATAGGTGAACTGTTCTCTCAGAAGAAACGCGTACAGAAGGGATGGTTCCCGATGAATCCGAAGCGTCGTGACGAATATCCTCCGATTGACAAGGACGAGACGCTCTGTCCCATACATCATGGCAAGAGTATTTACGCTATTGAGGAAGACGATGAAAACACTGCTGATACAAGTCGGTAAGACTGTCAATAAGCATTTCGTAGCGGGTATTAATGATTATGTGGAGCGCGTCAATCACTATATGCCCTTCGAGCTTATGACCATTCCTGAGCTCAAGAACACCAAGAACCTCTCTGAAGACCAACAGAAGCAAGCAGAGGGTGAACTGATCCTCCGCCAGTTGCAACCCTCGGACACCGTTGTCCTCCTCGATGAGCACGGCAAGGAGTATCGTAGCGTGGAGTTCGCCCGTTGGTTGGAACAGAAACGCAACACCGCCCGCCGACTCGTCTTCGTCATCGGTGGTCCTTATGGTTTTTCCCCTGCTGTCTATGCAAGAGCCAACGAGCAACTCAGCTTATCAAAGATGACCTTCTCCCACCAGATGATACGTCTTACCTTCACCGAACAGGTCTACCGTGCCTGTACCATCATCAAAGGCGAACCATATCATCATGAGTGAAGCCTCTTTTTCAGTAAGGTTGATGTCAGGCACAATACCTGTCATCTAAACTATTTTGAGCCTACAGTTTCATGACACGTACCTGTCCCTGCGTCATCTTTGATAATAAACAGTTAATAAACAATAAATTATTTGGGAAGCAACATAGAAGTTCATATATTCGTATTGTCAAACACATAAAAGACTCAATAAATGGAGATGATACTGAACGAATATCACAAAAAACATATAAAATCTCTGGCATTTCTCGTGCTGCTGCTGTTTACCATAACAGCGGCAGCACAGGATGCTGTCATTCGACGTGGTTGTCGTGTAGGCACACCGCGTCCGGAAGGCATGGTCCTACGTCGTGGTGCTCCAGGTGGGCAGACAAAGCAGACGGGTGGTAACTTCTATCATAGTGAGCGTTACCAGTTAACGGTTCTGGTGGAGTTCAACGACCGTTCGTTCAAGGGCGACGAAGCAGCAACCTTGGCACAATGGAACCTCATCTTTAATGTCGAGGACCTGTCGCAGGCGCCCTTCAAGGGTTCTGTTCACGACTACTTCTACGCACAGAGCTATGGTGCTTTCGACCTTACTTTTGACTTAGTATACGTCAAGGTGGAAGGCGATGCGGAGAAGTATGCCAGCGACGCAAATACCGACGAGAACTCGCAGTATCTGGTGCAGGACATTATGGAGGTATTAAAGACTCGCAACATCGACTGGAGCCTCTACGACTGGAACGGCGACGGTTTCGTCAACCAGCTGCTCATTATCTATGCCGGTCATGGCATGAACGACTATGCTGGTTCTGACCTGATATGGCCGCACCAATGGTGGATGAGCGAACATCTGAAGGACAAAACGCCGGGTGTCTATTGCGATCCTATCCCCGTCACCTATAACGACAAGGAGTACAAGGTAGACTGCTACTGTGCCTTGGCTGAGCTGACCAAGAACGATGACTACGGCTCTTTCGGCACCATCTGTCATGAGTACACCCACTGTTTCGGATTCCCCGACTTTTATTATGGTAGCAAATCATACCTTGGTGCTTGGGAACTGATGGACTATGGAAATTATAACGGGAACGGCTATTGTCCTGCAGGCTATTCTGCCTACGAACGGTGGCTGATGGGCTGGCTCACGCCCACCGAGCTGACATCAGCAACAACCGTAACTGATATGCCTGCTCTGAACGACAAGCCACAGGCCTACCTCATCCGCAACGATGGCTTCGAAAACGAATACTACTTGGTGGAGAACCGCCAGCAGAAAGGATGGGACACCAATATTCCCGGCAAAGGCATCATTGTATTCCATATCGACTATGATCCGACCCTATGGATCAGCGTGAAGGAATATGTCAACAAACCTTCCCGTCAACACTATCTCATCTTCCCTGCCAACAACAACTCATCTACAGCAACATATAATTGTCAAAACTGGTCCTATCCGTACAATAACAACAATGAGCTGACCAATACATCTAGTCCTGATGCCATACTGTGGAATGCTAATACAGACGGCACCCTGTTTATGAACAAACCTATCACCAACATAACCGTACAGGATGGCAAGGCTTCCTTCGACTTCATGAAGTCAGAGACAGCCATTGGTATTCAGACCGTTACCGGCATCCCACAGGTGCTCTATGAGTATGGACCGCTACGTTTCGTCCGCATGACCGATGGAACCATCAAAAAAGTCATGAAGCATTGACCAAGCCTAGAAATTTGGAAATTTGGGGACGGTTCTCAACGATCCACGATTGACAAGGACGAGACGCTCTGTCCCATACATCATGGCAAGAGTATTTACGCTATTGAGGAA
>NZ_FOWK01000015.1:49854-57991 GCF_900115435.1 Prevotella sp. tf2-5
TCTTTTTCAGTAAGGTTGATGTCAGGCACAATACCTGTCATCTAAACTATTTTGAGCCTACAGTTTCATGACACGTACCTGTCCCTGCGTCATCTGTCCCTGCGTCATCAATTCCCATGATACTCTATTCGATTCCCTTCGTCTAACATCTCGCGAGTGACAAACAATGTGTCATATAACTGATCTCTGCATATTTCAGCCCAAGTATGATTGCGTGCTGTCTCCAATTTAATGATAAAGAGGTATGCTTTATGCTCTTTGTTATGTGAGAATAGAGTACCGGATTCTGCGTAATCTGCCGTGGAATCTTGAGGGATGTAGTCATGTGGCCTTATTTCAAGCATTCCCTTTTCGTTAATAGTAGTCCATGTATAATCACACGTATCTCCAGAACATGGTAAGAACCGAAACCTACCACCGTAGACATTTATATAAACACTATCAATATTGTTGCTGAAAGATGCACCAATAAGTAATGTATCTGTTGTACAATTTTTTATTCTCATACTTTCCATGGTATCCCACACGGGAAGACAAGAAGCAAAAAAAAACAAACAAAATGTCATTGATAAGAATTTTTTCATTATATTATTCTTTTTATTTAATAACATAAAATGTTTTTACTAGAAGTGGATCATTTAGAATCCTGTTTCTTCTTTATCTTGATTCATTTCCAACTTTTATATATTCCATGTCTGTGATTAATTCTAATCCAATAGGGAATCTCTTCTTTTAAAAAAGTAGAGTCCGACCAATAGTCATGATTGTTAGATTTTACTTTGTCTATCCTAATTAGGTGGACAGGCTTAATGTTGTAGTTTTTCGATTGTATGTCTGTAATCTCCATGTATGCTTCTCGAGCATATAATGTATCATTAAAAGGATATAGATATAAATTTGACATTTCTGCAGACTGGGGAATATATTTAACATAATTATCCCCATAAAACCACCTCGAATTACTGAGATATACTGTAACAGTATCATGTTGGAATCTGTTTTTGTTTTCTACTATAACATACATGTCCCATTTGCCTACATAATAGACGTTCCAGTTAATGTAGAATGATGCTATTGTAAAAGCAATCAGCCCCAAAACGATATAGCGTTTCTTCATAATATGATATTAACAATTTATTTCTTCCTCAATTGTCTTAGAACTCTTTGTGCAGTAGTATTATATCCCAGGAAATTTGGGGTTCTCAATGATCCACTTCTCCTAAGGATAGGTGAGCTCCTTTTTATATTTGGAAACAAAGTTTTTGTCATGTGTTATATTAATTAATACTGTGCAAAGGTATTTCTTTTATTTCGTTCTACAAAATATTTGGACAGGAAAATGGATCATTCAGAACCGTCCCCAGCTTTCTAATATCTGTTTCATATTTCTTGGTTTAAATGTTATTCATGTCAACTCCAATGAGTAAATTATTGAGAGTCTGCGGTTTCTTCATTATAATTACAGAAAATGTAACAATCGAAAATATTTCTAGTAAATAGAAAAAGAGTGGGATAATCTTTCTCTCTATACTTTATCATAAACCTATATTCTCTTTTATGATATCTATATTTTCTATCATATCTAATTGTCAGCAAATTACCTTCAAGTTTCCATTTTCCCAGGAGGGTATCCCCATCAACATCAACTTTTCTAAATAGATGGTTACTAAAGAAATATATTTCTATGCATCTGCCATAGCCACACCCAATACCATTATACTCAGTTACAGAATCCTCTAAAATTGAATCTAATTTTGCTTCATTGATAAATATAGTTTGCCTTTCTGTCCATACTCTATTTACGAGGATGGAGTCATTTGCATAAACACCCATATAGGTGAATAATGATAAACAAAATAGTAACAATTTATTCATGATGCTTTTCTTCTTCTATTTTTTTTGTGTTTCGTTTAAAATAATTGATATTGGTGCATAATATTAATACCTTTAAGACTGTCATTACAGATTAATTTATACTTCTGATATTTCATACGAATAAAAAAGTCTTTCCTTATTTCTTTCATTATATAAAGAGGAATTGGACAGTCTTTCCATGTATTATTGAAAACTGATTTGGAATAACCTTTACAAGAATAACGTTTGGCAGGTACACCTTCTTTTTTCACAATAATATATGACAACTCAATAGTATCGTTTTTTATACTAACAACGTTTTCTTTCTGTTCTTTAGAAAAGATAATGTTTCCACCAGCGATAATAGTATAATGTGATAAAGTATCATATTTTATTTCAAAAGGAATATTGGGTTCTAAAATTGTTCCCAATGATTTAAACATAAAATCCATATAACTAGTTCTGAATGTCAATGTTTTTTCGTCAACATCTTCAATTTCTTCTGTACTTAATTTACTAAAATATTGCCTGCAAGGCATAGTACTGCTACAACCTATTATCAAAGTATAATAAAGTATTATATACATGCACTTCTTCATATAAGCATTATTTTATGGGACATTAGTATCTTTGTTTTAAGTTTTTATACTGCAAAGGTACGATTAAGTGAGAAGAAAACCAAATTTTATTTGAGTTTTCTCGAACGTGAGTACCTTCGACCATTTTCCCTACAGAAATTTGGGGTTCTTGCTCTGGCAAGCGACTTCGTCGAAGACTGAATGATCCAAAATAAGATACTCAGTTTTGTTCCCATTGTCGTAAGTTAATAATTATGTTGCAAAGGTAGTATTATTATCTCTTTCTACAAAATATTTAGACAGAAAAAGTGGATCAGTCAGAACCGTCCCGGATTTTCGTAATGCTTTTTTTCTTCTACTCTTTCTGTTAAATTCAATTCCCGTCTAACAATATTTCCATTCTTTACTGCATTTCCTGTTTTCACCAAAAGATTACCCAGTATCTTGCAAAAGATATAGATATCATATAATAGTAAAACAAATGATATTAATACAAAGTCATGATGCATGAACAACTGCCAAATATGTATATATGTTCCGAGTAAGCCGACTAAGAAGAAGAAGCAATTTAAAATCTTGATTTTCAAAAACTTGAAATTAAAGTTGTACATTATGACAAACAGGACAACAACTAATACCGAGCAAAAAAAAGCTGTAACAACAAAATAACTATACAATGAATTTATTGCGCATTCTGGTTTCTTTTGAATTAGTGCGTTTAATACAAAAGAAACTGACTGCATAATAAATGCAATACCAGCAATAATGTTAATGAAGATTTTCATTTCTGCCAATTAATATTTTGAGTATTTTTCTCCCAGATTGTAGATGAATTAAATTCTTGCGTTCCTGGTACTGTGTTACCAGAATATTCATTTACGACCTTTCCATTCAAAAAAAATTGGGGACGGTTCTGAATGATCCAAAATAAGATACTCAGTTTTGTTCTCATTGTCGTAAGTTATTAGTTATGTTGCAAAGGTAGTATTATTATCTCTTTCTACAAAATATTTAGACAGAAAAAGTGGATCAGTCAGAACCGTCCCGGATTTTCGTGTTACCGTTCATACGAATCAATTTTCACGTGTTTAATATAATTAGCAATAGGGATTACTCCATTTTTATCAGATTTTCTTGTAACAAGATAGCAAGGGAAAATTCTTTGATAATCAGAACTTTTTATAAATACTACGCATTGTGTATTAGGATATCCATTTATTATTTCTAAATACTCCTGTCCTCCAATCTGTAAAGTGTTTTTGTCTTTTTCACATCCTTCGACAATAAAACATGGCAAATAGGTAAAAGGATTTTCTTTTATCAGTGAATTATATTCATTATCTGTTATTATCATATTTGTTCTTTCAAATTCTTCAATTATTAGATCTGTATGTCTTAATACATATTCCTTTTTCGAGACATTGGTAGTTATTTCTTTTAAAATCAAACAATCATTTATTATTTCAATATTGAATAAATCTTTACTAACATTGTCATATGTAATACTTATTGTGTTATCAGTATTAAATTGCCAGTCAAGCGAGATAGTTTTACCATTACAATATTCTACGATTCCTTTCCCGTTGTAAAGGAAAGACACAATTGGTGGAATATTTGAAATTTCTTTGGAAGCGAAAATATGCTCTCCATTTATATTAAAATTGAAGGTAGCACTCTCCGTTAGCTGCCAGCATCCTAGTATATTAGTAATATTAAACAACAGATAAGCTACAAAGATGTTACTGTACATGATTTGGTTCCTCCCTCCTTTCTTTTGCGTTAGTTTCTTTTCTTATAATATTTTCAACTTCTACAGCGTTTACAGTTTTTCCGTCTCCTTTATCATTAAGCCTGGGGTCTGCATGTCCTGCAATCTCATGAGCTAAAATGTACTCAGGATCATCAGATATACTATTATTATCTTTATCAATTAGTCCATTATACGATTCTCCAGATATTACCACAGAGAGAAATTTGGGGACGGTTCTCAATGATCCACTTCTCTTAAGGATAGGTGAGCTCCTTTTGTATATATGGAAACAAGTTTTTGTTCATGTTATATTAATTAATACAGTGCAAAGGTATTTCTTTTATTTCATAGGACAAAATAATTCACAAAAAAATGGATCATTCAGAACCGTCCCCAGCTTTCTTAAATTCATTTATCATGCATACATGATATTATCTTACCATTAAATTTATTGATTAACAAATAGAAATTACCTTTCCATTGCTTATTTTTATTTCGTGGTCTTGATGTTCCAGAAACCATCCATAAACTGTCATTAACAATAGAAATATGATACGGCTGTTCTATCTTTGCTATTTTTTCCCCAAAAAGATTTGATACATAGACATATGTTAATAATGCGGCAGATTTTGTATCATTAACAACACTTAATTGACTCATCGATTGGTTTTCAGGAAACCAGAAATCTTTGTCGTTGATAGTCTCTTCCTCTACAAATGAACATCTGTTGCTCACAGTTCTTACTTTTGTTTGTGCAAATGCTGTATTTGTACAGATACACAAACAGCACGCTATTATATAAACCTTATAATCCATAAAAAACATTTATATCTTCTATTGTATTTATGTCATTTTGATCTTTAAAATTTGGGGACGGTTCTGAATGATCCAAAATAAGATACTCAGTTTTGTTCTCATTGTCGTAAGTTATTAGTTATGTTGCAAAGGTATAACTTTTATCTCATTTTACAAAATGTTTAGACAGAAAAGTGGATCAGTCAGAACCGTCCCCAAATTTTCTGTGTTCCTGAAGTCGATTATTCAGAACAGATTTTCCTTTTTTTATACATATATTTATAATACATACACATATAAGTATTACACTAAGTGACACATATAGATTGGTTACTGTAACAATACTTGTAAATTGCTTCTTTCCAAATAGCCAAATAGGAAATCTAAATAAGGTGTTTCCTTCGTAAATAACTAAATTGTGTGATTTAATATGAATATGATAATATCCCAAGGCAACACAGAAAATAATAAAAATGAAGTATATGATACTAGAGATTAAATTGCATTTAATAAATTTACAATTTCTTATTTTTATTAATTCATAAAACAATATCATTATATTGACGATAATTGCCATAATTATTACGTCATATACTTGTGAGACTAAAGGCAATCTCCTATCCTCCATATTTGAATTAAAATCTAATAAAGGTTCATATTGCAAATTTCTTTCAAACCATGTAATCCAAAAGATAACTGCAAGATTAATTATTATTAGAATTGTGGTTCTATTTTTCAACAGATTTTTAAGGATTGATTTCATATCTAAAAATTCCTTTATTACCTTCATTCAACCATTTGCTATATTCTTTCCACAAAAATTTGGGGACTCTGAATGATCCAAAATAAGATACTCAGTTTTGTTCTCATTGTCGTAAGTTATTAATTATGTTGCAAAGATAGTATTATCATCTCTTTTTACAAAATATTTAGACAGGAAAGTGGATCAATGAGAACCGTCCCCGAATTTTCATTAATCAGTGAACACTAAATAATTAAAAGTATAATATAAACAATTGAAAATATAAACAGCCCCCATGCCATTAATTTCCATTTAAAATGTTCTCTGTCAGGCTTTGAGGCAAATTTCCAATAATATTTTTCTTCTTTTTCATCTTTTTCAAACCAATAATATTCTAAAATTAAAGAAAGCACTATAATAATACTAAAATAAATAATTTTATAGACGCTGTTTCTGAACAGAGTCTGTGTTGTTTCCATATTTATCAAACTCATAAAGGAATAAGATATACATAAGAGATAATTCATTAGCATAAGAAGGAAAAACTTTTTAGCCAACATAGCATTGTAACTTACTTTACCATTATGGTAAACAACTGGCTCAAATTTTTGAGTGAACAAATGTAAACCGTATAATATGTGATTCATAAAATACACCATTTTCTTTTCATTTTTAATTGTTATCTTTTTTTCAAGTTCTCAGATTTAAAAGCATAATACCACTTTAGGATCATTCAGAACCGTCCCCAGCTTTCTTCGGTAATTGCTTCTTCAGAAAACAACATACTCTTCTCGTCACTGAAGTGGAGTTATAAGTCCAGATTTCATAAGTATCGGCATGACGTGTTCGGCACCTATACGCTTTTTGTCGTCACTCTCAGCATAGAACTCTTTCAGTAATGAGGGTGCCTGTTCGTCCAACATCTGCTTGATGAGGTCATCATCAAGTAATCGAATCTGAATCTTTCCTTTCTCATCGGCACCTTCAGAGATAACATAACACACCCGATACTTTCTCGCCTTAGTAGCCACAGCCATCGTACCGGCTAGTCCAAACATGATACCTACCGTCGTTTGCTCGGTCAGGACCTCCTTTCCTATAAGCATGTTAACAAACAATACGCTGCGTGTCCCAATCTTCCAGGCTTTTGCATAACCTCCTCTAAATTTTGTCTTTTGGTATCTCAGATAACGGCAATTCACATACATAGAGTCACCTTGTGCTATGACAAACGCTTTCTTAATTGCCTTGTTTACATCTTTCTCTTTTGACACAATTTTATAATCATTGCCTCCTCCCATAAATTTCTCCGTCTTTGTGCGTTTGGTGACGTAGAAAGTGTCTACTGATACCCAGTTTCCATTGACGAAATCCTCGTATGTCACGCAGTACCTGTTTTGTGCCTCGCAAACAGTTACGAGACTAAGCAGCAATAATAGTAATGTGGTCTTTTTCATGATTATTTCATCTTATACGTCTTGTTATTGGAATTATTCTATATTCCCTTTGTTTTCACTTTTTGTTACCATGGTATTCTATTCGATTTCCTTGTTTCAACATCTCTCGGGTGACAACTAATGTGTCGTATAAATGATTCTTGCAGATTTCTTCCCAATTATGATTTCTAGCTATTTGCAACTTTATAATGAAGAAATATCCTTTTTTATATTCAATTAAATAATTAATACCTGTACTTCCCAAAGAGTCTGGATAGATAAGATTACTATTATCAAACCACAGATTCTCTTTCATTTTCATTGAATCAGTATACAAGGAAAATCCACAATGCTGAATGAAAAATTTTGTGCTGTCAATATTATTGCAATAGGCCTTCCCGATAAGAATCGTATCGCATGTCCGATTCACGATTGTTAACATTCTCATCTCGTCGAAAACAATGCATGAATTAATCAATACCAAACCAAATATCACGGCTAATATTTTTTTCATTTCTTATCTTAAAAATATGAATATTTAGAATATATAACTTTCCACAAAGAAAAATGGGGACGGTTCTCAATGATCCACCACAAAGGTACAACATTTCTTTCAAAAGAAAAAATATTTAGACAGGAAAGTGGATCAATGAGAACCGTCCTAGGTTGTTAAGTTAGCATACCATTTTATGCTATATTTTTAACCACATTCATTCTTTTAATGGAGGGGTTTGGCAATAAGTTGTCCCCTCTCCATTTCTTGATGTCGGTAATGGTAGTTCTGGCAAGCAAATGGCTGACGTTAAAATTTCTACAGTCATCAATTGTGCTGACTTTGAGTGACAGCGGAATCAATAGCACAAGTGGTGTGTATCCGTTGTTCTTGTTGGGTGACATCCTTGCTTTGAAACATCCGAATGTCGACTCGATGATGTCTGAGGTTATGTTGTGCACCTCGTCACCATCCAGAAGGGCTTCCTCC
>NZ_FOWK01000019.1 GCF_900115435.1 Prevotella sp. tf2-5
AGTCAATTCAAATCGTCACCGTCAATTTCTCGCTCTAAAACTCTATATTTAAATAACTTACAAACATCTCCGCTAATTTTTAGTGGACACTAGTGTATTTATATTATTATATATATAATAAATTTGATATCATGTTTTTTTCAATTTTAATAAACTGATATTTGATATAACTGAGATTTGAGATTTGAGATTTACCCATACGGAAAAAGTTGACTCCATACCCTGGGAATCGTTGACTCTTTTCCTAAGAACATTGACTTTCACTAACTGTTTTCTGTCACAACTGTCACGCTTTATCCCTGCCATTGGTTGAGTATTTTGTATAATACCAACTGTTAACTGTTAAACTGTTATTCAATCTGTAATCTGTGCACAATGATACATTTTCAGAATTATATAATATTAAAATATTATATAATTTATATATTGTACAGATAGTGTCTTGCCCTAACCTCCCACTAAAAATACTGCAAACCTCGATAAATAAAGGGCGCAAGACCAGTTGTAGGTTGTCTGAAACTCCCACTAACGTCCAACCTACCTCCCACTATGTTAGAGTGTAAACGGCTATAGTGGGTAGGATGACCAAAAATAGCAATGCGACCTCTACAACTGCGTACGACCCGACGTAGTCCACCAATGTCTGGAACTTCAGGATTCCATCCACCAGCAAGACTAAAAGGCCAAACCAGCAGACAAGATATATCGCCGAGTATTTGATTTTCCGTTTCTTCAGTTTCATCATTCGATAGTTTAATACCACTTATATCTACGAGTCTTATGGTTACTCCTTTAATTATCAATTACTTACAGATGAGCAAAACTTTAATACGTAACGGTTTAGAAACTTCCTGTCTGTGTCGTTCTGCTTTGTTTCAACATGTCAAATATCTGATGCAGAGGTAATCATTTTCTTCGAAACAACCAAATAAATCTTCAGTATTCTCATACAATGACATCTTAATGTATTTCATAGAACCACTGCACAACATTAATGAGAGAAAGATTGATTTTTGAATAATCTATACCATTGGAAAACACTCGGGGGAAGGCTTCGCCGTGGGGGCAGACAGTCCCCATTGAGAATAGGTTTACAGTTGTCTATATTTCCAAGAAAATCTGAAATCCGCTTTATATAAATAAAGCGAGAAAGAGCTTATGTTTCACTGTCTTGGGTATTGGAATATGGCTCTGAATGTGCTGATTAAAGTGGAAGCTATTCAAGTTGCTTTTGATTTTGCCGGACGTCGCTTCCTGACTGAATAAAAGCGGTGCGACTAAGGCAAAACGAGATGAATTACTTTGAGAAATATGTTTTTTGGGCATTTTATCTTTAAAAACATTAAAATATATAGCGATATTGCGGTTGTTACGTAGAAATTCACTATATTTGCGTTCAAATCATATTAAGAAGAATAGATGAAAGATTTGAATAGACTGAAAATAGTTCTCGTTGAGAAGAAGAGGACCAACAAGTGGTTAGCAGAACAACTTGGTAAGAACGTTACAACAGTCAGCAAGTGGTGTACTAACTCTTCACAGCCTGATCTCCAGACTCTCGACAAGATTGCCGAATTGTTGGAATGTGATACAAGGGTTTTAATAACAAGTAAACACGCAACAGAACTATAATCAAAATGAAAACGCTTGATATATAAATAGTCATGTTAAATATAATTAATGATTCATACAAGAAATATATAACAAACAGACTAAATGGGGACTGCAGGGTTTCAAGCCAGCATTTATATGCAATAACTGCGTCCGATTATTATGGAGCTGAACAAGAGTTCTATTTGTTGCAGTTCTATTATCAAGAGTGTCTTTTACTGAAATGCAGAACTAGTAGTGGCATTCAACCCAAGAGAATAGGCATAGAATCTTGTACTATGTTCAGGCATGGCTTAAATGATATTTTCAAGGCCAATCCAGAGAACATGGAGTTGATTAAAAAGCATGAAGAAGCTTATTTCATATCTACGAATGGAATATGTCAATATGATCTATACTATGATACTCTTTTCCCTGCAATACACGCATACAATGAGCGTATAAAAAATGCCTTAAAAGAAATTGAGTTAAAGTCAAAAGAGCCTGTGTTTATTTGCTTCAATGAAAATTATTCGACCAAGGCGCTCTTGTACGCCTTGCAGAAAAAAAACGCAAATGTTCTAATGATGCAAAAACCAAAAGAGATACTAAATAGCGATGAATCACTGCGAGTATTGCACATGCATGATTTTGACAAGATGCATTTAAAGACAGCTCCAGTGAAATCTGTATCAGACTGTTTTTCGCCACAAACTATTTATGTACCGTTGACAGATAAAACCCTAAACTCTGAATTTTACAATGGAATAGTGTGGAGAGACTTGTTAGGGAACGCTGAAACAACAGATTGTTGCATCATCAATGGCATATCGTGTATGTGTTTTACAATACTAATGCAGATAGACATTTTTAATAATGTGTTCTGTATTTTAAAGATGAATGGTAAAATATATAATGCCATCCTGTTGTATAATGCTCTTAGAGTTAAGATGTCAGAAAAAGTTTTAAGGGAACCATCTATAATTACAAATGACATAATATCTGAATCTGTTCATGAGGCCGAATCTCCTAAAGAACCGACACAGGAAACGACAGGTGGCATACAAGAAGTGGCAGGTACTTCGGTTATGATGAATCAAACAGAGCAAAGCACTATCCAAGAGAGACAAAATCAGCATTATTCAGAACAAGCAAAAGTATATGGTCCTGTCGAAGGCTTTGAAGGTATGAAGTTGGATATTAATGACAACGAAGCATATTGCGTTGACGATCTTTTTGGCTACTATCTGCTTGACAATGGCGGTGTGACGGAAATTTGTTTCAGGGATGCGTACCTATACCAAAACATTAACCTCTTGCAATCTTTTGTTGATGAAATGCTAAGCAAACTGGGCGAGCGGTTAACCAAGTTCAGGCTATTCAAGATTCAGACCCTTCCGAAAGAAAGCATCAATGCAAGCAACAATTATTATAAAAAACAATTGGATGCGTTTGAGTCAAACATTGCTAAACTTATAACCAAACTAAGAAAACGCGGCATCAATTTTGCGCACGACTACATAAAAAAAGAGGATGTACAGGGTTCACATAAACGTACCTTAATGTTTGATAATGGATGGTGCATAGATTTGGAAGGTGGCCTAAACAAATTGTATAAGTCGCCTGAGGAAATCAGGATGGGCAACTGCAGTAAGACCACACTATATTACTATAACATCAATAAGGATTTGTGTGGAGCAACAGACGAGAACCCTTATGCACCTCCCGCGGGGAAGCGATGTGTTGTTAAGATCATAACCACAGCTGACAAGAGATTGATGCCGGAAAAACTGTTCCGACATTATCTCGAAGATGATGGGGGGACGTCACACATTGTCATGCGGGACAGATATCTTCATACTTGCCCGAAGATGTTGAAAATATTGATGGAGAAATTAATCGGTTTTTCCAGGGCCTCTCACCGTGACAATGAGCAAAACAAACAGATTGAACGGATAACGCTGTATATTTCCAAGAAGGACGACAACAACAAACAGCGTGTCATGGAATTCGAAGAGGACATTGCTAAATACAAGTTGAGAATGAAAGGCAAAGGCGTGGATTTCGAATTGCGAGAGCTTTCAAAGGACGACAAAGATGGAGACCACAAGCGTTGCATGATATTCGAAGACAATGGGTGGTGTATAGATATGGAAGGTGGAATCGACAAGTTATACAAGAACCCTGATGACATGAACTACGGCGATTGTCAAAGCACCACATTATACTATTGCAAAGAACAAATAAGCTAACGATATGAAGGACTTGAAACAAATGATAGACTCTGTTGGCTTGACAGAATGCCGAAAAGAGATAGAGTATCAACTGGCTTCCATTGCCAGTCATGACAATCACATGAAACGTGTCGTGCTACTGTGTCTATTGGGAGAAGCTGTTCTTGGCGAAATTGCCAAGGAAAATCCAGACATTTTTTTTGCTGAGCTAAAGGCATACCTCACAAAGATTGTCAACGACAACACAGAAAATAGCAAGCGTCTTATGGCGCATATAAATGAGAATGACGAAATAGTCAAAAATATCGACGTCGTTTCGGACGAATTGCGCCAGTTAAGCACAAGTATCAATGCCCTGATGGCCGATTATGACAACCGATTGTCAGAAATAGTAAGGGCAAGAGACGACGAACCTGTCAGCAAACTTTGAATAGCCTATGGTATTGAACCTCCTTGATATAGAGCGGCACGGAACACGAGCCCTTGGACCAGGTTTGCGATATGTTATATGGACGCAAGGCTGTCCTTTCAATTGCCCTAAATGCATTACTCCAGAGGGGCGACCCATAGTGTCTGCCAAACTGGCTGATACAGTGCAATTGGCGAATGACATTATTGCAAACAAGACGATTGAAGGCATTACCATCAGTGGTGGTGAGCCATTCCTACAAGCAACCTCAGTTGCAGAGCTGCTGAAAACCGTCAAGGAGCATCGCCCGAAACTGAACATCATCATATTCACAGGTTTTTTAAAAGAGAACCTGCTGTCAGACGACGCACAATCCATACTATCAATGACAGACCTTCTTATTGACGGCCCATACATGGAGGCTCTGAACGACGGTGTCGGATTGCGTGGTTCTTCAAACCAAAGACTACATTTCTTGACCGATCGACTGTTGCCATATAAAATGGAACTGCTGACGGGAAAAAGACAAATAGAGATAACTATCAACAATCATCATTCGGATGCCATAGGCATTCCATTAAACCAAAACGTGTTATGAGTAGGAAATATAAAGTATCTAGTATACATCAGGCAGACAATGCCATCAATGATTTAAATGATCATATCAATAGTTCACTTAGAAATATTGACAGGCGGTTTAATGACATTCGCGATGAAGCCAATCGTAATGCACAACTCAAGGCACGTGAAGAAGCAGAAAGGGCGAAACGCGAAATGCAATCCCGACTAAATACTGCCATAAGTAGCGTTAATGCTCGCATCGATCAAGTAGATGCAGAGCAGCGAAAGCGGCTCAACAAAGTGGCAGGCGACATATATGACACCATCATCCAAGTTAATGATAGTCTGCACGGGGAAATAAACCAAACACGGCTTGAATTGAAGAACGATATACGTTCACTTGAGCAGCTGACAAACGAGCGCATTCAGGCAATCAACCGCCACCTCAATCAACTGGCTAAACATGTTGAGGCAAAATTTGAGCAGCAACAGTCTCAACTGGATAGTCATTCCAGACAGTTAGACAGCCTTACACATACCGTTAACACCATTCTAGCCCAAATGGCAGATGAGAGACAGAAACGAAGGGAGGCTGTCAGCCTTGCACAAGGCATCAAGGATGCCGCATACGCACGAATAGACATTGAAAGGTTCTGCCCACAGAAATCTCAGGAAATAAGTCGACGAATGTCAATACTGGCTGCAAATCCAGACGACGAAGGAACCGTAGCCAGAGCATCTGAGGTCATACTTCAGATACAAATGGCAGAAGAAGATGCTTTGCGCAATAAGATTATTTACGACACAATTTATGCAGAAGCCACTGCGATGCTGGAAAAAACTCTTGAAGAAGTGAACAGCAACCGCAAAATTAGCATTGCACATCCCGATGCTCCACAAGCCACTGCTATCATTGAAACTGATTTTTGGAATCGCGGCGAATACGAAAAGTTGCGTTTAAGATTAAACTCGCTTAAAGCAGAACTTCAAGGTCAGCCCTCACTAGACCGTATCAAGGAAATTATGGAAGAAGTGACCATCGGCGAAATATGTCTCACCAACATGATTGGCAAAGCCACTAAAAGTGCCATTTTGAGCGAGAACCGTGTCGTGATGGCAGAAGACATTATATCGGCTTTAGTAGAACAAGGGTGGCAGGTGGAGAAAATGGCGGACGGACAAGACGCGGTAGGATACGTTGGTGGCGAAGATTGTGACAATGACTGGCGCGAAGGTGTTTTTGCGGTTCTGCAGAGCATGAATGGCGAAAAAATATCTATTGTAGTCCAACCAGATGAAAGCGAGTCGGAAAACGACATCATCTTCCATCGTAATGATAATCGTAACATAACAGACCGGGAATATATCCGTTCACTCGAACGCATCAAACAACAAATAGCAAAGAGTGGATATAAACTTGGAACGACGGAGACACCTGCCGATGGTGGAGACGCAGAAATTCCAGAAATGGCGGACGCGTCGAAGTTAGGACAAGCAGGAACCGCCAAAAAGATTAGCCAAAGAGCAAGAAGAAGACAAAACTAATAAGGGAATAGCTATGAAGGTAAAGCGCATCGAAAATTTCAATCTGCCCTATAGACCCCTTCTTTCAGGCATCTATGGCCCTGGAATTAACGACGATTTTGTTGGTTCAGACCTTCGTCGGTATGGTATTAAAGAGATGCTGTTCCGCACTTTTCGAGGCCAAGGCTATCATGTGGTTTTTTATAGCCAAGATCCAACCTACAATTTTTTCAGCTTTCGCAAGGATGATTTGGTAGAACTATTCGGATTAGCGCATAATCAGTCTTCAACTGTAAACAGAGGAAGATATGTGGCCAACATTGCTAGTCCGTTTGCTGGAAGACGCAGAAGTACTGTAGGAAATCAAACATTGCCGCCTGACGATACAGAAACATATAGTCAGATACAAGTATGTCACGAAGACACTAACCGCTTGTATTATCGAATTGCAAATAGCGTGAAGCCACTTGACACCATCGTTCACTACATTTCAGAGCATCCAGAACGCAAAATAGTCTTTATCTTCAGTACTGCTGCGACTGATGTCTATGATCATGTAGAAGAGATACTTCCACAGCTGAACAACCTTAAAACAACATACAATAGTACAAACTGTCAGGCTCACATAATAGCGTTATACGACACAAAAACTATTGGCGGTATTTTTAAAGAAGGCACGGCGGAACTATTCCGAGGTGACTTTTTCAAAGAGGCTCTAGCCCCTGACTCCAAAGAGGCTTCTATCAAGGAGGGAAATCTAATGTATTGCATCATGGGGCCTGGACGTGATGAATACCGAAACTTGCTCAATCGCATACGACTTTTAGACGGTTACACTGAATTAATGGACGGACAAGGCATAGAGGAAAAAGCTGTACGTTTGAGCCAAAACGTGACCAAGAAGAAGAGAAAGGAAGAACAAGCATATGTAGGCGAAGTGGAAATGCTCAGCTACTACGTAAAGATGCACACGTCGAAATTAAAGGCAACCATTGACAAAATGAACACGGAACGTTCCATAGATGTATTGCGTGGCATGCCTGGAACTGAAAATATTCTGAAGCAGGTAGATATTTACATTGAAACCTTAAAGGACACGCACAATAGTTCTGAGGGACCTCGTTTCCGTCCGCATCTTGTATTTAGTGGAAACCCAGGAACGGGTAAAACGACTGTGGCTAGACTGCTTGCTGACATTCTGCGAGAAGAAGGGATTTTGGAACGTGGACATTTGATAGAAGCCAATGTCGGTGACCTTGAAGGAGAATATATTGGGCAAACTAGAATTAAGACACAGGCTTTGTGCGACCGCGCTCGTGGTGGTATTCTCTTCATTGATGAAGCATACGGTTTGATGAGCGGAGGTAATGGAGAACATGCTGATTATGGGAAGGAGGCTATAGAAGTGTTGATGCAATTTATGGAAAATAGTTCCGATTCATTAGTGATTCTTGCTGGATACAAGAGTGACATGGAGAATCTGATAAAGAATGGGAATCCGGGATTTATGCGTCGTTTCAACGGCAAGGAGTCATTCTTCAACTTTGAGGATTACGATGATGAAGCTTTATACAAAATATTCAAAAGACAAATCAAGCACTATGAAACAACACCAGATTTTGACGATCGCATTCGACGCATTATCTCCTATATGTATATACATCGCAATGCACGTTGGGGCAATGCTAGTGAAATGGAAAAGTTGGCCTCTTCCGTAACGGGTATTCACCGTCGGAGAGACTCTAAATTACCTCTGGCAGTGGAAGATATACCGACCGACAAGATGCGTCTCATCAACGATGACATTGACTACACTGCCATACTTTCGGAAGTGAATGAGCTGATAGGTCTTGCAGAGGTCAAGGAACACCTGAAAACTCTGCTATTGTCAACGCTCGGCAGGCGAAGAGAGGCCCAACAACTTGGAGAGATAGACATGGAGAAGCCCAACCTCAATTTCGTTTTCGAGGGAAATCCGGGAACAGGTAAGACTACCGTTGCCAATAAAATGGCGAAAATACTCTACGAATGTGGACTGATTGACGATATTACTCCAGCAGAGATAGACGTTGCGACATTAGTGAATGCTGGAGTTGGTGACACTCCCAAAGCCATAGAAAAGATGTTTAAAGATAACAGTGGCAAGGTTATCTTCATTGACGAGGCCTATCAGCTTGCAAATCATGGCACAGAAGCCATAGATGCAATTGTAAAAAGTCTTACCGACCCACGCTTTGAAGGAAATCAGGCACTTATACTTGCCGGATATACAGAGAATATGGAAAGTATGATAGCGGGGAATATCGGAATGCGCGATCGCTTTGCCAATATCTGGCACTTTGCGGACTATTCTAATGAAGAATTATGGGTAATCATGACGCACATCGCAACCGCTAAAGGTTTTACTTTTGTACCAGAGGAAGAATGTATAAAACTCGCTTTCGACCATTTTAACACCAAACGCACAACAGGAAAACAATTTGCAAATGCAAGAGTGGCAGTTAACCTTTTCAAAAGCCTTCGCGACAATTACCATTGCCAAGTAGTAAATGGCGCATCAGGAAGAGTCTTGCTTCCCGAATATTTCCCTGGACATGTAGGAGTTGTTCCTCCTGCGGGCGTCAGTAACACCATTTCCCCTCCATCAAAACTAAGAGGAAACGCTGACCACGAACATTCTACTATTCCTAAAAGCATAATAAAGATTCACCTTGATAATTCAGATGAATACGCAGTTTCTGAGGTAGCACAATTTGCCAATGCTGTCGGATTGATTGATGGTAAAAAGGGAATGGGCACAGGTTTTATCATTTCAAACAGCGAACGATTAGTGTTGACAGCAAGCCATGTAATTGAGGGTAATCCAGACCTTTTATTCTTAATGAATCGTGGTCAATCAGCCATGGGGGCAACAGTGCTATGGAACAACACTATTATCGACTTGGCAATATTGCAATGTGACTCTATGCCTTCTGATGCACGCTATTTTAAAATAGATGCTAATGCAAATGTCAGCCCAAAGGTTCTTGAACGCATATTACATTGCGGGTTCTTAAAGGGAACTGATGTCTCGACAAATTTCTCCACCTACGAGGGTACTATTAGTAATTACGACCAGGACAAACAACTGGGTGAACGTTGCTTTGATGCTATCATGTCAGGTATTGAGGCTACACATGGCTGCTCTGGAGGCCCTGTCCTACGAGCTACAGATTTTACTGTTATCGGTGTGTTGCAGGGAGGTTTTAACGAAGCCCCCGCACGCATCATTACAGATATTCATCAATTATACAAACAGAAAACATTAATCATAGAATAGGTATGCAAAACGAGAATCATCAGATTAATCAGCATGACAAAGGGCTATGTCATGTTTGCGGGACAAAACTGGAAAACGGAGTTTGTACTATCTGCGGATGGACACAGATGATCTTCCCAAGTGAAGTCCCGTCTGAGATTATTGAATTCAACAAACAGCGTGAAAAAGTGGCTCAAAAACTTCACAAAGAAGTATGTGAATTAAAAGACACATTAAAGAAGTTGGAAAAAACTTCTGAAGAAGTTTCGAAATACCAACAGAGTTTAAAAAAGGCAAATGCAGAAGCACAAACTGACAGACAGGAGATTGATAGGCTAACGTCAGAATTAAAGCAAGCCAATAATAAATTAAGTTCTGCACAAGTAGAAAAGGAAAAACTACTCACGAAACTGAACGAGTTTTCAGAATCCTCTAAAAAGAATGAGGAGTTGATAAAACAGATTGCACAGTTGGAATCTGCCGCAAAGATTGTAGAGGCCCAACGCAAAGACCTTGTTGAAAGGCTTAACAAAACAAATGACAGTTTGACAAAAGAGATTGAAGATCACAAAAAAACGAAAGCATTGTTGGAGCAACAGAATACAAGAATTCAGATGCATACTGACGATTCGTCGGATAAAACTCGCCTACAACCTCTTCCGTGCCCCATGCACGGTCAACAGCAAGGCAAGCCCGTCGCAACAATTATATTCTCTTTTAGAGGACAGTCTGTTCAAGAGAATGTATTTGAGGGTGATAATATTTATGCTATTCCATCAAACTTGACTAGCCCTGTTAGTGGAAACGCATTCCGCATCGAATCAATGAATTCTAATACTTTCCGATTGTATGATCTTTGTGGCTTGACTCGCAAAGTCAATGGTGATCGGTTAGGGACTACGGGAATGCAATTATATAATGACGATTATTTTTCGGTGGGCGATATAACTATCCAAATAAAAATGCAAAAGATAAGTTTACGAGACATGTTAATATAGTATTAATCAAATAAAAACAATCTTTATGTACGAATTAAAATGGAATTCAGACCACCCTGGTCATGTTGTTTTTTTGCTGGATCTTTCCGGTTCAATGGAATTAAATAATAAGATTAATTATGTGATAGATGCTGTGCAGGATTCGATAGAAAACCTGCTCACCCACTGTAGAAATGACAAAGGGCTGCCAGCTGAGCGTGTAAGCGTGTCTGTGTATGGCTACAATTATCGTATTGTTGAATTATGGAAAAACTACAGTGTGAAACAAATGGCAATTGCCATGATAGAAGCAGAAGATGCTGGTAAAAAAATTTTTGACTCCAATGGCAATGCAAAGCCAGAATTCCAGACATGTATGAAAATGGCATTTGAGGAAGCCAAGAGAGATGTAGAACTGTGGATTAAGAGTCAACGGGGAAGGTCCGACATGCCATCTCCTATAGTCATTAATGTTACAGATGGTTATCCCTATGAAGGGGAGAATTATAATGAGGATCAAGTATATGCTGACACTCTTAAAGCAGCACAGGAATTGATGAAAGTTACTACCCCCGACGGTAATGTACGTCTATTGAATATACATCATGACCCAAGTACTAATGATCCTACCTTGACTTTCCCATATTCAAGGCCCCAAATAGACAAAAATATGCAATTCCTCTTTCAAGCAAGTTCTTTGTTGACGGAAAAAATGGCGGTTGCAGCCAATAAAATGGGGTTCCCAGAAGCGCGTGAAGGCTCACGTGCAATGATTTCCAATGCAAATAAACCCAGCATTGTTACCCAGTTCCTCAATTGGGGCTCGTCCCAAGGAGTAAAACCAGAAGCTGATGCATATTAAAAGTTTTATTACTCACAAACGAGGTGGAAATGTCAGCTCCATCCAAGACAGCATTGCTATGGATGTTGAGAAAGGACGCTTTGCTTTAAGCGACGGAGTTTCTGACTCTGTCCTACCCGAAATATGGGCAGACATCCTTACCCATGCCTATATTTCAGTAGAAGATATACAACAGTTCCCTCCAGAAGGACTAGAACAGATTTTTTTATCACAAAAAGAATCGTATGTTTCAACTCTTGATAAGGAACAACGCTATATACAAAAGTTGATAGAGAAACATTTTCAGACTGGTGCGGCCACTTTTATTGGCATAGAACTGCGTGAGAATATTCTGTCGTGGCTAGTAATTGGAGATTCTTGTCTCTTTATCATGCCTGATGGCGAGCCGCTTCAATGCATAAGCAGTAATCCTTCTCACTTTGATGAGGATGGACATTTGAACCTTGAGTTTAATAACTATCCATGTCAGATTCACTCTGATGGTTCTTTGCATGGCGAATGGACAAAAGGTGAGAGATCATTTGATACAGGTAGTATCTTAATGATGAGCGACGCCATGTCTGCATGGTTTGTCAGTCAGTTAAACCAAGGACTATCGCCCTTAGACCAGCTGAACGCAATTACAGATAATGATGATTTTGAATCTTTTGTTGAAGAACAATACAAACAACAGGCTTTGGAGAGTGACGATGAGAGTGTTATCATGATCACAATTGATGACAAGTTACCTGAGCACGAAGATGTAATCACGGATACTACTAAGACTGAAACTGCGGATAAAGAAGACGAAAATGTATCAATGAAAGATTTCTGCAAAAAAGAGTCTATAGATGACATTATTGATAATGCAGATGAGACTATATTAACGGAAAACTTAAACGAAGAAGAGACAGAAATAACAGAAGAGGCGATGGTGCTTAACACTACCTTTAAAGCACATTTCTCATTAGAGAACTGGAAGAAAAAGTTCTCTCTGCTTGTAAAGTCTATTTGGTTCAGACAAAATAATAGTTAATTTATGGTCAATGAGAATACTATAATTAAAGCAATAAGACAAGCAGGCTGCATTATAGAGCCAAGCCTTGCGGGATATAAATACGTACCCGATAAGAGTCTTTTTCCTCCTGTTAAGTTTATTCCAGGGGGATACTGTCTGAGTTTCCCTCTTGAATGTCCAGGAAAATCGTCTAAATGTCTACGTTTATGGTATAAAAATAATGGAAGGCCAGAAAACCCATCCCATATTATAAATGTTTCCGACTATTTCAATAAATACTGTGTAGAATATGTTATTCCCTATAGGTATGTTGACCCCGTGATAAGACTAACTGACGGGACAGAGATTCCAGGGGTTGTTATGGAGTGGATAGAAGGAAGCACGCTTATGAGATATGTTAAAGACAACTACAAGAACAAGGCTGCTATCCTCTCCCTTGCGAAAAAATTCTATGAGATGGCTCAGTTCCACCAAAAATATGGTATGGCTCATGGGGATCTTTCAGATGAGAACATTATAGTCAAACCTAACGGGGACTTGTTCTTGATAGACTATGATTCTTTTTATGTATGGAACTGGGATAAGAATATACCCCAATCCACTGCGGGTGTAGAATGGTATCAACACCCCGAAAGAATGAATGGGAGAAGTCGTTTCTTGAATACTAATATGGATTACTTTTCTCAACAGGTGATTTATCTCTCGCTCTTGGTGATATCCGAGGATTCCTCTTTGTTTGATAAAAATACTGAAAAGGGGCTATTGTTCAAAGGTGGAAATTTCGACAGCCTTACATCATTTAAGGCTTCACCAATGTACAAGAAAATATCTGCAATACGAAACTCTGAAATACAAAACAGGTTGCATGAGTTGGAAAGAGCACTTGCTGGTTCTCTTTCCGAAGTTCGTTCAATTGTAGATTTCAAGCAAGTAGAACCAATAGAAATGCCAATAGTTAAGGCTTACTATTGTGGCATATGCGGTTATCAATTTAACAGCCAAACAGAAGTTTATTGTCCGATGTGTGGAACAAAAAGGGAAGAATTGAAATAATATGGAAGAAAATTTGAATATAGAAGCCCTCATTGCACGGCTATTAAACCATACTACAAAATGCACGAACCCTCAATGTGGGTATGAAAATAGCATTAGTAATAACTACTGTGTAAAATGTGGCTGGCTTTTACCTGGTCATTCTAAAAAAGTTGTAATTAGTTCTAATGAATATGAGGATTTAAAGAAAAAAGCTAATATGTCTGCGTGGGAAAAATTGAAAGAAAATTTCTCAAAATAAGAATATGGAAAAAAAATGTAATTATTGCAATTATTGTAATTCAGATACTTCCCATTATTGTGTGAGATGCGGAAAACCTTTGGAAAAAAAATATATATTTTCTAAAGAACCTGACAAGAAATACAATGTCATTGCTGAAACAGAACTAATTTCGCTAAGAAATGAGCGCAATAGTTTTAGAAATGAGCGGGATCGTCTACGAAAGCAAATAAATGAATCGTGGGGTATAAAGATAGAAAATTGGATAGAAGACAATAAAAACGCGATCTTGTGGACAATTGCAGCCATCTTTGCACTTGTTTTTATTGGTTGGATGTTAATAAAATGTGATTTTTCACACGAACAAATAAATGTCATAGAAATCCGGAAAGATGACACAACAGGCAAGTATGGTATCTACAATAATGAAAGCAAGACACTTGTGTTACCTCATGAATATGACAGCATTAGCCATCGTAAAGGCACCAATTACCAAGGAGATTGGAATTTCTTCTTCATATATAAGAATGGAAAATTTGGCGTAGCAGACAGCACTGGTAGGATAACTATCAGTTGCGAACTTGATAAAGCACGTGGATTTTATAATGGAATTGACATATTGTTCAAGGAAGACAAACAAGGTCTTATGAATGCATACGGTCAGCAGATAATTCCATGTGAATACCAATATGTCCTATGGGAAAATGAGCCCAAATATAGCAGCCTTGAACACCCAGGTACATACGTGGGAAACATTTTACCTGTAAAGGCAGACAAAAACAGCGGTTGGGAACTATATAATCGAAGTGGACGAAAAATCCGAGGCCAACACTATAAGGTCGCTATACAAACGGGCGATCCAAAATTGATAAAGGTAAGAGAATCAAGAAACGATTATAAAGTCTTATATGGAATTGTAGATGAAAATGGGCAAATTACTATTCCATGCAAATATTATAGTATTTCGGTATTTGGAAATGATAGAGCATGGGTAAAACAAAACTATAGTGACTCATGGACACTCATCACATCAAAGGGTGAACGATTAATGACTCTCTCAAAAGGAGTTACTCCTTCTGCTTTCTATGATGGTATGGCTGCGGTTTCTGAAAAAGGGAAAATTGGATATTGCGATACGTCAGGTAAATTTGTGATACCTATGCAATATGAACAAATTCGCAACAGTGATGGAAGTTACACTAGCAAAGATTTCTATTATGGCAAAGCAAAGGTCTCATATAATGGCAAGCCTGGCTCTATTGATAAAACTGGTAAATTCACCCCAGATTCAGAGACTAAATAGCCCATATACAAAGTATAGGACTTAATGCTTTTTCTATTAGTACAAAGCAGAATATGAAATATCAAAGGTGATAATGGAGAAAACCGAAAATCCTTAAAAGAGTAGGGAAATTTAAAATCAATTATTTATGAGACCGTATGACAGTACAGATGACATTAACACCATTGAGAATGGTGGATGTTCAGGAACCTCTTACACACGTGATGGTGCGGCACAGGAAGATGTAGATGCTGCCCGCTCTCGTTTAGAAGAAAATGGTTATCATCAAAACTTAAGAGGCAGTTGGGATAAAGATTAACAATACCGGGCTTCATGGTTTCGTGGAATCGAGAAACCATGAAGCCATAAGCGATATTCCTAGGATACAATAAGCTCATAGGGAAACCAGAATCACCCATATGGTGAAAATCTGGTGGGGGATTTGGCGTAATAATAAATTGGGAGCGAATGAAATGCATTTATATATTAATGGTATAGTGTATGAAAAAGGAAGACTTGAAGAAATTTATGGAATACGACTATTATGCTACCCCTCTGTTTGATGGGTTGCAATTAGTGTTTTCCAAAGAGAACTTGGAAAAGAGTGGGAATGCGGACATCTTTCCGGGTGCCTATCTGTATCATTTGGTGAATACATTTATACCTAGATACCAGGCAAAATGTGAAGATTATGGAGAAGAACCGCAGGAAATTGTGCATTTTGGTTTCGAGGATGTGGTGCCATATTGCTCTGCGGTAACTGCTTCTCTGCTTTTTGATAATATTCTTGCCTGTATGATGTATATGCAGGATCATTTTAGCAGGTACAAAGAACAGATTACGGATAATCTAGTAAAGAGTAATGTCTTACTTGAGATTGCCAAGCAAATAGACGATGATTCCGATTTGCGCTGGTTTGTGGAATTCTTTGCTGAATTCCAAGTTGCAGTTGACAAGATCATCATGTATGACTATTCAATGGGCCAAATGGTGCTCGATGAGAAGTGGCAGGAGATAGCAGATGCCTTGAATGTGTATGTGGACAAACTGAATGATGCACAATTGGCCGAGGGGTTAAAGCACTTTACTGCAGACGATGCTCAAAAGTTCTCGAAATTAGCAGACCTCTATGCCATTGAGCCGATTAAATTAGAGGAAAACGGAAAATGGGGGCTTGTGGATGTCTTCGGCCAGACAGTCCTTCCATGTGAGTGGAACTATATCGATGAGTTCCATGAGGGGTTCGCAGTTGTTGCAGACAAAAACGATAAAGCCGGATACGTTAATGCAAGAGGAGAATTAGTGATTCCTTGCATTTGGAATTTAGCCATGGGATTTGAAGGAGGATTTGCTGTTGTGAGTGACGATGAGAACAGATATGGACTTATTAACAAGAAAGGAGAAATTGTTATTCCGTGTAAATGGAGGTTTGCCACACCATTTGAGAATGGCCTGGCAAAAGTCCAGGACTTTGACGAGCGTTGGTTTGTCATTGATCTTGACGGAAATACCACTCGTGTGTACACGTACTCAGAGAGGAAGGCAATGGGATTATTGACAGAAGAAGAACTGGAGGAAGAATCACAAGCACGACCTTCTTTTCCACCTTTTGCTGATTTCGACGATACCGAAATGAAAGATCCTGGTCCGTTCTAAATACCTTCTATTGTTTTGCATAATGAAAAGAAATAATATATGATTGATAAATTTTTCATACAAACCAACGACACCATCTGGGATTTTCTTCGCGAAATAGGAAAGAGTAAAGAGATATATTCCTGCTATTCATTCCGTGAAATAGATAATTATACCTTATTCTTTTATGCTACATCTACAGAGATTGTTTTGATTCTGTTAGATATTGTAGATGACGGAACTGTTGAATATGCAGATAAGGGAGTATTTTTCAAAGCAGGGGATGAAAAAACACTTAAATACTTCCGTAAAGTTCTCCCTAATGGTAAAACGAGTAAAGAAAGAAAAGATTGGAGAATCAGCCCTGCATTGGAGCTCTTTTTCCATGCTCATTTAATGCGAAGATTCATGGCATTGTCATGTCAGTTCAGTGTGGTTCCTGCTATTCACTTGATGTACTTGACAAACTCTCGTATTGTCAACTATCCGAAAATAGTCGAAACATGGCAGCAAGACGAGTTTGGTTTCTCTGCATTGCAAAATCTTTCAGGTCTGAGAGGTGGAATCATTTATGATAGTCGAGTTGAAGGACATCCTTTCATTCCTGTTAATGAAGATTTGGAAATAGAAGGGTCAGAGTATTGGACGAAATGGCAAACGTATCTCGAGAACAGAGGTCATTTTGATTGGCTTAAAGATCCACAACCTTCTGCTAAAAGGTATAGTTGGAAAGGGGAAATGGGCCATCTGATTTCTGATGAGTTTAAAGATGAAAAAGGGAAATAATATCATTGGGAGTCACGTAACTGTAATCGTAGATAGGCCTTGGGGGAGTTACCATCCTAAACATAAGGATTTGTACTATCCTATCAATTATGGTTATATTAAAGGAATCATGGCTCCTGACGGCGAGGAACAAGATGCCTATATTATTGGTGTGGACGAACCTATTAAAGAGTTTACGGGAAAGGTCATAGCCATTGTTCATAGATATGATGACGTAGAAGAGAAATGGGTGGTATGTCCTGAGAATCGAAACTTCACACGAGAAGAAATAATGAGATTTGTTAATTTCCAAGAACAATATTTTGATTCTATATTGATTACATCATAGTAAAACTAAGGAAATGAAAGAATACCCCCCAATCGGTCATTAGAATCTCTCTGTGCAATATGGCAGTGAGAAATCCTAATGACCGATTTGGGTTAAAAATGCATTTTAGTATACTCTGAACTGTAGATTTCCAGCAATCAGCAAGGCTATCGTCATGAATGTCACAAACAAGCAGAATCCGAAGATGCCAAGAAGCCATGCAAACACTTTGGATGTACACCAAAAACCGCTATGCGACAAGACTTTGGACAGATCTTCGTTGAAATTTGCGAGCTGCTTCTGTGTTTCTGTAGCAAAGTTGCCTGCGGTTTCTTTCTCCCTATCCAGGAAATCATCAATCCTGAAGCGTAGTTCCTCGGACAACTCCTTACGGAAATCCAACAAAGGAACGCAGGGACAGGTACCTGTTTCACTCCCGCAATTCAATGTTTAATCTTTTTATGTAACGAGGGAACACTAGGGACAGGTACCATTGTCACTTAAAACAAATCTTCTATCCGCATACGGAAGAAGTCTTCGAAGGGAATGCCATCGGTACCAATGACAAGGGCTCGCTTAGGATGAAAGTTAGCACAGAACTTGGGTAAACCACTATTCATCCCACGACGCCCACTCTTTACCTCTAATGCAATGGTTTCTCCCTGACGGACAATGACAAAGTCAACTTCATCAGATCGCTCTCGCCAATAATAGACTTTGTAACCTTCCTCTTCGGCTTCTCCAAGCAGATAGGCTCCAACGGCAGA
>NZ_FOWK01000007.1 GCF_900115435.1 Prevotella sp. tf2-5
AGCGGTCTGACATCAATCACCATTCCCAGCGGCGTGACAACTATTGGAAGTTCGGCGTTTCAAAATTGCAGTGGTCTGACTTCTGTCACCATTCCAAACTCTGTGACCAACATCGGTAGTGAAGCATTTCGGAATTGCAGCGGTCTGACCTTCATCACTATTCCAAACAACGTAACGAACATTGGCAGTTCTGCGTTTTATGATTGTAGGGGTCTTACTTCTGTTACCATCCCTAGCAGCGTTACTTCAATTGGAAGTAATGCATTCGTAAATTGTTATAAACTCGAAAATATTACATTAAATAGTAATAGTATAGTTTCAGCTAATCGTAGTTCCAACTCTTCTCTTGTATATATTTTTGGAAAATATGTTAATAACTTGATAATTGGAAATGATGTAACAAGCATTGGAGCTTATGCCTTTTATAATTGTGAATTCTTAAGTTCTATCACTTTTTCTAATAGTGTAACAAGCATCGGAGCTTATGCCTTTGGAAATTGTAAATACTTATCGTCTATTATTTTACCCGATAATGTCACCTCTATTAGCAATTATGCATTTAGAAGTTCAACAAAATTCTACACAAAACACAAAACATGGACATTATTTAATTTGTGGAATGGAAAATATAACAATATTTATGAACAAGAGACTTCTAAATCCCTTGCTCCTCCTTACCTCTCTTGCCCATCAAGGACACAGACGAGTTTTGCTATTGAAATCAATAATATGTATAGTGAATATACTTACGAATATAACGGAGAAGAGGTAACAAGCAGTTCGATTGAAGTAAAGAATTTATATCCAGATTATTCAGGTACACAGTATGTCTATGTCAAATTTGGAGAAATGTCTTATAGATGTGAAAGCTCGTTTTTTACTCAATCTATTTCACCTTCTATTAATGTTACCAGCATAACAGCTTCATCACTCTCTGCAAAAGGGACATATACTGAAGGTAATGCTGAAATTGCAGAAATAACCATCAAACTTAATAATAAAATAATTGAAGGAAATAACATTTATGTAACAGGTCTAAATCCAAATACTTCTTATCAGGCAACCTATACTATTACTATTAAATATGGCGAGAATCTTCAATACACTCGCGACTATACCAAAACATATAATATGAAAACCGAATCTCTAACCCTCACAACCCAACAGCCAAAGGTAGTATCTCTTGGTAATGTTATTGTGGCAGCAGAATCAAATATTGATGATGAGGAGAAGAATGTAGGCTTTGAGTGGAGACGCACAGACTGGACTGATGATTTCGCGTCAAATACAGGAACAGCAAATATGTTTGAAGGAACGATGGAGGGATATATCCGAAACTTAAACACCGAAAAACTCTGGAAGTTCCGTCCTTATTACTTGGCTGATAATGGTACTTATTACTATGGTGATTGGATTGGAGTTGATCCCACGAATACCTCTTTCTTTGAGCCAACAGTTCATACTTATGACAAGATTGAGGTCAACGGTAACACTGCACTTATAAAAGGATATGCCTTAGGTGGATCTGACGATGTGATTGTTCAAGGATTTAAGTATTGGAAGAATGCGGGAGGTACTTCTAGCAGAGTTTCCGCAACAGATATTCCAAGCACGGCAAAGACAATAGAAGCGAGTGGCACTGTAATGGAGGCAAACTTACCTGATCTTGATTACGATAGCTCATACAGTTATGTTGCATTTGCCACGACTTCAACAGGTACTTACTATGGAGAGATCAAGACCTTCGATACAGGCAACAATCCAACGGGTATTAATACTATCAAGATAGATAATACATCTACAGAAGACGTTCATGAGATAGCAAGATACAACATGCAGGGACGCCGTATAGAAACTCCAGAAAAAGGTATCAACATCGTTAAGATGAGTGACGGAACAACCAGAAAGATTTTTGTTAAATAGTTAGTAACACTCTATAAAGATAAAGCACGCATCCTTTGGGACTGCGTGCTTTATTATACCATGTGATTTTTGTATTTTAATATCACAACATCACCAAACTTGCGCAAATGCCGATGGACAGAGGGTGGAGACTGGTGATGTTTGTGGTGATGTTTGTGATGTTTTTGGTAAAAAGTGAGCAATTTTCTTGTAAATCAGGAGAATTTTTTATATCTTTGCAGATGTATTATCAACAGAGATAGTATCAACTAAAAACTAAAATTTTATGGAAGAAAGAAAACTTAGTTTTCAGGATGTCCCATGGGGGTATCATTTGTGTTTTAACAGCAAGTGTCCGAAGGCGGACGAGTGTTTACATTATCAAGCAGGGCTACTGGCTCCTGTCACGATGACGGCAGGTACAGCCATCTATCCTGCCGCATGGAAGAACGGAGACTGTCAGCATTACCGAACGTGCAAGCCCGTACAGTTGGCATACGGCTTCAATAACCTGTACCGCCATCTGCCCTCGTATCTGGCATCTGAGGCACGGATGAGAATCAGGACATATCTGAGTAGTGGCATGAGTACCTACTATCGCTATCACCATGGGGAGCGACTGATGTCACCCCAGTTGCAAAAGGAAATCCTCGGCATCATGGCACGATATGGGAGCACGGAAGGACTTTCCTTCGACCATTACGTTACCGCTTTTGACTTCACATAGAGGCTTCGGGAAGATTCCCACGCTGGGAATCCATCTTTCCCACGAAGGAAATCTGTCATTCCCACGTAGGGAATACCCCTGCTCCCCTAATGGGAGTCAATCATTCCCTTAATGGGAACACATATTTAAAACCATACTTAATAACGACTAATGATGATACTAACACTTGTTAGAACAGACAAGAAGAATAAAAAGCACCTGAAACGACAACAGGTGGAGAGTATGTTACCCATCGTCAGCGACAATGCTTATGACGACATTGTCAATACACTACGCAACTTTATCCCGTTTTCCACGGAGTATTCCGAGTTTCCGTATATGCACAGGTTACCTGTGGTCTATCCTTCTGTGGCTTTGAGGAGTGACGCAGAGGGTAACGCAGTCATGAAATCATTCAGCGGATGGCTGACACTGACAGCGGGACCACTATGTAGTCATGAGGAGGTGGAGGCTGTCAAGCAAGCCACACGTATCCTGCCTTTTACCATTGCGGCATTCGCAGGAAGCAGTGGGAAGACGGTAAAGATTGTTATCGGTGCTTGTCGACCGGACGGCAGTCTGCCCCAGACACAAGAGGACGCGGAGCGGTTTTGCCAGCAAGCCTATCCGATGGCAGGAGGTCTCTATGAGGTCGTACTGCGCACCGTCCATACCAACAACCGTCTTACCATCGGTCCTGCCGTAAGGGCAAATGAGAACGGTTTGCTGATGACAGGATTCCGCATGACCTACGACGACTCACCTGTCATCACCAACCGTACCCTACCCCTTCTGATACCAGAAAGTTCAGCTACTTCAACACTTCTGGAAAACACCATCGACACAACAGACAACCAAGAGGACACGTCGGATTCCCGCATTGGGAAAGAGACACGTGAGTTGATACAGTTCTTGGAGGACCGTTATTCCTTCCGCATGAACAAGGTGATGGGGTATGTGGAATACCAGCGGAAAGACAAATGGCACTACGGGTGGATGGCTGTCGATGAGCGTGTGCGAAACGGGATAGCGATGGAGGCACGCCTTGCAGGACTAAACGTATGGGACAAGGACATCCACCGTTACCTGAGATCGAGTCTTGTCCGTCCATACGACCCTATTGACGAATACCTCTGGAGCGTACGGGGACAATGGGACGGGAAAGACCATATCGGCAGACTGGCAAGGACGGTGCCGAATGACAATCCTCATTGGGAACAATGGTTTCGCACGTGGTTCCTGGGCATGGTGATGCAATGGCGGGGACATCAGACACGCTATGGTAACTCCATGGTGCCCCTCCTTATTTCCCAACAGGGTTACAACAAGTCGACTTTCTGCAAGCTGCTACTACCCCCGGAACTGCAATGGGGGTATACGGACAATCTCGTGCTTAGTGAGAGAAAGTCGGTGCTGCAGGCAATGAGCCAGTTCCTGCTTGTCAATCTCGACGAGTTTAACCAGATCTCGCCCAAGGTACAGGAGGGTTTTCTGAAAAACCTTGTACAGTTGGCAAGTGTCAAGGTGAAACGTCCCTATGGCAAGCATGTGGAGGACTTTCCTCGACTTGCCTCCTTCATCGCCACCTCGAATGTGGTTGACCTGTTATCTGACCCCTCTGGTAACCGCAGGTTCATCGGGGTGGAACTGACAGGACCGATTGATGTCAGTTGTCCCATCAACTATCCGCAACTGTATGCGCAGGCTATCACCTTGCTGGACCAGAAAGAGCCTTACTGGCTTGATGAGCAGCAGACCCGTCTGGTGATGGAGTCAAACAAAAAGTTCCAATTGCGTTTCCCCGAGGAGATGTATTTCGCAGAATGCTTTGAGATTCCTGACACAGAGAAGGGTGGTCAGTGGATGACAGCCGCGGCTGTCCATCAGGTCATCAAACGGTATGCTGGTTCGGCTATCCAAAACAGTAATATACGCAGGTTCGGTCGCTTCCTTGCCAATATGGATGGACTACGACAGCGTCGCACTCGTTTCGGAATGGAGTATTTTGTGAGTCAAAAACCAACAAAATAGCTCCCAAATAGCATAGAAACATCACAAACATCACCACTAACATCACCAAGCTCAGCCCTCTGTCCATCGACATTTGCGCAAGTTTGGTGATGTTGTGATATTAAAAATAACAAAAAACACTCTGGGATGCAAATTACGAAATAATGCTGAAACTTTGCGTATTTGCAAAATAGTTCGTATCTTTGCAACTGGAATATTCACTTAAACAAATTAGATATGAAGAAAGTAATTGTAAGTGCCATGATGATCATGGCTTTCCTGTGCTCCACTACAACGGTGAGCGCACAGTCGGACAACAAGCCCAAGGCTAAGAAAGAATGCTGCGACAAAAAAGCTGAGAAGAAGGATTGCTGCAAGAAGAAGGCTGAGAAGAAAGCTGACTGCTGCAAGAAAGATGCTGAGAAGAAAGACTGCTGCAAGAAGAAGGCTGAGAAGGCTGGCTGTGGTGCAGACTGCAAGAAATGTACGGAGTGCAAGGCTACTTGCAGCGATACCAACTGCAAGGACTGCAAACACAAAGGACAGTGTAAGAAGAACTGCAAGAAATAATCTGTTGCTGAGTAGTCTCAGTATAGGATTACGAAATTCAGGATTAAAAAACGTTAAAATAATAAAGGTGTCCTGACTTCTGGGACATCTTTATTGTATTTTTGCACCCATGCTGACAGAGAAGACGATGGAGAAGTTGCGCATCCTGACGGAGTCGGCGAAGTACGATGTATCGTGCTCGTCGAGTGGAACGGTGCGCAGCGGTAAGAAAGGAATGGTAGGCAACACCGTCGGGGGAATAGGTATCTGCCACTCTTTTGCCGATGACGGGCGATGTATCTCACTGCTGAAGATCATGCTCACCAACTACTGCATGTACGACTGTGCCTACTGTGTCAACCGTCGTACAAACGACATCCAACGTGCTACCCTCTCCGTCTCGGAACTGGAGGAGATCACGATGGAGTTCTACCGTCGTAACTATATCGAAGGACTCTTCCTCAGCAGTGGTGTAGTGCGTAACCCCGACTATACGATGGAGCGGTTGACTGCCATTGTCCGTGACCTCCGCACCATCCACCGCTTCAACGGCTATATCCACCTGAAGGCAATACCTGGTGCCTCGCAGGAGTTACTTGCCGAGGCAGGACGCTATGCCGACCGTATGAGTGTGAACATCGAGATTCCCAAGGAGGAGTCCCTGAAGGCACTGGCACCAGAGAAAGACCATCAGAGCGTGTTCCAGCCCATGCGTCTCATCCAACAGAGTTCGTTGGAAAACAAAGAGGAGCGTAAGAAGTTCCGTCATGCCCCCCGTTTCGTGCCAGCAGGGCAGTCGACCCAGATGATTGTGGGTGCCACCAACGAGACAGACAAGGACATCCTGCAGATGTCGTCGTTGCTCTATGGTCAGCCCACCATGCGCCGTGTCTACTATTCCGGCTATATCAGTGTGAACACCTACGACAAGCGGCTGCCTATCCTCAAACAGCCACCCTTGGTGCGTGAGAACCGTCTCTACCAAGCCGACTGGCTCTTACGCTTCTACCATTTCGACGTCAACGAGATTGTAGATGATGCCCACAGCCACCTCGACCTCGACATCGACCCGAAGTTAGGTTGGGCATTACGCCATCCAGAATATTTCCCTGTGGACATCAACCACGACGATTATGAACGTATCCTCCGGGTACCCGGCATCGGTACGAAGTCAGCATGGCTCATCGTCAACAGCCGTCGCTTCAACCGACTCACATCATATCATCTGAAGAAGATGGGCGTAGTGATGAAAAAGGCAAAGTTTTTCATTACCTGTGGAGAACTTACCAGTCAGTTCTCGCAACCTATTGTCGGTATCAACGAGCTGCACCCAGAACGTCTCCGCCCCCTCCTCGTCTCCAAGGCACAACAAAAGAGAGTTGCCGACGAGCAGCAACTCACCCTTGATTTCGAAGAATAAACTTTATTATCGACTCATCTTTATAAGCGGCAGATCACTCCCATCTTGGTCTCAAAGGTGCTGGCATGCACATTGTCGTGATACTTGTAATAGGTGCGACGAACGAAGTAAGAACCCTGAACGATGATGCCCCATTGCTTCGTCAGATGGATCTCCAGCACGGGATTGATGATCAGCAGTCCGGCATTTCCCTTGTCACCCTGAGCATTCAGATAGCGCAGGTCATAGCCCGTCACTTCCTCGAACTTGTCTTTGTCGTCAGCAATAGAGCGCAGATAATCTGCCGTGAATTCGCCATTGTCAATGCGTTCCTGCAGTGGTGCCAGCTTATCCTCGTATCCCTTGAATGTAAAGATTCGGAAATACTTGGCGTTCAGCGTGAGGCGTGCCGTGTTGCCAAAGTCGAGCACCGTCTTCGTCTTGATACTGAAACCGCTACCCATATTGTAGTCGCGCTCGATAATGTTGAAATAGTCGCTCTTGGTACCACCCAGCAGAATACCGCTCAGGAAGATGCGCTGTTCAGCACGGGTGAGCGCTGCCTTGGGATGCTCCATCACAAACATAAAGCCAGGACCGAACGATGCGGGCTCACTGATGCGGTAGGGTGTCAGGTTGGAGCCGTTCTTGATGGGTTTGGAGTCATAATAGTTGTAGTGCTGATAGAAACCGAACTCGCCATACATACTCTTGCCGTGTTCGTTCTTTGCCGTACGATCGATGACGGGTGTGCTCCACAGACGCCCCATGATGTTGATATTGTTGATGACGGGTTGGCTACCGCCGAAAGAGAATGTAGCATCGAAGTCGAAGAAGTCGAAAGGCTTGGTGTGCTTTTCGCCGTCGGCACCCGTACCATAGACAAAGCCAATGTTTACATACGGGCAGTAGTCGCCGCGGAACAGGGCACCATCGTCAGCCACATAGCGCAGACCGGTCGAGAACGAAGCCTGGATGGGTATCTTATGGAAGTCGTGATAATGGTAGTGATCTTGCTTGACGCGCCAAGCATCACCGCTGATGATACGATGCAGTCCCTGGATGGGGTTTAACAAAGTAGCCACTGCCTCACGCCAGAAGCGGTTCCAACCGCGAGCACGGTCGTCGAGTGGCGTAAGACTCAGTCGGTGCAGTGTCTCACCGATTGCCATACCGCCGCAGGTGGTAGCGAAGAGGTCGTTGATGGCAGGGGGGTCGGTCTCGCCGAAGAATTCCCATTCTGCCGATCCCAACAGGGCGAAGGGTGCCGCCTCCCAATAACTCAAGCCGTTGGCACGCGCCGCATTGAAATAGAGGTTGCCATGATAGGGGTGTGCGAACATGTTCATCGTGAACAGGTCGTTATCCCACACCATACCCTTGCGGAAGTTGTCGCCAATGCTATGCAGCGTAGTCTTTACGAAGGGCTCCTTCAGCAGATAACGGTCCATCAGATGCACGCCGACATTGATACCGGTTACCTCGAGGGCCGCACCCCAGAAACGTTTTTTGGGTTCAAGGGCCATCGTGCTATCGCCCGTCTCCTGATAGTCATCAGCCACCTTCTTCCTTAGACTGGAGTTCTGCCAGAGGTCGTCGTGATTGCTCCTCTGACGACGAATGGTCAGACCCATTTCGAACAACGGACGGTTTCGGTAGGTCTCGTTACGGTTATAGTAGCGGGTGAGTCCCCACCCCACAGAGGCAAAGGCGCCGAAACGCTTGCTGAACTGGTAGTCGGCATTAATACGAGCCTGTAAGGAGTACAGACGCTCGGGGCCTTCGTCCGAGTTCTTCTTGAAGGTCTCCACATGATAGTAGCCGATATCACCACTCAGGCTCCACTTCGGCGACAGTTGGAAATACTGACCAAGACGATAGTAGATAGCACCGGAGAAACGACTATTAAAACCCATAAAATGCGTGCCGGCACCTAAGATATTATAGGTACTCTTGTTTCGATAGCGTACGGCGAAATTCACCTTGGTAGAAGAACCTCCATACAGCATCCAGTCAATGGTGGTCATCGGGTTGATATTCACCAGACCGATCTTATGACCGATGCTGTCATTCGACACGTTGACCAGTCCTACCTGCCAACCCTTCGGGCGCTTACGGGCGACATTGAACACACCAACCTGTGCACCGTTCAGCGAGTCGGCATAGTTGACGGCTCCTAACTGCAAACCACGCATCATGGAAGTCGAGACATTCATGATGGCGGACAACTGTGCGCCGCGGTTCATGCCGTCCGTAATGTTACTGATACCACTTAACTGCAGACCGTTAAAGGTATGTCCTGATGTGTTGGTGAAACCCGACAACTGGAGTCCTTTACCACCGTCGGGATTCACTGACGAAATAACGCCCAACTGGAACCCCTTCACCGTGTCCTGTACGCTGAAAATGCCCACCGGGAATTTCTGTGCCATCACACTGACGGTCGTGCACCACAATAGGGCAACAATACTTATCTTCTTCATCTTTATCCGTTTATTTCATGCAAAGGTACAAAAAAAAAAACAAAATTCAGTGTCTTTTTCTATTTATAATGTGTCCTGTGGTATAATTCAATACTACTTTATGCTGTTATATTTTGCACTTCGGCTTTTTCTTCGTACCTTAGCGGTCGATATGTTAGTATATACCTTCGACAAGACAATGGATGGCATATTGTCTGCCGTCTTCGACGCTTACTTCCGCCATCAGCAACCAGACATGCTGGTGTGCGAGGGCTCCCAGTTACCACTGTTCTGCGAGGAGGTATGGCAAGTGGTGACGACAGAGGAGAAGGCGTCGAGGGTATGGACAGGACTGGAGAAGCGGGTCTCCAAAGAGGCCCTGAGACTCCTGATGGTCAGTTGGCAGTCAGAAGAGGAAGACCTGCCCACTCCCCTCTTCCACTATATCTACAAAGTATTCGGAACCAAGGGTATCGAACGCAACTTCTCTGATCCTGACGTGCTGCATGTGACGAATACGGCACGAAGGGTGATGCACGAACAGTTGCGCATGAAACAGTTCATCCGCTTCCAGAAAACGAAGGACGGCACCTATCTCGCTGTGGTATCGCCCGACCATAACGTACTGCCTCTCATCACAAGTCATTTCCAAGACCGCTTCGGCGACCAGTCGTGGCTCATCTATGATGCCAAACGACACTATGGCTATTATTATGATGCCTCCCCTCAACAGGGGAGGATGGAGGGGTCTCCCATCCGCATCACTTTTGAGGATGAGAATTCCTTGCCCTTTGATTTGTCGAACGGTAAGTTAGACGAGGCGGTTCTTAGTGAGAACGACCAACTTTTCCAGGACTTATGGCGCACCTATTTCAAGGCTGTCTGCATCAAAGAGCGCATGAACCCCAAGAAACAACTCAGCGACATGCCCCGCCGCTACTGGAAATACATGACGGAGAAGCAATAATCATTCCAATCAGAAATACGTTTCTACGGCAAAGTGGAACTGATCAATAAATATTTGCTTGAAGGCGTAAAGGTTGTTCTGCTCGTAGAAGATAAGCATCGCTTTTTTGTAGTCAACGCTGTCTACGGTACGAAACGACAGCGGACAGTAGCCATTGGCTATCAAAATGGCATTGCTGGTGATGCGGGCCGTTCGCTTGTTGCCGTCACTGAAAGCCTGAATATAGGAAAGTAGGAGCAACGCAAGCAGGGCTTTTTCAAAAACATCCACCCGAGAATTGATGAGGTCACACATATCTTGCATAGCCTCACGTATTTGAAATTCATTATCCAGTGGATGATAGTTGGTGCCTGTGATACCCACACGGCGATGACGAATGCCCTTATCTACCGATAATTCCTTTGTCAGCAACGTATGAATGTCCTCGATATGACTCAGTGTCAGTGTTTGAAGGTAATCGGGATTGTCCAAAATAAAACGTAGCGCATCTTTATGGTTCAGTAGCATCACAGCCTCTTCCTTGGTTTTGCCATCGGCTGTCTTGCTCTCGCGTAATAGCCGCTCGGTCTCCAAGAGCGAATAGGTATTTCCTTCTATCTGAGATGATTTCCAACTCAGGTCAATACCCAGTCGTTCCATTTCCTTGCGGTATTCGTTGTCGGACATTTCGTTGACGTGGTTGCGAAACTCAGCTTGCAGACTTTCCAGCACTTGCAGTTCCTCACTAGTGAAGAGCTGTACCTGTGGTAACAGCTCACGAATCAGGTTGAAGTTAAACGAGGTCTGCACCTGCCTTTGGTCAATATCCTTTTCGAAATAGGTATCGAGATTCAACGGTGTCAGCAGATGCGTCTGTGGTGAGAGGCTATAGCGTGTAGCCCGTGCTTTACCAGTCACGACTATTTCGCCATCTTTTACACCTGCAGCAATCTCACGCTTCAGAGTAGCATCGCTGCCCACAAATGCTATGCCAAGCCCTATCTCCTCACGTGACGACAGCGGATGATAGTGCAGGAATTCCAGTATCTCTTTCGATGCACCCATAATCTGTTTTCTTGGTTTATCGGTGCAAAATTACACAATTTTTATTATTTATCGGATCAAATTACACTTAAAATGCACTTTATTCGTTGATTTTTGAGCCAATACCATGATTCCAATAGACATAACATGCCCCACCGCTACTGGAAATACATGACGGAGAAGCAATAGCCATTCCAATGCCTGGAGAATGTATCTCCGTCAATTAATGAACATCCCCAGGTACAGGGTGGTATGCATTAATTTCATTACGAATCTCACTGGTCATTTCCATATAGGTAGTCGTTTTGCCCTTAATTGTTACCGCAAAGAACCTAGAACCGTCGTAGGTACCCATGGAATAATTACCCGTGAAAGTTTCTTTTGGGGTCTTAATAGTTATCTGACTGTCAGATACTGAATAAGTAAAGTTTCCAACTTCGTATACAGCCTCATATTCGCACAAATGATACAAAGTCTGTGTTCCTGTGCCATTGGAGTTTAACTTAATAACTTCCACATAAAAATCATTCTCATCATAGGATTTGACAAACACCCATTCTCCGACATAGGCGCCACCGCCTCCTCCGCCACCATTAGAGCCGCCATCATCATCACTGCCGCAACCAACAAATAGTGCCATTGCGGTAAACATCAACATCATTGAAATAATCTTCTTCATAGTTTAATCATATTAGAGTTAGTAATTATATTGCAAAGATACAGAAACCGCACAAACTTTGCAAACGGCAAAAGTCGATGAATTAACTCAAATGGGACGAAATGCCGTTGAAGCGATGAAAATGATGTATAAGAGGGAGAAAATTTTCACTTCAATTACTGTCTCCACTGCATCACAAAACCTGTCACGGTGATTCTTCCACTATTTCCCTACACAAAATACAGAAAATTATATTTATTCAACAATACTTTGCACATCTCCTCCATCAGTAGACGCCGACTGCCAGAAAAGACAAAGTTGACGTTCGACAACTTCTGAATATGCGTACGTAGCAGTGCTTAAGGGTTTCATATTGAATTACTTCAGTTCACGAACCAGCAGACCAGGATAGAAACTGCCACCACTTACCTTCTCGAAGGTGGTGAAACCCAGTGTGGCATTCTCTGCTCCTTCCTCCGCAGCCATGTAACGGTTGTCCCATATCTTGTTCTTGACAGGTCGGATGACCCCGACACGTTTATACTCGACATGTCCGTTCTTGTCCTCAACAGTCTCCAGTACCTCATAACGACTATTCTCCGTGATACCCTCTTTTAGTCCTATCTCACATGTCAGAGGCTGGATACTCCTTAAAGGAGCTTTGACTTTGAACACCTCAAAGTTCTTTTGGAGATTGGCGATATTCTCATCGAAAGCACGTTGACAAGCCTTACGCACCATCTGTTGGGGTTTCGACTCGTTGATGCCAGCAAAAGACACATCTCTACCATTGCTCTCCTGCATACCAAGATACCTCAACGAGAATTTTCCCCTGTTGTTCTCAAAAGCCTCTTTCTTCGACTCGTCTTTACCCTCTGTATAGACATTGTTATACCAAAAAGACGAGATATCATCATCCCATACCAATTGGTACAGATATGTCTTTATCTTGACATTAAACCCTTTATAGCTGGCTATTAAGTTGCCCAAGTCCTTTTGTTCTAATGCATTGCTGTTTCCTTGCAGGAGAGCAGATCCCTTTAATACGGCACTAACGACACCTCCGATGACAGAAGAGCCTTTACTCTTGTCGATATAGCGGATATCGTTGACCAAGACAAACGTGCTACCAATCAATTCCTCACCCGCATCCCTCAACAAAGCATCCTTTCGGATAGAGAGTGCCGCTAAGCGCTTGTCCACTTCAGAAGCATTCTGGTAACCACGTTCCTGTACCAGTTCCATGTCACAAATGCCATCGCCTCTTTTGCGATGAAACCACTTTGCGACAAGTCGGCTTGCTACCTGTTGTTTCTGAAGGAAAGCATCGAAATCATTCATCTCGGAAGGGTTCGACGATGCATTGACGATAAATCCCCCGTGCTTGTTGAGCCCTTTAACCTCAATCTTCTTGTCAGAAGTATAGAAGACCTTCTTGCCCAGCCCGTGATCATTATATTTGTCAGGTACTGGCATCTCATCGAAAGCATTCTCTATCTCTTGCTCGTAAGCCAAGCTGCGATGCCCTATCATCATGGAATAGATAGAGCCACGACGATAGAGGAAGATGGAGTCTTCTGTCTGACAGAAGACAGCAGAAGACACCATCAGTAATATGGCGATAAGGCCTTTTCTCATTGTCGAATCATCTTAATAATCCCAATCTTCCTGGAGATTGTCAAAAATCCGCACCTCGTCAGGTGCCTTTTCTGTCCACAGCTTCTTTTTCTTCATATACTTCGTGTTCTCCTCTGTGATTTTCAGAATCTTATCAGGATCCTTGTTGCCATCAATCAGTTTAATATCAGAGGGAACTTCAAATTCTGAGTCCTCTACTTTGCGCGGTATGATAGACTTTGTTTCACTGTCAAGATACATTAGGAAATCAAGATTCAGCATATTGTTCGATGTCATGGAAGAAGTGTTATTGATGTATTTCAGGGGGGAACCCTTTACTCCAGGAAGGAGAGGAACATCTTCTGTAGAGCCTAGGCATGAAGGATCGCTACATACTGCAAACTGATGATTCATTATCGTAGTGGATTGCGTACCTGCTGTATCCGTTTTTACCTCCGACTTCACCTGATAGATGTCACACTTGTATCCTAAGATGACCATGGTCTCACCTGTTTTCACCACATCATTCTTCTGTATGGCTTCTGTCTCTTTTTTGTTGGCAGAAATGCTGGTGTTCTGATAATAGCCTTTCTTGATATATGGGAAATAGGTGGTGGTCTTCATATTGTCGCCATCCTTCTCCACAATTGTTACGCTGTTGTTGTAAGGTGTCAATGACTTGTACTTATTAAAGCCTTTAAAGATAGTTGTTGCTGTATAGGTTCCGTTAAATCCGGCACCATTCTTTTCAACTTTTTTCATTACTCTCTTCAGAATCATTTTTGCTAAAATGTTCTTGGTGAGCACCTGCGACTTCATTTTCGTAACAGAATGAATTTGAGTTGTTATCTCTCCCTCACAAACAGGAGCTTCCTGTGCTACAGCATTCCCTAAGCCAATTATCATTGACAAAAGGACTAAAATCATCATTTTCTTCATAGCTTATTTGTTTTTAGTTATTAATATATGGTTTACCTCACAAACATAAAGGTGGGATTGTTGGCTTGCTGATGCTTGGCATAAGTGACAGCCACTTCCTTTGCCGCATCAATACGCTGCTTCTCCAGGCTGACATTGTCCTCGTAGACTTTCAGTCCGATATCCCAAGGGGTGTTCTTCTCTGCCTTCGCCTTTATCTCACGCATCAACTCACCAGCTGCCGCATAACTGTTGGACTCAGGATCAATCTGCGCTAATAGATTAGCCGCCTCAATAGCTGCCTCACTGTCAGTCCGTGCACCCCAGATCGCCTGTGCTTTGGTAAGCAGTTTCATTCCTTCCAGATTAACATGCGCCAGCCAAACTTCCTCCATCATCTTCAAAACAGACTCATAGCCATTCGTGCACTCTGGTATTCTCATCAACAAATAGAGAGCCTCATCATATTTGCGAGTCTGTTTCAGCATCCCCACTTTGGCAAGAGTCCTCTCCAAATTCTTATTGTAATAGTCAATGATACGGTCTTGTGCCTCATAGATAAAATGCTTCATGTCCTGATTCTTCGGAGAGAGACGTTTCACGGCATCATTATAGGCTGCCGCCTCTGATGTCCCTACACCATCCATATCGGTGGAATAGGATGAGAATACAACACCATCATCAACGTTCATCACTTTCAGACTCAATATCAACTGATAAACGACTTGTTTAGGGGGACCAGGAGTAACAGACTTGCCCATGACCTCAAACTCCGGAACCAAGGCAAACGAATGAAATTCCAACGACCCTGACACCCCATTGGCGGAAAGCAGTTGTCTCAATTTATTACCTATCATACGCTGCGTGGAGTTTGGGACAGGCTGGGAAGTGGTTTTAAAAGCCACTGCTATCGGCAACTCACAATCCTGTGCCTGCAAGGTCGGTAGTGCCGTACACATTATTAATAATATAGATATTATCTTCTTCATCTCTTATCACTATTTTTCTCCAACAATCAAGAGACAACGCCCCAAACCACGATTAACGACCTTACTGGTGATATTATAGGGGGCATTTCTCAAATAATTACGCAACTGACGAGCAAAAGCGTCTGCATCCATCGCCATTCCATTTGGACGATAAATCGGTATTCTAACTTGATCGAAGAGTAAATAGTTCTCCGTACCATCACTCTTGCTGTAACGATGCTCTACTGTATTATCATGCATCCACTCATCAATTACCTCTGCCAATTCCTTTCCACTATATTCTGTCTCAAAATCAAGGTCTTGACCATTGTCTGGGATCTGTAACTCTATCACCACTTCCCGACCTTTCTCCAATAAATCATCGAAGTGTTCTCGCAACTGGGTGGTAAAGGGGTCCATATGATTCTGAACCGCTTCCTCTATCAATACAGGTATCTCTGCGGAGAAAGAAGGGGCACCAGTACCCTCAGCGCCAGCCACTTGCTTATTGCTATAAGCATCCAGTCCACGAAGGTTATAGGTGATGGAGCGTTTGGGGCCATTGATGTTCACTCCCCAGTCAACTTCAATGATAATGTCTGCTCGGGCAGTGCGACGGAGACGATCGACGGGACTCTCTGCCAAGCCCGCACCAGAAGTCTTAGTACGTAACACACTATTCTCCTGACTGGTACGTTCAATAGACTTCAATGTTTGCGACATGTCCTGTAAAGGGAATCCTCGTTCTGCCATGAGGGTATTGATTTTACCTATCACCGCCATCAATTCGCGACTTGTCTGCATGGCACGCTTATAATCCGGGTAGGTCACAACCTCACCCATCACTTCCATTGACTCCATGCATCCGTTCTCAGAGCACCACACATCACTGGGCACAACCATCAACTTTGGCAGTTTTGCCTGTCCCATCATAGTGATGGTAAAACTCAGCAGTGCCATCACTGTATATATCTTCCTCTTCATCATTTTCTATTCTTTTTATGGTGTCTGTGATATAATCTTATCTTTTATCAGATGTTCACGGAGTTTAGGGCAAAGGACACGGACAGTAACACTCCATCGGGTTCCGAGATCACTTTTAACACTCTCACGTGACTTCTTCTTATTCTCATCTTTCAAGGATACGAAACTCTTGTACTTTCCTCCATCAGCGAAGAACTTGTTGAAATAGGCAGCATGACGCTCACGGGCATTGACCTCCATAATCATGGGACGCAGATTACAACCGTCCATGCCTTCCTTTATTCCTTTAAAGAGGACATCCCTCACAGCATTCTTCATCGCCTGTTCTACTGCATCTTTCCTCTTCTTGCCAAAGCCCCAGGCACGTAATGTCTGTGACCCGTCTTCCTCAACACCAAGGCATTGAGTCTCAAACCCGACACGGGCTGAATTGCCCACTTGTGCCTGAACACCTAAGGACAGCAGTGCGAACGTAATAATAATAATCTGTTTCCTCATATCATCCAGACTTTAAAATCCACTACTTAGTTTCTTTACCACACCAGCTTTCTCCAAGTCTTTGCGTAATTGCGACTTTGACACATTCACAATACCTGTTACCACGTATTGCTTACCCTGCTTGACTGTTTGCAAAGAACCTTCCACTATAGTACAATAGGACTCACAACCTCCACCACTTTGGAAGAATGGCTGGAAGAAATCACTGTATTGCTGTTCTACAATAGCACTCCCTGCTAATGGTGGTTGCGATACGCACCCTTGACCACCACTATAACCTCGGAATAACACGCCATGAACAGCACAGCGTTTCAAAATGTCATCACCTATTTCTTTCTTATTATCCACTACAGCCTTTACTTTGACTAATGAATAACCTTGAGTCCCAGAACCAGCACAACTAATCTCATAGTTCAAAGGGGTGTCTTTCTTCTTGGCATCCACTGTGGAAACCGAACAGAGAAGGAGCACGATTAAACATATCCAATAGTTTGTTTTCATTATATCTTATTTTACGTTAACAATTACATTAGGTTTTGGCAAAGATAACGTTTTTTCGTCTTTCCTACAAACAGAGATTATCAACGAATTCCGCTAAAAGGGAGATTTGTTCGTTAAGCCGCCAAAAAATCAAGACAAGGGGGATAAAATTCTCACAGGGATGTCAGTATAATTAAAAGGAATAATATCATTATTCCATTTATTTTCGTATCTTTGCAAAAACAAACGCCAAAGAAATGAAAGGTTTTTCGCACTGGATAGGAATAATTGCGACTGTCTTGGGATTCATCGCCTGCCAGCATAACGGAAGTTTTATGTCCCATCAGGAACTTGCCGACAAGGACAGCGACTCTATTTATATAGAACTGTCTATACGTAACAACAAATTCTATGAGGCGTATGCTGTCGACTCCTTTGTCCAAACGACGGAACGCATACACCAGTATCTGCTTCGTAACGAAAAACGGATGTCCAGGGACTTGCAACTGCTACGTGCCCAGTGGATGATGGCACGTGGTGTCTATTATGGTGCTTTGTTAGGAAGAATTGATTCTGCTCTCGTCTATACAGAAAAGGCTGTCCAACTGATGGAACAGGAGAGGATGAACCCTGACCTGAGAGTCGTCGGCATGACGAACAAAGCGGATTTCTATCGTCAGATGGGGAAACTGGACCTCAGTGCGGATGGTTATATGCAGGCATTAGCTGTCGCAGACTCTTTCCAGACAACCATCGACAGCAAGATAGCCATTAATCTGGGTATCAGTACTGTCTTTACCGCCATGGCGGATTTTGGTAATAGCAAGAAATGGTTTAAGCGTTGTGAGCAGCTTCTGCCACAGATGAAGAAGGCTGACCAGTTTATCTATTACAATAATCTGGGCAATGACCACTATCTGCAAGAGCAGTATAAGGAGGCGCTGCCCTGCTTTGAGAAAGCGGCATCACTGGTGAAAGACGACCCAGACAAGACTTGGGACTACTACACTGCACGTGCTAATATCGCAGAGATCCTCATTAGTCTGAAAGATGCCAATGCAGCCAGACCTATCGTAGAAGAGGTAGACTCCTTCTATCGGAAGGTGAACTTCCCTATGCTGCTTTACTATATCGGAACTTCAAAGATTGAGTTGGCACTGCTGGAAGGAAGGACAGCAGACGCCATCCGTATCATACAACAAGAGAACACCCCTGAGGAAATGATACCTGCCGCCAAGGTCATGCGGCTGAAAGCTGTAGAGCAAGTGTGGCAGAAGACAGGCAATTATACTAATGCCTACAAAACACACCAAGAGCTGCATGCGTTGAACGACTCTATCCAAACGGCAAACGTAAAGATGCAGATGAGTACACGACTTTTGGAGTATGAGCATGATAAGCAACTCATGGAACAAAGGCAGGAGATAGAACATGGTAAGATGACAAATCGGTTAGCATGGGTTTTGTTTGTCACGGCTCTGCTGGCTGCCATCTTGCTTTTCGTCCTTTATCTGATGCATCGCAGGAAGGGACGCATGCAGGCTCTTGAATTCAAACAACAACTTATCGAGACACGATTGCGAAACACCCGAAACCGACTGTCCCCTCACTTTATCTATAATGCCTTGAACCATGAGATGCTTGCGCAGATGGACGGCAAAACGGTAAACTTTGAAACATTGACACAACTTCTCCGCAGAGGTGTCGACATGGCAGACACGCTAGAGACCACATTAGAGGAAGAACTTGCTTTCGTCGACTACTATGTCTCTATTGAAGGGCAACAGATGGGCGATGATTTCCATTATGAGAAACTGATAGATGAGGGCATCGACATGTCGAATGTAAAACTTCCTGCTATGACCATTCAGATTTTTGTGGAGAATGCCATCAAACACGGATTACGATCTATCAAGCCACAAGAAGGAAAGGAACGACGGCTTTACATTCATGTCAGCAGGAAAGAGAATGCTACTTTTGTAGAAGTTCTTGACAACGGTAACGGACTGAAATACAACATAAGTAACAGCAGGAAAACTGGAATGAAGGTTGTTCAACAGACCATCCAACTGCTCAACGAGAAGAATCATATGCCCATCACTTTCGGAATAGGAAATTATCAACATGGTGAGACGAGGGGATGTCGTTCATGGATTCTCCTGCCCGATGAATATCAATTCTAAACGATACGGTTATGAACAAACAAAAACTGACTAGTGCCTATATCGTTGATGACAACCAAGAGGCTGTCGAGGTACTGGTACGCATGTTGGAGAAAAACTACTCCGTAGAGGTCGTTGGTACAGCCAATGACGCAGAGTCTGCCGCTAAAGGTATTATCGACAAAGAGCCAGACATCATCTTCCTTGACGTAGAACTTCCTAACATGTCCGGACTAGAATTCTGTAGTCTCATCCGCAGTGACATCAAACCAGAAACAAAGGTCGTCTTTTATACTGGTCATGACAAATACATGCTTGAGGCTATCCGCCGAGAGGCTTTCGACTACCTCCTGAAACCTGCCTCTGAACAAGATTTGGGACAAATCATGACACGCTATTACGAGAACAAGTTAGCGAGTGTCCCCCAAATAATACCCCATGAGAATCTACATCTTCCCATCATTCTGGTAGTGAATTCCTTAAATGAACACTTGACTTTGCAACTGGAGAACATCGCATTCTTCCGTTATAATCAAGATCGCAAACTATGGGAAGTCGTATGCACCGATAACTCTTGCTATATTTTACGCCACAGGACTACTTCTGACTTAATCCTCAACTACTCTACAGACTTCGTCCAAATTCACAAACGTTATATTGTGAATATCAATCACATCAAAATGATACAAGACTCTACCTGTATCCTAACAGAACCCCTTGAGGGAAATAGAGAACTTAAAATCAGCAAAAACTATCGCGCAAGCTTAATGGCAGCTTTTTATTCTTTGTAGAGAATGGATTATTAAGTATTTTTTCGTTCCTTTGTTGCGACAAAAGACGAAAGATTATGCAAGAGACCCAAGAAACAGCTCAGCGACATGCCCCGCCGCTACTGGAAATACATGACGGAGAAGCAATAATCATTACAATGCCCGTTATCATTGTCACCAATACCTTCTATACCCCTATTCCAATGCCTGGAATACCCCTATAACAGATACTGGAATCAAGCGTGGGAGATACTGCAAGCAGGCATCGCAGGCATCGGAATCAATAACCCCACTTTTGCGTGACAGTGACAGTTGTGACAGTAATCTTTGGTTGGTTTTTAACAGTTTAACAGTTAGCGAAAAAATCACAGATCACAGATCACAGTTTTTATTTTGAGATTGACCGAATCTATATCAAATATCAAATATCAGTTTAGTAAAAATAAAACACACAAAAAACCGTATATTTTATGTATATATATTATTATATATATAATATATATATTATATATATAATAAATTTGATATCACATTTTTTCAATTTTAATTAACTGATATTTGATATTTGATATAACCCTTTGTTAACTGTGATTTGTGATCTGTGATTTTTTCACTAACTGTCATCTGTCACAACTGTCACGCTTTATCCCTACCATCGGTTGAATACTTGTATAATACCAACTGTTAACTGTTTATGACATTGCGTCAGCTACATAAATCGTTGGATGTCGTTTTTTTTCGCCTTTTGATGCACGCATTTGGGCTCAAACCCAAATGCGTGCATGTGTTTTCATTCAAATGTATTCTTTTTAGCATACCTTTGCACCATGAAACTATAAATCAACATGAGCAAAGAACTCTTTAAGAGAATTGATTCTGTAATACGAAATGAACGACTCTATTCCAATGTGAACCTGATGCGTGAAGACGTGATGAGGCGTTTCGGCATTAGTCGTCATCGTCTGAATGACCTTCTGAACCAGCATGCTGGTGGATTGTCATTTCCTCAGTACATTAATGATATCCGTGTCAAGGAGGCTTACGAGCTGATAACCCATCACCCAGAAATGTCAATTACAGAAATTGCCTTTGAAGTAGGCTTCACACCTCCTAATTTGCGTGATCAGTTCAAGCGTCATTATGGCATGACACCTACGAAATATCGCACGCATTTGGTATAAAGCCCAAATGCGTGCATCATTTTTTTTGGTAGAATAGATGTTTTTGCGTATTTTTGCATTCGGTTATGAATGAAATCGTTTATATACCAAATCAAAACGAGACGGTAATCGCGTTTGTGAAGCGTGTGGTTGCAGAACAATCCGACAGAGAACTGCTGCGCATTGTAGTGCAGCTGGTGGAGATAGCCCTGGGGGAGCTGCAAGGTCGTCCTTGTAAAGTCAGTGTGACAACCTCAAAGCAACGTTTTACCTTGACGCTCCGTCATGGCGGTAAACCTATCGATAACCGTATGATATGGTTGATGGATGATCATATTGACCGTGCAAAATATCAATCTGACGGTGACGACTGGGTGCTGACCCTCCGTCGTGACATTCCGTCGTTTTACATTTCCCGTGAGGAAGATTAAGAAACTAAGACTATTGTATTAAAGTATGAGAAATGTCCTTCAAGTCCTGCTGTTTGTTTCTATGATGGCTTTCGCCAGTTGTGGTAGAAATAATTCAGCAAGACATATTCCGAATTTGGGTGATACACCTTATCAGGAGGACTCCGTATTGGTGGCTTATGGCTATCATCCGAATCGTGCACTCGTGATGCTTGACTCAGCCTTGTTGCTTGGCAACATCAATGAATACCGTGCCCAGTTTATCCGTGCCAAGATTTATAGCAAGTCGCTCCTCAAGCAGCGGCAGGATTCTGCCATCCAAATCTGCGAGCAGCTGCTGAAGCATGATTCCGTGATTAATACACTCCATGAGCAGGAGAACATTCTCGACCTGCTGATGATCACCAGTCGTACCAAGACCGACTTTGAAGGCTATGTGAAGTGGGCGACGCAAAAGGTCGAGGTCTGTCGTCTGCTGGGAGAAGATACGGAAGAATGGCGTACGGAGGCAGAGATCGGTATGGTGATGGCTCACCTGGGACAGCCAGAGGAAGGCATGTCGAAAATCGACGAGGCGATCCGTCAGCTGGATGCACCCGGCAGTATCGACCGCATGGATGCCTTCATCATTGCCGTGAAACGTAAGATTACTGTATTGAATGATCAGGGGCGTCATGCTGAGGTCATACCCTTGGCACAGCGTATCCTTGACCGGCTTGATCATTACGAGCAGCATGCCAAGGACTATGCCGAAGACAGCTATCGCTTGTCGTGGAGTGACAAGCCAGCCGACCGCGACCGCTATATTGACTTCAGCCGTGCCCAAGCAAACGGTTTCCTGGCTGGTGCCTATGCCATGACGGGTGATGCCACCCATGCCCGTGAATATCTCGCTCGCTTCGACCAAAGTGGTTATGGTCATTCATTCAGTGCTCGTAGGATGATTATTCCAACGCAGATGGCGCTAGGTATGTATGACGAGGCGATGGCCACCTGTGATGAGATGGTGTATCGTATGGGCAATGATACCGTTAATGACGACTATGCCGTGATCCTGCGCGACCGAGCTATCGTTGCCCGTGCCAAAGGGCATCTCGTAGAGGCCTACAATCTGATGAACCGTCATGCCAATCTGGCTAAGGTGCTCAGTGACAGTCTGCATGCCAGTGAGGCCCACAACTATGCCGCCCGCTATCATGCCAAGGAGCAGGAACTGAAGATTCAGGAGGCTGAGACGGCCAGTCGCATTAAATCAATCATCATCGGTGTTATCATATTGTTGTTAATCATTGCTGGTGTCGTCTCGTTCTACTATCGTCGTCAGCGCCAGATTATCAGCGAGAAGAACCGTGCCTTAGTTCGTATGATCAATGGCACGCCACTGCCGGTGCTTGCTGATGAAACGGAAGAAACAGAAGAACCTGATGAGGCTGGTGAGTCAGAGGTGCCAGAGACTAACTCTGCTCTTTTTGAAACGATTGATACTGCCATCCGCACAGAGCAGCTCTATGCTAATGTCTCGCTTCAGCGTCAGGACATCTGTACGCGTTTTTGTATCACCCGTCATACGCTCAACAGCCTTTTGGCTCAGTATGCTGGCAGTTCCTCATTCCCGCAGTACATCAATAATATCCGTATGGAGGAGGCACTTCCTCTGCTACGTGATAACCCCTCGATGACCATCGCTGCCATCGCCGCTGCTGTGGGCTTCACACCAGCCAACTTCCGTGAACAGTTTAAGCGTCAGTACGGAGTCACCCCGCAGGAATACCGCCAGAGTTTGTAGCCCTTCTGGTCAAAATGTCGTTTAATATACAAGTAATGATTGAAAAAGGTAAAAAGATATTGAGAGTACCTTATTTAAAAGCAGGGGAAAGGGTGGCCCTTGTGTCCCCTGCTTATTGGGTGCCAGGGGAGGCTATTATTCAAGCAGCGGAGGTGTTGAGAAGTTGGGGGCTGCAGCCCGTCATCGGCCCTCATACCACAAGTCTAAATGTGGATGCCTATTCGGGAACAGCGGATGAGCGCGCAGCCGACCTTTTATGGGCGTTAGAGGATGATACCATTAAAGCCATATTTTGTTCACGAGGGGGATACGGTTCCATGCACCTGTTGAACCGGATTCCCTTGGAGATATTCCAGAAACATCCCAAATGGCTGATAGGGCATGGTGATATCACGATGCTGCTTTATGTCGTTGCAACTACAGGAACACTTTGTATTCATGGTCCAATGGGAATCCAGATTGCCAACCAACAAGAACCAGCCATCACCATCACACATAACTTACTGATGGGTATAATACCACAGTACATTGTTCCATGCAATCCCTATAATCGCTGTGGTCATGCGGAAGGCATCCTTGTGGGAGGAAATCTTTCAAGTTATGCTGTGATCTCAGGTTCAAGATTCCAGTTGCCAGAAAATCAAGACTTCATCCTTTTTATTGAAGAGGTAGAAGAATCGCTGCATACCATCGACAGATTATTCTATATGCTACGCTTGCAGAACAGTTTCGAAAGGGTAAAGGGTGTTATCTTCGGAGGCTTCAATTCTATTAGATACGATCTGCAGTTTGGTAGTGTCGAACAGATGCTGTTAACTCATCTGCATGATCTTGATATTCCTGTCTGCTGTGGTTTCCCTGTCGGTAGTAACAGTTGTATCCCACTTATTGAGGGTGCGCCATGTTCGCTTACTGTCACTTCTGAGAATTCTGTATTGACATTCAATATTGAGGGCACCCAGCAGACCTATCATATAGAGAATACAGAAACGATGCTGTTGAAATAAGAGGACGGCTGTAACGTTTTTTCGTACCCTTGACTTCGTCGAAAGTACTTGCGCTCGAGAAAACTCAAAAATCTTTTGGTTTTCTTCTCACTTATTCGTACCTTTGTCGAATCAAACAATAAAACAACCATGGGAATAGTCATTGGAATAGACGTGGGCATCTCCACGACAAAGATAGTAGGACTGCGTGATAAACGGGTCATCTCACCGATACGTATCACGGCAGCAGACCAAGTAACCTCGCTCTATGGAGCCTTCGGTAAATACCTGCATGACAACAAGATAGCGTTAGGAGACGTTGAGCAGGTGATGCTTACAGGAGTCGGTGCCGCCTATATCGACGAGCCTGTCTATGGCATTCCCACCCAGAAGGTCGATGAGTTTATCGCAGATGGCTTGGGAGCCCGTTTTGAGTCAGGACTCACCAAGGCGATTGTAGTATCCATGGGAACAGGTACTAGTTTCGTACAATGTGAGGGAGACGACATCCGTCACATCGGAGGTATCGGCATCGGAGGAGGTACGCTGCAGGGACTGAGCCGTGTGATGCTGAACACCCGTGACCCCAAACAGATTCAGAGTCTTGCACTGCAGGGAGACATCCACAATATCAACCTGTTGATTGGTGACATCTCCACCCATCCGCTGCCAGGACTGCCGATGGACGCTACGGCATCCCTGTTCTCCAAGGCGCAGTACGACGCGCCGAAAGAAGACGTGGCACTGGGTATCATCATCATGGTACTGCAGACGATAGGTTCTGCCGCCATCTTGTCAGCGCTCAACTCAGGTATCAAAGACTTCGTGCTGATAGGCAACCTTACCCTGTTGCCACAATGCAAGGACATCTACCCGATGCTGGAAAAGCTCTATAACGTGCATTTCCACATCCCTAAATACTCCGAGTTCTGTACGGCTATCGGTGCGGCACTGAATTACAAGAAATAGATCACTCCTTACGGTGTTTGTCGAATTTATGAAGGAAGTAGTTAAATGCTTCCAGTCCTAATAGTACCATCACCGTACTACCAAAGGCAAGGATATACATACCACCGCCACAGGCGAGACCGATAGCTGCCGTCACCCAAAGCCCCGCAGCCGTGGTCAGTCCACTCACCATATTCTCACTCTTACGGAAGATGATGGTACCAGCGCCAATGAAACCAATACCGCTGACCACCTGAGCCGCTACACGGGAGAGGTCCCAGCGTTGTAAATCATTGGTCAGGGCATCCGTAAAACCGTATGCCGACACTATCATAAACACTGCCGAGCCGAGGGCTACCAGGAAATGAGTACGGAAGCCCGCCTCCTTGGCACGATATTCACGTTCCAGACCGATGAGTCCTCCCAACAGGGCGGCGCAGAAAATACGCATTAAGAATTCTAATTCCATATCCATCTTTTACTTGCTGTCTTATCGTTTTTTATATCCTTCATGCATGCAAAGATACACATTTCCTATGAATATTCGTCTAATGACGATAATTTTTTAGCACATCTATATGTGTGACGAATGTTAAAAATATGTTTTTCTATTTGCGTATACAATTAATAATTGTATCTTTGCACACAAAAAGTAGATAATCATATATAGAAAACGTACAACTACAATCACAAAAAGCAAATGAGAGTATCGAGAAAATTTCTTCCATGGCTGTTTGCCATAACTATCATGACAAGTGGGGCATCCATATTGACCTCATGCAGCAGTGATGATGATAACGGTACCAACAACACTACCGATCCAGAATACACATGGGTAGAGCCCACCACAGACCAGTTGGGTGTCCGTGTGACCGTTGACGTACCTGCAGTATCCCTTAGTCAGTTTGCTGACAAGTCTGTTGGCGCAGCCCTCATCAAGCGTCTGCCAAAAGTAAACAGTGCCATTTCGGACAACACCGAGTTGGTGTTGATCAAAGGCAGTGACATCAGCAGTCAGTCAGACGCAGTGATGGCGCAGATGGCTAACGTACTAGCCATAGGAGGCTATGTAGCTATTGAACGCCCTACAAATCAGCAGCTAGACCATTTCATGGATAAGATAGAAGAAGCCATTGCCGCTATTGTAAAGGGCTATACTGACGATCTCTTTGACCTGACTCCAGAACAGACGGAGGCTACCGTCAACGCCTCGATGGCAGGACGCATGTCAATGCGCAGGGCTGTTTTGTCAAGCTCCATGCGGGCAGCATCTGCTGACAAAGCCTGTGCTGAGCTCATTATCTTTGGTCCTGTGGACACCTATTTCGAGGAACCCCTTGACGATCAAGTTCAGGTGAGCTCCTTATATACAGATACGGATGGTAACATTCTGGAAGAGGAAAAATCAGAAATTTATGAGATAGGAGAAACTACCGAATACCGGTACGGACTGATCGCCGATGATGCCGCCCAGTGGATAAACGATATTGAAGCACAGTTTGAGGAGGAGGATGCCTGGTACCAAGCAGACGGCTCCTCCCGTCGCGTCTCCCGTCGTGCGTCTGGCATGACCGCCATCAATGACATCATGAATGCCACCGAGACATTCACCAAGTCTTCACAGATCTATTTCAGACCCTATAATGTCAAAGTCAACGAAAACAAGCGAGACCTGATTTGGCATGAGCGTGTGAAGACAATCCTCCGCACATGGGGTGTCCATCATGGAGATTATGACTTTTACTACGTGAAGCAGGATATCTTGCTTAGAATGGGAAAGAGTGATGATTTCGACCCGTTCTTCACCAGGAATTTTGCTCCTCAGGACTGGTTAGAAGAAATTGATAAGGACGGCAAAAAGACGGGCTTCCGCTGGTATGGCAATTTCCTGACGCAATACGAGACATCGATGGACTTGCAAGCGACGGATTCGAAGAACGCAGGCATTATCGTCTGCATGGCGGCTACCCCCGAGACTGCCAACCAAGTCACCACGCAATCCGTCAATGCCACAGACTCGCATTCGACAACTACATCATCCACCCATTCCTTCATGGGGACAGTAGGTTGGATTTCAGGAGGCTTTGGAGGAGTTGCCAAATATGACTATTCAAAAACCAAAGGTATTACCAACGGTAACTCCTTTTCCATGACCAACTCGAAGAGCATCAAGGACCTGGATGTGGTCAAAAACACCGCAGGCACTAAGGTGACCTGGACCTATAACGGTAAACGTCCTAAGACCTCCGGACCCGGCAATGTGATTCATGAGATGCCAGCCGATATTTTGATAAACGACGCCAACCTGGTGAATGATGCCTGCTGGTCAGTACAGAACCCCACAGGACAGTATTCCGTCAGTGTAGGCAGCATTCCCACGACAGGCGTTCTCAAACTGAATGGCAAAGGCGAGGCGAAGATACAAGAGACAAAGACCACCTTTGACAATATATGGAACGTTCCTCTGGCACAGCCCTGCCGCGCTGTGCAGAAATGGCGTATGCTCGTCCGTGTACTCGAGTGGAAGGACGGTCCAATGTCTGGAATCATGTCAGGAGCACAGTCGGACTTTCAACAGATGCTCATGAAGAAGTTCCCAGATCTATTCCAAAACACATTTGAGATAGGCGAGTTGACTCCTGAGAGTGTCAAGAACGCTACGGCATACATTCTCTACTCACAACAAGTGTTCAACGTATACAAGGACATCCTGCAAGAAACCGCCAAGAGCTTCGGCATTAAGAAGTTCCGCATTACCTGGAGTAGTGACAAGAATCTTGAGACCAAGCAAGACTATGAAGTAACAGTAGAGTGACGTAAGATGTATAAAGTTATGAAGAAATATATGCAATGGATGTTTGCCGCCATCCTTATGACAAGCGGTAATATGATATTGACCTCATGTAGTGACGATGACCATACGAATAGTGGCAACGATCATACAGATTACAACATAGAGGAGCCTGCCACCGACCAGTTGGGAATCCGTGTGACAGCCAACCTGCCGGCAGCGTCGCTCAGTCAGTTTGACGAAAAGTCCACAGGTGCCGCACTCATCAAGCGATTGCCTCGTGTGACCAGTGCCATCCAGGAAGATACCAAGTTCGTGTTGGTCAAGGGCAGCGATGCCGGCAACCTGTCAGATGCCGTTATCAACCAAATGGCACAAATCTTAGTTGACGAGGGTTACCTTGCCATCGAGACACCTACTGAGCAACAGCTGAACGACTTCATTGACAGGATAGACAAGGGGCTTGCCGCCATCGTAGAAGATTATGTCGACGATGTCTTTGACCTGACTCCTGAGCAGAAAGAGGCTACCGTCAGAGCCTCCATGGCAGGGCGCATGTCAGAGCGCAAGGAAAATCTCAACAACTACATGCGTGGAACTGCAAGCGATGCCGCTTGTGCGGAAATGGTCATCCTCGGTGCCACAGACTATTTCTTCATGGAATCCGACAATGTCGAGGACAAAATCATCACTTATGCCACAGACACCGATGGTAATATCGTTGAAAAGCCCACTGAGACCTCTTATCAAGCTGGGGAGTTGACAGCCTACCGCTATGGGTTGTATGCCGACGGGGCTGCCCAGTGGCTGAACGATACTGAAAGTGAGAAAGACACAGTGAAAGATACAGAGAAAACTCAGAGCAGGGCTTCCCGACGTGCCAGCAGCAATATGGCTGTTAATGACTTAGAGAGTGCTTGTGAGACGTTCACACACCATCAGAACATCAACTACAAGACCAGTGCCAATAAGTTCTCCTATAAACCCAAAGCATGTCAGACGACCCTTAGCTACTGGGGTGTACATAATATGTCAAGCAACCGTGACTATTATTATGTCAGTCAGAAAGTGGTACTTAGCCTTGGAGCGAACAACGGAACAGATCTCTTTTATGCCAGAGGTCAGAAATCCGATTTCTGGCTAGGAGTCGCACCCAATTGGAAAAATTACGACCTGATGTATGGCAATTACCTGACGAAATACGAGACCTCCATGAATCTAAAAGGCGATAAGGGTATTATCAAAGGAGAGGCTGCTACTCCTGAGACGGCGAACCAAACCATCACTCAATCCATCAATTTAACCACATCGTCATCCACGTCATCAACAAATACGGACACCTATGGTTTTACATTGGGAGTTACTTCTGCTTCTGTAACAGCCTCTGTTAATGGCGGTGGCTCAGCGACCAAAGGAAAGACAAATGGCACCTCCTTTGCCATGGGTAATTCGAAAAGCATCAAAGACCTTAGCGTTGTCAAGAACACGGCAAACACCAAAACAACATGGATCTATTCCGGCAAAGATGTTCAGGTGTCAGGAAAAGTCGGTAAATGGGAACATGACATCGTTGCGGATATCTTGGTGAACGATGCCAACCTGATGAACGACGCTTGCTGGTCTGTAGAGAACCCCAGCGGTGAATATACCCTCGAGATACAATCACAACCAGAGGTGGGTATGCTGCTCATCTATAACAACTCGACAAATCGAGTTGTGGAACGCACCAAGACACCCATAGACACCTATACCCACAAACTGAAAAAGCCCAACCGCTATTTGCAGACTTGGCGTATGTTCATCGTCATCAACGAATGGATGGATGGAATAAAATACTATTCTAATGCACAGACAAACTTGGAGAATGACTTTAAGAGGAACTTCTCTGATATTTTCTCCGATGTATTTACTGTATGTGAGAGCGAGGAGAATAGTGTGCTGCTGGCTACCTCTATCATCAAGCATGCCAAACGTGTCCTGGATGCCAATAAAGACCAACTGCCTGGTATTGCGGAGGGACGTGGTGTGAAACAGTTTACTATCTATTGGCGTTGTGACAACACGAATATCAAGTTGAGAAACGCCTATGTAGTGCGAGTGGAGTAATATAGACGAATGATGTGAGATGATGATTTTACGATATTTCCTATCTCTATGCTGTCTGACGGTTCTGACTGCACATGCCCAAGTCAACTACTTGGAACGCTCATGGGACGGTGAGAAGAAACAGGTGGTAACGGTGACGAGGACCTGCAACTCCTATAAAGAGATAACCGGTGAAAATAGTAGCCGGGAAGGTTTCAACAGTGGCTGGTATGTGGTGAAAGGCAACGTGGAGCGCTTCCAGTTCTATTTCAAGGGCGAAGTCCATTTAATCCTCACCGATGGCTGCAGAATGCGTACAAAACAAGTGGTTGTCCAGAAAAGAGACAATACCAAGCTTTATATTTACAGTCAGTCGGACGGAGAGAATCAAGGAAAGTTAGAAGCCTGCAACGACTACTTTGACCTTAATGCGGCTCTCGGCAGTGTCGAGAGTGACGGGATGGGCTCTCTATATATCCACGGCGGTAACATCTCTGCTACTCAATTAAAATCCAGCTCCGCAGCTATCGGAGGTGGTTTTAAGGGACAGATAGACCCACAAAGCGAGATTGTCATTTATGGCGGAACAGTGACTGCCAAGTCTGATCAATGGTCGGCAGCCATCGGTGGTGGTTACGTCAGAGATCAGGGAGGTCCTATCACTATCTATGGCGGTACTGTGGACGCGACAGGCGGTCCTTCTGGTGCTGCCATCGGTGGCGGACATGGAAGTAAAGGCGGCAAGGTGAATATCTATGGTGGTAAAGTAACCGCACGAGGCTCCGATTCTAATTATGCAAGTGCAGGTATCGGTGGTGCCGAAGGCGGTGATGTCCATATCTATGGTGGTGAGGTATATGCCTATGGCGGACGCGGAGCTGCAGGCATCGGCGGCTCTCATTCTGGAAAAGGAGGTACATTAGAGGTGACTGGTGGACTCGTGTTCGCATCCTGCAATGAACATGACGAGTGGCTGGCACCGGCTATTGGCGGTGGTATGTATGGTGACGGCGGCAAGGTGACCATCACGGGAGGTACCGTCATGGCTGTCACCAGACAGAGCAACACCGTCGCCCCTGCCCCTATTGGTGCCGGTTCCTACAAGGGTGGTCATTTGTTCTATAGTAAAGGAGAACTATACATCGGCGACAATATGATGGTGTCGTACAGCACACATCAGGAAGCTATCAAAGATCCCAAATACAGAGAGGGAATATATCTCCATGCTGCCAACACGGCTCAGCGCGAGGATGCGTGTACGGATCATTCCTATACTTTCGTACGGATAGAAGGCTGCTCCCACCCCAACTTTACTTATGTCTATAAGGATGAGGAGAAACATGTGCGTCAGTGTACACTGTGCAATTACAAGGTAGAGGAGACTCATACCTACAAAGACGGTCAGGCTTGTGTCTGCGGAAAAATGAATAAAGACTACTCTGACTACTGGACCGTCACGTACTATTATAGCAAAGATGGCAAGACGTATGAGAAAGGTGAGGAATATCAGGTCATCAAAGGAATGGACATATCGTTGCCGGCTCCTCCTAAGACGGAAGGACTGACCTTCAAGGGTTATCTGCCGCAACTAACCAACATTCCTTCTGATATCGAGATGAAGGATAGTGAGCAGGAGAAAGGAGAACTGCTGGCTCGAGGAATGACCTTCTCGCCGACGATGAACGTTTCATACTATGCCCGCTACCGATATAACTTCAAAGAGAATTGGGAATGGAACGATGACTATACAGCAGCAAAGGTGACCCTCACTAATTCTATGACCGGTGAGACGGTGAACTTGAATGCTACTATCAGTGAGGATATTAAATCGCGGATAGAGCCGACAGAGGAATCGCTGGGTGAGACACATTATACGGCAGTAGCCACCTATCAAAAGGCACAGGGTGTCACTTACCATTTTGAAGACAGACAGAAGGTAATACTCTATCAACCCAGGATCGTCATTCTGGATGCGTTCGCGTCGGACGAGGAGAATACAGCGATATTAGAGAAATATAATGGTTTCAAAGCTGAAGTCACCATCAATAACCTTGCACTCAAGAAAGATGGAAAACTGCATTCCATCTGTCTGCCCTTCAGTGTTACCGATCTGAAAGACACTCCGCTGGAAGGAGCAACACTTTACAGATATTCCGGATATTCCATTGCCAATACGCAGATGAATATCCTGTTCGAGCGAAACACTGGTATCGAAGCTGGAAGACCCTACTTCTATCAATTTAAGAACGATGGCACGACGGTGAATCATCCTACATTCCCACTGGTACTTATTGAAGATACGGATGGTGGCGGAAACTATGAGTTGGACTTTGACCTGAAGGGCACCTATGAAGCGGTAGGTTTTGCCGATGAGGACCGTGATAAAATTGCCGTTTTGGAAGGTAATGAAATTATCCATCAGGGAGAACCTGTAGACGGCTTTAGTTGCTTCTTCACTATTTTCCCATCTTTCGATCAGTATGGCTGTCGTACCGTATGCTCTCTCTCCTTAGAGTTCGACCGTGACGCAGGCCTGGTGTTCACCAAAAAACTTTATGACAGCTGGAGCGGTGACGGTTCAGAGGCTTCTCCTTACAATATCAGGAGTGCACAACAACTGAAAGAGTTGCAAGAGAACTTTAATGGGACTGATGCCACAAGACTGAAAGGAAAATACTTCAAACAGGGTGCTGACATCACGTTTGACTCTAGTTTAACAAACAACTTCACACCGATCAAGAATTTCTCTGCACATTATGATGGCGCAGGCTTTACTATTAGTGGTATGAAGATGAGTCTGACAAATCATCAGGACGCGGCTCTGTTTGATATCATTGACAAGGGGGCATCGGTAAAAAATATTATTATCCGGAACAGTAGTTTTAAAGGGTATTCTGCTGCAGCAATTGCCACATCGGTTTTTGGAGGCTCACACGTTGAGAATTGTCATGTCCTGAGAGATGTTACCATTGAGGCGGAGACTGCTGCCGGGGGTGTCATTGCTTTCATCAACAATAACGCGTCCTTGGTGACCGGCTGTTCTAGCCATGCCACTGTGAAGGGTCGTTCTGGCGTAGGTGGTGTAGTCGGTACACTGACTAATGGTGTTGTGTCTAACTGTATCTATTTAGGCAATAGTATCACGGCATCTGTGGATTTTAATGCTGTTTTAGGTTATCGTCAGAATGGTAAGGTGGAGAACTGTTTCTTCACAAATCCCACTCTCAACGACTCACGGGCGAAACTGATGCCAATGGAGAGGGAGGATAATACCAATTTCCTGAAACTGCTGCACGACCGTGATACGTATCTGATGGAACACGGGATGACCGAGGAGCAGATATACTATGACTTGACCATGAACGGGCGTACCTTTGCTGCTACCCAACAGACTGACGGGACATGGAAGAGTAAGGCTTATACAGTATCCCTTCCTTTTACCATGCGCTTGGAACAATTGGAGAATTTCGAAGACATCAAGGTGTATAAACTCCATGAAGTGGACCTCGACAATAAGGTGCTCCAGTTTACTAACGACTTCCCAGTATTGATGGCTGGTGAGCCTTATGTGGTAGTCATTGAAAAAGGCTCGTTTAGTTTCAGTGCTAAGAACGTACTGGTAAAAGAAGAACCTTTGGAACCACAGGAAGTCAAGAATGCTGACGCTACAAAGCAAATGGGCTGGTGGTGTGGAACGATGAAGTTCCTTAACAACGATGAGTTAATTGCGCAAAAAGCCTATATTATTCAGAACGACGGCATGATGAAACGTGTTAGCAAGAAACACAGCAAGGTAAGTGTTTCTCCTTTCCGAGCTTATTTCTCTGCTTTGGAAGTATTGCCTGTTGCTGATTTTAAAGTGAAATATATCCGCACGGAGAATGGTGTGGAGACTGGTGATGTGATGGACTTCTCTGCCGATGAGTTTGACAGTGATGGTGATATGTCAGAAGATACTGACGATATCCGTGAAGCTAAAGGTATGGAGTCGAATACTGGATGTTATTACGACCTTCAGGGTCGAAGACTCACTGGTAAGCCCCAAAAGGGTGTTTATATCTACAATGGTCATCAATATATGAGTCAATAAAATGTAGAAAATGGAAAAAAAACCTTATAAAAAACCCGAATTGCAGACTGTGACGCTATCGTATGCAGCTCGTTTGTTGGATGCTAGTCAGTCTGATTCCCGTTCCTTCGATTTTTCCCTCGATGAGAAAGAGGAGACCATATATCCGTAAACGCCTCTTTTTGTGTGCGCGAAAAAATTGCAAAAAAAGAAGAAATTCTTTTGATTTGCTCTTGACTTTTCGTATCTTTGCAAATGATATAACTAAAAAGACTAAAATATGTTTGGATTAGGAACGACTGAGATTCTCGTGATTGCCATCATAGTCCTGTTGCTGTTCGGGGGCAAAAAGATTCCTGAGCTCATGAAAGGACTGGGCAAAGGCGTGAAGAGTTTCAAAGACGGCATGAAGGATGTCAACATCGACGACGAGAAGGAAGAAGCCAAGAAGGAATGAGTGAGCCGCTGACGTTTTGGGATCATCTGGACGAACTTCGAGGCACGCTATTCCGAATGCTTGGTGCCATTGTCCTCTTTGGTATCATTGCATTCTGTCTGAAAGACGAATTGTTTTCTATTGTACTGGCTCCCCGTTCGAGTGACTTCATCACCTACCGTCTGCTAGACACTGAGGATTTCAATATCCACCTGATGAACACCGGATTGACGGAACAATTCATGATACACATGAAGACGGCTATCTATGCCGGATTATTGGTCGCCTCACCTTATATATTATATGAGCTCTTTCGCTTTGTGTCACCCGGACTCTATGCCAACGAGCGGCATTATGCCGTGTGGATCGTGGGAGCCGCATACTTGATGTTCCTTATCGGAACATTGGTTAATTACCTTGTGGTATTCCCCTTCACCGTCCGTTTCCTAGGTACCTATCAGGTATCACCTGATGTTACCAACATGCTGACGTTGCAGTCATATGTCGACACTTTGTTGGGGATGAGTCTGGTCATGGGAGTGGTCTTCGAACTGCCTGTAGTCTGTGCGCTGATGGGGAGAATGGGACTGATTAACGGACAACTGATGACGACCTACCGCCGTCATGCCCTTGTGGCAATACTTATTGTGGCAGCGATTATCACACCGACTACTGATGCCTTCACACTGTTCGTCGTGGCACTACCTATCTACCTGCTCTATGAACTGAGTATACTGATTGTAAGAATAATAACAAAATAAAACTAAACAAAACTTTATGTTAAGGAAAATCAGAATCACACTGGCTGCCGTGATGTTTATAGGCATCACTCTGTTGTTCCTCGACTTCACGGGAACAATGCACCATTGGGTCAGTTGGATGCCGAAACTACAGTTCTTAGAAGCGATTCTGGCACTAAACGTGGCGGCTATCGTGGTTCTCGTAGTTCTGACCATCATCTTCGGACGCATCTACTGCTCCGTCATCTGTCCGTTAGGCGTCTTACAAGACATCTTCGGATGGTTTGGTAAGAAGGCGAAAAAGAACCGTTACACTTTCTCGAAAGCGAAGTCGTGGCTGCGCTATGCTTTCCTCGTACTAGGTATTGCGTGTTGGTTTTTAGGTATCGGCGTGGTCGTACAACTGCTAGCGCCCTACTCCACCTTCGGGCTCATTGCTACGAACCTGTTACAACCTATCTATCAGGCAGGCAACAATGTACTTGCCTTCATTGCTGAGCACAACGACAGCTACATGTTCTATCACAGTAATATCTGGATGCGAGCATTGCCGTCATTGGTGATAGCCATCGTTGCCTTTATTATTCTTTTCTTCCTTGCTTGGCGCAATGGAAGAACCTATTGTAACACAGTCTGCCCTGTGGGAACTGTTCTCTCGTTCCTGAGCCGCTTCTCTATTTTGAAGATTCACTTTGACGCAGACAAATGCAGAAACTGTTCACTATGCTCAAAGAACTGCAAGGCAGCATGTATCGACTACAAGACACATTCCGTTGACGCTACACGCTGTGTGGTATGCGGCAATTGTATCGAGAATTGCAAGTTCGGAGCGTTGAGGTATGGGTTTAACAAATCTAACGGACGACCCGATAAACCTGCTGACTCCAGCGAAACCGTTGATTCCTCCAAGCGCAGTTTCCTTCTCTCTTCCGCTTTGCTGACCACTGCCGCCCTTGCCCAAGAGGCAAAGAAGACAGACGGCGGACTCGCTGAAATTGAGGACAAGGTGGCACCAGAGCGACAGACACCACTGACACCTGCAGGGTCTTTGTCTGCACAGAACATGGCAAAGCGCTGTACGGGATGCCAACTCTGTATCTCTGAGTGTCCAAATGAAGTATTGCGTCCATCCAGTGATTGGCTTCATCTGTTGCAACCAGTCATGTCGTATGAGCGTGGCTATTGTCGTCCAGAATGTAACCGTTGCTCAGAGGTCTGTCCTACCGGGGCTATCAAGCCCATTAGTCATGAAGACAAAGCATCAACGCAGATCGGTCATGCTGTTTGGGTAAAGAAAAACTGTATTCCGCTGACTGACAGTGTAGAGTGCGGCAACTGTGCCCGACACTGTCCTGTAGGTGCTATCGAGATGGTACCTTCCAGTCCAGACGACAAGGAGTCACCAATGATTCCCGCCGTTAATGAGAACCGCTGTATCGGCTGTGGAGCCTGCGAGTATCTGTGCCCGGCACGACCATTCTCTGCAATCTATGTGGAGGGACATGAGATACATAAAGAAGTTTAGAGTTGATCGTTTAGAACTTAAAGAGATGAAAAAAGATATAAACCGCAGAAATTTCCTCAAGTTGTTAGGAGGTGGAGCAGTGACAACCGCTGCCGTCCTGACGGGCTGCAAGTCAAAGACCGAGACCAAGGCGGTCAGCGAATATACCAAACAGGTGGAACCGCCGACAGGTCAGATGACCTATCGCATCAATCCCAAGACGAAGGAAAAAGTATCCATCCTCGGCTATGGTATGATGCGCCTGCCGTCAAAGACAGAGAACAAGGACGATTACGATCAGGAGATGATCAACAAACAAGTAGACTATGCCATTGAGCATGGAGTCAACTACTTCGACACAAGCCCCGTCTACTGCCAGGGTAAGTCGGAGACTTGTACTGGCATAGCCCTCAGCCGCCACAAGCGTGAGGAGTATTTTGTTGCCACTAAACTCTCAAACTTCCACCCTGACTCACAGACACGTGAGGCAAGTATCGGCATGTACCAGAAATCTCTGAAGGAATTGCAGGTAGACTATATCGACTACTATCTGCTGCATGCTATTGGTGGAGGCATGGATGAGTTTAATCGTCGTTATATTGATAACGGCATGATGGACTTCCTGATGAAAGAGCGTGAGGCAGGACGCATCCGCAACCTTGGTTTCTCTTTCCATGGTCAGAAATCGGTATTTGACGAGGTACTTGCCATGAACGACAAATATCACTGGGACTTCGTACAAATAGAGTTGAACTACCTGGACTGGAACTATGCCGACGAGATTAATAACCGTAATGTGGATGCCAGTTATCTGTACGGAGAGTTGCAGAAATACCATATCCCTGCCGTTATCATGGAGCCACTGTTGGGCGGACGACTTGCAAACCTGCCCCAGTATCTCGTCAACGAACTGAAACAGCATGCTCCCGAACGCAGTGTCGCCTCATGGGCATTCCGCTATGCGGGCACTCCAGAAGGTGTGCTCACCGTACTCAGCGGCATGACCTATACGGAACATCTGAAAGACAACCTACTCTCCTATTGTCCGTTGAAGCCTCTGACCAAGAAAGAACAGGAGTACCTGCATAGTGAGATTGCGGAGAAGATTGTGGGACTGGAGAACATTCCTTGTAATGATTGCAAATATTGCATGCCCTGTCCTTACGGCATTGACATCCCTGCTATCTTCGTCCATTATAATAAATGTAAGAACGAGGGTACCCTGCCCCGTCTGAAGATGGATGACGAGTATGCCAAGTTACGCCGTAACTACCTTATCAGCCTCGACCGTGCCGTACCTCGTTTCCGACAAGCAGACCACTGCATCGGTTGCGGTCAGTGTGAGCCGCATTGTCCACAAAACATCCGTATCCCACGAGAACTCCAGAAGATCAGTGAGTTCGTGGAAACCTTAAAACGTAACAATTGGATGTTAGAAGAGAAAGCAAAAGAATAATAAACAAATACAAAAACAAGAAAGGCATTCGATGGGAATGCCTTTCTTATTTTGTTATTTCACTACGAAGTCAAGACTCTGCAGGTCTTTGTCGAGGGACGACGTACCATAGAGGATTTGGTAACGTCCCGGTTTGACAGACAACTCGTCGATAGCCTCGTTATAATATTCAAACGCCTCATCATCCAATGAGATGGCAGCCGTTGCCGTCTCACCAGGCTTCAGGTTCAGTTTCTGGAATCCCTTCAGTGCTTTGATGGGTGCTTCCGCATCCTCGAGTGCTTTCACATAGATCTGTATCGTCTCTGTTCCCTCACGCTTACCCGTATTCGTCACAGGGACCATTATTTTCACCGTTCCTCCCTTCTTCATTGATCTCGCAGACAGTTTAGCTTTTCCGACCGCAAAAGTAGTGTAGCTTAACCCATAACCAAACGCATATTGCGGCTGTCCTGTGAAGTAACGATACGTACGGTTCTTCATTGAGTAGTCGAGGAAGTCTGGCAAGTCATTGGTAGAACGATAGAATGTCACTGGCAACTTTCCACCAGGGTTATAGTCTCCAAAGAGCACATCGGCAAGAGCTTTGGAGCCACCTTGTCCAGCATACCATGCCTGCAAAAGTGCATCATACTGTCCCTCCACACTGCCGAAGGCAATAGCAGATCCAGAGCAATTGACAAAAATGACTGGACGACCCGTAGCATGCATAGCACGTAGCAGACGTTGCTGTACTTTCGGCAACTCAATATCCGCTTTGTCGCCACCCTCGCCTTCCATCTGAGCGGAGATTCCTCCGATAATGATGATGGCATCGGCATTCTTCACCTCCTCGGCTAAAGGTGTGAAATCAACAAGGATACGCTCACAAATATCACCACGTAGCATCGCAAACTGTCCGTTGCCACGACGGTACTCTATCACAACCTCATAAGTCTCACCAGCCTTGACGGGGAAGGACTTATACTCCATTGAACGATGGAAATAGCCACCTTGAGGAAGATACGGCTCTGCCGTCTCCACTACCTCGTTATTTACCTTGAGGACATAACCATTGTCAGAAGTCAACGAATACTTCATCTCACCAGTGAATGTCGACTTATAAGTTCCACTCACTCGAACGGACAGAGAATCGTTGTTAACACCCTCGGCAAAGCCCCATGCACCAAAAGTCGTAAAAGCCATCTCCTTGTAATAGTCTTTCTTTACTGGCTCACCTTCTAATCTCCGGTTATTCCAGAATTCCACCAAAACACCCTTACCGTCATTGAAGTCTTGCAGATGATGAATGGTGTTATACTCGTCATTCAGCTCACAGGCTTTATGATAGATGACTCTTGTGTTTGGCACAGCAGCCTTGATACCTTCCAATAAAGAGTGAGTATGCGCCTTTGTCGGTGTACCACCATAGTTACCATTCAGCATCGCGGCATCATCTGCATTAGGACCAATTACAGCAATCGTCTTGATACTCTTTGAAAGCGGGAGGACGGGAACTTTTGCCCCACCGGCGGAAACCGCTTCCCCGCTTAACGGAGAGCGCACCTTGTTCTCCAACAGTACCATCGATTCGCGAGCAGCCTGGGTGGCAAGCTCATTATTTTTCTCACTACTGATAACCTCCGGACCTAAGTTCGCCCAAGGCAACATCTCAGCAGGATCGAACATACCCAGTTCGAAACGTCCGTAAAGAGTCTTACGCAGGTGCTGATCGAGGTCAGCCTCTTTGATATATCCTTTCTTTAAGCCCTCTGTCAGACACATAAACACCTTGCCACACTCCAGATCCGTACCGTTCAGTACCGCATCGACACTTGCCGACAACGGATCCTTATGTGTCTCATGCTGTCCTTTGCTATAGAAATTATTGATTGCGTCACAGTCCGTAACCACCAAGCCATCATAACCCCATTTGTTACGCAGGATATCAATCAGCAGACGGTCACTCGTACAACAAGGTTTTCCTTCGAAACGCTGGTAAGCACACATCACCTCCCGAACATGCGCCTTTTTCACTAAAGCTTTGAAAGCAGGCAGATAGGTCTCCCACAAGTCACGGTTCGTTGGTTCCACATTCATGGAGTGACGTAACGGCTCTGGTCCGCTATGCACCGCATAATGCTTGGCACAGGCATGGGTCTTGAGATAATGACTATCATTCCCCTGCATACCCAGCACAGTCTGTACACCCAATACAGCATTCATATAAGGATCCTCACCACAGGTTTCCTGACCACGTCCCCAACGGGGATCACGGAAGATATTGACATTCGGGCACCAGAAGGTAAGCTCAGGATTCCCAGGATAATAGATCACGCCCATCGGAACGTTGAAGACATTATGGTCACTGCGGTTCCAGTTAGCACGAGCCTCATCAGAGACAGTTGAAAAGACATCGTAAAACAGTGGGGCGTTGAATGCCGCTGCCATACCGATGGGTTGCGGATAGACGGTATAGTCACTCTGACGTACCCCATGACACGCCTCACTCCACCAGTTATACGACGGAATACCGAGACGGTCGACAGATGCCGATTTATTCATCATTAACCCCACCTTTTCCTCTGGCGTCAACAGGGAAATAAGGTTTTCCACTCGTTCCTCATAAGAAAGCTTAGGATTCTGGAACGGATATTGATACTGTGCAGAAGTCTTACTTACCGAAAGACAGATTGTCAAAAAGAGAAAGACGATATTTTTCATCATAGCTAATTTTTGTTCATCAATAGTTTTATCAAAGCACGACGACGTTGTGACCATGTCGGATAATCATCTGCACGAAGTGTGATAACCTTGAAATCCGGCATTTGAGGACCTTGTCGCATAAAATCCAGTGTACTGGTTGTCAACACACACGACTTTAACTTACCATCAGCGATTAAACGGTCGGCAATAGCATCAGCGCCACCTACTTTAAACCAGCTCTCCATCGTATCACCCTCACCAGGAATCAGTTGGATGAACACAGGCATGATAGGAGTTGCCGGCATAGGAGACATATACCATGCTTCTTGTCGCTCCACATCATAGCCTACCCTGCCATGTGCGATATCACCCTGGGATGCGAAGTTGAATGGTGACTGGGGATTATCGGCAATGCTGTACTTAAAGCCTTTGTCGGGTGACAGGTACATATTGCTAGGGTCTGCCACCTGAGTACCATCCACCACGAAACAATATTTAAAAGTCTCGAAGAGGAAATCCGTCATCGTCACGGTCCACACACCATCTGAATCTTTTGCCATCGGCAGGGGCTTTGGAAGAATCTCGCACTCCAGTTCCACCTTCTGTGCCTCTGGTGCCTTAAAACGGAAAGTGACACCCTGCTCCGTATACTCTGGGGAAATGATTGGCTTGGGGAACAAGCGTGCCATCACACCTGGTGTAAACTGCGGTTCCTTACCGGTAGCGGCAGGAGCCGGTCTGCCCCCTGCCATCGCAGCCTCAGCGGCTTTCTTATTAAATAATAAAGGTAGCGTCTTATACAAGAAGTATTTGGCGTTCATCCAAGTATGTCCAAATTTGTCGTTAGTGAATTCCTTAACGGAGCGAATTCCCTTCTTATCAAGGAATTCCATATAGTCACGGGCATTACCATAAAGGAAATCATCCGTTCCAACGCCCAGCCAGAACAAATGGATCTTCTTATTAGTGTCATCAGCATGGTCATAGACATAGGGAATATCCGTTGATGTAAAGGAACTATAGGAACAGAGATAAGAGAACTTATCAAGATTGCTTAATCCATTGAAGAGCGCCTGGTTACCACCACGAGAGAAACCGCCTATGGCACGATGGTCCGCATCATTCTTCGTACGATAGTTCTTTTCGATATATGGCATCAAATCATGAATGAGATCCTTACTGAACACATCCCCGCCGAAATGTGTCTGGGGCATACCCAGACTATCCTGCTTGGCAGGCAACAATTTATAAGGATTACCATAAGGGAGCACAACGATCATTTCCTTGGCAGCCTTCTCCGCCAACAAGTTATCCAAGATATAATTGACACGACCTACCTTATAATAAACCTCCTCCGTATCCGTAGTGCCACTGATCAGGTAAAACACTGGGTATTTTTTCTGAATATCCATCATATAATTAGGTGGCAGATAGACGACCGCATGATTCGTACCGCCCAGACTCTTGGAATAGTAATGAATATACTCCAATCGACCATGAGGCACTTTTTTTATATCGTACGCCAATGTCCCAGTCTTCGAGGGAATCTCCAACAGGCTGTTCTTAAAACCCTCATTGGGGAAATACTGAGGATTCTCAGGGTCCATGACACCGACACCGTCCACGATGAAACAATAAGGATACATATCAGGAGCCGCAGGTCCGACCGTCACAGTCCATCTGTCTGTACCAGCATCACGTTTCATCTCTTGACGACCGGCAAACTGTACATCAACGAAAACAGACTTTGCCTTGTCATTCTTGTAATAAAAAGTCACTGTCCCGTCATCGTGACAGACAATTGACTTTTGACCACCGGTTTGTTGAGCCCAGCCCTCAGTTGCCATGCAAACAGCAACAGCCGCTACTAGTCTTACTATCAATCTTTTCATTTTACTTTTGTCAGTTAGTATTCAATTCCTTGGATGCAAAAATACAAAAAGAATCTGTATTCTCCAACTTTATGATAAGGAGAACAGCAAAATGACACACCAGCGAAAATGATTGTTACAATTAAGATAATTTCGAGACGATAGCAGAGGCTACCGTATAGGCAGTCGTCCATGCTGCTTGGAAGTTAAAGCCACCTGTAACACCATCCACATCCAGCACCTCACCAGCAAAGAAGAGACGGGGCACGAGTTTGCTCTCAAGGGTCGATGGATTTACACTCTTCAGCGAGATGCCCCCACAGGTAACAAACTCATCTTTGAAAGTTCCACGTCCGCTAATCTGATAAGTATCGTTACAAAGAATGTTGACAATACGGTTGACATCCTTCTTGCCCAGTTCATGCCATCTCACCTCCCATCTGTCTGCCAATGATCTCGTCATAAGGAAAGCCCACAAACGCTGGGGCAGTCCAAAAGGATTGAAGGTAGGAAGTTGTTTTGAGGAATGAACCCTCATGGTCTCATGAAGGATGTTCTCTATATCGGAGTCCCGGGCGGTCGTCCAGCGAACACTGACAGGTAACTTATATTCCTTCTCCGCCAACAATCTTGCCGCATAGCTGGAGAGTTTCAGGATAGCAGGACCGCTCATTCCCCAATGAGTTATCAACAAAGGACCACTTGCATGCAGTTTGGTCCCTGGTATCATCACCGTTGTCTGTCCCACCACTGTTCCCATCAATGCTGTCAACGACTTGTCAGCGACCTGAAAGGTGAAGAGCGAAGGTACCGGTTGCTCTATCTCATGTCCCAGGTCGGCGAGCCATCTCAGTCCCTCCCCTTTTGGAGAACCTCCCGTGGTGACAGCAATGAAATCATAATCCTGGAGGGCATCCAGTGATTGTATTTTCCTCCCAAGACATATCTGTACCTGATGACGACGAGCTAAGGTAAGGAAACAATTGATAATGGCATGTGAGTCCTGGGCTGCAGGAAACACGCACTGGTTATCTTGTGTTATCAGGGGGACACCATGATGCTCGAACCACGCAAAGGCAGATTGGTAATCGAAGACATTGAATAAACGTTTCATCAACCGATGCCCACGAGGATAAACCATCCGCAAGTCCGTCACATCCTCAAAAGAGTTGGTACAATTACAACGTCCACCACCAGAGACCTCCACTTTTGTAAGAACCCGCTGGGCACGTTCGAAGATAGTGACCTCCATCTCTGGCATCATCTCTTTCAAGTTGACTGCAAGAAAAAAGCCTGCGGCACCACCGCCTATAATTGCTGTCTTCATCTGATGGACAAAGTTACGAAAAAACGAGAGAAACGCAAAAGGAAAGTTTACTTTTCTTTTCATTTCCGAGTGCCAAGTAAGTTCGGCGAAGCCAAAGTTACGAAAAAACGAGAGAAGAACAAAACAAACATAGTAGAACGTTAACATTCTATAATAAGTCAGACCGTCACACGGCCCAACTCAGAGAAGCCCAGACAGTTTAAAGGTTTCAAGACTTATGACGACAGAGGGACAGTACGAGGGAACGATTGCGGGTAATACGCAGTATGTCATCTTCGGCTCTTCATTCAAGAACCTTGTAACAAAGACAAAGAGCTATTGATACAGGGGTAAAGAGCCTTTGGAACAGGGGTAAAGAGCCTTTGAAACAGGGAGAAAGAAAGTGCCTTCCGGATTTTTAGCGGACGGCAAAAATATTCACAGCGCCCGCCAAAAATATCTTTAGCGGTCGGCAAAAACATTCACAGCGGTCGCTGAGAACCTGTTTTACAGAGAGGGAGAGTCTTGGACGGGTACGTAGTGCCATATGCGACCGTCACGATAACGGTGCATCCGCGGATGGTCACCTTGACAAAGACCGTCGAGGAATTTCTTTGCCGAGCTGTATTTCAACCCGCTGAAAGTCTGGAAAGTCTTGATGGTGACATATCCATAACGGACACTTTTCCGCAGTGCCGCATCCATCGCCTGGGAGTCGTACATCTGACTATTGCCCACCATATTCCTGCGACGGCGGAAACCGTGAGTGCCACAATCAGCATCTTTCACGAACTGCTTGGAGGGAATGAACTCGACACCATGATACATCACGTCCAGTCCCGTCACCTTCTCCGGGTCGGTATGCTCACCCAAGAGTCTCAACTTGGGGGCAAAGGATCCGAAAGGTGTCTCCACACGCTGACCTTGACGTAACCACATCGTTGTCACCTCCTCCAGCAGACTGAAGAAATGCTTCATCTCACCCTTGCTGGTATGGCGGTATTTGCAACAGAAATCGTCAATGGCATCAAGATCGTATTTGTACTCTACAACGGGTTGTGCATAGAGCAAAGGTTTGCCGTCCTCACCCTTCGTGGGGCGCGGCTGAAGTTCAAAAAGTACTCCGTCTGTCTTACGTGGCATAATGAATTGTTTTCAAATAATGGGGCAAATATAGTGAATTTCGCAGAATTATCGTTATATTTGCAACCAATATTAACAATAATGAGGAAATATCTCTGTAAGGTGGCAATGGATATCATGGTGAAGAATACTATGACTGAGAGATGATAAAACTGATTATATTCGATTTTGACGGTACATTAGGTGATACCCGACGGAATATCGTCACGACGATGCAAATGACGATTGCAGAGTTAGGATTGGGTGGTCATACTGATGACGAATGTGCTTCCAAGATTGGACTGCCTCTGGACGGTTGTTTTGAGGCATTATATCCTGATGAGAGCAAAGAGACCATCCAATTATGTGCTGACACCTACAGGAGAATCTTCCAAGAGAACCTGCTGAATATGAAACCGCAGGCATTCCCTCTAGTCAAAGAAACACTGGCTGCGCTGAAGGATATGGGATACTCCCTCACGATAGCATCTTCACGCTGGCACAAATCTCTGTCTGGATTGATACACGACTTGGATATAGCGGAGTATATTTCATACTTGGTCGGAGCAGACGACGTAGATAAAGCGAAACCTAATCCTGAGCCTGCCCTCAAGACTCTTTCAGCCACAGGTTTCAATGCCAGTCAGACTCTTGTCGTCGGGGATATGAACGTAGACATCCTAATGGGACTAAACGCTGGAACTAAGACCTGTGGCGTGACTTACGGGAACGGAACAAGAAAGGAACTTGAAGAGGCTGGAGCTGACTATATCATTGACAGTATAGACAAACTTATCGAAATAGCAAACAATTATTCACAAAAACTACACGAATTATGAAAAGAATGATTTTCTACCTCATGGCAATGACGGGTGTGCTGACCCTTTCAGCGCAGAGCATTTATGACTTCAAGGTAAAGAACGATGTAGGACAGGAGGTCTCGATCTCAGACTATAAGGGGAAAGTGTTGCTGATTGTGAATACTGCTACCCGATGCGGATTCACACCACAGTACAAAGACCTGGAACCTCTCTACCAGAAGTATCACAGTCAGGGCTTCGAGATCCTGGACTTCCCCTGTAACCAGTTCGGTCAGCAAGCTCCTGGCACCATTCAGGAGATTCGCAGCTTCTGTACTGCCAACTTTGACATCCACTTCCCTCAGTTTGACAAGATTGATGTAAACGGTGAGAACGCACATCCTCTTTATACATGGTTGAAGGAGCAAGCTGGCGGTGGTGACATCAAGTGGAATTTCACTAAATTCCTGATTGGACGCGACGGAAAGGTCATCAAGCGTTATGAGTCTCGTGACCAGGTGGCAACCATCGAAGCCGACATGCAGATGGTGGTCAACCCTGTGCTAAGTAACATCATGGCACGTCGCTCTGTCCGTAAGTACCTCGACAAGCCTGTAGAGCATGAGAAACTGGAGATTGTAGCCCTTGCTGGCATTAATGTTCCAAGTGCCATGAACCGCCAAAATTGGGCTGTGCGTATCATTGAGAATCCACAACTGATGGACGATGTGAAGGGACAGACCCGTAATGCACCAAACCTTATTTGTGTCTGTGCTCCAGCGAACGGCAATTTCAACCTTGACGCTGGTCTGATGGGACAGAACATGATGCTGGCGGCACAGTCTTTGGGACTTGGCACTTGCATCCAGACAGGACCTGTTCGTTTCTTAACCAATGACGAGAAGGCAAAGGCTTTCCGTGATAGCCTTGACATCCCTGCTGACTACAAACTGCTTTATGTCATTTCTATCGGCTATCCCGATGAACAGCCAGATGCCAAACCTCGTGATGCATCGAAAGTGAAATATATCAAATGACAACTATTGTAATTAGGTTTACTGATTCCCTTATTGGGTACATATGATAAGATTGGAAAAATATCGGATTGGGTTGTTACTAGCCATCCTTACCATTTGTGGGACGACTAGTTTTGCCTCATGCTCTTCAAATGAGGATAACGCTACTGAGCAGAGCAACATAACAACTATTGCTGATAAGGTTTGGGCTTTCAGTCAGACCCATCCAGACGGATTCACTATTGACATCCGCACAATGACTGAACCGACTGAAGGAATTGCTGTCAGTTATGCAGCTACTCAGAACAGCCATTCGCGTGACCAACTCGACAAGGTGGTAAGACATGCTTTGCAACACGAAGGCTATGTAGGCGGTTGGTTTAACAGTGAGGATAACCTTTATTACTTCAACAGTACAAAGCTATTCCCAGAGAACGACCTAAAAGGTGCTATCCAGTTCGGGAAGGAGAACGGTCAACTCTCGGTTTTCATCCTGTCAACCTATACAAATATTCCCATCGACGGAAAAGTCGCCGAGATAGTTGAGCGAGGCACTATCCTCTTTGGTACTACTGGCGACTATAGACCGTTATCTTTCTGCGAACCCGATGGGACTTATTGGGGCTTTGGTATTGAAATTGCAAAAGAGATAGCGAGAAGGTTAGGAGTAAACATAGAGTTCAAAAAGACCTCATGGCCTACGTTAACGGAAGATGTATTGGCAGAACCTCAAAAGTTCGACCTCGCCATTGGCGGTATAACCATCACCGATGCCCGACGTGAGACAATGCTAATGAGTGAGGGCTATCTGGCTAACGGCAAGACCATCCTGTGCAGGGCTTCGGAGGCAGACCGCTACAGGTCGTTGGCAGACATCGACAAGCCCGAAGTGACTGTAATGGTGAATCCTGGGGGACTGAATGAACAATTTGCCAACGAGAACCTGACTCACGCTAATATAGTCGTTCACCAAAAGAACGAGGAAATACCAACACTTGTAGCCGAAGGTAAAGCTGACGTAATGATAACGGAAATTACAGAGGCTCCTTATTATGTGCAGACTGACCCCCGACTTGCAGCCCCACTGTTGAACGATCCTTTTACTCATGGCGAGATTGGTGTCCTGATGCAGAAGGGGCAGGAGGATCTGCTACAGATTGTGAATAATGTCATTCATCAGATGAAGGCAGACGGCTCTCTTCGGAAACTACATGAAAAGTATGGATTGGTATATCAGACGGAAAACAATTGAAATAGAATATGTACACTTTAACTTATAAGGTAACAACAAGCACCTGTGACAGCGAGGGCAAACTAAAACTTTATTCAGCACTCCAGATGATGCAGGATTGCTCAGAGATGTGGATCGACAGCGAGCCGGAAGTCAAGAACTACTTCTTACAGCAGAACATGGCGCAACTCTTGGCAACGCGGCAGGTTGAGATTATCCGTGTACCCGACTACAAAGAAGAGTTGACGGTGACAACCTCCGTCTATGGCATGAAACCCATGTTCGGATTCCGTAACACGTTCATCTACGACGCACAGGGGGATCCCTGCTACAAGACATGGAGCATGGGAGCATTCGTGGACAAGGCGGTTGGCAAACTGAAACGTGTGGATGATGCAACCATACAATCTATGACGCTGGAGCCACAGTTGGAAATGAACTACAAAGACCGCCGCATTATTCTGCCTAAGGACGGTGGCAAGGTTCTTGAGCCTATCAAGGTTCTTCGTGCCGACATCGATTACAACAAACATCTGAATAATGCGAACTATGTCCGTATGGCGATGGAACTGTTGCCTGAGAATTTTGTGGTAAGCGGTCTTCGGGTAGAATATCGAGTAGCAGCTAAGCATGGTGATTGTCTGACTCCTACTATTTACAAATTAGCAGACGGCATCATTGTTTCCCTGTCTATCGGTAGTGAGGTAAGTGCCATCATAGAGTTTACATAACTTAGACTATATTCTGACCGGACTAATTCAGGTATACCATAGTACTTAATTTGTTATTAGTATAATTACACCGCAGATGCAGATGTAGGCATAGACAATGTATCTGAAGATGTGATTGGGAATATGCTTGAAAACGTATGCACCAAGCAACGTTCCTATGATGACGCCACCGAGACCATATAGATAGTCAATGGCAACAGTAGTGGTGAAGAAGCCTTTGTAGGCTCTCACACCTGTCATCATCACATTACCTATCAGGAAGTAGGTCTGCGCCATCGCCATGTAGTGTTCCTTCGTTTGTTCACTCTGAATAAAATAGAGTACAGCTGGCGGTCCTTGCATACCAAAGAAACCTCCCATCAGTCCGCTGAGTGTTCCTGCACCAACCTGTACACTCATGGTCGTTGGTAGTTTGATGCGCTGGCTGAAGAGCATGAAATAAATGCTGATAAGGATGAGTGCCACACCCAGGATGCGACGCAGAATATGGTCTTCGATACGTGTCAGAACAAAGATCGCTATCGTAGAAACAATGATGAATGTAAGCAATATCGGCCAAAGTCTGCTCCATGTTACATAGCCTCTCAGTCGCCATGCGATAGCAGCGGAAGTGGTAATTGCCAACAGTCCAGAGAGTGTCGTAGCCTCGCCATAGCTAGGCATGAGAAACGGCAGCATCGTCATAATGAAGATGCCAAAACCGAAACCCGTAGTGCGTTGAATGAAACTCGCACCAATGCTCAGTAGGAATATGGAAAGGACGATACTACTCATAGCTATAATATCAGATGTTTCATGGGATGTCCGCCCCAGTGGCTATCATTTACATATCGGAATCCGACAGAAGCGTATAATGCCTCGCCGGCTGGATTATTTTTATCTACCAAGAGTCCAATACAAGGCAAGCCCATACGATTAGCCTGTTCTTTAGTAGCCAACAGCAGTTTTCGTGCTATGCCTTGACGTCGATATTCTGGAAGTACGGCTAATGAGTCAATATACAGTTCGCCAGTCTGCGTCTCGTCATCCATACTCGTATGATCCTTGCCGATATATTCTTTTGCAGTTTCGATAAAGGCGCGACGAAGTTCATGCAGACGTCCTCCATCATAGCTGACGGAGATACCGACAACTTTATCACCATCCATTGCTACCAACGTATTCCGATAGCTATACTGCGAATCCTCGCGTTCAACAAGAGTCGTCATCATCTTGCGGAAATCATCAAGTCCGTATCCGTTACCACAGAAATGTAGACAGCAATCATCTGTCATGGCTGTCATTATCAGTTTCGTTATTTCCTCCGACTGTGCTGTAATCGCTTTTCGAATCTCTATCATTCGTTCTTCGCCAATTCCTTAATTAATCTCAAAACTAGGTACAAAAGTACTAAGAATTCTCCAAATATCAGATGAAAATACGAACTTTGCAACAATCTTTAAGTAATAAGATTTTTGCATCACCATTATTAGCATCCCATTCGGGAAGATGCACTATAAGCTGGCAAAGCTGGTCCTTTCACCTTTTGGGAAAGAATTAGCTTATCACCTCAATGTTTAACTGAGTTTAAAGGATTGTCAGCATAGTTTAAGCAAGTTTAAATTTCGTGCCAGTTTGACTTCACCGATTGTCATTCTGGCACGGATTCTTTCTATAGGCATGTACTTTGCTTATCTGTTAGTGAGAGCCGAAGCAAAAGCCGAGGCGATCTAGAACAAATAAGTTAAACTAAAAGTATAATTAGGAGGTATTGATTATGTTGAACGGATTAATGAAAAACAATGGTTGGTTCCCGACAATGTTTGATGATTTCTTTAACACTGATTTCATGCCTCGTGCCAACAGTACAGCACCCGCAGTCAATGTCAAGGAGAGTGAGAAAGCCTACACGATGGAACTTGCAGCTCCAGGCATCAAAAAAGAATATTGCCGCGTAGCCATCAATGACGAGGGCAACCTCACCATCGCCATTGAGAACAAACAGGAACACAAGCATGAGGACAAGCGCCATCACTATCTGCGCCGCGAGTTCAGCTACTCCAACTACGAGCAGAACTACGTACTACCAGATGATGTTGTGAAAGACCAGATCTCAGCCAAGGTAGAGGACGGCATCCTGACTATCACGATGCCGAAGACCGAGCCGAAGGAGAAGGTTACCAAGGCCATTGAGGTATCATAAAGTGATTCTATTTCAAAACAGCAAGACCCCGACCTGCAGAAATGCAAGCCGGGGTCTCTTTTCTCCGAGTTTTGGATGAGATTTGGACCTGATTAATGATAAAATGCCATTGTCTTTGTTTCTTTACGAATAATTAATTATATTTGCACACGAAAAAGGCAATTAAAGTAGAACATATGAATGAAAAGTTGATACTTAGCGAGGATGGAAAAGTTGTTCTAGAGGCTGACCATTCCATTATTCATGCCGTCATTCCAGAAGGAGTGACTGAAATTGGGGGCGGAGCGTTTTCCAACTCAAGGGTTTTACGTTCTGTTTCCATTCCAAGCACTGTGAAAAAAATAGTAAATCCTTTCATTGCTGTAGAGCTATATTAGAGACGTTGTGTTTGTCTGGAATTGCGAAAAGAAATATTATGGACTACCTGCCAAAAGACCCTGCAATCTTAGTTTCGAGCGTCAACATGCTTCTGAGGGATGAAGAGTTTGACAGCCTTGAAGCTTTGTGCTTTGCTTTCAGCAGAGAGCCGTATGAGATTAAGGACTATCTGTTGGAGAAAGGCTTTGTTTGGAGTGAACAACAAAAACAGTTCCGTCCGATAGGCTATGACAAGAAAGAATGATAACGAAAGATAGTATAGAGACAGCCTACAGTTTTCTGCATCAGAAGCAGAGAATCTATGTTCATTCGACGCTCGACTGGCAAAAGGACGACATAGAGATCGCCATTGCCTCGTATGTAGATGAAATGAGCCAGGAACTATTTGACGCTATTTCTGGTAACAGAGCTGACTTCCTGAGAGATCACAAAAAGTTTCAAGAGGACATAACCAAAGCTATTGAGATACTTGAAAATATGCTATAACAATGATTGAACAATTTGAAAAACAGCTACATCAGGACTTGCACCTGTTCCTTCAGTCAATGAAAGAAATTGATGCACGTCTGCCTGAGTGTCCCGATGTTGAAGATAAGTGGGAGCAGATAGCGAAAGCCTACATTCCCGACGGTATCAGGGAGTTCAACGACTTCCCTTCCGCTTCCCTAGGAGGCTTTCGATGCCTATGTCTCATGCCTGCATCAACTCTACCTGTTTGGAGCCGCTATGCAGTTGAACAGGATGGGCTATCACATGACTAAAATGAACTGATGAAAGAATTGAGCCTCCCACATATCGTCCTTATCTACCTCGCTTTCATCAACGCGGTTACTTTCTTCGTGTACGGTATCGACAAGTGGAAGGCAAAGAAATCCTTATGGCGTATTAGAGAAGCCTCACTATTGATGCTGGCGATACTCGGTGGAAGCATTGGAGCTTGGTTAGGAATGAAAGTCTGGCACCACAAGACACAGCATAAGAAATTCAAGTATGGCGTACCTGCTATCATTATTGTCCAACTCGCAATAATCGCCAATTTTATAATATCAAAAACAATATGAAAAGTTTTAAGAAACGAACTTCGAGGCTGGTATCCTGACCAATGACTCAAAAGTGATATGTTATGAAGTGGACTGTGTTATCAGATAATCGAAGCAATGACAACCGTCTCTCTACAGAGCATGGTCTTTCTATCCTTCTGGAAACAGAGAAACATAAGATCTTGCTTGATACTGGAGCTAGTGATGTGTTTATCAGGAATGCGAAGCTGTTGGGCGTAGATCTCAGCAGTGTGGACTATGTTTTCATTTCCCACGGACATAGCGACCATGCAGGAGGCTTACGATATTTCTTGGAGCAAAACCGATTAGCAAAAGTTATCGTCTCCCCTGATGTAATAAACAAAAAGTTCTACTCCAAACGAGGTAATCTGCATAGCATAACAACGGTATGGCCAGAAAACATCAAGGACAGGCTCATAACAATAGACAAGTCATGTAAGATTTCAGATGACCTTTATGTTATAGCCCATTTTCCCCAGATTTATCCAATGCCAAAAGGGAACAAGCATCTGTTCGTAGAAGATATTAATGGCGATTGTAAGCCTGATAATTTCCAACACGAACTAGGTTTATATACTGATGGTTTCTTGTTTACTGGCTGCGCTCACAATGGACTGGAGAACATACTGGCAGCATGTCCCTATTCTGTAAGATCCGTAGTAGGTGGCTTCCATTTGCTTGATGGTCAGGAACCGGAGGAAGAACAATTGATTTTGGCTGAAAGACTGAAAGATCATTACTCCACAACACAATTCTATACCAGTCATTGCACAGGTGACAATGTATTTGAGGTAATGAAGGGTGTGATGGGTGAACAATTGCAGTCCTTTAGATGTGGAACTATAGGGTACTTTCCCATAAATAATTGAGAGAATCCTTTTGCAAAACCAAAGAAAATGTGTATCTTTGTCACTTAAACGCGGTTTTACAGAAAATGATAGAAATAAAATACGCACGTAAATCGCTTAAACTGTGCGTATTTACGTGCGAAAAACTTGTAACTTGCTGATATTCAGCTAAGCTGGCGGAGAGAGAGGGATTCGAACCCCCGGTGCCTCTCAGCACGACGGTTTTCAAGACCGTTGTAATCGACCACTCTACCATCTCTCCAAAACCTGACTTCACAGGTGATTTCCTCCAAAATCGGGTGCAAAGGTAATGGTATTTTTCCAATCCTGCAAATTTTTGATATACTTTTTTGTCAGATAGGGGTAAAATGATTATATTTGCAGCATGATTTACCCGAAGAACTTTGAAGCGAAGATTGGCTTTGACGAGATACGTACGTTATTGAAAGCTCAATGTCTAAGTACATTGGGGAAGGAAAAAGTGGATGAAATCGCTTTCTCCGACGATGCGACAACCATCAACGAATGGCAGGAACAGATTCGTGAGTTCCGCCGTTTGCAACAAGAAGCGGAGAATTTCCCTCTGAATTATTTCTTTGATGTCCGTGAGTCAATTACCCGTATCCGTATGGAGAACACACATCTGGAGGAAGATGAGCTTTTCGATTTACGACGTTCGTTAGAGACCATCACACAAATTGTGAACTTCCTGAACAAAAACGGAGGTGACGAAGAGAATCCAGCATATCCCTACCCTGCCCTACACCGTCTTGCAGAAGATGTACTGACATTCCCAGCGATGATTCGTCGCATTGACTCTATTCTGGATAAGTTTGGCAAGATAAAAGACTCTGCCACGATGACATTGGCAGGTATTCGCCATGAGATGGCACAGACAGAGGGCAGTATCTCAAGAACCTTATATACTATTTTGCATGCTGCCCAGCGTGATGGGTTGGTGGATAAGGATGTCGCTCCTACCATGCGTGACGGCAGACTGGTCATTCCTGTGGCACCAGGACTGAAACGGCGTATCAAGGGTATCGTCCATGACGAGAGTGCAACAGGAAAGACAGTATTCATCGAGCCAACCGAAGTGGTAGAGGCAAATAATAAGGTCCGTGAACTGGAAGCAGCAGAACGGCGTGAGATTATCCGTATCTTGACGGTCTTCTCCGATGAGATACGTCCTCATGTTCAGGAGATTCTCGACTCCTATCAGTTCCTGGCACAGATAGACTTGATCCGTGCCAAGGCAGAACTGGCTCAAGAGATGACCGCTTTCGAGCCGATTGCCAAAGACGAGCCGTATATTGACTGGATCCATGCTATTCACCCATTGTTGCAACGCTCCCTGTCTCGACAAGACAAGGAGGTGGTTCCCCTTGATATCCTGCTGACGAAGGAGAAACGCTTATTGATTATCTCAGGTCCTAATGCTGGTGGCAAGTCGGTTTGTCTGAAAACAGTAGGACTACTACAATATATGTTGCAGTGTGGACTCTCCATCCCCATTGGCGACAGGAGCACGGTGGGTGTCTTCCAACATATCATGATAGATATTGGCGACGAGCAGAGTATCGCCGACGATCTCTCGACATACTCCAGTCATCTACTGAATATGAAAAACATGATGAAACAGTCGAATGCCCATACTCTACTACTAATAGATGAGTTTGGAGGCGGCACAGAGCCTACCATTGGCGGTGCTATCGCCGAAGCGGTACTCAAGCAATTCTGGGAGAAGCAAGCCTTCGGTGTCATCACGACTCACTATCAGAACCTGAAACACTTCGCAGAAGACCATGAAGGAGTCGTCAATGGTGCCATGCTCTACGATCGTCATCAGATGCAGGCACTCTTCCAACTTGCCATCGGACAACCTGGCAGTAGCTTCGCCATCGAGATCGCCCGTAAGACGGGAATCCCCGAGGAGGTTATCAAAGATGCCTCCGACATCGTCGGTTCAGACTATATCCAGAGTGACAAATACCTACAGGACATCGTCCGAGACAAACGCTATTGGGAAGGCAAACGCCAGACAATACACCAGCATGAGAAATCACTGGAGGGACATATCCAGCGTTATGAGAGTAACTTAGAGGAGATAGAACGGGAGCGTAAGGCGATCCTCCGTCGCGCTCAGCAACAGGCAGAGGAACTACTGACTGAGGCTAACCGTAAGATAGAAAATACCATCCGTGAGATTAAGGAAGCTCAGGCAGAGAAAGAACGTACCCGACTGGTACGCGAAGAACTGAATGAGTTCCGTAAACAGGTAACGAATGACGACCAACAGGGTCTGATGAGCGAAGAGGACTTCGCTAAGAAACTGCGTCAAATGGAAGAGCGAAAGGCACGAAAAGCCCAACGCAAGGAGAAGAAAGACGAGGAACAGAAGAGAGCCAGCGAGAAACTGGCTGCCAGAGCGAAAGAAAACTTGCATCCAGAGAACCGTCCGTTGGAGAAGGGCGACAGTGTCCGCATCAAGGGTACTAACAGCATTGGCGAGATTGAAAACATACAAGGTAAGCTGGTCACGGTTATCTTTGGTGGTCTGCGTTCTAAAGTGAAACTGGAACAACTAGAGCGGGCAGCATCCAAAGGAGCAGAGACTGTGCAGAACAGTGTCGATAAACATGCCCACCTTGCCATCCAGACCTCAAAGATGACACGCTCTACGATGGAGGACCGCCGTCAGAACTTTCATCAGGACATTGATGTACGAGGGATGCGTGGCGATGAGGCGATAGATGCCGTCATGCACTTCATTGACGATGCCATTCTAATAGGTATGAGCCGTGTACGCATCCTCCATGGAACAGGCACAGGTATCCTTCGCCAACTCATCCGTCAGTATCTCAATACTGTTCCGAATGTCAAGAAGGCTAAGGACGAACACGTGCAGTTTGGCGGTGCCGGCATCACCGTCGTGGACTTGGAATAAAGAAATCGTCATAAGATGCTTTTCAAAGTAAAGCGACTAAAAGAATTGAAATATCTAAACATTTAAATATATGAAAACCAAAACAATACTACTAATTATGTTCGTTGCCTTCGCAATGGGTACAACGGCAAAAGACTATACTGTTTCCTCACCAGACGGTAAGTTAGTGATCACCATCCATGCAGATGCCAATAGGTTAGCATGGGAGGTACAACAAGGGAGCACAACCGTACTGACTCCCTCTGAGATCGGGCTCAACGGTGCTTTTCAGAAGATGAGCGGTAAGGTGACAAAGAATACTGCCATCGTCAGCAACAAACAATATCAGGTGGAGTTCCGTGCCGACAACGACGCTGCCGCCTACCGTATCCATGTGCTGGACAAAAAGGGAATCACTGTCAATAGCGAGACTGCAGAGTTCAACTTTACCAGCGACTACGATGCGTTTATCCCTTATGTCAACGACAACCGAGGCGGAGAGCGTTATTGCTACAGTTTTGAATCATACTATGACGAACAGCCGTTGTCAAAAATGTTCACTGACTCACTCGCCATCAATCCACTTGCCGTCCGACTGCCAGAGGGAAAGCTCGCCGTCATCGCTGATATGGGATCCGTCGACTACCCAGGCATGTTCCTCTTGAGGAACGGAACACATGGGCTGAAAGCAGCCTTTGCACCATATCCTATTACCTCCAAGATTGGCGGGTATGCCCGTCTGAACCTCGTGCCGACAGCACGTGCCAGCTATATCGCCAAAGAAGTGAAAGGTGCCCTTCCCTGGCGTATCGTCTTGGTGACAGGACAAGACAAACAACTGCTGACTGCAAACCTGCCTCACCGTTTCGGACCCAAGTGTCAAATTAGTGACACATCATGGATCAAACCAGGTAAGGTAGCATGGGATTGGTGGAACGCCACCATGCTGACAGGTGTACCCTTCCGTGCCGGTATGAATACAGACACCTATCGCTATTACATCGACTTTGCGGCAAAGAACCATCTGGAGTATATCATCATTGACGAGGGATGGAGCACTGATGAGTCATTGCGTTCTGAGCTGAACCCGGACATCGACCTGCTGAGTCTGCTGCCCTATGCCGAGAAGAAAGGGGTGGGTATCATCCTATGGAGTTCGTGGCGTAACTGCATCAACAATACAGAGGATGACTTCAAATACTATGCTTCATTGGGTGTGAAAGGCTTTAAGGTTGATTTCTTCGACCGTGACGACCAGGAGGTGATGCGCTCTGCTTGGAAAATAGCCGACTGTGCCGCCCGTAACCACCTGTTGCTCGACTACCATGGCTATCGTCCCACAGGTATTCAGGTGGCATTCCCGAATATTGTCAATTTTGAAGGAGTGAAAGGGTTGGAGAACTCGAAATGGGAACCCCGTGTGGGTGATGGTCCCTTACATGACCAGCCCCGCTATGATGTGTCTATCCCCTATCTGCGCCAACTCGTAGGACCATTAGACTACACCCCTGGCAGTATGACAAATGCCACCCGTGCGGAATTCTTCGGCAATAACGACCACCCCATGAGTCAAGGCACCCGTGCCCATCAGGTGGCAATGTATACTCTCTTCGATGCACCCTTGCAGATGCTTGCCGACGCACCGACCAAGTATGAGCGTGAGCAGTCCACTACTGACCATATCGCCCAAATCCCTACCGTCTTCGACGAGGTTATTGGCTTAGACGGGCAGATAGGCGAGTATGCCGTGATCGCCAAGCGCAAAGGCACTACCTGGTATGTCGCCGCCATGACCAACTGGACAGCACGTGACCTCACCATCACGTTCCCTATGCTCACAGAGGGTACGCACCAGGCAGAGGTCTTTGCCGATGGTGTCAATGCCGACCGCGATGCCAACGACTACACCAAGACACTTCAGACAATAAAGAGAGGGGACACACTGAAAATACACCTCGCTCCTGGTGGTGGATGGAGTGCAATCATCAAATGAGAGAATTGTCGGATTGAATATCCAAGACACCTGCCGTTAGAAGGTGTACAAAAAGAGATGAGGAAGTCACCTGAAAGCTAGCTTTCGATTACTTCCTCATCTCTTCTTTGAGCCTCTTGTCGGATTCGAACCAACGACCCCGAGATTACAAATCACGTGCTCTGGCCAACTGAGCTAAAGAGGCAGGTGGGCAAGCTGACTGTATCGCGCCGCTACAACCAAGTACCTTTGCTACGTTCCCGTCCTGGAGGATTCCGAGGGAGCTGGCCGTACAGGACTTGCCCATGTTTGGTTTTGCGGCTGCAAAGGTACTAACTTTTTTTAGAATACGCAAATAAAATTTGTTTTTTGCTCACTTATTGGATAAATTTCTTACGTTCGACAAAAGAAATGCATTACTTTTGTTCTCTCTTAATCGAAATTTTCGTACCTTTGCACTCGAATATGACACCACAGGAATATACACAATTAAAAGCTTTCGCACGACAAGACGGAGTATTACTTGCTTTGTTGTGGATAGGAGGTTTCGCCTGCTACATCCTCGGATTATCGAATCCGATGCTGGGACTTGCGGCAATGGTACTGATTTGTGCCACCCCATTCTTCGCAGCAAGCAGGCTTCGACATTTCCGTGATTACGGAAGGGAGGGCATCATCTCTTTCACTCGAAGCTACGCCTATACCGTATTCATCTTCTTTTATGCTGGTATTCTGCTTGCCGTAGCCATCTATCTCTATTTCACCTTTATAGACAATGGCTTTTTGATGGGAAAGATTCTTGAAACCATACAATCGCCAGAGGGACAGAAGATCATTGAACTTTACGGTATGACAAAAGAGATAGACGAGAACATCAAATTGATAGCAGGAATGCGTCCCATTGACTATTCCTTGAATATGCTGACGATCAATATCATCTCAGGGTTTATTCTCGGAATACCTATTGCTGCCATCATGCAGCGACGAACCAGCAAGTCTGACTCTCTAAACGCTAAACAATAAACATTCAACACAGCATATGGATATATCAGTAGTAGTACCCTTATATAACGAGGACGAGTCACTGCCAGAGCTCTATGACTGGATAGAGCGTGTGATGGTGGCAAACAATTTCAGTTTCGAGGTTATCTTCGTCAATGACGGCTCGACAGACCGTTCATGGGAGGTCATCAACGAGCTTTCCTTACGCTCAGAACATGTGAAAGGCATCAAATTCCGTCGTAACTATGGTAAGAGTCCTGCTCTCTATTGTGGTTTCAAAGAGGCACAAGGTGATGTCGTCATCACAATGGATGCCGATCTGCAAGACTCTCCCGATGAGATTCCCGAACTATACAAGATGATCAAGGAGGACGGCTACGACCTTGTCAGCGGCTATAAGCAGAACCGCAGCCAGGGTGACCCGTTGTCAAAGACATTGCCCACCAAACTCTTCAACGCCACCACCCGCAAGGTCAGTGGTATCAAGAACCTGCATGACTTCAACTGCGGACTGAAGGCATATCGCCAGGAAGTGGTGAAGAACATCGAGGTATTCGGAGAAATGCATCGTTTTATCCCCTACCTCGCCAAGAATGCTGGTTTCGACAAGATTGGTGAGAAACCCGTACACCACCAAAAACGACAATATGGGAAATCGAAGTTCATGGGCTGGAACCGTTTCGTCAACGGTTATCTTGATCTGATGACCCTCTGGTTCCTAGGTACCTTCGGGAAGAAACCCATGCATGTATTTGGTTTCCTTGGCACGATTGTCTTCATCATCGGATTCTTCGCCGCTTTCTTCCTGGGTGTACAGAAGGCATGGGCACTCTATAACGGCATCCCCATGCGACTGGTGACAGACTCCCCCTATTTCTTTATCGCACTGACTATGATGATGATAGGTACGCAGTTGTTCCTTGCCGGATTCCTGGGTGACCTCATCAGTCGTAACAGTGCAGGACGTAACGATTACCAGATAGAGGAGGAAATCAGATGCGGAAAATAGTCATCTTCATCCTCACCATCCTGATTATCGGGGCATGTACCAGCATTGATTGTCCTGTACAGAACAAGGTTGGCACCGTATACGGTCTGAAGAAAGCCAACGGTACTACTGACACGCTGAAGGTTGACACGCTGGATATCACGTCTAAACGGGCTGACGGTACGGACACGATATTGCTGAACAAAGCCACAGGTATTACTGCCTACGATATGTATATCAGCTATACCCAGCCAGAGGACGTATTCTATTACACCTTGCGTGACACATTAGGACATATCTATCAAGACACGGTCTATGTGAAGAAGGAGAACTATCCGCATTTCGAGTCAGTTGACTGCCAGGCAGCATATTTCCACAAGTTGACAGACGTGCGGACGACCCACCATATCATCGACTCCATAGTGATTAAACACTCAACCGTCAATTATGAGACAAACCACGAACATTTCTACATCTATTTCAAGGCTCGTTATTAGTCTTGCCCTGCTCATCGTGGCTTCAACAGCCCATGCGCAAATGAAATTGTTTCGCATGGAGAAAGACTCCATTCCTCTCTTCAGAGGTTTCTCAGTATCTTTTGACCTGGTAGGACCTGCCAAGTTGATGCTCAGCGACTGTGGTGAGATAGAAGGAGGGTTACGCCTCAACCTGCATGACCAGTGGTTCCCTGTGGTGGAGATTGGTGTGGGTAAGGCTAACCATGAGAATGACGAGGTAACAGGTATCACTTATAAGACGACGGCACCCTATTTCCGTGTGGGTATTGACCTGAACCTGCTGAAGAACAAACACCAGTCTAACCGCCTTTATGGAGGTATCCGCTATGCCTTCACCTCTTATAAGGTTGATATCATCCGCGAGGACCTTCCAGACCCAGTCTGGCAATATGAGACAGGCTTCGGTATTGAGGGCTTGAAATGCAACATGCACTGGATAGAACTCGTCTTCGGTATTGACGCTAAGATTTTCGGGCCCCTGCATTTAGGATGGAATATTCGATACAAACGGCGTATCAGTCATAAGGAAGGAGATATCGGACAGACCTGGTATGTCCCTGGCTTTGGTACCTATGACAAAAACAAGATTAGTGCTGATTTCAGGGTGATTATAGATATATAGGAACTATAGGTACTATAGGAACTATAGTCACTATAAAAACTAAAAAACATGCAAAAGAAGAAACTGATTTGGCAGTTGCCTTTCCTCATACTACTGATTGTCGGCACAGTGCTTATCATCCGCCAACAACAGTCTATGCCCTATCATACTGACAGAGGACCAATCTTCGGCACATTCTATACCATCACCTACCAGGCAGACAAAGATTACCATCAGGAGATCAGGGAGGCGCTCATGCAGGTGGACTCCGCCCTCTCTATGTTCAACGAGCAGTCTATCATCTCACACATCAATCGTGAGAATGGTGGGAAAGCCAACCAGATGTTCATGGAGGTCTTCTACAAAGCGATGGAGGTGTCCCAGGAAACAGACGGAGCCTTTGACATCACTGTTGCGCCATTGGTCAATGCCTGGGGCTTTGGTTTCAAGAACGGAGAGATGCCCACCCCCCAGCAAGTGGACTCCATCCGTCAGTTTATCGGTTGGAAGAAAGTATCTGCCAAAGGCAATACCATCACGAAGAGTGACCGAAGGGTGATGCTCGACTGTTCGGCTATCGCCAAGGGATACGGTGTGGATGTGGTGGCACGTTTGCTAAAGGAGAAAGAGGTCACTAATTATATGGTGGAGATTGGAGGAGAGATCATCACCAGTGGTATCAGTCCCAGACGACTGCCTTGGAGGATTGCCGTCATCAAACCGACGGATGACACGCTCTCTGTCAGTCATGAGCAGCAGACCGTCCTCAACGTGACAGATAAAGCGATGGCTACCAGTGGTAACTACCGTCGTTTCTATTATAAAGGTGGAAAGCGGTATGCCCACACCATCGACCCGAAGACGGGCTATCCCGTCCAGCATAATATCTTGTCGGCTACCGTCTTGGCAAGAGACTGTGCCACCGCTGATGCTTACGCCACCTCCTTCATGGTATTAGGACTCGAAGGTGCCAAGCGCATCCTGGAGCGTCATCCCGAACTGATGGCATACCTCATCTATAGCGACAAAGACAACAATCTTGCCGTGTGGTATTCTCCGTCCATGAAAGACAAGATAGAACAATAACTCTAATCTTTAAACTTTAAACTATATATGTCTACCCCACTCCATCTCTATGACAAACTCCTGCAGTTCACACTCTTCCAGGGTATGAGCCATGCCGACTTGATGGAGGTGGTGACACATACCAAGATAGGATTTCATAAACTCCCGATGGGTAAACGCCTAATCAGTGCTGGAGAACCCTGTAACCGTCTCACCTTCCTGATCAACGGTACCCTGCAGACAGAACACATGGCAGACAATCGTGCCTATCGCATCGTAGAACGGCTGTCGGCTCCTTATCTGCCAGAGCCTGAACGACTGTTCGGCATTCACCAACAATTTACCCATACCTATACGACACTCACGGATGTCAACCTCATCACCATTGACAAACAGGAGGTGATGCTGTTACTGGAGACACAACTGGTGTTCCGCCTTAACATGCTGAACCAGATGGCTACGGAGACACAGCGACTGCTGCATCATCCCTGGCGTACCTGTCCGAAATCGCTCCGTGAGCGTATCATCCATTTCTTCTTCGCCCATTGCCAATACCCCGCAGGTCCTAAGACGTTCTATATCCTCATGCAACAGCTTGCCGACCTGCTCAACGATAGCCGTCTGGACATCTCTCTGGCTCTTAACCAGATGCAGGAAGACGGTCTTCTAACCCTCCATCGCGGACGTATTGAGATTCCTATGATCGAACGTTTGCTGATGTGACGGACCCTATTAAGAATAATCAAAGATAATCATCTATTATGGAATACATGTCCCAAGAGGGCTTCGATAAGCTCGTAGCAGAACTCCGACAGATGGAGAACGTGGAACTGCCTCAGGTCAGAGAGGCTATTGCCGAGGCTCGTGACAAAGGCGACCTCAGTGAGAATTTCGAATACCATGCCGCCAAGCGTGAACAGGCCCGGCTCCTTGGAAGGATTCGTTTTAAACAGCGTATCCTTGCCAATGCCCGTGTCATTGACACCTCACGTCTCGGCAGTGACACCGTACAACTGCTCTGTAAGGTGGGAATCACCAATCTTGCCAATAATAGTAAGATGACCTATACCATTGCCAGTCCTCACGAAGCCAATCTCCGTGAGGGTAAGATTTCCATCAAGTCACCTATCGCCGAAGCTCTCCTTAACAAGAAGGTGGGTGATGTCGTGGAAGTACGTGTCCCAGCAGGTATGCTGAAACTCCGCATTGAGAGTATCGAAAGATAAAAATCTTTTTAAACGACATTCTGTGGCATACCACCCAGGAAAGCACGTACATTGTCTATAGCGACCTGTAGTAATCGGATGCGTGCCTCCTTAGTAGCCCAGGCAATATGGGGCGTGGTATAAGCGTTGGGCTGTTGAAGCAGGGGGTTGTCTGCTCTTGGCGGCTCTTCCGTAAGCACATCGGCACAATAAGCGGCAATTTTTCCGCATGCTAACGCGTCGGCTACAGCCTCATCGTCCACCAATGGACCACGACCGGTATTGATGACTATAGCCGTCTGCTGCATCAAAGCTAACGTCTGGGCATTGATGAGATGCTTGGTATCAGCAGTCAGTGGACAGTGTAATGAGAGGACATCTGACGTCGAGCATAGCTCTTGCATATCAGCCTTCTGGACACCTTCAGGCAGTTGGTCTGCAGACTTACTGGTATAGGCTTTCACCTTCATTCTGAAGGCAAGGGCGATCTGTGCGACACGACTGCCGATATTCCCCAGTCCCACGATGCCGAACGTCTTCCCGGCAAGTTCCATCAGATTGGTATCCCAATAGCTGAAATCAGGATTGTTACTCCATCGCCCAGCCCTGTTCTGGATGGCATAATGCTCCGTACGGTTCGTTACCGTCAACAGATGGGAGAACACCATCTGCACAACGCTCTCCGTACTATAGGCTGGCACATTGGTCACGATGATACCACGTTCATGAGCAGCCACGATATCCACCACGTTATAGCCCGTGGCAAGCACACCAATATATTTCAGACTGGGCAATTGAGCTATCACCTCCCTATTGATGACAACCTTATTGGTCAGCACGACCTCCGCCCCTGCTGCCCTTTCCACTGTCTCCTCAGGTTTCGTGCGCTCATAGACCGTTACCTGTCCTAACTTCTCTAATTCCTGCCACGACAAATCCCCTGGATTTGCCGCATAGCCGTCAAGTATCACTATCTTAGTCATATCCTATATATTTATCTGTCAAAATCTGTCTCTGCTGCCATTGGCATCTCTAATTCATCCTCCTTCTCACCTCTGACCTCTTCCATCTTATTTGTCCTATGATCCTGTAGATAGATATGGTTGAGGGTGAAGGCAAGAGACTCTAAAGTCTCCTCACGCTTCGAGGGTTTCAACTCGCACTCCCAAATGGTGATACAGTGCCAACCCATCTCTGCCAATTTGCGTTGTTCCTCCTTGTCACGTTCCTTATTCCTTCGGATCTTATTTACCCAGAACTCCCGATTGGTATGCGGAATCCTACAGCACTCCGAGTCCACAATCACATCATCCATCTTACATCTTCCATCAGACATCCGTGGCAGCGCCACGTTGTGTCCATGCCAGAAACAGCCATTCACAAAGACACACGTCCTGTATTTCCTCAACACCAAGTCAGGATGCCCAGGCAACCTCCGATGATTTAATCTGTATCTGAATCCCCTCTTCCACAACCCTCGACGCACAATCATCTCCGGCTTCGTATCCTTCGACCGAATCGCCGCCATGTTATTGTGCCGCTGTTGTCTTGAGAGAGTATCCATTATTCTTTGATTATTGATTCCACAGCCACCCTATCCGCAGGTAACCAGTCAACGGAGCCTAATCGGCTGCTACGACTTCGAATTGTTTCATGTTGGTGCAAAAATACGAAGAATAATTAGAAAAGAAATCTTTTAGAAAGAAAAATTAAGTTTTATCTTCCCTCTGAGATCTCCGAGAACTCCGAGCCTTATACATTTGCTCCTTAATGCCACCTTCTTTGAGGAATCTTCGCTTTTGCGACTCTATCAATCGTGATATCAGTACGTCAAACTAGTGTAAATTACTCATGAAACGCCCAAATAAAAGACAGCAAAACTAAAGATTTCACCTAAAACGGTTTATCTTATTATTATATAAGGTAAGACAATCTTTTATTGACAAAGCTAAATAATAGGCAAGCCGCGGAGGGACTGCATTACCAACCTATGATGCCATCACTATGTTTCATCAGAAAAGTATCCCATAATGTTTACTCTTCTTCGTCTGCATAATCAGCCGTGGCTTCTCCAAAATTCCAATGATCCTGCTCATCAAGTAAATCAATATGATCTTGAGCCCACTTTACAGCCTCAGCCGAAGAAGATGCCAACACAACTATTTCACCATTGTAAATCTTGGTACAGGTAACTCTGTATTTTTTCATTTTGCTTTTAATCTATATATCTTTTTGTTACGCTAATAAAATCATCAAGGCTGAGATTAAAATAATCTTCATCCATAAATGCATATATTTGTTCATCAAGATACTCTGCTTCCTTATCAGGATATCCTTCTTCTTCATTGTATAAAGCGTTATTGAGAGAACTTGAACCTATGATAATTTCTCTCTCTTTATTACAAAACACATCAGGAATTATGGCTATAGGATAATTCCTTCCTTTATATTTAATTGTATCGTACATTATTCAGATTAATATCCTATGAGCAAAATACCCTTCAAGGGTAGATGAAGACGATTAGAGATATACAAAGTCTCGAGGAATGTAAATACTCTGTCAAAATCATTATGCGATCTATACTTATTCCTTACAGCAAGTACAAGATATTCTACATCAAACATCATACTTGCTTCAAAGATGTCTTTCAAGAAACGATGATTCTCTGTGGCTTGACCTGCTTCCACTTCTATAACGATTCTGCCATCTTGACTTAAAGCATCTGCATAAAATGATTTGTCTACCTTATTATCAACACCAAACAAAACAGGAACATCAATTTTTTCCTCTTTCGACTTTCCTGTCTCAACCACAAAACCTATTTGCTCAAAATAAGGTCGTAAGACAGCAAGTACGTCATTACTTACCAAATCATTCGTCTCAGACGAAATCCTATCATTAACAACATTAAAACAATCAACTATCTGACGCATTTCATCCGTCAGACCACGAGAACGAGGGAAAAACTGGTATTGTATCATAATTACTTGTTTATTGTTACTTTTTCCAAATTGTCCAAAGAAAAATCGTTTGTACCTAGAAGTCTATAAAAAATATCACCATCTGCCCACACCTTAAGAGCTAATATTGTATCAAAAATATCTTCTAAACTATAGTCTCCAATATTCATGTCTGCCATGAGATCTCCCATGCATACAGAATTGGAAATATATTCATGTTTCACCTTTTCAAAAAGATTATGATTAATCATAATTAATTCTTTATTTTATTATTTACAAAGTTACAAATATAAAATCAGACTGCTACTCTATCAATCGAATATTTAGTCTGATTTAACAATGTTGCGTAAACCATTATATGTCACCATCTCAGTTTTTATTGAAAGACCTTTATTGTATACCGGCGATTGTATGGATATTTATTATGATCATAGAGAATTACACAAAAACCTCTAACCTCCAACTGTTTTCTTCTGAAATGCCGATGTACAGGGCGTTTGGGGGCAGTTGGAGGTTGCTCCAACCTCCAACTAACCTCTCACTAACCTCCAACTGTATCCCCTTTTTTTTATGTTTTCAATGGTAATACCTCAAAGAATTGAATAGATCGATGATGAAATATGGTTGGAGGTTAGTGGGAGGTTCCGACAACCTCCAACTGGTCTTGCGCCCTTTGTTTATCGAGGATTGCGCGATTTTCAGTTGGAGGTTAGAGGTGTATCTCTGCAATCGTAAGTCCCCTGTTTTCTCCTACACGTAATTTTTTAAACCCTTGTCACCGTTGCCGCCTTCGTGGGGTATGGGGATAACTCCCAAGGGGTATTGCAGTATCTGTTATTCCCCCATAACGACACCTGGCATCACTCATAGGAGGCATTGTTCACCCCCATAGAAGATACTCATCTGCATTAATGGAGGCTTCGTTCAGTATGAGAAAGGGGTTCGCTAAAATGGGGAGCGAAAATATCAAAGTCCTTGTCGTATGCGGGTGACTGTATGGACAGCAGGTTGAGTACGGAATGGAAGATATAATGCTGCTCAAGGACTGCTGGCAGTTCTTTCTCAGACTTGTAATCCCTGAAATGCTCCGAGGTCCATACCAGGAATGGTATCTCATACTGCACCTTGGGTGCCAGTCGCATGGGCAGTCCATGCATGAACATCTTGTTCTCACCAAGCGACTCACCATGGTCGGAGATAAAGATCATGGCACTCTTCCAGTCATCCATCGAACGTAACGTGTCAATCAGATGGTCCAACAGGTAATCGGTATAACGTATGGTATTGTCATACGCATTCACCAGCATACCGACATGCTGTTCCCCCTCCTCCACACTCTTTGCCACCGGCTTGTACACCTCAAACTCCTTGGGATATTTGTCGGCATATTTAGGACCGTGACTGGTACTGGTATGCAAGATGATCAGCACCTTACTCTTCTTGCTGGACGCTATCCGCTCACGGAGTCCCGCAAAGAGGACACCATCATAGTGCATGTCCTCCTGGGGATACTGGGCACCCAGCTCCTCGTTGACAAGATATTCGTCAATATGTATGGGCGGCTCTCCCCAGTTAGACGTACGCCAAGACACGTCGACACCATTCCTGTAGGCATAGTTCGGCAACAGCTCATACAGGTTGTCCGTATTCTTTGGTTCGAGAATAGCCTTGGTTCCTGCTGTGGTGTAGGTGGCACATGATGTCGCCGGATACACCCTCAGTCCTTGTCGCTTCGACAATAACGGGTTGGTGTCACGCTGATAGCCATATAACTGGAAGTTGGCTTTTCTCGCCGACTCACCGATGACGAGCACCACCACCGCCTTCTCATCATCCATGATCTTACCATCAGGAAGTTTGATCTCCTCGGCTTGTTTGTCAAGATGAATCGTTGCCACACGACAGGTGTTCACCAGATAAGACCAGGGTTGCAGCAGTCCACCCAGTTCCGTGTCGTGCTGACTGATCCACAGTGTCTGACTGATATTCATCGATGCTACTGCAAGGATTACCGCCAAAGAGCCTCCACAGCAGATGCCCATCTTCTTTGCCTTACCCAAAACGACAGGTTGCAGCAGACAATAGACAGCAGGGAGAACGCCGAGGAGCAATATGGAGAGCCATAACGACCAGGTGAAGAATCCCGAGGCTTCCGAGTATCTGGTATTGAACACGTTCTCTATCGTGGTCGCGTCAATCATCACACTATAGGTGAGGATGAAATAGACCGCTGTGGCATTGATAAGCGAGAGTATCGCAAGCAGGACACGTCCCACCGTCCTCATCAAGAACATGGTCAGATAGGTCATCATGAAATGGAGGACTAACATGATGACAGCCAATGATACCAGCAGAAATATCTTTCCGCCGGTACCTTCGTTAGTATTGGCTGCTACATAACGAAAGAAAGGGATATTGTATAACAACAATATCCCGATACTTACAATCCAGGAGAATGTAAAAAGCGATATGGAAGGTAACTTCCTCAAATTATTTAGCATTCCCGCTTCATGTCAAAACCAAAGAAAAACATCATTGAGATCATTAAGATCATCAAGATCAAGCTCATGGCTCTTTGCCGGACCGATTGGCGGCTGGGTTTCATCCAAAACACCGCTGACCATAAGCAATTGGCTCTGATATTTTATCTCTATCACCTCCATACGAGGCTCCGTATATTCTTTTAACTTCTTCGTCATCTTTATTATATTTTAATGTAAAACGACTATCTTTCCTTTCTGGATATACACACCTTTCTTAGAAGGATTTCCGTCGATGCGGTGTCCATTCAAGTCATACCACTGCTCAGTTCCGTCCTTGTCGGTTGTATGGATATTCTTAATGGCTGTCGTTCCATCACCAAGTTCTGAGTCCAGCAGCTCCCTTGCATTGGCAGAACCAGTCAGATAGGCACGGAAGGAATCAATATAGACGGCGGCATTCTCCGTCTTTGCCTTCTGCCATTTATTCCCGGCTTGCAGGATATACTTACCTACCGTCTCTGCAGGAGAGAGCTTGGTGAAGGTTCCATGCATGGTATAGCCGTTGACCGCACTGCCATCAACAGTGGTCTTCACAACATTAGTTGTTGTTTTGTCATCACCGTCAAAGTCAAGGTCTTCGATGGATGAGGAGGTCACCACCAGATAGGGCACGCCCGGCTTTGTCTCTGTCACCTCATTAAACTGCAGGGTAGCGCCACTGACACCACTCAGCGCATAGTATTTCACACCATCTTTGGCTGGAGCACTATATGGCAGACAGATGGTATAGAAGTCATTGGCATCCATGTCACGCTCGTATTCCACATTAACAGCCTTGAAGTCGTATGGAGAATAGAAGGTCTCACCTTCTTTCAGCAGCAGTTTCTGGCAGATGTTGCCCACCACGACGTTGACACTTGGGAAGGCTGTCTTCTCAGGCGTGAACACCAGTGTGCTCTCCTTCAAACCATAGAAGGAGTTACCCTTCATGCTTCGATCAACATACATTCCATCCAGGTTCTCACACTTAGTCAGGTCAATACTACGGATCTTGTCGGCCTTAGCCTTGAATGCCTCTTCGTCGATGTAGACTACGGGCATTTCCTGCTCTTCGCCGCCCACACTGGCTTTGACGGTGTTGGGAACTACCACGTCGCCACCCTCGCCTTTATACTTAGTGACATAGAGGGTTCGGTTGTCGTCAGCGTCGAAGTACACCTCGTATTCAAAATCTTTATCAGATATGGTCTCAAAAATCAGCTTAATGGCAGACTTCTCTCCAGTCAAGGAACGGAAGAATGCCCTGAAGGCTGATACATCTACATCCTTCTGATTATCGGCAGTCATCACATGCCATTTCAAATCGTCATCTTCATCGGCTTGATAAAGGTTATTCTGAATGGCAGCACCTTTGTCGAGGTAATACGACGTACCCGTAAACTCGTAGTTGCCCAACCCGATTTTTTTGTGTTGGGGATCGAGTGTGGCTTTGGAATATGTGCCGAGTGTCACAAAGTTAGAGAATACAACGACATAGTATGGGGTATTGGCCTCCATGACGCGGTTCCCCACCTCTTGCAATTCAATGGTGGCTAAACCATCTTGGTCACTGACCAACTTTGCAGGTTTGAATACTTGGCAGCTAAAGGGCATCGTGGTCTCATAGGGCAGCAACACGGGGTACACACCAGGGGTGAATTCGTCCTCCTCCAGCGTTTCATATCCATCAACAATGGGCTGTCCGTCTTCATCAAATTTGGCTGTGCCGTCTTCATTGGTCTTAAAGATGGGGATGTCATAGACCACTTTCTCGCCCGTTTTATGTGCTTCCAGCACACGATCGTATTCCACTCCATTATTGGCAGTTATCTTCATCTTAGTAACGGGCAGTAAATGCTGATCGAGACCTCCACCAAGCTTATCATCTACCCAGAGCTGAGTGGTGACGAACTCACATTTGATGAAGCTCTTTTCATTACTGCCACCGTAGAAGTCTGTAAAATCGATACCTGAAAGGTCCTCGTTTGCCAATGTCAGACCATTGATACGACCGTTTGGCATAGATTTCGGGCGCAGCGTCATCACATTCACCTTCGGTTCTGGCATACGATTCTCAAAGCAGGCTGGCAGCGGATATTCACCTGGGCAATATACCCAGTTGTTGAGTTTTAAGACACCCACAGCCAACAAACCCTCATTCTTGCTGGGGGTGAAATTGATTCTATGAGTAATACCTTTATCGTTTTTGTAATCATATTGGGCTCCTTTGTAAACACAGGTCGCATGTGCAACTTTATTTTGCTGACTGGTGCCAAGATCCCATGTTGTAAAACTGTTAGCAACATAAGCTTTCTCACCACTCTCTGCACCAGCAATGAAAGGACCCACTTTGCTGTTCACTTGGGTTGCTGTCGTCTCCAGCACAGCGCAATCACTGACATTGGTGGCTGTCGAGGCGTTGGCGACATATCCTACAATACCGCCCAGCCACTGGGTAGAATTGCTGGCTTCGATCTTGCCACCCTTGACGACACAATTATTAATCTGTGCAGGTTGGCTAGACACATGTCCAATTAATCCGCCGCATTCTATAGCTGACTTAACAACATTGTTTTCTGAAAAGACTGAATCTATAACGCATTTACTAGAGCCAATCAATCTGCCGCATAATGCACCAGCCGTCTCAGTTCCTTCGAAAGTGCAGTCCTTCAGTGTTAGGTTTCTCACTTGTCCACCCTGCACTCTTGCGAAAAGTCCTGCGTACTTGTTTTTTACTGTCAGATGGCTGATGGTATGTCCATTACCCTTGAAAATGCCTGTGAAAGCATATTTAGTATCGTCACCAATGTTCACCTCCCATGTTTCATTGTTACAGTCGATGTCGGCAACAAGTTCTACACCTGTATAAGTAACATGGGCATTCACATTGTCGCGAAACTTTTTAAGATCATTGTAATTGTGAATGTAGAATGTAGTCTCTGTACCATCGTCAATAGCAGTAAAGTTAGCCCATCCTTCAGCAGTTTTCCATCCTTTCGAATCATCAGTCTGCTTATGGCTTTTATAGGCGCTTATAACATCCTTAGGTACATAAAGGTGTTTTTCGTACGTCACCGATGTAGTGGTACCGATGCCGTCCTTGTAGAAATAGAACACATCATTATATTCCCAAGTGGGTGGTGTTTTGGCTTGGCACTTTACGGTTTTCAGATTCGCCAGATTGATAAAACTGCCAGAACCTAACGACTGAAGCGTAGCGGGCAGTTCTACCTCATACAGCGACGTACAGCCAATGAAAGCGAAGTTGCCAATACTGGTGACACCCTCAGGGATAATGGCTATGGTAATTTGCGTACAGAATCGGAAGGCTAACGCATTTACCTTCTGTACTTGATAAGTCTTCTTGTTATATTGTACCTCTTTGGGGATGACAATCTTGCCCTTGGTGTATTGCGAGATACAGGCATTGAATCCTGATCCCAGCGCACAAGCATTGTCGCCAATAGTGACGAACTCGGCAGGTATATCCTTTCCATCTGCCTTGATGTTGGCTTTGAACTGATCAGCAAAGGCTAACGACGGCAGGAGAATGGCAATGATGAATAATATCTTTCTCATATTTCTTTCAGCTTTAAACTTTTCATATTTCACATTTCACTTACCAACTCTTAATGTCACCCGCCTTCTGGTCTTTATAGGGACATTTGATGAGTGTCTCGATAGCGACGGCGACGCGCAGGTCACCCTGTAGGGCAAGTTTCACAAGACCTTCTGAGGCACCGGCAAAGAAGTCTTCCCCAGAATCCAGGTGGTCGTGTCCCATAGTCGCTGTGTGGAGCACAGCCCACTTGCCCAGTTTGGCAACAGCGCGCTCCGCATTGTCGTAAGGTACTGTCGTATCGGCTTGGGAGTGGAACAACAGGATGTGGTGCGACGGGGTCCACCCATTGGTGATATCGTTACTTGCGAGTGCCATGTGCAGGTCTTCCATCACGCCACGCTTAGTGGGAAGGGGAATACCCTCTGCCGTCTTATACTTATTCTTATAGTTATTATAGATATCTGTGAAGTATTTAAGACATTGCTCGTTCATTATATTGCGCATCTTGGCATTGCCATTAGATTCCAAAATGTCGCGATAGTAATTCTCATTACCATTTTTTCCGTTCTTATACAAATCCTTGAATGCATTCTCAATATCACCCGTTGAATGCTTTTTGTCATTAAGCATGTCCATGATACCCGTCTCTAAGAACTTAGGGTTAAAGTATTCTTCGGCCTTGTGCGTTCGCATATAAGGGTTAGAATCTAACATTCCCTTGACGATGAGCGGCAACACCACTGGCATCGACATAGTCTTACCCTCCACGTCTTTCATTACGTAGTACATCAAGGTGGACATGGGGTCGTAGGGACCGTCGCCACAGATAGAACCTGTAAAGCGCAACTCTTCGTCCATATGGTTCTGTTCGATGAAGCGGTGAGTAGCCATAGCCACGGCACCTCCCTGTGAATAACCGCATACGATTGTTCGCCAGTCATTACGGAATTTTAAGGTTAAATCTTTCAAAGCGGGATCATGCTGATAGGCATAGCGCGCAGCCACTGCACCGTCCAGAACCTGACGTGCAGTCAGTTCCTCATAGAGATAGGGGTGCGCATGTAAGTGGGTATCTCCATAGCCCTCATAATCGGGCATCACCACTAAACAATGGGCGGGATCCACACCGTTAATCCAATCATGTAGCTTATTTACATCATTCTTTATCGCATCGGCAGGGGAAACTAAATGCTGTCCGACCGTCTTAATTATATCTACAACTCCCTTTGCAACCTTTTGTCCTATTTTTAAGCCGGTTGTAAGATTCAAAGATGCGCTTCCAGACATAGAAAACAGAACACCTGAGTCACCAGCTTTAAACGTTTTCATTTCGGAGGGACTCTCACTGTTGGAAGTAATGGTGATATGGGTACCAATCAACAAATTACTCACCTTACTACCATCTTTGGGATCAGGACCGGCAGCCATACCAGACAGCGTGACAGTTTCTCCCGCGTGGTTGATAGACTCGTAAGTGAACTTAAAGACAGTGACTGTCATTTCGGCAAACTTATCATGTATCTTACCTTTAACCGTCGAAGTCGTTACTGCACGGCGCGAATGCTGTGCGTTCATGAAGTCGGCGTCCTCCGACTTCCATACTACCCTGGGAACTACTTGGTAGATTGTGTCCTGCCGACCCGTCAGCGAGTCGGTAACAACTTCTTCCTCCACATCGGCTGACATCCTGCCTACGTCCGTCACCTTCACGTTCACAGGCGATGTAAGTCCTGGCAGGTTTAAATCCTGCGCACTGATGTTCAAGGCAACTGCCATGAACATCAAAAATCCTACTAATACCTTTCTCATACCTATTTATTAAAAACGGGTGCAAAATTACGGCTTATTTTTTTAATAAGCAAATATTCTACCGATTTTAGCATTTCCTGTTGATATAATTTCACTCTGCTCACTATCTGCCGCAGGGGGCTTCCTTGAAGAGCATAAGCTGTAAAGATTCTTTACAGCTCTAATGGTGTATAGGGGAGTCCCCATACCTTAGCGACAGCCTCATAGGTACATTTGCCATCCATCATATTGACACCCCGACGAAGGGAGATATCATCACGACATGCCTGCTGCCATCCCTTGTCGGCAAGGGCGATGACATAGCGAAGGGTAGCATTAGTAAGGGCGATAGTACTCGTATGAGGTACAGCTCCCGGAATGTTAGCCACCGCATAATGAACAATACCGTCAACCATATAGACAGGGTCACTATGGGTGGTAGGATGAGAGGTCTCGAAACAACCGCCCTGGTCAATCGCCACGTCGACAAGAACGGTGCCTTTCTCCATCAGTGACAACATGTCCTTGGTAATCAGCTTCGGAGCCGCGTCACCAGGAATGAGCACAGAGCCGATGACAATATCGGTAGTAGGCAGTTCCTGTCGGATATTATGTTCGGAGGAATAAAGGGTATGCACATTGGCAGGCATCTCAGCAGCCAGCTGTTTGAGCCGTGGCAGCGACACGTCCGTGATCGTCACCTCAGCGCCCATACCGGCAGCAATACGGGCAGCTGCCTCACCTACCGTACCACCACCTAATACAAGGACACGGGCAGGTCTCACACCAGGTACACCTGCCATCAGCTTACCCTTACCACCTTTCGTCTTCTGGAGATAGTAGGCACCATTCTGCGTCGCCATACGACCTGCCACCTCACTCATCGGAATAAGCAACGGCAGTGTGCGATCATCACGCTCCACCGTCTCATAGGCGATACATACGGCACCGCTCTTCATCATCGCCTCTGTCAACTCCTGCTCACAGGCAAAATGGAAATAGGTGAAGACAACCTGCCCCTTACGGACCAACGGATATTCTGGTTCAATAGGTTCCTTGACCTTGACAATCATATCTGCCTCCCTGTAGACATCCTCGATGGCAGGGAGGATTTGCGCACCTGCCTTCTGATACTGTTCGTCGCAGAACCCACTGCCCTCCCCTGCAGTATGCTGTACGTAGACAGTATGTCCACGTTTGATCAACTCGGCAACACCTGATGGTGTCATGCCCACACGGTTCTCATTGTTCTTAATCTCTTTGGGGACTCCTACTTTCATTGTCGTTTGGTTTTTGTTAAACATAAAACTATGTCGCAAATATACGAAATATCTGCGACATTTCCTATCTTTTCACGTTATTTTTTTTAGACAGGATATTGTCATGTATTCATCAAATGATTGGTCTTTTAATCAAATTTTGGCTTGTTTATGGAGTTTCTTGAGCATATCAGCATTTGTTTCGATTAATTTTTGTAACTTTGCCGTCAAACAACAGTAATCTATCATGGCAAAGTTAAATCGTATAAGAGTTGTTCTCGCAGAACGCGACCTGAACAATAAGTGGCTTTCCGACAAACTCGGCAAGGATCCTGCTACAGTGTCCAAGTGGGTCACCAATACCACCCAGCCCAGCCTTGAAGCCCTCATTGCAATAGCCAATGCGCTTGAAGTACCGGTGCAGGAGTTGGTAAGACAGGAAGAATTCAAACAAGAGAAATAATCAAATGATGACAATAGAAGAAATACAGGCTCGCAAAGAATGCCAGACATTCGATTGTAAGAGCATTCAGATTGACCCCAAGGCATTAGCAATACCCATTGTGGCTATGGCTAATGCCGATGGTGGTGTGCTTGCCATTGGCGTTTCTGATAAGACTCGCAGAATAGAAGGGATTGATGGAAACGAGGAACGGCTCAATGAGTTGCTTCGCGTTCCTTTTGATTTCTGCAATCCGTCTGTAAAAGTTAGGTGCGAGTATCTTCCTTGTACGGATTATAGTGGTATGGAGAATCGCATTCTTCTGATGCACATTCCTGCAAGCGGACAACTTCATACCAATCAGGCGGACGAATGTTTCATGCGTGTTGGCGACAAGAGCAAGAAACTCAACTTTGACGAACGCATGCAACTCCTCTATGATAAGGGCGAACGATATTACGAAGACAAGGATGTTTATGGTGCTACCATCGATGATATTGACATGACTCTTGTCAATGATTATATTAGTGTCATCGGCTATGGGAAGTCTGGCATGGAGTATCTGCGAGAGAATAATGATTTCGTTATAGAGGCAGATGGGCAGCAGAAAGTAAGTACTGCATGCATCCTTCTCTTTGGCAAGAATCCACAGCGTTTCTTCCCTCGTGCCCGCACTCGCTTCATCCGTTATGAAGGAAAAGAGGAGAAAGTGGGCAGAGACATGAATGTTATCAAGGATGTGACATTCGAGGGTGCCATACTTCAGCAGGTTCGAAGCACTATCAGCTATTTGGAAACGCAAGTCAGTGAACACTCATTCCTCGGAGAGCATGGTGTTTTCGTTACTCGTCGCAACTACTCAAAGTACGCCATACAAGAGATGGTTGTCAATAGTTGCTGTCACAGAGCCTACAACATCAAAGGCACCGAGATACAGATAAAGATGTTCGACGATCGCCTTGTCTTTGAGACTCCAGGAGACTTGCCTGGGCTAGTGAGACCAGACAACATACGTCATACCCACTTTTCTCGTAATCCCAAGATCGCCCAATACCTAAAGGCATACAAGTATGTCAAGGAGTTTGGCGAGGGTATTGACCGTATCTGTAGCGAATTGGAAACAAAAGGTTGTGCTATCCCATCATTCCATGTCGATGCATTCATCTTGAAGGCAACATTGATGGCAGAGTGGACATCCGAAAAAGAGTTTGACCGTCCAAGTACCGTCCAAGTACCGTCTAACTATCGTCCAAGTTCCGTTCAAGTAGAAAAGTTGGTTCAACAAATGCATGACGAGTATTTAAATGTCAGCAAAATGATGGAGCTATGTGGTATTAAACATAGAATGACTTTCCGTGATAATTATATAAATCCAGCACTTTGTGATGGGTCTATAGAAAGAAAATATCCTGACCAGCCTAATCACCCCAAACAGATGTACCGTCTTACGGAACAGGCTAAGGTATGGAAGTTGAATAATATTGATTAATGCAATATGAGTAAGATTGACAACGAAATAAAGGAAGGAACTCCACGTTTCAAGAAAGGCGATGCCTTAGTAGAAATAGCCCCGCACCCTCTTGTTTTGATGGAGGTAAACGAGGTGAAAGGGGGTACTGGCAATAAAGATTTCTGTATTGTAACATGGTACTCGCTTGACGAAAAGGGCCTCAATGCTCAGCGTCGATTCCCTATGGTTGCAGTTGATGGTGAGTCCTGTAACTTCGAGCCAATCTCTCGCAAGATTCTCAAAGAGGCTGAAAGCCTGATGCGTCAATACGATTCAGAAGTTAGACAGTTGACGGATAAGAAAAAAGCGAAAGCACTGTGCAAGGAATATAATCGCAAGTTGACAGAACTACTTCACCCGTTCGCAGAACAACGACTCCACGAACATCATTATCATCAGCCCGAACTATCATCAGATCATCCACAAGAACAATCCAAGGTTCAATCGCAAGAAGTTCCAGTTCGAATTTGAGAATGGCGAGGTGCTGAGGCTGAAATTGTATGAGCATTTGAAGGTGTAAACTATTTAAGATTATGAAAAAGCTGACCACTGAAGAATTCATCAAGAAAGCCCGAGAGGTGCATGGGGATAAGTATGATTATTCCAAGGTGGAGTATGTAGATGCACAAACAGATGTTTGCATAATATGTAAGCAACATGGAGAATTCTGGCAAAGACCTTCTCACCATACCGCTGGTCGAGGGTGTAAAAAATGTGCTACTGAAGTTAATGCAGACAAATTAAGAATTTGGACTGAAACTAAATGTTACGAAGAAGCCTCTCGTTATAAAGATATGAAATCTTTCAGAACGCAAAGTGAAGATGCTTATAATGCGGCATTGAAGCATCATTGGCTGAAGAATTATACGTGGCTATCCTATAAGATTGACGTTTCAAAGCCCAAAAAGAAAAGGCAATCATATACTCAGGAGGAAATAATCAAGAAACTTCGTTCTATCTTTGGTGACCGCTATAGTTATAAAAAGGTGGAATATAAAGCCATGAAAGTTCCCATTACGCTTGTATGCCATGAAAGGGATGCAGATGGTGTTGAACATGGGGAATTCTCTATGCGGCCTGATAATATCTTTTCTAGCAACCAAGCCTGTCCCAAATGTTACGACGCTAGACGAAGTAGACTTCAGCGTAAACCTGTGGAAAAGTTTATCAAAGAGGCAACAAAAATTCATGGAGGACTATACGAATATCATAAAGTAGAATATGTAAACGGAAAAACTAAGGTCTGTATCGTGTGTCCTATACATGGTGACTTCTGGCAGACTCCAACTAATCATTTAAAAGGTAAGGGTTGTCCATATTGTTCTGGTAATGCAAAGAAATGGAATGAAGAAACTTGTGAACTAGAAGCACGTAAATATGAATACGTTTTTGATTTTAGCACAAAAGCTTCAGGTGCCTATAATAAAGCCAGAAGTAATGGTTGGTTAAAAAATTATACTTGGTTGAAGAAACTTCCACCTAAAACTGCTGATTACAATAAAGAAGCAAAATACATCTATGCTTATGAATTTGTTGAGCAGAAATCTGTGTATGTTGGCTTGACAAACAGCTTGATTAAAAGAGATTGGCAGCATCGCAATAGTGAAGACTCTTCCGTTTATCGGTTTGCAGAAGAATGTAAATGTATTATTCCCAAACCAAAGCAATTAGAGAGAGATGTTCCTGTTCATGAAAGTGGAAAAAGAGAAAAATTCTGGGTCACTCACTATAAAGTGGAAGGGTGGCATATACTTAATAGAGCCAAGACAGGAGAACGTGAAAGTTCCGTTGGCATTTATTATCCAATAAAATGGAGCAAAAAAGCAATTAGAGAAAAGGCTAAAGAATGTGGATATGTTTTAGCAGTATTTGCTGAGCAGTATCCAGGTGCCTACGAAGCCATACAATCTCGTTACAAAGGACTGCTTAATGAACTATTCCCTAACAGGGTTATTCATACTCATCATACCATCGAGGATGCACTCCTTGTTGTCCGTAAAGGACATTATGAGAATCGTAGCCAATTAAGATTTGATTGTTTATGGGCATACAGAGTGCTTTTCGAAAATAATATGCTTGACGATGTTTTTGGAAAACCAAAAGGATATACGAAGGAAGAGGCTCTAAGGGAGGCTGACAATTACAAGTCTATAGAAATAATTAGACTAAAGAACCATACTTTATGGACCTATTTGAAGAATAATAATCTTTTCAACGAATTGAGACCTACTATTATTATGCATGGTAGGATTAAGACCGTTGAAGAAGCATGGGATATATCTCAGTACTTCAAAAATATAAAAGAACTAAGTAATTACTCCAAAAAGGCTTATCATTTATTAAGAGATGCAGGCCTTTTAAGAAAACGTTATCCCAAACCTGTCAAATATGTAGCCAAAAGTGAAAAGGTGGAGAAACCTAAAAAGACAATAATTCCAAAAACAGAAGAATCCAAAGAAATAATAGAAGTTGATTTTGAACAATGCAAGAAAGCATATGAGCAATGCGCATTCGTTTCTGAAGTAAAAAAGCGTTTTGCGCATATCTACAGAATAGCGGTAAAACAAGGCTGGCATGAGGAGTTGAAGGGCTTTTGTTATGGAAGCCCTACAAAGTGGACGCGAGCAGCTTGTGAGGAGATCGTGAGAAAGTACACATTCCTCAGAGATTTAGTGAATAATGACCCTAACGTGTATAATGTAATAAAAAAGAATCATTGGGATGATTTGTTGGAATCATTGAAAAGAGTGCAACATGCACCATACCAATACACTATCGAAGAAATAAAGGAGATTTGTGCACCATATAAAAGCTTATTAGAACTAAGTAAAGCAAGGAAGGACATTGACAACTATTGTAGGAAAAAAGGTATCGACTTGTATGCATTGAATGGTTGGAAGAATCTCCGCAATCGTAAAGTGTGCCAAATCTTTGATGGCGTAGAAATTGCTACATTTTCTTCTATTTCTGAGGCTGCAAGGGCGATAGATGCTCCTCGTAACAGGATGTGGGAACACGTACAAAGTGGAGAACCTTATAAGGGTTATGTTTGGAAGTATAAAGATCAATGAAACAGAAGGATGTGAAACAGAACAATAGCAAATTAGGTCATGCTAAAGATATATTTAGATTGGAATAGTATCAATAACATACAGACGAGGCATCCGAAACTGTATGAACTGATAAAGGAATATGGACATTTGTTCATCTTCCCCTATTCCAATGCACACATTCGTGACCTTCAAGTTAGTAAGGATGAAAATAATCCATTTTACCAGAGAGATATAGCTACACTTACCGAAATATGCGGAAAACATTTACTCCAATTTGAAGATGAAAACAATTTGACCAATCCTCTTTTCTGCTTGCCTGAAGATTATATTGATTTAATTGGCACTCCTTTAGAAATCATTCAGAAGACAGACTGGTTCCCACAGCAAATCTTTCAACAGTTTAAAGAAAATGTCAGGAAGAGCTTTCCCGATAGTGTTCAAAAGAGAATACAGGGTGCTAATCCGGAAGAGGTGTTTGAGATAATCAACAAAGGTCTGAAATCCATTAATTCCCAATTCACGATTGAGGAATTATCCCTTTCACAAGTCAATAGCATTCGTAATATGATGAATGAGGAGGCTAGATTCAAGTCTTTGTGTCTGGCACTTGATATGTGTGGATTCCGACCAGAAGATAAGGATAAATCGTTTACTAATATTGATGCTGACGCTAGCCACATCTTCTATGCGTCAAAATGTGACATATTAGTCTCTGGTGACAGAAAAATGAGAGGAAAGGCAGAAGCAATGTTTTCTAAATACAATGTTGTTACAAAAGTTCTCACACCAAAACAATTTGAAGACCTTATACTTGAAGAAGTAAATAAGGAATATAGCTTACAGAACCTGTTGTCAAGCATTAGACAATATGGACATCCACGTGAAGAAGAGGATGGAGCTCACTACAAATTGATGGAATCCCCCGTATTCGGACTGTTCAACGCTTGTTTCCTTGTTGATGAGCACTTTGGTTGTAATGGAGAACCTAAATCTGCACTATTTGTTTATTGCTTTAACAATACGCCTTACCTGTATTATACCGAGTTGACGAGCTTTTTTGATTTGATTAAGAGTTTCTTGCCGGATGATATGAAGGACGCGTTCCAAAAAGAATACGTTGAAGAATTATGCAGTCGAGATAAGAGAAGGGCAATGGATGCAAGATTCTATTTTGAATGTCCTGATTTAAACTTGTCATTCGCATTTTATGGTGACCCCATCTCACCTGTGCCATGTCCCATGATGCAGGTGAGGTTTGCTTAGTGATGATGTAGAACAATAAAGCAGAAATCGAAAACGTTATAAGAATATATGACTCAACGAGGGATGAAGGTGCCGCCTCCGAAGGGTGAAGGTGCCGCCTCCAAGGGATGAAGGTGCCGCCTCCAAAGGGTGAAGGTGCCGCCTCCGAAGGGTGAAGGTACGGGCTCCGTGGGACTTGGGGATAATCCCCAAAGGTCTTGGAGATACCTTCTATACCCCCTTGGGGATGCTTCCTAACACTCATGGGAGGTATCTTAATACCCCCATAGAAGGTATCGGAACAAGTGATGAACGATATCTTAAGCAAATGGAGGCTTTAATTGACCCGATTTAGGGCTTCAATCGGTAGGAAAGGGGGCTTTAGTCGGTAGGAAAGTGGACCTCAGTCGGTAACAAAACAGGGATCAGTCGGTAACTGAGTTCCCTTCAGTCGGTAACAGATTTTTATGTATTTTCAAAAAACATATAACCTTATAACATGAGGGGGCTCTAACGCCGATGTACAGAGGGATTGACGTATGTTATATGTTGCCCAAACATATAACATACATATAACATACTTCTATGCGTTTTAGATTTATTAACCTTTGATCTCAATTCTGTTAACATATTTTTGCACGATTTATTGCCAAAACTATTGACAAGGCGTGTTAAATGTATTACCTTTGCAGATGATTGTTGTCAGGCTAACTGATACGTCAACTAGTATTAACCTCTAATCAAATCTTATGCAAGAATTAACCATTCATGGCGAGGCTATTGCGCCTTCGCTGGAGGCTGCTCTGGAAGCAGAGTTGTTCCTCCAAGACAATTATCTTTTCCGTCGCAACATGCTGAACGGGAAGATTGAGTTTGCTACCCTTCCTGCTGAGGTGCCCGTCTATCGGACACTGACGCAGGAGGCTCTGAACAGTATCATCATCCATGCCAAAAAGGAGGACATCTGTGATGGGAAACCCAAGACGGACATTCTGGAACTGATTCATTCTGAGGCTGTTCCAACGTTCAATCCGATTCAGGATTTCTTGGAGCACCTACCCCAATGGGACGGACAGAACCATGTGGCAAAATTGTTCGGCAGACTACCTGGTATCTCGACAGAGCAGCATGGGTTCCTTGCCGTATGGCTCCGCTCGACGGTCGCCCACTGGTTGCAAATGGACACCATCCATGGTAACGAGTGCGTACCTACTTTAATAGGAGCACAGGGATGTGGTAAGACAACCTTCGTCACCCGACTGCTCCCACCCCATCTGCGAGAGTACTTCCTCGACCACCTGAACCTCTCGAACAAGTTCGACAAGGAGATGGCACTGACCAACAACCTGCTGGTGAACCTCGACGAGTTGGAGGCCATCCGTCCCAGTCAGCATGCCCATCTGAAACAGACCCTGTCGAAGTCGAAGGTCAACGGTCGTCCTATCTTCGGCTGCTCGCAAGAAGACCGTCCAAGGTTTGCCTCCTTCGTCGCCACCACCAACAATCCCCATCCGCTGACGGATGCCACTGGTTCACGCCGATACATCTGTCTGGCGGTACCCCAAGGACAACTCATCGACAACGAGGAAGAGATTGACTATGAGCAGTTGTATGCACAGGTTCTCTATGAGATCAGGGAGTTGAAGGCACCCTATTGGTTTAACAATGTGGAAGTGGCTCGTATCCAAGAGCTGAACCTCAATTACATGGAGCAGAAAGACATTTCTGAGATGATTCAGGTATGCTTCAGGAAACCCAAGGAAGGTGAAAATCCCAAAAAGCTCGACAGCAGACAGATTCTGCAGTTCATCCAACAAGAATACCCGTCCGTCAAGGGCGATAGAAGTACCAAGATACATCTGGGACTTGCCATGAAGGACCTGGGCATCGAGCACCTGTTATACAACAACCGCCCCCACTATCTGGTAGTCCCTCTCAGGAGTGCATAAGGATGTTATATGTATGTTATATGTTTGAGCAACATATAACATGCGTCAATCCCTTTGTACATCGGCATTTGCCCCCCATCATGTTATAAGGTTATATGTTTTTGCAAGAATAACAAAAAAATATGGGCGTAACACGAGTGGTTACGCCCATATTCATATTATTGCAAATAGTATTATTTGACCTCCTCGAAGTCGGCATCCTGGATGTTGTCATCCTTGGGGGCTTGCTGCTGGCTATTAGCCTGCTGGTTGTAGAAGGGACCCTGCTGCTGGTCAGCACCGGGCTGAGGACCAGCCTGTGCACCCTGGTACATCTGCTGCGAGGCTGTCTGCCAAGCATTGTTAAGGGCTGCGATAGCAGTATCGATAGCAGCGATATCACCAGCCTTATGGGCATCCTTCAACTGCTGGAGGGCATTCTCAATAGCAGGTTTGTGCTCAGCAGGGATCTTGTCGCCAATCTCCTTCAACTGGTTCTCTGTCTGGAAGATCATAGAGTCAGCCTGATTCAACTTATCGACACGCTCACGCTCCTTCTTATCATTCTCAGCATTCTGCTCAGCCTCCGCCTTCATGCGGTTGATCTCATCCTGTGACAGACCAGAAGAAGCCTCGATGCGGATAGCCTGCTCCTTACCTGTAGCCTTGTCCTTGGCAGAAACCTTGAGGATACCATTGGCATCGATATCGAAGGTTACCTCAATCTGAGGAATACCACGACGTGCGGGAGCGATACCTGTGAGGTTGAACTGTCCGATGGACTTGTTCTGTGCAGCCATAGGACGCTCACCCTGCAATACATGGATGGTCACCTCTGTCTGATTATCAGCGGCAGTAGAGAACACCTCACTCTTCTTGCAAGGAATGGTCGTGTTAGCCTCGATCAGTTTGGTCATCACACCACCCATTGTCTCAATACCCAAAGTCAGCGGAGTAACATCAAGCAGTACGATGTCGCCTACACCACCCTCTTTGTTCAGGATAGCACCCTGGATAGAAGCACCAACGGCAACCACCTCATCGGGGTTCACACCCTTTGAAGGCTCCTTACCGAAGTAATTCTTCACGAGTTCCTGAACAGCAGGGATACGGCTTGAACCACCTACGAGGATGACCTCGTCAATATCAGAAGTATTCAGCTTAGCATCAGCGATAGCCTTCTGACAAGGAGCCAGACATGCCTGAATCAGACCATGTGCGAGCTGCTCGAACTTAGCGCGAGTAAGGGTCTTCACCAAGTGCTTAGGAATACCACCTACTGGCATGATATACGGCAAGTTAATCTCTGTAGAGGTAGAGCTGGACAACTCAATCTTTGCCTTCTCTGCAGCCTCCTTCAGACGCTGCATAGCCATCGGGTCAGCCTTCAGGTCAGCACCCTCGTCATTCTTGAACTCCTGTACCAGCCAGTCGATGATGACCTGATCGAAGTCATCACCACCAAGGTGTGTATCACCATTGGTAGACAGAACCTCAAATACACCACCGCCAAACTCCAGGATAGAGATATCGAACGTACCACCACCGAGGTCGAAGACGGCAATCTTCATATCCTTGTTAGCCTTATCAACACCATAGGCAAGCGCAGCGGCAGTAGGCTCGTTGACGATACGACGCACATTCAGACCGGCAATCTGTCCTGCCTCCTTAGTAGCCTGACGCTGAGAGTCAGAGAAGTAAGCAGGAACAGTGATAACGGCATCCGTCACCTCCTGTCCGAGATAATCCTCTGCGGTTTTCTTCATCTTCTGAAGTACCATTGCGGAGATCTCCTGCGGTGTGTACTTACGACCATCAATATCCACACGAGGATAACCACCCTCGTTGACTACAGAATAAGGTACGCGCGAGATCTCCTTCTCCGTCTGCTGCCAGTTCTCACCCATGAAGCGTTTGATAGAATAAACGGTCTTCTTCGGGTTCGTGATAGCCTGACGCTTGGCAGGGTCACCAATCTTACGTTCCCCATTCTCTACAAAGCCTACGACAGAAGGTGTCGTACGCTTACCCTCGCTGTTTGCGATTACCACAGGCTCGTTACCCTCGAAAACGGCAACGCAGCTGTTGGTTGTTCCTAAGTCAATTCCAATAATTTTTCCCATAATTGTATCTTTTTTTATTATTAATATGCATGAAATGTCAACGATTTTATAGCAAAGCATGTGCCAAAAACAAAAAAATCAAAGAAAAATGACGGTTTGTCACGTCATTTTGGCACAAGTATCAAAAATAATTTATATCTTTGCAGCATTATTACGTAATAAACATCAATAGAGATATCTATGAAGAAACTGATTATTCTGACGGGACTCGCCTTTGCAACAACGATTGCGATGGCTCAGAGTGCCGACTCCTACATCGTCAAGACAAAGGGAGTAAAGAAAACAGAGGCGAAGGTAGTTAAGAATACTACCAAAGAAGAAACGCCTACAGGAACAGACTTTGTCAGTCAGAACTTCCGTTACTACAGTCTATGTGACTGGGAAGACGGCATGAAGTTCATGGTGCTGCCAGAGAAGTACGACTTGGTAGTCAACACTTTCCGTGACGCAGGTACCGGCAAGGAAGTTCCCAGTGGTAAACTTCGTCGTAAGATTATGATTTACAACAACCACTCTGTGGGACAGAATGGTCGTGCCCGTATGAACTTCACTTGTCAGGATGACAACAGGAAATACTATTTCGAGTTGCCAAAGGGAGAATTCGAGGACTACTGCTACAGCAAGACAGGTGTTCCCACTTTGGCATATCTGGGAGATGTGGACATTGCCCGTGAGAAGCTGATGGGTCACACCCTGGTCACTCGTGCCACAGACTACCGTGTAGATGTTGACTACGACAGTGACAGCTATAACGATGTCAAGGTAGAGAAAGGCATGGAGGTCAAGGTGGTTGCCATTGGTGTCGGTACCCGTTCCTTCCCTGTGAAGATTATCGTTGCCGACAAGAGAGGCAATGAGTTCTACCAGAATGTAGCATTGAGTAGGACCAATAGTGGTATGCGTGACGATGAGTTTATCGTGGACAACGAGAAATTCACGTTCTATGGTTCTTTCGACCTGATGACAGGTGAGACGAAGGTATCCACCGACTATGCACAGTATATGGGTAAGACCATCTATACGAAATACGCTACCAGCATGACAACCAAAGGTGGCGGAAAAGACAACCGTGTGGTGAAAGTTCCTAAGCTGATGGCATTCCGTATTGACGGAATGGCACCTGTCCGCAACAGCAACTATGTCACTTTGACACTGTCTGAGACAGAGACCGGTCGTACTTATACGAAAGATGTCACCTTTACCAACGAGAGTGTCATAGGAGACATTGACGGACAGAAGGAAGACTACTTCGGCTATCTCTTTGGCTTTGGTGAAGGCAAGCTGAGGAACACCAATGCCGCTACCCGCACTATGATCCGTGAGGGACGTGTCGGAATGGGTATGACAGAGGAAGAGGTGGAGATGGCTGTCGGAGAGCCAGAGAGCAAGGCTGACATCAACGATGGTCGTTATGAGTGGACCTACAAGCGTACCAACAGCTGGCTGATCGTTCAGTTCAGCAAGAGTGGTAAGGTGGTAGGTGTCAGAACCCCACGCAGGACAACAGCCGCTAAAGCAAAGAAATAACAAAAGAAAAGGCACTCACAACAGAGTGCCTTTCTTTTTTGAGATATCTTGAGTTATGCTTTGTCAGCTATTGCCTGCATGATCTTCGATTCGAGTTCCTCACATAGTTCTGGATTATCCTTCAGCAACTGTTTCGTTCCATCACGTCCCTGTGCCAGTTTTGAGCCGTCATAAGAGAACCAGGAACCACTCTTCTGAATGATACCGTACTCTACGCCCAGGTCGACGATCTCACCAATCTTAGAGATACCCTCACCAAAGGTGATCTCAAACTCTGCCTTACGGAAAGGAGGAGCCACTTTGTTCTTTACCACCTTCACACGTACCTGGTTACCAATCACCTGGTCACCGTCCTTGATACCTGTCACCTTACGGATGTCCAGACGGACAGAGGCATAAAACTTCAAGGCATTACCACCCGTTGTCGTCTCAGGGTTACCGAACATCACACCAATCTTCTCACGTAACTGGTTGATGAAGATACAGGTTGTATTCGTCTTGGCGATGGTAGCCGTCAGCTTACGCAGTGCCTGACTCATCAGACGGGCATGCAGTCCGACAGCAGAGTCACCCATATCCCCTTCTATCTCCTTTTTAGGAGTCAGCGCAGCGACAGAGTCAACCACCAGGATATCAATGGCACTAGAGCGAATCAACTGATCGGCAATCTCTAATGCTTGCTCACCATTGTCAGGCTGAGAGATCCACAAATTATCGATATCCACCCCCAGTTTCTGAGCATAGAAACGATCGAAGGCATGCTCCGCATCGATGAAAGCAGCGATACCACCTGCCTTCTGAGCCTCAGCCATAGCATGGATGGCAAGAGTCGTCTTACCAGAAGACTCCGGACCATATATCTCGATGATACGTCCTTTGGGATAACCTCCCACCCCAAGGGCAGCATTCAGTCCGATACTACCTGTAGGTATCACCTCCACATTCTCTATCTGCTCATCTCCCATTCGCATGATACTACCCTTGCCGAAATCCTTCTCAATTTTCGACATAGCAGCTTGCAGGGCTTTCATCTTTTCCTGCTGAGGGCTCATAGCTGCGCCCTCGTCCATTTCTTTTTTTGCCATAGTTGTTATGTTTAGTTATTTTCGATACTTCGAATTAGAGTTCGAGGTCACCATCGTGTATCTCATGCCATGGAAGACCTTGCTTATTGAGCTGCTCCATGAAAGGATCAGGGTCGAACTCCTCGACATTATGGACACCGGCTTTCTTCCAAAGTCCCTTACAGAACATCATTGCGCCGATCATGGCAGGAACACCCGTCGTATAGCTGACACCCTGCATACCCGTCTCCTCATAGGCGGCACGATGTGAGCAATTGTTATAGACATAATAAGTATGTTCCTTACCATCTTTGCCGATACCACGGATGCGGCAACCTATACTCGTCTCACCTTCGTAGTTCTCACCCAAATCCTGCGGGTTAGGCAATACAGCTTTCAGGAACTGCAAAGGAACGATCTTAACTTTAGCTACACCACTTCCATCAGCCAGCGGAGCCTCATACTCCACTTCGTCAATACGACTCATTCCGATATTCTGAATCACCTCAAGGTGTTTCAAATACTGTTGTCCGAAGGTCATCCAAAAACGGGCACGCTTGATGGTGGGATAGTTGATGACCAAAGACTCAATCTCCTCATGGTGCAACAGATAACTGTCACGTGGTCCGATATTCGGATAGGTCAGGTCCTTGTGGATCTCCAGCGGTTCCGTCTCCACCCATTTCCCGTCTTCCCAGTAGAGTCCCTTCTGCGTGATCTCGCGGATATTAATCTCTGGATTAAAGTTGGTGGCAAAAGCCTTATGATGGTCACCTGCATTACAATCGACAATATCCAGATACTGGATCTCGTCGAAGTGATGCTTCGCCGCATAGGCAGTATAGATACTGGTCACACCAGGGTCAAAGCCACAACCAAGGATTGCCGTCAAACCAGCCTTCTCGAATTTCTCCCGATAAGCCCACTGCCATGAGTACTCAAAGTGCGCCTCCTCTTTCGGTTCATAATTGGCAGTATCGAGATAGCTGCAGCCACAGGCAAGACAAGCCTCCATGATGGTCAGGTCTTGATAGGGCAAAGCGAGGTTAATCACCAGTTCCGGTTTGTAGCTGTTGAACAGTGTCTTCAACTGCTCCACGTCATCCGCATCAACTTGTGCCGTCTGTATGGGCATGTCATAACCCTTTTTATGGATCGCCTCTACGATAGCGTCACATTTAGCCTTGCGACGTGAGGCTATCATGAAATCAGTAAACACGTCAGCGTTCTGTGCAATCTTAAACGCTGCCACAGTGGCGACGCCACCAGCACCAATCATCAATACTCTTGCCATAGTCTATATTTTTTTTTTCAATTTTTAATCTCTTCCGCCCTGATACCCAGCGCCGCCATCAGCGAGTAGCCCAGGATCTCCTGTCGGTAGTTGCCACCCTCCATCGGCTGCATACTGAACACGGTGATATGTTTATTGTCATCCGCATGACGGAGTCCCGCACGTACCTTATTATATATATGGTCAGCATCAGGAATCACCATCACCCGTTTCACATCCCCACTATTACAGATAATCTGCATAGAATCGATAAACAAGTCCTCGGCAGTCACCATCTCCTCCACAGGAACACAACTGATGAGGAACTCTCCCAATGGACCACTGAACGCCTTACCGTCTACATCTGCCAATGCGGAGGGCTGGAAATTATCCATCTGCTGTTTTTGATGAAGAAGGATGACCTGTGTTTGTTGGACAGGTTCTGTAGGTTGGGTAGATGTCGTAGGGTATTTCATTCCTCCATCTAACGCTATGCATTCCAGCCATTTTGCCATATCTGCCTGCGGAATGCGACGACCAATCATACGCTCGAAGTTCACTATCAGGTCAAATGCGACTTTGTCGACATAATCAGCATCGACAAGAATCACATTTTCTTTCCACTCCGTCTTATTCAGCACGTTTCCATTCATAGGGTACAAAAGTACTAAAAAACAAATGAAATGACGAGAGTTTAGAATCAAAAAGTGTTAAACGGTAATTTCACCTGAACCATAACAACGATGATGTGCCTCATCGTACAACACACAGAACTGACCTGGTGCCACACCATGGATGGGAGTGTCAGAAAGAATCTGATAGACACCATCCCCTATAGTCTCCACCTTCGCACGATGAAACTCTGGGGTATGACGAATCTTGAAACAGATCGTAGAAGTGTCTATCTGAGCCGTCAACAGGTGAAGGTCATGAATTCTGAACTCCTGCTTATATGCCGTCTGTGGGTCATAGCCCTTGCTGACATACAGGATGTTCTGCCGCATATCCTTCTTCACCACGAACCACGGTCCACCACCAAAGCCCAGACCGTGACGCTGTCCGATGGTATGGAACCACAAGCCCTTATGCTGTCCGATGCGTTTTCCCGTCTCCAGTTCCAGCACATCACCCGGTTTCTCTCCCAGGTAACGGCGGATATAGTCATTATAGTTGATCTTCCCCAAGAAACAGATACCCTGTGAGTCCTTACGCTTGGCATTCACCAAGTGCTCACGCTCAGCAATCACACGTACCTCTTCCTTCATCATATGTCCAATGGGAAACAATGCCTTCCTCAACTGCCAGTCATAGATCTGCGCCAGGAAATCAGTCTGGTCTTTCACAGGATCAGGACTCGTCGTTAACCATTTCCTACCCTCCTCGTCTATTTCCGTCTGGGCATAATGCCCCGTAGCGATGAGGTCATACTCGTGACCTCGTTTCTCATCGAAAGCTCCGAATTTGATTAAGCGATTGCACATCACATCGGGATTAGGGGTAAGGCCTGCACGTACCTTTTCCATCGTATAAGCAGTCACCTGGTCCCAATACTCCTGATGACAGTCGATAATCTCCAGTTTACAGCCATACTTATGACTGACAGCTGTCGCCATCTCCAAGTCTTCCTCCGAAGAGCAGTCCCACTCCTCTTCCTCCTCAGGACCTATCTTGATATAGAAACAGTCAGGACGCAAGCCCTGTCGTACCAGTTCATACAGCACTACAGAGCTGTCTACTCCCCCAGAGAGCAATACGGCAATTCGTTGGTCTTTCAGATTCATGATGCAAAGATACGACAAAGTAAGAAAAAAACCAAAACATATCATACTCTTTTCCGTCATTATTTTGTATCTTTGCAACCAAATCACAAGAAACAAATAATATGAAAAGAATTTTATCAATCATCTTTGCCATGATGCTGACACTCAGCATACATGCTCAAGACATGAAAGGACGTATTTACTACAACGGTTACATGAGTGTCAGTCATCTACTCGGTGAGAAAGAGAACGAGACAGCTGAGCAAAGGAAGGAACGAGAGTATGTGATGAATGAGATTTTCACCATGACTGTCACCATTGAGTTCATCAATAGCCACGACATGAAAATGCGCATGAAGATTGTGTATGACAAGGAGCGTGCCAAAGAACTGGGTGTCAGCTGGGCTAACCGCAAGATGTGGCAGGCTGACCTGACGCTGAAGACGAAGTTCTACAACTATAAGTCGAGGTACACTGCCAATAACAATATCATTAAGATTGAGGACAACGGTTCCAAGATGATACTCAGTGATGACGGTGAGCTGCTGATGGTGGATGACAGTGACATGAAAGCCAACCTAAAACGAATCAAATAGCATGATAGAACTAAGTAACGGTCTGCTGACGATCAAAGTCGCAGAGAAGGGAGCCGAGCTTCAGAGTGTGAGAGACAACGAGGGGCGTGAGTATATGTGGCAGGCTGGTCCGGAATGGCCTCGTCACTCACCTATCCTGTTCCCTCTGGTGTGTAGCGTCAACGACAACACCTACCGTGTCGACGGCAAGGAATATCACCTGCCCCGTCATGGGTTTGCCCGCGACAGTGAGTTCACACTGATCAGTCAGACACAAGACAAAGTGACCTTCGCCCTTCATGACAACGAAGAGACGCTGAAGGTATATCCCTATCATTTCAACCTTGCCATCACTTATCGTTTAGAAGACAATAAGGTTCATGTCATCTGGCATGTGGAGAACACCGACGACCGTGAGATCCACTTCCAGATTGGCGGACACCCTGCCTTCAATATGCCCGGTGGTAAACTGGAGGGTATGATCAAGCTCGACAACGAAGAACCGATGGAGGCTCTGAAAAGCTATGCCGACGGCAGTCACGACATGGTGGAGGTTCCTTTGGAGGCTGATATGGGTATCATGGAGATATCGAACAACTTCTTCCGCAACGACAGCGTGAAGATTCACAAGAGCCAGACCCGTCGCGCCATGCTGATGGATACTAATGGTGAGCCCGCTGTGACTGTCGACTACAAGACACCGGTCTGTGCGTTCTGGAGTCCCTACGACAAGCAGGCACCCTTCGTCTGCATCGAGCCGTGGTATGGAATTGGTGACCCTCGTGACTTCCGTGGCGAGTTCAAGGACAAACCCTTGATGAACCACCTGTTACCAGGTGCCTCTTTCATGTCGAAATATACGATAACCATTAAATAAATAAATATCGCGAAGCTCAAAACGCCTCGCGATATTTATTTTCATCCTTATCTTCCAGCATCGAGAGATACGACTGGTATCGGCTCTGTGCGATATAATGGTCTTCCACCGCTTTCAAGACGGCACACCCAGGTTCATGGGTATGGGTACAATCAGAGAAACGACATTGTTTCGAGAACTCGAAGATCTCCTTGAAATAACTTGTCAGCTCTTCCTTCTCCATATCAAACGTGCCAAAGCCCTTGATACCCGGAGTGTCAATGAGCCAGGATGTCTCGGTTAGCGTTGAGCGGTCTGCTGTCAGTGGAATCATCTCGGAGAAGGTGGTGGTATGCATACCCGTCTGATGAGCTTCACTGATATCCGCCACACGCTGGTTGGCATGAGGTATTAACCGGTTGATGAGTGTCGACTTCCCCACCCCGCTATTACCACTCAGCAACGTGATCTTACCTTCCAGCAAGGGACGCAGTTCCTCTACTCCGTCACCTCGTTCCGCAGAGATAGCGTGACACTCATACCCCACGGTCTCATAGAGGTCGACCATCATCTGTTGGTAACGCTGCTCATCCTCGTTTAACAAGTCTGTCTTGTTAAACAACAGGATAACAGGTACCCGATAGGCTTCTGCCGACGCAAGGAAGCGGTCGATGAACGTCGTGGAGGTCTCCGGCTTCACCACAGTCACCACCAGCAAAGCCTGATCGACATTAGCGGCAAGGATATGACTCTGTTTCGACAGGTTGATACTCTTGCGGATGATGTAATTGCGACGGTCCTCTATCTCGGTAATGAAACAGACTCCCTCCTGACCTCCCCCTGTTGAGGGGGAGGAAAGTTCAACCCTGTCACCTACCGCTACAGGATTAGTACTCCGAATGCCACGCAACCGGAAATTACCCTTTATCTTACAATCGACAGTTGATCCATCGTCCGTCAGAACGGTGTACCAACTGCCCGTATTCTTAATGACAAGTCCTTTCAACTGTCAACCATCAATTGTCAACTGCCGACTAGACAGTCATGATTTCCTTGTTCTTCGCCTCCATCAAGTCGTCAAGTTTCTTGATATACTTGTCGTGCAACTTCTGCAGGTCGTTCTCAGCATCCTTCTCGTTGTCCTCGGAGAGACCGTCCTTGATAGCTTTCTTCAACTTGTCCTTGATGTCGGCACGGACATTACGCACCTCCACCTTTGCCTTCTCAGCAATCTTGTTACACTGCTTCACCAAGTCACGACGACGCTCCTCGGTAGGCTGTGGGATACCCAGTCGGATAATCTCACCGTTATTCTCTGGTGTGATACCCACATCAGAATCCATAATCGCCTTCTCAATGTCACGGATCTGCTTCTTGTCCCAAGGCTTGATAGCTATGGTACGGGCATCCGGTGTTGAGATGTTAGCAACCTGGTTCAAGGGCACCTTAGAACCATACGACTCTACACGTACACCATCAAGGATGGCAACATTGGCACGTCCTGCACGGACACGATTCAGTTCTTCCTCCAAGAACATGGCAGCCATCTCCATGCGTTCCTCTGCCGAGGCTAATGTCTGTTTTACGTCTATCATAATCTTATGTGTTTATTATTCTTCCGACAAAGATAGTGTATTTCAAAGAAAAAACCAAAAAAAATTGAGATTATTTATGATGAGACTGCTCTTCCAGGTTTTCTCCTGATGACGTTTTGACAGGTTCCATGTGGAGCGACACATGTGTATCTGGCCCGAAACGCTCTTTTAATTTCCGCTCAATGGTTGTAGCACGTTCGTGGACAGTATTCAACGACAACCCTCCGTCCATCCGCACATGTATCTCGATAGCGATACGGCTGCCTATCCGACGGGTACACAGATGATGAGGCTGCCGCACATCACCAAACGACTGGACAATCTGCAGGATCTCCTGTTCTGTTTCTGGTGGCAAAGAGCTTTCCGTCAGTTCATTGACACTTGTCTTGAGCAAATCGTAAGCGACCTTGACCAGCATGAGTCCCACGACAATGGAGGCGACAGGATCCAGCACTGTCCACCGCTGCCCCAACCAGATAGCCAAACCGATACCCAAGGCGGCACCTATCGACGAGAGAGCATCGCTACGATGATGCCAGGCATTGGCAACCATCACCTGGGAGTCCAGCTCCTTAGCCCTCCATATAGTATACTGGTAAAGCAACTCCTTAATGACAATGGAAAACAACGCTGCCCATAATGCGATCCATCCTGGTGCCTCCAATTGACTGCCACCCCACCAAGACAGCAGCTTCAACGTACCAGACACCACGATACCCGTTGCAGCTACTATCAATGCAAGACCTATCAGGAACGAGGCGATGGTCTCAAATTTCCCGTGTCCGTAATCATGGGAGCGATCCTGAGGTTTGGCACTAATACTGACAAACACCAGCACCAGGATGTCCGTCACAAAGTCTGACAATGAGTGAACGGCATCAGCAATCATTGCCGAGCTATTGCCTAATATACCTGCTATGAACTTAAAGGTCAGCAATGCCGCATTACCCGCACTGCCCACCAAGGTCACCTTATATATTTCTTTCTCTCTGCTCATAAAAACGTTATTCTTTGACATTGCAAAGTTACGAAATTATATTATACCTTATATATAAATAGGGGGCTTTTTGGCTAAATACCACAATCGTGGTATGCAGAATGCCCCATTTGTGCTATTCTAGGTATGCGGATTTCGCCGTACCTTTGCAACGTCGAAAAGACATCATAACATGTTTTAAAGACATAGTAACATATTAACAAAAAAAATAAAAGATTATGAGCAACAAGAAACTACACTTCGAGACTTTACAATTGCATGTAGGACAAGAACAGCCCGACCCCGCCACTGATGCCCGCGCTGTGCCCATCTACCAGACCACTTCCTATGTGTTCCGTAATTCACAACATGCCGCCGACCGCTTCGGACTACGTGACGCAGGTAACATCTATGGTCGATTGACCAACTCGACACAGGGCGTGTTCGAGGACCGCGTGGCTGCGTTGGAAGGTGGTGTCGCCGGTCTCGCTGTCGCCAGTGGTGCCGCTGCGGTGACCTATGCCCTGCAGAACATCGCACAGGCCGGTGACCATATCGTGGCAGCCGACAACCTCTATGGCGGTTCTTTCAACCTCATCACACATACCTTATCGACACAAGGTATCTCGAACACGATTGTGAAGGTGAACGACCTTGCCGCCCTAGAGGCTGCCATCCAGCCGAACACAAAGGCAGTGTATGCGGAGACCTTCGGCAATCCCAACTCCGACGTGACAGATATTGAGGCAGTGGCAGCAGTTGCCCACAAGCACAACATCCCCCTGATTATCGACAACACATTTGGGACACCCTATCTCATCCGTCCTATCGAGCACGGTGCTGACATCGTGGTGCATTCTGCAACGAAATTCATTGGCGGACATGGATCATCATTAGGTGGTGTCATCGTAGACGGAGGCACTTTCGACTGGAAGGCAAACGCTGACAAGTTCCCTTCACTGGCAAAACCAGACCCATCTTATCATGGAGCCGTATTCGCTGACGTAGCAGGAGCCGCAGCCTTTGTGACCCGCATCCGTGCCGTCATCCTGCGTGACACCGGTGCCACTATCTCTCCATTTAATGCGTTTATATTATTACAAGGTCTGGAGACACTGAGCCTGCGTGTAGAACGTCATGTGGAGAATGCGTTGAAAGTAGTGGACTTCCTGAAGAACCATCCAAAGGTTGCTAAGGTCAACCACCCGTCACTCCCCGACCATGAGGATCACGCCCTCTATCAAAAATACTTCCCCAAAGGTGCCGGCAGCATCTTCACCTTCGAGATCAAGGGCGGTGAGAAAGAAGCGTGGAAATTTATTGACTCCCTAGAGATCTTCTCTCTGCTCGCCAACGTGGCAGATGTCAAGAGCCTGGTCATTCATCCTTATACCACCACCCACTCACAGATGTCTCCAGAAGAGCTTGAGCAGCAGCATATCACGCCTGCTACCGTTCGACTCAGCATTGGAACAGAGCACATCGACGACATCATCGCCGATCTCTCACAAGCATTAGAAAAGATTTAACATTATAAAAAGGAAAAATATGGCAAACATCGCAAAACAACTGACCGAGTTAATCGGAGGTACACCACTGCTCGAACTGAGCAACTATTCTACGGCAAAAGGTCTGCAGACGCCTATTATCGCCAAAGTGGAATTTTTCAACCCTGGCGGCAGTGTCAAAGACCGTATCGCCCTCGCCATGATAGAGGACGCTGAACAGAAAGGACTCCTGAAACCAGGAGCCACCATCATCGAGCCCACCAGTGGCAATACAGGTGTCGGACTTGCCCTTGTGTCAGCCGTCAAAGGCTACAAGCTCATCCTGACGATGCCGGAGACCATGAGTGTGGAACGTCGCAACCTCGTGAAAGCATATGGTGCGGAAGTTCGCCTGACCAGTGGCAAAGACGGTATGGCGGGAGCTATCCGTGCTGCCGAGGAGTTGCGTGACAGTATCCCTGGCTCCATCATCCTACAACAGTTTGAGAACCCTGCCAACCCTGCCAAGCATTATGCCACCACGGGACCTGAGATATGGAAGGACACTGACGGGAAAATTGACATTTTCGTGGCAGGTGTAGGTACTGGCGGTACAGTATCCGGTATTGGGAAATACCTGAAAGAGAAGAACCCCAATATAAAAATCATTGCTGTAGAGCCATCATCCTCACCCGTCTTGAACGGAGGACAGAGTGGTCCGCATAAGATTCAAGGTATCGGAGCCGGTTTCGTACCCAAGACATACGACGCCAGCGTCATTGACGAGGTATTGGATATCGATAATGATGACGCTATCCGCACCGGTCGTGAGCTCGCTCAGAAAGACGGTCTACTCGTAGGTATCTCCTCTGGTGCCGCCGCCTATGGTGCCACCCTCGTCGCCCAACGTCCCGAAAACGCAGGAAAGACGATAGTAGCCCTGTTGCCGGACACCGGCGAGCGCTATCTCTCCACCGTGCTCTATGCCTTTGACGAATATCCACTATAAATCCTCTTTTTCCCATTTATAATCAGCCGCGAAGCCCCCTTTCGCGGCTGATTTTGTAAATAACGGACAAAAAATTTGCGAAAACGAAGGAAATACCCTATCTTTGTAGGCAAATAGCTTAAATCTATTGCCTATTACAATGACCTACGACAAACGATGTAACATATCTAGCCGACTAATAACGCTTGTCATGACGCTCATGCTGCCTATGGTGATATATGCCAAGGGTATCCATTTTGACAACGTTTTCGATTTTGATCATGTCCTGAGCTATCTGGTAGGAGGATTTCTCATTGGTATTTTCCTACTGTTATTTTACAACCGGCTCTACATTTATCGTGAGCAGGAAATCAACAAGCAGCAACACAAGCAGAACATACGCCTTTCCACTATCATGCAGACAGGAAGGATGCAGATGTGGATTTATGACACCGAGTCACAACATTATCGGTTTATATCTGAAGATGGGACTGTCATCAAAGAATACAACCCCATTGATTTTGTGAAATTCTTCAATCGTGATGACTTTGAGGAGCTGCGTTCCTCTATCTTTGAAATCTGTGAGAACAAACGAATCACCTCTATTGTCAACCTCCGAAGCCAGGAGGAAGATGAAGAGTACCGTAAATACTACGAAATCCATCTCTCAATTGCAGAGAAAGACAGCAAAGGACAAATAAAACATATCCTGGGTGTACAGCGTGACATTACTAACGAGCAAGAGAAAAAGAATAATACCAACAAACTAATGATGCGTTACTCTACTGTATTCAACTCATCATTGGTAGATATGTATTATTACGACAAGGACGGACTCTTGACCGACCTTAACGACACAGCCTGCACATCACTGGATATTCCTGACAAAGAGGCAATAATCAAGGAGAAGCATTACTTCCATGAGAACATTCTCCTTAACAATATTGATTTCAAGAAGGCAGACCACATTCACATGTCAACTATCATTGACATAGAAGAATATGACAAGACACGCTTCTGGGCAAACAAATCGAAGGAAAGAGGCAAAATATATTATGAGGCAACCGTTAATACGGTATTTAATGATAAAGGAAAGTTTGAGGGTGTCTATGTCGCTGGTCGTAACATCAGTGAGATGGTGAACTCTTTCCATAAGCAACAAAAAGGAGCACAAGATTTGAAGAAAGCCATCAAACATATCCAAGAGTATATCGACAACATCAACTATGCCCTGCGCATCAGTAACGTACGACTCGTGGACTATCACCCCAGCACTTACACCTTTACCATATCCAATACCGTAGACAAGACACAGATGAAATTCTCACAGTTACGCTGTATCCGTCTTGCCATGCCCCAATACAGGCGTATTGTATCCAGCGCTCTGAACCGCATGGATCACCTCACGTCTCATCCGATAGAGCAAACCATTGAGACGGAGATCAGGGACGAGAAGAAACGACAGATGGCATTCATGTTCAACTTGGTACCTATCCTGAACAATGACTCTAAAGTGGAGCATTATTTTGGATTGTGTCGAAACATGACAGATATGCTCGAAACGGAACGACTACTTGCCGTTGAGACCCAAAAGGCACAAGAGGCAGAAATTCTGAAGGAATCATTCCTCACCAATATGAGCTATGAGATCCGTACGCCACTGAATTCCGTACTGGGCTTTGCCTCGCTTTTTGAGATGGAGCATGATGAGGCTGATGAGACGGTCTTTGTGGAAGAGATCAAACGTAACACGAATATTCTATTGCGACTCATCAACGACATACTCTTTCTGTCACGTATTGATGCGGACATGGTGGAATTCAAGCATGAAGACTTTGACTTCGCTGAAGTTTTTGAATCCTATTGCCAGATGGGATGGGCTAAACTGAATCCTGAGGTAAAAGTCTCTATAAGTAATCTTTATGAGCATCTGATCATCAACGGCGACATAGAGCATCTGGGAAAAGCTATTCAAATGATATGTACGATATCTGCCCATTACACCCATCAAGGATTTATCCGTGCCAAATATGAATACCTACGCGGCGAATTGGTGATTGTCATTGAAGACTCGGGTGACGGCATCGATCCCGAGCTACTACCCAAAATCTTCAATCGCTTCGTTCGTGACAAGGACGAGCGGCTCTCCGGAACAGGTCTTGACATGCCGATCATCGAAGCTCTTGTCAAGAAAATGGGCGGTTCTATCGAAATCTCCTCAGAATTAGGAAAAGGCTCTACAATAGGGATATTCTTACCCTGCCAAGCTATAGAGATACAGAAGAAAATAAATATCGACAATAACACGGAACCTGTCATCGCATGAATATACTATTGAACAGCACCAGTCTCATCCTGCAAGGGACGCTCTCCCATCAGATTCTCCAGATGGTTCCCATTATCTTGGTGACTATTGTGATTCTCGTCTTTCTAATCGTCATCGTCTATAACCGCATCATCTTACAACGCATCCGACGTGCCTCCCGTCTGTCAAGGCAGACAAGCAACCTCATGCAACAAGCATTGAAAAGTTGTGAAACCAATGTGATTATGTATGATCCTGCCAAGGATTATACTTTCAAGCTATATGGGCACATGATTCCAGACAGAGGCATCACGTCTGATGAATGGAAGGCACATGTCCATCCCGACGATCTGCCCGATGCGCTTCATAGTATCCGTCAGGTCATTAGCGGAAAAGAGAAAGAGAAAGAGTTCAACTACCGTTGGAACTTCAATTTCGAAGAAGGAGAGCCAAGATGGGGATACCTCCATAACTACAGCATCGGAGAATATGTCAGTGGTATCTCACGTCCCAATGTAGTTATCAGTACACTGGTTGATGAGACAGAGCTCATGCTCCAACAGGAGAAAGAGGAGGAACTCACAGAAAAATACAAGCTCATCTTTGAGAATTCTATCATTGGATTGTCATTCTATAGTGCCGACGGATGGCTAATCGACGCTAACAAGAAAATGCGCGAGCTCTGTCATTTCGACAGCGATGATTATGACACTTATTTCTCCAACACCAATCTTTTTGATGCTACACCCTTCCATGAGAATGTCGACAGGAACCATGTGGAAGAATTCTGGGTATGTTCGAAAAATGATTATAACGACTTACATGTCTATCTGGAGATACGTCTACATCCTATTCACGACAAAAACGGGAAACTCACGTATATTGCCATAGCCATCCGCGATATCTCAGAAGAGCGTGATTTATATCTGCAGTCAAAACTCAACGATGAGCAAATCAAGAAAGCCAACGAGGATATTCAGCGTTATGAAATGGAGCTGCAATACATGATGGAAGCTATCGACATGCGGGCATGGCGTATCGATTATCAAGAGAAAAAGGTGCAGTTCATGAAAGGACTGAGTGAGATTGTAAAGGAGCTGACTTTTGATGAGTATATCACATATTTCATTGGTGACGACCAACTTGACGTAGCCAAGAAACTGACAGAGCCAGAGTTGTATTTCACGACTCCCATGTCCATACTCCGCAATATGCGCCCTTTATTCCACTCCACAGATGAAGTACAATGGAATCAGATCAATAGTCTGCCTATCTTTAACGATGAAGGAAAACTAATTGGTGCTTTCGGTCTGATACGTAATATGACACGATTCTACAAAGCACAAGAATTACTGAAACAAGAGACACAACGTGCGATTGAGTCCGGACGACTGAAGAGTGTCTTCCTGGCGAACATGACCCATGAGATCCGTACTCCCCTCAATGCCATCGTGGGATTCTCTGACCTGCTGCAGATGATGACGACAGCTGAAGAGAAAAAAGAGATTATTCACGTCATCCATAATAATTGCGACATGTTACTTCGTCTCATTAACGACATCATGGCGATCTCCTCCATGGATGCCAATGGATTGATCATGAAACCCGCAGACGTCGATTTCGCTAAGGCTTTCAATGACATCTGCCAGACGCTGGCACAACGTGTAGAAAACCCGAATGTGCAGTTTATCAAGGAGAACCCTTATCAAACGCTGCAGACACGACTGGATATGGGAAGGATCACACAGGTGATCACAAATTTCGTGACCAATGCCGTCAAATACACCCAGAACGGACATATCAAAGTGGGCTATCGCATACAAGACAATGGAATATACATGTATTGCGAGGATACTGGAACGGGTATCCCCAAGGAGAAATGTCCTCAAGTATTTGAACGCTTCGTTAAACTGAATGACTATGTTCAGGGAACGGGTCTCGGACTGTCTATCTGCAAGGCTATTGCTGAGCGTTGTAACGGAAAGATCGGAGTAGACAGTGAGGTAGGACAAGGTTCCACTTTCTGGATGTGGATTCCATGTGTTATCAACAATCAGGAAATAATCAACAACTAAACAAAATATGAGAAAGAAAATCACTCTCAGCTTTTTACTCTGCTTGGTAGCGACTATGACATGGGCAGAGCAAGTCGTCATTGAGACAAGAAATGTCTCAATGGTACTCGATATTGTAAAAGGAGCTCAGCCTCAATATGTGTATTTTGGTGCCAAGCTCAATACCCAGGAACTGCAACACTTACAGAAACCAGAGATGTTCGGGCGGATGAATGCTTATCCAGCCTATGGACTGAACACACCTGCCGAAGCAGCCCTTGCCATGCGACATTCGGATGGCAACCTCTCTACTGCCTTAGAAGTGGAGGGTGTACAACGTGCTGGCAATATCACGACAATCCAACTCAAAGATCCGGCCTATCCTATCATTGTCAACATGAAATACAGAACTTTCCCTGAGGAAGATATGATAGAGGCATGGACGGAAATCACCAATAACGAAAAACAGGCTGTCACCCTGACAACTTTTGCCTCCGCTATGCTACCTATTCGTCGTGGTAACGTCTGGCTCAGTCATTTCTACGGCTCCTGGGCGAACGAGACACAACTGGTAGAGGAGCCCATCACACCAGGTCAGAAAGTGATTGTCAACAAAGACGGTACCCGCAACTCTCATACCAACCATGCTGAGGTGATGTTCTCGCTCGACGGTAAGGGACAAGAGAATTGCGGACAAGTGATTGGAGCCGCTCTCTGCTATTCTGGCAACTACCGTCTGAAGGTGACGACAGACGATACAGAATACCACTATTTCTTTGCTGGTATCAATGAGGACAACTCAGAGTATCACCTGAAGAAAGGAGAGACTTTTGTTACTCCGAAACTCGCCTTGACCTTCTCACAGCAAGGGCTCTCAGGTGTCTCCCGCAATTTCCATAAATGGGGACGTAAGTATATGCTGGCTCATGGTGACAAAGAACGTAAGATCTTGTTGAACTCCTGGGAGGGTGTGTATTTCGATATCAACCAGAAGGGCATGGACCAGATGATGGAAGATATCGCCTCCATGGGTGGTGAGCTCTTCGTGATGGACGACGGCTGGTTTGGCGACAAATATCCTCGTAAGACTGACAATTCCTCACTGGGCGACTGGGTTGTAGACAAGAACAAGTTGCCGGAAGGTATCGAGGGACTCCTTCGCGATGCCAAGAAACACGGTATCAAATTCGGTATATGGATAGAGCCTGAGATGGCTAATACCACCAGTGAACTCTACGAGGCTCATCCCGACTGGATTGTCAAGGCTCCCAAGCGTGATGCTATATTAGGACGAGGTGGCACACAGGTCGTGCTCGACCTCTCCAACCCGAAGGTACAGGATTTCGTATTCAGCATTGTCGACAACCTGCTGACAAAATATCCGGAGATAGATTATATCAAATGGGATGCCAATATGCCAATCCTCAATCATGGCTCTCAGTATCTGACCATGAACGAGCAGAGCCACCTGTATATCGAATACCATCGTGGTTTCGAGAAAGCCTGCCAGCGCATCCGTGCTAAGTTCCCTGATGTCACCATCCAGGCATGTGCCTCCGGTGGTGGTCGTGCCAACTGGGGTGTGCTCCCCTATTTCGATGAGTTCTGGGTCAGCGACAATACCGATGCCCTCCAGCGTATCTATATGCAGTGGGGCACCTCCTATTTCTTCCCAGCCATTGCGATGGCAAGTCATATCTCTGCCACTCCCAACCATACGGTGTTCCGTACGACAGCTTTAAAATATCGTATCGATGTCGCTATGAGTGGACGATTAGGAATGGAGATTCAACCCAGGAACATGACGGACGACGAGAAGGAGTTGTGCCGTAAGGCAATTGCAGAATATAAGCAGATTCGTCCTATCGTCCAGTTTGGTAACATCTATCGCCTTGTGTCTCCTTATGACAAGAAGGGACTTGCCTCATTGATGTACGTCACTGACCAGCAGGACAAAGCAGTGTTCTATTGGTGGAAGACAGAATCATTCCAAAACGAGCATCTGCCACGTGTGAAAATGGCAGGACTGGATGCCAATCGTATGTATAAAGTACATGAGCTGAACCGCATCGACCTCAAGCCGATGAGCATAGAGGGCAAATCGTTCAGTGGTGCCTATCTGATGAATCATGGTTTGGATATGCCATATCGCAACGAGACGGAATGGTCGAAGAAGAACGACTGGTCGAGTCGTGTCCTATTGTTAGAGGCAGAGTAACTCGTATTATCGATATCTCGGAATATCGATATATCGAAATATCTAAAGAATGAATTTCGGAAAAAGCGATAGCCTGCTGGCATCTATTCGTGAAGGACGTGAGATGACACAGGGTGAGAAACTCAGGTTGATTATCAGCCTGAGTATTCCCAGTATATTAGCTCAGATTTCCGCCACCATCATGTTCTTCATAGACGCTTCGATGGTGGGACATTTAGGAGCCAAGGCATCTGCTGCCATCGGATTGGTAGAGACGACGGGGTGGCTGATGGGCGGACTCGGCTCCGCTGCCAATATGGGATTCTCCGTACAAGTCGCCCATGCCATTGGTGCCAACGACTTCAAACGAGCCCGTCGTATCTTGCGACAGTCATTGGTCTGCTGTCTTATCTATAGCCTGACCATCTCCATCATCGGCATCTTGATCAGCGGACAACTTCCCTATTGGCTGGGAGGTACTGAGGAGATTGCCTATGATGCCTCCATCTATTTCGCCATTATCGGTTTCTGCGGTATCTTCTTCCAGATGACAGGACTGGGAAGCTCCATGCTGAAATGCTCCGGTAACATGAGGATACCCTCGGCATTGAATATCTTGTCATGTGTACTGGATGTCGTCTTCAACTATTGTCTTATCTATCTGCTGAACATGGGAGTCATGGGTGCCGCTATAGGGACTGGACTCGCAGAACTGATCACGGCAGGACTGATGCTCTATTTCCTGCTCTGCCGCTCTGACATATTACGACTGAAAGGACGTCCACACCGTTCCTTCCGTCCCCAAGCAGATGTCGTCAACAATGCTGTGAAGATAGGAGCTCCGATGGCATTACAGCATGTGTTGATGGGTGGAGCCCAGATTGTAAGCACCATCATTGTGGCACCATTAGGAACCATAGCCATTGCCGCCCACTCACTTGCCATCACAGTGGAGAGTCTGTGCTACATGCCAGGCTATGGTATTTCTGATGCAGCCACCACTTTGGTAGGACAAAGCTTCGGAGCCGGCAAGCGTCTGCTCACCAAATCATTTGCCTACATGTCAGCAGGACTAGGGATGTGTGTGATGACATTCATGGGAGTACTCATGTTTATCTTCGCCTCTGAGTTGATGAGTATCCTTACACCCGTTGGCGACATCATCGACTTGGGAGCATACTGTCTGCGCATCGAGGCTTTTGCCGAACCGATGTTCGCTGCGTCTATCGTATGCTATGGCGTCTTCGTTGGTGCTGGAGACACTATGAAGCCAGCCATTATGAACCTCACCAGTATGTGGGCTGTACGCCTGTCACTGGCAGCAATACTGGCACCCATCTACGGACTCTCTGGTGTGTGGATTGCTATGGCTGTAGAACTGACTATCCGGGGATCTTTCTTCCTCATCCGACTCTTTTCCGGCAACTGGCTGAAGAAGATAAAAGAATAGAACCCCCAATAGACCAACAAAAAAACAGCCAGGAGATCACTCTTCCGGCATGTTTACTTTCCTTTTCCTATTAATAACTAAAAACTTGCTTTCTCTAAAAACTAATACCTTACTACTAACCTAAAACTACTAACTAACCAAATATCTATTATGTTATCCACAATCTTTTTCTTTTACCTTATGTGTTCCTCTGAATCACGATGCAAAGGTAAGCAGATTTCATTAACCAGCAATGAAATCTTTCTATTTTGAGGAGAAAAAAGGCTTATTCTTGACTTACATCAACAAATTGTGTGCGAACACAGAGTGTATTCTCCACCATATTCGTCAATGTCACAAATTCCTGTACGGTCAGTTGCTCAGGGCGTTTCGTCATGATAGGATCGGAGAAAAAGTCATGTGTCTCTCCATTCTCCTCTTTACTGTTAACCAACTGCCGCAAAGAGACACGCAGCATCTTACGACGTTGGTTAAACACTGTCTTCACCACTCGTTTAAACAAATCCTCGTTACAATCCAGATGTTTCACCTGATTACGGGTCATGCGGATGACAGCACTCTGTACCTTGGGAGGAGGGTTAAAGACAGAAGGCTCGACCGTAAAGAGATATTCCACATCATACCATGCCTGGATTAATACCGACAGGATTCCATACGCTTTTGTGCCAGGCTCCGATGCGATACGCAACGCCACTTCTCGTTGTATCATCCCTGTACAACAAGGAATCAGGTCGCGATTGTCCAACATCTTGAAGAATATCTGCGATGAGATATCATAGGGATAATTACCCGTCAGCACAAACTGCTGTCCGTTAAACACCTGACGCAAGTCCATGCGCAGGAAGTCACCCTCAATGATAGGGTTCTCTTCTCTAAAAAGCGTAGCCTTCAGATACGCCACACTCTCCCTGTCTATCTCCACAACCTTGAAAGGACGTGATTTCTCCACCAGGTACTGGGTCATCACCCCCATACCCGGTCCCACTTCCAATACAGGAATGTCACCATACGGCTCATCCACCGTGTCAGCAATACGCTTGGCGATGGAGAGGTCTGTCAAGAAATGCTGACCCAGGTTTTTCTTCGGACGTACTTGTTTTATCATCGGGCAAAGACTATTCTATGGGCTGGAAACTTGCTTTCGCTTTTTCCTGAGCCTCTATCACACGGTCACACCAAGCGTCGAACTCTGGTTCCTCAACCTGAAGCTCAGGATGACTCAACACATAAGCTACACTACGGCGGACACCCTCATCAAAACGGGTAACAGCCTGGAAGCCAGGTACGGCACGTTTCAGTTTGGTACAGTCGAAAACGACAGTAACAGACTTGTCACCCAACAGATTCCCTGTCAGGTCATATTCCTTAGGAGCCACGGAGGCAAGGAAGTCAGAGGCGACATAATAAGGACGGAAAGTAACTCCTAGGGCACGGGCGACACACTGGTAGACCTGATTCCAAGTCAGTGACTCATCACTCATAATTTGGAAAGCCTCACCTATCGCTTTCGGATTTCCCAAGAGTCCGATAAAACCACGAGCGAAATCCTCATTCCACATCAGGGTCCATAAAGAACTACCGTCACCCTGCACGATCACCTGTTTTCCCTCCATCATCCGCTTCAATACCTGCCAACTGCCTTTCGGTCCGTGGACACTGACGGGCACACCTCGCTCACAATATGTATGACTGGGGCGGACAATGGTCACAGGGAATCCGTTATCACGATACTCACGCAGCAGCAGTTCCTCACAGGCAATTTTATTACGAGAATACTCCCAATAAGGATTGGAGAGTGTAGTACCCTCAGTGATGACATGACTAGCTGCTGGTTTGTTATAGGCAGACGCTGAACTAATATATACATACTGTCGGGTACGGTCTCGGAAGAGACGGATATCACGCTCTACCTGAGCAGGAGTAAAACCAATAAACTCGCAGACAGCATCAAACTGCTCACTGCCAAGTTGTTGCAACACCGCACGCTCATCGTCAATATCCGCGATAACCTGTTTTACACTTGACGGTACCTCGTCCTTGCGACTACCACGATTCAATATCCACAACTCGTGACGGCTCTCCGCTAACTGCCTGGTGATGGCACTGCTGATAGTACCCGTTCCACCGATAAGCAAAATCTTCATGATCGAATGCCTGTAACTTAATTAATATATTTCCTGCTTGCAAATATAATGAAAATCCTGTGAAAAATCAAGATAATCTCACTTTTTTAAGCCCATATTCGAAAATTTACTGTATCTTTGCACTCTACGATGAAGATTAGTAATATCATCCTGAAGATTCTCATGCCACTCCTCCTGGGTGGAGCCATCCTCTATTGGATGTACCGGGGAGAAGACTGGCAACAGATTCGTCATGTGATGACGGACGAGATGGACTGGACGTGGATGCTGTTGTCGTTTCCCTTTGGCATCCTTGCTCAGATGTTTCGTGGATGGCGATGGAAGCAGACATTAGAACCTGTTGACGAGCATCCGCGCACTTCCGTGAGTATACACTCTATCTTCCTTTCGTATGCCGCATCCCTGATGATCCCCCGTGTAGGAGAGTTCACCCGTTGTGGCGTATTGAAGCGTTTCGACAACATATCCTTCCCCAAGGCATTAGGTACCGTCGTCACAGAACGAGCCATCGACTCCCTATTGGTAATGGGTATTACGACGGTGGTATTATTGTTGGAGATGAGCACCTTCGGCATGTTCTTCCGCAAGACAGGCACCAATCTGCATACCATCCTGCATGGTTTCTCATGGGCAGGTTATTTCGTGGCGGCGATATCAGCAATAGCGATTCTTGTCCTGTTACATTTCCTATTACGCAAGCTCTCTATATATAATAAGGTGAAAACAACCTTTAGGGGTATCTGGCAGGGAGTCATCTCTTTGAAGGACGTACGCAACATTCCACTGTTCGTCGCCTTCACCATAGGAATCTGGCTGAGTTATTTCCTGCATTACTACCTCACCTTCTTCTGTTTTGACTTCACGTCACACCTAGGACTGGGGTGCGCACTGGTAACCTTTATCGTCGGCTCCATCGCTGTCATCGTACCCACCCCGAATGGAGCGGGACCCTGGCATTTTGCTGTCAAAACGATGCTGATCCTATATGGCGTCGCTGACGAGCACGCCCTCTATTTCGTCCTCATCGTCCATACTGTCCAGACCATGTTGGTCGTCCTGTTAGGCATCTATGCGTGGGGGGCACTCTCGTTTACCAAAGTAAGATCAAACCCTTAAATAATGATACAATGAACGAAATTCAAAACCTAAACCCTAAGTGCGTCTGGAAGAATTTCCACGCACTCACACAAGTTCCACGTCCCAGTGGACATCTCGAGAAAATCCAACAGTTCCTGCTCGACTTTGGGGAAAAAGTCGGTGTAGAGGTGTTCAAAGACCCCGCAGGCAATATCGTATTCCGCAAGCCAGCTTCAGCAGGGATGGAAAACCGAAAAGGTGTCATCTTACAGGCTCATATGGATATGGTACCAGAGCGTGACACAGAGTCGAGTCATAACTTCGAGACAGACCCCATCCGTACATGGATTGACGACGGATGGGTGAAGGCGAAGGGCACCACACTGGGTGCTGACAACGGACTGGGTGTTGCTGCCATCATGTCTATCATGGAGGATAAGACCCTGAAGCACGGACCTATCGAAGCCCTCATCACCCGTGACGAGGAAACAGGTATGTATGGTGCCAACGATCTACCCGCAGGTGAGTTACAAGGTGACATCCTCATGAACCTTGACTCTGAGCACTGGGGAAAGTTCGTCATCGGCTCCGCTGGCGGTATCGACATCACTGCCACGATGGGGTATCAAGAGACAGACACCGACCCGGAGGATGCCGCCGTCCGTGTCACCTTGAAAGGTCTGCGCAGCGGACATAGCGGTCTGGAGATCAACGAGGGGCGTGCCAATGCCAACAAACTCATGGTGCGCTTCGTCCGTGAGGCCATCGAACAGACAGAGGCACGTCTCGCTTCATGGCATGGTGGGAAGGTGCGTAATGTCATCCCTTACAAGGCAGAAGTTGTGCTGACACTTCCCAAGGAGAACGTCGATGCCCTGAAAGAACTGGCAGACAGCTGGCTTGATGATTTCAACAGACAATACAAAGGTATAGAGACCGGTATTAAGTTCAGTGTCGAGGAAATAGCGACACCAGCTCAGGAAGTGCCCGTGGAGATCCAGGATAACCTCATCAATGCCATCTACGCTTGTCATGACGGCGTGGTACGTATGATACCCTCCTACCCCGATGTCGTAGAGACCTCCAGCAACCTTGCCATCATCGATATCGAGGGTGGTCAGGCTGTCATCAAGATTCTTGCGCGAAGCAGTCGCGAGGATATGAAAGACTATATCGTGAAGATGCTGGAGAGTTGTTTCAATATGGCAGGCATGAAGGTGGAGACCGCCGGATCCTATGGCGGCTGGGACCCCAATCCCGACTCCCCCATCCTGCATCTGCTCTTGAAAGAGTACAAACAGTTGTTTGGCAAGGACGGCATCATTCAGGTCGATCATGCTGGTCTTGAGTGTTCCGTCATCCTTGGCAAGTACCCACACCTCGATGTCGTCAGCTTCGGTCCCACGATGAAGTCACCACACACCACTAGCGAGCGTGCCCTTATTGAGACCGTCGACCCCTTTTGGCAACTGCTGAAGAAGACATTGGAGGATATTCCACAAAAGTAAGAAAATAAAAGGTAAAAGGGTAAAAAAGGGGGCACAGCCTTTACTTTTTTACCTTTTTTTCTTTTTTCTTTTAAATATTTTCGTACCTTTGCAACCGAATAACCAAAATAGTAACAAATAAAATGGACGATTACCCGGCGAATCATTACAATTCGTAAGGCGTGAGGACAGCAGGCAAGACCGCTAATCCTCTTGCCGCTAAGACCGTTTTTCTAAAAAAGGATTAGCATTATGAAGACTTTCTGGAACATGACAGGTGGGCTCAGCCAACTCGAGGAGTGGCAGCCAAATTGTTGGATACAGGTGACATGTCCAACAGAAGAGGATATCCAGATGCTGGAAGAGCAGTATCAGATACCCGATTATTTCCTCTCAGACATCAGCGATACCGACGAGCGTGCCCGCTATGAGTACGACGACGGATGGATGCTCATCATCCTGCGTATCCCTTATGTCAAGGAGGTACGCTCACGTACACCATATACTACAGTGCCCTTGGGTATCATCCATAAACGTGATGTCACCATCACCGTATGCTACTACGAGACGAACATGATGATTGACTTCGTGTCCTACCAGCAGAAGCGTGGTGAGGGCTTCACGGACTATGTCGATATGATCTTCCGACTTTTCCTCTCCAGTGCGGTCTGGTATCTGAAGCGACTGAAACAGATATCCATGCTCATTGAGAAGGCAAAACGCAACCTCGACAAAGAGGTGAACAATGAGAGCCTGATCGGATTGTCACGCCTGCAAGACTCGCTCACCTATTTCAACACCTCTATCCGAGGCAATGAGACGCTGCTCTCCAAACTGAAGTTCAAATTGCAGATTGACGAGCTCGACGCCGACTTGATCGAAGACGTGAATATCGAGATGACACAGGCCCGGGAGACAACCAATATCTACTCGAACATCCTCGAGTCGACGATGGACACCTACCAGAGTATCATCAACAACAACATGAACACCATCATGCGTACGCTGACCTCTGTGACCATCATCCTGATGCTGCCCACTTTGATATCCAGTTTCTTCGGCATGAACCTCATCAACGGCATGGAAAGTAACCCCGTAGGATTCATTATTGCTATCGTCCTGTCACTTGCTATTTCCATTGCCTCATGGTTCTTCTTCCGTCATAAACGACTGATTTAGCCCTATTTTGGAAAATAATTGGCAAAAAATTAGGTACTTTCATGTTTTTTTACTAAGTTTGTACCTTGATATGTGTGTACTAACCATTTTCATTAACTAAAAAAGAATAGACGATGGACTCTCAAGAACAAGCTCTCGAACAAGAGCAGAACGTGGAACAGAACGTAGTGGAAACAAAGGCAACTGCCCCGGTAGAAGAGGTGACGGCTCCCGCAGAAGAGGTGAAAGCTCCCGCAGAGGAGGCGACGGCTCCTGCTGAAGAGGTGGCAGCTCCCACTGAAGAGGTGGCAGCTCCCGCTGAGGAGGTGGCAGCTCCCGCTGAGGAGCCTGAGCGCAAACAGTACCAGACCAAGAAAGAGGTACTGGAACGTGCCCGTGAGATCGCCCAAGGGGAAGAAGCACCACAAAAAGAGGAGGTAGACTACCTGAAGACTGTCTTCTATAAAATGCATATCGCAGAGCGAGAGGCCCGTTTGAAAGAATATATCGATGGTGGTGGTGACCCAGAGGCTTACCAGATACTGCCTGATGTGGACGAGGAGGCTTTCAAGGCTGAGATGAGCATCATCAAGGAGAAGCGCCAGAAGCTCTTCAAGGAACAAGAGCAGGAGAAACAAGAGAACCTCCAGAAGAAGCTCGACATTATCGAGAAAATCAAAGGAATGGTGACCTCTCCCGAGGAAGCCAACAAGTCATACAAGGAATTCAAGGCGTTACAGGAAGAATGGAAGGAGATCAAGAACGTCCCTGCCGAGAAAGCCAACGAGCTATGGCGTAACTACCAGCTCTATGTCGAGCAATTCTATGACCTGTTGAAACTCAACAGTGAGGCTCGTGAGTATGACTTCAAGAAGAATCTTGAGTTAAAGACGAAACTCTGCGAGTCTGCCGAGAAACTTGCCGACGAGCCAGAGGTGATCAGCGCCTTCCACCAGTTGCAGAAGCTCCACCAGGAGTTCCGTGAGATCGGTCCTGTGGCAAAGGAACTGCGTGAGGAGATATGGAGCCGCTTCAAAGCTGCCTCAACAGTTATCAACAAGCGTCACCAACAGCATTTCGAGGAGCTGCGTGCCAAGGAAGAGGATAACCTCGCCCGCAAGACTGCCCTCTGTGAGAAAGTAGAGGCGATTGCCGCTGAGGAGAACAAGGGTAGTGCCGACTGGGAGCGTCATACCAAGGAGATTATCGCCATTCAGGCTGAGTGGAAGACCATCGGTTTTGCTCCCCAGAAGATGAATGTCAAGATCTTCGAGCGTTTCCGTGCCGCTTGTGATGACTTCTTCGGACGGAAGGCAGAATACTTCAAAGGACTCAAGGAGAACTTCAAGGAGAATGCGGAAAAGAAGCGTGCCCTCATCGAGAAGGCAAAAGCTTTGCAAGACTCTACCGACTGGAAGTCGACAAGTGACAAGCTCATCAACCTGCAGCGCGAGTGGAAGACCATCGGTATGGTTCCCAAGAAACTGGGTGACCAGCTGTGGGAGGAATTCCTGGGAGCCTGCAACAAGTTCTTCGAGGCTCGTAACGCTGCCGGCGTAAGTGGTCGTGGTGAGGAATACCAGAACCTGGAGAAGAAGCGTAGCATCATCGAACAGCTGAAAGCCGCTGCCCAAGAGGCTGGCGACGGTCTGCAAGAGAAGGTACAGCAACTCGTGGAGCAGTACCAGTCTATTGGTCACGTACCCTTCAAGGAGAAGGACAAGCTCTATGAGGAATATCACGCTGTTGTCGACAAGCTCTATAAAGAACTGAATATCAGTGTGGCTAAGCGTCGCCTTAACAAGTTTAAGGACAACCTCAAGCAAGTAGCTGACCGCGGTGCCGATGCCCTTGACAACGAGCGGGCTCGCCTGATGCGCCAATACGAGCAGTTGAAGGCTGAGGTTCAGACCTACGAGAACAACCTCGGTTTCCTCAACGCTGCCTCCAAGAAGGGCAACTCCCTCATCGACGAGATGAATCGTAAGGTGCAGAAACTGAAAGACGAGGTACAACTCGTACGTGAGAAGATCAAAGCGATTGACGCTAAGAACAACGAGAAAGAATAAAGCAAAACGAGGAAGCAACAATTGCTTCCTCATTTTTTTTGAATATCTTCATTATGTGGTATGTATGTTAGATGTATGTTACATGTTTGAACAACATATAACATGCTTCAATCCCTTTGTACAAGGGCGTTTGAAGCATGTCATGTTATATGGTTATATGTTTTTGATGTCTTATTTAAAATAAGACTGTAGGCACTAACTCCCTCGAAGGGCGCATATAATACCCCATCGGAACTGGGAAGAGCGTGTCTACCTCTTCAGCAGGTTCAGTTTTTCCGTAGGCTTCATGACATCATGCACCTTAGTCTGCTGAGCCTTGACCTTAGCAGGCAGCGTCGCCTTGACATCTTGTGAAGAGGCAGCCACGAGGAACTGATACTCACCCTCAGCCACTACCCATGCAGAGGCAGTGTCATCGAACGATGCGAGGTCGGCAGCCTTCACACTGAGAGACAGCGTCTCGCTCTCACCCGGTTTCAGGTTCTTGGTCTTAGCATAAGCCTTCAGCTCCTTGGCAGGCTTATTGGCAGCCTTGTTATCAGGGGCAGAGATGTAAAGTTCCACCACCTCCTTACCCTCACGCTCACCACTATTCTTGACAGTGACGGACACCACATAAGCATCACCTTTCTCCGCAATCTTGGCATCAGTGTAATCGAAGGAAGTATAGCTCAAGCCGAAGCCAAAAGGATAGCTGACAGGCACATCGAAGGAGTCAAAGTAGCGATAGCCCACGTAGACATCCTCCTCATAGTTCGTCCAGTCCACATTCTTCACATTACCACGCTCAACAGTATTCATGAAGTCGAGCTTGGCAGTCTGATCTACAGGGAAGTTCTTAGAGGAGTAGGCATCGCTGAACTTGACAGGCCATGTCATGGTAAACTTACCCGAGGGCGACTGTTTGCCACTCAGCACGTCAACGACACTGTTTCCGCCCTCCTGTCCTGCCTGCCATGCACAGAGGATTGCATCAGGTAGCTGTTTCCACGAATCAGTCTCGATGACACCACCGATATTCAGCAGTACCACCACCTGCTTGCCAGCCTTATGATAAGTCTCACAGACCTGTTCCAAGAGTTTGCGCTCAGAGTCGTTCAGGTTAAAGTCAGCCGACTTACGGTCAAAGAACTCACCAGATATCCTGCCAATGGTCAGGACGGCGATGTCAGCCTTGGCAGCCTGTGCCTCGAGCTCAGCAGTCGTAAACTGCTTCTCGGCAGGCAGTCCACTGGGCAGGAAGCGCATCATCATCGCCTTCTGCTTGTCCGTCTTCTCTATCTCAGCAATCTCAGCATCACGTGCTTGACGATAGTCTTTCCAGAACTGCTCGTAAGCCTTCCTCAAATCGTCAGATACAGCATAGCCGCCATTCTTCATACCGTCGAGCAGCGACACCACATAGGCATGGTTCACGTTACCCGAGCCGGTACCACCGGCGATGAACTCATAGGAGGTGTTTCCATAGAGTGCCACCGTCTTGACCTTCTCGGCAAAAGGCAGGGCTTTCTCATTCTTCATTAATACCATACCCTCGACAGCCGACTGCCGTGTTACTGCAGCATGAGCCTTCAGGTCAGGTTTATTAGAGTACTGATACCCCTGATAGCGAGGAGTCTTCTCGATAAGGTTGAGGATACGTCCCACATTACGGTCGAGGTCAGCCTCTGCGAGTTTGCCACTCTTCACACCTGCCACGATAGAGTCGTACTGGGCGACCTTACCCGGCTGTAGCATGTCATTGCCCGCCCACATCTGTACGGCCCCGTCCTTACCACCGAACCAATCGGTCATCACCGTGCCTTCATAGCCCCACTCTTCTCGGAGGATTGTCTGTACGAGGTCTTTGCTCTCAGAGGTATAGACCCCATTGATGAAGTTATAGGAAGTCATCACCGTCCAGGGCTTGCTCTCCTTGATAGCAATCTCGAAACCTTTCAAGTAAATCTCACGAAGGGCACGTTGGGACATCCGGGCGTCATTACCCATACGGTTCGTCTCCTGGTTGTTGGCGGCAAAGTGCTTGATACTCGTGCCGACATCATTCTTCTGAATACCAATGATATAGGCGGCAGCCGTCTTACCAGCCACGACAGGATCCTCTGAGTAGTATTCGAAGTTTCGTCCACAGAGCGGGTTACGCATGATATTGAGGGCAGGAGCCAGCAGCACGTCGGCACCATACTCCTTCACCTCCTGTCCCATGGCGACACCTACCTCTTCCACGAGTTGCGTGTTCCACGTACATGCCAACAGCGTACCGATAGGGAAATGGGTACAATAATAGGTTGCGGAGTCACCCTCACGGGTGGGGTCGATACGGAGTCCCGCAGGACCGTCAGCAAGCACGATAGCCGGGATACCGAGAGAGTCGAGCGGATAGGTGGTACCTGCGGCACCAGGTACGAGATTCTTAGTTGCACCGATCACTGCCTCGTCACCAGAGAAACCTTGCATACCTGTACCGATCACAAAATGAGCCTTGTCCTCGAGTGACATCTTCGTCATCACTTCCTCCTGGTTGATGGTGTTCTTCGTTGTCTTATCGGCGGAAGTACAGCCAATGACAAGTACTGCCAATCCTAAAACTGGGATTAATTTTTTCATCATAAGAAATCATTTAGTTATTGATGTTGCAAAGATATAAAAATAATCTATATCCTTACACTTTATATATGTTAATAATTAACAATCCACAGAGACCCGGGCATAAAAAAACGCAAGTGTTTATTCAACAACTTGCGAATTTATGAGTTGGGGTACTCGGACTCGAACCAAGAATGACAGGACCAGAATCTGTAGTGTTACCATTACACCATACCCCAATCTTTTTCGATTGCGGGTGCAAAGGTACTGCTTTTTTCGGAATGCGCAAAAATTTTGGCTACTTTTTTTGCTTCCGACGTGAAATTTGTTTCTTTTTCTCTGGTTTTGGAGCCGGAGCAAACGGGTTTTTCGTGATGGTGGCACGTAAGATACGGATATCCGTCAAGGGGCGGTCATTCTTATCCGTAGCCACCTGCTGGATGCGTTCGACGATATCCAAGCCCTCAATGACCTCCCCAAAGACAGTATATTGTCCATCCAGGTGAGGGGTACCTCCCATCCTCTTATACACCTCAGCCATCTCCGGTGTTATCTTAACGGTGCCCTGTGTCAACGTATCGAGACGTTCCTGCACCTTGGCAAGACGGGCATCGTCCCATTGTTTTCCCCACACGATATAGAACTGGCAAGCACCAGAACGGCGCCCGGGGTTGACCTTATCCCCCTCACGGGCGGCAGCCACGGCGCCACGTCTGTGGAACAACTGCGGCAGACGGAACTCCGCCTCTGTGGTATAGTCGAGCTCACCCGTCCCTAGCAGTGCACCCGGTTTCGCATACTTGCTGTTCAAGTCGCCGCTCTGCACCATGAAATCCTTGATCACCCGATGGAACAGCAACGAGTCATAGAGTTGCATGCCCACCACCTTCAGGAAATTATCACGATGTAAGGGAGTCTCATTATACAAGGCGATACGGATATTCCCCTCCGTGGTCTCCAACAAGACCTCGGCACGCTCCTGTGCAAAGACAGGAGAAGTCATTAATAACACGAGGGACAGCAGGCATCCCCGGAATGTTGTCATAGCAGTTTTTCTCATCATCTTCATTGTTTTCGTCTGCAAAGATAAAGAAAAAATTTGTTTTCCTTTGGTTTTTCGTCCGATTTACACTACCTTTGCAACTCAATAACACATTATATATAATTAATGGAAACATCAACACAGCTGGTTGACACCATCATAAAAGGAATACAAGAAAAGAAAGGATCGCAGATTGTCACCGTTGACCTGAAGGGTATCGAGGGGGCTATCTGCCACTATTTTATTATATGTCAGGGGAACTCCCCCTCCCAGGTAGAGGCGATCACAGAGTCGATCGGCGAGTTTGCCCGCAAGGAGCTCCAGGAGAAACCGACGGCAGTTGCCGGACTAGAGAACGCCCAGTGGGTGGCGATGGACTATACCGACGTGATGGTACATATTTTCCTCCCTGACGTACGAGCATACTACGATTTAGAACATTTATGGGAAGACGCGTCACTGACCAATATTCCCGATTTAGATTAAAGAAAAATAGAGATTGAATGGATAAGCAGTCGAATAACGAGCCTAAGATGAATATGCCCAAGTTCAATATGAACTGGATATACATGGTGGCTATCATTGCCATCGTCGTACTTTATTTCACCAATGGCAACGAGAACTCAAGTGTGCAGACCACCACATCGTATAGTAACTTCAAGACATGGGTCATGAAAGGCTATGCCTCGAAGATTGTGGTCAACAAGAACACGAATACCCTGCAGATGTATGTCAAGCCAGAGCATATCCGTGATGTGTTCCACCAAGGAGTGAAGGCGACAGGCAAAGAACCTACGGTATCTGTGGAGTTTGGCTCCGTAGACCAGGTGGAGCAGTTTGTCAACCAGGCACGCGACCTGAAGAAATTCAGTGGCGAGCTGTCGTTTGACAACCAACGGGAGAGTGAGTTCTTCAACTCCATCGTCATGAACGTGCTGTTCTTCGCAGGTATCATCTTTGTCTGGATGTTCATCATGCGCCGTATGGGAGGCGGAGGCATTGGAGGTCGCGGAGGTATCTTCAGCGTCGGCAAGTCAAAGGCACAGATGTATGAGAAAGGCGGTTCCTTGGGAATCACCTTCAAGGACGTAGCCGGTCAGGCTGGTGCCAAGCAGGAGATGCAGGAAATCGTGGACTTCCTGAAGAACCCCCAGAAATACACCGAACTAGGAGGTAAGATTCCCAAGGGAGCCTTGCTGGTCGGTCCTCCGGGAACAGGTAAGACCCTTCTTGCCAAGGCTGTTGCCGGTGAGGCTGGTGTTCCCTTCTTCTCGATGAGTGGTTCCGACTTCGTGGAGATGTTCGTGGGTGTGGGAGCCAGTCGTGTCCGCGACCTGTTCCAGCAGGCGAAGTCGAAAGCCCCCTGCATCATCTTCATCGATGAGATTGACGCAGTAGGACGTGCCCGTTCGAAGAATCCCGCCATGGGAGGTAATGACGAGCGTGAGAACACCCTGAACGCCCTATTGACGGAGATGGACGGTTTTGGTACGAACAGTGGTATCATCACCCTTGCCGCCACCAACCGTGCCGACATGCTGGACTCCGCCCTGATGCGTGCTGGTCGTTTCGACCGCCAGATACATGTTGACATGCCCGATCTCAACGAGCGTAAGGAGATTTTCCAAGTACACCTGAAGCCCCTGAAACTCGATGAGAATCTGGATATTGACTTCCTGGCTCGTCAGACCCCTGGTTTCTCTGGTGCGGATATCGCTAACGTATGTAATGAGGCAGCACTGATTGCGGCTCGCCATAACCGTCCCAAAGTAGGTAAGCAAGACTTCCTTGATGCTGTAGACCGTATCATTGGAGGTCTGGAGAAGAAGACGAAGGTGATGACGGAGGCTGAGAAACGCTCGATAGCGATCCATGAGGCCGGTCATGCCACCATCTCGTGGTTTACGGAGTTTGCCAACCCCCTCGTGAAAGTCAGCATCGTACCTCGCGGACAGGCACTAGGTGCCGCCTGGTATCTGCCAGAGGAGCGTGTACTGCAGACAAAAGAGGCCATGCTCGACGAGATGTGTTCTCTCTTAGGTGGTCGTGCCGCTGAGGAGCTGTTTGTGGGACAGATCTCCACTGGTGCCATGAACGACTTAGAGCGTACCACCAAACAGGCATACGGTATGATCGCTTATGCTGGTATGAGTGACAAGTTACCTAATATCTGCTATTACAATAATAGCGAGTACTCATTCCAGAAGCCCTATTCTGAGACGACGGCGAAGGTGATGGACGACGAAGTGCTGAAGATGATCAACGAACAATATGAGCGTGCCAAGAAGATCCTGACAGAGCACAAAGAGGGGCATGCCCGTCTTGCCCAATTGTTGATTGATCGTGAGGTTATCTTCGCCGATGATGTCGAGGAAATCTTCGGCAAGCGTCCCTGGACCAGTCGTGCCGAGGAACTGTTAGAGGCTCAGCAGCGTGCTGAGGCAGAGCGTATGGCTGAGGAAAGAGCCAAGGAACTAGGATTAATCTCGGAGAACTCAGAGAACTCAGAGAACTCGGAGAACTCGGAAAATCAAAAATAAGCTTATGAATAACTTCATCGTCAGAACTATTACTGGCATCATCTTCGTGGCAGCCATCGTAGCAAGCTTCCTTCGACCAGAGGCGATGGTACTGTTGTTTGCCATTGTCACAGGACTTACTGTCTGGGAATTTACCGGACTCGTCAACGAGCGTCCTGGAGTGACTGTCAACCGTTTCATCTGCACAGTGGCAGGTGTCTATTTCTTCTTCGCCATGACTTACTATTGTAGTGACATCTATGGCGGGGCTGCGAAATCAGTGGTGTTTATCCCCTATCTCGTGACGGTGATCTATCTGCTGGTAGCAGAGCTGTATATGAAACAGGAGGACCCTATCAACGACTGGGCTTACACCATGCTCTCACAGATGTATATCGCCCTCCCCTTCTCGTTACTGAACGTGCTGGCGTTTACGGCATCACCAGAGGGACTGGTCTTATTCAACCCCATCCTGCCCCTGTCGGTATTCATCTTCCTATGGATGAACGACACAGGAGCCTACTGCATTGGCTCTCTGCTGGGCAGACATAAGCTCTTCCCCCGTATCTCCCCAGGGAAATCATGGGAAGGCAGTATCGGCGGGGCTGTCGTAGTCCTCGCTGTCGCCTACCTCCTGTATGTCTTCGACAGCGGACAGCTCTCTTACCTCGCTGACGCAGGATTCAGGAGTAGTGGCATGCTCACCCTAGAGCAATGGCTAGGACTGGGCTTGGTCGTTGTTGTCTTCGGCACATGGGGCGACTTGGTGGAGAGTATCTTCAAGCGCACCCTCGGCATCAAGGACTCTGGCAGTATCCTGCCAGGTCATGGGGGTATGCTCGACCGTTTTGACTCTTCCCTGCTTGCCATCCCTGCCGCCGTCATATACTTATACACGATATCCTTATTTTAACTGATATGAAGAAGCTATTAACTATTATCCTGATGCTATGTGCCATCAGCGCACATGCCCAAGACCCTGTCAAGAAATGGGGACAGTTACAAGTAAAGGGTTCACAACTGTGTGACCAGAATGGGAGACCCGTTATCCTCCGTGGTGTCAGTTTCGGATGGCATAACATCTGGCCTCGTTTCTATAACAAAAAGGCTGTCAAAACGCTGAAAGAAGACTGGAACGCCAGTGTTGTCCGTGCGGCAATGGGTATTATGATTGAGGACAACTACTTGGAGAATCCCACCTTTGCCAAGCAATGTATGACCAATGTCATCGAGGCCGCCATCAAGAATAACGTGTATGTCATCATCGACTGGCATAGCCACCACATGCAGACCGCTGAGGCGAAGAAGTTCTTTGGCGAGATGGCACAGAAATACGGCAAGTATCCCCATATCATCTATGAGATATACAACGAGCCTGTGGAGGACACCTGGGCTGACCTGAAGAAATACGCTGCAGAGGTGATTGGCGAGATCCGCAAGTACGACCCGGACAATATCGTACTGGTAGGCTGTCCCCACTGGGATCAGGATATCCACCTCGTGGCAGAGAGTCCATTGACTGGTTTTAAGAATATCATGTACACCGTTCATTTCTATGCTGCCACCCATGGTGACTATCTGCGTGACCGCATGGAGGACGCTGTCAAGAAGGGCATCCCCGTATTCATTTCCGAGAGTGGTGCCACAGAAGCGTCTGGCGACGGTAAGATCGACCCTGAGAGTGAAGAAAAATGGATACAACTGTGTGAGCGCTTAGGAGTAAGCTGGATCTGCTGGTCTATCAGCGACAAGAACGAGAGTTGCTCGATGCTCCTGCCCCGTGCCACTGCCACAGGTCCCTGGCCTGACGATGTCATCAAGGTGTACGGCAAACTCGTCAAGAATTTACTGAGGAAATACAATAAGTAAAAAGATGAAGAAGTTTCTGATAATTGTCATCGTCATCGTTGCCGTGGTAGCGATGGCAAAAACCGTCCCGGACAAGAAAGCGCATAAGAAGGCGATGATGGAGGCTGTGAAGGAGTATGTCGATGAGGAAGCTACTAACCGGATGGGTGACAATGTACTGACAGACTTGGGAAAAGGTATTGTCAACAAAACCGTTGAGGTGGCCCTGAACTCGAAACTGGAGGTGGACAACTACCTCATCTGCAACACCACACATGTGAAAATGGGTGATGAGACAAAGGTCCTGTCTTTTGGAATCCTCGGTCATGTCTTTACCTTTGACAAACAGATGCTGCGAGAAGCCTTAGAAGCCTCCACCAAGGAAAAGGCTGAGAAAAAGAGTGAGCGCAAAGCCGCCAAAGAAGCTGCAAAAGAAGCTCGAAAGATGGAGAAGCAGTTAAAGAAGGAAGAGCGCAAACGTGAGAAAGAGGCTCGCAAGGAAGAGAAGCGGAAAAAGAAAGAAGCCCGTAAGAAACAGAAAGCTATCAACAAGAGTATTAAGAAACTCAAGAAGAAACTCACCAACTAGAAAAACAAAGAGGAAGCTCATGCTTCCTCTTCATTTTTCCCTTTCACTCTTTCACATCCACCTGTTCCCGCCATGGAGCGAAGAACCGTTCGATGGCAGCATAGGCAGCCTCAGCCTCTGGTTTGATCTCATGTCCAGACCAGACAGCATTGATATGTGTACCAGAGGCATATTCCATATAGATGCGATAGGCGGCTCCACCTTCCAACTGCTCATCATGCTGATACCCATCAAGCTGATAGACTTTCAGGTCGGCAAGCAGTTGCTGCATACGCTCAACATCCTGTTCTTTGACATCGAATGTCTTATTGACAGCATCCCTATAGTGGCATTTGTTATACAGACTGACCACCACCTGAGGACGTTTACCTATATCTGCTATCAACTCACAATAGCTCTTACCCAGACCAGCATGACGGTCACAGGCGTAACTGCAATAGATTAACTTTCCCTTGGGAGCCTCATTGTCTTGTGCAAGACTACTCATACAATTCATCAACAAAGCACCAACGATGAAAATTATTATGCGGATATTCATTCTGGGAATATTTGTAAATCCATATTTAGAAATTCCACTTCACAGCAAGTGTCGGATTCCAGAAGAACGTCTTGGTGCTCTCCGGGTCACTGTTATACACGAAATTATTAGAGAACTCCCATTCAGTACCTACGCTGAAATGCTCTGTGAAGTTATACCACAGCTGTGGCTCGGAAAGGATGACCAGACAACCATGATTATTTGCCTTCTCACCACGCCAGAAGTCAATGAAACCGGCAAAACGCAGTTTGTTATTGCAGAAATTCAAGCCCCACACACCCGTCAACTGAGCACTGGCATATGAGCGGGTGTTATCATAACTCTTGAAATACTGCTTATACATCAACTGAACAGACCAAGTCTTCGAGAAATCAGCTGTATGACCGTTATAGGCAGCACCCACCAAAGCTGCCTGCTGGAAACTGCCATTACGACTCAGTCCTCCATTGTACTCAACATGTGCTGCGAAAGGTGACTGCTTGCCCAAGTTGAACTCACGGGCAATCTCCGTATAGGCACTCTCAGTGAAGTGACGACCCAGGTCGACATCCACGAAATAGAACCAAGAGCCCCACTTATCTGCCTTGAACTGCTCAAGGGTAATAGTCACTTTCTGACGACCTGACTCTTCACCAGTGTAGATGTTACGTCCAAAATCATAATGAAGCTGGATGTTCTGTGCTCCTACCGTCATACATAATGCGAGAAGCGATAACGTAAATAACTGTTTTTTCATAATTCTTATATTTTAATTGTCAATAATTAATTTAAAACAATGGTGCTATATATTTCAAGATAAAGAAAGTTGCAAGGATATACATCATCGCTGTCAATTCACGATGACGACCCGTGCACATCTTCACGATGACATACGAGAGCATACCTAGGATAATACCCTCTGAGATACTTGCTGTAAAAGGTATCATCAGTATGGTAGCAAAACAGGGCATCGATTCCGAGAAATCGATAAAATCGATATATATGATCTGGCGGAGCATCATCACACCTACCAGGAACAATGCACTAGTAGTAGCTGCTGAGGGAATCATCAGGAAAATGGGAGAGAAGAACAATGACAGGAAGAACAATACTGCCACAGTGAATGCTGTCAGTCCCGTACGTCCACCTGCAGCAATTCCTGTCGTGCTCTCCAAATATGTCGTTACGATAGAAGTACCACAAATGGCACCTACAGTAGTACCCACGGCGTCAGCCATTAATGACTTACTCAGATTCTGTACCTTTCCCGTCTTCTTGTCTACCATACCAGCAGCCGTGGAGGTACCTATCAGGGTACCAATAGTGTCAAACAAATCCATAAACAACAGGGTTACTATTACAATATAATAGTCTATATCCAACGAGAGGAAACGAGAGAAATCCATCTTAAAGGCAACAGGACCCAAAGAGGCAGGAAGGCTCAATATCGAAAAATTCTCAGGAATCTTTGTAATGCCGAACGGAATACCGATGACTGTCATGATAAGAATGGTATAGAACAAAGCTCCACGAACCTTCATCACCAACAAGATTGCACCTAGCAAAATACCACAGGCAGCAAGTATGGAATTCGTTGTCCAAGGTCCCAAACCTGTTGCAGTTGACTCATTCACAACAATAATACCACCATTCTTCAGTCCGATAAAAGCAATAAACAAACCGATGCCCACAGAGATAGAATAACGGAGATTCATAGGAATCGAGGAAACGATAGCCTCGCGAACTTTAAATATAGTGAGAAGAATGAAGAAAATACCCTCTATAAATACGGCAGCCAAAGCCTCTTGCCATGAAAACCCCATCACCAGGACCAGTGTATAGGCAAAGAAAGCATTCAGTCCCATACCTGAGGCAAGCGCGAAAGGCATCTTGGCATAGAAAGCCATTACGAGTGTTGCCACCATGGCAGCAATCACTGTTGCTGAGAACACCGCACCCTTATCCATGCCCGTTTCACTGAGAATAATCGGGTTGACGGCAAGGATGTACGACATGGTAAGGAAGGTTGTTAATCCCGCCATCATTTCAACTTTGACGGAATGTTTCTGAGCATCAAAACCCAGCCAAGATAAAAATGTGTTCATATGTATTAATTATTTTGAATTATTAGTTTACACATCAACTGAGCTGCCACATCTGGTGCATGACTGTCGCCCAAGCGACGATACACTTCCTCATACCCTTCTAACATCTCCTGACGCGCTGCACCACCAGGAAGTATCGCCTCCAGGTGCTTGCGAATATTCTCCACACTAAACGTATCTGCCACCAGCTCTGGCACGACCTCGTTGTCGGCTATCAGATTCACCAGCGAGATATACTTCACCTTCAAAAGATGTTTCTTTAAGAAGGCGATTATCTTAGGAATAGGTGTCTCGTAGCACACCACCTGTGGAACACGGAACATCGCCGTCTCCAATGTCGCCGTGCCACTGGTCACCAAAGCAGCTGTCGCTTCCGACAATAAGGAATAGGTCTCGTTGACAACAAGACGGACGGCACTATTTTGCAGAAACTGCTCATAGTAAGAGGGGGTGATACTCGGTGCCCCTGCCAAAACGATATCGTATGTTGTTGACAAATGACGAGTGGCAGCTATCATGGCAGGAAGGTTATCCTTGATTTCCTGCTTTCTTGAACCAGCCAATAGAGCGATGACTGGTTTCCCCTCTTTTCTCTCCATCTCTCTTCTTTCTAAGAACTCCCGCACTTCCTGTGCTGTCGGATTCCCGACATAATGAATGGGGTAATGATGTCTTTTCTCAAAGAAATCTACCTCAAAAGGCAGGATTGAGAAAAGTTCATCCACATCCCGCTTGATATTCTTGATACGGTATTCTTTCCAAGCCCATATCTTGGGAGAGATGTAGTAATAAACGGGGATATTGGAATGTTCCTTGACATACTTCGCGATCTTCAAGTTAAAGCCGGGATAGTCGACCAAGATAACCACATCAGGTTGCCATTGCAGGATATCCTGCTGGCACATTTTCATATGACGAAGGATAGTAGGAAGGTGCAGCAATACAGGAATAAAACCCATATAGGCAAGTTCCTTGTAATGTTTAACACGAGTGCCCCCTACTGCCGTCATCAGGTCTCCACCAAAAAAACGGAACTGCGCCTCCGTATCTTGTTTTTTCAGTGATTGCATCAGATGTGACGCATGCAGATCACCACTCGCCTCCCCTACTATCAGATAATACCTCATAAATCCCAGTTTTTCATCTGATCTATCATCTCATAGGATGTCACGTCAATCCTTGTCGGCGTAATTGCCACATAACCATGTGTCAATGCCCAGTTGTCCGTATCCTCTGCCTCCGGCTCATCATTGGTATATTTTCCCACCATCCACCAATAGTCATAGCCACGGGGGTGATGGCATTTCACAGTCTCACTTCCCCAGGTACCAGGTGCCATACGACAAATTTTGACACCCTCAAAATGGTCGACGACAGGGAAGTTTACATTCAGACAGACACCCTTTGGCAGTCCTTCATCCAACACTTTTCTTACAATCTTTCGGATATAAGGACGCAATGGCTCAAAATCAGCAAAGTAATCATGAGTACAAAGGGAGAATGCCACAGAGGGGATATATTTCATGCAACCCTCTAAAGTAACACCCATCGTACCACTGTAATGGACATTCACAGATGCATTGTCTCCGTGGTTAATACCACCAATAACCATCTGAGGGCGCCTGCCATGACATAGTTCATCCAGCGCCAGCTTCACACTATCCACAGGAGTCCCATTACACGACCATATCTCTAATCCCTCTTCCTGTACCCATGGTGTTAGCGTCAGAGGATCATTTGCCGTAAAGGCGCATGCTGACCCGCTTTTGCCCGCATCAGGGGCACATACCAGGATATCCGCCATGTCACGTATCATATCCACCAGACAGTTGATACCTTTTGCCTGATAGCCGTCATCATTAGAAATTAATATAAAAGGGTTCTTATTTTCCATGAAAAAATTATTATTTGCCTGCAAATTTACTAAAAAAGGTTGAGATTTGACAGATTCTCATATAAAATTCGTAACTTTGCATCCTATTATACACATTAAGGTGTAAGATTGAATATGGGAAAGATAATAGCTTTAGCAAACCAAAAAGGCGGTGTTGGCAAGACAACGACAGCAATCAACTTGGCTGCCTCTCTTGCTACTCTGGAGAAGACGGTCCTTGTGGTTGACGCAGATCCACAGGCGAATGCCTCTAGTGGCTTGGGTGTGAACATCCAAGAAGTAGAATGCTCATTATATGAATGTATCATTGACAAGGCTGATGTTCGCGATGCCATTTACACAACAGATATTGAAGGACTCGACATCATTCCGAGCCATATCGATTTAGTAGGTGCCGAGATAGAGATGCTGAACTTGAAGAACAGGGAAAATGTGATAGGACAACTGCTGGCTCCTATCCGTGACGACTATGACTATATCCTCATCGACTGTTCCCCTTCTCTGGGACTCATCACAGTGAATGCCCTCACTGCAGCAAACTCCGTTATCATCCCTGTCCAGTGTGAATACTTCGCATTGGAAGGAATCAGTAAACTACTCAACACCATCCGCATCATTAAGAGCAAGTTGAATCCTAAATTGGAGATTGAGGGCTTCCTGCTGACCATGTACGACTCCCGTCTGCGCCTCGCCAACCAGATTTATGATGAGGTAAAGCGTCATTTCCAGGAGCTGGTCTTCAAGACGGTCATCCAACGTAATGTCAAACTATCAGAAAGTCCCAGCCATGGACTGCCCGTTATCCTGTATGATGCAGACTCTACGGGTTCGAAAAACCACCTTGCATTGGCAAAGGAGATTATCAATAAAAACAGCTAAGGAAATGGCGGTAAGAAAGAAATACGACAGGAGTGTACTAGGACGCGGACTTGACGATATTGGTGGAGGTCGTGGACTGGATGCACTGATTGACACTGGCAGTGAGGTTAGGACACAAGGCAGCTCTAACCTCAATGAAATTGCCATATCACAGATAGAGCCTAATCCTAACCAACCTCGTAGAGAATTTGACCAAGAAGCCCTACAAGAGCTGGCAAATAGTATTCATGAGGTAGGTATCATACAACCTATCACCCTCCGTCAAATGGACAACGGCAAATACCAGATTATTGCTGGGGAACGCCGTTGGCGTGCCTCACAACTGGCTGGTCTGACGTCAATTCCTGCCTACATCCGTACCGTTGAGGACGAAGGGGTGATGGAGATGGCTCTTGTAGAGAATATCCAACGTGAAGACCTGAATGCTATTGAGGTGGCACTTGCCTACCAGCATCTCGCAGAGACAACGGGAATGACCCAAGACAAAATTTCCAAACGTGTGGGAAAAAGTCGTACAGCAGTAACCAACTTTCTCCGTCTCTTAAAACTCCCTGCTCAGGTACAGATGGCACTTAAGAACCACGAGATAGACATGGGACACGCACGTGCCCTGCTTGCCATTGACAGTCCTTCTACCCAGATTAAACTTTTCAAGGAGATACAGAAGCACCAGTATTCTGTCCGTAAAGTGGAGGAGATGGTTCAAGCTTTGAAGAACGGGGAGAATATCAAGACAGCAACAGGAAAAATGACGGGAAAGACACTACTTCCTGAAGAATTTAGTGTACTAAAAGACCGTCTCGCCCAATTCTTCCAGACCAAAGTACAGATGACTTGCTCTCCAAAGGGAAAGGGGAAAATCAGTATCTCTTTCGATAACGAGGAGGAATTAGAGCGTATCATGAATACCCTCGACAGTGTTAACAATAAATAAGGAATAAAACTTTGAAACACCATCATGCCATATATATGCATCGCTCACTATTCATCTTCTTGATGATGGTGACGGGGACGTGTGCCATGGCGCAGACAGATAGTAAGGCGACACCCGTTGACAGCATCGATGTGCTGATGGCACGCATCGACTCTCTCACCCGCGCTGACTCTGTGATGACCATCGAAGAAGAGCCTGTGTCTTCTGTATTGATAGACTCTACACGCATTGTCAAGCCTAAGCGTGACTGGAACACTTGGCGACCTGACCCTAAGCGTGCTTTATGGCTGGCACTGGTATTGCCCGGAGCTGGTCAGATTTACAATCGAAAATACTGGAAGCTCCCCATCATCTACGGAGGGTTCATCGGGTGTATCTATGCGCTCACCTGGAATAACATGATGTACAAAGATTACTCACAAGCCTATCTCGACCTCATGGACAACGACCCTGGTACGGCAAGTTATAACAAGTTCCTGCATTTAGGTGTGGAAATCAACAGCACTAATGAAGAACGTTATAAGGAGATCTTCAAGAATCGTAAAGATAAATACCGTCGCTGGCGTGATTTAAGTATCTTTGTGATGATAGGTGTCTATGCGCTCTCCGTGATTGACGCTTATGTGGACGCAGAACTGTCTGCCTTTGATATCTCAAAGGACCTGAGTCTGAAGGTTGAGCCTACCGTAATTCCCAACCATGGTGGCGGTAACCCATTACAAGCCCAGTCGTTGGGAGTCAACTGCAAGTTAAATTTTTAAAACCAAATAAGGAATGATAAGCAAGAAAATTCTTATGCTGCTCGCCATACTTTTTGGCATGTCAATCACCGTACAGGCTCAAATTGAGACGGAGCCCGAGGATGAAGTGGATGAGGAAGACGAGATTGTCGTCATAGACCAAAGCGGTAACGAGGAGATTATAGAATTTCCTGAGGCAATGACTTACGACCTCGACAGTCTGCTGAATGAGTATATGGCAAAGACCTATCTCACCTCCGGAGACTGTAATATGAGGAATGAGAATCCCCACTATCCAGAGGAAGTCTACATTGAACGTCTGTCACGCATGCCAACAGTGATGGAGATGGCTCATAATAATGTGGTGCAACAGTTTATTGACCGCTATGCCAGCCGCCTGCGTGGCACCATCGCCTATTGTCTTGGAGCAGGTAATTTCTATATGCCTATCTTCGAGGAGGCTTTGGAGACATACCAGATACCACTGGAATTGAAATACCTGCCTGTCATTGAGTCTGCGCTGAACCCAAAGGCTGTTTCCCGCGTGGGAGCCGCAGGACTTTGGCAATTCATGCCCGCTACCGGCAGACAATATAATCTTCAGATGAACTCGCTGGTAGACGAACGCCGCGACCCTATCAAGGCATCCTATGCCGCAGCTCATTTGTTGAGCGACCTCTATAAAGTATTTGGCGACTGGAACCTGGTGATTGCCGCCTACAACTGCGGACCAGGTAATGTCAGCAAGGCGATCCAGCGTTCTGGCGGTTCTAAGGACTATTGGCAAATTTACCCTTACCTGCCTAGAGAGACTCGTGGTTATGTGCCAGCTTTCATTGCTGCCAACTACATGATGACGTACTACTCTTTGCACAACATCTGTCCGATGAGCAGTCGTCTGCCAGCCCAGACGGACACTGTCATGGTCACCAAGAAGATTCACTTAGAACAGATTGCCAAGGTTCTGAATGTAGATATTGAGATGTTGCGTGCCCTCAATCCAATGTATCGTCACGACATTATCCCAGGTAACACAGAACCTTATGCACTCCGCCTGCCCCTATCTGATGTTAACAGATACATTGAGAACGAAGACGCTATCTGCAATTACAAAGCTAATGAGTTACTGACGAACCGCACCATTGTGGAAGTCAATGACTATACCCCTACCTACTATCATAAGAGCAAACGCTCTTACAAGAAAGGACGTAAAGGACGCATAGGACGTCATTCCAAGGCTCGTCGTGGTGGTAAGAAAGCGGCGACCCGAGGCAAAGCACGTGCCAGCAAAGGCAAAAACAAGGCCAAAGGTCGTAAATCATCCAGGAGAAGACGCAGATAATATTTCACTATAGTCCCTATAGTTCCTATAGTCACTATATTATATAATAAGGTATATGGACGAAGAGCAGAAATTACGCGAAGATGCTGACGAAAAACTGATTAATGGTGCTTTTCAGCACTTGTTGGATAGTTATCTTGCCTCACGACATCGTAAGAAAGTCGATATCATTACCAAGGCATTCAATTTTGCCCGACAGGCACACAAAGGAGTACGTCGTCTGTCTGGTGAGCCTTATATCCTGCACCCCATTGCCGTTGCTCAAATTGCTTGCGAGGAGGTAGGACTGGGATCTACAAGTATTTGCGCTGCCTTACTCCATGATGTGGTTGAGGATACAGACTATACCACGGAAGACATCGAAAACATCTTTGGTCCCAAGATTGCCCAGATTGTTGACGGACTGACAAAGATCAGTGGTGGTATCTTTGGAGAGCAAGCATCAGCACAGGCGGAGATCTTCAAGAAATTACTGTTGACAATGAGTGATGACATCCGTGTCATCCTCATCAAGATTTGTGACCGTCTGCATAACATGCGTACTTTAGAGTCGCAACCAGCCAACAAACAGTACAAGATTGCTGGAGAGACTTTATATATCTATGCTCCACTCTCCAACCGCCTGGGACTTTATAAGATCAAGTCTGAACTGGAGAACCTGAGTTTCCAATATGAGCATCCTGACGAGTATAACAGCATCAAGAAAAAGCTTGCCTCCACAGAAGCATCACGTCGGGAACTCTTCGATCAGTTTACTGCTCCTATCGAGGAGTCACTTCGTCAGATGGGAGTCAAGTACGAGATCAAAGAGCGTGTGAAGACACCCTTCTCCATCTGGAACAAGATGCAGAACAAGCACGTTACCTTTGATGAGGTCTACGACATCCTTGCTGTCCGTATCATCTTCACACCAGATAAACGTGAGGAAGAGATCAATGAGTGTTTTAACATCTACGTTGCCATCTCTAAAATCTACAAGTCACATCCTGACCGTCTGCGCGACTGGCTGAGTCATCCAAAGGCTAACGGTTACCAAGCTCTACACGTAACCCTGATGTCCAAACAAGGACGTTGGATAGAAGTACAGATTCGCTCCGACCGCATGGACGAGATTGCCGAGCAGGGTTTTGCCGCCCATTGGAAATACAAAGACGGTATGGAGAAGGAGTTTACGGAGGATGAGTCAGAGCTAAACGAGTGGTTGCGCACTATCAAAGAGATTCTCGACGACCCACAGCCTGACGCCATGGATTTCCTTGATGCTATCAAGCTCAACCTTTTTGCCTCTGAAATCTTCGTCTTCACGCCAAAAGGAGAGATCAAGACCATGCCTACCGGATGTACGGCACTCGACTTCGCTTTCAGCATCCACACCTTCCTCGGCTCCCATTGTATTGGTGCCAAGGTCAATCACAAGCTCGTACCACTGAGTCACAAACTGAATAGTGGTGACCAAGTGGAGATCCTGACTTCCAAGGCACAACACGTACAAGCCTCGTGGATCAATTTCGTTTCCACAGCGAAGGCGAGAGCAAAGATACAGGCAATCCTGCGTCGCAATGGACGTGAGATACAGAAACGCGGTGAGGATATCCTCAATGACTTCCTTAAGAAGAATGAATTAGAGAACACCCCAACTGTTGCAGATAAACTAGCCGCTTTCCATGAAGAGCGCAGCCGCGAGTCTTTCTTCCAGGCTCTGGGTGAGAAGACTATTCTGCTGGGCGAAAAGGATATCGATGAGTTACAAGGCAAGAATACCGATGAGAACAAGAAAGGATGGCGACGGCTGGTACCTTTCTTGGGAAAGAAAGCCAAGAAAGAAGACACCACACAAGAATTCTTTGTTGTCCCAGAGAAATTCAATCGCAAGAAGCCTATCTTCATCAACGACGACAATATCGGACAGTATAAGTTCCGTCATTGCTGTCACCCTATTCCAGGGGATGATATCCTTGGATTTATCGACAACAAGCACCGTATAGAGATCCATAAGCGTGACTGTCCTGTTGCCAACAAGCTAAAGACCAGTTACGGAAACCGCATCCTTGATGCCAAATGGGACATGCACAAACGTCTCTTCTTCGATGCCACCATTCATATCGAAGGTATTGATCGTATGGGAATGGTGATGGACATCTCAAGTGTTATCTCTTCCCAGATGAACGTCAACATCCATAAGTTCACTATCACAAGTGAGGAGGGTGTGTTTAACGGAGATATCGAGATCCGTGTCCATGATCGTGAAGACGTGAAGACCATTATCGATCAACTCAAGACCATCAATGACTTACAAGAAGCAACACAAATCATGTAACGATATGAAAAAACTACTAACACTAATCTATGCCTTGCTGACAATGGTCAGTGTACAGGCAGCAAATACTTACGACAATCCTGACACCCTCGTGGTAGCTCGCGACGGTACAGGTCAGTTCCGCAACATCGCGGAAGCCATTGAGGTTTGCCGTGCCTTCATGGAATATCATAAAGTCATCTTTGTGAAGAAAGGTACCTACAAGGAGAAACTCATCATCCCACAATGGCTTACTCACATCGAGATCTGCGGAGAAGACCGAGAGAACACCATCATCACATGGGATGATCATGCCAACATCATTTACCCTCCCACGGGTAAGCCCATGGGTACTTTCCGCACCTTTACCTTGAGGATTGACGGTAGCTATATCACTCTTAAGAATATCACCGTCGAGAATAATGCGGCACGACTAGGACAGGCAGTGGCACTGTTTACTGTAGGCGACAAGCTTACCTTCCTAAACTGTCGATTCCTGGGTCATCAGGACACTGTATATACAGGTAATGCCCATTCACGTCAATATTTCAAAGACTGCTATATCGAAGGTACCACTGACTTTATCTTCGGCCCCTCCACGGTATGGTTTGAACACTGTGACATCTTCTGCAAGGCAGACTCCTATATCACTGCCGCCTCTACCCCACAGGACATACCTTATGGTTATATATTCAACAACTGCAAGGTTACTGCTGCGGAGAATGTCAGCAAGGTATACTTAGGGCGCCCTTGGCGTGACTACGGCTATACACTCTTCATGAATTGTGAGTTACCTCGTCAGATTCGTCCAGAGGGTTGGCACCACTGGCAGAAAGAACGTGAGAAGACTGCCCGATATCTGGAGTATAACAATTATGGTGAAGGAGCGTCAACCAGTCAGCGTGTCAGTTGGAGTCGCCAACTCTCCAAGAAGGAGGCTCAGGGCATCACCATCCAACAGGTCTTCAACACCCAAGACCAGTGGGTTCCCTCAAATCAATAAAAACCTATCAATAACCAATAACTTAAAACATTAAAAAATAACGTTTATGAAAAGACTGATTATTTTACTAGTCGTGGCTTTTGCCCTGGTTATGAATGCCGATGCGCAAAGTTGGTTAAACCGTCTGAAAGACAAGGCAAAGACTAAGATTGAAAACAGAATCGACGGCACTGTTGATAATGCGATGGACAAAGGAATGGACAAAGCGCAGGATGAGGCGACAGACGCCGTGAAAGGCAAGAAGGATAAGAAGAGCAAGGACAACAACGAGGAAGTTGAGACTGCTGACGAGAATCCGCAGGTTGCCACCTCATCCGACTTCAAGCGCGGCTCTGTCATCATGTTCCAAGATGATGTAACAGCAGAGCAGGTAGGCGAGTTCCCCTCTAAGTGGGATATGTTCTCAGGTACGACAGAGGTCAAGACTGTTGCTGGTGTAAAAGCCATCAATCCTACTGACAATGCCCAGATACAGCCGCTCATCAAGGAGCAGGGTGCCTATCTGCCAGAGGAGTTCACCATTGAATACGATTTCTATTATTGGCCCAGCAAGGACGATGTCGGCTTGAATGACATAAAACTGATTCTTGCCGTTACCAAAGACCGTTCTGAGTACCCAGGTGAAGGACATGATGAAGGAGACCTGACTGCATTCGTCCTGAGACATGGTGTTTGTGATACCGAAGAGCATAGTTATATGTTCAATGGAAACCACGATGGTAGTTTCGAATACAGCTTCAAGAAGGGTTGGAACCATGTGGCCCTGTCTTTCAATAAGCGTGCGCTGAAGGTTTATTTCAACGACAAGCGGGTGGTGAACCTCCCACGTGTCAACCAGCCCACATGGATGTGCTTCCAGGTTCCTTTCGACTATCATAACCTCACCTTCATCCGCAATGTGGTGATTGCCAAAGGTGCCGTTGCGCTCTACGATCGCAATGCACAGGATGTTTCTGCTGTCGAGAAAGCCATCCAGGAGACGGGTAAGTTTGTGACCAACAACATCCTCTTCGATACTGGCAAGGCAACGCTGAAGCAGGAGTCGATGATTGAGATCATGAAGGTCGCTGACTATATGAAGAAGAATCCAAGTGCTCGCTTTGAAGTGCAGGGCCATACCGACAACCAAGGCTCTGACAAGATCAACGACCCACTGTCACAACAGCGTGCCGAGGCTATTGTAAAGGCACTGGAGGGCTTAGGCGTTGACGGCTTCAACCTGAAGGCTGTAGGTAAAGGCTCCCACGAACCCATTGCCGATAACAAGACCGAGGCCGGTCGTGCTCAGAATCGTCGTGTTGTATTCATCAAACGATAATAGCGTATGAAAAAGATTTTAATGATGATAGCAGCCTTGATGCTGCTCACCCCATCAGAAACGAATGCTCAGGGGTTTCTTAAGAATTTGAAGCAAAAAGCCCTGCAGAATGCGATGGGTAATAGTAAGAAAGCAGAGAAAGAAACCCAGACGATGCCACAGGAGGAGTCTTGTGATGCCTCGAATCTTGCCATCGCACAAGGAAGCGATATTATCCCCAAGCGTAGGACTTCAACTGTTACGTGGGATGGTCTGTTGACACCCAGTACAGCCACTACAGCCGAGGCTCTGATGAACGAGCTGCCACCATTGCCTTCTGCTGAGAAGATGGCAAAAAGCACGATGGAGGAGCGTGATGCTTATGCCCAGAAGATTGCTGCAGTAGTGGTCCGTGCTGACCAGTTACAGCGCGAGCAGTCTGGTTGTTCAGATGAAGAGATGGAAGCCCTGCGTCAGAAATGGGAAGGTAAGATACAGAACCAGTTTGGTCTGACCAAGGAAGAGTTGGCTATCCTCAACGATGAGAATGCCCCAGAATCGAAGAAAAAGCCCATTCAGGATAAAGTGATGGCGAAGGTTTTGGGAGGTAACGTCAACACGATGGACCTGGAGAAGTTTGAAAAGATGAGCGAGGAGGAGCAGGAGGCTTATATCAAAGCACATCCTGAGTTCGTGCAGCAGATGCAGCAGATGGCTATGAATGCCCGCAACTTTTCCAACCAGACTCAGGACATGACCAAGGCGTTCAGTAGTTACGAGGCTCAGGTGGGCAGACTGACCAACAACTATCAGCAGCAGATGAGGGAGGAAGCCAACCATGACTATAGTGCCATCGCCAAAAAGTATGAGAGTAAATTAAAGAAGATCTACGATCAAATCTGTGATGAGGAAGATCCTCAAATAATAGATGCCCTTTATGCTGATGCTGACCAGTTGCTCTATAATTACCGTCTGGAAGCGGCAAAAGAGTATCGTGCATCGCTACAGCGACAGATTGCGAATGTCAAGCACTATGCTGAAGAGTTCAACAGACTGTCGCAGCGTCTGGTTGATCTGGGAGAACTTCCTCAGTGTGCCGTTGGCAGGACAGACCTGAACGCTGTTATCATGACAGGATGCTTGCTCGATGATGCCTATAAAGAAATGCCGGAGATCTTCCCATTAGGAGGTGTATGTCCGGAGACTATTTATGAACTGCCTAGCGGAGGCTGGCGTTTTGCAATTTTTGAGTGTAGAGGTTTCCATGACTTTGGCTCGTGCGATTGGCCATATTTGGCTATGCGTGAGAAAGGTGATGAGGTGGAATATGGTGTGGTGGAATGTGGCAAGTTCCGCATCATCAGCGAGTCGGAGCTCGAAAGCCTCAACAAAAAGGTGGATCAACGTATGAAACAGACGAGTCAGAGTGCCAACAAACCACCCTATGGTGTCTATAAGAGTCGCAGCGGTAAGCGACAGGTGGAATTCAGTCAGACGGGTGAGCTCATCATCAACGGTATGACTAGCTGTTCACCGATTTCATTTGAGAACAAGGGTGACCATTTAGAGTGGGTGATGATAGATGATAACAAAATCGTGAAGTGCATCTATAAACTCTGAAATGACAAACGCAAGACAATACATTATGCTGTGGCTATTGCTCATCATGGGCAGTGCCACAGCATTTTCTACCAACTACCACAAAGTGTTCGGTGATGACTGGACATCAGCGGAGCAGTTTGTGAATGAGCATCATGCGACATGGAAACCTCTATTTGAGGAGTTTGGTGTTGATGCTCGTTTAGCAGAAGCTATTGTCTTTCCTGAACTGATCCGTTATTCTAAATGGAAGGATGAGATAGAGACCGCAACCGTCAACGGGCTCTATATTTTAAAAGGAGTGAAAGGAGCCAATTTCTCAATAGGTCGCTTTCAGATGAAACCCTCTTTCGCTGAAGAGGTGGAAGCAGTCTGGAACCAAACCGCACTCTCCAAAGATTATGGTTTCGTATTCAATCTCCAGGATGGAACAGAGGCACGACGCTCTCGCATCCGACGGCTTAACACGATGGAGGGGCAATGCCGTTATTTAGCTATTTTCATACGACTACAATTCTTACGCCATCCACAACTTCAGCAATTGCCACTGAAAGAACAGGCAGGTTTCTTAGCCACCATCTACAATCGCTCTTTTTCGATGACTTGGAAGCAAGCCTGCCATCTGCGGCATCAGAAGAATTTCCATACAGATATCATTGCAACCCGACACACAAAAAGATATTGCTATGGTGACATTGCTCAGGCTTTTATCACCCCATGAGTCGCAAATATATCCTGAACAAAAAACTAACTAACGGCTATTGCAGATAGTCCATCTGTTTCTTCAACGCTTGCAATTGCTCACGAACATCAATCAGTTTAGTGAGCACCTGAGCTCTTTTGTCGGCACCGTCACGGTTAGCATTGATGATACGCTTGGCGGCAGCAAGTTTGAAACCACGGACTTTCACGAGATTATGAATCAACTTGATCTGATCGATATCCTTCTGCTGGTACTGACGGATCTTAGCGGGACCAGATGTCTTAGGTTTCAAATAAGGAAACTCCGTCTCCCAATAGCGCAGCGTGCTCTCGTTGACACCAAACATCTCCGCCACCTCCTTGATGGAATAGTACAGTTTCAAATTCTTGTTCAGATTCAATGCCATAATCATCTTTCTTTATATACTGATGATGCAAAGATATGAACTATTCTTGATATTTGCAAATTTCCACCAGCCTTTTTTACACCCACGTAAGTTTCTCGAACAATAATTTGGGACTTTACTCATTTATTTGTATCTTTTAGTCTTCTCTGAAGCCTTGAAGATACTCTCGTTCGAAAGTAAAAATCCTGCTATCCATGCTACAATGTGAGTGAAATGCCGATAAATAAAGGGCGGAGCCTGTAGCACGATTGGGATTTATCCTGCTACAATGGTGCTACAATCCTACACCTAGACAGCGATTGTTTTTTGAGCGGTTTGCTTTCGGCTATAGCCGTTCAGTTGATTGGCTGGAGCCGTTCAGTCGTTTGGCTATAGCCGAACGGTTGAAAGGGCGTACCTAACTCCCTCGAAGGGCGTACCTAACTCCCTCGAAGGTAGGCACTAACACCCCGTTACCAGTAACCTTTTACCTATGAGATGCCAAGGGACTGGTACCTGATGTATGATGTATGAAGGCTGAAGGCTGATGTGGGATGTATGATTAATGTTCATTCTAGACCTTTGTGTTCATTATTTAGTCATTTCCTTAGGAGTCACCCCAAACTCTTCCTTGAAATACTTGGAGAATAGGCGTGGGGAATTGAAGCCCACCTGATAGGCGACCTCAGAGACATACATGCCACTTTGCTCCAATAATTGCTTACCTCTCTTGAGACGCAACAAGCGGACAAACAGCACAGGAGTCTTACCTGTCAGATGGTAGAGCTTCTTATATAACTGAGAACGATGGACTCCCATCTCATTACTTAACTCCTCAACACCAAAATCAGACTCGCTGATATGAGCCTCCACGATACTGATTGCCTGTGCGATAAATTGCTCATCAAGGGATGTCACAGTAATCTCGGAAGGCTCGATATCCACCTCCTTAGCAAAACGCTCATGCTGCTTTTGATTTCTCTCCACTAACTTATGGATGCGTTGTCGGAGAATTTCCATACTAAAAGGTTTCGTTATATAATCATCAGCACCAGCCTCCAACCCCTCCAGTTCGTCACCAGCCATGCTCTTAGCAGTCAGAAGTATCACGGGGATATGCGAAGTGTTGATATCTGTCTTTACCCGATGGCAAAGTTCTAACCCATCCATCTCCGGCATCATCACATCACTGGTAATCATATCAACGTCCCTCTTTCTCAACACATCAAGAGCCTCAACACCATTGACAGCGGTCAAGATATTGTAATCCCCTTCTAATGATTGTTTCATATAGGTAAGGAAATCCTGATTATCCTCAACAAGCAATAGTGTTGGCAAACCTTCCGATTCTGAAGCCCGACGACTGGCACTTTCCTGCCGACTATCCATGGAGGAGACTTCTTCTATAAACTTTGACTGATCGTCATTCTTCCTCAAAGGAATGGTGAACCGGAACACAGAGCCTTGTCCCTCTGGTTGGTCAGACACGGTGATGTCTCCACCTTGGAGACGCACATATTCACGTACGATATGCAGACCGATGCCGCTTCCCATAGACATACGGTTGCCGGACGCAGACTGGAAGAAACGGTCGAAGATTCGGTTTTTGTCTGCATCTGGAATACCCACACCTGTATCAGCAACTGTCACAACCACCTGACGGTCGGCGATATCCACACCTACAGTTACACTTCCTCCTGCATCAGTGAACTTAAAAGCATTCGACAAGAGATTCATCATGATCTTTGTCATCTTGTCTTTGTCGAAGAAAGTATCCACATGCTCCACGTACGACTGGAAGGAGAACTTAATATGCTCTTTATCTGCTTTCAGCTGGAAAGCGTTACAGATATCCCTCAGCAAAGTAATGATGTCACCATAGGAAGAAACCAGCTTCTCCCGTCCAGACTCCAGACGACGGAAATCAAGAATCTGGTTTACTAAAGAAAGCAGATGGTCCGCACTGCGATGAATCATTTGAAGGGTAGACAACTGCTGAGGGTCTTTTACTTGCTTAGACAATTCCTCCACAGGACTGATAATCAAGGACAACGGTGTCCGCAAGTCATGACTGATATTGGTAAAGAAACGGAGTTTCATCTCATTCATCTGCTCCTGCTGCTCCTGTTGCAGTTGTAGCTCATGGATCCGCTGTTTGTACACTCGCCGATGATGATAATAACGGACGACACCCCAAATCACCAAGGCCGTAACAACCAGATATAGAAGAAATGCCCACCAAGACAACCAGAACGGTGGAGCGATATGTATTGCCAGCAACAGACTCGGTTGTGAGAATTGCGTACGGGTAAGTAACTGATAATCACCTGACGGCAGGTTTGAGAAGACGATAGTCCGTCCCTCTATAGGATGCCAATCGTCTGAGAAGCCTTCCAACTGATAATAATATGCATCTGCGGAAAATCCATCATCATTCGGGTTGGAACACTCTATCACCAGATTATTCTCATTATAACTCAAAGAGAGCTCATGGATGAAAATAATATCTTTTCCAAGTGTCTGAGGAGTTAATTGCTTGTCATTAACACTAACGGCACTCAACAACAACTGACACGTCTTGCTTTGGTGGTTGACCTTTGACAAGAGTTTACGGGTATCCACCTGCTGGTATCCCGTTGTCGTACCCAGCCAAAGAATACCATTCGCATCTATCTCACTGGCACGGAAATTATAATATAGTTGCTTGCCATCAGGATTGATATTGAAAGAGTAGCGGTCAAACATACTCCTATCCTCTGCCTGATGACGTAACATCAGTAATTCCGTGGGAGTGACGATCCAAATATTCCCATCCTTATCCACAGAAATATTCTTCAATGGAGCATTCTTTAAATCGGCTAACACATCCACTTCCCTACAATTGGCATTCAACAAAGTCAGACCCTCACAGCCTTCATTACCCAGTACCCAGATATAATCGTCTTTATCAATACATAAGTAGCGGAAGCGACCGTCACACATTTTCTTCCAAACGAAGTCCTTATCCATCGTAAAGAGCCCCTCTGTCGTTGCCGCAAACAGATGATGTTTATGATACGCTATATCTAATGCATAAAGAGGTATCAAATGAGTGCTTACGGTATCACCTGTAACAGGGTTAAGCCACCATACTCCCTCCCCTAATAAAGCAACAAAGAGATCGCCTTTATCATTCTCAACGACATCATAGGGAGAACTACCCTTGAAATAGTGAGTGACATTTCCATTCTGCTGTCTGTGCCACAACCCTTGTTGATAGAGTCCCATCCAAAGCGAGCCATCCTTACCTGTACGAAGAGCTGTAGCCGAGCCATTTCTCACCATATTCTTTTCTGTATTCCCATCATGCAGGTATACACCACGATTCTCCATTCCTATCCACATGCCCTCTCCATGAGGTGAAGGCGAAAAAGTAAGAACATCGGAAGTGGACTCTTGCGTCGTAACATCTACAATATTGTTGAGGGAATAGTTATCCTGATGACTTGTACAAATTGACAAACCGCCTTTGGCATAGGACACCCACATTGCCTGTCTCTCTTTGTCATAGTACAGCATGTCTATTTTATTACTTTGAAGACTATTGACATCCCACGTGGAATGCAATAAATGAGCAAGAATGTGCCCATCAATATCACAAAGGTAAATACCATCGGAATCCGTTGCCATCCATAGCTGTTGTTCTCCGTCCAATTGAAATCCCACGATATCAGAAGGAATCTGAGCAACCATTGTCCATTGATGTAGAACATGATGATATTTCCACACCTTATTATCTGACCACACCCAGACATTGCCTGCCTCATCCATATTGATAAGTTTATGAGCATGGTACTCTTCTGGAAGTGGCACCTGACGATTCATCCGCTTTTCTTTGATGGAAAGTACATACAGGCTCTTATTGGAAATAAGGGCATAATAGGATTCATTATGGCAGACAGCAATGATGTGCTCTTCTGTTCCTATAGAAAGTGTAGTCACTTTTCCCGTCTTTTGATCCAACCAATAAAGGTTATTGTCTTTGGTGGCAAGTGTATGTCCTTCCTTATCAGCAATCACATCAAATTCTTTCCATATTTTGATGTCTCTTTTTGCCAACATAGCAGGGACGTCTTCTACAAACTCATTACGTTGTGGATGATAATAATAGACATCATTATCTATCGTTTTAATCCATAATCCACCCTCAGAGTCACCTGTTACTTTATTAACACTCATATTAATATTGGAAGACCATCGTTGGTAGCCTCCAGGATTCCGGCTCTCCAATTGTGGTAAACTTAATATTCCAGAGGATGTTCCTAACCATACTATACCATTTATGTCACGATAAACGGCACGTACACTATAACCTTTTGTGTTTATATGATGGAATTGTAAGTTCTTCTGTGCATAAATTGACAGAACACTTACAAATAAGATGATCAACACATAATATTTCCGCATAAGTTTTAAGTTCTTATTTCAGATGCAAAGATAGTGCTTTTTTTCGAATTATTTCATCAAGTTCCACAAGAGTATATGTCACAAATGTTGCAAAAATGTATCATAACAACCGAATGCTATTGCATCTTTCAATTTTTAGAATTATCTTTGCAGCAAAATCATTAACACTACTAATTATGAAGAATCTAAAGCTAAGAATGATGATGGGCGCTTTCCTCGCCCTCATGGTAATGTCAGGAAAGGCTCAGAAATGGGAACATCTCGCTGACACCCCGCAGATGGGATGGAGCACATGGAACAAATTTCAGGGAAATATCTCTGAGGAAGTGATTAAAGGTATTGCCGACGCCATGGTAGAGAATGGTTTGCGTGACGCTGGTTATACCTATATTAATATTGATGACTGCTGGCACGGAAAACGTGATGCAGACGGGTTCATCCAGGCTGACCCAGTGAAATTCCCCAATGGTATGAAGGCTGTTGCCGATTATGTCCACAGTAAAGGACTGAAACTAGGCATCTATAGTGATGCCGGAACAGGAACCTGTGCTGGTATGCCCGGTTCGTTGGGACATGAATACCAAGACGCCATCCAGTACGCCCGTTGGGGAGTAGACTATCTGAAATACGACTGGTGCAACACGACCAATGTGAATCCCCAAGGAGCCTATCAGTTAATCAGCGATGCGTTACGTGCTGCTGGTCGTCCCATCTTCCTCAGCATGTGTGAATGGGGCAATAGTCATCCTTGGAAATGGGCAAAGGAGATTGGTCATTCCTGGCGCACGACTCCTGATATCTGGTGTGACTTTGATTCTTTGCGTGTCTTTGAGGCTGGCTACACCCAGTTTGGTGTGATGCAGTGCATCCAGTTCAACGACTCCCTTCGTCAGTATGCTGGAAAAGGTTACTGGAACGATCCTGACATGCTGGAGGTGGGTAATGGTATGACGGACAATGAGGACCGTGCTCATTTCACTATGTGGTGTATGATGGCTAGTCCACTCATTCTGGGTAACGACCTCCGTTCCATGAGTGAGGCTACCAAAAACATCATTATGAACAAGGAGATGATAGCCATTGACCAGGACACACTAGGTATACAGGGACTGCATTACTGTGATAAAGACGGACTGCAATTCTGGTTCAAGCCTCTTGCCGGAGGTGACTGGGCATTTACCATTCTCAATCCGACCAAACAGGATATCACCTATGCACTCAACTGGCAAGATTTTAATCTGACAGACAAAGAGGTCAGCGGTCTAAGCACCTCATTTGACACAAAAGTCTATCAGGTATACAATCTGTGGACACATAAGATGGAAGGAAAGACTAATATCAAAAACAAGACAGAACGTAAACTGATGGTTAAAGCCCGTGACGTTGTCTCTTATCGTTTAATCATAAAACCATAATCATGAAAAGAACAACACTATCCCTTATCTTCCTTTTTTGCACGACCATCTGTGGCTTTGCCCAAGCCAGTACAAAGTTAGAGGCAGAGAAAGCCACTTATGTGAACTGTACGCTGATTTCCGATAACAAGTATTCGGGGGGAAAAGCACTTGAAATAACAGAAGAGAATGCAAAGATCACCTTTACCTATAATAATTCGGAAAAAGGGAAATTTGCCGTCTATGTTGGCTACGACGGACTATATGGCGATAAGATGGCAAACCTTGCCGTCAATGGCAATGGCAGCTCTTTCCAGATTAAAGGTCAGGGAGAGACAACTGTTGGTATCTTTTTCATGAATAAAGGTAACAACACCATCGTTATCACTCCCAGTTGGACATGGTTCCGCATCGACTACATTCGCATTGAGAAGGATAATAGTGTTTCTTTCCCGTTTAATATCTCGTCATCACCTGTGGATCCTCAGGCAACAGCCATTGCTAAGAAAGTATACTCCTTCCTCTATAACAATTTTGGAAAGAAGACCATTTCTGGTATGATGACTGGTGACATGTCATCAGCCAACGGGAATGTAATACAGCATGACGACGTGAAGGCTGTCTATCAGGCATCTGGCAAATACCCTGCCCTCGTCGGTTTTGACTTTATGAACACGACAGGTGCTTATGAGAACGAGGATTGGGCTAAATCATATACCAATGATGTCATTGAATTAGCAAAAGACACCTGGCAGCGTGGAGGTATTCCTGTCTTCACGTGGCATTGGCGTGACCCTAGCCGCAATACTGGAGAATTCTATTCTGACAAATGTAACATGAAGATTACCAATGCCCTCAAGACTGACGGTAGTTGGAACACATCCTCTACTCTTTATCAGAATATCATCAAGGATATCGATGCGATTGCCGACCATTTCCTGACACTGCAGAATGCAGGTGTTGCCTGCATTTTCCGTCCACTCCATGAATCGAGTGGCGGTTGGTTCTGGTGGGGACGAGAGGGAGCTGAACCTTTCAAGAAGCTCTACCATCTGCTTTACGATGAGATGGTGAATGTCAAGGGTGTACATAATGTCATCTGGGTATGGAATGCTGGGGAGTATGACCAGGACTGGAATCCTGGAGAAACCTATTATGATGTTGTATCGGCTGATATCTATAATAAAGCTTACGACTACTCCAGCAATTACGTCTTATTTGATAAACTCAAAGTACTCACAGGGGGCAAGAAGATTCTCGCTTTATCTGAGAACGGTCCCATCCCTGATATTGACAAAGAGTTTGATGAGGAAGCTGTATGGTCGTGGTGGATGCCTTGGTATCACACTTGGGGTGGAGGATATGTCAACCAGACCAGCAAAGAGGAATGGACAAAATGTATGAATGACGAACGTGTCGTCACCCTTGAGGACTTGTCTGCTGGGTGGGATGCCTATACGGATATCAAGATACGTAAGGTTGAGCGTCAGAATAGTCAGGCAATCTATGATCTCCAAGGGCGTCAGCTCTCAGAAATACCACGTAAAGGATTATATATCAGAGGAGGCAAAATCATGTATCACACAAAATAGTTAAACCACCAAATATGAACCCAAGAAAACTGATAATGGTAGTGGCCGTCTGGATGGGCATCGCTACCTTGAATGCACAAAACGCCAGAGAGACTATCCGATTGGATGATGGATGGAAATTCGCCTTTGGTAATGCTTCTGACCCTGCCAAGGATTTCGGATGCGGAACGGAATACTTTAACTATCTGACCAAAGCGAACTCGATTCACAACGAGGGTCCTTATTCCGCTAAATTTGACGACTCAAAATGGGAGGAGGTACGGATTCCTCACGACTGGGTAACGACTCTGCCCTATGCACAGAAAGCAAGTCATTCCCATGGTTATAAGACCGTCGGATATAAGTATCCGGAGACCAGTGTGGGATGGTATCGTAAGAGCATCCATATCGAGAAAGAAGACCTTGGCAAACAGATCAGTTTGCAGTTCGATGGTATTTTCCGCAATGCACGGGTGTGGTTCAACGGTTTTTATCTGGGTACAGAGCCCAGCGGTTATGCCACCCAGGTCTATGACGTGACAGAATATGTGAACTATGGGGGTGACAACCTCATCTGCGTCCGTGCCGATGCCACCCTGGAGGAAGGCTGGTTCTATGAGGGAGCAGGAATCTACCGTGATGCGTGGCTCATCAAGACAGGCACTATCAGTGTGGCACCCTTTGGTACTTTTGTCTATGCTGACTTGAAATCACCATATGACAAAACCGTCGTACATATCGATACAGAGATTCATAACAGCACGTTGGACGGACAATCCTGTCAGATTGAACAACGTTTGTTGGACGCTGATGGCAAAGAGGTGGGAAAAGCCACCGCTGCCACCCTTGATTTGCAAGGTAAGCAGACGAGTGGTTGCAAGCAGCAGCTGACATTCAACAATCCTCATCTGTGGAGCACGACAGACCCTTACCTCTATCAGGTAGAGACCACCATTAAGGTGAATGGTCTGGTGACCGATGTCTATATCACGACGACAGGTTTCCGTGAGGTCGCTTTTGATGCCGATAAGGGGTTCCTACTGAATGGCAAACCTATGGAATTGAAGGGTGTCAATCTGCACCAAGACCATGCCGGTGTGGGCGCCGCCATCCCTGATGCGTTACAAGCATGGCGCATCCAACAATTGAAGCAATTCGGTTGTAATGCCTATCGTGCCTCCCATAACCCGATGACACCAGCACTCCTTGACATCTGCGACCGTGAGGGTATCCTCGTCATTGACGAAAACCGTCTGACAGGTATCAACACAGAACATCTGCGCCTGTTGGAGAATATGATCAAGCGTGACCGCAATCATCCATCTGTCATTCTTTGGAGCGATGGTAACGAGGAATGGGGCATCGAGAATACCATCCAAGGTACTCGGATTGCGGCAGCTATGAGGGAATATACCAGGTTGCTCGACCCTACCCGCCATTCGACCATCGCCAATGCAGGAGGTGGAGAAATGATCAAAGGACTTGATGTCGTGGGCTTTAACTATATTATGCAGAATGATGTGGACAACCGTAAGAAGGATCATCCCACATGGAAGATCGTAGGTACCGAGGAGACAACAGGTTGTGGGACACGTGGTGTCTATTTCAATAGTCCCGACCAACCAGGACACATGGTAGCCATGAATCGCGACACGACTCACCATCATATCGAGAACGTTATCGAGCGTGGCTGGCAGTTCTATGCCGACCGTCCATGGGCGGCAGGACTATTCTATTGGACAGGTTTCGACTACCGTGGAGAGCCCAACCCCTTGTCATATCCTGCTCACGACTCGGAATTCGGCATCCTTGACTATTGTGGGTTCTGGAAAGACGAGGCATGGTATCTGAAGTCATGGTGGACCGACGAGCCTACTCTCCATCTCTTCCCTCACTGGAACCTGCAAGGTCATGAAGGTGAGGAGATAGAGCTATGGGCATACAGCAACTGCGACGAGGTAGAATTGATCGTCAATGGAAAGAAACTTGGACGACAAGCAATGCCAAAGAACGGGCACTTGAAATGGAAAGCGACCTATCAACCCGGCAAGGTGATAGCCATCGGCTATAAGAATGGCAAGCGTATCCTCACTGAGACATTAGAGACCACCAAACCTGCCGATAAGATTATCATGACAAGCGACAAACAGACGATCACAGCCGACGGACTGGATGTTGCCGTCGTGAACATAGAACTGAAGGATGCTAAGGGACGTTTCGTTCCTGATGCCTGTCCTATGCTCACCTTCCGTCTGGAGGGTAATGGACGCATCATCGGCGCAGGCAATGGCGATCCTTCCTATCTTGGTGCCGACCATCCGAAGAACAAAGACTGTAAGGAGTTCAGTATCCCTGCTTTCAACGGCTATGCCCAAGTACTGATACAAAGTAATCGTGATGCAGGGAATATCCAGTTGAAGTGCCTTGCTGACGGATTGAAAGACGGTAGTATCAATATCCAGTCTGTTCCATAAAGCAGAAAAGAAAGCGATACGCATAAAAGTCGGGGAAATACTTTGTATTTCTCTGGCTTTTTTGTAATTTTGCAGTCAAAATACAAAATACTTAGATAAAATATGATGACAGCTAACGAGATTCGCGAATCGTTTAAGAAGTTTTTCGAGCAGAAGCAACACGCTATTGTACCCTCTGCCCCGATGGTAATTAAAGATGACCCTACCCTGATGTTCACCAATGCAGGTATGAACCAGTGGAAGGATATTATATTGGGAACACGTGACCCAGAGCCACGCCGCCGTGCCGATACCCAAAAATGTCTGCGTGTCAGCGGTAAGCATAACGACTTGGAGGAAGTAGGTCATGACACCTACCACCACACCATGTTCGAGATGTTAGGCAACTGGTCGTTTGGTGACTATTTCAAGGAAGGTGCCATCGATATGGCATGGGAGTATCTGGTAGATGTGCTGAAACTGAATCCAGAAGATCTCTATGTTACCGTATTCGAGGGTTCACCCGAAGAGAATATCCCTCGTGATGACGAGGCCGCACAATACTGGGCAAAGCATGTTCCTGCTGACCATATCATCAATGGTAATAAGCACGATAACTTCTGGGAGATGGGCGACACAGGTCCCTGTGGTCCTTGTTCTGAGATTCACGTAGACTCTCGTACCCCAGAACAAAAGGCCGCCTCAGGTAAGACGGGACGTGAACTTGTCAACCAGGACGACCCTCAGGTCATTGAGATCTGGAACCTTGTGTTCATGCAGTTCAACCGCAAGGCTGACGGATCGTTGGAGAAACTCTCCATGAATGTCATTGACACTGGTATGGGCTTCGAGCGTCTGGTACGTATGATGCAGGGTAAGCACTCCAACTACGATACTGATGTCTTCCAGCCTATCATCAAAACAGAACAGGACATCACTGGTCTGAAGTATTTCACCTTTGAAGAGGAAACAGAGAGTCCCATCAGCAAGGAGCAAGATGCCATCAACGTTGCCATGCGTGTTTGTGCTGACCACCTTCGTGCCGTCGCTTTCTCGATTGCCGACGGACAACTGCCCAGCAACGCCAAGGCAGGTTATGTCATCCGACGTATCCTGCGTCGTGCCGTACGCTATGCTTATACCTTCCTCGGACAAAAGGACGGCTTCCTCTACAAATTGATTCCCACCCTCGTCCATGAGATGGGTGATGCCTTCCCTGAGCTGAAGGCACAGCAGACACTGATTACCAAGGTCATCAAGGAGGAAGAGGACTCTTTCCTGCGTACCCTTGACAAAGGTATCGCCCTGCTCGACAAGGCGATGGAAGAGCTTAAGGCACAGGGTAAGAACCAATTAGACGGTGTTCAGGCTTTCCGTCTGTTCGACACCTATGGATTCCCCCTCGACCTTACAGAGCTGATCTGTCGTGAGAACGGCTTCACCGTTGATGAGGAGCAGTTTAATGTAGAGATGCAGAAACAGAAAGAGCGTGCCCGCAATGCCGCTGCCGTCGAGAATAGCGACTGGACAGAACTAACACCAGGTGAGCAGCAGTTCGTCGGCTACGACTATACCGAATACAACTGTCATATCCTGCGCTATCGCAAGGTGACACAGAAGAAAAATGAGTTTTACGAACTCGTCCTTGACGCCACACCATTCTATGGTGAGATGGGTGGACAGGTTGGTGACGCTGGTGTCCTCGTCAACGAAAACGAGACCATCGATATCATCGATACCAAACGTGAAAACAACCAGAGCGTACATATCGTCAAGCAACTGCCTAAGGATCCGACGGCAGAGTTTATGGCATGCGTGGATACTGACAAACGGAATGCCTCTGCTGCCAACCATACCGCTACCCACCTTCTCGACTATGCGTTGAAGCAGGTATTGGGCGACCACGTAGAGCAAAAGGGTTCTTTTGTCTCTTCTGACACACTGCGTTTCGATTTCTCCCATTTCGAGAAAGTCAGCGACGAACAGTTGCGCGAGGTAGAACGGATGGTCAATGATATGATTCGTCAGGACATCCATATCGACGAGCATCGTGATATTCCTTTCGACGAGGCGAAGAAGCTCGGTGCCATCGCCCTCTTCGGTGAGAAATACGGTGACAAGGTACGTGTGGTACGCTTCGGACCGTCTTGTGAGTTCTGTGGTGGTATCCATGCTTCCTCAACAGGTCGTATCGGCTTCTTTAAGATTATCTCTGAGAGTAGTGTTGCCGCTGGTATCCGTCGTATTGAGGCCACCACAGGTAAGGACTGCGAGGAGCGGTTCTACCAGATGGAAGACATCCTGAAGAATATCAAGTCGTTCTTTAATAACGCGAAGGATCTGCAGGGGGTTATCCGGAAATATATCGAGGAACACGACTCTATGAAGAAGGAAATTGAAGGTTTCCAGGCACAAGCCGTCGAACGTGCAGCTCAACGACTAGTTGAGAAGGCTCGTGTGGTGAACGGTGTGAAGGTCATCACGACCGTACTGCCCATGGCTCCTGCTGCCGCCAAGGACCTTGCCTTCAAAGTACGTGCCAATGTCGAAGGCTCACTGCTTTGTGTCATCGGCTCTCACGACAATAACAAGCCTCAATTGTCCATCATGATGAGTGACGATATGGTCAGCGATCATGGTCTGAATGCAGGTCAGATGGTTCGTGAGGCAGCCAAACTCATCCAGGGCGGTGGTGGCGGACAGCCTCATTTCGCTCAGGCAGGCGGTAAGAGTGTTGACGGACTCAGCGCTGCCGTCGATAAAGTGATAGAGCTTGCCGACCTATCCTAATCTTCGGAATTACGGAATCACGAAATCTCGGAATCACGATATAACGAAACAACGAAAACTATAAAACTATGTACGACAAAGAACGCGGGCTGTATATCGCCCATTGCGCTAACGGCGCACTTAGCATCACTGGTAAGATGGCTAACCGCCATGGACTCATCGCAGGTGCTACAGGTACTGGTAAGACGGTCACCCTGCAAGTGATGGCAGAGACTTTCTGTCAGGCAGGCGTACCTTGTTTCATGGCTGATATGAAAGGAGACCTCAGTGGTATCTCTCAAGTTGGTAAGATGAGTGGTTTCATTGAGAAACGACTCCCAGAGTTCGGCATCGAGAACCCAGAGTTTCAGGCTTGTCCCGTCCGTTTCTTTGACGTATTCGGTGAACAGGGGCACCCCATGCGTGCCACTATCTCACAGATGGGACCGCAGTTGCTGTCACGCCTTATGGGACTTAACGAGACACAGGACGGTGTCCTGAATATCGTGTTCCGTATCGCTGACGAGCGAGGATTGTTACTCATTGATGTGAAAGACCTGCGCTCGATGCTTGACTGGGTATCTAAGAACGCCAAGGACTACACGACGAAATATGGTAATATCTCCTCTGCCACTATCGGAGCCATCCAGCGCTCCCTCCTGCAGTTAGAGAATCAGGGTGCCGACAAGTTCTTCGGTGAGCCCTCTTTTGACATCTACGACCTCATGCAGTGTGAGGGCGGCAAGGGTGTGATGAACGTGCTTGCCGCAGACAAGTTGATGCTGCAGCCCAAGCTCTACTCCACCTATCTGTTGTGGCTCCTCTCAGAGCTCTACACCACCCTGCCCGAAGTGGGAGACCTCGCCCTGCCGAAACTCGTGTTCTTCTTCGACGAGGCACACATGTTGTTTACCGATACCTCTAAGGCGTTGCTCGACAAGATAGAACAGGTCATCCGACTCATCCGCTCAAAGGGTGTGGGTATTTACTTCATCACCCAGAGTCCCAGTGATATCCCTGAGAACATCCTCGGACAGTTGGGTAATCGTGTACAGCATGCTCTGCGTGCCTATACCCCGAAAGACCAGAAAGCGGTGAAGACGGCAGCGGACACTTTCCGTGCCAACCCGGCATTTAAGACCGACGAGGCGATTATGAACCTGGAGACAGGTGAGGCTCTTGTCAGCTTCCTTGATGAGAAGGGCGCTCCTTCTATCGTAGAGCGTGCCAAGATTCTCTTCCCACTCTCCCAGATAGGAGCAGTGACGGAAGGACAACGTCTCGATATCATCAAGCAGAGTCGTATCTATGGCAAATACGATACACCTGTTGATCGTGAGAGTGCCTTTGAGGTACTGCTGAAGGAGGCAGAGGAGAGAGCCCTTGCTGAAACTTCCGAGAACACCGAGAACACCGAGATCTCAGAGAGTTCCGAGAAGCCTGCCAAGGAAGAGAAGAAGAAGCCTGGTATGATGAGTAAGGTGCTGAAGGCGATTATCACAGCCATCACCTCTACCCTCGCCGCCATCCTGGGCACCTATGTCAGCGACAAGATAACAGGTAAGAAGACCAAGTCCAGGACTTCCGCAACAGGTCGTGTGGTGAAGAATGCCACCAGTGCCGCTACCCGTTCTGCGACGAGGGAGCTCACCCGTGACATCCTTGGTAACTTAATCAAATAAACTATTTATAATAATACTATGACAACATTATCTATCTGTATCGTCGTCGCTTTCGTTATCGGCTATGCCTGCATCGCCCTCGAGAGCCTGACGAGAGTCAACAAGGCTGCGATTGCCCTGCTGATGTGTGTGGTCTGCTGGACCTTGTTGATGATGAACCCGACATCTTTCTACCCAGCCATCGCAGGTGAAGAGGTCATTCATCACATCGCGGAAGTCATTGAGCATCATCTGGGTGATGCCGCAGGTACCTTGTTCTTCCTGATGGGAGCCATGACCATTGTTGAGATTGTAGACTCCAATGGTGGTTTCAACTTTGTACGTGATGCCCTGAAGACACGCTCGAAACGGAAACTGATGTGGCGTGTCGCTTTCATGACATTCTTCCTGTCGGCAATCCTCGACAACCTCACCACGTCCATCGTGATGATTATGGTGTTACGCAAACTCGTACAGTCACGAGGGGAGCGACTGCTCTATGCCGCCCTTATCATTATCTCCGCCAACTCCGGAGGTGCCTTCTCGCCCATTGGCGACGTGACGACCATCATGCTATGGATCAAGGGAGTCATCACCACCCAGGGTGTCATCACCGAGATCTTCATCCCATCACTGGTATCGATGATTATTCCTGCTTTCATCATCAGCCTGCACCTGAAAGGGAAGTTTGATAAAGAGCAGAACTTGCCAAAGGCAACGACAAGTCAGTTTACGAAGATCCAGCGTGACATCATCTTCTGGCTGGGTGTCGGCGGTCTCGTCTTCGTTCCCATCTTCAAAACGATCACCCACCTGCCCCCGTTTATGGGTATCCTGCTGGTATTGGGTATCCTGTGGACCACCACAGAGATCTTCCACTATAATACCGATGAGGACGATACGATGGCAAAACGTGTGAGTGACATCATGTCGAAGATCGACCTCTCCACCATCATGTTCTTCCTGGGTATTCTGATGGCTGTCGCCGTCCTGCAGGAGATTGGTGTACTGACCGCGATGGGTGAGGGACTCAATGAGGCATTCTCTGGTAACTACTACCTCATCAACGGTATCATTGGTGTACTCTCATCCATTGTCGATAACGTGCCACTAGTTGCCGGATGTATGGGAATGTATCCTGTTGCCGCAGAAGGAGCGATGGCTGTCGATGGAATCTTCTGGCAGCTGCTTGCCTACTGTGCCGGTGTGGGAGGTTCCATGCTCATCATCGGCTCTGCCGCTGGTGTCGTCGTCATGGGTCTGGAGAAAATCACCTTCGGCTGGTATCTGAAGAATATCACATGGATCGCCTTCGTAGGTTACCTTTGTGGTATCCTCGTCTACTGGCTTGAGCGCATGCTGTTCTTCTAGGAAGTTAGAAAGAGGTTTTAGCGTTCGCTACTCATCTTTTTGCCGCCCGCTATGATTATTCATGGCGGGCGCTATGATTATTTTTGGCGGCCGCTAAAAATACGAAAGGAACTACCTTTCTCCCTGTTTCCCTGCCACTTTACCCCTGTAACAAAGGCTGTTAACCCCTGTTCCAGATATCCCGTTCCGTCTCCTTCAAACTCCTTAACAAAGAAAAGTCAGGACGGTTATCCCCATCAAATAAGACAGAATGGCATTTAAAACCGCCATTTTGTCGGTTTCCCTCTGCTCGGCACACTGTTTGTCCGCTAGTCGGCAGAAACAATTAAAAGAATAGGAGGACCAAATTATGACATTTGACAAATTCACTATCAAGGCGCAGGAAGCAGTGCAAGAGGCTGTGAATACCGCGCAGCGTAATGGTCAACAGACCATAGAGCCGACACACTTGCTGGCTGGTGTGACGGCAAAGGCAAAGGATGTCGTGAACTTTCTGTTTCAGAAACTCGGCGTCAACGGTCAGCAGATAGAGATGCTCGTTGGACAGGAGCTGCAACACCTGCCCCGTGTGCAGGGTGGCGAGCCTTATTTGTCGGGCGACAGCAATAAGGTATTGCTCAAAGCACAGGACTACGCCCAGAAGATGGGTGACGAGTTCGTGAGCGTGGAGCCTATCTTACTCGCTTTGCTGACGGATGGTGCCACCGCAGGACGCATCATGAAAGATGCCGGTATCACGGAGAAAGACCTGCGTGCCGCCATCAATGAGTTGCGACAAGGACAGAAAGTGCAGTCGCAGTCGGCTGACGACAACTACCAGTCGTTGGAGAAATACGCCAAGAACCTCGTGGACCTTGCCCGTCAGGGTAAGCTGGACCCTGTCATCGGACGAGATGACGAGATCCGTCGCGTGCTGCAGATCCTCTCCCGTCGTACGAAGAACAATCCTATATTAATAGGTGAGCCTGGTACGGGTAAGACTGCCATCGTGGAGGGACTCGCCCAGCGTATCGTTCGTGGTGACGTACCAGAGAACCTGAAAGACAAGCAACTCTTCTCCCTCGACATGGGAGCCTTGGTGGCTGGTGCGAAATACAAAGGTGAGTTTGAGGAGCGTCTGAAGTCTGTCATCAACGAGGTGACGAAGAGCGAGGGACGCATCATCCTCTTCATCGATGAGATCCACACACTGGTAGGAGCCGGTGGCGGGGAGGGTGCGATGGATGCCGCCAACATCCTGAAACCGGCACTGGCTCGTGGTGAGCTGCGCTCCATTGGTGCCACCACCCTCAACGAGTACCAGAAATACTTCGAGAAAGACAAGGCGTTGGAGCGTCGTTTCCAGACGGTCATGGTGGATGAGCCGGACGAGTTGAGTGCCATCTCCATCCTGCGTGGACTGAAGGAGCGTTACGAGAACCACCATAAGGTACGTATCCAGGATGATGCCTGTATCGCCGCCGTCCAGCTCTCCGAGCGTTATATCTCCGAGCGTTTCCTTCCTGACAAGGCGATCGACCTGATGGATGAGGCTGCCGCCAAGCTACGTATGGAGCGTGACAGTGTGCCAGAGGAACTGGATGAGATTACCCGTAAGCTTGCCCAGTTGGAAATTGAGCGTGAGGCAATCAAACGTGAAGGCGACGAGCCTAAGATCGCCCAACTCGATAAGGACATCGCAGAACTGCGCGAGCAAGAGCAACAGTACCGCGCCAAGTGGGAAGGCGAACGCCAGTTGGTCAATAAGATCCAGCAGGACAAGCAGGAGATGGAGCAACTGAAATATGAGGCAGAACGTGCTGAGCGTGAAGGCGACTATGGTAAAGTCGCTGAGATACGCTACTCCAAGCTCAAGGCTTTAGAGGATGATATCAAGAATATCCAACAGCAACTCGCCAACGCACAGGATGGTAATGCTATGGTGCGTGAGGAAGTCACTGCCGATGATATCGCAGAGGTCGTCAGCCGTTGGACAGGCATCCCCGTCACCCGAATGATGCAGAGCGAGCGTGAGAAGCTGTTGCATCTGGAGGAAGAGCTGCACAAACGAGTCATCGGACAAGATGAGGCTATCGTTGCAGTCAGTGATGCCGTACGACGCAGCCGTGCCGGTCTGCAAGACCCGAAGCGTCCTATCGCCTCGTTTATCTTCCTCGGCACGACAGGTGTCGGTAAGACAGAACTTGCCAAGGCTCTTGCCGAGTATCTCTTCAATGACGAGACGATGATGACCCGTATCGATATGAGCGAGTATCAGGAGAAACATACCGTCAGCCGGTTGATTGGTGCACCTCCGGGATACGTAGGCTATGACGAGGGAGGTCAGCTGACCGAGGCTGTACGCCGTAAGCCCTACTCCGTCGTCCTCTTCGATGAGATAGAGAAAGCACATCCTGATGTCTTCAACATCCTGTTGCAAGTACTGGATGACGGACGACTGACGGACAACAAGGGACGGACCGCGAATTTCAAGAACACCATCATCATCATGACATCCAATGCCACCCGTGAGCAACTGAGGATGACGATGCGTCCGGAGTTCCTGAATCGTATTGACGAGATTATCACCTTCCAGCAACTGACACAGGAGCAGATAGCCGATGTGGTACGCTTACAGATGAAGAAGGTGACAGACATGCTGGAGCAACAGGGCATCCGGTTGCAGATTACAGATACTGCCGTCAAGTTCCTTGCCCAAGAGGGTTACGACCCCGACTTCGGTGCCCGTCCTGTGAAGCGTGCCATCCAGCACCTGGTGCTCAACGACCTATCGCGTAAGATTCTTGCCGACGAGGTAGACCGTTCAAAGCCGATTATCATTGATGAGTTCGGAGACGGACTGGTATTTAGGAATTAAATGAAAGATGAAAAAGGTGATGAAACTTAGTGTTTCATCACCTTTTTGATTTCTCCTTGCGCGTTCCTTATTATATATATAGGACCGTAGTCATAGAGAATCTTCGGCTGGCTGAGAACTTTCTGTTCCCAAATGCCTGTCACGTTATTCTTAAACTGGAACGAAGCAAGTCCATTAGTCACTGTCATATCGGTCAACGACTTATTCATGAATAGCGTGCCATCAGTATTCTCATGGAACAACGTGGCGGCAGGAGTACTTTCGTTCGTCAACATATTGTTATTCTGATAGGGATAAGCCCATCCAGAAGCATATGACACACTCGTTTGGGTATTGGCAGGAATAATCGAGTACATCGTCCGATCTTTAGTGTTGGGAGAACCATACTTCCATATATCCTCATCATAGTCAATATGGAAGATGACGATACCGCTGCCAGGCAACGAACTATCCCATCCTGTCTGCTGACGGTTCTCCACGATGTAATATTCGTTGGAGTACCCGTCGTTACGAATCAGATACGCCTCTTTCTTACCATGACTGATCGACTCCATATCCGTGATTGTCGTCGTCTCTGTTAGCTCTATAGGGTCAAGCCATCCCAGATGCATCCGCTCATGGGCACTGTAACACGGGGGACAAAACCCTCCTTCGTTATAGTTTCCAAGATCCATGATATCCCACCTCCCAACGATATCGATATTTGTTCCATAATAAAAATCTGGCAGACCCAGACAATGACTATACTCATGGCAAAACGAGCCGAAGGTGCCATAGGTGCCCTCTCTAGTCAATTCCGGGAAGATACCATAGCTGTCTACCTTGAACTCCTTGCCTCCGCTGGACACAGGATACGGATGTCCCCACTCTCTGTAATAAGGAGCTTCTGACTGGACACTGAGCCACCACTGATGTGACCAGATAGTCGTCTCGTCACCTCCGTCATTCTGTCCCTTTCCCGCAAACAGGATTACGATTTGGTTGATATATCCATCATCGTCCCAGTCATAGATGGACCAGTCGGGGATCTCCTCTTTCTTGATATCCAGGATCTCTGTCAGGAGTAACCCGGAACGGGTATCATCATAAAAATCGATATCTCCACTACGGTACTCCGCATGATTCTTGTCCATGTGCACATAATACACATCGAACACCAAGTCAAACTGTTCGAAACTCTGTTCATAGAAATAGTCATGGACAGAACCATGGAAAGGAGGCTCCTGAAAGTTCTTTTGGTTGAAGACCTTCTTCCATAAGGCCGCAGGATCAGCATCCTGGAAATACAAATCGCTGAAATCTACCAGAAACAGCAGTTGATGCTTCTCGCCTAAATACTCCATACGACGAGACATCGTATGCTCACTGGCACGACTACTTCGCATCGTCACATGTTTCGGGTGACGGTCTTGAGAGCAATGCAACCGTTCCTGTCCCACTGCCGGGATTGTCATAGTAACAACCAATAGCAATAAAAGAAGTATACTTTTTTTTATTTCGCATTAATCATCACTTTATAAGTCGTTCCATCTTTCTCACGGAAGATATACACACCTTTTTTCTGTGGAGAGTTGGAAACAGGCCGTTGACCACTGAGGTCATACCAGGCACCCTCCATCTTCCTTTCTTCCTTTCTTCCTTTCTTCAATTCTTCAATCCCTGTCGTACCTCCCATGAAATCAAAGGATACCAATCCCTCGTTCGTCATCTGGATATTAGTGATAGGCTTCGACAACAGGTTCTCACCAGCCGGATTCTTTGTTTTCATCAGGGCAGCAGGTGTAGACGTATTGGTCAGTTCCTTGTTATCCCCATAAGGATAGGACGATGTACTCAAGTGAAGCTTATTCATCCTGTCCGGATTAACATAATTGGATTTTGTCCCCAGCTCTGCCTCCCATGTCGCAAAAGTCTTATTATCGGCATGGAATAGCTTATATCGAAAATCGTCTTCGGAATTGAACGAGTTCACGGTGTTATTACGCCATGCACTCTCATTATAGTTCACATGATAAATCACTAGTCCTTTTCCTGGTATACCAGTGTCCCATCCTGTCCATTGGCGGTTCTCCAGCAGTAAATACTCGTTGTCGGTATGCTTAATCTGATAGGCGGCACCCCCCTCTGAGACAGGTTTCAGATCAATGATCGTCGTCGCCTCCGTCAGCTCTATAGGTGTCTGCCATCCTAACAACATTTTCTCCAAAGGAGAGTAACTGGGCGGGCACCACCCCCACTCCACGAAGTTACCACCATCCATCAAGTCCCACTCGTCAACGGAAGCATAAGGAAGATTAAGAGATGGAGAACCTACAGGATAAATGTCTGGTAATCCTAAACAATGAGAATACTCATGACAGATGGTACCGATGCCACAATAGACGACGGTTAGATCTTGCTTTATTCCCCAATATTCAGCACTTGCCGAATAGTTGGAGATCTTTTTCCCATCAGGTGTCGTAAGGGCTGAGAAAGACGAGGTGTTAGGCCAGATATGACCAAGCGACGACCTGACATTGCCGGGAGTACCCGCATAGACAAAGACGACCTGTTCGATCTTGCCGTCACCATTCCAGTCATATGGTGAGAAATCAATCTCCGGATGATCCTCCAGGAAACGATTCGTCGCTTCCATCATAGCTTGGGACCCATAATTTCTTGTCTTCTCATCAGGATTCTCTATAGGGCATGCCTTGATAGGCACCTTATATGGTCCATAGACATCACACTGGAGATTGAGGAAACCATTGGACTGGGTACGGAAATAGTCTGACATACAACCTGGTCCGTGTCCCTCATTATAACCCGGTTCGTTGAAAAGCCTCTCATAATACTCCTTCGGATCATCCCTCGTGAAGTCCGCATCAGCAAAAGAAAATAGGATAACCAGTTGGTGATAAGTCTTTGACGGGTCCCAGTCATTCTGGTAGGCGGGAAGGCGTCGAGAGGCACGATGAGAGACTCCTTCAGCAGAAGCCGAAGGCAGACAGTCGCCTTTTATAATCTGGAACTCATCCCCCTGTGCCATCATGCACAGAGGGAAGAAGAACCATAATAATATTCCGATAAGTCTAATTTTCATCTTTTATTTATTTGGCATTCGGGCACCAAGGCTTCAACTGCTTGAAGAAGTCATTACCCTTGTCGTCAACAAGAATGAAGGCGGGGAAGTCCTCTACGTCAATCTTCCACACAGCCTCCATACCCAGCTCAGGATACTCTACACACTCAATACTCTTGATAGAACTCTGAGAGAGTACTGCAGCGACACCGCCGATAGTACCGAGGTAGAAACCACCATGTTTCTTACAAGCCTCTGTCACCACATCGCTACGGTTACCCTTGGCAATCATCACGAGAGAAGCGCCTACAGACTGGAACTCGTCTACGTAGGGATCCATACGGTTAGCCGTGGTTGGTCCCATCGATCCGCAAGGATAACCCTTTGGTGTCTTGGCAGGTCCAGCATAGAGTACAGGATATTTCTTAAAGTACTCCGGCATACCCTCACCAGCATCCAGACGGGCCTTCAGTTTAGCATGAGCGATGTCACGAGCCACAATGATGGTACCTTTCAGGTTGACACGGGTAGAGACAGGATACTTTGACAGTTCCTTGCGAACAGCATCGATACCCTCGTTGAGATCGATCTCGATACCTTTACCACCCTCACCCGGACGACGCAACTCCTCAGGAATCAACTCTGTGGGGTTAGCGTCCATCTTCTCGAGCCAGATACCCTCACGGTTGATCTTTGCCTTGATATTTCTGTCGGCAGAGCAGGACACGCCCATACCGATAGGACAAGAAGCACCATGACGAGGCAAGCGGATGACACGGATATCGTGAGCCAGGTACTTACCACCGAACTGAGCGCCCAGTCCAATCTTATGAGCCTCAGCAATCAGTTTCTCCTCCAAGTCGATATCACGGAAGGCACGACCTGTCTCATCACCTGTCGTCGGCAGGTTGTCATAGTATTTGATAGAGGCGAGCTTCACCGTCAGCAGGTTCTTCTCCGCAGAGGTACCGCCAATAACGAAAGCGATGTGATACGGAGGACATGCTGCCGTACCCAATGACTTCATCTTCTCTACGAGGAAAGGAATGAGTGTGCCCTCGTTCTGGATAGTTGCCTTCGTCATCGGATAGAAATAGGTCTTGTTGGCAGAGCCGCCACCTTTTGCCACCATCACAAACTTGTACTCTGCACCCTCTGTTGCCTCGATGTCAATCTGGGCAGGGAGGTTGCAACGGGTGTTCACCTCGTCATACATGTTCAGCGGTGCGTTCTGTGAGTAGCGCAGGTTATCTTGGGTAAAGGTATTGAACACACCAAGACTCAGTGCCTCCTCATCCTCAAAACCGGTCCATATCTGCTGACCCTTCTCACCATGAATGATAGCGGTACCCGTATCCTGACAGAAGGGCAGGATACCCTTGGCGGCGACCTCCGCATTACGCAGGAACTGCAGGGCGACATACTTATCATTCTCTGAAGCCTCAGGGTCTTTGAGGATCTGAGCCACCTGCAGGTTATGCTCACGGCGCAACATGAACTCCACATCATGGAAAGCCTGTTGTGCCAATAAGGTGAGAGCCTCCTTAGAGACTTTCACGATTTCCTTTCCCTCAAACTCAGCGGTTGTCACTCCCTCTTTTGAGAGGAGTCTGTACTCCGTGTCGTCTTTGCCCACCTGAAACATCGGGGCATACTTGAATGCTACTGGTTGTGCCATAATCGTATTTATTTAGTTATTAATATCCAAAAATTTCCTCTAAGGTAAGCCGCTTTACGGGAGCAATCCTCTCCAGCGACTTCATATCCAGTTCCTTCTCGTCACCCAACAAGAGGTAACGATAGGGCTTGCGTGCTATCTGTTGCTGTTCGAAACGGACAATATCCTGTAACGTCACGTCCTTCAGGTCACGGAATATCTTCTCATTAATATCATAGTCATAACCCAGTTTCTGCATCGTGAGGTAACGACTGATAGTATTAAACTTCGTCGTACGCTGACTTGCCATCTGTTTGATGACAGCCTCCTTGGCAATCTGGAAAGCTGCCTCACTCTGTGGAATGGTATCCAAGATACAATGGAAATGGTTGACGCAGTCCATCATCTTGTCATTCTGGGTAATGATATGGGTAAAGAAGAACTCACTCTGTCCTTTCCTCTCAGGACGGAAATAACGGGCAGAGGCATTATAGGCGAGACCGCGAGCCTCACGCATCTCCTGGAACACGATACCGTTCATGCCACCACCATAATACTCGTTGAATATGGTAATCGTGGCTGCCTCGTCCAGACGGAAGGCACGTCCTTCATTATGGAACATACGCATATAGATATTCTTCGCGTCATAGGGAGCAATCCATATCTCATCCTTCGGAGTCTGTTCGGCTGTGAAGGGTTTGCCCTTAGGAACAGGCAACAGTGCCTTGGGAGTTTGGTGCTCCTTGGTAATCATGTCAGAGAGTGCCTTTTCGGAGAGAGGACCATAATAGAGTACGCGGTGCTCCAAAGTGCTGAGGTTCTTCAACAGGTCGAGCAACTGCTGCGGGTCAGTCTCACGTAACTGTTTCTCTGTCATGTCGTCACGACGGATATTATGAGACCCATAGACTCCATAGTGATACAGATAGTCGAAGCAGGTACGCTGGTCTTTTTTCCTGTCATCACGAGCCTTCAGTGTCAGGTCTATAAACTGGTCATAGGATGTCTTGTCTGCCTTGGCATGGTGTAACACCTTCTCCAACAACTGAAGGGCTGGCTGCATATTCTCCGAGAGACCGCTCAGTGTGACATTCACACAATCCGCATTAGAATGGATGGAATAGTTACAAGCAAGTTGATAGAACTGCTGTTTGATATCAGCGGCACTCAACTGGTCCGTACCCACATAGTCGAGATAATCCGTGGCAACACTGTAGCGGTTGTCATCCTGATGACCGAACTCATAGCGGAACACTAAGGTGAAGAGATCATTATCCTTATTCTGCTTATAGATGACAGGGAGTTTCTTCTTCGTCTCCGTCAGAGTGATATCCTTCTTGAAATCCACAAAGACTGGTTGGATAGGTTCCACCTTTGAGTTCTGGATATCCTTCACGAACTGACTGACCATATCACGGTTGGCAGGGATCGGTGTGATAGCGGGTTTGTCGATCTTCTTCTGTGTAGAGTCGACACCCTGTGCCTTGAAGATCGTAACATAGCCATCCGTGAAGAAGCGGTTGGCAAAGTCCGTCATCTGCTGTTTGGTCATCTTAGAGACTCTGTCGAGTTCTCCCACTTCCTGTTCCCAGGAGATACCATTAATGAAAGCTCCCATTTGCAGGCGGACCCTCCAAAGGTTATTGTCAAGTCCTTTCTGCCACGTCAGCTTCCTGTTATTGATAACAGAGGGTATCAGGTCATCCGAGAAGTTTCCTTTCTTCATCTTGTCAATCTCCTCAATCATGAGGTTTCTCACCTCCTCCAGAGACTGTCCCGGCTTCGGCATTCCCACGAGGAAAAACAAGGAGTAATCCTGCATCGGCATCATACCTGCCTGTGCCACCTGTACTTTCATCGACTGATTCAGTCCCAGGTCGAAAATTCCCGCCTTGCCATTGGACAGCATCTCCTCTATCACCCCTAAAGTGTCACACTGCAAATCAGAGGCTTTCTTACCTAGCCATCCTACCCATACCTCCTCTGCCTGTTGTCCGATAACAGTCGTATCGACAGAAGCCGTCAAAGATTTTTGCTCTGGAAAGACAGGTTGGCTGACATCAGAAGCTGGTTTCCAGTTGCCAAAATACTGATCGATCACAGCAACCGTCTTGTCAGGGTCGAAGTCACCTGCCATGCAGATGGCTACATTATTAGGGACATACCACTTATTGAAGTAGTTCTTAATATTGACGATAGAGGGGTTCTTCAGATGTTCCTGCGTACCTATCGTAGTCTGGGTACCATAGGGATGCGTGGGAGTCAGTTTCTCCCCCATTGCCTTCCATACCTTGTCACCATCGTCACTCAAGTAGATGTTATACTCCTCATAGACAGCCTCCAGCTCTGTATGGAAACCACGGATCACCATGTTCTGGAAGCGGTCCGCCTGTATCTTCGCCCAGTTCTCTATCTCGTTGGAGGGGATGTCCTCTGTATAACATGTCACATCATTACTCGTGAAGGCATTCGTACCCTGGGCACCAATCGCCGCCATCAGCTTGTCATACTCGTTGGGAATGAAATACTGGGCGGCGAGCTGGCTTACACTGTCTATCTCATGATACGCCTGCCTACGCTGCTCAGGATCCGTCAGTTTGCGATATACCTCATAGCGCTGGGTAATCTCATCTAACAACGGAGCCTCAGCAACAGGATTATTCGTACCAAACTGTTTGGTACCTTTGAACATCAGATGTTCCAGGTAATGGGCAAGACCCGTCGTCTCCGCTGGGTCGTTCTTTGAACCAGTACGCACGGCAATATACGTCTGGATGCGCGGTTTCTCCTTGTTAACACTCAGATATACCTTCAGACCATTGTCCAAGGTATAGATACGTGTCTTAGTCAGATCACCATTGACGGTCTGATACTGATAGTCCCTTGCCTGTGCATTCATCCCGAGCACAATAAGACAACTTGTTAGAATGAGTTTCAGTTTCATCATTATTTCAATCTTTCATTTTTTATATCTCAACTATTCCTCATAGTCTATTTCATGATCGAGCTTCGAGATGAAGTCGTCGAATACATCCTGCTCCACGTCACCCATAGCGAACTCCTTTTCCGCATCCTTGCGGATCTCGGCAATCCAGGCACGACGGGCACGGACGTAATCCTCACGGATCCGCTGCATGGCAGGTTCTGTCAATTCCTCCAGACCATAGTAGTCAAGAATCATCCGATAGGTCCATGTCCACTGGTACTCCCGATAGTGGCTGTCAATCTCCCTGAAGCGGTTCAGGATATCCTTGATACTCTCGATATTGCCACTCTTGATGTCGTCTATCAGTCGCTGCTCCTCTGAGGCAGGCAGTAACAATCCAGACAAGTCGTTCCAGTCGCCCTCTCCAATGGTAGAGGCAGGCTTACCCAAGAACCCACCCTTGACGGCACGCTTCAAGACAGCACCCATATAGATACGCAGGGCGATGTCATAGTATTTGATACCTTTCCGCAAGGATGACGCATTGATGATATACTCATGGTAATTATAAGATGACACGTTATCACCACCAGCCAGACGCAAAGCCTCCAGGATTTTCTTACCCTGCACGATCTCTCCCACTGTGAAGGGAGAGAGCCAGTCGAAGTTGATGATACTCTTCCTGCTGGAAGGAGCACGACGGTCACGTTTAGGCCATTTCTTGATGTCACGATAGAGTCCTACCGTTGTGATGTTACGACCAGGGACGATATACATCGTCTCCCCATATGCCATCAGATAGGCAAAGGGCAGACAGCGCATATCGGGATGGTTCATCAGTTTGCCGAAGCAGACAGAGAAAGCACCGATCTTCGCAGGCATCAGCACATAGGCGCCACTTGCGGTCTTAGAGCCACGCTCCAGCACACCATAGTGCATCGGTCCCATCTTATAGGCATGATTCGAGAAGTTGGTGTTCGAACCAGCATTATAGAACGAGTACTCGCCACCTATCAGCAGACTTGACTTGTGGTGGGAGGCGGAGAATGGTCCGCAGAAGGCAGCACAAGCCTCACCATTCGCCATGAACGAGTTGGCGAAGAACACACTCGCCTCTGCCGTGAAACCATTGGTGATCTGACAAGCCTCCCCTACGAAACAGTCCTGCATCTTCACAGAGTTTGTGATAGAACAACCATTCGAGATAATAGAGTTCTCACAGATAACACCCGTTCCGATATATACAGAGGCATCCTTCGACGACATGATGGTACAGTCGCTCAGTCGAGCTGCCCCATTCACCTCACAGTCGTCCTTGATGACGGTATTGGTAATCTCCTTGGTATTGATGATCTTCACCCCGTTTCCGATGGTGCCGCGCTCTGGCAACGTGAAACGGATCTCCTCATTCACCAAACGAGTGATGTTGTCGCGCAGACTCTTGTCCCTGAAATGCTTCACCATCAAGGCAGCCAGTTGTGAGTTGAGGTCATGGAAAAGGATGACGTTACCATCTCCCATCTCGTTGAGTACAGAGACGACATGTCCCTCTCCATAGGTGGCACCCTCCGTCGTCTCCAGTGTACAGATATTGGAGATATAGCAGTCATCACCAATGGTATAGTTATTGATGAAGTTACCGATCTTCTCTATCAGACAGTCGTTTCCCACTGTCACGTTACGCAGGGTAGCATCATTGATACCCGCATGCTTGGTGAAACCTTTGGTCACCTCCACCTGTTTGTCGAAGGAGCCCAAACGGATATCGCCATAGAATACTACACGATGGAACCCATAGGGCTTAAACGTATCCGCCACCATTACTCGGTCCCAGTCCTCTGCCCAGCAGCTGTTACGCTCGAGCACTTCAATTTCCTCTTGTGTCAGTTGTCTGTAATCTCTCATAAGTATATATGTGTTGTGTAAGTTATTCTTCTACTGTATACAGAAAGTCGTTATACGGATATTTCTGTACGTGGAGCTCACGTACCCTGTTATAAAGTATCTCGCGCAACTCGTCGATATTCTCTTTCTTCTTAGCGGAGATAAAGAGACAGTCGCTCCACTCTCCCCTCTCCTCACTTCTCTCTCCTCTCATCTTCGCCATCCATGTCTTCTTCAACTCGTCAAGAGAGATATTCTCCTTGGTTGGTGCCGTGAGGTCATCCTCGTCCTGTGGGGTCCACTTATAGGCATCTATCTTATTGAATACCAACATCGAGGGTTTGTCGGCACAGCCGAGGTCAGCAAGGGTCTTCTCCACCACCTTGATCTGTTCCTCGAAATCAGGATGTGAGATATCTACCACATGCACCAGCAGGTCTGCCTCCCTCACTTCATCAAGGGTCGACTTAAACGACTCCACCAGGTCAGAGGGCAGCTTGCGGATAAATCCAACAGTATCGGCAAGGAGGAAGGGCAAGTTGTCGATGACCATCTTACGTACGGTAGTGTCAAGGGTGGCGAAGAGTTTGTTCTCCGCAAAGACATCACTTTTGGCAAGCAGGTTCATCATCGTCGACTTACCCACATTGGTATATCCCACGAGGGCGACACGAATCAAGCGACCACGGTTCTTACGCTGCGTCGTCTTCTGCTTGTCAATCTCCAAAAGGCGTTCTTTCAGTAAGGTGATACGATGGAGGATGATACGACGGTCCATCTCCAACTGGGTCTCACCAGGTCCGCGAAGACCTACCGAGCCTTTTCCGCCACCAGAGCCAGAACCACCGCCCTGACGCTCCAAGTGGGTCCACAGTCGTTGCAGACGGGGGAGCATATAACGATACTGTGCCAACTCGACTTGTGTCTTTGCCTCGGCTGTCTGGGCACGCATGGCAAAGATATCGAGGATCAACGAGGTTCGGTCGAGAATCTTTACTTTCAACTCAGCCTCGATATTACGGATCTGCTTAGCACTTAGCTCGTCATCGAAGATGACCATACCTACCGGTTGAGGAGTTTCCCCCTGCCCCTCCAAAGGAAGGGGTGAGCCAGCATCAAGCCACTCTTCGTAAGCATCTTCGCATTCTTTGATATATTGTTTGATCTCTTCGAGCTTTCCCTTACCCACATAAGTCACCTGACTAGGACCCTGTACCTTCTGCGTGAAACGTTTGACTGTCACAGCACCAGCGGTATCGGCAAGAAACTCCAACTCATCGAGATATTCCTTGGTCTTCGCCTCGTCCTGCTCCTGGGTAATCAGTCCCACCAGCACAGCCGTCTCGGCTTTGACCTCAGATATTACGAATTCTTTCATACCTTTATATAAATATGTGGCAAAGGTACAAAAAAATTACATATTACATACTTATTTTATCAGATTTTTATTATCTTTGTCGCCACAAATAGACACAACTTAATTTATAATCTTATGAGAGTAATTATTGAAGCTGACTATCAGAAAATGTCGCAATGGGCTGCAGAACACGTTATTGAGCGTATCAACGCTTTCCAGCCCACCAAGGAGAAACCATTTGTATTGGGCCTTCCTACCGGTTCTTCACCTGAGGGCATGTATGCTTGTTTGGTAAAGGCTAACAAGGAGGGTCGTGTGTCCTTCAAGAACGTGCTGACGTTCAATATGGACGAGTATGTCAATCTGCCTGAGGACCACCCTGAGAGTTACCACTCTTTCATGGCTCGCAACCTGTTCGACCACATCAACTGCCCTAAGGAGAACATCCATATCCTCAACGGTAATGCCAAGGACCTCGCTGCTGAGTGTGCACATTATGAGGAGATGATCAAGGAGGCTGGTGGCATCGACCTCTTCATCGGAGGTATCGGTCCTGACGGACATATCGCCTTCAACGAGCCGTATTCAAGTCTGACCAGCCGCACCCGTGTGAAGACACTGACCACAGACACCATCATCGCCAATTCTCGTTTCTTCGACAATGACGTGAACAAGGTGCCCAAGCTTGCCCTCACCGTTGGTGTAGGTACGGTGATGGACGCCAAGGAGGTGATGATTCTCGTCAACGGACACCATAAGGCTCGTGCCCTGAAGGCTGCCATCGAGGGTGCCGTCACCCATGAGTGGACCATCTCCGCACTCCAGATGCACCAGCATGGCATCATCGTCGCCGACGAGCCTGCCACTGACGAACTGAAGGTTGCTACCTACAAGTACTTCAAGGATATCGAGAAGGATAACTTGCTGTAAGCAACGTCTTATGTAGAAATAGAAAGAGGGTGTGTCTCAAGAGGCGCGCCCTCTTTACAAAATCAATAGGTTAAAATGATGAGAACAAGACTATTATTACTATTAGCATGCTGTCCACTGATGATGATGGCGGAAAGCAGGAAAGTAAGCTCACCAGACGGCAAAATGGTCGTAGAGGTGAAAGTAGAGAACGGTAAAGCGACATATACTGTTCAATATGACGGTGTCGAGATGCTGCAAAAGTCACGACTCGGAATCGAGACTAACGTCGGCGACTTCACAAAAGACCTTTCTTTCGTGGGATCGAAAGAAGGAGTGATAGAGCAATCGTACGATCTCTCACGCTCCAAGACCTCACATGTCGACTTCAAGGCTAACCGTCTTGACATCACAGTGGCTAACACCCAGAAGCATCAGATGATAATAACCTTCCTCGTCAAGAACAATGACATTGCCTTCCAGTACACCATCCAGCGACAGGAAGACAATGAGACCAGAAGTGCGGTCGTCAAAGAGGAGAAGACCTCCTTCCGTCTGCCAGAGGGTACAACGACTTTCATCTCCCCACAAAGTCACCCTATGATTGGCTTTGCTCGTACGAAGCCTAGCTATGAAGAGGTCTACTCGAATGACGCACCCATGGCTCAGAAGTCGTTCTATGGTCATGGCTATGTGTTCCCTGCCCTCTTCCATGCAGGTGACAAAGGCTGGGTTCTCATCAGTGAGACGGGTGTCACCTCTGCTTTCGTGGGCTCTCATCTGAGTGATTATGACAAAGAGGACGGCTATACCATCGAGTATCCCATGAAGGGTGAGAACAATGGAATCGGAACGACCTCAGCAGGTATCCCCCTGCCAGGCAGTACTCCTTGGCGCACCATCACCATTGGTAAAGACCTGGGACCTATTGTCGAGACGACCATTCCCTTCGACCCCCTATCCCCACTCTATGCACCCTCACAGGATTACAAGCCAGGTCGCTATACGTGGAGCTGGCTCATCTGGCAGGATCAGAGTTGTAACTACGATGACCAGGTGACCTTCATCGACTTGGCAGCAAAGATGGGCTATGAGTATTGCCTCGTGGATGCCTGGTGGGATACGAACATCGGACGAGAGAAAGTTGCAGAACTATCAAGATACGCCCAGTCGAAGGGAGTGAGTCTGCTGCTGTGGTATAACTCCAATGGGTATGAGAATGATGCGCCACAAGGTCCTTTCAATGGAATGAACACTAGCATCAACCGTCATCGTGAGATGGCATGGATGAAGAGCATTGGCGTGAAGGGTATCAAGGTTGACTTCTTCGGAGGTGACAAGCAACAGACGATGCAACTTTATGAGGATATCCTCAGCGATGCCAACCACTACGGGCTGCAGTGTATCTTCCATGGTTGTACGCTGCCTCGCGGATGGGAGAAGATGTATCCCAACTATGTGGCAAGCGAGGCTGTTCTCGCCTCTGAGAATGTGTTCTTCGACCCGAATGCCGCTATCCGTGAGCCCTTCGACCTCACATTACATCCATTCTGTCGTAATACCGTTGGCTCAATGGACTGGGGAGGTACTATCATGAACCGTTTTATGAGTAAGGACAACAAGAGTCGTCACAGTCGTAAGACGACGGACATGTTTGAGATTGCCTGTGCGATTACCGTCCAGACTTCTGTCCAGTGTATGGCAATACAACCTAACAACCTGCAGGAACTGCCTCAGGCAGAGCTGGATCTGATGAAGTCGCTACCCACCACATGGGATGAGACACGCTATATTGACGGATACCCTGGCAAATTTGTTGTTCTCGCCCGTCGTCATGGCAACCAATGGTATATCGCTGGTCTGAATGCGGAGAAAGAAGCAAAGAAACTGACCCTTCAGTTGCCGATGCTGACGGGACAGACCATCAGCTACTACACGGACAATGCGGAGGGGTATGCGGAACTCAAGACGCTGACAGTGGATAAGAAAGGACAGGCTAAAGTAGTGATACAACCTAACGGGGGTATCATCCTGCAATGAAAAATAAAAGGACAGCCTCACGCTGTCCTTTTATTTCATTATTCACTTTTTCTTTATCTTAAAAGAATTCTCAATACTACTTAACTCGGAGGAGAACGACTTGTCGACTTTCAGTCGCTGCTCGATGGCGGAACAGCTGTGGATCACTGTCGAGTGATCACGACCACCTATCAGTTGTCCGATACGGGAGGCTGGCATCTTCGTGTACTTCTGAGCGAGATACATCGAAACCTGACGGACGATGACATAGTCACGCTTGCGAGACTTGCTGAAGACATTCTGCTGGGATACATTATAATGGTCACAGACACGCTCCAGGATATCATCCACTGTCAGCGGTTTGTTGTCCACTTTCACGGCACGCTTGATGACACGCTCAGCCAGACGCATATCGACATTGCTGTTATAAACAATAGAGTATGCCATCAGTGAGTTGACGACGCCCTCCAGGTCACGGACAGAACCATTGGCAGTCTCCGCGATAAACTGGATGACATCCTCTGGAATCTTCAGACCGTCACGCCTGCACTTGGCATGGAGGATATCCACACACAACTGTACGTTAGGCTTCTCCAACTCAGCGATCAGTCCACAGGCAAAGCGTGTCAACAGACGATCCTTCATACCTTGCAGATCCACAGGAGGACGGTCGCTGGCAAGGATGATCTGTTTACCATTACGGAACAGATGGTTGAAGATATGGAAGAAGGTGTCCAGCGTCCTCGGTGCTGTCGCCCATTCCTGAATATCATCTACTATCAGGACATCAATGGTCTGATAGAAATGGATGAAGTCATTGACAGTATTCTGGCGGGTAGCATCAGCGAACTGTACCTGGAAGAGACGTGCTGAGACATACAACACACGCTTCTGCGGATACATTTCCTTACACCTCACACCAATGGCGTTGATAAGATGCGTCTTACCACAACCAGAAGGACCGAACACGAAGAATGGGTTGAAAGTTGACTTTCCCGGATGCTCCGCAATGGTGAGTCCTACCGTACGGGGCAACTTATTGCTATCACCCTCGATGAAGGTCTGGAAAGTCTTATGGATATCCAACTGGGGATTCAGGTCCTGTGGGACAGCGGCATCCAGTGTCGTAGGAGCCTTGTTACCACGAGTCGTCTCCTGAGGACGCTCGATATTGACAGGCTCACTGCCCTCTTCCTCTACAGTCAGCTTATGGGCCTTATCCACCACAATACGATAGTTGAGCTGGACGTTCTTACCGAAGCAACGGCATAACACCTTACTTAATAAGGTCACATAGTATTGCTCCAAATACTCATACACGTAGCGACTGGGCACCTGTATGAGAAGAGTCTGCTTCTCCTCATCGTATTTCTCGAATACGATGGACGCAAACCATGTTTTATATTGCTGCTCCGTGACGTTCTCCCTGATCAGATGAAGGCAGTCGCCCCAAAGCGCCTTTGGAGTTTTTTCCATGCGGCGTTATACTTATTTAATTAATAAAACCAACCTTGTTAAAGAATATAGTTTTCGTTTTCGATTGCAAAGTTCGTACTTTTTTTTGATATATGCAAATCGACCAGTTTACACGATTTTTTGACAACATCACGTAACTTGCTTAATTATGGGGAGTTAGAATTCCTTATGATGAATTTATCAATTCTTCATCTTGTAAAATTTCAAAACCCTGTCTATCAGCGATTTAACAAAAACTGCACACGGGGTATCCAGTGTGCGGTTCTTTATTTGTTTCAGCTCCGAAAGCGATTAATATCAGGGAGTTCCATACTTTGTTGAAAAAACTCCACGCTCCTCATAACTATTTAGACAAAATAAAAATTAGAAAGATAATTATTTGTCTTTTTTGCCGAAAACTGAGAAGTGAACATAGCGTTTCGGATGAGCCTTGAGGTCTCTAACCAGAGAGTCCGCATCTGCCACCGTAGTAGTCAGATTCTTATAGAGAGTAGCGTCACGCATCAGCAAGCCCAGCGTCCCCTCATTGCTGTTGAGTTTACGGGTCATCTCCTCCACATTGGCAAGAGTTTGGTTCACCTTAGCAGTCATCGCCTCCACGTCTATCGTACTCAGATTAGCTGTCAGACGCTGGGTATTACCCAACACACTATCCGCCTTGACCATCATTGACGGAACGTCATGTCCCAGGCGGGCAGACAACAACCTTAAATCAGCACTCGTCTTGTTCAGGTTAGCGGTCATACCTTCCACGTTATGCAGTGTCTGCTGGAGTGCAGGATCCGCAAGCAGGACATTCAGACTTGTCAGGATGGAGTCCAGTTTAGGCATCATCGCCTCAATGGCAGGAACCATAGCAGCGACCTTCGCCATCATCCCCAGCTCCACATTACCAGGAATAGTGTCACCTACTGCCACGAAACCTTGAGGATGCTGTGCCAATATCAGGTTGATTTTAATGTTACCCAACAGGTCGCTGGATATCTCCGCATGAGAGCCGACAGGCAAACGCATCTCCTTATTCAGCTCTACGACAGCGACAATACGCTCAGGTTGCTGATAGTCATAATTAATACCCTTTACCACACCCACCTTAAAGCCATTGGCATAGACAGGTGACGAAGCGGATAGTCCACTGACGTCATTAAAGGCGACATAATAGGAGTTGGAATTGGAGAAGACGCTCAATCCCTTCAGGAAATTCAAGCCAAAATACAGCACGACGAGTGCCAGGATGGCTACACAAGCTATCTGTACTTCTTTCGTAAAGAACTTCATATCTATATCTTTTTATTTTTTCTTTGCTCTGTATTCACGGATGGCAACACGGATGTCCACCTTCTGTCCTCCCTTGAAGGCGATGACAAAAGCCTCAGGGAAGTTCTTCACCAGACTCTCACGCACTTGTACTATCTCGTCATAGTCTGTTGACTCACCAACGGTATATTTGTAGAAACCACCTTCCTCGTAGTATTTCGCCGCCGGTTGCCCATTCAACTGTTTCTTGGAGATCTTTTTGGGAGAGGCACTGGCGAGAATCTGTACTTTGAAGATGAGGGAAGCATCCTGCACGTTGGTATTCTCTTTCGTCACCTCCACAGGCTCAGCAGTGACAGCGGTCTCTTTCTGCGGTGTCGCAGGGACTGTCGTCTTAGTAGGTTCATTCTGTGTCACCACAGGGGGTGTCGTCTCAGCGAGCTCCTCTTTCTCCTCTTTGGGTGGTACCACGGAAGGGATATTCACCGGTTGTGTCTGCTCTGCTTGATAGGGTACGGTGATTCTTCCGTCATACTTACGCTTATAGTCGAGGAAAGCCTTATAGATACCATAGCCCAGACGGTCGATGCCGTCCCCGCTATTCAGGAACCGTTCCTCCTCAGGGGTAGTAATAAAACCCAACTCTATCAGACAACTGGGCATCGAGGTCTCGCGGAGCACCAGGAATCCTGCCTGCTTGACACCCTTGTTCTGACGATTGGCAGATGCGCAAGCGTGCTTCTGTACATATTTCGCCAGTTCCACACTCTGTGCCATGTTCTTATCCTGCATGAACTCGAACATGATATAGCTCTCACTTGAATTGGGGTCGAAACCCTCGTAGCGTTGTTTATAGTCCTTCTCTATCAAGATGACCGAGTTCTCACGCTTTGCCACTTCCAGATTGGTCCCTGCACGGTGCATTCCCAACGTATAGGTCTCCAGTCCCATGACCCTTTTCCCTTTTGGTACGGCATTGGTGTGAATAGAGACAAACAGGTCTGCTTTGTTCCTGTTGGCAATGTCCGCACGAGTATGAAGTGGGATAAACACATCCTTCTTACGGGTATAAATCACTTTCACGTCGGGACAGTTGTCCTCTACATAACGACCAAAAGCCAATGCTACGTTCAGATTGATATTCTTTTCCTTGGAGAAGGCACCCAGCGCACCGGCATCATGACCGCCATGACCAGCATCGATGACCAGTGTGAATTTCTTGTTCGCAGCGATAGCCATCACTGCGAGGAAGAGTGTCATCCAAAAGAGAGAAAAAATCCTTTTCTTCATATATCTATATATAATAAGGTGCAAAATTACGCATTTTCCACGTAAAAACCCTTACTTATCCTTTAGTTTTATCATTTATTAAATGTAATTCCACGCCTGCCCCCTGACAATCTGCTCCCATCGGGGGATTGACCTTTGTCAGCCAGAGATCAATACTCAGAATCTTCGGATCAGAAGCGAAGAGAGCCTCTGCTATCCTGCCAGCGACCCGTTCCAACAGAGCGGAAGGCTGTTCCATCTCTTTTCTGACCAAGGCATAGACCTCCGCATAGTTGAGGGTATCACTGACCTCATCCGTCCGCATCGCCTTGGAGATGTCATAGCCCATACGGAGTGAGACGAGGAAGTCGCCACCCACCTTACGTTCCTGGGGCATGACACCATGGAAGGCGTGGAAACGGAGATCCTTTAAGAAGATATATCCCGACTCTATCCGCATGTCGCTCAGTCTTGTGTTTCCTCCAGGTCGTCAACATTGCCCGGGAGGTATTTCTTCAAGGCACGTTCTACGCCAACCTTCCAGGTGTTAATACTCTCGTCCTTCAACGACAGAGAGGCGACCAGACGGATGACATGCTCCAAGGGCATCCGGTAGCGAAGCACACCAGAGATGAGCTTGGCATAGTTCCAATACTCCGGGTTGAACTTCTCGGAAAGACCTTCCACCGTTGTCTTGTAGCCGCGTTTGTTCTCAAACTGGAAGTCGTAGCGTTTCGAGCCGTCAGGGTTGACTTGTTTGATGATCTTGCCTCTGGTGACGGTCTTAGGGAGCACAATACCCTCCTCGTCATCCTGCAACCCTGTGAAGATCTCATAGGGGTAACCATCCAGCAGTCCGACGAAAGCCACCCATTTCTCCTTGTTATTCTGGAAACGTACCACATCACACTCTAAAACCTGGGGACGGACCTCCACCACTTCAGGGCGTTGGTCTTGTAATGATTCCTTTTTGCTATTTCCTTCCATAAATTTATTGTTTTGACGGCAAAGGTACGATTAAACGAGCACAAAACAAAGAATTTTATTCTTTTTTTTGTCGAGTGTGAGTACTTTCGGCATTTTTAATGCCAAAGGTACGATTAATTTTCTTTTCGGACAACTTTTTCAGAGAAAACCGCTCGAAAGTTTTCCTTTTTGGGAAAGATTATGTAATTTTGCAGTATGAAAAATCTGACAATCCGGCGAACAATTCGCCAATACAGCAACAAAGAAGTGAGCCAAGAGCTCCTCAACCGTCTCATGACAGACGCCAGTCGTACACAGACCATGGGTAACCTGCAACTGTATAGTGTGGTGGTGACCCGCTCGGAAGAGATGAAACAGAAACTGGCACCTGCCCATTTCAACCAACCCATGGTGATACAAGCTCCTGTGGTACTCACCATCTGCGCAGACTTCAACCGCACCTCCACATGGGCACGCTGTCGGAAAGCAGAGCCGGGCTACGACAACTTCCTCAGTTTCATCAATGCGGCAACGGACGCCTTGCTCTATACGCAGACGCTCTGTAACCTCATGGACGAGGAGGGACTGGGTTACTGCTATCTGGGTACCACTGTCTATATGCCTCAACAGATTATCGATATCCTGGAACTGCCGAGACTCGTGATGCCTATTGCAACACTGACGGTAGGATGGCCTGCCGAGGAGCCTCCCCTCTCCGACCGTCTGCCGCTGGAGAGTTTTATACATGAGGAGACCTACCATGACTATACCGCTAAGGACATCGACACCTATTATATATATAAAGAACAACTGGACGAGAACCGTCGCTTCTGTGAAATTAACCAGAAGGAGACACTCGCCCAGATATTCACGGACATCCGCTATACGAAGAAAGACAACGAGACAATGTCATCAGGACTATTGGAAGCGCTCAAGCACCAAGGGTTCCTGGACTAGTGAGAGGTAAAAGATTAGTAGAAATAATGCTTACGAATAGCACTGACTGCATCCTGTGCCCATAAAACCGGAACACAAGATGCAGTCATGAGTATAAAGAATATTATACGCTTCATCTTCGATTACTCATCTACGACAATGGGCTTGTACTTAGGAACAAGCGCCTTCATGATACACCAACCAATCAGGTAGGCGACAGCGCAGATGCAGAACACCACCATATAGGCGGCAGGCTTTCCCTCGAAACCGAAGAAGGTGAAAGCAGCTCCCTGATCAGCTGCCCAGTCGAAGAACTTACCGCTACCGAGGTTGATGCTCATAGAACCCAGACCACCAGCCATCGTTCCTAAACCGACGATGGTACCAATCGTTGACTTGGGGAACATGTCACCAATGGTAGAGAACAGGTTTGCAGACCATGCCTGATGACCAGCGCCCAGCAGACCGATCAGGATAGCGGGCCACCATGCGCTATAGGCTCCCATAGGCTGTGCGAAAAGACCCAATACAGGGAAGCATGCGAAGATAAACATGGCACGCATACGACCCAGATAGGGGTTCATTCCCTTCTTGTCGACGAAATAGGTAGGCAGATAACCACCACCGATGGAGAGAATCGTCACAATGGCATAGAGGGTGAAGATCAGTGCGATACCCATAGCAGAGTCTGACGTGTAACCATACTGGTCTGAGAAGTAAGCAGGAGCCCAGAACAGGAAGAACCACCATACACCGTCCGTCATGAACTTACCGACGAGGAACGACCATGTCTGCTTGTAGGTGAAACACTTCAGGAACGGTATCGTCTTCTCCTCCTTCACGGCATCACGGTTCTGAGCCTCAGCGATATCATTATCCTGCTCGATGTAGTTAAGCTCTGCCTGGTTGACACGTTTGTTCTGTGCAGGTTTCTCATAGAGCCACATCCACAGTCCCATCCAGATGAAACCGAGGGCACCGATGATGATAAACGCCATTTCCCAACCCCAGGCACGAGCCAACAGGGGAATCGTTGCGGGAGCGGCAAGTGCACCAACGGAGGCACCACTATTGAAGATAGAGGTGGAGAACGCACGGTCTTTCTTGGGGAAATACTCCGCGGTAGCCTTGATGGCAGCGGGGAAGTTACCAGCCTCACCAACGGCAAGGATCAGACGACAAGAGAGGAACAGCCATACGGAGATGGTAGCGATGGCGACAGCAGCGTCAGAGCCTGCCTGTACGGCACGCAGTGCGTCGATGGAGTCATAGCCCTCGACGGTCATAGCCACCCAGCCGCAACCAGCATGCAGCACAGCACCCAATGACCATACGAAGATGGCGATCAGGTAACCTTTCTTAGTGCCCATCCAGTCAATGAACTTTCCTGCGAAGAGGTTGGCGATAGCATAGAACAGTGAGAACAGACCTGTTATCGTTCCGTAGTCACCATCGGTCCAGTGGAACTCTGGGGCAATGAAGTCCTTCCAAGTTAATGATAAGACCTGGCGGTCCATGTAGTTAATTGTCGTTGCCAGGAAGAGCAACGCACAGATGACCCAACGGAAGTTGGACATTTTAGTTGTTTGAATAGGAGTCATAATATTTATTGTTTTCTATATTTCGAGATGACGACTATTTGATGTCGATTACGGGGATATTATCCTTGTCGTTATAGTAGAGGTTCTCACCTGCCATACCCCAGATAAAAGTATAGTAATAGGTACCTGCGGCAGCATGCATGCTCCACTCCGGTGACATGATAGCCTGCTCGTTATGCAACCATACCACACGGCTCTCCTGGGGCTCACCCATGATATGGGCAATGGTCTGCTCTTGGGGCAGGTTGAAATAGTAATATGCCTCGATACGGCGACCATGGGTATGAGGTGGCATCGTGTTCCAGGCGGCACCCGGGTTGAGCTGTGTCAGACCAAGTTGCAGCTGACAGGGACCTTCCTCCAGGACATCGTTGACAATCAACTTATACACCGTACGGTTGTTACACTCCTCCAGGGAGCCTACAGGTCCCCATACGGCAGCCTTCAGCGAGCCCTTACGACCGTCGAGGGTCACCCACTGTGTCTTATAGTGCTGATGAGCGGTGGCAGAGTTCAGATAGAACTTGGCAGGTTTGGCGGCATCCTTCGAGCGGAAGAGAACTTCCTTGTTCACATCCTTGTCCTTACCGATATGTCCACGACCGATATAGAGAGCCTCTTTCGGAGCCAAGGCATACTCCTTACCGTCGACGATCACCACGCCGTCGCCCTGACCGCAGTTCACCACGCCCAGCTCACGGTTATAGAGGAAATACTTCTCCTTGATACCGGGGTCGACATCCAGTCCCAGTTCCTGGAAGTTCTCCAACTTGAGAGTCTTGGTAACAGGCATCGCACCACCGAAGATAAAACGGTCGTAGTGCGAATACGTCAGGTTAATCTCGTCAGCCACCATCACCTTCTCCATAACGAAGCGCTCACGCAAGGTCTTCGTATCGTAGTGCTTCACGTCCTCTGGATGACAGGCTGTCTGGAAACTCACTTTCTGTTGGCCATACACAGCCGTCATCATTCCCATAAGCATTAATGTCAAAATTGTCTTTTTCATATCTTAATTTCTAATTTCTAATTTTTTAATTCTCTGTCGATTCCAGACAACCATCGCAATGGTGATGATGGTCAAGATACCGGCGCCCACCCACTGGAGATTGTTGACACACTTGTAGATGACCCAGCCAAAGAGGGAGGATGCGAAGTCGAGGGCACCAGCCTGGAAGCCCTCTGGGATCTTGGCGGCAGGATCCTGTGTCTGGGCATAAACGGTCTGGGCTGCCTGTGTGAAGGCTGGAGCCATGTCTGTGACGAACCAGAGTCCGATACCCACCGTGATGATACCGATGATCAGGGTCTTCACCACGTTACCCTTCGTGTAGGGCAGTACCATCACAAACACATAGAACATACCGGCAAGCGATGCGAGGGGCAGGAACTCATTTCCGGGCAGTGCCACCGCCATCAGCAACGCAAGAGGTATCAGGATCAGGGATGCGACGAGAGTCGTGGGATGTCCGATGACCAGTGCCGGCGACATACCGATATACACTTTCTTACCAGCCCATTTCTTCTGTACCACCTCCTGTGTCTTCTCGGCAATGGGTTTCAGTCCGTCGATGAAGAGTTTCGTGATACGGGGAATCAGCTCCATCACGGCACCCATCGTCACACCCAGGAAGAGGACTTTCTTGATATCCAACTGTGCCACGGCACCAATCAACGCGCCGACGATGACACCCAGTACGATAGGCTCACCGAGCACACCGAATTTCTTCTTCAATCCCTCCGCGTCAATATCGAGTTTCGAGAAACCGGGGATGCGGTCCAGCAACCAGTTGATAGCGATGGCAAAGGCGGTAAAGCTCTGACAGAAGGGCTGTGGGATGGAGATACCATCCATGTCCTCATAATAGCCCTGGAACTTATCAGCGGTCAGGTCTGCCATCACCAGCGTGATGATATAACATACGATGGCGGCGAAATAGCCCCAGGCAAGACTCTGGTCCATCACGAAATATGCGACGGCACCGATGAAAGCGAAATGCCAGTAGTTCCAAAGGTCGATATTCACCGTGCGGGTACAACCGGTGATGAGCAACAGAAAGTTCACACCCAGACAGATGGGGATGATCAAGGCTCCCACCGCCGTGTTATAGGCGACAGCGGCTGCCGCGGGCCATCCCATGTCGAAGACACCCAGTTGTAAATCATAGAGTTTGGAGATCTCACTCAGCGGTGAACCGAAATTCGTCGTCAGCAGGGCGGTCACGATACCGAGACCCACAAAACCGACACCCACATAGAGTCCCGACTTGAGCGACTTGCCGAACTTCATCCCGATGCACAGTCCGATAATAGTAAACAGTATCGGCATCATCACACTGGCACCAAGACTGATAATGTAACTAAAGACTTGTTCCATTGTTAAATTTCAAAATATCGATATTCGTTGTTTTAGTATAATCGACTGCAAAATTAATAAATTTCTATGAAAAAAACAAATGTAAGAAAGAAAATGGCAAAAAAGAATATAAAAAAAACTTGAAACATGAAACCTGAAACCAAAAGCCCCTGCTAAGCGTAATGCTTTTGCAGGGGCTGATGGTTACAGAGTCGGGTGATAACCCATACAGGAGGTCGTTCCTAATGCCGTCAGCAGGGCTATGGCGATGGAGGCGATGATCTGAACGATCCATTTGAGCGTTTCTTTCTTCATTACTCACCTCCCTCCTCTGCTTTCTCCGACTCCACGCTGTTCTCATGCGTCTCCTCGAAGACCACATCCTTGACCAGCTGCTTCGCTACGGCAAACTTCTGGTAGATGGTGCCGTTGGCACGGCGAGCCTGACCAGTTATCACTCGGACGGTCTCAGGGGCGAACAGCACTCGGCGGGTCGTGATGTTCTGCGCTCCCACATCCTCGGCCTTGACTGCACCGATGCTGGAGAAGCCTACCTTGAAGATGCCGATGCCGTCGAGTTTCACCTTCTGACCCATCTCGAAGAAGTGCTTCATGGCAGCTCCCAGCTCATCGAGCACTGCGATGATGTCGCTTCGCTTCACGCTTGCCTGAGACTGGATGTACTCGGCGAGTGCCTTGGTCCCGATGAAGTTCTTGTCGTAGACTGCCTTGGCGAAGTACTTGCCGCATGCGCTGGA
>NZ_FOWK01000006.1:0-164379 GCF_900115435.1 Prevotella sp. tf2-5
CATTGTCGGGAACAATACTGTTGTTGTACTTGGTGAAATATGTCACATTAGCCTCACCTGTCTGATATACGGTGGAGTTCGTTATGGCAAAGTTGATTGCACCACCTGCCTTGAACTCAAACGCACCCTCTGTAGTCGCTGCAGTAGCCAGTGCGAACACATCGTCGTCAACTGTGAAGTTCTGGAAAGCGTACTTGACATTGTTGTCATAGAAAATATATGACTTAATGCCAGTAACCTTGACACCCTTGATGGAAACGTTGTCAACAACATACGCACCCTTGGAGTTTGCCTCAACTGCAGGAGTAGCGCTCATCTGGATGAAAGCACCCTCGTTACCACTGGCGTCAATAGTAGCACCGTTACCGTTGATGGCAATGCTACCACCACCCTCAATTGGAGCGGTAACAGTGTAGGCACCATTCGCAGCAAGGTTAATTGTAATATTCTTAATGGGCTTGCCGGCTGCCTTAGCGGCGATAGCGGCGGTGATTTCACCACCTGTGATGTCAGAAGCCTCAACTGTTACATCAACAGGAGCTACTTTGAAGGTAGCATTGACATTGACAGCATCAGCAATCATCTTGAACTTGCCATTCGTAACAGTGACAGCCTCATTAGAGGTGGCACCTGTAACTGTGATAGCCGACAGTACATAACCCTCATTAGCAGTAGCAGTAACTGTCACTTCTTCACCAACAGCGGCTGTAGCCGGGCTAACCTCAACGGTACCACCCGTGATTCCCTCGGCAACATTAACAGCATACTTGATCCACCTGGGGTCACCAATCTTAGCAGCATACTGGGCACATTCTGTACCAAGCGTGAAGTTGCCAGTTGCAGCGCCTTCAAATACGACGACACCTACTACACTGTTCTGTACGATGTCAACCTCATTCTTTTTATCAGCCTTACTAACCTCGGTAGCACTGGTGTCCTCACCATTCCAATTGAAGGCATTGCCGTCAACATCCCATGCAGGAGTAGCATTGGTCTGACCACTATTGAAGCCAACAACCGTCTGACCATTCTTGCCACAGTTAACAAAGATATTATTCTTTAACGTGTAGGAATTGTTGGCAGTACCCTTCTGGCTGAAGTTGTTGAAGTTCGCACCACCAGAAAAATCAGCATTAGAGGCAATATTCACGAAAGTAGAGTTCTGCACGTCAAACGCCTGAAGCAAAGTATTATTAAAATCGTTCGGACGACTACCGTACTTGACGAAATGCTTTCCTGTTCCAGCGGCAGCCCAGATAGTAGAGTTCTTAACCACCACATTGCCTACAAAACCACGGCTGTCAAAGTCAACGACCACCTTTGCAGTGGATGCCTGAATGACGCAGTTGTCAATTGTCAGCGTTTGAAGATATGTCTTATTCTCCATATAGTCACGGATAAGAGCCTTCTTCATGCCACTGATTGTCACATCCTTAATAGTGATGGCACTAACATAAGCATAGGTAGATGGGTCTCCATCGGCCTTCGGTGCTATTGCTGTAACGCCTTTGATTCCGATAATGTTATCTGCTCCTTCTGTACTGGCATCAATCGTAGCACCTTTACCATTGATGGTCAAGTTGGCAGGAGCCTCCAAAACACCGGAAAGCGTGTAACTGCCCTTCGCGGCCAAGTTGATGGTAATGTCACCAACTTCTCCACCAGCTTCTACGACAGCATCTTTTGCCGTTTTCAATGCCTGAAAAACGTCATTGTTGGCGGCAGTCAGTTCTGTCTCACCAATCGTAATGGCCGTCGCTGCTCGCCTTGAAGTAAGCATCTGCGTAGTTGCAAATGCCGCTACAGCGATCAAAGCAACGAACATAAGTGTAAGTTTCTTTTTCATACGCTTTTTTGTTTTAGTTTGTTAATAGTGTTTATTATATAAATGTATATATTGTTTTCAGTAGTTGTGTAGAACATGTTTCAACCCTGCATGGCAAAGCAGATATAACACGATGCAAAGATAATATAATTTAGGAAACTATCACCATTCCTTTACATTATTTAACGGAAAGATGGATTTAAGGGAACATGATTTGAACAAATGAAGACACTGTCGTCTATTGAGCGAATACTTGTTTAATGACAAATAATTAACAAAGTACCTCTGAGGTTTCGCGAAAAATCCACCAACTCCTAACTTGGTCTCAAATATGCGAAAATAGAGCCGTTATCATATTCCGCTGTCACTGAGTAAGTTGCATCATTTTTGCACTTTATGACCCTCGAAAAACACCTCAAAAAGTGCCGAAAAACGTCATAAAAGTGCCTTCTTTTCACCTTGAAAGGCGGCACTTAATGGGTAGGAAGGCGGCACCTAACGGGTAGGAAGGTACCGACAAACCCCTTCGAAGGTGCCGCCTTCCTCCATTCCACCCCGAAACAACCAAGTTTTTTGCCTCTACCAATCCTAGAAGCACCAAAAATCCATACACGTTTTTTGACCATATTTCTTGACATAAAGACCGATTTTGTGGGTGGAAATAAATATTTATAAACCATTAACGTCTCGTTAATGAGTACAATCAAGGGGAAGGAGGGTCTTATTATTATAATAAACGCGTTTAAAAACTAATTATGAGAAGACTTATCATTTCAGCTGTATCGTTGCTGAGCTTAGCAACGACGGCATTTGCACAGTATCCTGACCTCACTGACGAGGCCAAGAAGATGATTGGAGAACAGAAAGCACAGTGGAAGGCACATAGCGACTCCGCATGGGAGGCAGCCTTCCCTATCGTGATTGAAGAAGCAAAGGCAGGTCGTCCCTATGTACCCTGGGCAGCCCGTCCCTATGACTTGCGTCAGGCAAAAATACCCGCATTCCCAGGTGCTGAAGGCGGTGGTATGTTCACCTTCGGTGGTCGTGGCGGTAAGGTATTAACCGTCACCAACCTCAACGACGACGGTCCCGGCTCCTTCCGCTGGGCATGTGAACAAGGCGGTGCCCGCATCATCGTGTTCAATGTCAGCGGTATCATCCGTCTGAAGTCACCCATCTACGTCCGTGCTCCCTATATCACCATTGCCGGGCAGACAGCTCCCGGCGACGGTATCATCATTGCCGGAGAGTCGTTCCAGGTAGACACCCATGATGTCATCGTCCGCCACATGCGTTTCCGCCGTGGTGAGACTCTGGTGACTAACCGTGAGGACTCCTTTGGAGGTAACCCTGTGGGCAATATCATGATCGACCACTGCTCTTGTGAATGGGGACTCGATGAGAACATCTCCTTCTACCGTCATATGTTCGACATGCATGACGGTAAGCCCAACCGCAAGGAGCCTACTGTCAATGTGACCATCCAGAACACCATCAGTGCCAAGGCACTCGACACTTGGAACCACGCTTTCGGTTCGACGATCGGAGGAGAGAACACCACGTTCATGCGTAACCTCTGGGCTGACAACACCGGTCGTAACCCAAGTATCGGCTGGGGTGGCGTGTTCAACTATATTAATAATGTTGTGTATAACTGGGTACACCGTACCGCCGACGGTGGCGAGTTCACCACCATGTCGAACTTCATCAACAACTACTACAAGCCCGGTCCGCTGACTCCGAAAGACTCACCCGTAGGACATCGTATCGTCAAGAGCGAGAGCCGTTCACAGGGACTGTTCCCCTTCAAGCAGTTCGGACGTGTCTATGCCGAGGGCAATATCATGGAGGGCTATCCTGAGATCACGAAGGACAACTGGAACGGTGGTATCCAGACTGCCGACAAGGACGGTGAGATGGATGCCACGGAGAAGGCACTCATGCGCTCCAACGAGCCTTTCGTCATGCCACACCTGACCATGATGAGTGCACAGGAGGCTTTCGAATGGGTACTCTCCAACGCAGGAGCCACCATCCCCTGCCGTGACATCGTCGACCAGCGTATCTGCGAGGAAGTTCGGACTGGTGTCGCCTACTATGTGAAAGACTATGAGAAGAAGGTCAAGGACAATCCTTACGGTGACATGTGGGGACTCCACGACAAGTCGAAGAACGCAGAGGGCACGTTCAAATACCGCCGTCTGCCCAATGACTCCTACAAACAGGGTATCATCACCGACCCACGACAGATGGGCGGTTATCCTGAGTTCAAGAAATGGAGCCCTCGCAAAGACAGCGACGGCGACGGTATGCCTGACGAGTGGGAGAAGAAGAACGGTCTGAACCCCAACGATGCCAGCGACGCTGTAAAGGACTGTAACGGTGATGGTTACACCAATATCGAGAAGTATATCAATGCCATCCCTACCGATAAGAAGGTAGACTGGACGGATATGAAGAACAACCATGATACACTTGTAAAAGCACTATGAACAACAAAGAACTGACAATTCTTGCGGAGAAAAACCGCAAACGACTCGTAGAGGTTGTCTACCGTGCCAAGGCAGGACATATCGGAGGCGACCTGTCCTGTCTGAATGTGATGACGGCACTCTACTTCCATGTGATGCAAGGTCTGGACCCTCAAGCCCCCAAGGCTCCCAACCGCGACCGTTTCGTACTGAGCAAGGGACACTGTGTGGAAGCACTCTATGTGACCCTGGAGGCAAAGGGATTCCTGAAATCAGAGGTCCTCGACACCTTAGGACAGTATGGTTCCATCCTCAGCGGACACCCCACTATCGAGGTGTCTGGCATCGAGGTTAACAGTGGTGCCTTAGGACACGGACTCAGCATCGGTATCGGTATGGCGATCGCAGAGAAGATGAATCGTGACGCCTACCTCCCTGACACACCTTCCACGTCTACCCCCACCTACCGTACCTATGTCCTGATGGGCGATGGTGAACAGGGCGAGGGCTCTATCTACGAAGCTGCGATGGCTGGTGGGAAGTACAAGCTCGACAACCTCGTTGCCATCATCGACCGTAACCACCTGCAGATCAGCGGTGACACGGAGGACGTGATGCCCATCGACAATATCCGTGAGCGTTGGAGTGCCTTCGGATGGGACGTGATCGAGATGAACGGGGACTCTATGGATGATATCGTCAAGACCTTCGACGCCATCGACTATACCAACAAGAAACCCCACCTGATTATCTCCAATACCACCAAGGGTAAGGGCGTAAGCTTCATGGAAGGCATTGCCAAATGGCACCATGGTGTGCTCAATGCCGAGCAGTGCGAGGCAGCCGTGAAGGAAATCGAAGAGAGAATCGCCCAATTAGAATCGTAATTTCGAAATCCCGGAATCCCGAAATACCGTAATCGACGCAGTCGCTTTTACAAAGAGCGAAGCTCGACTAAAAGAAATACCGGAATCCCGAATTAAAGAAAGAAAAAACTATGATAGCTTGTAGAAAACAGTTTACTGACACGTTGCTGGAACTGGCACGTGAAGACAAAGATATTATCGCTGTGACCACGGATGCCCGTGGCTCCGTGACACTGGGTGACTACGCCACAGCACTGCCCAAGCAGTTTGTGGAATGCGGTATCGCAGAACAGGATGCGGTAGGGATCTCCGCAGGTCTCGCCCACTCTGGCAAGAAAGTGTTCTGCTGCGGTCCCGCCTGCTTCTATGTGGCACGTTCCCTGGAACAGGTGAAAGTCGACCTCGCATACTCTGAGAATCCTGTCACCATCCTTGGTGTATCTGGTGGTGTCGCCTATGGCGCATTAGGTGCCACCCATCACTCGTTGCACGATATCGCCGTGCTGCGTACTTTTCCTGGCATGACAGTCTGTCTGCCCTCCGACTGGCGTTTCACCAAGAAACTCGTGAAACTGCTTGTCGACTACGATAAGCCGTGTTATGTCCGTGTTGGACGTGCCGCCGTACCTGATGTCTATGCTGACGATAACTTCGAGGTGATTCCCGGTAAGGCAATCACCGTACTGGATGGTAATGATATCACCATCGTAGCTGCCGGCGAGACTGTTTACCACGCTTGGCAGGCTGGTCTGCAACTGAAAGAGAAAGGTATTAACGCCAGAGTCCTCGACTGTTCATGGATCAAACCCTTCGACACAGAGGCAATCCTAAAGGCTGCCAAGGAGACAGGTCGTTTCGTCACCGTTGAGGAGCATAGTCAGTTTGGTGGATTGGGTGCGATGGTCTGTGAGACTATCAGTGAGCATCCTGTACCCGTCCGCATCCTGGGTATCCCTGACGAGAATGTCGTACATGGCACGAACGCTGAGATTTTCCACCACTACGGACTTGATGCCGAAGGCATTACAAAGTCCGTGATGGACTTTGTAAGTGAAAAGTGAAGAGTGAAAAGTGAATAATTTGCTACCGCTATATGAATTACATCATCGCAATAGACCAGAGCACTTCGTCAACCAAGGCACTCCTCTTTGACGAGCAGTGTAAGATGCTAGCCCGCACTAATGTCGACCACCAACAGTACTACCCCCAGACAGGTTGGGTAGAGCATGATGCGGAGGAAATCTATCAGAATATGATTGTTGCCATCCGGCAACTAATCTCTGAGAACTCCGAGTACTCTGAGAACTCTGAGTACTCCCTCGCCATCACCAACCAGCGCGAGACGGCTGTGGTATGGAATAAAGCGACAGGCAAGCCCATTGCCAATGCTGTGGTATGGCAGGACACCCGTGGTGCAGAACTGTGTCGTGAGTTACGCTCACAGGGCTATGCCAAACGGGTCTTTGACAAGAGCGGACTGCTGATCGACCCCAACTTCTCGGCATCCGGTGTGAAATGGCTGCTGGAGCATATCGAAGGAGCCCGTGAGGCTGCCAACCGTGGCGAATTGCTGATGGGTACCATCGAGACGTGGCTTATCTGGAAACTGACAGGCGGTAAGTTACATGCGACAGACTATACCAATGCCTCGCGTACCATGTTATTCAATATCCATACCATGGACTGGGATGACGACCTGTTGGCACTGTTTGACATCCCCCGTTCGATGATGCCGGAAGTACGTCCCTGCGATGCCGTCTATGGCGAGACGACTTGTGAGGGACTCTTCCCCACCCCCATCACCATTGCCGGTGTACTGGGCGACAGTCATGGAGCCCTCGTCGGACAGATGTGTTTCACCAAAGGTTCAGGCAAGGTGACCTATGGTACGGGAAGCAGTGTGATGGTGAATATCGGTGAGGAACCGAAGGCTGCCCCCGAGGGACTGGTGACCAGTGTGGGCTTCTCAGCCTTCGGAAAGGTTTACTATGGTTTTGAGGGAAATATCTATAGCACGGGAGCCACCTTGAAATGGATTGCCGACCAATTGAAACTGGTAGGTCATCCTGCAGAGATGGAGGCATTGGCGACCAGTGTCGAGGACAACGGTGGCGTGTATATCGTCCCTGCCTTTTCCGGACTCGGTGCCCCCTGGTGGCAGAGTAATGTGAAGGGGGCTGTCTTCGGACTGACCTTCGCCACGACGAAGGCTCACTTCCTACGTGCCGCCTTGGAGAGTATCGCCTACCAGATCAAGGACTTGGTAGATGTAATGGCACGTGCCACAGGCGGTCGTCTGAAGGAGATTGCCGCTGACGGCGGTCCTACAAAGAACAAGTTCTTGATGCAGTTCCAGGCTGATATGCTCAATACTCCCGTGGTCTGCACGGAAGTCGACGATGCCTCAGCCTTCGGTGCCGTCATCATGAACGGCTTCGCCCGTGGCTTGTGGAAGAGTTTCGAGGAGGTACGCCCGCTGCGTAAGGTAACGGAAGTGTACCAGCCAAACTCTACACTCTACACTCTACACTCTACACTTTACCAGGGCTGGCGCAATGCGGTGAATCAATTGATAAAATAATAAAAACTTAAAACAATATGAGAAACGGAAAAACTTGCTTTGGCGTGATTATCGGAACACGCGCCTATTTTAATTCAGAACTTGCCAAGGACGTGCGCAAGCAGTTACTTAAGACACTGGAGGACGGTGGCTACGAATATATCATCCTGCCGGAGGATGCTACCCCTACCGGCAGCAGCAGTATCGAGACCCGTGAGGACGGACTGAAGGTATCGAAACAGTTCCGTGAGCACCGTGACGAGATAGACGGTATCATCGTCTCCCTGCCTAACTTCGGTTTCGAGATTGGTATCATCAATGCCATCAGTGACGCTGACCTGAACGTACCTGTCTTGGTTCAGGCCTGTGACGACGAGAATGACAAGGTAGACCTTGACAGTCGTCGTGATGCTTTCTGCGGAAAGATCTCCGTCTGCAACAACCTCTACCAGTATGGCATCCCCTTCACGGACACCACGCTGCATACCTATTCTATATATAGTGAGCTCCTGGCGAAAGACATCGACAAGTTTGCCGCTATCTGCCGTGTCGTCAACGGACTGCGTCACTGTCGTATCGGACAGATTGGTACACGTCCTCTCGGTTTCAACACCTGCCGTGCCAGTGAGAAACTGTTACAGCGTTATGGTATCACTGTCGTTCCTGCCGACCTGAGTGAGATTCTCTTTGCCGCTCAGAAGATCAGCGATGACGATCCGAAGTTCAAGGCGATGTGTGAGCGTACTTGTAACTATGCGCAAGTCCCCGACAACTATAAGGAGAAACTGGGGCTACAAGCGAAATTCAGTGTCGCCGTCGAGAACTGGATAGAGGCGAATGACGTACAGGCTGTCGCCATCCAGTGCTGGGACTCCCTGGAACAGAACTACGGATGTGCTCCCTGTGTGACGATGTCGATGCTGGGTGACAAACTCATCCCCGCAGCTTGTGAGACGGATATCGCCGGTGCTGTATCCATGTACGCACTGACCCTTGCCTCCGGAAAGGCTTCGGCATTGCTCGATTGGAACAATAACTTCGCAGAGGATCGCAACAAATGTGTATGTACCCACTGTGGCAACTATCCAAAATCCTTCGTACAGAACGACCTGAAGTTAGGTCCCCTCGGTGTACTGGGACGCACTCTGGGTAAGATCAACACCTTCGGTGCTGTCTATGCCAAAGTGACGGGTGGTCCTTTCACCTTCTTCCGTATCTCCACCGACGACCCGAAAGGTTGTATCAAGGCTTATCTCGGCAAGGGCGAGATCACTGACGACCCCTATGGAATGGACGGTTGTATCGCTGTCACCAAGGTGGATAACCTTCAGCAGTTGATGAAGTATATTTGCAAAAACGGTTTCGAGCATCACGTCGCTATGTGCCGCACCGATGTAGTGGACATCCTCAATGAAGCGATAGAGACTTATCTGGGTTGGAACCTTTATGTGCATGAATAGATGTAAGAAGTATGATGTAAGAAGTAAAAGGAAAGAAGTATGATAAACAAGAAATACAAAGGCGTGGTCGTTCCGATGGTCACACCTGTCAAAGAAAATGGTACGCTCGACACACAGGCTGTGGAGCGTATCATTGCGTTTTTTGTCCAGGCAGGAATCTCTCCCCTGTTGATGGGTACGACTGGTGAGGGAAACAGTGTCAGCCAGAAGGACGGCTTGTTATTTGTGGAGACAGCAGTGAAGGCTGCACAGAAACGTATCACTATCTATGCAGGACTGACCGGCAACTGTTTAGCAGAGCAACTGGCACAGGCAGAGGCTTATACCAAAGCGGGGGCAGATGTCATCGTAGCCACCCTGCCCACCTACTATGCCCTGACGGAAGAGCAGATGGAGAACTACTACCGCACTCTTGCCGATAGTATCAAGGGACCATTGATGCTCTATAACATCCTCGCTACGACACACATGAGTATCCCCGTAGGAGTTATCCGTCGGCTTGCTGACCATCCTAATATCGTGGGACTGAAAGACTCGGAACGTGATCTGGAGCGTATGGCACAGTGTATAGAGATTGCCAAGGATCGTGATGACTTCTGCTATTTCTGCGGATGGGCGGCACAGTCGGCACACTCCCTTGAACTGGGTGGAGACGGTATCGTACCATCTACCGGCAATTTCGTCCCGGAGATGTTCCAACAGCTCTACGAAGCAGCAGTTGCCGGCGATATGGCGACAGCAAATCGTCTGCAGGACGAGACGAATGAGATTGCCAAGATCTATCAGAAAGACCGTACCTTAGGACAGTCACTCACCGCCTTGAAGGTGATGATGCAGACCAAGGGACTCTGTGAGCCTTGGATGCTGATGCCGCTGACTCGTCTCTCCGCAGCAGAAGAACAAGCGATTGCCGCCAAAGCGACATCTCTTTCATAATCCCGATATATCGTAATCCCGAAATCTCGAAATCCCGATATTCCGATATTCCGATATTCCGAAACATCAAAATCTCAACATGCACTTAATAGATTACCTCATCGTCCTATTGTCCATCCTTGCCGCCATCGGCACGGGTGTGTGGTTCGCCCATAAGCAGAAGGACACGTCACAGTATTTTGCCGGAGGTGGTAAGATTCCTGCCTGGGCAGTAGGTATCTCTATCTTTGCAACACTCATCAGTAGTGTGACCTTCCTCGCTTATCCGGGTGCCGCCTATGCTGACAACTGGATATTGCTGGTGCAGGGACTGATGGTACCTATCGTACTATTGGCTCTGGTAGGGGTCATCGTACCATTATTCCGTAAAGTGATACGTCTCTCCACCTATGAGTATTTCGAGCGTCGCTTCGGACTCTTCGCAAGACTCTATAGCTCGTTTGCCTTCACTTTAGGACATTTCTCCAAAGCGGGTACGGTTTTCTTCCTCGTATCAATGGCGTTGGCAACATTCCTGAATATCGACATCTATGCCATCGTCCTCGTCTTAGGTATCACCATCATCATCCTGACATTGTTCGGAGGCATGGAGGCGATTGTATGGATGGACGTGGCACAGGGGTTCCTGCTCATTGGCGGCGGTATCATCTGTATCGCCATCCTGTTGTTCGGTATCGAGGGCGGTCCCGCCGAGACATTCCGTATCGCATCGGAATACAATAAGATATCCTTTGGTCCCTACGACTGGGATTTGACACAGTTGACATTCATCGTGATGGTATTGAATGGTATCTTCTATGCTTTGCAGAAATACGGTACTGACCAGACCATTGTACAACGTTACCTTGCTGCCAAGAACGACAAAGAAGCGAAGAAAGCGGCGTATATCGGTGTGCTGATGAGTGTTCCCATCTGGGCTTTGTTTATGTTTATCGGTACAGCACTCTTCGCCTATTACCATGCCCAGGGAGCCCCGCTGTTGCCAGAGGGTATCAAGGCGGACGAGGTCTTCCCCTACTTCATCGCCCATGAACTGCCTGTCGGTATTCGTGGTCTTATCATTGCCGCCCTTGCCGCCGCTGCTATCTCATCACTGGACAGCGACCTCAACTGTCTGTCGGCAATTGCCGTCCAGGACTATTACAAACGGTTCCGCAAGGATGCCACCGACCAACAGCAACTGCGTTTCGGCAAGTGGATGGTGGTGGCTGCCGGTATCGGAGCCATCGGTGTCGCTGCCCTCTATATCTCATGGGGCGGAGAAGGTGTCCTCGGTGCTTTGTTCTCACTCTATGCCATCTTCTCGGCAGGTATTGTGGGAATCTTCATCCTCGGACTCTTCAGTCGTCGTGCCAACAAACAAGGACTGTATATTGGCATCGCTGTTGCCGTCTTGTATACCGCCTATGCCGTGTTGACATCCACAAAGGTAGACATCCACGGAACAGGAGTCAAGGAGACTTTGCTTGACCTGGGTGACTGGAACTTCACTCATCACAAATATATGTTAGGTGTCTACTCTCACCTCATTGTCCTCGTCGTCGGTTATCTGGCGAGTTTCCTCTTCAAGACGCCGCTTGCCGACAAGGAACTGACTATCTGGGGATATATAGAAGAGGTAAGAGGTAAGAAGTAAGAAATTTAACTTAATGATTATGAAACAGATTACACTTTTGCAGCCACAGAAGATTGTATTCGGTACTGGCTGCATCCAGACATTAGTAGAAGACTATAAGAAACTGGGATACCAGCGTCTGTTTGTGTTGACGGCACCACCCATCCTGCCTCTCATTGAACCGACACTGGCAGCATTGAAAGCCGCAGGAACCAATATCGAGGTATTCGACCAGATTATGGCAGAACCCACACTCAACGATTTCAATGCTATCGTGGAGAAAGCACGCCAGTTTGATGCCGACAGCGTAGTAGGTATTGGTGGCGGCAGTGTCCTTGATGTCGCTAAGTTGGTCGCAGCCTTTGTTCATTCCGACCAACAGGCAGCCGATTGCTTCGGCATAGGTTTCATCAAGGCGAAAGGATTGTGGTTTGCCTGTCTGCCGACAACAGCAGGAACAGGCTCGGAAGTATCACCCAATGCCATCTTGTTGGATGAGCGTGACCACCTGAAGAAAGGTATCGTCTCTCCTTACCTCATCGCCGATGCCGCCTATGTGGATCCTAAACTGACATGGACGGTACCTGCCAAGGTCACTGCTGACACGGGAATGGATGCGCTGACCCACTGTATCGAGGCATACACCAACAAGTTTGCCCATCCCACCGTCGACATCTATGCTCTCAAAGGTATACAACTTATTGCCGCTAATCTGGAGACAGCCGTAAAGGATGGTAAGAACCAGGAGGCTCGTGAGGCACTTGCCCTCGGTTCTCTGTATGGTGGACTCTGTCTGGGTCCTGTTAACACAGCGGCAGTCCATGCTCTCTCCTATCCCCTCGGTGGTGAGTTCCATATCCCCCACGGACTATCGAATGCCATCCTGTTGCCATCAGTGATGAAGTTCAATGCAGAGGCTTGTCCCAAGCGCTATGCGGAAGTGGCGGCAGCTTTACTTTCCAGTACATCTGGTTCTTCTGGTGATACCAATGACATTCGTCTTGCCCAGCAAGGGGTAGACTTCATCTATCGCTTAGCCGAAGCCGTGGGTATTCCCAAGAAACTGACAGACCTTGGTATTCCACAGTCTGCCGTGGATGGTATGGCGAAAGCAGCCATGGAGGTGCAGCGTCTGCTGAAGAACAACCCGAGAGAGGTCACTGAGCAGGATGCGAAAGACATTTATAATTCATTATATTAACTCGAGATCCCGGGATTCCGAAATGCCGAGATTCCGAAATACCGAAATAAAAAAACAAAAAACGATGAAACCCATATTAGCTATCACCATGGGCGACCCCGCAGGCATCGGTCCTGAGATTACGGTACGCGCCCTGAATAGAAAAGAGACTTACGAGAAGTGCCAACCCATCGTCACCGGTGATGCCGCCATCATGGAGCAGGCAGTGAAATTGCTGGGCTTGGACCTAAAGGTGAATGCCGTACAGAGTGTCAAGGACGCCAAGTTTGAGTATGGCACTATTGACGTCTATGACCTGCAGTGTGTCGACCTCTCCACCTTTGAGTTCGGTAAGGTACAGCCACAGTGTGGCAATGCCGCCTTCCAGTATATCAAGAAAGCGATAGACCTCGCTATGGCGGATGAGGTAGACGGTACGGTGACAGCACCCCTGAACAAAGAGGCGTTGAATCTTGCAGGACATCATTATGACGGACATACGGAGATCTACGCCACCTTCACCAATACAAAGAAATATGCCATGATGCTTGCCGACGAGAATATCCGCGTCATCCATGTCTCAACCCATGTCCCTTTGCGGAAAGCTTGTGACCTGGTGAAGAAGGCTCGTGTCATCGAGTGTGTGGAACTGATAGACGATGCCTGTCGTCAGTTTGGTATTGAGAAGCCACATATCGGGGTGGCTGGTCTGAACCCCCATTCCAGTGAGAACGGTATGTTCGGCTATGAGGAGGCGAAGGAGATTATCCCCGCCATTGAGGAACTGAAAGCCCGTGGCTTTGATGTCGAAGGTCCTGTACCTCCCGACTCCATCTTCGCCAAGGCGAAGTGCGGACAGTTCGACGGATGTGTCGCCATGTACCACGACCAGGGACACATCCCCTTGAAGGTATGTGCCTTCAACTGGAACAAGGAAACGGGAAAGATGGAGAGTGCCAGTGGTGTGAATATCACCCTCGGACTACCTATCATCCGTGTCAGTGTTGATCATGGTACCGCTTTCGATGTGGCAGGCAAGGGTATTGCCAATGACAGCGCGATGACCCTCTCCATCGACTATGCTACCCGTATGGCGATCTATAGGAGAGAGAAGAAGAACTGAGAGATGAGATGATAGTCATTGCCGATGATATCACTGGTGCTGCGGAGATAGCAGGTATCGCTTTCGAGGCAGGCGAAGACGTTCGTTTAGTTTGTGGCGATGTCACCGTCACAAACGGAACGACCGTCATTGCCACTGATACTCGTTCTATGACAGAGGTGGAGGCGATTGCCGAAACCCGTCGCATCACCTCTTCCCTTCCCCAACAGGGAGGATCTCTCTTCAAAAAGACAGACTCCGCCCTACGTGGTCATGTGGTAGTGGAACTGAAGACGCTGATGGAGACAACAGGTTACCAGCGTACTGTCTATTTACCAGCGAATCCCTCTAAGGGAAGAATCATCAAAGATGGGGTCTATTATATCAATGGAACACCGATTGACCAGACCGATTTCTCTTTTGATCCGGAGTTTCCGGCTAAGACAGCTGTTCTCAGAGAGCGCTTCCCTGATGCGGAGACAAATGGTATCCTTATGCCTGATGCGGAAAGCAAAGAAGACATCCAAAAAGTAATAGCTACCTATGATGACGGGCATACCCTTTTCGCTGGTGCCGCCGATTTATTTGAGGCGACTATAGGGACTATAGATACTATAGGAACTATAGATACTATAGGAACTATAGATACTATAGGAACCCTCTTCCTCTGCGGCAGCACCCAAAGCAAGCCATTAGACCTCGGCATCCCTGTGACGGCAATGCCCTTGGACATCTATGACGGCAGTAAGGACATCACATCCTGGTTGAAGGAAGCCTGTGCTATCTATCAGCGGGAAGGTTCCTTGATGATTACCATTCCCCATCGTCATCGTACAGGTAAGGAAGTCGCTGTCCATCTGCGAGAGACAACAGCACGACTCATCCAACACTTAGTGGAGAGACAGCAACCCCGCCAACTGATTATCGAGGGAGGAGCCAGTACCTTCGCCACCCTACGGCATCTTGGGTGGAATGAACTGAAGGTCGTCAGTCAGTTAGCACCTGGGGTTATCAAAACGAAAGCCCCGAATGGGACTTTCGTTATCATGAAACCCGGGAGTTACCCCTGGGGATCCTTATTCTCGTGTTAACTTCCTATATCTTCACTAGGGAAGCAACTTTGTCGATTACTTGATTCTATCCATGTGGATTCTCTCTCCCATCAGACTATTCAGATACACTTCCAAAGCAGTATAACCCTTTGAAGACACCACTAACTTGCCGTCTTGAGAATTTGTCGGATCAAGACCATTAGCCGTCTCCCAGTCATCAGCCATACCGTCGTGGTCATCATCCAGCACAGGCATTGCTGTAGCATAATGAGGCCATCCGTCAGCATCAGCAGGTGAGTCTATAATACCCTGTTTGCCAGCACTCTCTCCTTTGTATTTAGGAAGACCGCTCCTCACATCCTCTATCACACGATGTTCCACAGCGTCGCGACGGATAGTGCCGGCTTTCTCCAATACATGCTGATATGCTTTTTCCGCAGACTCCGCAGGTGTGAGGTATTTGTCAAAATCAGGTTTATTGAGCAGACGATCCTGTCGCATCTGCTCCACACTGAATCCTGTCTTATTACCAACAAGTTGCCAGTTGTCCTGAGTATCATGTCCCTCCATCACATTCCCTGAGAAATACCAAAGGGACGGACTTGTCAGTGTCTTTCCCTTACGTGCCGCAGAGAGTTCTATGAAGTAGTTATCAGACGGATGAGCAGGTCCCGGCTTGTAATAGTTTCCCACGAAATTACACTCATGAGTACTCCCCTCGCCTGCCTCGTTCTCTCCACCATAGCAGGAATTCTTTCTTCCCCAGTTGAAGTTCACATTATTCATAAACTCCAGGAACACGTTCCTGTCACCCTTAGGATTACTGGCTCCATTGATACGCGGACTGCGACTGTCGTTATTGGCAAGCAGGTTATGATGGAAGGAAGCTGGAGAGCCTCCCCATTGACAACCATAGCCACGGACCCCTTTATGATGTCCTGCGTTATAAAGTCCCTCATGGATGATGCACCACTGCACGGTCGTGAAATGATTATCGTATATTGTAGTGTTCTCCTCACCACTCCAACCAAAGCAGCAGTGGTCGATGATGATATTCTTGGCATTCTCAATACCGATGGCACCTCCTGCGATAAAATTACCTTTCTTGTCTTTTGCGGGATCCTCCTTCACACCCAGACGGGAACGGATATTACGAATGATGACATTCTCGGAGCCGCCGAGGTTTAACTTACCACCACGAAGGAGGATACCCTCTCCTGGTGCAGTCTGACCTGCGATGGTCACATTCCTCAACTTGGCACGAATCGCATTCTCACCCTTACGCTGCGGGTCAGCACCTATGTTGATGACCCCACTGACACGAAAGACGATGGTGGCATTCTCCTTACCCGCCTCTGTCAATGCCCATCGTAACGAGCCTTCACCACTATTCTCCAAGTTGGTGACCTCAACGACCTTGCCACCTCTTCCTCCAGAAGCATATTTCCCAAAGCCCCGTGCTGTCGGGAATGCAAGAAGCTCATCCTCCAAGGGAGCATAGTCTTCCATCATCTGATTAGCAGCGATGACGACCTCTGGGTTAAATGCAGACACTTTAGGTCTGACACTACGGAAGACTGCATCTATCTGTTCCCATGTGCATACCTTCGCATAGTCCGCGTCTGTCATCTGATGACTCCAGCTGATACGTTTAGACACCTCCACAGGTGCAGCACCGTTTCTACTCTTGTACTCTGCAAAGAACGACTTGCTACCGTCATTACCTCCCATCGTCTGCCATCCTGCAGGATGAACCGCCTTTCCTAAATCACAGTTCAACCAGAGACTACCACATTTCTCCGCTCCCCAGCAACGTCCCAAATACACTTTCTCATCAGCGACGCCAGCAGCCTTTGTCACCTTACAGTTATTAAAAACGAAACCCAACCATATCCTGGTGCCATCGGCAGCTGTCGTATAGACGTTGATATCCTCTGGTGCCGTGATATAGCCATTACCCACACTGTTCAGCGTACACTGCTCAAACCAGCAGGTACCACCAGCATAGATATAGTCGACGGCACCCTCGATGACACATTCCTTATAATAGCTACGCGTGTCTTTCTTGGAACGATGTGTGTCCTGGTAACCAGCTATCTTACAACGGTAATAGGTCTGTCGGTCACCTGACACGAAGAGAGCCAGAGCCTGTCCTCCTTCCTTACCAGCCGTATTCCGCACCGTCATGTTCTCCATATAGAAATCATTGGCAAAGACAGCAAGGGTAGCATAGTCACGCACATCCTTACCGTTGCCGATATTCTTCTTGCCATAGGCAGCAGTGATAATGGTCTTGTCCATCCCATCACCCATCATGGTGATACGCTTTGTGGATGCTTTCCGACGAGAGCCAATACTCACCTTCTCCGCATACGTGCCAGCCTTAACCTTGATTACGGTCTCCGCTCCTTCCGCTGCGGCATTGATGGCAGCCTGTATGGTGGTATAGTCACCACTACCGTCCTTGGCGACAGTCATCGTCTTCTGTGCAAAGGCTCCCATAGCCGTCACACACATCAGCATCATAGTCACAACTTGCTTTTTCATCCTGTATTTGTTTTAGTAGTTTTTTGCGTTGGGTGCAAAGTTATATGTTTTCTCGCAGACTTCCAAATCTTCGGGCAACAAAAAAGCGGAGCCGCATGATTCGGTTCCGCTTTATATTATTAATAAGGTGTAGACTTATTTGTTCACGAACTTTTTACCGTTCTGAATCAGAATACCCTTCTGGCTCTTGTCCACCTTCTGACCTGCGAGGTTGAAGATAGGAGCGTTAGCGTCAACCTCAGCAGCCTTCTTCACGTTGTTGATGCCTGTAGGATCGAGATTAGGAACAACTGCTGTAGGAACAGCACCACCTACAGCCTTAACTGCAACACCGCAAGCAGTAAATTCTACTACAGAACCTTCGGTAGTAACATTAGTTGCCTTACCGTCTGCGTCAATTACAGCTTTGAATGCATCTGCGACACCACCAGTAGGTGAGGCTACATATTTCTCACTACCAAACTCAAAGCCACCGAAACCGAGTTGTGAACTCTGCTGATAAACAATATAGCTCTCACCAGCTTCTACATTGAAAGTAATCCAACCCCATACGGCCTGATTACCTTTTTCAATAACATAATCACTCACTGGATCTTTACCTGCGGCTTTCTGTTCCTCGTTAAAGTCATCATGACGAGTCTTAATTTCAGTAGCAGTAAAATAAATTGGTTTTCCATCTAAGTTCTGACCATTTACATAACCATCAAATGTATAATCTACATATGGAGTCATAGGTTTACCATCAGATGCTTTTACAACAAATGTTTTACGATTACCTTTGTTTACCCATACATTAACCTTCAGCGTACCAGAAGTTGAGGGAGTAAACTTGTAATATAAACCATAGCCAGGTGCTCCTGTCTCTCCTTTCTCATAGTCAATATAAGTATAATATGCACGATAATTACCAGTTGGCTCACCATCTGTGTAAATTTCCTCGGCATAAATGTCCTTATACCCATTACCTGTACCCATCAGGAAATACATGTCTGCATTATCCTTATCCTTCTTGTTATTACCATTCTTCCAAGTAATATCACCCCAAGTGATACTTTTAATAGGATAACAATGTTCAGGAAGATCCTGCGCATTCACACTCATAGCTACGAGAGCCATGCTAATTAGGGTAAAAAACTTTTTCATAAGCGTTTTAGTTTTGTTTGTTATTATTATGTTAATTGTAGTTCCATCTTTGTGTGACCTCTCGAAAGAAGCGTATACACTCAATTCCGCAGCAAAATTAGTGTTTTTTTCCGAAAGTTCCAAACATTTTAGTGTAAAATCTACGCTCTCACATATAAAATAAGGTGGAGAAAGCGGAAAGAAGAGGTATCGTATGCGATTGTAAGGACGTAGGTTCGCACTTAAAAGAAGTAAGGAAGCCACTTGAAAGCAGCCTCCTTACTAGTTGTTGACTCCAGTCGACAGGGTTGCTGACTCCAGTCGACAAGGTTGTTGACTTCATGTCAGCAGGGACGTTTCTTAGGTAGTTTGAATACGTCCTGCACCTCCTTCATCTGTTCCTCCGTCATACCATCAGGCTCTGACCCCATACTACGGGCACACATATAGATATTAGCAGCCTTGCAGAGCACGTCAGTCTGGTCGAAAGCGTCCATGATATCCTGTCCGACAGCCACCGTACCATGTTTCTCCCACATCACCACATCGTGCGTCTTTATCTGCTCAAGGGTAGCCTCAGCAAGAGCCACCGACGAGGGAAGTGCGTAAGGTACGATGCCAATACCCAGCGGGGCAAAGGCGAGAGTCTCTGGAATCATCGACCACAGCACACGTGTCATCTCATCACCTTTCAGGAAACGCTGGATATGACTCATCGCTACCAGTTCGATGGGATGCGTATGAAGCGTTGCCTTATAGCATGAGCCCGTCTCCAACAGATAGTTCTGCAGTGCCAAATGGGTAGGCAACTCAGAGGTAGGTACCACATTCACATCCGCAATCACCACATAGCTGGCACAGTCGTCGCAGATACGGATGATACTACCGTTCTGCATCGGATCCCTGGCAAGGTCACGCATCCGCTTACCTGTTCCTTTGCAATAGAAATACTTACCCTTCAACTGGGGCAGCGTCAGACCTATCTGTTTCACTTCTGAGATAGCAGGCATCACCTTGCACTCCTCATCCATAAACTCTGTGACGTTGACGGTGATATTACCACCATTACGTTCTGCCCATCCTTTCTGCCAGAGGTAACCCGTCACCTCTGCAATCTGATCAATCACCGCTTTCAATGCGGGGCGGTTTTCTAATATACTTTTCATCTTATTTATTCTTTTATTTCGATATTTCGGAATTTCAGTATTTCGAGATTTCTATATTACGATTCATTAATAATTCTCACCATAGCGTTCCTTCGTGATGTCATCCAGGGCGCGGCCACGAGTGTTGGGAGCACCGATGATACCTACTACCAACGAGATAAGCAACAAAGCTATCATACAGTAGGCGGCGATGGTGAAGCCCTCGCCATTCTCACCATAGATATAGGTGAAGAGGAGTCCCCACAATGCCGACAAGCCACGAACCACAAAGAACATAAAGCCCTGGGCTCCAGCACGGAACTTAGCTGGGAAAAGCTCTGAGCCCCACAACGCATAGAATATCTGAGGGGAGGCACCACCTTGGATACCCCACAGGATAGCGAATGCCCACAAGCCGGCAGGACCGTTGACTCCAATAGTCACAATCACCAGCCAAGCACAGAGTGCGGCAAGCAGTCCAAAGACATAGATACCCTTATGACTGGTCTTGTCAATCAGTTTCGAGGTACAGAATGTCACACTGACGATAATCGCCCATTGGATGAAGTTCATCCAGTTAGCCTGCTCGTTAGTGACACCACCCGCTGTCTCATAGATATGCGGTTGGAAGAATCCCATGACAGAAGCCACCAGATTCCACGTCAGATAGATCGTGGCAAGGAAACAGACCGTCTTCACAGCGATACTGTTGGAGAACAACACCTTGATATTATCTATCAGTCCCGGTTTCTTCTCACCACTCTCCTGCCCTTTCGTAAACTCAGCACTCTCCTGAAGCTGACGCTGCAGATTCCATGCGATAAAAGCGACGATAAAGAGTGACAGGAATACGAGTCGGGAACTGAAAGCATTGACTGCCGGTTCCTCCATATCAGCACCACCGACGGCATGGGCGATGCTCTCTACCCATCCGAACAGATAACCACCTGGGGCAAAGAACATACCCAGCAGGAGGATAACCATCGGGCCGATGCCCCACGACATCTGTGAGATACAGATGTTACGTCCGCGATTGTTGTTCTCGGACGACTCAGAGATATATGTCCAAGAGGCTGGCACCCCGACACCCACAGAGATACCCGTGATGAGGAAACCACACAGCAACATGGGGAAATTCACACTCAGCATGATGGTCAGTACTCCCAGCATATAGACCAGCAGGTTGTACGTGAAGATAAACTTACGTCCATACTTGTCAGCAAGGAATCCACCGATAATCGCACCGATAGCGGCACCCAGACAGTTGGCACTGATGAAATTCAACCACCCCAGATGCACCTCCGACAGTCCGAGGTAGTTCTGCCATAAGGTCAAACCTGACGCTCCTGCGACGATGGCACCCGCATCCAGATAATTCGTCAGAGACACGGCTATCGTGCTCTTCAAAGAACTTGAATTTGACATATTGTTTCGATATTACGAGATTTCGTTATTTCAAGATTACAAGATCCCGATTGATTAGCGGCACACTACATCACACTCGATATTGAAGATCTTAGCCACCTTCAGGATAGTGTCGATATGATGACCCACAGCAGCTGCCATGTGGTGGGTAGGACCAGCCTCGCTCCACTTGTTGACGAACTCTCGACAACTCAATGAGAACTTCGTACGCATATTGGTATCACCAAAGGTGAAGATAGGACCTTCCTCGTTGACACCCTCAGCGACCACAAACTTAAAGACTCCATTCTTGTCTTGTGTGATGGCAAAATAGGTGACAGGACCCGTGGGAGGATAGAACTGTGTCAGATAGCCACCACCACTCTTTCCGTGGAACACAGGCACTATCTTCATCGTCGGCTTCTTAGCCTGTGAGATATCATAGTCACCAGAGCCAGAGTGTCCGATGATACAAATATCCTTCGGGAAGTCGATGCTATACATCTCGGCAAGGGTTCCCGTACCAGAAATGGTCTTCAGGATTGACATCGCCATCGCCACCTTCATGTCACCCTCTACAGCACATGCCGTATGTTGTTTGATAAGCATGGAGAATGCTGGTATCAGCATCGAGTCGAGCTTGCCGGCAATACCCTTGGCGAAACCATCATAGTGGGAGGCGATGAAACCTAACTTCTCATCTTTTACCCATTGCTCGAAGGCCACGACATACTTTGCCATATCCCATACCTTCTCGATAGTTCCCCCACCCTCGATATCAAAGGTGTCAAGGATATCCTGTGCCTTTGCCTTGATGGCTTCCTCATCCGTGATGTCATCAGCAATCGCCCACATCTTCTCCCAGTCAAACTGCTTGGTGTAGAGCCACATGCGATGATACAGGTTGGTCTCGTCAATATACAGGTCCATCATTCCCGGATAGGGACGACCGATCTGTGCGATATTCGTATCACGGAAGCGACGGCGTACCTGTGCGGCACGACACCAGTCTTCTATCTCCGCCTGTACCTGAGGGTCACCTCCCTCTACGACACCGGTAATCACTGCGGAACGCTTGCCGGCACGATTCAAGTCGGCAACCATCTCACCGATAGCACCACAGGCATACAGCTCTCCCAACCAGATGGGGATATCCGTCTTCTCATAGTCTGGTGCCAGTTTCTTCTGAACATTGACGATGACAACAGGGACATCAAGATCACGTACCGCTGGTAACATATTATAAGAGGTACAATAGGTCAACATCTGCAGGATGACCAGGTCGACATCAGCAGAACGGAACTTATCGCCTGCCACCATCGACTGCTCCTTGGTGGTCACCATTCCTCCGTCAATCAACTCCACAGTATCCGGGATTGTCTTCTTGAATGCCTCATACTGTGCCTCAAACTCTGGAACGAGTTGAGGGAACTGTGGCAGGTATGCTCCCAGTGCGACAGAGAACACGCCTACCCTTGCTTTTGTTTCTACTAATGGTTTACTCATTTGGATTTGTTTTTATTGTGATTAGTTTTTTCGATTACGAGATTGCGAAATCGTGAGATTACGTTAGCGTTATCGCAAGATATCGCTCGAAGGCAGCATCCCATGCCGCTTTGTCCTTGGTGGGATGATAAGCTTCCATCTCTATGGAGTTAGCGATGATACGCCGCATCTCCCAAATATCACTGACCTCACCTGCTGCCTTCGCCTGCAACATGATATTACCAATAGCAGTACCCTCCTGAGGACCAGCCAGCACTTCCACACCAAGGGCATCAGCTGTAAACTGGTTCAGATACTTGTTCAAGGAACCGCCTCCGATGATATGGAGGATATGGAGGTCGAAAGACGCAAACTCCTTCAGCCACTGGAATACCTGACGGTAGCGCAGGGCGAGGGAATCAAAGATACAACGACAGATCTCCGCAGGGGTCTCCGGCACCTGCTGCCCCGTCTCATGACAATATTGCTGGATAGCTGTGATCATTGACGGGGGGTTAGCAAATAACTTATCATCTGGATTGATGATGGAACGGAAGGGCTCCACCTGCATCGCCGACCCCTGTAGCTCTGGATGAGAGAGTTTACGAACCTCCTCAGGCCACTCCTTACGGCAACGCTCATAAAGCCACATACCACAGATGTTCTTCAGGAAACGAGTTGTACCCTCTACACCTCCCTCATTGGTGAAATTCAACTCATAGCTGCGATCGTTGATGACTGCCTCCTTCGTCTCTATACCCATCAGGCTCCAAGTACCGCTTGACAGATAGGCAAACTGCTCGTCCTTCGCAGGAACGGCAGCAACAGCGGATGCTGTATCATGTCCTGCTACGGCAATCACTGGAACAGGTCCTAAACCAGTCATCTTCTGCACTTCCTCTGTCAGCACACCGATCTGTGTTCCTGGACGAACCATTCTGCCAAAATGCTCACGGGTCAGTCCGACACTTTGGATAAGACGCTCGTCTAAATCACCCGTCCGAGGATTGAGCATCTGCGACGTAGAAGCAATGGTATACTCACATACCGCCTCTCCCGTCAGCATCCAGCTCAAGGCATCTGGGAGGAAAAGGATCTTCTTCGCCAGACTTATCGCCACATTCTCGTCCTGCCGCATGGCATATAATTGGAATAGTGAGTTGAAGTTCATGAACTGGATTCCGGTAAGGTCATAAACCGTCTTACGATCCACTACTTGCTCGAAATACTGCTCCATCCGCCCGAAGGTATGGGGATCACGATATGCTCTCGGATTACGCAGGATAGCATTGTCTTCCGCCACAAAAACGAAATCGACGCCCCAGGTGTCAATACCGATGGAGGTCAACTGTATCTTACGGCGTGCCACTTCCTGCAGCCCTTTGATCATCTCAAAATAGAGGGCATAGATATCCCAATAGAAATGACCACCTGTCTCTATGAGGTTATTGGGGAAGCGGGTCAGTTCCTCCTGCTCCAACCTTCCGTCTTCCAAAGAGCCTAGTATGGTCCTCCCGCTGGTGGCTCCAAGGTCAACGGCAAAAAAATACTTTTTGTTCTTCATAAGCACAATCGGCTTAGTATGTCAGTTAATAGTTTTTATTCCCTGCAAAGATACAAATAAACAAGAACAACACCAAACAAATCCGCACATAAATATAAAATGATGACATCTGTGCCCAGTATGAACGGTACTGCGAAAACAAAGGTCTTTGTGAAGGGAAATGTTTTGTGAGACTCTAATTAATCTGAAAGGGTCTCTTCACACTTGATAAGTTCGATATTCAGGGTTTCCACCAGCGACAGTTCACCGAGAACATCATCGTTAGAAGGACGCGGACAGAACCAAGGCTGGCTGCCGAAATAATCCACCAGGTCACGTGAAGAGAACATATACCCATGCTTTGCCAAGATAGAGTTACGCATGATACGGAGCGTAGACTTCTTCATCTTACGGAACATCTTGTCGTTGAGCAGGATGACATTGGCATAGTCAAAGCGCGGCACTGTGTTCACCCATCTTAACGTCTTCTTCTGACCTTTACGACTGAACATGCCGTATTCGTCCTGTTTCACCTCATAGAGAGTCAGACCATCGAGTGTCTGCTCAACTTCCCACATACCCTCAAGGTCGGTAAGTCCGCTGATACTGAGCACCCCTGTGACAGTGCCGTTGAAAGTGATATTCTTATATTCAGCACGGGCAACTCCTTTCTCATAGATAATTTCATGACCAATCTCCAGCGTGTCTCCATAGCTGTCGACATATTTGCCCATGATCTGCTGCATCCACTTGCCTATTGCGACCTTCTCACCTTCCCCGAAGAAAGAGCCGTCAAGGACATTATGCAGATTGCCTTTCTGGTCATATAGACAGAGCAGTTTCCATCCCTGCCTATCGATGTACTTGGCACGAGGGGTCTTGCTGAAAGGATTGAAACCGTCAGCATTCTGATCCTCTGAGAGAACATACTCATTTTTCTTACTATTGCTTGGAGTCAGACGGAAAGCCAGTTCCTCACCCTCTGCCATAGCTGTGAAAGTGATGGTCTTGTCGTTATTCACTTTGGCTTCATAGACCAGATTACTGATATTCCACTTGGAACCACTCTTGATGCCCTGTGCGTTTGCTGTTAAACCCACAAGGGCAAACATCATCAAAAAAATCTTTTTCATCTATTCGTACTCATTAACTTAATAACTACAAGTTTTACACTGATTTCAAAACTTTCTTTATTTAGTCTTTAGACTGCAAAGATAAATAAAAATAATGAGATAACTAATAATTGATGGAGAATATCGTTTGCGATGTTTGTTAATCTATCTTAAAGCTTTGATTAAATCGCTTGCGATATAAAAGATTATCCCTACCTTTGTATCGCAAACGATAGAAATAACAATAATAAATATAAATAAGGTATGCAAAAGATTTATGAATTCAAGGCTTTTTCAAGCAAAGGTAAGGAGATTGATTTCTCTCAGTTTCAAGGTAAGGTATTGCTGATTGTTAACACAGCCAGCAAGTGTGGATTCACACCTCAGTTCGCAGGATTGGAGGAACTGAACCAAAAATATAAGGATAAGGGACTGGTCATCATCGGCTTCCCTTGCAATCAATTCAAGGAGCAGGATCCTGAGGGCGATGCAAAAATCGAAGAGTTCTGCCAGCTGAACTACGGTGTGACTTTCCAGATTATGAGAAAAGGTGATGTCAACGGTGCTGATGCCCAACCTATCTTTGAGTATCTGAAGACTCAGGCACCTACCGAGGAATACAAGGGACTAAAGGCAAAGGCTACCCGTGCCCTGCTGAAAACACTGAGCAAGAGTGTGGAGAAGGACAGCGACATCATGTGGAACTTCACTAAGTTCCTCATCTCTAAAGATGGTGAGACCATCAAGCGTTTTGCGCCTACTACTGAGCCTAAAGACTTCGAGAAGGACATTGAGGAAATGCTCGGTAAATAATGTTCAATGGTCAATGAAATGAATTATGCACACTGAATTACAGCTTGACAATCAGATATGCTTTCGTCTCTACACGGCAGCAAGACTTATTACGCAGGCCTACACACCGATGCTGACAGAGTTGGGTATCACTTATCCGCAATATCTCGTCCTGATGGTGCTTTGGGAGAAAGACTGTCAACCTGTGAACGACATCGCCCACCGGCTGTTGTTAGAAACAAACACTGTTACTCCCTTACTCCAGCGCATGGAGAAGCTAGGCATTGTAACACGTAAGAAAGGTGATCACGACAAGCGCCAGCAGATTATCAGCCTCACAAAGAAAGGTCGCGAGATGGAGGACAAAGCCTACAAGCTCATCCCTGCCGGCATGGGTGAAACACTGAAGACCTGTCCTCTCCAGATTGACGATTACACACAACTGGCCGGTGAACTAGACACAATTATCGAAACATTAAAGAATAAATAACCCAAAAAACGGGTCTGAAAACAATATATGCAGAAAGAAAAGACGATATTGTTCCTTCACGGATTCTATGCCAGCGGTCAATGTGTTCCGGCTATGGCATTGAGGGAGGCTTTCGAGGGAAAGGCTCATGTGCTTACTCCTGATCTACCACTCCACCCTCATGATGCCATCAGACTCATCCATGAGATCTGTGATAAGGAGAAGCCAGATGTCCTCGTCGGCAACAGCTGCGGATCGTTCTATGCGCAGATGATCTCTCCTGTCATCGGCATCCCTGCACTACTCGGCAATCCGCACTTCAAGATGTCTGAATTCCTCCGTGAACGTATCGGTAAACATCAATATAAGTCGCCAAGAGCAGACGGTAAGCAGGACTTCACCATTGACGAACAATTAATCAATGAGTTCAAACAACTGGAGGAACATCAGTTCGACTACTGTAATATATATAATAAGGATAAGGTTTGGGGACTGTTCGGCGACGAAGACACGTTGGCACACTTCGAACCGCTTTTCCTGGAGCACTATCTGAACAGCTATCATTTCCCTGGAGCCCATACACCAACGGCAGAACAATTCAAAACATGGTACTGTCCACTCATTGAGAAGCTGTTGCTTGATGACCCTATCATAGAAGACAGGGTACGATAAACTCAGTGGAAAACATGAAAAGACCGTTGACTTATAATGAGTCAACGGTCTTTTAAATAATAGGTGGTCGAGGTGACAGGACTCGAACCTGCGACAGCCTGGTCCCAAACCAGGAACGCTACCAACTGCGCTACACCTCGTTTTTGCGGCTGCAAAGGTACGCATTTTTTGTGACCCTTGCAAATTTTTCCGCAATTATTTTATAATACCCTGTTCTACAAAGATCTTTTTCAGAGCAACAACCGAACGGTCAACTTGCTCTTCTGTATGAGTTGCCATCAAGGCATAACGCACCAAAGTATCCTGTGGAGCACATGCTGGTGGAATAACAGGGTTAATGAACACACCGGCTTTGAATGCCAATGCCGTCACCAGGAACGTCTTATCAACATCACGCACATAAAGCGGAATGATAGGACTCTCTGTATCTCCAATCTCAAAACCCTCTTCACGGAAACGCTTCAACGCATAGTTAGTAACTTTCCACAAAGCCTCGATACGCTCTGGCTCTTTCTGAATGATATGCAATGCCTCCATAGCGGCAGCAGTAGCCGCAGGTGTATTGGATGCAGAGAAGATATAGGTGCGACATGTATGACGCAGGAAATTGATGGTATCCCAATCAGATGCGATAAAACCACCAATAGAGGCAAGTGACTTAGAGAACGTACCCATAATCAGGTCAACCTCCTTCGTCAGCCCGAAATGGTCACATACACCACGTCCCTGCTTACCGAACACACCAATACCATGAGCCTCATCGACCATGATAGAGCAGTTATACTTATGCTTCAGTTCAACAATCTCAGGAAGTTTGGCAAGATCACCCTCCATAGAGAACACACCATCGACGACAATCAGTTTGATGGCATCATAAGGAAGTTTCTGAAGCACACGCTCCAAGTCTTCCATATCGTTATGCTTGTAATGAAGCTGCTTGGCAAAAGAAAGACGACGACCATCCACAATACTGGCGTGATCACGATCGTCACAGATAATATAATCATCTTTGCCTACTACCATAGCAAGGACACCCTGATTAACAGAGAATCCAGTGGAGAAGCAAAGACAGTCGTCCTTGCCGATAAATTCAGATATCTCCTTTTCCAACTGCACATGCAGGTCGAGTGTTCCATTCAGGAAACGGCTGCCTGCACAACCAGAGCCATACTTATCTAAAGCAGCCTTCGCAGCATCAATAATACGCTGATCTCCTGTCAGTCCCGTATAGGCATTTGAACCAAACATGAGCACTTTGTGACCGCCCATTTCCACTTCCGTTCCCTGTTTTCCCTCAATAGCACGGAAATAAGGGTATACGTCAGCCTCCATAAACTTCTGCGGCTCACGATAATGCTTGTATTTCTCTTGTAACTGTCCCATTCCGATAAGAATCGATTCGTTAATTTTTCGTTTTCAGTCTGCAAAGTTACACAATTTTTATCAAATCGTGCACGTTTTGCAAGATAATTCGTAAAATATTTGAAAATTATTCCAAATACATCGGATAATTCTCCTGTTTTTTTTAATTTTGCATTTGGAATATGAGTCAGAAAAAGCAAATTACGTTTATTATAAACCCCATATCTGGTGGGCATGAGAAAGAAGATATCCTTGAAATGATCAAGGATCACCTTGACACAACCCATTTTGAGGCAAACATCCGCATGACAGAATATGCAGGACACGCTGCAGACATCGCACGTCAGTGTGCCAAAGACGGTATTGACATCGTCGTGGCTGTCGGTGGAGACGGTACCATCAATGAGGTCGCACGCTCAGTGACACATTCCCAAACAGCATTGGGTATTATTCCCTGTGGCTCCGGTAACGGACTAGCCCGTCATCTGTGCATTCCCATGAATGCACGAAAGGCACTCAACATCATCAACCTATGCCAGATAGAGACATTCGACTACGGAGTCATCAACGATATCCCGTTTTTCTGCACCTGCGGCATGGGGTTCGATGCTTTCATCTCTCTGAAATTTGCCGAGGCAGGCAAGCGCGGTCCTATTACCTACGTGGAGAATGTGCTGAAAGAAGGTCTCAACTACAAACCTGAGACCTATGAGGTAGAAGATGAGACGGGAGCCCGCCGTTACAAAGCTTTTCTGATTGCATGTGCCAATGCCTCTCAATACGGGAATAATGCCTATATCGCACCACAGGCTTCCATGAGGGACGGCGTGATGGACGTGATTATCATGGAGCCTTTCACTGCCATGGAAGCTCCACAGATTAGTATTGACCTCTTTAACAAAACGCTAACCAACAATTCTAAAATCAAGACCTTCCAAGCACGGAAAATACATATCCACCGCCAGGAGTCCGGTGCCATCCATTATGACGGTGACCCTATTATGACTGGCAAGGATATAGAGGTACATATCGAGCCATTGGGCATCCGTATCATCACCAACCCGGAGGCTATTGAGGACAACAGTCAGCCAAATCCTCTGTTGAACGCATTCAGCGAGCTCTTTAATAATATAAATAATGTACGTGAAGACATCGAGAAAGGTGGACGGAAAATACAAGCCATCAACAAGCTGATGCTACGTAAACTTTCCAAGCTTTAATCACGATGCAACTCCTCGTCGTTATCATCATCCTCTCTATCGCCGCGGGTTATGTGGCATGGCGACTTTATTGCAGTCTCACAACCCCATCAAATCCCTGTGACAATTGTCCCGGATGTGACTTCAAGAAAAAAAGTGAAGGAAAATTTTGTCAATCCGAAGAAAAGTATTAACTTTGCATCCGCTAAGACGATAAGGTGCCTTGGATGAGTGGCTTAGTCAACGGTCTGCAAAACCGTCTACGGCGGTTCGAATCCGCCAGGCACCTCTTAGAAAGAGAATGGGAGACTCAGTAACAGAGTCTTCCTTTCTCTTTTTATCAAGTACTTACAACTTAATACATGACAATACTTTCAGTCCCTTCTCGGTACAGAAACCACGAAAAGGAACCAACATAAGGTTGTTTAACAGTTCCTCTGAAGGATAGCGCATAAAGAGCTTGTTCTTAGCCACCGACTCCCCTATCACATCAAACATATAGGAGATCAGCTCATAATTAACTTCCTTGCGGAAATACCCCTCTTTTACACCACGTGATAAAAAAAGCATGAAACTCTCATGAAGACTCGCATGGTTCTCCTCTAAGAGTCTCATCACTTGCGGATACTGTTGGATGTCAAGATAGAAGAGGAAATTGACTCTGTTCGTCTCTGCCACTTTCCTTCGATATGCCTCTGCCACAACCTCTATCACATTATGGTTATTGGCAAACTCCGTCATGTACTGCAGTTTCTCCTCATGTCCTTTCTGCACACAGGCTAAGAGCAATGACTCTTTATCACCATATATCTCATATAAAGTGCGTTTGGAAATAGATAACCCAGAGGCAATGTCATCCATTTTCACTGCACGGATGCCATATCGGGCAAATGCGCTCATAGCTGTCTCTAGGATTTTCTCCTTCAGTGACATCCTATAAGCATTCAAATCTTTTATTTCCTGCATAAGTAATCATTTTGAATGCAAAGTTACTAAAAAGATTAAAAATATATCTGATTTTCACTGAGTTTTTTGTAATTTTGCGAAGAAAATGGAAAAGTAAACAATTAAATATTTTCGTATGGTTAAAATCTCAAAAGAGGCCGCCCTTGAGTATCATGAGTCAGGGCGTCCTGGTAAAATTGAAGTAAAGCCCACCAAGGCTTATCGGACACAAACAGATCTTTCATTAGCTTATTCACCTGGCGTCGCCTATCCATGTCTGGAAATTCAGCAGAATCCAGATGATGCTTATAAGTATACAGACAAAGGTAATCTTGTTGCTGTTATCTCCAATGGTACCGCCGTCCTCGGACTTGGTGATATCGGTGCCATGAGTGGTAAACCAGTGATGGAAGGAAAAGGTCTGCTCTTCAAAATATATGGTGGCATCGACGTCTTTGATATTGAAGTTAACGAAAAAGACCCAGAGAAGTTCTGTGAGGCAGTGGAACGTATTGCCCCCACTTTCGGAGGTATTAATCTGGAGGACATCAAGGCACCAGAGTGCTTCTATATCGAGGATCGTCTGAAAAAGACCCTCGACATCCCTGTGATGCATGATGACCAGCATGGTACGGCAATCATCTCCGCTGCTGGACTGAAGAACGCCCTTGAGGTAATCGGTAAAGATATTAAGAAGGTGAAGATCGTAGTCAACGGTGCCGGTGCCGCTGCCATCTCATGTACCAAGCTCTATATGGCGATTGGTGCCCAGAAGGAGAATATCGTGATGCTTGACTCGAAAGGGGTTATCAGCGTGGCACGTCAGGACTTGAACGAGCAGAAGAAGTTCTTTGCTACCCAGCGAACGGACATCCATACCTTGGAAGAGGCTGTTAACGGCGCTGATGTCTTTGTCGGACTCTCTAAAGGTAATGTGCTCTCCAAGGACATGGTGAAGACGATGGCTAAAGATCCCGTCATCTTCGCCCTTGCCAACCCTGTTCCTGAGATTTCCTATGAGGATGCGATGGAGGCACGTCCCGACACATTGATGTCTACAGGTCGTACGGACTATCCCAATCAGATTAATAACGTCATTGGGTTCCCCTATATCTTCCGTGGTGCCTTGGATGTCCATGCCACCGCTATCAACGAGGAAATGAAACTGGCTGCCGTTCATGCCATTGCCGACCTTGCCAAGCAACCTGTTCCCGATGTGGTGAATGATGTATATAAAGTAAACAACCTCAGTTTTGGACGTGAGTATTTTATTCCGAAACCCGTCGATCCACGTTTGATCACGGAGGTCAGTGCCGCTGTGGCAAAGGCTGCCATCGAGAGTGGCGTAGCTCGTAAGAAAATCGAAAACTGGGAAGAATACAAGAACTCGCTGAGTGTTTTATTGGGACAAGAGACGAAACTCACACAGAAGCTCTATGCCACTGCCGCTGCCCATCCCCAGCGTGTGGTCTTCGCAGAAGCTGTACACCCTACTATGTTAAAGGCTGCCGTACAAGCCAAAGCTGAAGGTATCTGTCATCCCATCCTGTTAGGTAATGACGAGGTGATTGGAAAGTTGGCTAAGAAACTCGACCTGAACATCGAAGGTATTGAGATTGTCAATCTCCGCAACCCGTCAGAACAGGAGCGTCGTGAGCGTTATGCCCGCATACTGACCGAGAAGCGTCAGCGTGACGGCTATACCTTCCAGGAAGCTAATGACAAGATGTTCGAGCGTAACTATTTCGGTATGATGATGGTAGAGACGGGTGAGGCAGACGCTTTCATCACGGGTCTATATACCAAATACTCCAACACGGTAAAAGTGGTCAAAGAAGTGATTGGCATCCGTCCAGAGTACAAGCATTTCGGTGCCTTGCATATCATCAATTCCCAGAAAGGTACACTCTATATCGCAGACACCCTCGTCAACGAGAATCCAGACACTGACACTTTGGTAGACATCGCCAAGTTGGCTGCCACCAGTGTACGTTTCTTCAACGAGAAGCCTGTGGTGTCTATGATCTCCCACTCTAACTTTGGAAGCTCAACCAGTGATGGTGCCATGAAGGTACGCCGTGCCACCGAGATTATGCAAGCACAGTATCCTGACCTTGCCATCGATGGTGAGATGCAGTTGTGGTTTGCCCTCGACCGTGAGTTACGTGACAGTCAGTATTCATTCACCCGTTTGAATGGTAAAGATGTGAACACACTGGTATTCCCCAACCTAACCTCTGCACGTTCCTCTTATAAGATGCTACAGATGCTCAATGCGGACGTTGAGATTATTGGTCCGATCCAGATGGGACTGAACAAAGCCATCCACTTCATTGATTTTGGCTCTTCTGTCCGTGATGTCGTCAACATTGTGGCAGTTGCCACAATTGACGCTTATGTCGACAAGGTGAAAAGCAGAATTGCTGCTAATCAGTAAGACAAACAAGAAAAGAGAAACTTCATATAGAGGTTTCTCTTTTCTTTTTCTTAGTCTTGATTCTTTTTGTGCATGTAGATAACTATTCCGAGGATAATCAGCACAATCACTGCGATTAAATGTATCAAATCCATAATAATAACGTTTTAATATACTTTGCAAATATACGAATGTATTTTGGTATCTGCAAATAATTACCATTTATTTTTTGTTTTTCCCAATTAGTTTGTACTTTTGCAATATGGAACTACAACAGGAGACATGTGATATCCTGATAGGTATCTTACCCTTGTTAGGAGGTTGGACTCTCGACCTGTTACTGGGTGATCCTTCCTGTCTCCCCCATCCTGTGGTATGGTTCGGCAAAATGATAACATGGGGAGAAAATCTGCTGAACTGCGGGAAACACCGTATGCTGAAAGGAGCCTTGATGGCTATCACGTATATCACCCTCGTCTTTCTGGCGGGATGCGTCATTAGCCAATTCGCACCTATTCTTAACATCATTATCATCTTCTATTGTCTGGCAGGAACAACGCTCATCCGTGAGGTACGACAAGTATTCCTTGCCGTTGACAGATCATTGGAAGAAGGACGGCAGCAGGTGGCACGCATCGTAGGAAGAGACACTTCCGGACTATCCGCACAGGAAGTAAGGACTGCGGCATTGGAAACACTCGCCGAGAACTTGAGCGACGGTGTCATAGCCCCCTTGTTTTGGTGGGCATTATTAGGGGCTCCAGGTATGCTGGCTTATAAGATGGTCAATACCCTAGACTCCATGATAGGTTACCACACACAGAGGTACAAGGACTTCGGATGTTGGGCTGCAAGGATTGATGATGTCGCCAATTTTATCCCTGCTCGTCTGACTTCACTCTTAATGATTCTTGTATCTGGGAAGTTAAGACTGCTGGGATTCGTATGGAGATACGGACGTCAGCATGCCAGTCCGAATAGCGGTTATCCCGAGGCCGCCCTTGCTGGCATTCTGAACTGCAGGTTCGGTGGTTGCCATATCTATTTCGGAGAACAGTTTGACAAGCCATATATCGGAGAGCACGAGAAGCAACTCGATACGGACGACATGAAAAAAGCCATCCATATTAATAGGATGGCAGAGATCATAATGATCGTTTTGGTCTGCTTATCCTATTGGGTGTGTCACTAAGGAACAGACAACCAGGCAGGCAGTCAGTTCCACTAACAGGCAGACAGCACCACAGCAATCGCCAGTATATCCTTGCAATCGTTGACGGATGAGCAAGTAGAGAAAATACATCACCAGACATGGCAGGAAGATAATCATCGACCAGGGAAGACGAGTCAGGAAAAGGAAACCTGCCATGGGCAGCAGTCCCTGTATCGCAAGACTGACACCTGCTTTCCAGTCCATCTTTCGGTAGACGGTCTTCGACTTTGCGTCTTTCTCCTTACGGGCATAAGGGAGCATCATGACCAGCTGACTGGTCACCATCTTACTAAAGGGATCCGCGGCAAGAATTGTAAACGCAGCCATTTCCGGAGTGAGGGAGAAGAGTGTTGCACCCAGCAACAACTCATAGCACACCAGTCCCAACACACCATAGGTTCCAATCCGTGAGTCTTTCATGATATCCAGTATCCGCTGGCGGTCTCTTCCACCCCCTCCAAATCCATCCAGGAAATCTGCCAAGCCGTCTTCGTGTAAGGCTCCTGTCACCAGCATACGTACCACAATAGCAGCAATGACTGCCACAAGATACGGCATAACCATACTACCGAAATATAATATGGCAGCCATCACCCCACCCGTCAGCCATCCTACTAATGGCCAATGTTCCACAACGGTCTTATAACATGCCTGTGGCGGTTCATGCAATCGCCAGAACGGAAGTCTGGTAAAGAAAATAAAGGAAGCCCAGATACGGTCATACCAATGGGTCTGGTCAATAGCTATTTCCATCTGTCAGAAATATTTGGTGATATTAGCTTTCTCAAAATTATTCATTTCGTTGATCATCCTCACAGCAGAGTCAATAATGGGATAGGCGCAAAGGGCACCCGTGCCCTCTCCCAGTCGCAGTCCAAGACGCAGTAGCGGACAGGCACCTATGGTCTCCAGCATCATCTGATGCCCCGCTTCGTCCCCACAATGGGTGAAAATCATATACTGCTTAACCTCTGGCTGTATAAGGACAGCCGCCATCGCACAGGCTGTCATGATAAATCCATCCACCAATATCACCATACGGTGTTCGGCAGCATGCAACATAGCACCTATGGCTGCAACCATCTCATAGCCTCCAAAGTAACGGAGTATGTGAAGTGTTGAGGGCCGGGGATTATGATGAAGAAAGCGCTCTACAGCTTGAGAGAGCACTTCGTATTTATGACGTATCCCAGAAAAGTCAAGACCAGCACCGGCACCAATGCAGTCTTTGAGTGGGATTTGGGAGAACAGGTGCAGCCAGATACTGGAAGGGGAAGTGTTGGCAATACCCATTTCTCCGATACATAAGATATTACAACCCTCAGCTATACATTCATCCACTAATGACACTCCCGTTTCTATCACCTGATCGAATTCTTCTTCCGACATAGCTGGCTCGTAGAGAAAATTCCTCGTACCACGAGCAATCTTCCTGTCAATGATGCCAGGAATGGAACTCAAATCATAGTCTACACCCACATCGACAATTCGTAAACGGAAACCATGCTGGCGACAAAACATATTCACGCCACCACCGCCATAAGTAAAATTAATCATCTGCTGCCAAGTGACCTCACGGGGAGACACACTGACTCCCTCCCTCTCAATACCATGATCACCACCTAATAACAGATGACAAGGATTGGACAATGCGGGATGGAGGGTCTGCTGAATCATACAAATCTGCATTGCCAGATCTTCCAGCCTGCCCAGTGAGCCTTTGGGTTTGTTCAGGTTGTCTATTTTTTCCTGTATTGAAGGACGTAATGTCTCGTCAAAAGACGGTATCTTAAAATCTCTCATTTCACTTTTAAAGGAATTCCACTGACCATCAGGATGACCTCATCAGCCTTCGAGGCAATATACTGGTTCATCCATCCTTCTAAATCGGTAAACTGTCGCTGTACGACATTGTCACTCACACCGCCACTGCCAATCTCGTTAGTAACGAAGATAAAAGTAGCGTCCTGAGACGTGAAACAGTCAAACTCCTCTTTGACGGTCTCAAGGGTCTTGCTGACATTCTGCTGCTCGAAGAAGAAATTTGTCAACCACAGGGTAACACAGTCAATGACAACGACACGCGCCGTGACATTATGGCGGCTCAGGAGCTTCTCTTCCTCTATATTGGTCCACTGGGGACCGCGACGCTCTTGGTGTCTCTGCACCCGCTGACGGAACTCCTCATCCCAGATATGCGCAGTTGCAAGATAAACAGGATGGTCCGTCAGACGTAATGCCGTCTGTTCGGCATGCTGGCTCTTTCCAGAACGTTGTCCACCCGTTATTAATATGATTCGTCTCATTTTTTTGTTGTATGATGCTGCAAAATTACAGAAAATTATTAACTTTGCAGCAATTATGTATATTTTTCTTGCTACAGAAAGTTAATTATGGTATCTGTCAAATCAACCATTATAACGGCATGCTTGCTGGTCACTGCCACCACGGGGGCACATGCACAATTAGTGATCAATGAACTGATGCAATCGAACATCGACTGTGTCATGGACGACCTGAACGAATTTCCAGATTCATGGGTAGAACTTTATAACAGCGGTACAACACCTGTCAACCTCAGAGACTATAAACTGGGAAAGGACGACAAAGAAGCTGGAGCATGGCAATTACCCAACAAGAGCATCAATCCCAAACAATATGTTGTCATTTACTGCGACAAAGAAGAGACGGGGCTACATACCGACTTCAGACTGGAGACGGGAAAAGGTGGTGAGATATACCTCTTCAAAGGAGGGGCTGTAGTCGACCAAGTGACAGGGATGAAGAAACAACCTGCTCCTAATATTGCCTATGGAAGAAAGACGGATGGCAGCGACTCCTGGGGATATCAGGCAGAGCCAACACCAGGAAAGACAAATTGTGGCAAGACGGTGAAAGACCTCTTAGGTGAACCTGTGTTCAGCGAACCAGGTGGTGTGTTTACCTCAACGAGTATGCACTCCCTCGCCTTATCCTTGCCAGAGGGTACTCCTGCAGGAGCTGAGATCCGATATACTACCAATGGAATGGAGCCGACGAAGACGAGTGCGAAATATGTCAATCCTATTACTTTCAGCGGTAACCGTATCATACGTGCCAAGATCTTCTGCGACGGTTACCTGTCACCCCCATCTTCCGTCCATTCGTATATCTTCTTCACTCAACGTCAGCTGACTCTGCCTGTCGTGTCGATTGTGACAGACAACAGGTATCTAAACGATCCTAAAATCGGTATCTATGTGGAGGGCAGTTATCAGGATGGTAAGAAGAACTATGAGTTTGACTGGCGACGACCGATTAGTTTCGAGTATTTTGAACAAGGTAACGAAGCAAGCAAGTTGAACCAGCTTTGTGAGACACGTATCATGGGAGGGGCTACCCGTAGTAATGCACTCAAGTCGCTTGCCATCTATGCCAACAAGCGTTTTGGTACTAAGCGACTGGAATATGAGTTCTTCCCCGACCAACGACCGGGTATCACCGACTTTAAGTCGATTGCCCTGCGCAATGCTGGTAATGACTTCGACTACCTCTATCTACGCGATGCCATCATCCAACGGAACATGGCTGAGCATGCTGACCTCGATTGGCAGTCATGGCGACCTGTCATCGTCTATATCAATGGGACATATAAGGGTATCGAGCACATCAGAGACCGCTCAAATGAGGATAATATCTATACCTACTACGATGGTTTAGAGGATATCGATATGTTCGAGAACTGGAACGAGCTGAAAGAAGGCGACTGGGAGAATTACAATGCCTTCAAGGCATTCTACGCAGAACATGGTCATACACTTACGGAATATGAGCAGTGGATGGATTGCGTAGAGTTTGCCAATCTCATGATTATGAACCTCTATCATAACAATCTGGACTTTCCTGGTAATAATATAGTAATGTGGAGACCTAAGACGGATGGTGGCAGATGGCGGTGGATAGCCAAGGATACAGATTTCGGCATGGGACTCTACGACAGGGACGTGAACTACAGAATATTCGAGTGGTTATATAATCATGACTTTGACCCAGACAACAACTGGGCAAACAATTATGAGCATACCCGTTTGTTTCGCCGACTGATGGAGGATCCGGATTTTTTCAATATGTTCATCGACCGTTGCGCCGTTTATATGGGTGACTTTCTCAACGAGAATGGGATCCGTGCCGTATGGGATCCTATGTGGGACCTTATCAAGACAGAATTCCCTTCTCATCGAAAACTGTATCAGTATAATCAATGGTGGCCTAGAAGCATTGACGAGGAGATTAACAATACCCGCAAATGGATTAGCCAACGTACTGATATCTTCTATCAGCAGATAGCTGACTACTATCATTTAGGGAATCCTACCACCCTTACCATCAACAAAGGTATGGAGGAACTGGGGAATATTCAGTTTACTGTCAATGACATTCCTTTGAGCGAGGGGGTCTTTGACGGGAAGTTCTTTGGAGGTCGCACCGTCCGTCTGAACGCAACATCTGCTGATGGCAGACAGGTCACTGGCTGGGATATCACAAGTGTCACATCCAATGAAACTACTCAAAAACATGTCGACGGGGCTTCCTACACTTTCACCATGCAGACGAATGGTACTATGATCATCAAAGCGGTCATTGGAACGACAGATATCCATTCCATTCAAAAGGGGAATTTTCAAGACACACAATATTACAGTCTTGATGGTAAACGATTGAAAAAGCCGCAGCACGGCATCAACATCATCCGCATGACAGACGGAACGACAAGGAAAATAGTTAAATAAAAAAGAGCAGCCCTAAGGTTACTCTTTTAGCGGAAGGTGAGGGATTCAAACCCCCGATACCCGAAAGGGGTATACCGGATTTCGAGTCCAGCGCATTCGGTCACTCTGCCAACCTTCCTTTCCCTTTTGCGAATGCAAAGGTAGTGCAAATATTTGAATCCACCAAATTTATCATTGACAAATCCCATTCAAAGAAGTTTGCCTAGCCGTTGACGCAACTGCTCCGCCTCACTCTGGCGGATAGAGAGACGTATCTCGCATGTTGTGTCGAAGGTCTGTGACAAGACACGAGGATTCATCTCTTTGACGATGCGCATCACGTCATTCATCTGTGGATAGGAAAAGGAATAGGTGATAACCTCCTCTACCTGACGTGTCTCGATAGTAGCATGGGTGATCGCATCAGCGGCAGCCTCACGATAGGCGACTATCAGACCGCTCGTTCCCAGGTTCACGCCCCCATAGTAGCGCACCACGACAATCAGTATGTCCGTCAGTTCATTGGAGTTAATCTGTCCAAGAATCGGTTTTCCTGCCGTCGAGGAAGGTTCTCCGTCATCATTGGCACGGAACTCTTCCCTACTCGCTCCTAACATATAGGCATAACAGACATGACGAGCATCATAGTATTTCTTGCGATAGCCCGCAAGAATCCCCTTCACCTCGTCGATGGTCTCTACGTGGTGAGCAAAAGCGAGGAACTTACTCCGTTTCTCGGTGTAATATCCCTCGCTTATGGTTGCTATGGTGCGGTATTCGTCAGTCATATACTATATATCGGTATTTCGAAATTACGAGATAACGATATTACGAGATAACGATATTACGAGAGTTTATGAATCACCAATCCAGAACGCAGTTTCGGTTCAAACCAGGTAGCCTTCGGCGGCATGATCTTACCACTGTCGGCAATATCCATGATCTGCTGCATCGTCACAGGATAGAGAGCAAGGGCGGCTCGCATCTCACCACTGTCCACACGACGTTTCAGTTCACCGAGTCCACGAAGGCCACCGACAAAGTCAATACGCTTGGAAGAACGCAGATCGCCGATGTTCAGTATCTCGTCGAGAATCAGACGACTGCTGATATCTACATCCAGTACCCCGATAGGATCGGTATTATCGAAGGTACCTTCCTTGGCTGTCAGACTATACCAATGCTGGTCGAGATAGAGTGAGAACTCATGGAGCTTTGCTGGTTTATAAATCTCCGTTCCCTTATCCTCTACGATGAAGTTCACCTGAAGAGCAGCAAGGAACTCCTCTGACGACATACCGTTGAGGTCCTTCACCACACGGTTGTAGTCGAGAATTGTCAACTGGCTCGCCTGGAAGCATACTGCCATGAAGAAGTTATATTCCTCATCCCCTTTGTGGTGAGGGTTCTGCTTCTGTTTCTCAGCACCTACCAGTGCGGCAGCGGCAGAGCGATGATGTCCGTCGGCGATATAGAGCGACGGCATCTTGGCAAACTCTGCGGTGATAGTTGCCATATCCTTCTCATCGTCGATAATCCAGAACTGATGGCGGAAACCGTCAATAGGAGCGATGAAGTCATACTCCGGCTCCGTGGCGGCATAGCGCTTGATCAACTGGTCGAGAACGGTATTATCAGGATAGGCAAAGAATACTGGTTCGATGTTCGCATTATTCACACGGACATGTTTCATACGATCCTCCTCCTTGTCGCGACGCGTCAGCTCATGCTTCTTGATATTACCTTTCATATAGTCGTCTGTATGAGCACATACCACCAGACCATACTGTGTCTTGCCGTTCATTGTCTGGGCATAGATATAATAATGTTCACGTTCATCCTGAAGGAGCCATCCCTTGTCTTGGAACTTCTGGAAGTTCTCGGCAGCCTTCTCATAGACACGAGGATCATACTCAGAAGTACCTACGGGGAAGTCGATCTCCGGTTTGATGATATGATACAGACTCTTCTCATTGTCGCCCGCCTCGGCACGTGCTTCCTCTGAGTCCAACACGTCATAAGGACGACTCTCTACCTGCTCCACCAATTCTTTGGGCGGGCGTATTCCTTTAAATGGTTTTACGATTGCCATAATAGTTTATTTTATATTGAGCATTAGAGGTTTTCCTTGATTTTCTCAATTAATTCTTGATACTCCGCATCTGACAGATACACCTTACCTGGATTCATCTGGAATGTGCCGCCATAGTCGGGACCATCCACATACTTAGGAGCCAGATGGAAATGCAGATGCGACAGTTTATCGCTATAAGCACCATAGTTAATCTTCTCTGGGTTGAAAGCCTTCTGCATGGCACGGGTCACACGAGCCACATCAGCCATAAAGGCATTACGGTCTTCGTCTGCCAATTCGTTCAAGTCGTTGACATGATCCTTATAAGCCACGAGACAACGACCACGATAGGTCTGCTCTTTAAAAAGGAACGCACGCGATACGGAGAGTTCACAAATCTCAATCATCAAGTCGTGCAATGTCTGATTGTTCGTGCAGTACAAGCACTGTTTAGGGTCACTTTGCATAGTTTCTTTGTTTCTAAGTTTAAAAAATATTTCTGCAAATTTACTGAAAAGTTCTGAATCTTCAAAATTATTCTGTATATTTGCAGGCAGAAACTTAAACTATTAGCCCAAAAATGAAAAAACTATTAATAATCAGTATGCTGATAGCATCAGTTGAGACGCTACATGCACAGGACTTTGAACCAGCAACAGAGGCAGTAAAGAACATGGGTGTTGGATGGAATCTGGGTAATACCCTTGAGGCACATAACCAAGCAGCAGGTACCCTAGACCCTACCAAGAGCAGCTATTGGGGACAGCAGGGACTTGAATCTGAGGTATGCTGGGGACAGGTCTATGCCACTCCAGAATTACTCAAGATGATCCGGGAGGCAGGTTTCGGAGCTATCCGTGTGCCAGTGACTTGGTATAACCACATGGACATTGACGGGAAGGTCAATGCCGCTTGGATGGCTCGTGTCAAAGAGGTCGTTGGTTATGTTCTCAGTCAGGGCATGTACTGTATCATCAATGTGCATCATGACACTGGAGCAGACATTAGCGGGAAGTCTTATCACTGGATCAAGGCACAGGGAAGCAACTATACCACCAACAAGGCAAAATTCAAAAATCTATGGAACCAGATAGCCACTGAGTTTAAGGACTACGACCAGAAATTGCTTTTTGAGAGCTATAATGAGATGCTGGACAATGATAATTCATGGAATTATGCCTCATCTAAAAATAGTGGTAGTTATAATGTGACAAAAGCTAACGATGCCTATAAAGCCATCAGTGACTATGCACAGAGCTTTGTCGATGCCGTTCGTGCCACAGGAGGTAATAACGTTAATCGTAACCTCGTGGTGAACACTTATGCCGCAAGCTGTGGTAGTGGTTCATGGAATACTCATCTGCAGGAACCTCTTTCAAAGTTGACTGTTCCCACAGACCCCGCAACAAATCACATCATGGTTCAGGTACATGACTATCCTAATATCGAGAATGGCATCACCAGTGTGAAAAACGAAATTGACAATATGATCAATAGATGGAACACCTATTTCATCTCAAAAGGCATTCCTATGATTCTGGGAGAATGGGGCACTGCCAATGTGGACAAGGGTGACGGCAAGACCGACTATGACGTGCGAAGAGACGTGATGTTTCAATTTGCTGATTACATGGTTAAGAAATGTAAGGAATATCACGTTGCCACTTTCTATTGGATGGGACTGTCAGACGGCATCTTCCGTATCCAGCCTATCTTCAACCAGCCGGACCTCGCTCAGACTATCGTAAATGCATACCATGGTAGCACCAGTGGGTATAAGTATCCTACCATAGCAGATACAGGAGGAGTCCTGAACTGTCTTCAAAAGGAGAAAACGATAGAATGGGGCTCTGGCATCACTATTACCAATAGCGCCTTCTCCTCTTTTGAGAATTCTGTGAAACTTAAATTGACATTTACCGTAACCAGTAATTCTAGTCAAGATATTCAGTTTAATGATGGTAGTTGGGAACACCTTACTGGTGTCTTTGTTGACGGAACCCCAAAAGGTGCCGATTATAATCCCAGTGGTACTGTAGGAACAGAATATAACGTAACCGTTACTTTCGACCAGTCTGTTTATAATACATTATGCCAGAAAGGAATGATTATCCAAGGTAGTAATGTGACTATTAAAAAAGCCGTAGTGGAAGGTACCATTGTCTCAGGAATCACTCCCCTGGTCATTGACCGTCCTGTTGACAACACCTATTACAACCTCAAAGGACAACGGGTGACTCATCCCCAAAAAGGAATCTACATCCAGAATGGTAAGAAAATCGTCTTTAAATAAAGAATATGAGAAAACTACTAATCATTGGTATGTGTTTGGCATCTGTAGGGATGCTCCATGCCCAAACAGGACTTGACAAAACGGCAACTCAGATAGCATCAGAGATGATGCCGGGATGGAACCTTGGAAACACAATGGAGGCGGCTGTCACCTGGGGAGATAATCCCGCAGGACTTTATAACAACAATGGCGGACTAGCCTCTGAGACAGCATGGCAAGGAACAAAGACCACCCAAGAGATTATTGACTATGTCAAAAGTTGTGGCTTTAAAGCAGTCAGAATACCATGCTCATGGGTATGGGGACATATTAGCAATGCGCAAGATTACACGATAGATGCCACTTGGATGGCACGTGTCAAACAGGTTGTAGATTACTGTATCAAAGACGGACTCTATGTCATATTGAACGATCATTACGACGGAGGTTGGCTAGAGAGGAACATCAACGCGACAGGTTCCGCAAAGACAAAGAACGAAGAGGTATTAAGAGCGATATGGACACAGATTGCCAATGAGTTCAAGGACTATGACGAGCATCTTGTATTCGCTGGTCTGAATGAGCCTAATGTTGAGAATGAGGCTACCGTCACACAACTGGTCTCATATGAGCAGATTTTCATTGATGCCGTCCGTGACACAGGAGGTAATAACGCCAAACGATTATTAGTCGTACAGGGACCTTCCACTGACACAGAGAAGACCTGCAACTGGATGGCTAACAAGATGCCGACAGACCCTGTCGGTAATAAGCTTGCCATAGAGATTCATTTCTATTACCCTTGGAATTTCTGGGGAATGGAAGAAGACGAGAGCTGGGGTAGCATGTTCTTTTACTGGGGAGTAGGCAATCATGTCAGTGGTTCCAAGCATAATGCCACCTATGGTGAGGAGAGTGACATCATTAATCTCGCCAACCGTCTGAAGACAACCTTCGTAGACAAGGGCATTCCTGTGATTAATGGAGAGTATGGAGTCATCTGGCGAACGAATATTTCCGGCACCAATGAGAGTCAGGAGAAGCATAACGCCTCTATCAAAGCATACTATAAGACGATGAATATAGTATGTATGGAACGAGGTATCGTTCCCTTTGCATGGGACACCAATAGTACGGGTAACAATCAGATGACAATCATCAACCGCTCCACCAAGTCCATCTATAACAACTATATGATGGAGGGTATCAAGGAGGCGATAGAAGAACTGAAGCCGACCTCCATTCAGTACATAAAAAAGGAAGTTCTTCCATGCAATAAAAACACATATAACCTCAGTGGACAACGGGTAACAACCTCCTCAAGAGGTCTTCATATCCAGAATGGAAAGAAATACATTAAACAAATACCACTCCATCGATAATAATCATTGGAGACTATAACAAAAAGAGCCTGACACTTCAAACATGTCAGGCTCTTTTCTTGATACCTTATTAAATTACTTGTTCACCTGGAACTTCGTGTCACCATCCTTGAAGAAGGCATTGATCTGCTTGGCTGCTGCAATACCAGCGTTGATATTAGCCTCTGCAGTCTGAGCACCCATCTTCTTAGGAGTAGAGAAATAACGTCCCTCGAACTGCTGGAAATCAGCATTGGCATCGGGCATGATGTCTGTGACGAACTTCAGGTCCTCACGCTCCTGCATCAACTTGATTAACTCAGGCTCGTTGATGACCTCTTTACGGGCGGTGTTAACCAAGATACCACCCTTTTTCATCTTACCAACCAGTGCGTAGTTGATGCTCTGCTTAGTCTCAGGAGTAGCAGGGATATGCAGAGAAACAACATCACAGGTCTCGAAGAGAGCATCCTGATTAGCGACAGCATGAACACCTGCCTTCTCGATGACCTCTGCAGGACAGAAAGCATCGTAAGCATAAACATCCATACCAAAACCCTTGGCGATGCGAGCCACGTTACGACCTACATTACCAAAAGCAAGAATACCGAGTTTCTTACCCAGCAGCTCTGAACCGCTCTTACCATTATAGAAACCACGGACAGCCATCACCAGGAGACCGAATACCAACTCAGCAACTGCGTTGGCGTTCTGACCAGGGGTATTCTCGGCTACCACGTTGTGAGCAGTGGCTGCGGCGAGGTCGATGTTATCATAACCAGCACCAGCGCGAACGACAATCTTCAACTGCTTGGCAGCGTCCAGCACCTCAGCGTCCACCTTATCCGAACGGATAATGAGTGCGTCGGCATCCTTCACAGCATCCAACAGCTGAGCCTTCTCTGTATATTTCTCCAGCAGGGCGAGTTCATTACCTGCTGCCTCTACCTCTGCCTTGATACCATTCACTGCTGCTGCTGCGAAAGGTTTCTCTGTTGCAACAAGAATCTTCATAACTTCAATTATTAGTGATTAGCCTCAAATTCCTTCATACAAGCTACGAGAGCATTGACACCCTCGATGGTCTGTGCGTTGTAGCAAGAAGCGCGGAAGCCACCCACTGAGCGGTGACCCTTCACACCAACCATGCCCTTAGAGGTAGCAAAGTCGAGGAAGTCCTTCTCCAACTCCTTGTACTCATCAGCCATCACGAAACAGATGTTCATCAGTGAGCGATCCTCCTCAACGGCAGTACCACGGAACATCTTATTGCGGTCGATCTCACCATAGACGATCTCCGCACGCTGCTGGGCGAGCTTGTCCATAGCCTCTACACCACCCTGCTTCTTCAGCCAGCGGAGGTTCTCCAATGCACAATAGATAGGTACTACAGGAGGAGTGTTGAACATAGAGCCTTTGTCAACATGTGTACGATAGTCGAGCATGGTAGGAATCTCACGAGGAGCCTTACCCAGTTTCTCATCCTTCACGATGATGACAGTCACACCAGCCATAGCCATGTTCTTCTGAGCACCAGCATAGATAGCGTCATACTTCTTCACGTCAATAGGACGGCTGAAGATATCAGAAGACATGTCAGCAATCAGAGGTACATTCACATCAAGGTCCTTACGGATCTCAGTACCATAGATGGTGTTGTTGGTCGTGATGTGCAGGTAGTCTGCATCAGCAGGAACGCTCCATCCTTTTGGAATGAAGGTATAGTTGGCATCAGCAGAAGAAGCGACCTCTACGACCTCACCAAACAGTTTTGCCTCCTTCATGGCTTTCTTAGCCCATACACCTGTGTTCAGGTAAGCAGCCTTCTTAATCAGGAAGTTGAAAGGAATCATGCAGAACTCCAGAGAAGCACCGCCACCGAGGAAGATCACTGAGTAACCCTCAGGAATCTGAAGGAGCTCCTTGATCAGAGCTACTGCCTCGTCAACGACGGGCTGGAAATCCTTGGCACGATGGCTGATCTCCATCAGAGAAAGACCAGAACCATTGAAGTCTAAACACTGCTGTGCAGTCTTCTCAATCACTTCGCGGGGAAGGATAGAAGGACCTGCGTTAAAGTTGTACTTCTTCATTTTGATTGTGAGTTTTAATTATTTGTTATACTTTTCTACTATCTGTTTCGTAAAAACGATGCGAAATTACACTTTTTATTTGAATTAGGCAAATATTTGAGCAAGAATTAAGCATTTTCGGCGATTTTCTTACGTTTTGCCAACTCTGTGTTACAATTTTCTATCTCACAGGCTCCACAATTGTCTTGATACCTTTGATTTTCTCACCCTGGACCTGACGGATGACCTGTTGCTGTTTCTCACGCTTCACAGCAACATAGGCATAACGGTCGTTCACGTCAATACGTCCTATCTCATCCGACCGCAGACCACCTTTCTTGCATAAGAAGCCTACGATATCGCCCTTCGACACCTTGTCTTTCTTCCCCTTGCCGATATAGAGGGTTGCCATCTTAGGAAGAGGGGGATTGACCGTTGAGGACTGATCATTGGTGTTAAGGTCATAATGTTCAATATTTAAGGATGAATGCTCAAGGACAAAATCGGGGATATGCTCCTCCGGACCTGTGATAAAGAATGCCCTACCCTGTTTGTCCCAACGTGCCGTACGTCCTACCCGATGGATATAGCCTTCCTCACTCTCCGGCATGTGGTAGTGGATGATATTGGCGATATCAGGGATGTCGAGTCCACGAGAGGCAAGGTCAGTGCTCACCATTACATTCGTAGAACCGTTAGAGAATTTATACAACTCGTCCTCTCGCTGTTTCTGTTCCAGTCCTCCATGGAAGAAACTCGTGGTAAACCCTTGCTCACGGAGGTAGTTGTTCACACGCTCCACAGAGTCACGATAGTTCAGGAACACGATACTGCTGGCATCACCAAAGCTCAACAGCAGGTGACGGAGCGTCTCCAGCTTATCCTTCACAGGACTTTTCACCTCATAGAGTGTCACCCGCTCAGGGACCTGCTCGTCTTCTGGGAGGAAGTCGACCAATGTCCCTTTCTTCGCCATATTGACGAACTGTGGGATCTCCTCCGCATTGGTGGCAGAGAGCAGGATACGGCGCTGCAGTCCTGGCAGACTCTTGATGAGTTTTGCCATCTCCTGATGGAAACCCATCTGCAAACACTTGTCGAACTCGTCGATGATCAGCCAGCGGATACCATAGCGTGAGATATTATCCTTGTCCAGATGGTCGTTCAGTCGCCCAGGGGTACCAAAGACGATCTGCGGCTTGACCTCTTTCAGTTTCCGATGCTCATCCATAGCGGCACGTCCGCCATAACAACTTGCCGAACGGATACCCGACCCCATGTCACGCAGGACGGTATCCGACTGTAACGCGAGTTCTCTGCCTGGCACTACAACCAATGCCTGAACAGTATCTGACGAGGCATCCAGCAGTTGCACCAACGGCAACAGATAGGCAAGTGTCTTTCCCGAACCCGTTGGAGAGAGTAAAACAACATCACCGTCGGAGCGTAGGATAGCTTCGGCGGCGTGTTGCTGCATCTCGTTAAGTGCGTCGATGCGTAGTTTCTGTAGGATTTTCTGGATATCCACTATGATTATTTCTTCTCTTCTTTCTTCTCTTCTGCCTTGTTGAAAGTAGACTTATAAGCCTTGTTCAGACCGTTGATGATATCAGCGGTGATATCGAAGCGCTTATTAGCATAAAGGATGTTGTCACCCTGCTTGGTCAGGATCAAATCGTATTTCTTGTCCTTGTTATACTTGGCAAGGAAGTGCTGCAAAGAGTCACGCAGTCCCTCGTTATAAGTTGCGGTCTCGTTGGCGAGCTCATTCTCCAGACGAGCCTGCAACTGCTGCAGGTCGTTCTGCTGACGCTGGATGGCAGCCTGCTGGCTCTCAGCCTGCTCACGACTGGTGAAACCGTTGTTGTTCAACTTCTGCTGGAAACTGTTCATAGCGTTCTGCAACTGCTGTCCCTTCTGTGTCAGGGTGTTACGGGCATTGTTGCTCTTCTTCTGGAGCACCAGGGTGAAGTCCTTGCAATACTCATACTGAGTCATCAGGGAGTCAACCTCTACGTAAGCGATCTTCAGTCCTGCGCCATTGGCAGTGTCACCTGCTGCGGGCTGGTCGTCCATCTTAGGACTTTCATTGTTACATGATGCGAGTGCTGCGATGGCGGCAACAGCCATCATGCCAAGAATGTTCTTTTTCATTTTTTCTTTTATTATTATTATTTCTCGTTATTTCGACTTCTTGTTATTTCGACTTCTCGCTAACAGCGAACCTGCTCTTGCGACGCATCTCCTTGTCCTGGTCCATCACACAGTGGATGCCCCGTTCCCTCATCGCCTTACTATCGTGGATATGCTGCGACGAGAAGGTCCCGTTCTTGCTGGAAAGGACTTTAATCAGGAAAAAAGCCATCCCTATAGCAATTATTAACGTGCTTAACAGCAGGATTATCACCATAAATGATTAACTTTGCATTTGCAAATCGACTGCAAAGTTAAACAATAAATTCAGAAAACCGATAAAATAAACATTAATAATGAATAAAAGTGAGTTAAAACCTGCCGTTGTCTTCGAACAATTTGCGAAGATTAACGAAATTCCACGCCCTTCGAAGCGTGAAGAGAAGATGATTGAGTACCTGAAGGACTTTGGTAAGAGCCATGGTTTGGAGACTGTTGTCGACGAGGTGGGCAACGTTATCATCCGCAAAGGAGCCACCCCGGGCTATGAGGACTGTAAGACCATCATCCTCCAGAGTCACATGGATATGGTGTGCGACTGTCTGCCAGAGTTGACGATAGATTTTGACAAGGAGGGTATCACTACCTATATCGACGGGGAATGGATGCGTGCCAAGGGGACGACCCTGGGTGCCGACGATGGTATCGGTATGGCTATGGAACTTGCCATCCTTGACAGCAACGACATCGAGCATGGTCCCATCGAGTGTGTCTTCACCCGTGACGAGGAGACAGGACTGACGGGTGCCTTTGGGATGAAGGCTGGTTTCATGACTGGCGACTTCCTCATCAACCTCGACTCGGAGGATGAGGGTGAGATCTTCGTCAGCTGTGCCGGTGGTCGTTCGACAACGGCGACACTGGATATCCAGCGTCAGAACGCCCCCGACGGTTACTTCTTCATCAAGGGTTCCGTCAAAGGACTCATTGGCGGTCACTCTGGTGATGATATCAACAAGAAGCGTGCCAACGGCCTGAAGATTATCGCCCGCTTCGTCTATCAGGAGATGGAGCGTTACGATGACGTACACCTGGTACGTCTGCATGGCGGCAGTCTGCACAACGCCATTCCTCGTGGCGGCTATTTCGTACTCGCAGTACCTAATGCCATCAAGGAGAATATCCGTGCCGACTGGAATGTCTTCTCCGCAGAGGTCGACGAGGAGTTCCATGTCACTGACACCCAGATGGTATGGCGCATGCGCAGCTACGATCCGGAGCCTGTCATCGACGATGAGACGGCACGTCGTTTCGTCTATGCCCTGCAGGCTGTCGACAATGGGGTCTATTCCATTTGTCAGGATGAGGCTTTGGGTGGCATGACGGAGACATCAAGCAACCTTGCCCGTGTGGAGACGCTTGCTGACAAGATTGAGATTCTGACATCTCAGCGTAGTAACGTGATGTCAAACCTCGACAATATGTGTAACACCGTTGCCGCCGCCTTCAAACTGGCTGGTTTCAAGGTGGAGCACTCAGATGGTTACCCTGCTTGGAAGATGCGCTCCAACAGTGAGTTGCAGAAGATTGTGAGATACACCTATCACAAGCTGTTCCAGAAAGAGCCTGTTGTTCGTGGCATCCATGCAGGACTGGAGTGCGGACTGTTCGCTGAGCGTTATCCGAACCTTGATATGGTATCGTTCGGTCCGACCTTGCGTGATGTACATACTCCCGACGAGCGTCTGCTCATCCCCACCGTCCAGATGGTATGGGACCACTTGTTACTCACTCTCAAAAGCATGCCCCATCAGTCATGAGACATCTTATATATATTATAATAGGTATCACTGCTCCCCTGCTGTTCGCCGCATGCGGACCACAGGCGGAGGCAGAGGACCTCGTGGAGCAGTTTATGGAACAGAACATGCGGGAGGGACTGAAACCCTCGTCCATCGATTTCACGGACATCGACTCCACACACGCTATGACGGACTCCATCGTCATCAACCTGCGCCAACTGGCACGACAGGCAAAGCGTTATCGTCCCGACCTCCAGTATGCTCCTGACGAGCCTTTCCAGAAACTGATGGTCACCCGTGTACGCTATGAGCTCGACGGCGAGGAGTGCAGCGACACCTATTATCTCGACATGGCACTGACACGTATCGTCGCATTTAAGGAAAACTGATGAATATGAAAAAGTATCTGTTCTTACTGATAACCGCCGCCATCCTAATGGCATGTGCCACACTGACACCTGCCGAACGGCAAGAACTGGCAAAAAAGGTGAATGCCGCACTCGACGACCGTCACTATACCATCGACATCCGGACGATGAGTCCCAGACGCGGACCGATGAAGACGGTGACCAGTGACTGGTCTCTGGAGGTGAAGGGCGACACCCTGGTATCGTACCTGCCCTATATCGGAAGGGCTTTCACCGTGCCCTACGGAGGAGGAATGGGACTGAACTTCACAGCCCCTATCTCTGAGTATCACGAGAAAAAGGGCTCGAAGAACGCACGACAGATCACGATTCTTGTGAGCAACAACGAGGACACCTATACCTACATCATCGAGGTGTTTGACAACGGAAGCAGCTCCATCGACGTACAGGCAAGGAACCGTGAGGGCATCTCGTATAGTGGCGACATGTCATTCCCGATCAAATAAAAAGCCTAGCTACCTCACACGGGGATGAAGTCCCCTTGTACATGCCTCACATGGACAGTCCCCTTGTGGGGTATGTATTTTTGTTATTTGTATTTCTTCACGCGAGCGTCTTGGATGACTCCTTGCCAGTTCAGTCCGAACGCAAAGTCGTTTTATTTTTTTTTGAAAGTGGTCACGAAGGTCATTAAGGTCATTTGTCATTAAGGATTTCAGATTTTACTAAAATACCTATAATAATAATATATATTATAATATATATTATTATTAACCAAAAACCACCATTTTCAAAACTCTTAATGACAAATGACCTTCGTGACCCACCCTTAACCCTGAACCCATAACCCTGAACCCTTAACCTTGAACCTTTAACCCTTCTCCCTTCTCTAGTATCTGTTAAGATGTATTCCAGTATCTGTTATAGGGGTATAACAGCCCTTAGTATCAGTCATACCAGCCTTTAGTACAAGGGATGGCAGATACTGCGACAAGGGATAGAAGGCATCGGAACACAAATTGCTCCATACTTTAGCGTGACAGTGACAGTTGTGACAGTAAGTTTTGGGTTGGTTTTAACAGTTTAACAGTTAACAGTTAGTGAAAAAGACAAAATCAATCACAGATCACAGATCACAGTTACTTGTTTTGAGATTGACCGAAGAGGATTTTTCAGTTTTCAGCAAACAGGAATGGAAACAGAGTGGAAACGGAAACGGAAACAGTTAGCTTAAAGTGAAAAAATACTGGTACTAAATTTATTATATATATATAATATATATATTATATATATATAATAATATATACATAATAATAAATCTGACTTCATTGAAAATCAACTTCAACCTAACTGTTTCCGTTTCCGTTTCCGTTTCAATAACTGTGATCTGTGATTTGTGACAGTCATGATCCATACGGAAGAAGTTGACTACGTCCCCTGGGAATCGTTGACGAGTGTCCCTAAGCTGGTTGACTCTTTTCCTAAAAACGTTGACTTTCACTAACTGTCATCTGTCACAACTGTCACGCTTTATCCCTGTCATTGGTTGAGTATTTGTATAATACCAACTGTTAACTGTTAACTGTTAAATTACAGTTTGCGATTTCAGATTTCAGATTTCAGTAAGCGATCTATGACAAATGACAAATGACAGTTTATCATTTCACCGGATTTTCAAACAAATAACAGATAACAGTTAGCGAAAAAGAGGGAAACAATCTCAGTCTCAGAATCTCAGTAAGCGAACGAACGAACAGCGAACAGTTTACTAAAGTAGAAACATACCTAAAAGTCTATATATTATATTATTATATATATATTATATATAATATATATATAATAAAATTTGTGGTCAACATTTTTAGGAAAATAGAATAACTGTTCAACTGTTCGTTCGCTTTAAAAAACTGAGATTCTGAGACAGAGACTGCATTACCATACTGAAGAAGTAGACATCCTACTCTGGGAATCGTTGACGCTTTTACTAGAAACGTTGACTTTCACTAACTGTCATCCGTCATTTGTCATAGCATTCAACGTTTTGACTTACTGAAAACTGAAATCTGAAATCAATCATTGCCAACCGAATCAGAAAATCGGAACTGTTATCTGTTAACTGTTATTCAATCTGTAATCTGTAATCTGTGCACAATGATACATTTTCAGAATTATATAATATTAAATATTATATAATTTATATATTGTACAGGCATTGTCTTGCCCTAACCTCCCACTAAAAATACCGCAAACCTCGATAAATAAAGGGCGCAAGACCAGTTGGAGGTTAGGGGTTTTGCTCACAGGGGGATGACCCTTGTGAGTATAGCGGTTCTCCCCCTCAACAGGGGGAGTCAGAGAGGGTCTAATATATGAAACAAGCAAGAGGATTGCGGAATAATAACCCGCTGAATATCATCAAGAGTAAGACACAGGTGTGGTTGGGAGAGACCAACCTCGGAGGCGAGACCCGCTTCTGTCAGTTCTCATCCATGCAGTATGGGTTCCGTGCAGCCCTGAAACTGTTGCGGACGTACTACTCCAAGTATGGGTGCATCACCATCCGACAGATCATCTGCCGGTGGGCACCCGAGACGGAGAATCAGGTGGAGGCGTATATCAAAACGGTATGCAGGATCACCCAGATGGGTGCCGACACTCCCCTACCCCCGATGAAGGCTGAGACCAAGATTGTCTGGTGTGAACTCGTCCTTGCCATGGCAAGTGTGGAGTGCGGTCTGTCAGCCGACGATCGGGACACTCTCCGCTATTCCGTCGCCAAAGGGTGGAATATGCTGTTTTAATGGTTTAACAATTTGGTGCTGCTTTGCTTTTCGAGTTGCAACATTCCCCTACGTCGTGAGACGTGGGGGGATTTTTGCTCATGCTCACAGGGGGACAGTCCTTGTGAGTACAGATAATGATATTATATTTTATTCCATACTATAGTCGTTACATTCATGGAGAACATGTAGCGGTAGGTGGCAGAGCGGGCGCCTACTGATGCGGTATCCATACCATTGTGTACCGGGTCGTAGGGACGGCCGCAGTCTTTGATGGCCATCTGGACCCCGTCGTCTAACTCGCAGAGCGTGATGTCAAGATATTTAAGATGACGACTTCTACGCTCCCGTGCATTGTTTAAGAGCGCCAGGATAGTAGAGTACATCTTAGAACTCAATTCGTCGCTCATCTCGCAGATGACGGCAAATAACTTGATCATCTTCTTCATCTCTTCAAGATTATGTTGCTCGTAATCTATCGAACATTCGAACTTAATACACGAAGGCATCTTATCGACCAACGAGAACTTGGTATAGAACGGGTACTTGAGGTGCTTCCTGTAGCCGTAACCCAGACTAACCACAAGGATGGGCACACCACCCACAATCAATCCCAGCCACATGGCATCGGCACTGACCTTCGAAAGGCCAAGCATACTCAGATAGGCTATGATACCCATGGCGAATACCAGCACGATCTTGGCCGTTACGTGACCTGCCAGTTGCAGTACGACAGTGACATACACCGCTACGGCACAGAAGCAGAAGTAGTAGATGCCAAAGCAGGTGAATACCCTGCGGGCCAGGGCGAGGTCGATACCGTCGAGACCAAAGCACCACAGGAAAAACTGCGGCACAGCCACCATTAACAGCAGTAGCACACCGTAGAATCCCACCAGTATGCTGGCAGTATTATTCATGATGCGCCGCAGTCCGTCGCTGTCGCCGATAGCACGCATGTAGGTGACGAGCGAGACGCCAGCCATAGTGAGTCCCAAAACAACCGAGAACGTGGCCGACTGTATCTGCAGACATACATCAAAGAGCGTCAGCCCGTCGTGGCCTGCCACTTTCAGTACCAATGCGTTGCCCAGCAGCATAAAGGCATTTACCACGATAAAATATACGTTGAAGCCGAAGCCATGCTTGAGGTTATCGCCGATGATGGCACCCAGGTCGCCCTGCGGCCGCACCAATCTGAACTGGCTCTTGCCCTTAAGGAAATGGGGCGATATGAGCGCGAGATTGATGAGACTCGAAATGACCGTACCCCATGCCGCACCGCTGATGCCCATGCCGAGAACACCGATGAAAAGGATGTCGAGCACCACATTGGCCGCACTGCCCGTAGCCACGGCTCGGGTGGTTAACTGCGGAACTCCCTCTTGCGTTGCAAAGTCGTTGAACGTGTTGTTTAGCGGCAGGATGAGCAGGTAAATGACGATTACCTGTAGGTACTCGCGGGCATATGCTGCGCTCTCGGGTCTGCCGGTCAGCCCCGAAGAGATACTGTCGAGGTTTAACCAGATGCCTAACGCCGCTAATACCGCCACCATCACCGCCGAGGCGAATGCCGTTGTGTATATACGGTTGGCCTTGTCGCGGTTGCCCTTGGCTAACTGACCTGCTGCAAGCACTGCGCCGCCGCGTTCACATATCATCGTCAGCACGCTCACTGCATTGACTATAGGTAGCGCTACACTCACTGCGATGAAAGCATCGTTGCCCAACAGATTGCTCGAGAAAAGCCCATCTACCAGCGTCGCTATGAGCGGTGCCAATGCTGTAAGCGTAACGCTCACCAGTGTTAGCCGGTAAGCCTTGTCGATAAGATAGCTGTTACGAAAAATGCTAATATTCATAGTTGCGATTGTTTGCTTGACTGTTTTACAGCACCTTCTTCCACGTGCCGTTGGCGGATTTTTATTTGTTGTTTATTGATTGACACTAAAAACATTGCGGCCTCCCTTGCATGCTCACAGGGGGACAGTCCCCTTGTGAGCATGCAAGGGAGGCCGCAATGGGTGGATAATCTGTTCCTTTGTCATAGAGGAACTCTGGGGCAATGTCTGCTCCGTTCGCCCAGAAAATGGTGCCGTCTAAGCCAAACTGGGTAAATAGACTTTTGTCTTTTAGTTCTGCAAACATGGGGTATTTTAACAATGGTTCAAGATTCACATATTTCTTTTTGCCATCGCTAAACTGACACAGCAACGAATAGTCGCCCATATATTCAACATCTGTTACTTTCAACATCGTCTTACCTCCTTATCTTTTCGATTTTTTCTTTTGCAAAGATAATCATTTATTTTCATACGACGTTCATAGTGAACCGTATCTTTTTGCAAAAGAACTCTATTTATTCTGTTTGGCGTTTCAATGTGTTTTCCAATATACATTCACAATTGCACTTACATGACCTTCTCCACTCCCTCGCCCGCACAGCGATGTTTTTTGCGAGACACTCGCTATAGAGCCAGGGCTCGCAACTATGGATATCACCAACATTAAGGAAACCCTTGTATGGAGGATATTCCGAACCACTATAGCCACTGACCACGAGGACGTGGTACGCTGGGGACAACGTGACGGTAATGGTATCATGCAGGATGGCAGGAGTAGCATCCGTCCGCCAGTTTACAGGATTGATTCCCATGCAGGTGGCAGCGATGACTGGTTGTACGTATTTCACATCCTTCACTGTATTGTAGCAAATAGTGACGCCTGTGTCTGTCTCACCCTGTGCCGCCTTGATATGATCGGTTTGCAACGTGTCCTCTGGTGTTACCTTGTAGCCCAGCACATAAGCGGCAGCCAACTGGCTATATGTCTCATCATCGATATGTTTCAACAACTCCACGACAGCAAGTCCACCCTGACTAAAACCAGCGATAATGAGAGGGCGTGTCTTGTCACGCTGAGCCTGGAAATGGTCAAAGGCAGCACAGACATCTGCCATTGACAGACGAGTGCGATGATAGATGGTATCCTCATTCTGCGTTAGGAAAGTCTCTATGGTCGTATGGCGATAATATGGGGCATAGAAGCGGTTGCCTGGTGACATATAAGCAGCCACCCTCTTGATTTCCCTTGCCCCCATTCGTTCACGATGTTTAGGGTTCCACACATCAGCATAGTGGCTGATACGTCCATCTTCCGTTTTCCAGTCTACCTCCCATGTGGATACCACATAGAACACGTCGGCTCCCATTCCTGTCGAGTCACCATCTTCTGTTATCCACATCGTGGAATCGTTGTAGTCGGGTGCCTTGGGAATGAACTCAGATTCCTCACACTGTCTAGACACCTTAACGGCATCAGATGCATATATTTTTGAGCCACAAGCAGATAGGACTGCGACTAGTATCCAGCATTGTATTCGTTTCATCTTTGCATGATTTTGCGTACAAAGATACAAAATCATTCCTATATCCCCAAGAGAGAGACCTTATAATCTTGAAAAAGGCTTACCTCACGGCAAGCCTTTTACTACTTAACTAAACTAAACAAATACTTTTATGATTTTCTGTTTGCAAAGGTAAGTAGAAAAAAGAAAGGGTACAATACCTAAAAATTGGTGTTTTAGCCGAAGACGAACCTCAACGACTCATAAAATTGGATGAACAAGATATAAAAAAGAACACAAGGTGCCGCCCAGCGAATTCCGTATAATAAAGAGTCGTAGACATCACGGAGTGTTTGGAAGGTACCTGCTATCAAGCCATATACTATACTGAACGCACAAATACTGAACGAGAGAAAAGGTATTAAGCTATATGAGAATGGCGAGGGGAAGTACCCACCTGTCGCACTGACCAAGACGGCATGAGGGACGACCGTCAGTAACAAGAGAGAGACGACACAAACCAGCAATACCCCTCCCCCTATCAGAAACGCACGACGCTCACGATAGTTAAAGCGCATAGGATGAGGGAAGAGACCACAGCACTTCAGACAGCCAATGGCTATCGCTGCCAATATCAGCCAAGACAAGATGGGTGTAGCAAGGATTGTCCCGAAATGTCCCATGAACCAACGGATACCCTCTCCTGACAGCATGGAGCGTACCCCACTATTCGGCAGGGCCGCACTCAGCAGCCATGAAACCAGTATCAACACCAACTCTGCCAATACCAGGACAAGTGCCATATATGGAACCAGTCTCCTCATTCAGTATCGGGCTCAAGATTATCAATGTCAAGGATACGAAGCTCAAGGGCACGAACGACCAGACGGGTGGCGTTGACACTCTCCCCACCAGGAAACAGTTTGCGTACCAGCTCGTTCTGTCTTTTCTCCAAGCTCTTCACTCCAAAGGGCATACCACGAAGATTAGTTATCTGCTCCTTGGTATAGCCAAGGGCAAGATGACGAAGGAAACGCTCGTCATACTCGTCGATCTCATAGTTAACCAACGCCTCCTGGCGTACCAGCTGTGAGGATACGACATACTTAAATCGCTCCACTATTTTCTGGAGGATAGGCTCATTGAACACCAGTTGTTTTCCTTCCATCACCGCACGGACATCGGCACGGGTGAGTAACTCACCACTCTTCAGGATGATACCATCGGCACCAGCGTCAAGGACATCCACCCATAGTTTCTCATTCAGTATCTCACCAGTGAAGATCAGTACTTTCACCTGCGGATACTGTTCCTTGGTATGCCGGCAGATCTCCACACCCACAGTGGTGGACCCGCCAAGTCCAAGATCAAGTAACACGAGGTCCGGCTGTTGTTTCTTGATCAACCGCCAGTATTCCACCTCATTAGTTGCTGTACCTATCACCTCCGCCTCTGGAATCTCATGACGGACAATACCCTCCGTGCCTTTGAGTTCGAGGGGCACATCCTCAACGATCATCAACTTAAAGTTTTCCATATCTTGGTAGTGTTATTTGAATCCATGTTATTCCTTCTGCCACTTTCGCCCAGATACCACAACCACGACGGTTGGTCGCCTCCCCATGGTCACGCACGATCTGACGACAGAGCAGATACGGTATGGTATTCATCTGGGGAGAGAAAAGATTGGCAGCTTCTTCTTCCGTTATCTGCAAGTCGGCACGGCGAATGGTATATAGCAGGTATTGCTGATCCTTCACCTCCACAGTCACATCGCCTTTCAGCAGTTCAAAAAGGTAGCGCAGCATGTGCTCATCGCCTAAGACCTCCTGTCCGTAAAGTTCCACTTTCTTCAGATGCAATTTCACCTGCTCTGTCTGACGGAGAGCCTGTTCGCTCAATAGCCCGTAGAGTTCCCGATAATAGGATGCCACCTCCAGCATCGACTGTGTTTCACCTTTGTCTGCCAGTTGACGGATACGACTGGGATAATACATCGTCTCGTGTTTGAGTGTCGACAGGCAATTATCCAGGACGGCATTCGACACATGCAGGTTGCTGTCTTCTAACTCTGCCCTACGCAACTCATCTTCCGCCATCTCCAGATTGGTTTGTTGCAGTCGTTCCTTGCGGAAGCGGTTATACAGACGATGTCTGTAGTAAAGCATGTAATAGGCAGGTATCATCAGCATAAGAATCAGAATCAGCAAGATGATGGCGATACGCTTATTCGACTGTGACTGCTGCATCATACGGCAATAGTCCGCCAACGTGTTATCCGCAGAGAGTTCTTTGAAGAGCTGGGTATAAACTTTATTATTATAAGCGTATAATTCCCATTCATGGAGGGCAAGAGCCGCCACTGCACTCTCATTACGGATATCAAGGATAATCTGATAGTTCGTGCTCACACTGTCGTACAACCATTGTATCTCTGGTGCCACCAAGGAAGCATTACCCTGACGTTGCATCAACAAGCTGCCTTTAGGATGCTGTGACAGATAGTGGGCATTCAGATATTTACGACAAGAGTCGGCAAACTCCAATGTTCTCGCATAAGTGCCATTGATATTTGAGAAATAGGCAGAATCGGCAAAGATATGAGCCTGGTCGATATCACTGTTAGCTGTCTGCCGTTGACTATAGGCAGGAAGAGTACCAGATGTCAGCAGGAGTATGCCAACAACCAATAGTCTCATGATTCCTTTGGGCAGACGGAAAAAGAAACGGCTCCCCTTACCCTCCTCACTCTCTGCAGAGAGGTGGCACACCTGGAATATCTGACTGATCTTACGATATTTCTCAATAATGCCCTTACAGTTCATCAGTCCAAAACCATGTCCGCCCTTCACCTGGTGATTGAACACCTGTGCCAGTTCTGTCTCTGGAATACCTTTTCCTGTATCCTTAACTGAGAGTTCCACATAATCAGCGGTCTCCACAGCAGAGACACAGACCTCCCCACCCCGCTCCGTAAACTTACGGGCATTATCGGCAAGGGTGTTGAGCATGAAGAGTGTCAGCACACGGTCTGCTTTTACCACAGTCTCCGTGGGCTCCACTTGCAGTGTTATTCCCTTCATTTGAAATGAACAATGGATACAGGTAAAATCAGGATCAAGGATATTGCCGAAAGAGCTGGTGTGAGTGTGGGCACGGTAGACCGTGTACTGCATAAACGCCCTAACGTATCGAAAAGTGCTTTGGAAAAGGTAGAGAAGGCGCTGAAGGAAATGGACTACAAGCCAAACATGTATGCCTCCGCCCTAGCTTATAACAAATCGTATACATTCTATTGCATCATCCCCAAGCACGAGTCGGAGGCTTATTGGGAAGAGGTGGAAGAAGGTGTCCTTGATGCCTGTGACCGTCGTAGCGACTTCCGTATTAGTCAGAAGATGATGTATTACAACCGTTTCTCGACGGAGACATTCACAAAAGTCACCAACGAGTGTCTGAAGCAGAAGCCCCATGGTGTGATTATCGTCCCCTCTAAACTGGATGTCACTCGTAAATTCACGGATCAATTGCACGAACAAGGGATTCCCTTTGTCCTGCTTGACTCATACATGCCAGATCTTAAGCCATTGTCGTTCTATGGTCAAGACTCTTTTTCCAGTGGCTACTTTGCCGCCCGGATGCTGATGATGCTGGCTCCTCATGAGAAAGAGATCATGCTGATGAAACAGATGCGCAACGGCAATGTGGCATCGAAGCAGCAGGAGAATCGTGAGACGGGGTTCCGCCATTATATGCACGACCATTATCCTGATGTGACTATTAACGAGGTGAATCTCTCTTTGGACGAGAAACGCGAGAATTATGATGCCATTCTCGATGAGTTTTTCACCAAGCACCCACATACCCACCATTGTATCACCTTCAATTCAAAAGCGCATCTGGTAGGCGAGTATCTGTTACGCTCCAACCGTCGTAACATTCAGATTATGGGCTACGACATGGTGCCGAAGAATGCGGAATGTGTACGTCAAGGCAGTATTTCCTTCCTCATCGCACAGCATGGATATATGCAGGGTTACTCCTGTATCGAGACACTCTTCAATGCGATTGTACTGAAAAAAGAGGTTGAGCCCATCAATTACATGCCTATCGAGTTATTAACGAAGGAGAACATTGACTTCTACCGCCGTAAGAATATCGGATAAACTACTTAAACAAATACAATATAATTATGGAACAAGCTACATTTTTAAAAATCAATCCCGCCGACTCCGTCGTGGTTTGTCTGCAACCCAAGAAGAAGGGTGAAATCATCGAGATTGACGGCAAACAAATCACCGTGAATCAAGATACTCCTGCTGGTCACAAAGTTCTTATTAAAGAAGTGAAAGAGGGAGAGAATATTATCAAATACGGTTATCCAATCGGTCATGCTCGTCAAGACATGAAAGCTGGAGATTGGGTAAACGAGAATAACCTCAAGACCAACCTCAGCGGAACACTTGAATACACATACAACCCTGTTAACGAGCCTCTTAGAATCAAAGACGAGAAGCGAACCTTTAAGGGATATATTCGGAAGAACGGGGATGTGGGTGTTCGTAATGAGATATGGATTGTGCCCACCGTAGGATGCGTCAACGGCATCGCAGAACAATTGAGTCACCGTCTGATGATGGAGACTAAGGGTGAAGGTGTCGACGCCATCTGGACATGGCATCACAACTATGGTTGTTCACAGCTTTCTGATGACCATGAGAATACGCGAAAGGTACTGCGAGACATCTGTCTGCATCCCAATGCCGGTGGCGTATTAGTGTTAAGTCTTGGATGTGAGAACAACCAGCCTGAAGATTTTATGGCGATGTTGGGCGACTATGACAAAGACCGTATCAAACTGCTCGTTACCCAACGAGTGGAGGGTGACGAGATAGAGGCTGGTATGGAAATACTGCGTGACCTCTATGGTATTGCCAAGCAGGACAAGCGAGTGGATGTCCCTGTTTCGAAATTAAGAGTCGGTCTGAAATGTGGTGGCTCTGATGGATTCAGTGGCATCACAGCCAACCCGTTGGTGGGTGAGTTCAGCGACTGGTTGGTGGCACAAGGCGGAACCAGTGTATTGACTGAGGTACCTGAGATGTTTGGTGCCGAGACGATTCTCATGAACCGTTGTACGACACCAGAGCTTTTCAGCCAGACAGTCTCGATGATCAACAATTTCAAGAACTATTTCCTCTCACACGGCGAGCCCGTTGGTGAGAACCCCAGCCCTGGAAACAAAGCTGGTGGCATCTCAACTCTTGAGGACAAGGCTTTAGGCTGTACTCAGAAATGCGGTAAGGCTCCTGTCAGTGGTGTCATGGAATATGGCGACCGTTTGAAGAATCCCGGACTCAATCTACTATCTGCTCCTGGCAATGACCTCGTAGCGTCTACGGCTCTCGCCTCTTGTGGTTGCCATATCGTACTTTTCACCACTGGACGTGGAACACCATTCGGTACTTTTGTGCCCACAATGAAGATAGCGACCAACCCTACCCTCGCCAAGAACAAACCCCATTGGGTAGACTTCTCCGCAGGACAGTTGGTTGAGGGACGAACCATGACAGAACTCGTTCCGGAATTCATCGATAAAGTTCTTGCTGTAGCCTCTGGAGAACAGGCTCGCAATGAAGCTAACGGCTATCGTGAGATTTCTATCTTCAAGAATGGCGTTACTTTGTAGAATTGAAAGATTAAAAAATTGAAGAAAGGTCTGATCGCATTATCACCGCTTCTGGTGTTTATAGTACTTTATTTAGTCACGAGCATCATCGCTCGTGACTTTTATAAAGTACCCATCACCGTTGCCTTCATGGTAGCGAGCATCTATGCTGTCGTTATCTCTGGAGGCATCCCCATCAGAAAGCGCATCGATATCTACAGTCGTGGAGCAGGTACGTCACAGATGATGCTGATGATCTGGATATTCATCCTTGCCGGTGCTTTCGCAAACACTGCGAAAACGATGGGGTCTATTGATGCCACCGTTAACCTCACCCTCACATTATTACCTGCCAACATGTTACTTGCCGGTCTGTTCATCGCCGCCTGCTTTATCTCTATATCCATTGGTACGAGTGTGGGGACCATCGTGGCACTTACACCCATCGCGGCAGGTATCGCCAATCATTTGGGGGAGGATTTACCGATGATAGTGGCAATTGTTGTAGGAGGCTCCTTCTTTGGCGACAATCTCTCGTTTATCTCAGATACAACGATTGTGGCAACATCCACACAAGAGTGCCGACTGAGCGATAAATTCCGTGTCAACTCCTATATCGTAATGCCTGTAGCAATCGTCATGTTGCTGATATATCTGTTTATGGGTATTCACACCCCTATGCAGCAACCAACGGGCAACGTGGAATTCTGGAAAGTATTGCCATACCTAGCGGTACTTGTTACTGCGATTTTCGGTATGAATGTAATGGCAGTCATTGCACTCGGACTATTACTCTCTGGTATTATCGGACTCTGTTATGACGCCTTCGACATCTACGGATGGATGAAGGCGATGGGTGACGGCATTCTGAACATGGGTGAGCTTATTATCATCACCATTATGGCAGGAGGACTACTGGAACTCATCAAGCACAATGGAGGTATTGATTTCATCATTAAATTGATGACCCGTCACGTAAATAACAAACGGGGTGCCGAACTGTCAATTGCTACCTTAGTTTCACTAGTGAATATCTGTACGGCAAATAATACTGTAGCCATCCTGACGGTAGGAGGTATTGCCAAGAAGATCGGTGACCGTTTCGGGGTAGACAACCGTAAATGTGCCTCGATACTCGATACTTTCTCCTGTATGATGCAGGGGATCATCCCGTATGGCGCACAGCTGTTGATGGCAGGAGGACTGGCTGCCCTTAACCCCGTCAGTATTGTGCCCTACCTCTACTATCCTTTCCTTCTAGGCATTATGTCCCTTTTCTCCATTCTGTTCCGTTACCCTAAAAAATTCTCATAAATGGATATCATACAACGTAACTTTCTCAGACTGCTCAAGAGTGGCGCTTTCGGACAACGCGAACGGATAGAGCCCATGAGTGCATGGAAATGGAAAAGACTTTACCAACTCTCACAGATGCACGATGTGACACCATGGGTCTATGACGGCATCCAGACTAGTCATGACGATTTCTTTCTTCAGATTCGTCAGGAACAGATGATACAATGGAAAGAAAGTGCCATGATGGCTGATACAGAAATCGTGAAGGACGAGGAACAACGGCTCACCAACCCCCTGTTAAATCATAAACTGCAACAATGGACTGAGAAGGAAGGCAACTCACCGACTCTGGAACTGCTCTATAATATCATTCGGCTGGCTCGTTTTATCCTCACACAAGGTATTAATATGCGTCATCTGGTGGAACTAGGTATCTACCTCCGTACTACTAAGGATCAGATTGACTACCAGCAACTGGCAGACTGGATCAAGAAGTTACACATGGGGAAAATCGTCCGACTGGAAGCCGCACTGTTAGTACATTTCTTCGACTTCAAGCCAGAAGAAATTCCTTTCACCAAAGCGTACATTGGCAAGAGCACCATCCGCATTGCCGAAGATATCATGAACACGTCAAGCGAACAAGCCGTTGACTGGTATTTCACACAAGGAAAGAATGTGTTCGTACGTACCAACAATTCCGACGCTATGATGTGGCATGTCCGCCATTCTGCCAAATATATGAGCTATTATCCGAGCGAGGCTATCACTAATTTCTTTGCCAATTTCGCCCACTCCCTCTCCCATATCGAAGAATAACTAATGATGATGAAAGCGTAACTCACGCAACTTATGCTGTCCCATCAGCCGGCTCTTATCCACATAGCCGTTGACACCCGTCAGTCGGCCCTTACCAGTATACTGCCAGGCAACGATGTCACGCTCGTCAGCCAAGACAGGCTCCTCATCAGTATACATGGCAATCATTAATTTGTAGTCGTCCAATTTTCCCACCAAATACTTATTGTAAAAATTTCGATAGGTATACACCAATGGTTTCTGACGATATGCCTCCTCTACCAAGTCAAGGAACTTTAACAGTGAGTCACAGAATTCCTCCACAGGAAGCCCTCCCATAGACTCCACATCAATCATTGGAATCAAATCCTGCTCACCAGGCAGGCATTGCGTCTTAAAATTCTCAAGTTGTATTCTCTGGTTGACTTTTGGACGATAGAAATGATAACTACCCACCTTCAATCCATAGCGATGCGCCAGATTGATGTTGCGTTCAAACATCTCGTCTATCCTGTCACCACCTTCCGTCGCCTTCAGGTAGACATATGACATTTTTGTGTTATCACCTACAGTCTCCCAGAACACATTACCCTGATAGTGGCTCATATCAATACCATGCACATGTGTACAAGTGTCCTCACACTGTACATCCTCATAGTTCTGCGCCACTGTTGTTACTGTCCCAAATAAAACAAATAATGTATATATTATTGTACGTCTCATTATCTTTTTTCTTTTAGCGAATGCAAATTTAACAAGAAAAGACTAAACCACAAAAGCCTTTCACATCTTTTATTATATCTTGTCATAGAAGATCTTCCTCCTTCTCCCAAGCGGTGTCTTTCTAAAGAAATCTGCTCTAGGACTTTGATATTTGTTTCATTTTTCGTATTTTCGCAGCAAAATAGAAAATATAAACAGCATAAGTTATGACACGAAAAGAAAAATATGCGTATATCCTTCAATATTTCCGCAAACAGATGCCGGAGGTACAAACTGAATTAGAGTTCGGTAGTGTATTCCAACTGTTGGTAGCTGTCATATTGAGCGCACAATGTACGGATAAACGTATCAACCAAGTCACACCAGAACTATTTCGCCATTATCCCGATGCGAAAGCGATGGCAAAAGCAGAAGCGGAGGACGTGCTGGAGTACATCAAGAGTGTATCCTACCCCAACTCAAAGGCAGACCATTTGGTAAGGATGGCCCGTGCGTTGATGGAGAGATACGGAGGAGAAGTTCCGTCAGACATGAATCAGTTGCTTGACCTACCTGGTGTGGGCAGGAAGACAGCAAATGTCATACAGAGTGTTGCCTTCGGAAAGTCGACCATGGCTGTTGACACACACGTATTCCGTGTCAGTCATCGTTTAGGACTGGTGACGAAGAATGACGACACTCCTTATAAAGTTGAACAGGTGCTAGTAAAAAACATACCCGCGGAAGATATTCCACGGGCACACCATTGGTTATTGCTTCACGGCAGATATGTATGTACCTCCAGAAAGCCCCATTGCGGGAAATGTGACCTCAAGGGCGTCTGCCCTTCTGCCACCCTTTCATCATCTGGCGGTGGAACTGACTCTCAGCTTTAATGACATCATATACCTTTGACGCCGGAAGCACACACATCATCTTCTTATGATAAGTCTGCTCCAGTTGTTTGAGTTCTATGTCCAGTTTGTCACGATTGTGGATAGCATTAGCACAACCTTCTTCAGTGGCAGGTTTCTCCTTTCCATAACTCCGTTTCTTCTGGTACAGACAACGCTGTTGCTTATGCATCTCGCGAAGCAGAGGAAAGAGTTTGGCCGCCTCTTCGTCTGTAAGACGTGCCTGTTTGGTAATATAGGCAGTCATCTCAGCATCAAACTTCTCTGGTGAGAATTTTTTCTCCTGTGCCATACAAAACATGAACAACATGATAGAGCAGCCAAGTAATACTAATCTTTTCATACACATCTCCTTTTAGTTTTCTGCCAGACAGGCATAAATATCAGTATTGTCAATCATTGCATAGTCAGCGGCCTCATCAATATAAGACTCCGTGACAGCAACCTGAGGCAACTCAGGAGTGTCTGGATCTATTTTTGAGAAGTATAAAGCCACACTGAATACGATAACCACCAGACAGGCTGCGGCATACATCCACGGACGAAGCAACATGCGTCGAGCCCCCTGTTGACGCTCTGGAATCTGACGCATCACCTGTTCGGTAAAACTATCGAAGTATCCTTCCGGAACTTGGAAAGGATTCTTTTTTGACAGTCGTTCTTCAAGATATTTCTCTTCGTTCATCATTGTTTCTTTATTTATTGGACGTTCACTCTTTCGGAAAGTTTAATCCCGTTGTTTAAAAAACTCTGAAATTTTCTTCACGGCAATATGGTAGGATGCTTTCAACGCACCCTCTGAAGTGTTGAGAATCTTACTCATCTCACTATATTTCATCTCGTCATAATAACGGAGATTGAATACTGTTCGCTGTACTTCCGGCAACTGTGCAATCGCCTCCTGCAATTGTGCCTCTGTCTCATCGCCATCAAAATAGCGATCAGCCATTAACGTATTGGCTATTCCCACAGAATCATCTGCACTGACCATATCTGCCACTTTTTGACGGCGCACGAAATCAAGGCTTTCGTTAATGGCAATGCGATAAAGCCATGTTGATAACTTAGAGTCCTGGCGGAAAGAATCAAGGCTGCTCCATGCTTTCAACATCACATTCTGCATCACGTCATTGGCATCCTCATGGGAGAGTACGATACGCCGAACCTGCCAATATAGTTGCTCGCTATACTGTCGTACCACCTGCTCAAAAGCCTTCCGTTGTGTTGATGGGTCGGAGAGCATGGTAACCAACTGTCTCTCGTCAACAGTCATTAGATAAATTTCTTGAGATGATTCCAGACAAGCTTATCATAGCCATAGACATCCGGATAAGTCTGAATTAGCCCATGCTCATCTGGATATATGGTGTAATATATAATATAAAGAGGTACGTGAGGCTTCACAGGCATATAGCTGATTAATTTATGTGGCAACTTCCTGCCATTCTCATTTTCTTCCGGTGCATGAGAACGGACATAGTCCTTACCCTGCTCTGTTTGAGGAGAGATATCCATCGAGATACGGATTTTATCCAATGTCCAATCGTCAACATCCCCCAACAAGAAATGGGCAAGATCGAAAGGACGCTGCACACGGACACAACCATGTGACACACCTCGCCAACTGTTCTGGAAGAAACCTGGTGTAGAGGTGTCGTGCAGATAGACCGAGAAGTTATTCTTAAAGCGAAAAACGATACGACCCAAGGAATTACCTCTTCCACCATCTTGCGACACTCGGTATTTACCACTTGAGAGCATTGCACGTGAAACACTGCTAATAGCCACCTTCTTACCCGTCGAACGCTCTGCGATATAATAGCGATGACGGGCAAAGTAACTACTGTCCCCGGCATGATGAAGCACATCATTATTAATGATACTCTGTGGGATATTCCATTCCGGGTTTATTTGCATATACTCAATCGCACTGGTCAGCAAAGGAGTTCTCGTACTCGTCTTACCACACCCAATACGCATTGACATAGTAGAGTCTGGTCCAAAAGCATATAACATAAATGCAGGGATATTGACGACTACCCATTTTCCTGTTGTCGGCATGGGATTCTTCTCTTTCCAGCGACAGCGTTCCATATTAACAAGGACTTTCATTCGCTTCTCCGAAGAAGAGTCAGACAACTGGCGAAGGAGACTACGATAGAGCGGAGACTGCGGCTCCACCTCTCGCATCATAGGACCAACACTGTCGTTTCTGATTTTCCTTAAGGCTTTCTGATAAAAAGCAGGAGCCGGACGTAAAACTGGAGTATCGTATTGGTTCACATAATGCGTCTTTACTTGTCCAGTACTGTCAGGCTTCGAGTCAAATCTGTTCATAGCCACCTTGGGATTCACAAAACCATACTGCTGTCCTGCCACATATGTCAGATAAGCATATGTCAGGTTATATTCCAAATGAGCAATCACATCATTTACCGAATGATGTTGGTCAAAGTCCAAGGTTTTGAAACGGTGTATTTCTGCCTCTAATTCCTTGACCTTAAATTGCGTTTTGGAGAAACCTATCTGGTTGACTTGAGATAACTGTTGTATCAGTGTATCCGCCATGTTTGTAATTCCCTGTCTTCCAATCCACAACATCGATCCACCTTCATGGTAATACAAAGCCGTACGGCAAGCGGGTGACATGGAATCCTTGCCAACCTTACCCATATTCTTCAGTACAGACTGGATTTCAGCAGGTGTTATTTGAAAAGTAGGCGTTTTCAGATCTGAAAACGCCTCTATTGTGATATCACCTTTCCTGATAGAATCTTTTCCACATCCCACGAGGAGACAAGAAAGCATCAAGAATAAAAGGAATGTCAGATGACTATCTTTCTGACAACCTTTCCGACTTTGATAATGTAGCAACCTTTAGGTATGTTTGTTAATTCAATTCTTTGTGCCGGGCTCTCAATACGTACAGACATCACATGACGACCTGTCAATGAGATCACCTCCATCACCTGCCCTTCTGCGTTTATAATATGGACAGTAGACTTAGACACACTAATCTGCGCCTCGTTCTTCTCATCATTCTGCTCAATACCAAAACTCTCTGACGGAACCGCCTGAATAGTTATTGGTAGCATGAAGAAACATGCGACGAAAAGCGTTATTATAAGTACTCGTTTTGTCATACGCTATACATATTACAAATGCAAAAGTAGGAATAATATTTGAAAATGCCAAATTTTAATGTGAAAAAATGCGTTTACAGCTCAAAAATCATCTGTTCATCACACAAAAAGCTGTCCTCGAACACTTTTTTTGCCTCTTCAAGCAGGACGTTCTCATCCTCATAACGCGAAGAGTAATGGCCTAACAGCAATTTCCCGACTTGAGCATCACGAGCCACCATTGCCGCCTGAAGAGCTGTGGAATGGTAGTATTTCTCTGCATGTTGTATACAATCCTCCCCATAGGTGCTCTCATGATATAGTGCCGTCACACCCTTGATACGCTCGTATAAAGTAGGGATATACCTGGTATCGCTGCAATAGGCATAACTACGGGCTGGCTCTACTGGCTCTACCAAACGACTGTTGGGAATCACCTCCCCTTCTGGTGTCATCCAGTCTGCCCCACCCTTGATGTTGTAAATCTGACTAACAGGAATATGATAGAAATCCATCATATCACGCTTGATATGCGGCATCGTTGGTTTTTCCTTAAACAAGAAGCCACAACAAGGCACACGATGTTCCAAGGGGACAGATTCCACTGTCAGACTACGATCCTCATAGATGACCTGCTGTTGGGTGGTATCGACAACATGGAAGACCACCTCAAATTCGAGTCCATGACAATATAGACGCATCTGTTCATCAAGCATCTGCTCTAACGCCGCCGGAGCATAGACATCCAGTTTTGCAGTTCGTCCTAGCAAACCAAAAGTACTGATCATCCCGATAAGTCCGAAACAGTGGTCGCCATGGAGATGACTAATAAACACTGCAGAGAGCTTGGTAAAACGGATACGGGAACGCCGCAACTGCATCTGCGTTCCCTCTCCACAATCTATCATGAATTGCTTTCCCCTTATCTCCACTACTTGCGACGAAGAATAATGGCGAAGCGTGGGTAAAGCACTCCCACAACCTAAAATATGAATCTTAAACGGTTCCAAGAATTCATCAAATCTTATAGTCGTCCTCTGAAGCCTCCTCCAGTTTGATATCCGAATCAGGTTTCTTCAACTGCTGGCGTCCATACTCATAAGTATCCTCACCGTCTTTGAGTATCAAAGAATCAGGAGACAACCGCACTATATCATACAGATTCACCTCTTCCTCCTCGCCAGCACCTTCACGGACATCAACCAATTCAAGTTTACCACGAACCAGCCGCCAAGTCTTATAGGAAAGAGTGCTCTGTTCTATACCCTCTACAATGCCACCTTCCTTAATCTTGAAACCGACTTCATCACTACCATCCAACGGATTAGGCATAACCCAGTTTCCTAATAATGCAGCCTGGTTGATAACAATCAACGCCTCTGTCTTCTTGGCATTGGGAACTACTGCCATACGGTCGCCTGCCTGTAAGCCACCAAAAACCTGGTTGTTCTCACGAGCATAAGTGATATCCAGCTGAATAGTGTCACCCAAATCCGTGACGACCTGCAGTGTATTCATTGCCGTACTCTCGCCACAAATACCATAGATGGTAGGATCCTGCATGGCGCTCATATCCGTAGAGTCACCATTGTCGAAAGGAACAGGCTGTGTCTTTCCGCCGCAACTTGTCATAACTACTATAGTAGTCATTAACATCGATACAAATACTATTTTCTTCATAATCATTTATTTAATAATTCTCATTTTTCTTTGCCTCATCCCACAGAGCGTCCATTTCCCCGAGGGTCATCTCTGTCAGGGGTTTCCCTTCCTTAATACTATGTTGTTCTATAAAATTAAATCGTCGGATAAACTTTTGATTGGTTGTTTCCAACGCATTGTCGGGATTCAGGTGATACAGACGCGCCGCATTGATAACAGCAAAGAGAAAGTCTCCCAGTTCTTGCTCAGAGCGCTTCTTGTCTTCCCGCTTCAACTCCACCTCCAACTCATCCAACTCCTCACGGACTTTCGACCATACATCTTGTTTGTCCTCCCAGTCAAAACCCACATGACGAGCCTTGTCTTGTATACGATATGCTTTGATCATAGAGGGAAGGGCTATTGGGACTCCGCTCAGCACACTTTTATTACCATCCTTTTCCTTCTGCTTAATCTGTTCCCAATTATCAAGAACCTGCTCCACGTTTTTCGCCTCTGAGAATTCACTCTTTCCTGCATCCTCACCATAGGGTAAAGGCTGAGGAGCTGGGGCTCCGATCTGAGAAGGATGATACACATGTGGGTGCCTGAATATCAGTTTGTCAACCAGATGATTACAAACATCTGCTATATCAAATTGACGATTCTCTTCTCCTATTCTTGCATAGAAGCCGACATGCAATAAGACATCACCTAATTCCTTGCATATTTCGGACGCCTCACCCTTCATCAAAGCATCACACAGCTCATAAGTCTCCTCTATCGTATTGGGACGCAGGCTTTCATTCGTCTGCTTCTTATCCCAAGGACATTTCTCCCTCAATGTGTCCAGCACATCAAGCATTCGCCCAAAGGCAGCCATTTTTTCTTCTCTTGTATGCATCTGCTCCATAATCCATGCAAAAGTACAAAATAAAAACGAAACCACCAAATTTCCACGACCTATTTGGCAGTTTCGTTTTTTTTGTTTACCTTTGCACGTCATTATTAAATAAGTTATGGAACTAGCAAGTAAATACGATCCCAAAGAGGTCGAATCGAAATGGTATCAGTATTGGCTGGACAACAAGTTGTTTGCCAGCAAACCTGATGGTCGCGAGCCTTATACAATTGTCATCCCGCCACCCAACGTAACGGGTGTGCTTCACATGGGACACATGTTAAATAATACCATCCAGGATATTTTGGTGCGCCGTGCCCGTATGGAGGGAAAGAATGCCTGCTGGGTGCCAGGAACAGACCATGCCTCTATTGCTACTGAGGCTAAGGTAGTAAAGAAGCTGGCAGAGCAGGGTATCAAGAAACACGACCTCACACGTGAGGAATTCCTGAAACATGCATGGGACTGGACCGATGAGCATGGGGGCATTATCCTTAAGCAGTTACGTCGCCTAGGGGCTTCCTGTGACTGGGACCGTACTGCCTTTACGATGGATGAGAAACGCTCGAGGAGTGTCATCAAAGTTTTCGTTGACCTCTACAGCAAAGGACTCATTTATCGGGGTTTACGCATGGTCAACTGGGACCCCAAAGCTCTGACAGCATTGTCTACCGAAGAAGTTATTTATCGTGAGGAGAAGAGTCATCTATTCCATTTGAAATATTATGTTGATGGTCTGGAGGCCTTAGATAACCAAGAGAGTCTAGAGAAAGAGGGTAATATTATCCATAAGGATGCCAAAGGTTATTATGCCGTTGTTGCCACCACCCGTCCAGAGACCATCATGGGTGATACGGCGATGTGTATCAACCCAAAAGATCCCAAGAACCAGTGGTTGAAAGGACGTAAAGTCATTGTTCCACTAGTCAACCGCGTGATTCCTGTGATAGAGGACCGTTATGTAGACATTGAATTCGGTACGGGATGTCTGAAGGTGACACCAGCCCACGACACTAATGACTATATGCTTGGTAAGACCCACAACTTGGAGACCATCGACATTTTCAATGCCGACGGCACCATCTCCGAGCAGTCACCATTATACGTCGGCATGGATCGTTTCGACTGTCGTAAACAGATTGCAAAAGACCTACAGGACGCAGGACTAATGGAGCGTATTGAGGACTATACCAATAAGGTAGGTTACTCTGAGCGTAATCCGGATACAGCTATCGAGCCACGCCTTTCTTTGCAGTGGTTCTTGAAAATGAAGCATTTTGCAGATATCGCCCTGCCACCTGTAATGAGCGATGATATCAAATTCTACCCCACAAAATACAAGACGACTTACAAGAACTGGTTGGAAAACATTCAAGACTGGTGTATCTCTCGTCAACTCTGGTGGGGTCACCGTATCCCTGCCTATTATTATAATGAGGAGGGCGACTTCGTAGTGGCAGAGACTCGAGAGAAAGCTCTTGAGCTTGCCAAGCAGAAAAATCCTGCAATAACAGATGCTGACTTGAAACAAGACGAGGATGCTCTGGACACATGGTTCTCTTCATGGTTGTGGCCCATCTCCCTGTTTGATGGCATCAACAACCCCAAGAGCGAGGAATTGGCATATTACTACCCCACTTCCGACCTTGTAACAGGTCCTGACATCATCTTCTTTTGGGTGGCACGTATGATCATGGCAGGCTATGAGTATGTAGGCAAGATGCCTTTCAGACATGTCTACTTCACAGGTATTGTCCGTGACAAACTGGGACGCAAGATGTCCAAGTCACTGGGCAACTCTCCTGACCCCATTGAATTGATTGAGAAATTCGGTGCAGATGGTGTGCGTATGGGTATGATGCTCTCCGCCCCTGCCGGAAATGACATTCTCTTTGATGAGAGTCTGTGTGAGCAAGGACGTAACTTTAATAATAAGATATGGAATGCTTTCCGTCTCATCAAGGGATGGCAGGTTGCTGACACCGACCAGGCAGAGGCAAGCAAGATTGCCGTGGCATGGTTCGAAGCCAAGCTCAAACTTGTCAATGAGGAGTTGCAAGATTTGTTCTCAAAATATCGTATCTCCGAGGCACTTATGGTTGTCTACAAGTTATTCTGGGACGAGTTCTCAAGTTGGTATCTGGAGATGGTAAAGCCTGCCTATATCAATGGCGAGGCACAGCCTATCGACAAGACCACCTACGAGGCGACATTGCATTTCTTCGATATCCTGTTGAAGATGTTACACCCCTTCATGCCCTTTATCACAGAGGAGTTATGGCAGGCACTCTATGAGCGGAAGGCAGGAGAGAGCATCATGCGTGAAAGTCTGAAGTTGGAGACTCCTACAGCTGCAGAGAAAAAACTTGTTGATGATATTGAGCTGGTGAAACAGATTGTCAGTGGTGTCCGCATGGTACGCAACCAGAAGAACATCGCACCCAAAGAAGCATTGGAGCTGCAGGCTGTTACTGTCAACCACTACGAGACATATACCGCCGCTGTCATGAAAATGGCAAATGTCAGTGCCATCCAAGTGGTCAACGAGAAAGATGCAACGGCTTCTGCCTTCATGGTAGGAACAGACGAGTTTGCCGTTCCTCTGGGTAATATGATTGATATCGATGCTGAGATAGAGAAGCAGGAGACCCAGTTGAAACACCTCGAAGGTTTCCTTGCTGGTGTCATGAAAAAACTCTCCAATGAGCGGTTCGTCGCTAATGCGCCAGAAGCGGTTGTAGCCTTAGAGCGCAAGAAGCAGAGTGACTCTGAGGAAAAGATTGCTGCTCTCAAAGAAAGCCTTGCCGCACTTCGTGCACAGAAATAAAATGCCCGTCATTGAGATTTCAGCACTCACACATCCAGGTGTGGAGTTGTTCAGTACACTGACTGAGGCACAACTGCGCAACAGGATAGAACCAGAAAAGGGCATTTTCATTGTGGAGAGCCCAAAAGTGATTCGAGTGGCAATGGAAGCTGGTTATCAGCCTGTGGCACTGCTCTGCGAACGGAAACATATCCATGGAGATGCTGCTGATATCATCCAGCAATGTGGCGACATACCAATATATACTGGCAGTCGTGAGCTTCTTGCCAAGCTGACAGGATATACTCTTACAAGAGGAGTGCTTTGTGCCATGCGTCGCCCCACCCTGAAGAGCGTGGAAGCCATTTGCAAGGACACACATCGTATCGTGGTCATAGATGGTATAGTCGATACCACTAATATTGGTGCCATCTTCCGCTCTGCGGCGGCACTGGGGGTTGATGCCGTCCTACTGACGACGAACTCATGTGACCCGCTGAACCGAAGGGCTGTCAGAGTGTCGATGGGGGCAGTGTTCCTCGTCCCTTGGACTTGGATAGAAGGTGACATCAGCCAACTGCACGATTGGGGATTCAAGACACTGGCAATGGCACTGTCAGACAACTCTCTCCCACTCGATGCCCCTGTTCTTAAACAAGAGGAGCGACTTGCCATCATCATGGGAACAGAGGGAGATGGACTGCCGAAGGAGACCATAGCAGAAGCAGACTATGTGGTAAAAATCCCTATGTCACATGGTGTGGACTCGCTGAATGTAGCCGCGGCATCTGCCATTGCATTCTGGGAGTTGGTGAGGAAATAAACAAGTATCTATTTGGAATATGGAGAATAATAGTATATTACAGAAACTCGACGGACTGGAGGCACGCTTCGAGGAGGTGTCAACATTGATTACCGACCCCAGCGTAATTGCTGACCAGAACCGTTTCGTGAAACTCACGAAGGAATATAAGGACTTGGGGGATATCATGGATGCCCGCAAGCGTTATATCTCCTGTCTGAACAGTATTAAGGAGGCAAAGGACATCCTTGCCAACGAGGATGATGCAGAAATGAAAGAGATGGCACGCGAGGAACTGGCTGAGAACGAGGCTCTGCAACCAAAACTGGAAGAGGAGATCAAGATTGCCCTCATCCCAAAGGACCCTGAGGATGCGAAGAACGTACAGATGGAAATCCGTGCAGGAACAGGTGGTGATGAAGCCTGTCTGTTTGCCGGTGACCTTTTTAAGATGTATAAGAGCTATTGCGATTCTAAAGGATGGAACCTCTCTATCACCAGTGTATCGGAAGGTGCTGTCGGTGGATATAAGGAAATCGACTTTGCCGTCAGTGGTGCTGATGTCTATGGTACGCTGAAATACGAGTCTGGTGTACACCGTGTACAGCGTGTTCCTGCAACAGAGACACAGGGACGTATGCACACCAGTGCTGCTACTGTTGCCGTACTCCCTGAGGCTGATAAGTTTGAGGTGCATATCAACGAGGGAGAAATCAAATGGGATACCTTCCGTTCCAGTGGTGCCGGTGGTCAGAATGTTAATAAGGTCGAGTCTGGTGTCCGTCTCCGCTATATGTGGAAGAACCCGAATACTGGAGAGACCGAGGAAATACTCATCGAGTGTACGGAGACGCGTGACCAACCCAAGAACAAGGAGCGTGCCCTCTCTCGTCTCTATACCTTTATATATGATAAGGAGCACCAGAAATATATGGACGATATCGCTTCCCGTCGTAAGACTCTCGTATCTACGGGTGACCGCTCTGCGAAAATCCGTACCTATAACTTCCCTCAGGGACGTGTGACAGATCACCGCATCGGTTATACCACCCATGACCTGCAGGGTTTCCTTGGTGGTGACATCCAACCCATGATTGATGCCCTTACCGTTGCAGAGAATGCTGAAAGAATGAAAGAAACGGAGTTATAAAATATGAACAGACAAGAATTAATAAACCAAATCAAGGAGAAACAGTCGTTTCTCTGTGTGGGTCTTGATACAGATATCAATAAGATTCCACAATGCATCATTGACGAGGCAAAGGAGAAGGATGGTGAGGATTATATCTTCCGCGCCATCTGTGAGTTCAATGCGTTGATTATCGATGCCACAGCACCCTATTGTGTAGCATACAAACCCAACCTCGCCTTCTATGAGGCATACGGTGTGGATGGTATATTGGCTTTTGAGGCTACCATCGATTATTTGAAGGAAGAATATCCCAACCACTTCATCATCGCAGATGCCAAGCGCGGGGATATTGGCAACACATCAAAGATGTATGCCAAGACATTCTTCGAGGAGTATGACGTGGATGCATTGACAGTGGCTCCCTATATGGGTGAGGACTCAGTGACTCCCTTCCTTGGTTATGACAACAAATGGGTTATCCTGCTTGCCCTGACCAGTAATAAGGGCTCACATGATTTCCAACTGACAGAGGACACAAATGGAGAACGCCTCTTTGAGAAGGTACTGAAGACTTCCCAGCAATGGGGTAACGACGAGAACATGATGTATGTTGTCGGAGCTACACAGGGGCGTATGTTTGAAGACATCCGTAAGGTAGCCCCCACCCATTTCCTGCTCGTTCCCGGTGTTGGTGCACAAGGAGGCAGTCTGCAAGAGGTTTGCAAATACGGTATGACGAAAGACTGTGGATTGCTCGTCAACTCCTCACGTGGTATCATCTATGCCAGCAATGGAGAAGACTTCGCAGAGGTGGCTGCTCAGAAGGCAAAGGAACTGCAAGAGCAGATGGCGGAAGAGATTAAGAAAAGAATGTAAGAAGGAAATTCTTACGGCAATGGTTTCACATAGCGCATCTCATGAAGGATGCGCTTTTGTCTTTTTAAGACATAAGCACTGGGCTTCGCCGAGTTATAACGCAAAGGATTAGGCAGTGTGGCAGCTATCAACGCACACTCCGCACTCGTCAGTCGAGAGGCGGTTTTATGGAAATGCCATTCCGCCACAGCATCAACACCATAGATACCATCCCCCATCTCAATGGAGTTAAGGTAGACCTCCATGATACGCTGTTTCGACCATATCAGCTCTATCAACACGGTGAAATACACCTCAAAGCCCTTTCTCAGCCAAGAGCGACCAGGCCACAGGAACACATTCTTCGCTGTCTGCTGGGAAATCGTAGAGGCACCCAGCTTACGCTTCTCCGGATGCTTGAGGTTACGGATAGCGGCATGCTCTATTGCCTTATAATCAAATCCATGATGTTCTAAGAAACGGGCATCCTCACTTCCCATGACGGCAAGTGACATCGAGGGGGATATCTCCTCATAGGGGACCCAATGGTGATGAAGAGTCAGTTCCTTATCCTGGGAGACCTGCTGTCCCAGACGGATGAACATCAAAGGGGTGAACCAAACAGGGACCCAACGTAATACTACAACAGAAAGAATAGTGGAGGCAAAAAATGCCACCACTATCCATATAAGAATCTTTTTTATCTTATGCAGTAATGCCTTCATTACTGAAGAGTACCAGCCTCAGCCTTCTGGATCATCTCCTTGCTGGCATACATATAAACCTCCACACGACGGTTCTGCTGACGACCAGCAGCAGTTGAGTTGTCGGCAACAGGATTGGTAGAGCCCTGTCCTTCCACACTCTTGATCTGCTTACCCTGCACACCACATGAACGGAGATAGTTGCTTACGCTGTTAGCACGATTAACTGACAGTGGCTGGTTGACGGCATCAGTACCGGTATTGTCAGTATGTCCAATAATAGCAACGTCGCAATCAGTATTAGAGTTAAGTACACGGGCAAACTCTGCGAGTGAGTTCTTTGCGCTGGTGCTCAAATCTGCCTTACCAGTAGCAAAGAGAATACCAGAGTCAAAAGTAACTTTCACTGCATCCAGACCATTGGTATCCTTAACGGTCTCCACCTGAGCGTTCTGAACCTGCTGAGCCTGCTTCTTAGCCTTATCCATCTTATTACCGATGATAGCACCTGCGCCAGCACCTACTGCGCCACCTACTGCAACACCTACCGCAGTGTTACCGGCAATAGCACCAATGATACCACCTAATAAAGCACCGCCACCGGCACCAATACCTGCACCCTTCTGGGTGTTGTTACATGCGAAGAGCATACCTACGCAAAGTAACAGGGAAACTAATTTTAATTTCATAATACTTGTGTTTAGTGAAACAATTACTAATTTGGGACAAAGATACAAATTAATTTGTAATATTCATATTATTTTCGTAATTTTGCACCAAATTTTGAAAAAATAAAGACTTTTATGGCTAAAGAACTCAAAGAAATGACAAAAAGAGCTGACAATTACAGTCAGTGGTATAATGACCTGGTGGTGAAGGCTGACCTTGCTGAGCAGAGCGCCGTTCGTGGTTGTATGGTCATCAAACCCTATGGCTATGCCATCTGGGAGAAGATGCAGCAGCAACTGGATAAGATGTTCAAGGAGACAGGTGCCCAGAACGCCTATTTCCCACTTCTCATCCCCAAGTCGTTCCTCAGTCGTGAAGCAGAGCATGTAGAGGGCTTCGCCAAGGAATGTGCCGTCGTAACGCATTATCGTCTACGTGCCAAGGAAGACAAGAGCGGTGTAGAGGTTGACCCTGCTGCCAAACTGGAGGAAGAACTGATCGTGCGTCCTACCTCAGAGACCATTATATGGAACACCTATAAGAACTGGATTCACTCTTGGCGTGACCTGCCCTTGATGTGTAATCAATGGTGTAATGTGATGCGTTGGGAGATGCGTACCCGTCCCTTCCTTCGTACCTCTGAGTTCCTGTGGCAAGAGGGACACACTGCTCATGCCACGAAAGAAGAGGCAGAACAAGAGGCACAGAAGATGCTGGGTGTATACGCCAAATTCGCAGAGGAATGGATGGCAGTACCCGTTCTTCAAGGTGTGAAGAGTGAGACAGAGCGTTTCGCCGGTGCCCTTGACACCTATACCATCGAGGCGATGATGCAGGACGGAAAGGCACTACAGAGTGGTACCTCCCACTTCCTGGGTCAGAACTTTGCCAAGGCTTTTGAAGTCACCTATTTAAATAAAGATAACAAGCCAGAGTATGTATGGGCTACCTCATGGGGTGTCTCTACCCGACTCATCGGCGCATTGATCATGACACACTCTGATGATAATGGTTTAGTATTGCCTCCTCGTCTGGCTCCTATTCAGGTTGTTATCATTCCTATTGCCAACAAGCCCGAGCAGTTGGAGCAAGTTAACAAAGAGGTAACACCCATTATCGAGAAACTGCGCAAGGCTGGTATCACCGTTAAGTTCGACGATGCCGACAACAAGCGTCCTGGTTTCAAATTTGCCGACTATGAACTGAAAGGTGTTCCCGTTCGTCTCGTATTAGGTGCCCGTGATTTGGAGAACGGCACGATAGAAGTCATGCGTCGCGACACCTTAGAAAAAGAGACTCGTAGCATCGAGGGCATCGCCGAGTATGTAGAGCAACTGCTGGAGGACATCCAGAAGAACATCTTCGAGAAAGCCCGCAAATACCGTGATGAGCATGTCTATGAGTGCGACAACTACGAGGAGTTCAAAGAGCGTGTGAAGGATGGTGGCTTCTTCCTCTGCCACTGGGACGGCACCGCTGAGACGGAGGCGCAGATCAAGGAAGAGACACAGGCAACGATTCGTTGTGTGCCTTTCGCTTACGAACAGACTCCTGGTGTTGACATGGTCAGCGGAAAACCAGCCAAATACCGTGTCATTATTGCACGCAGCTATTAGTATTTAGCGAAAAATCAATAAATTACGGAAACTTCTGGTCAAATCTTTTGGTGATGACCGGAAGTTTTTGTAATTTTGCAGCCGTTTTATGTCCCAAAGGGGACGATAGGTGCTGGAACAGGCGCTGACACCTATACATTATTAACCCATTAAACACGGTCTGGTAAACGTCTGTTCAGACCACGCCCTGACACCAATTCCGATTGGAGGGGCAACAATTATATTTTATGTCAAAATTAACAAAGAACGTCCAGCCATTGCAGGATTTCGACTGGGAGCAGTTTGAGAATGGCATGGCAGTAAACGTCAGCAAGGAAGAGCTTGACAAGGCGTATGATGAGACACTGAACAAAGTCAGTGAGCATCAGGTTGTCGATGGTAAAGTCATCAGCGTCGACAAGAAAGAGGTAGTCGTTAACATCGGCTACAAGAGCGACGGTATTATCCCCGCTTCTGAATTCCGTTACAACCCTGATTTGAAGGTTGGCGACACCGTTGAGGTGTATGTGGAAAATGCTGAGGACAAAAAAGGACAGCTTGTATTGTCACACAAGAAGGCTCGTCTCTCTAAGAGTTGGGATCGCGTCAATGCCGCTCTCGACAACGAGGAGATTGTCCAGGGTTACATCAAGTGCCGCACGAAGGGCGGTATGATTGTTGACGTATTTGGTATCGAGGCATTCTTGCCCGGTAGTCAGATTGACGTTCACCCCATACGCGACTACGACCAGTTCGTAAATACCACCATGGACTTCAAGATTGTGAAAATCAATCAGGAGTTCCGCAACGTAGTTGTTTCTCACAAAGCTCTCATCGAGGCTGAGTTAGAGGCACAGAAGAAAGAGATCATCGGCAAGCTGGAGAAGGGTCAGATCCTCGAGGGTACCGTTAAGAACATCACTTCTTACGGTGTATTCGTTGACCTCGGCGGTGTTGACGGACTCATCCATATCACCGATCTCTCTTGGGGTCGCGTAGATGATCCTCACAAGGTAGTAGAGCTCGACCAGAAGATTAATGTCGTTATCCTCGACTTCGACGATGAGAAGAAGCGTATTGCTCTTGGTCTGAAGCAGCTCACTCCACATCCTTGGGATGCTCTGGATGCTGACCTCAAGGTGGGTGACCACGTGAAGGGTAAGGTAGTCGTTATCGCAGACTATGGTGCATTCGTTGAGATTCAGCCTGGTGTAGAGGGTCTGATTCACGTTTCTGAGATGTCATGGAGCCAGCACCTGCGTTCTGCTCAGGAGTTCCTGAAGGTAGGCGACGATGTTGAGGCTGTTATCCTGACCCTCGATCGTGACGAGCGTAAGATGTCTCTCGGCATCAAGCAGCTGAAGGAAGACCCATGGGAGGCTATTGACGTGAAATACCCTGTAGGCAGCAAGCATACTGCTAAGGTTCGCAACTTCACCAACTTTGGTGTATTCGTTGAGCTGGAAGAGGGTGTTGACGGTCTGATCCACATCAGTGACCTCAGCTGGACTAAGAAGGTTAAGCATCCTTCAGAGTTCACACAGGTAGGTGCTGAGATTGACGTTGTCGTTCTCGACATCGACAAGGAGAACCGTCGTCTGTCTCTTGGTCACAAGCAGTTAGAGGACAATCCTTGGGATGTCTTCGAGGCTAAGTACACCGTTGGTTCTATCCACGAGGGTAAGATCATTGAGTTGCTCGAGAAAGGCGCCGTTGTATCACTCGACAAGGATGTTGAGGGCTTTGCTACTCCTAAGCACCTTGTAAAAGAGGATGGCACACAGGCTCAGCTCAATGAGGAATTGCCCTTCAAGGTGATTGAGTTCAACAAGGACTCTAAGCGCATCATCCTGTCTCACAGCCGCACTTTCGAGGATCCTCAGCGTGAGGAGAAGAAGGCTGCTGCCAAGAAGACACGTGCTGCCAAGAAGGACGACGCTCCAAAGATTGAGAATGTTGCTGCCAGCACCACACTGGGTGACATCGACGTTCTCGCAGAGTTGAAGGCTAAGATGGAGAAGGGCGAGTAATCCCCTACTCCTTCCAATACGACAAAAGAATGCCTGGGCATCACGCTCAGGCTTTTTCTTTTTTACTTTCATAGGAGATTCTTCAAAAACATATAACCATATAACATAACCCCCTTCAAACGCCCTTGTACAAAGGGATTGAAGCATGTTATATGTTGCTCAAACATGTAACATACATCTAACATACATCTCACCAAAATTAATATATCCATGTTATATGTATGTTATATGTTGTCAGAATATCTAACATACCGCAAAGCCCCTGTTTATCGACATTTGAGCCACATCATGTTATAAGGTTATATGTTTTTCGAAAATTCATAAAAATCAGTTACCGACTGAAGGGTACTTTGTTACCGACTGACTGTTGTTTTCCTACCGACTAAAGCCCACTTTCATACCGATTAAAGCCCTCATTCAAGTTAATTAAAGCCTTCATTTGCTAATCACCCTAACCCTTAACCATGAACCCTTAACCATGAACCCTTAACCATGAACCCTTAACCATGAACCCTTAACCATGAACCCTTCCAATATCTCCTATGGGGGTATAACAGGCATTGTTATGTGTGATACTAGATATTGTTATGGGGGTATAACAGATACTGCCATGACCCTTGGGAGATACTTCCATGACACTATGAAGGTGACACCTTGAAAGAATTATACATGTAGATGCCTATGAGACACAATAAGGTGGAGGACCGTGAAGTCTTCCACCTTATTATTATATTATATAGCCTTTTAAAAGGCTATCCTAAAAGGGAAGGTCGTCAGCACTACCCTCGCCTGCCGGTTCCTGTGCTGGAGGGAACGGGGCTGCAGCATCCTGAGGAGCAGCCTGCTGCGGAGGGAATGGAGCTGCCTGCGGGGCACCAGCTACAGGAGCAGCGCCACGAGTCACATTATAGGCACGGATCTCATTGAACCAACGTCCGTTATACTCATGAGCATCAATATCAAAACTGATGGTCACATCCTCCCCCATCTGGATATTAAACTGTTTAATACGATCCTCTCCGAAGATACGGAAAAGACACTTACGGGGATACTGTCCAGGAACCTCAATCACATATTCCTGCGACATCCATGGATTACCAGTGCGTGAAGACACGCCACTGTTTGCCGGAAGCACGGCAATAATCTTACCTGTTAATTCCATAATTATTGTTTCGTTATAAATTGTTGATTTTACGTTTCAGATTGCGAAATTACGAAAAATACTTTTAATTTGAGAATATTTTACGGAATATTTTTGCTATTGAGCAAGTTATTTTGTATTTTTGTACTCAATTTAAGGACTTAAAACAAAAAAACATAATAACTCATGAGATTTACCGTATCAAGCACTGCGCTAAGCAGCAAACTCAATGCTCTTTCGAGAGTCATCAACAGCAAGAACTCCTTGCCTATCTTATCAGACTTCTTATTCGACATTCAAGACAATGTGCTCCATCTGACCGCCTCCGACAGCGAGAACGTGATGAACACACATCTGGAACTGACAGAGTGTGACGGTAACGCCCGTTTTGCCATTGGTAATCACGATTTGTTAGAGGCTGTCAAAGGGTTCTCGGAGCAACCCATCACCTTTGATGTTAACCTACAGGAGAACGCCGTTAAGATCAGTTACCAGAATGGTATGTTCTCACTGCCTATAGAGAATGCCGACGAATTCCCACAGGCACAGATGATCAATGAGGGCGCTCACGTGATTACGATTTCCAGCAACCTATTGGCAGAGAACATCAACCGCTCGATATTCGCCACGGCACAAGACGAACTCCGTCCTGTGATGAACGGTATATACTTTGACCTCACCCCCGAATGTCTTGTAGTCGTTGCCTCTGATGGTCACAAACTGGTACGGAACAAGATCTTCACGATTCAGAGTGAGCAGCCGGCAGCCTTTATCCTGCCAAAGAAACCCGCTTCCCTGTTGAAAAATATCTTGCAGAAAGACGGTGGTGACATTGAGATTCGTTTCGACGAGCGTAATGCCCAGATCAACTACGGTGAGGGACAGATTATCTGTCGCCTGATAGAAGGACGTTATCCGAACTACAATTCTGTCATCCCACAGGGCAACCCTAATATCCTTACCATTGACCGTCTGGGACTGCTTGCAGCCCTGCGCCGTGTACAACCATTCTCCAACGACTCCAGTAACCTGATCCGTTTCCACGTAGAAGGTGGTACGCTTCAGTTGGACGCAGAGGACTACGACTTCTCCAAGACTGCCACAGAGCGCATGTCATGTGATTATAACGGTCAACCCATGAGTATAGGTTTCAAGGGAGCCTCCTTCATTGAGATCCTTAGTAATTTCGATTGCCAGGAGGTTATCATCCAGCTTGCCGACCCCAGTCGCGCCGGTCTGGTATTACCCTCTGAGCAGCCAGAGAATCAAGACGTGCTGATGCTGATGATGCCTATGCTCATCAACGATTAAGACAAGTCTTGACCATCGAGATGAAAGATTAAAAATGAAAGATTAAAGACTTTATTGTGAAACTGAACTTACAGAAACCACTCGTTATATTCGATTTGGAGACCACGGGCCTTGACTTAGTCAAGGACCGTGTCATTCAAATATCCTATATTAAAGTCTTCCCAGACGGAAGGGAAGAACGCGGCAACCATCTCATCAACCCGGAGAAGATGATTCCCCAGCTCGTCGAGGACCTGACAGGTATCAAGAATGAGGACGTGAAAGACAAGCCGACTTTCAAGCAGATGGCACAGCAGTTGTATCAGATATTCAGCGGCAGTGACATCGCCGGTTACAACTCCAACCATTTTGATGTACCTTTATTGGCAGAAGAGTTCCTTCGCGCTGGTGTTGACTTCGACTTCTCCAAGTGTCGTCTGATAGACGTTCAGACCATCTATCACAAGATGGAGCGTCGCAACCTCGCCGCCGCTTACAAGTTCTATTGCGGAAGAAAGATGGAGGACGACTTTACGGCACACCGTGCCGACGAGGACACTGAGGCGACCTACCGGGTGTTACAAGGGCAATTGGACATGTACACCGCAGAGAACCAAGAAGACCCTGAGCGTGTCCTGCAGAATGACATGCAGTATCTTGCGGATTTTTCGAAGTCCAATAACAACGTGGACTTTGCCGGACGTATCATCTGGGGAGAGTTGACTGACCGTACAGGAAAACCTGTTCTCGACAAAGAAGGGAAGCCCGTGATTACAGAGGTGTTCAACTTCGGTAAGTACAAAGGACAGGCTGTCGCACAAGTATTACGCTTTGATCCAGGCTATTACAGTTGGATACTGGCTGGTGATTTCACATATAACACGAAACAAGTACTCACACGGATTCGTCTTCGTGAGAGTCAAATGAACTCATAGAGAATGCTCAAAGGAAAGAAAATCGTATTAGGAATCACAGGCTCTATTGCTGCATACAAAGCCTGCTATATCATCCGGGGACTCATCAAGGCAGGTGCTGAGGTGCAGGTGGTCATCACTCCTTCCGGAAAGGAGTTTATCACTCCTATCACCCTCTCTGCGTTGACGCAGAAACCAGTCATCAGCGATTTCTTTTCCCAACGGGACGGCACCTGGCATTCCCATGTGGCATTAGGTCTGTGGGCAGATGCCATGCTGATCGCACCCTGCACAGCCTCCACCCTTGGTAAGATGGCAAATGGTGTGGCAGACAACATGCTGATCACCACCTACCTGTCCATGAAGGCTCCTGTCTTCATCGCCCCTGCCATGGATCTGGACATGTACCAACATCCCACCACACAGGAGAATATCAAGAAACTGCTGTCATACGGCAATCAGATGATCGAGCCGCAGAGTGGTTTCCTTGCCTCAGGACTGGAAGGGAAAGGACGTATGGAAGAGCCTGAGAGAATCGTGGAGAAACTATCCGAATTTTTCGACGCCCAACCCTCAACGCTCAACGCTCAACTAAAAGAGAAGCGCATCCTCATCACAGCAGGTCCCACCTATGAGAAGATAGACCCCGTCCGTTTCATTGGCAACTACTCCAGTGGCAAGATGGGGTTTGCCCTGGCAGAAGAATGTGCCCGTCAGGGAGCGGAGGTAGAGCTTATCGCAGGACCTGTGGCACTGACGACCAGTCATCCACGGATTCACCGTACTGACGTGGAGAGCTGTGAGGAGATGTATCAAGCGGCGATCCGTCTTTACAGCTCCTGTGACGCCGCTATCCTATGCGCCGCCGTTGCGGATTTCCGTCCAGAGACGATTGCCACAGAGAAGATCAAACGTGAGAAAGACGATCTGGTTATCCGTCTGAAGCCCACTCACGACATTGCCGCGGAGTTAGGGAAGATGAAGAAGACTGACCAGCGGCTGGTAGGATTCGCCCTGGAGACCAATGACGAGCAACAGAACGCACAAGGGAAACTGGAACGGAAGAATTTCGATTTTATCGTTTTAAACTCATTACGTAATGAGGGTACCTGTTTCCAGTCTGATGAGAATCAGATCAGCATCATCTCCCGCCAGGGACAGAAAGACTTCCCTCGTAAGCCCAAGTGTGAGGTTGCCACTGATATTGTCAATGAATTAGCAAAGACAATGTAAAATGATAAATGTATAAGATGAAGCGTAGCATTTTAATTCTATCATTGTTTAATCTCTTCATCGCAGCGAATATCGCGGCACAGGAGCTGAATGCCAAAGTCACGATTAACCACGCACAGATACAAGGAACGGACGCCAGTGTCTTTGAGACGCTTCAACAGGCACTCGAGCAATTCATCAATGAGCGTCAATGGACTGACTATCAGTTTCAGAAGCATGAGCGTATCACCTGTAACTTCAATATCACAGTCACCAAATACGACAAGACCACCAATCGTTTCGAGGCTACGGCGATGATACAGGCAAACCGCCCTGTCTATTACTCCACCTATACCTCCACCTTATATAATAATAAGGATGACGACTTCCATTTCGACTATGCGCAGTACGACCAACTGAACTTCCAGGAGGAAATCATTGACAACCAGTTGACGGCACTCTTCGCCTATTACGCATACCTTATTATCGGACTCAACCTCGACAGCTTCGCCCCTCTAGGTGGAACAGATGTCCTGCAGCGGTGTCTCAACCTGGTGAATAATACCCAGAACCTCGGTTTCCCTGGATGGAAAGCGTTCGAGACCAGCCGCAACCGGTTTGCCATCATCAACGATTACCTGGATGAAGCCATGAAACCCTTACGTCAGTTACAATATGACTACTATCGTACCGGACTTGACGAGATGGCGAATAATTCCGAGCGTGGAAGGGCAAATATCACAACAGCACTTAATCTTCTGAAAGAAGCTCATGAGAACAAGCCATTGAGTCTGTTGCCTCAGATATGGACAGACTACAAACGTGATGAGCTTGCCTCTGTCTATCATGGAAAAGGAACCCAGAAAGAGAAGCAACAGGTCTATGACCTGCTGTTCTCCATCAATGCCTCCCAAAGTAACGCATGGGACAAAATCAAGAACTAAGAGATGCTTCAACAACTATACATTAAAAACTTCACACTAATTGATGAGCTCAATATCGAGTTACACCCTGGTTTCTCCGTCATTACAGGAGAGACAGGCGCTGGTAAGAGTATCATCCTTGGTGCCATCGGGCTCTTACTGGGACAACGGGCAGACTCCAAGACCATCAAACAAGGTGCCGACCGTTGTGTCATAGAGGCACATTTCAATCTCAGCCGATATCAGTTGGAACCCTTCTTTACAGATAACGACATTGACTATGACGCCAGTGACTGTATCATCCGACGTGAACTGACTGCAGCAGGAAAGAGCCGTGCCTTCATCAATGACACACCAGTATCCCTGGCATTATTAAAGGAATTAGGTGATATGCTGGTGGATGTCCATTCCCAACATCAGAACCTGCTACTCGGTAAACAGGACTTCCAACTGGAGGTCGTCGACACCCTTGCCAAAGACCAGGATGCGCTGACTGCCTATCAGCAGACCTATGCCGCCTATCATGACAAGCAGCGACAGTTACGCGAGTTACAGGAGGAGATGGAGCGTAACAGACATAATCTTGACTTCCTTCAGTTCCAGTATGAGGAACTTGCCAATGCCCAGTTAGTGGAGGACGAACAAGAGGAAATGGAACAACAACGGGAGACGATGACACACAGCGAGGATATCAAGACGGCTCTTTACGAGACCCAGCAGCATCTCTCCGCCGATGAGCAGGGGGTCCTCTCCCTACTCCGCAAATCGCTCTCCGCCATCAAAACCATCACGAAGGTCTATCCTGCCTCAGAAGAATGGACAGAACGCATGGAGAGCTGTCAGATAGAACTCAAGGACATCGTCCAGGATGTAGAGGCGCGACTGGACGCTATCGATTTCGACCCTGCAGAGCTGGAACGTATCAACCAGCGGTTAGACAAGTTGTATGACTTACAGAAAAAATACCATGTCGATACTGTTGCGGCACTCATCCAGCAACGCGATGAACTCAAACGTCAACTCAGTCAGATAGAGAACAGTGATGAGACACTTTCTACCCTGCAAGAAGAGTTGGACAAGCTGAGAAAGAATTGTCTGCGACAGGCTGAGGAGCTCACCAAATACCGACAGAAAACAGCCAAGGAGATAGAGCGGCAGATGCATGAGCGTCTGGTGCCACTGGGGATGCCTAACGTCCGTTTTGAGGTGAAAGTCAACAAAACCGACCTTCACAAGAACGGACAAGACGACATCGCTTTCCTGTTCAGCGCTAACACCTCCAGTCCCTTACAACCCATCGCACAGGTAGCCTCCGGTGGTGAGATAGCCCGTGTGATGCTCTCCTTGAAGGCAATGATCAGTGGAGCCGTCAAACTACCTACCATTATCTTTGACGAGATAGACACAGGAGTCAGTGGCAAGATTGCGGAACGTATGGCTGAGATCATGCAGGAGATGGGAGCCAACGACCGTCAGGTCATCTCCATCACTCACCTGCCCCAGATTGCCGCACTCGGGACTACCCACTACCGGGTATCCAAGGAAGAGACCGCCAAGGGAACAGTTAGTCAGATGCGACTACTCTCTGACGAAGAGCGCATCCATGAGATAGCACAGATGCTCAGTGGCAGTGATATCACCGCCGCAGCCATTCAAAACGCAAAAGAACTTTTGAGAACAAAGAATTAAGAATTATGAAGAGAATATTTATCCTTTTACCTTTTTTCCTTTTATCCTTATTACCTGGCTCCGCACAGTCATGGGTCTCCAAAGCCGCTAAGTCGGTTTTCACCTTGAAGACCTTTGCCGCAGACGGTACCCTACTGGCAAGCAGTACTGGTTTCTTTATTACTCCAGACGGTGTGGGTATCAGTAGCTTCGCCCCTTTCAAGGGTGCACAGCGTGCCGTGATTATCGATGCGGAGGGAAAGGAGTATCCTGTGGAGTTGATCCTCGGTGCTAACGACACCTATGATGTTGTGAAGTTCCAGACAGCCTTCAGGAAAGCGACACCCTTGGCTATTGCCTCTACGGCAGCAAATGGCAGTAATATCTGGTTACTTCCCTATGCCGTTAAGAAGACACCCTCTTGTATTCAGGGAACACTCAAAAGTGCTGAGAAGTTTCAGGACACCTACCAATATTATACCCTTCAGTTGAATGCAGAAGAGAGCCATGTGTCATGCCCCGTCCTCAACCAAAACGGTCAGGTGGTAGGTTTGATCCAGCCATCCGCAGGAGACCAAAAAGGTATTTCCTATGCCGTTGACGCCCGCTTTGCCGCAGACCTTAAGATCTCTGGATTGAGTATCAACGACCCGAACTTAAAACAGACTAATATCGCTATTGCCTTACCTGACAAGGTGGATGAAGCCATCCTAACCCTTTTCCTCGCCTCCTCATCATTGAAGGAAAACCAATATGTCAGTATGTTGGAGCGTTTTATCCAGAAATTCCCTAATGAAGCAAACGGCTATATCTACCGTGCCCGCTATCAGGCGGCAAAGGGGATGTTCAGTAAAGCCGACGAGGATATGCAGAAAGCCGTTAAGGTTGCTGAGAAGAAAGACGATGCCCATTACCAGTATGCGGAGCTCATCTACCAGAAGGAACTCTATCAGAACGACAAACCTTTCGACGCATGGACGCTCGACAAGGCTTTCAGTGAGTCACAGGAGGCGTACCGGACAAATCCAATGCCCATCTACCTGCAACAACAGGCACAGATTCGCTATGCACAAGGTCAGTATGCCGATGCTTACCAGATATATGACCAGCTCACCCATAGCGACCTCCGCAGTGCAGATATATTCTTCGCTGCTTCTCAGTGTAAGGCACAGTTAGGGGAGTCCGACCAACAGCTTGCCCTCCTCGACAGTGCTGTCGCACAGTTCTCACGCCCTTATGTCATAACTGCCGCTCCCTATCTGCTGGCACGAGCCCAGGCATTGTATAATAACGGGAAGTATCGTCTTTCCGTCAATGACTATAACGAATATGCCCAGTTAATGGAGACACAGTTAAAAGCTCCGTTCTACTATCAGCGTGAACTTGCCGAGGTAGGAGGTCATCTGTACCAACAAGCATTGAATGACATCAACAAAGCCATTGAGTTAGAACCTGCAGAACCTACTTATTATGGAGAGAAAGCCTCCTTGCAGATACGTGTCGGTATGCACAAGGAAGCTATAGAGACAGCACAGCAGTTGATCCGCCTGTCACCAGAACAGTCTGACGGTTATCTCTTCCTGGGGATTGCCCAATGTCTCACTAACCAGAAAGCTGAAGGTTCCAAGAATCTCCAGAAAGCAAAAGAGCTTGGCAATGACCAAGCTCAATCTCTCATCGATAAATATGCCAAATAAGATCAGAACGGTACTGGTCCATTATCTCCACTCCCAAAGGGAGACTGACTCATATCCGGCTGGTCGCCATTGACCCTGCTTCCGAGGATCTCTCCCCCATTGTCATCACCAGTACCTTGCTTGCGATGACCCAGACGGTTGTCCTCTGGGTTCTCAAAACGGGTGAACTCTCCCCGGAAGGTCAGCAGCACATCACCTGTAGCACCCTTACGATGCTTGGCAATAATAATCTGCGCCATACCATGCAGGTCACGACCATTGTCATCTTGATAGATATGATAGTATTCCGGTCGATGGACAAAGAGTACCATATCCGCATCCTGCTCGATGGCTCCCGACTCACGCAAGTCTGAGAGTTGCGGACGCTTACCTTCCAGTCCCTCACGACTTTCCACACCACGGTTCAACTGTGACAGGGCGATAATAGGAATCTCCAACTCTTTGGCAAGACCTTTCAGCGAACGGCTGATGGTAGACACCTCCTCCTGACGACTCGAGAATCGCATGCCGTTGGCATTCATCAACTGCAGGTAGTCAATCATGATGATCTTCACCCCATGCTCACGCACCAGTCGGCGAGCCTTCGTACGTAACTCAAAGACAGAGAGGCCCGGAGTATCATCCACATATAGCGGAGCACCCAACAGGTTGTTGACACGTTTGTCCAGACGGTCCCACTCGTCAGGGTGTAACTGTCCGTTCAGAATTTTAGAGCCTTGTATCTCACAGACATTAGATATCAGACGGTTCACCAACTGTGTGTTACTCATCTCAAGAGAGAAGAAAGCCATCGGCACCTGATAGTCTGCAGCGATATTCTTCGCCATCGAGAGGGCGAAAGATGTCTTACCCATCGCAGGACGACCAGCGATAATCACCAAATCAGAAGACTGCCATCCACTGGTGATATCATCAAGTTTGTGATAACCCGTCGGCACACCCGTCAGACCGTCTTTATTGGCAGCAGCCTTCTGGATGACATCCACAGCCGTCTTGATGACAGGGTCTATCTGCGTGTAGTCCTTCTTCATGTTCTTCTGAGTGAGCTCGAAGAGTGAGCCTTCCGCTTCCTGCATCAAGTCCTCTATATCTATCGTCTCGTCAAAAGCCTTCGTCTCTATAAAGCTCGCATAAGAGATCAACTGACGTGCCAGGAATTTCTGGGCGATGATACGGGCGTGATACTCGATATTCGCAGAAGAAGCCACACGTGAGGAGAGTTCCATCACATAGGCAGGACCACCCACATCCTCCAAGTCCCCTTGCTTGGCAAGCTGCTCCGTCACAGTCCACACGTCGACAGGTTGTTCTTTCATCTCCAAGTCACGGATGGCTGTATATACCTTTTGGTTGCGAGGTTCATAGAAGCTCTCTGGATAGAGCATCTCACAAACTACGGTATAGGCATCCTTGTCAATCATCAAGGCACCAAGTACCGCACGTTCTATCTCTGTTGCCTGCGGCTGAACATGGGCATAGGTGTTATCCGTCGGAATTGTCTTTCGCGTCCTGCGCTGGTTATTTTGTTCGGGCATATTCTTTTATTATTTATAGGGACTATAGGAACTATAGTGATTATAGGGACTCACACTCCTTCAGCCATAACGCACTGGATGCATCACTTGGCATACGCCAGTCACCACGGGGAGACAGGCTCACACTACCCACCTTTGGACCGTCAGGCAGACAAGAGCGCTTGAACTGCTGATTGAAGAAACGACGACAGAATGTCGTCAACCATTTCTTGATGGTCTCCCTGTCGTATTGATTACCAAAGGCATGACGGGCGAGGAAGAATATCTTAGAGGGTCGGAAACCATAACGCAGGAAGTAATACAGGAAGAAATCATGTAACTCATACGGTCCCACCAGGTCTTCCGTCTTCTGCTTGATATTTCCCTCCTCATCCGCTGGTGTCAACTCTGGTGATATCGGAGTGTCAACAATGTCAAGCAACGTGTCTTTCTGAGCCTTATACTGAGGTAGTTCCGCTATATAACGGATCAGATACTGGATAAGGGTCTTGGGAACACTACCATTGACACCATACATCGACATATGGTCACCATTATAGGTCGCCCATCCCAATGCCAGCTCCGACAAGTCACCAGTACCCACCACCATCGCGTTCAGCTGGTTGGCAAGATCCATCAGGATCTGCGTCCGCTCACGGGCTTGCGAGTTCTCATACGTCGTATCGTGTTTCTTGATATCATGACCGATATCCTCAAAATGCTGAGTCACCGCCTTGGCGATAGACACTTCCATCTGTGAGATGCCCAATGTCTGCATCAGCGAGGTGGCATTATCATGCGTACGGTCTGTCGTTCCGAATCCCGGCATTGTCACACCTACGATTCCCTTACGGTCGAGTCCCAGTTTATCGAAAGTACGGACGCATACCAACAAGGCGAGTGTAGAGTCGAGACCGCCACTGATACCCACCACCACATGCTGGCAGTTGGTATGCACCAATCGTTTGGCAAGTCCTGCCGTCTGTATATTGAGAATCTCCTCGCAGGTCGATGCCATCTCCTCCTTACTAGGAATAAAGGGATGAGGGTTGACAGGACGGAGCATCTTGAACTCCGAGAGTTCTACCGCCTTACAATCTATCAAGAGTGCCTTCGCGTCACGCTGGGCACTGATAAAAGTCGAGTTGGTATGACGCTCAGTACGTAACCGCTCCACATCAATCTGTGTAATCTGCAACTGTGGCTGGAAGGAGTAACGCTCCCCCTCTGTCAAGAGATGGCCATTCTCGAAAATCATCGCATTACCGCCATAGACGACATCCTGTGTCGACTCCCCGAAACCACAGGAGGCATAGACATAGCCGCTGATGGTACGGGCACTCTGTTGGGTCAGAAGAGCACATAAATACTGATGCTTACCAAGAACCTCATCACTCGCAGAACAATTCAGGATGATATCCGCACCTGCCATCGTCAGGTTATTGCTGGGCGGCACTGGTGCCCATACATCCTCACAGATCTCTACACCGAACTTCACTCCTCCTGCTGTCTGGAAGACCTTCGCCTCTGCCGATAAGGTAATACGCGTACCGGCAATATAAAGGTCTGTCGGATTCAGGTCCTGTGCGGAGGCGAACCACCGTTTCTCGTAAAACTCATTATAGTTAGGCAGATAAGTCTTGGGGACCAAACCCAGCAAATTACCACATTGTATGACAGCAGCACAATTGAGCAACAATCCTCCTGCCTGTATCGGCATGCCTACCACACAAATAATATTCAGTTTACGCGTAAAGTCCAATAACATCATCAAACCCTCTTCCGCCTTCGACAGCAACAGCTGTTCCTTGAAGAGATCCTGACAACTATATCCTGTAATGGCAAGTTCCGGAAAACAGATCAGCTCTGCTCCCTGTCCTTCTGCATTGGCAATAAGTTTCTCTATTTCGAGCACGTTATACTCGACATCTGCTACTTTGACGGCAGGCACAGCGGCTGCCACAGTAATCAGTCCATGTTTCATATCTTATTGTTATTTTGGTTTTTTTCTTTATTTCGATATTTCGGGATTTCGAGGCTATGGAATCAACAGCGAGGAATCGCCATAGCTTAGGAAACGGAAATCATGAGACAAGGCATAGTCATAGATACATCGCCAATCACCTTTGACGAAGGCGCTCACCAATAACAACAGTGTTGACTGTGGCTGGTGGAAGTTTGTGACAAGCATCTTGACGATATGATATTCGTAGCCTGGAGCTATGATAATCTGCGTGGAGGAATGCAACGTTGTCAACTCATGACGATCCATCCAGTCAAGCAATGCCTGCAACACCTCTTTCACCGCCAGACTCTCAACTCTTATCTTTAAACTCTCATACGGCTCCCATTGGTTGACATGCAGTTGCTCCTCTGTCAGATTGGGATTCGCCATCACCTTTAGTCCCATGTAATAGAGACTCTCCAAAGTACGCACGCTGGTAGTGCCGACAGCAATAGCCTTCCCCTCATGGGCGATAAGCCGCTCAATCGTATGGCGGCGTACTGCAATATACTCTGTGTGCATAGGATGCTCACCAATGGTCTCACTCTTCACTGGGCGGAATGTACCAGCTCCCACATGCAGGGTCAGTTCTTCCCGCTCAATACCATGAGCATCAATATCTGCAAGGACACGCTCGGTGAAATGTAGTCCTGCCGTTGGAGCAGCGACACTACCTTTGATCTTCGAATAGACCGTCTGATAGGTCGTCTTGTCACTCTCCTGTGTCTCACGATTCAGATATGGAGGGATAGGCAGTTCACCGATGGCATCAATGATATCCGAGAAGGGCACATCACCATCCCATTCGAAATCGACGAGTTGACTCGTCCCCACTTCTCCACGACGCGTAGCCTTTAACTCAATGCTCTTGCCTCCTACCTCTAACATCCTACAGAGTGCTCCCTCTTTCCATTTCTTCAGGTTTCCTACCAGGCAGAGCCATGAGCAACGCCCATGTGTCTGGAACATCAGTTCGTAGTCAGCTGGCTCAGAAGGTTCCAACAGGAATACCTCAATGAGTGCTCCTGACTCTTTGCGGAAATGCAGACGTGCCTGTATCACTTTCGTGTTGTTGAATACCATAAGGGCATCCGAAGGCAAATAGTGGGGCAGGTGGTAGAAGATATCCTCTCCGACCTTACCTTTATTATATATCAAGAGTTTTGAGTGGTCACGCTCCGCCATCGGAAACTTCGCGATGCGTTCGTCCGCCAACTCATAACTATAATCACTTATATGTATCTCTTTCGTATCCATAAACCGTAAACGCTGACAAAGGTACGAATAAGTGAGCAAAATGCCAAATTTATTTGAGCATTTTCGAACGAGAGTACCTTCAACGAAGTTAAAGGTACGATTAAGTGAGCAAAAAACCAAGAGAATCTTGAGTTTTTTCGAACGTATCTCAAAAAATCTTTGTACTTTTGCATTCAAGAAACTTCAAACTGACCATGCGGAGCATTATACTGATACTCACCATATTGGCAACAGCAGTCAACAGCTGCTGGGCACAGGATCGCGCCAAAAAGATTCGCAACAAAGAATATCCGTCATATATCTACAGGGTGACACTGCATGACAAGCAGAACACCCCCTACTCGTTGGAACGCCCTACCCGCTTTCTGTCAAAACGTGCTGTAGAGCGTAGGAAGAGACAAGGACTTCCCTTGGACACTACCGACCTGCCTGTCAGTCCTAAGTATGTGAGACAGATAGAGTCGCTGAAGACGACCGTCGTGGGAACCAGCAAATGGAACAATACCATACTGGCACAGATGAAAGACACCAGTGAGCTCCAGCGTATCCGTCAACTTCCTTGTGTGAAGGATTGTCATCTGGTATGGCATGCCCCCGACTCCATCGAGCCTACGGCACTCAAAACGAGATATGAGGAGTCTTTCCACGAATGGGACTCTGTGGCGACGACCCTTTACGGACGTGCTGATGCCCAGATCAAAAGCCTCAACGGCAACAGACTACACGACATCAACTGTATGGGTGAGGGAATGATGATTGCCGTACTGGATGGCGGCTTTAAGAATGTGGATAAGATTCCCGCTTTTGGCAAGGTTGACATCAGGGGTACCCGTGACTTCATCTATCCCGCATCCCCTTCCGTTTATTACGAGTTAGATCATGGTACAAAGGTACTGTCGACGATGACCATCCAGCAACCTCATTATTATATAGGAACAGCCCCCAAGGCAAGTTACTGGCTCCTGCGCTGTGAAGACGGACAATCGGAGCAAGAGGTGGAGGAAGACTATTGGGCTATAGCGGCGGAGTTTGCCGACTCTGTTGGTTGTGACCTTATCAACTCTTCGTTGGGCTATAATAACTTCGACAAAGGACATGTGTCACATAAGCTGTGGCAGCTCGACGGTCACTCGACTTTTATCAGTCATTCGGCTTCGATGGTGGCAAAGAAAGGGATGATACTCGTCAACTCGGCAGGCAACTCAGGAATGGGTCCCTGGAAGAAAATCACCTTCCCTGCTGATGCTGATGACTGTCTGACCGTAGGAGCCGTCACGGACTTGTTGACGAATGCACCTTTTAGCTCTGTAGGACCCACACAGGACGGTCGTGTAAAACCAGACATCGTCGCCATTGGCAGTCCCACAACGGTTATCACAGGTAGAGGGTCTATCGCCCAGGACATGGGTACCTCCTTCGCCGCTCCTATCATCTGCGGGTTGACGGCATGTCTATGGCAGGCTTTACCTCATAAGACCGCTTTGGAAATCATGGAACTGATCCGTCAGTCTGGCAATAACAAAGAACATCCAGACAATATCTCTGGCTTTGGATTACCTAATTTCTGGCGTGCCTATATGGTGGGAAGAATGTGAGGATGGTTAAGGATTAAAGGTTAATTGTTAAGGATTAAAGGTTAAAGGTTAATGGTTAATGGTTAATGAGAAGCGATATACCCTGCAAGTGCTGAACAGTCTTGTGAGAGAGGCTATTGAAGCGGAACTGCCTGATGAGTATTGGGTAGAGGCGGAGTTGTCGGAATGCAGGGAGAGTCGCGGACACTGTTATATGGAACTCGTAGAGAAGGACGAGACCTCCAACACACCTGTCGCCAAGGCTTCCGCCAAATGCTGGAAACAGACTTGGACAATGGTGCAACCTTATTTCGAGCGTACCACAGGACAACCGCTGAGAGCCGGTATGAAGGTGCTGTTGAAAGTCTATCCGCAGTTTCATGAAGCATACGGTTTCTCATGGATTGTCACAGATATCGACCCCACCTTTACATTAGGTGATATGGCCCAACGCCGTCAGAAGATTATCGCCCAGCTGAAAGCGGAAGGCGTATTTGACCTACAACGAGAGCTAACAATACCCCGTTTCTGTCAACGTATCGCTGTTATCTCCGCAGCTACTGCGGCAGGCTATGGCGATTTCTGTCGACAACTGGAAGATAATGAATACGGATTACAATTCTATCCCACCCTTTTCCCTGCCATCATGCAAGGTGAACAGGTGGAGCAGAGTGTGATAGCGGCACTAAACCAGATCAACGAGCATGCTGAGGAATATGATATCGTCGTCATCATCCGCGGTGGTGGTTCGACGAGTGACATGAGTGGTTTCGACACCCTGCCCCTTGCGGAGAATGTGGCAAATTTCCCCTTACCCATTATTACAGGAATCGGACACGACAGGGACGAATGCGTACTCGACATGGTGTCGAACACCAGAGTGAAGACACCTACAGCAGCTGCCGCCTTCCTTGTCGCCCATCTCGCTGATACCCTGCAGCATCTGAATGACCTGCAACAACGGTTGTCATTTATGCTGACCATGTTCAAGACGAACTTTGAACACCAGTTGGATCAGCGGTATGAGCGTATCTGTCATGCTATCCAACAACGCATCGTACAAGAGCGGCATCATTTGGAACTTGCCGCCCAGCGAATAGAACTACTCGACCCCACCCTGTTGCTTCAGCGAGGTTATAGTATCACACTGTTTAACGGGAAGGTCGTTCGCGACCCTCAACAGTTGAAAGTTGGGGACGAGATGGAGACAATAGTAGAGAAAGGAAAGATTATTTCTGTGGTCAAAGTTTAAAGGTTATGAAATACGAAGAAGCATTAAAGGATTTGGATGAGATTGTGCAGAAAATGGAGCGCAACGAATATGGGATTGATGAGTTGACAACGCAGTTGAAAAAGGCGAAAGAACTCATCAAAGAGTGTAAAGATAAACTGACAAAAACGGACGAGGACATCAAAAAGATACTCGATGACGAGAAATAATGCACAATTCATTTGCAAGTGTGCCACAAATTATGTACTTTTGCACACAATTTATAACAAAAAGGACTAAAATTATTACGATATGAAAGACTTAGACTGGGGAAACCTGTCGTTCGGTTATATGAAGACCGACTACAACGTACGTTGTTACTATCGCGATGGAAAATGGGGCGAGATAGAAGTATGCTCCGACGAGTATCTGAACCTGCATATGGCAGCTACCTGTCTGCATTATGGACAGGAGGCTTTCGAGGGATTGAAGGCTTATCGCTGCAAAGACGGTAAGGTGCGTATTTTCCGTGTGGAGGAGAATGCTGCACGTCTGCAATCCACCTGTCGTGGCATCCTGATGCCAGAACTTCCTACGGAGCGTTTCGTAGAGATGGTGAAGAAGGTAGTTCGTCTCAACCAGGAGTGGATTCCCACCTACGAGAGTGGTGCTACCCTGTATATCCGTCCGTTGCTTATCGGAACAAGTGCACAGGTGGGTGTTCACCCTGCCAAGGAATATTGTTTCCTTATCTTCGTCACCCCTGTAGGTCCATACTTCAAGGGCGGTTTCTCCAGCAATCCTTATGTGATTGTACGTGACTACGACCGCAGTGCTCCTCTCGGTACTGGTAAATATAAGGTAGGTGGTAACTATGCCGCTTCTCTCTTTGCCAACAACCTGGCTCATGAGAAGGGTTATGCCTGTGAGTTCTACCTCGATGCCAAGGAGAAGAAATACATTGACGAGTGTGGTGCCGCCAACTTCTTCGGAATCAAGAACAACACCTACGTCACTCCAAAGTCTACCTCTATTCTGCCCTCTATCACCAATAAGAGTCTGATGCAGGTAGCAGAGGACTTAGGTCTGAAGGTAGAGCGTCGTCCTATCCCTGAGGAGGAGCTGGAGACTTTCGAGGAGGCTGGTGCTTGTGGAACGGCAGCTGTCATCAGTCCTATCTCCTACATTGACGACTTAGAGACTGGTAAGCGTTATGACTTCGGTGAGAAGCCAGGTCCTATCTCCAAGAAGCTCTTCGATACCCTCCGTGGCATCCAGTATGGAGAGATAGAGGACAAGCACGGTTGGACGACTGTTGTGATAGAATAATAACCCAACATAAATCAAACTATTATGGACAATAATCAAGGTTACAAGAATCGTGCACTTGCCTCTTTGGAAGGTAATTGGACGAATGGTATCATCGCTGCCATTATCTATCTGCTGATCAGTGGATGTGTAGGTCAGGGAGCAGCTATGTTCTTTGACGTAGCGACAGGTTATGGAATCTCAGGATTCTGGTATATCCTCTGTCTGCCCCTGGAATGGGGAATTACTGTTTATTTCCTGAATCTCATCCGTAACGAGGATATTGCCTACGAGCGTCTGTTCGATGGTTATAAGGACTTCATCCGTATCTTCCTCGCAGGTTTCCTGGTATCACTCTGTGTTGTTATCGGCATGTTCTTGCTGATTATTCCTGGAATCATCCTTTCCCTCATGTTCTCACAGACCGAGTATATTCTGAAGGATGACAAGCAGATTAGTGCCGCTGACGCTATGAAGAAGAGTGCGGAGATGATGAAGGGACACAAGATGGAGCTGTTCTGGCTGATACTGAGTTTCATCGGCTGGGCTATCCTGTGCTGTCTCACCCTGGGCTTCGGCTTTATCTTCCTGCTTCCTTATATTAACAGCACAATGGCTCACTACTATGAGGATCTGAAAGCAGAGAACGCATGAGTAAAGGCAAGCTGGCGAAATTCGCCGACATGGAGACTTATGAGAACGTGTTCCAGTACCCCTATTCGGTGGTGGAACACGTTCCGTTTGAGATGCAGGGTCACTGGCACGAGGAGTATTTCCATAACGACAACCCTATCGTGCTGGAACTAGGTTGTGGCAAGGGAGAATATACAGTAGGTCTTGCCAAGCGCTATCCTGACATGAACTTCATCGGAGTGGACATCAAGGGAGCGAGGATGTGGACAGGTGCCACACAGGCTGTCAAGGAAGGACTGAGGAATGTTGCCTTCCTGCGTACAAATATAGAGATTATTGACCGTTTCTTTGCCCCTGATGAGGTAACGGAGATATGGCTGACGTTCAGCGACCCGCAGATGAAGAACCCCCGTAAGCGACTGACCTCCACCTATTTCATGAACCGCTATCGCCGCTTCCTCATAGATGGAGGACTGATTCATCTGAAGACAGACTCCAATTTCCTTTTCACCTATACTACTTACATGGTGGAAAAGAACCGACTGCCTTTAGTTCTCCGCACTAATGATTTATACTCTGAGAACTCCGAGTACTCTGAGTTCTCAGAAGCTGCCTCCATCCAAACCTACTACGAGCAGATGTGGATAGACCGTGGATTGAACATCAAATACATGAAGTTCCACCTTCCTCACGATGGAGAGTTAGTAGAACCGGACATCGAGATACCATTAGACGACTACCGTTCCTACCGGCGTGACAAGCGCAGCTCGTTAGATACTGCGAAATAAGAATATGGAAATGAAAGTTATACGATTCGTCTTTACTATCGCGGTCTTGTTCGCAACACTGAATGTTTGCGCACAGGACGAGGATGACAGTATTGCCTATTCACTCAGTCTGGCTGAGACAGTAGTACTGCCAGATGGTATGACTTTCGAGGAGTACATATTGAAAAAGGTGCTTGACAATGCCAAACCGCTCAAGACACGAGTTCGGGCACTGCGCTACTCGGTAACTTGCCAAATGGAGAAGGATATTGACCTGACGACATTTCCAAATCGCAGGACTATCACCTTCGCCGCCCGTCTGGCTGGTTATGGTCCTATCGTGAGCGCCCTCAGGGAACATAAGTATTTCAGTATCACAATGGCGGAGGATGTGCTGTTCAATAATGGAAGGATTACGACCTCGAATGTGCGGATGGTAGAGATGAAACAGGAACTGACGAAGAAGCAGATAGCCTCGTTCCTCAAGCACGATGGGATGATGAGTGCCAACGTGTACGACCAGTTCTATAAGAAGGTACGCGAGAAAGTGAAGGAGCTGCAGAAGAAATATAGGAAGAAGAAGGAGACAGGCATGAAGTATGTTGGCAGTTATACGGTGGGCAACAGGACCTTCTATATTGTCAAGCTCGACAACATGCGGGTGCATATTGCTGACGGTTGCTGGCAGATCTCACGCATCAACTGGCAGGAGAAACAGAATAACATGCAATATGAGTTCAAGGAAGTGAGACCTGATCTTTTCCTGCTCTCACAAGGTACGGCAAAGTTTTTCGTGGACAAGGTGAAATGGCCCAAGGGCTACGTCTCCATGAGAATGACATATACCTATCACTAAAATAGAGGTGTTTTACGAAGGCGGCACTTCCTGCCCTCGAAGGTGCCGCTTCCTCGGGTCGAAGGCGGCACCTTCAAAGGTCGAAGGCGGCACCTTCGCAAACAGGAGGTGCCGCCTTCGCATTTCGGAATAATTTCTCGGTAGGAAACTACCTAAGGTGAAATTACTGCATGTCGTAAACCACTTGCATGAGCTTCTTGCCGATAGCGTCGGCCTCCTCCATGGTGTTCGCCTCGCTATAGACACGGATAATCGGTTCGGTATTCGACTTACGCAGATGTACCCACTTGTCGGGGAAGTCAATCTTCACACCGTCGATATCGTTCACCTGTGCTGTCGGATCAGCCGCAAACATCTCCTTCACCTTCACCAAGATAGCATCCACATCCGTCTCCGGGGTCAGGTCGATACGGTTCTTGGCAATCTGATAGTCAGGGAAGGTGGCACGCAGCTCACTCACCTTGCAACCTTTTTTGGCAAGAGAGGTCAGGAAGAGGGCGATACCCACCAAGGCATCACGACCATAATGACTCTCGGGATAGATGACACCACCATTACCCTCACCACCGATAATGGCATTCACCTCCTTCATCTTCGTCGTCACATTGACCTCACCCACAGCGGCAGCCGTATACTTGCCACCATGTTTCTCCGTCACATCACGGAGGGCACGGGTAGATGACAGGTTAGAAACGGTATTACCCTTAGTATTCGACAACACGTAATCAGCGACGCTGACCAGTGTGTACTCCTCACCGAACATTTTTCCATTCTCACAGATAAAGGCAAGACGGTCGACATCAGGATCAACGACGATACCCAGGTCATACGCTCCTGTCTTCATCTCGTCCATGATACCCTGCAGATTCTTCTCCAATGGCTCCGGGTTATGGGCGAAGTCGCCATTAGCCTCCCCATTGAGAATCTTATACTCCACCCCTAACGCCTTCAAAAGTTGAGGCAGGATAATGCCACCCACACTATTGATGGTGTCCACACATACTTTGAAATGAGCGTTCTTGACAGCCTCCGTGTCCACTAACTTCAAGCGGAGGACATCCTCGATATGACGGGCATCAAAAGTATTGTCCTCCATATAATGTCCCAGATGGTCGACATCCGCATACTCGAAATTCTCCTTCTCAGCAATGTCAAGGACGACAGCACCGTCTGCCGCAGTCAGGAACTCACCCTCGCTATTCAGCAATTTGAGGGCATTCCACTGACGAGGATTATGAGAGGCAGTGATGATGATACCACCATCGGCACCAGACATCCTGACGGCAAGCTCTGTAGTAGGTGTAGTGGCAAGACCGATATTGATGACATCATACCCTACTCCCATCAGAGTACCACATACCACATTCTTCACCATCTCGCCGGAGATACGGGCATCACGTCCCACCACGATCTTGTTGGAGGAACCCTTCCCGTTACGGCGGATAAACTGTGCATAGGCTGTGGTGAACTTCACGATATCAAGAGGGTTCAAGGTATCGCCCGTAGAACCGCCTATCGTTCCACGGATACCAGAAATGGATTTAATAAGTGTCATGTTTTCTTGGTTTTATTTATCTCTTTCGTAAGTAATCTCGTAATAACAAGGGAAGACACTGGATGAGGCATCCACCGTACCCTGGGAATGAGGAACGATCAGGCGAACCTTGGCAATCTCGTCGTCATCATTGACAGGACGTCCAATGTTCACATACGTCAACGGCACCAGCCAGCCTGCAGGAACGGAGGTGGAACTATGAGTATAGCTCATCAAACCATATACAAAAGACCCTGTGTAAGTATTACCAATACGCTCCACCATCATCTTGTCAGGAAGAGAGGAATAGTTTCCATAAGAAGCGTCATAGAAATAAACGATGTCATTTCTCGTCACCAGCTTGTTTTCCTTAATATTATATTCTGAGAAACGACAAAGTATCTCCAATGTCTCGCCGTCTTTCACCTTCTCGCCACATCCCTTACGGACGATCTGCATGTAGACACCACTTCTCTCAAGATAGACGTACTCGTTGTTGGCGACATTCGTCGTCTCTCCCTGATCAGTAAACTGTGTCTGGCTTATCACCTTGATATTATTCTTAGAGATATATCGATTTATCGCCTCACGCTCCGCATCCTTCAGGTCAGAATAGGTCTCACCCTTATTACAACTGGTAAGAAAAAGGATGCCGCAAAGCAATACCAACAGACTATAAACTTTCTTCATTTTACGCTATCATTATATTTCGGGCACAAAATTACAAATAAAAAAACAATTATCTGCAATATTAGGCTACTTTAACGTGTCTTCAAAGTGAAGGATGGCTTGTTTGACCACCTCAACAGCCTCGTCCATCGTACACATCAACTTTCCTCCTGAGGCATTCAGATGCCCTCCCCCATTGAAGAACATCTCCGCCATCTTATTACATGGGAAATCGTCAACAGAGCGAAGACTGATCCATATCAGCTTATCACGCTCCGAGTCCTCACGCAGAGAGATACTCAGTTTCAGTCCCTTGATCTGCAACGGCATATTGACCAAGCCCTCCGCATCGCCTTTGATAAAATGGAAACGCTGCAGGTCCTCACGGGTCAACGTATAAAACGCAGCATGACGCTGCTCATCGACTACCAGTTTATGACAAAGCACATAACCCACCATACGGATACGGTGCTCACTATAGTTATGATAGACATGACGATAGATCTTGTCCTTGTCGATATGCTTGGTCAGCAACTGACTGATGATAAAATAGATGTCAGGAGAGGAGGAGTTATAGGTAAACCCGCCAGTATCCGTCATCATTCCACAATAGACAGGAATGGCGAAATGCTTCCCCTGCTGCTCGAACAGCCCCATCTGCCAGACTATCCGGAACACCAGTTCACAAGTAGACGACATCTCCGGATGTGAGATGGTCAGGACAGCATCCACGTCAGGTTCCAAATGATGGTCTATGAGCACTTTCTTCGCCGGGGAACTTGCCAATGCAGCTGCCATAGCCTCCGTCCGAGACAGGGTATTGAAGTCAAGACAGAACACCAGATCAGCGATTTTCAATACCATATCGACATAATCCTTACGCTTGTCATAGCGTACGATTTTCTCCGTATTCGGCAACCATTTCAAGTAATCGGGATATTGGTCTGGCGCAACGATCAGCGGGTCTTTCCCCATTCCTCGCAACACCTCTGCCCATCCCAGCATGGAACCTAATGCGTCACCATCCGCATTCACATGGCAACACAACACAATGGTCTCCGCGGTATCGATAAGGGAGCGCAGTTGACTGCACTCCCCTTCTGTCATGATCTCTTTCAGCATCAGAATAATTTATTCGGATAAACACCCTCATCGACTAATTGCTGGATACGCTTCACCGTATCCTCACGATCAGCGGCGTAAGTCACACCAAACCATTTAGAAGTGGTATCCAGCACCTCACAGGTAGCGGTACCCTCTGTAATGAGCTTGTTGACCATCAATGGGATAAAGAACTCTGCCTTCAGGTTCTCTATATTCTTCGGGTCACTCAGGAACTCCTTGAAGTATGCCTCAGAATACTCGAAATAGTCAGGCGTAAAGCCCCACATATTCATAGATACAGGGGTATTGTCGTCTACGACCACCCACTTGCCATTCTCGTCCTTATAACGGATCGGTTCTGTGGCGGCACCGGCATTGGAGCCATCCTCCGCACAACGTACGATCTCCGTACGCTCTACGACATCCGTCAAGTGTCCCTTGTCATTCTTCGTACAGATACCACGAGCCACGGTACCATTCTCACTCAACGTGTTACCTACGCGGAAACCTACCATCGCATACTGGTTCTTGGCACCTTCAGGAAGCTCTGAGAGGTATTTGCCAATCACCATGAAGGCATCACGGTTGTAGAAGTCGTCACAGTTGATGACACAGAATGGTTCCTTGATCACATCCTTGCCCATCAATACAGCATGGTTGGTACCCCAAGGCTTCACACGTCCCTCAGGAACCTTGAAGCCTTCGGGCAGGGCGTCAATACCCTGGAAACACAGCTCACAGGGAACATGTCCCTTATATTTCGAGAGAATCTGGGTACGGAACTGCTCCTCAAAATCCTTACGGATAACCCATACTATCTTGCCGAATCCTGCCTGGATAGCATCATAGATACTATAGTCCATGATGGTCTCCCCATTGGGACCCAGACCGTCCAACTGCTTCAGACCGCCATAGCGGCTTCCCATACCAGCAGCTAATAGAAATAATGTCGGTTTCATAAATCTCTAAATTATAAACTTTACACTTTAAACTATAACTTTATCCGAATCAGAACTCCTTCGTCATCTCAGCGACTTCAGCATTGATATGGTCGATGAACTCCTGGATCGTCATCACCTTCTGCTCACCACCACCCTGCGGACGAACAGCAACAGTACCGTCAGCCTGTTCTTTCTCACCGACGATGACCATATATGGAATACGCTTCAACTCATTATCACGGATCTTACGACCGAGTTTCTCATTACGCAAATCGATAGTAGGACGAACACCACCGAGGTCGAACTTCTTAGCCACCTCTTTCGCATAGTCGTTATATTTCTCAGACAATGGCAGGATAGCCACCTGATCTGGTGTCAGCCACAAGGGGAAGTGTCCACTGGTATGCTCGATGAGCACGGCACAGAAACGCTCCATACTTCCAAACGGAGCACGGTGAATCATCACTGGTGTCTTCTTCTGGTTGTCCTCGTCGGTATACTCGAGTTGGAAACGCTTCGGCAGGTTGTAGTCTACCTGGATCGTACCCAGCTGCCAACGACGACCGATGGCATCCTTGATCATGAAGTCGAGCTTAGGACCATAGAAAGCAGCCTCACCATATTCTACCTTGGCAGGCAAGCCCTTCTCCTCACAAGCCTCAACAATAGCTTTCTCGGCAAGAGCCCAGTCCTCATCAGTGCCTACATATTTATCATGGTCGTTAGGATCACGCAAGGAGATCTGTGCCTCGAAGTTAAATCCGAAGGCAGACAGTACGATACCGATGATATCCATCACATTCAGGAACTCCTGCTTCACCTGGTCTGGACGACAGAACAGGTGGGCATCATCCTGTGTAAAGGAGCGTACACGGGTCAGTCCGTGCAGCTCACCACTCTGCTCATAACGATATACCGTTCCGAACTCAGCGATGCGCAAGGGAAGGTCACGATAGGAACGGGGCTTCCAAGCGAAGATCTCACAATGGTGAGGACAGTTCATCGGCTTCAGCATATACTCCTCATCCTCCTCAGGGGTATGGATCGGCTGGAAAGAATCCTTACCATAATGGGCATAGTGACCACTGGTAATATAGAGGTTCTTAGAACCAATATGCGGAGTGATAACCTCTTGATAACCAAATCTTTTCTGAACTTTACGCAAGTGGTCTTGCAAGCGCAGGCGCAGCTCCGTTCCCTTTGGCAGCCAGATAGGCAGACCCTTACCTACTTTGTCGGAGAACATGAAGAGTTCCATCTCCTTACCAATCTTACGATGGTCGCGTTTCTTAGCCTCCTCCAACATCACGAGATACTCATCGAGCATCTTCTTCTTCGGGAACGAGATACCATACAGACGCTGCATCTGCTCACGGGTAGCGTCACCACGCCAGAAAGCACCAGCGACACTCGTCAGTTTCACTGCCTTGATCTCGCCTGTATCCATCAAGTGCGGACCACGGCAGAGGTCGGTGAAGTTACCCTGTGTATAGGTTGTGATACTGCCATCCTCCAGATCCTGGTCGATATGCTCGCACTTATAAGTCTGACCGTCAGCGGCAAACTCCTTCAGGGCGTCTGCCTTAGCCACCTCTTTGCGAACAACAGGCTCTTTCTTAGAGGCAAGTTCACGCATCTTATCCTCAATCTTCGGGAAATCGCTCTCCTTGATCATCTCGCCATTAGGCAACAGCACGTCATAGAAGAAGCCGTTCTCCACGGCAGGTCCGAAACCAAACTGGATACCAGGATACAACTCCTGCAGTGCCTCAGCCAACAAGTGGGCTGATGTGTGCCAGAAGGTATGCTTACCCTGCTCGTCATCAAACTTGTAAAGTTCAATCGTCGCATCCTCATTGATAGGGCGATTGAGTTCCACGGTCTCCCCATTCACACCACAGGCAATCACGCTGCGTGCCAGAGCTGGTGAGATACTCTCGGCAATCTGAAGTCCGGTAACGCCCTGCTCATACGAGCGAACAGACCCGTCCGGAAAAGTAATGTTGATCATATCTACAATATATGTTTAAGTTTAAATCGCCTGCGAAAGTACTAATAAACAACCAAAACACCAAATAAAAACACATTTTTTATACTATAACTTAAAATAAATAAAGTTTTCTATGGTTTTTTGATTTTTTTGGTTACCTTTGCATTTCAATGACTTAAATGACAAGAGCAAATAGTTCCTTTGTCATCCCCCTAAAACAAATAATATAAAACAATCATAATAATTAATTAAAATGAAAAGAAAAGATTCTGTAAAATGGTTTCTCACACTCACTATGATGGTCGGCGGTCTGACCTCATGTGGCGTTGACATGCCCCAAATGAAAGATTCGTCGTTCGAAACGATGACAGTGAAGAAGTCGGACATAGAACTGCCTTACAAGTTCAGTGCCAGGATGAAAGGTCAGAACGATGTAACGGTAACGCCACAAGTAAGTGGTCAGTTAATGAAGATCTGCGTGACGGAGGGTCAGCAGGTGAAGAAGGGTCAGACACTCTTCATCATCGACTCACGCAATGCCCAGTTGGAGCTGGAGGCAGCACAGGCTAACCTGCAGGCAGCTTTAGCACAGGAGAATTCTGCTAAACTGGAGTATGAGTCTAACAAGAACCTGTTCGACAAGAAGATAGTGAGCAGCTATATGCTGAATAACTCTGAGAACTCCTACAAGCAGGCACAGGCAGCAGTGGCTCAGGCTCGTGCCTCAGTAAACCGTGCGAAGGTAAACCTTGGCTTCTGCACCATCACGGCCTCCGTGTCTGGTATCATTGGTGAGATTCCCGTGCGAGTTGGTGATCAGGTATCACCTATGACGCAGTTGACCATGCTGAGTGGCAATACCACGATGTATGCTGAGTTCTCTGTGACGGAAGCCATTGTAGAGGCTATGGTGAAGGAGGGTATGAAAGCAGCCGAGTTGGACAAGTATATCGCCCAACTGCCTGAGGCAACCTTTGTGATGAAGAATGGTACGGAGTATCCCCACAAAGGGCGCATTATCAGTCTTACTGGTGTTGTTAATGCAGAGACGGGCTCGCTGACCAGTAAGGTATCGTTCCCCAATCCTGATGGTCATCTGTACTCAGGTATTCAGGGTACCATCGTCATGCCTTTCGCTGAGAAATCTGTTATCGTCATTCCACAGTATGCCGTGGTACGCCTGCAGGATAAGGCACAGGTCTATAAGGTGAATGCTGACAGTACGGCAACAGCTGTGGAGGTAACCACAGAGGATACTGGTAACGGTAAGGAATTCATCGTGACCAGCGGTCTGAATGTGGGTGACCGCATCGTTACCGTGGGTGCCAACAACGTGACGGAGGGTCAGAAAGTGCTGTTTCCCGAGGGAGCGAAGAGTGAAAAGTAATATCGTGATCACGTAATATCGATATTCTGAATTATGAAGAATAATATTTTTATTAACAGATATGTGATGGCTTGTGCCATCTCAATCGTGATAGCGCTGGTGGGCTACATCTCGATGAGCACACTTCCAGTAGAGCAATATCCCGACATTGCACCGCCTACGGTCAATGTCACAACCAGCTACACTGGTGCTGACGAGAACACAGTGATGAAGTCGGTCATCCAGCCACTTGAGGAGGCCATCAATGGCGTGAATGACATGACCTATATGACCTCAAAAGCCTCGTCGAATGGTGAGGTGGAAATCAACGTCTATTTCAAGCAGGGTGCCGACCCCGATATGGCGACGGTGAACGTGCAGAACCGCGTAACACGTGCACAGGCCTTGTTGCCTGCTGACGTGAACAAGGTCGGTGTGAAGGTGGAGAAGCGACAGAACAACATCCTGCGCATCTTCGCTGTGAGGAGTGCTGACGGCAAGTACGACGAGGACTTCGTGTCGAACTACATAGATATCAACATCAAGCCGAAACTGATGCGTGTCACCGGTGTGGGTAACGTACTGAGCTTAGGTAACACGTACGCCCTGCGTATCTGGCTGAAGCCCGACGTGATGGCACAGTACGGACTGACCCCTAACGACATCTTCGCTGCCATCGGTGGACAGAGCTTTGTGGCTGGTGTGGGTTCTTTGGGTGAACAGTCTGAGAACTCCTACCAGTACTCTATGCAATATAAGGGTACGCTGAAGAGCATCGAGGAGTTCAACAACATCGTGCTGCGTACCAGTGGTGGTGGCATACTTCACCTGAGCGACGTCGCTGAGGTGAAGATCGGTGCCATGAGCTACAACTTCACCTCGAACATCCAGGACAAGCCAGGTGCTCTCTGCATGGTGTTTGCGGCTCCAGGTGCTAATGCCACTCAGGTGAACGCCAGCATCAACAAAACGTTTGAGGAGATGAAGGCAACGATGCCTGCCGGTCTGGAGTTCGTGACCATGATGACCAGTGACGACTTCCTCTTCGCTGCCATCCACAATGTGGTGGAGACGCTGGTTATCGCCATCATCCTTGTGGTGCTTGTAGTGTTCTTCTTCCTGCAGAACCTCAAAGCTACCATTATTCCTTCCATTTCTATTATCGTGTCGCTGTTGGGTACCTTTGCCGTCGTGTCAATATGCGGTTTCTCACTCAACATCCTGACGCTGTTCGCACTGGTGCTTGCCATCGGTACGGTGGTGGACGATGCCATCGTAGTAGTGGAGGCGGTCATGGCAAAGATGGAGGGCGGCATCAGCGATGCACGCGAAGCCACCCGTCAGGCTATGAACGAGGTGTCGGTAGCCGTAGTATCGTGTACCTTGGTATTCATGGCTGTGTTCATCCCCGTGACCTTCATGCCGGGTACCTCAGGTACGTTCTTCACGCAGTTTGGTATCACGATTGCCTCGTCCGTAGGTCTGTCATGTATCTCTGCCCTCACACTCTGTCCTGCCCTCTGTGCTATCATGATGAGAATGACGGAAGGCAAGAAGGAAGGTAAGGGTCTTACCTACTACACCAAGAAAGCATATGAAGTCAGCTACAATGCTATATATAATAAGTATAGTAAAAGTGTCCAGAAGTTCATCAAGCGCCCCATATTGGCTTGGAGCGTGCTGGCGCTGGCTGCCGTGCTGCTGGTGTTCTTCATGAAGAGCCTGCCTTCAGGTCTTGTGCCGCAGGAGGACCAGGGTGTGTTCTTGGTTGAGATACAAGCTCCGGAAGGCTCCACACTGAAACAGACCCGTGAGATGGCGAAGCAGGTGGAGGCTAAGGTGAAGAATATTCCCGAACTGGAGAGTTTCGCTTTAGTCTGTGGTTATGGTATGATATCGGGTGCCGGTTCCAACTACGGTTCGATGGTGGTACGTCTGAAGAACTGGGATGACCGTCCTGGCATGAACCACCTGATAACTCTCGTCAGGTATCGTTTCTACTTTGACTGCCAAGACATCAAGAACTTGCGGGTGATTCCGTTCGAGATGCCTCAGATTCCAGGCTATGGTACCAGTAACGACATCATGCTCATGGTAGAAGATCCCACCGACGGTAACCTGTCGGAATTCGCCAAGAAGACAGAGCAATTCCTTGCCAAACTGTCTGAACGCCCGGAGATAGCCACTGCCATGTCAACATACTCTGAGCGTTTCCCGAAGTATCGGGTTGATGTCGATGCCGCCCAGTGCGACCGTGCCGGTGTGACACCTGAAGCTGTACTCAATACCCTTGGCTCTTTCTGCGGTGGCGCCTATATCGGTAACTTCAACCAGTTTGGTAAGGTCTACCGTATCATGGCTGCCGCGTCACCCGAGTATCGTCTCGACCCGCAGTCGCTGCGAAATATCTTCATGCAGGTGAAAGGCGGCAAGATGACCCCCATCTCCCAGTTCGTCTCGCTGAAGCAGATTGTCGGTCCGTCTAATATCGAGCACTTCAACCTGTTCCAGAGCATCACCTGTATCGTATCCCCCGGCAGTGGATACACTGAGGGCGACGCTCATAAGGCCATTGCCGAGGTGTTCGAGAAGGAGATGCCCAAAACAGCCACGTACGAGTACAGCGGTATGTCGCGTGAGGTAGAGGAGACTGCCGGCTCTAATGCCACAGCACTCATCTATATGATCTGTGCCATCTTGATTTACCTCATCCTTGCCTCTCTGTATAACTCATGGTTCACACCATTGGCAGTACTCTTCAGTGTGCCTTTCGGACTGATGGGTGCCTTCATATTTGCATACTTGGGCTACACACAAGGTATTCCTGGTATGGATAACAATATCTACCTACAGACTGGTGTGATTATGCTGATTGGTCTGTTGGCAAAGACGGCTATCCTGATTACCGAGTTCGCCACTGAGCGTCGCAAACAGGGCTTGACCATTCCTGAGGCAGCCTTCGAGGCATGTAAGGAGCGTCTGCGTCCTATCTTGATGACCGTGGCAACGATGATTATCGGTATGATACCACTTGTCATCGAAGGTGGTGCCGGTGCCAATGGTAACCGTGCCCTCGCCCTTGGCGTCATCGGCGGTATGAGCATCGGTACTGTTGCCCTGCTCTTCGTCGTGCCGGCCTTCTTCATCGTGTTCCAGAAACTGCATGAGCGTTTCCAAGGTCATGTCGTAACAAAAAAAGAGGAGGAGTAAATTATGAAACAACTTAAGAATATGATCGCAGTCGCAGCCGTAGGCATGATGCTTACGGGCTGCGGCATATATAATAAGTATGAGCAGAAGGTGGAAACACCGGCTGATGCCTTTGGCGCCAGTCAGGACTTGAAGGTTGCCAATAGTGAGACGACCATCGCACAGACATCGTGGAGGGAGTTCTTTACTGACCCGATGCTGCAACAGCTCATCGAACAGGCACTCGCTAATAATACTGATCTGAACTCCGCACGCCTTGCCGTGGAGAAGAGTGAGGCGTCTCTGAAAGCAGCCCGGCTGGCTTACCTGCCGGCACTCTATTTCTCTCCATCGGGTACTATTGCCAGTTTCGATGGGGGCAAGGCATCAAAGACCTACGACATTCCGTTGCAATTGTCAATGGATATTGATGTGTTCGGATCCATCACCAATAAGAAACGTGCGGCAAAAGCTGTGATGCTGCAGGCAAAAATGCGTGAGGAGGCGGTACGTGCCAACCTCGTGTCTACGACGGCACAACAGTATTTTCTGTTGCAGGTACTCGACAGACAATTAGAGATTCTTACGCAGACTGACGAACTATGGAACGCATCTCTTGAGACAGAGAAGTCGCTCTGGGAGAATGGTAAGGCTTATAGCACTGCCGTCAATCAGATGGAGGCTTCCTATCTGAGTGTGAAGACACAGATAGTGGACACACGACGCCACATCAGGGCTGTCGAGAATGCTATCTGTCAACTGCTGGCAATTACGCCGCAGCATATCAATCGTCAGAAATGGGGAAGTTCTCCCCTACACCATGCTGAGGCTCATGGTGATGAAGTTGAGCGTATGTTCGACACGAAGTTCTTGAGAATTGGCGTACCTGCCACCATGCTTGAGATGCGTCCTGACATCCGCATGGCAAACCATGCCATGGAGGAGGCGTTCTATAATACACAAGCTGCTCGTTCGGCTTTCTTCCCCAGCATCACCCTCAACGGCTCTGCAGGATGGACTAACTCTGCTGGCGGACTCATCGTCAACCCTGGCAAGATCTTGCTGAGTGCCGTAGCACAGTTGACACAGCCGATCTTCGCACGTGGCAGATTAATTGCCAATAAGAAGATTGCCGTACTGACGGAAGAGGACCTGCAGAAGAAGTATGTGCAGACCGTTATCAATGCTGGTAACCAGGTGAACGAGGCAATGGCTGACTGCATGGCTGCCCGCGAGAAACATCAGTACTATACTCGTCAGGTGGAAGTGCTGAACGAAGCTTATAAAGGTACTCACGAACTGATGGACAACGGCAAGGCGAACTACCTTGAAGTGCTGAAGGCTCAGGAGTCGCTGTTGGACGCACAACTCGCTCAGGCAATGAATATGTATGATGCTGCCGATGCCGTCATAGGACTTTATATCGCCTTAGGAGGAGGATCGAAATAAAGGAAGTACTGAAAAGGTAACAAGTAAGAAAGTAAAGGGTACTCCTTTACTTTCTTACTTTTTTATTGCGACACCTTTATATCCCCAAATATCATTCAGTGTATCGACAGCATACTTTGTATTCCTCTTCCAGTGCCTTCTACCTCCCACTCCAGTATCTCTTTCACCTTGTTCCAGTATCTGGAACACCCCTATAGGAGTTATTGGAATACACCTATAACTGATACTGGAGCAAGCCATCGCAGATACTGGGATCTCTCGCATTACAGATTACGGATTACAGTTTGCGATTTCAGATTTCAGTAAGCGTTTTGACAGTTTGACAGTTGACAGTTAATCATTTGACCGGATGTTTTCAAACAAATAACAAATAACAGTTAGCGAAAAAGAGGGAAACAATCTCAGTCTCAGAATCTCAGTAAGCGAACGAACGAACAGCGAACAGTTTACTAAAGTAGAAACATACCTAAAAGTCTATATATTATATTATTATATATATATTATATATAATATATATATAATAAAATTAGTGGTCAACATTTTTTTTGGCAAATGGAATAACTGTTCAACTGTTCGTTCGTTCGCTTAAAAAAACTGAGATTCTGAGACTGCATTACCATACGGAAGAAGTTGACACCCTACCCTGGGAATCATTGACGCTTTTTCTAAGAACGTTGACGCTTACCCTGGAAAAGTTGACTCTCACTAATTGTCAACTGTCAACTGTCAAATTCACTTACTGAAAACTGAAATCTGAAATCAATCATTGAAAACCGAATCAGAAAATCGGAACTGTTATTTGTTAACTGTTATTCAAACTGTAATCTGTAATCTGAAATGCTTGCCGTACAGGTAAAAGGTTACTGGTAATGGGGTGTTAGTGCCTACCTTCGAGGGAGTTAGGTACACCCTTTCAACCGTTCGGCTATAGCCAAACGACTGAACGGCTCCAGCCAAACGACTGAACGCCTATAGCCGTTTTCAATCCGCTCAAAAAACAGTCGCTGTCTAGGTGTAGGATGGTAGCAGGATTGTAGCACCATTGTAGCAGGATAAATCCCAATCGTGCTACAGGCTCTGCCCTTTATTTATCGGCATTTCACCCACATTGTAGCAGGGATAGCAGGATTATTTTGTTTAAAACATACAGCCAAACATAACAAAAACAAAAGTTTATTAGTGAAACAGGTACTGTCCTCGTACTCTACTGGGAGGGATAGGTATAAAGTCTCTTATTTTCCTGCCGAAAAATTTGGAAGTTTCGGGGAAATTTTCTATTTTTGTGACATAAATAAATAATCAAATATATGGAACTGATCCTTGTAGCGCTCGTCACTTGGTTTGTTTTGGTATTGATTCTCCCTAAACCAAAACGTAAATAATGAATATTTTCATTTAATATAAAGATACGGTATATTTGCACAAACAAATATACCGTTTTTTATGGGGAACCATGAAACATTCCAGGCTATGATGATTATGTCTCTGCAAGATACTAATTTTTAGCAAATCAACTATATCCATGTGACGCAGGGATAGGTCTGTCATGTTTAGGGAAAAACGGTATCAGTCCCTATGATATATGTCTTGACTTTCCCATCTGTCGAAGATATCCTTAGCCTTAACGGACACTTCGGAGGAAGACTGTCCGTAAACCGTTCTGGATTCTCCCGTTATCAGGTTCTTCAAACGCATGGCTAAGTGGTTTCGCTTTGTTTTGAAGGCCTTTTCCACTATGAATTTGCCAGGAATATCCTCTACGGAATGACGGTAAGAGTTCCACGGTACACGATCCGTTTCCGTTGCGGTTTGTTTTTTACTAGAAAACATAGAAGCGCAGCCCATACCACCAAAGGAGCACATCATGACCAATCCCATGATAGCCAATATGCCGAATAATATATCCATATCCTCTTCCTTTATATAGTTACTTTCTGTTGTTTACTCACACAGGAAAATCCTCGTGTGAGCATGATTTCCTTCGACATCACTGTCCCTTTCCATAATTAGGTTTTTACAAAGATAACAGATCTTTCAATTACTTCCTTTAGAGATAATCCATTTATCTTAAAGTTTAGCCAAAGATCATGAAGGTCTTTATATTCATAAATCACTTCTGGCTCTGGTTCAGGACAATGTGAGAATTCCACTCTTTCGATGATGTACTGTCCATCCCAGTCATCTCTGTTCTTGAGTTTCCAAACCTCATTATTTTGCATATTGTCAATATAGTAGAACTCATCTGTTTGTACAAAATATAGAGCAAGATCAAATCCGTAATGATCCAAATAAAACTTTAAAATATTCCAAGAGTCGGTAGAGTGAGCATCTGATTGATTTGCCTCTCTCCATCCTAATTCATCTTCATACAAATTGGTATCACCATCTCGCTTAGGAATAGGATACCAAAAATTCTTTTTTAATCTTTTCCGTATCATATTTCAATATCATTTTTGATGTTCTTTATTATACTTCAAAGCTTTTTTGATAAATTTCATATCAGCCTTTGTTGGTTCATAGAAATTGTTTTTGTCGTGAGCTTTTCTTCCTACATTACCTTTTTCTTTATTTCCTGGCCATTTATGAGTATGTGTCCCTACTTTATGAACCTTACCTTTTCTTTTAATTTCTTTAAATGGAACGAGATTACCAGACTTGTCGAATATCAGATCGATTGACTTTACGATTTTGTGAGTCCGACCGCTATAGAATGCGATTGCTACTATTTGATTCGGATTATCTGGAGACGTAATATAATACATCGTTGAAGTAAAGCTATTCATAGGAATGCTTGTATTATCATTAACGGAACTGGATACAACTTTATTGTTACCAATTGTTCCAACTTGATTAAAACGATCACCAGAATAGATATCTAAACTGTAATCATGATAGTGTTTAGAAGCACCGTTTCCTCCCATAATGTAATCTATTTATAATGTTGTTATTAAAATATATACTTATCTCCTCATATTCTCCATCCATCTTATCACCATAACGAATGATAAGTGACGGCTCTAACACTTTAATTACTTCTTCGTAACCTAAATGCCAAAAGTAACATGCGTCAGGATCACCTCTTATTCCCATGCAGTTAATGGCAATCACACAGTGTTTGGGGTAGACATGAATACAATAACCATAACTATTTGGACCTGCCCACGAAATATTATAAATGACAGGTATGTGATTCACTATCCATAGTCTAGTCATTTGTTGATTTCTCCACGCACTTTGTCTTTTGTCATGTTCAGTCCAATTCAAATACACGGAATTGTCTGGGCTGATAACCATAGGATATGACATCATCATTGCAGTATAACGTAACGGATGGTTGTTGATACATTGGAACATATAATCATGAAGGTAAAAATGAATACAACTATCTGAAATGATACCTTTGTTATATTCAGCCCTTGCATAATTGAAGCCCAAAAGATTTGTAGGCCTCAACCCCTCATTCTGAATAAAATCATCTTGCTCTATAACATGACTAGGAAGTATCATCCCATGATTAAGTTGCAATTTGGATGGTATAATAATCCTCTGTTCCACACCTTTACCATAATGTGAATAGGCAACCTCGTTTGTGTTTTCAATAAATAAATTTTTTGTCATTGTTTGTTCTTTTTTTTGATTCTCCATTGCTCTCGATTTTCGATTGCACATTCGAATCGTTATACATGTAGAGCAGTTTTAAGAACATGCTCTACATATCGGGCAAAAACGAATCTTGGGTTTACCAAAAAGGCATGTTGGGGCGTGTTTTGTAAAAAAACTAGAAGATATTTGGGATAAATTAACTAATTTAACAGGGATTGACTGAATCATTTCGCATTAATTGAAATAATCAAAATGGTTATCAATTAGTCTAAAATTGCGCTCAATTGAGGAACAAAATGTAAAAATATTAGAACCTCCATAACAAAAGAAGCAGGTTCCTTCGGTCCTGCTTCTTTTCTTTCTCAATATTCTTTTCTAGAACTACATGAGCTTTTCCAGTTCTTCTGTTACATTGTTTGACAACAACACACCTGAATGACCTCTTGACCATTCAAAGGAAGGAATAGCTTTTTGCAGTTTTTCAAGAGAAATGTTTGATCCAGCTTGTGGTTCTGCAGGATTCATACATACCATATCCACATACATCCTACGCTTAGTGCTTCCACCCCAGTCGTCACCAGGATATGGATCATTAAGGAACTGACCGCTGAATACTATACCTGCTTTATCGTCGCCGACTCGCATCATATAGAAGAAATCACCCCTTCGAGCCTCTTCCCAATCGTAGATACTCCAGTTTATGCGGAACATACCATGTTCCATGTTTGCCACACACTCTTCATAATCCTTTTCTGTAAACGAACTGATAGAGGGATTCCAACGCATCAGATAATGTCTGGACTCAGCAGGTACAGGTATTATCTCAAACTGGACTTCCCAAATACAACTATCGCCATCAGCATCTTCCACACTGGGTTTACCTGGACCCTGGAAGCGAAAACGAACACCTGGCTCCGTATTTATACCAATGATTCTTGAAAGGCAATAATCATCTTCACCTTTTAGGAGCAGGAAATCTAATGTACTTTTGATAGCATAAGGGAACACACCTTTATTATATAGATAACATCCATGAAAGGTTTCTGGCATCTCGTCAATGACCAACAATAGATGTCCCTCTACATTCTCCAATATCAGACGGTAGTTGTCATCGTTGATATCTAAGCAAATCTGGTTTATCTCTCCTGAACGAACTTTGCCGATCACCTCACTGTCTACATAAACAGTAAGAGCAACTTCGTTGATGTCAATCTCCTTGTTCTTTTTGTTTGTTTTCATAGGTCTTTTGATTTTTATTATCTGCGTACAAAGATACTTATAAACTATAGAAATAATCTTTGATTTTTTGAGCCATCAACAGACGCCTCTTTTCAAGGAAATTGTCATAGTCCTGATAATCCATATCTTTTAAATCTATTGGAATACAACTTGTCCGACAATTATTAATGAGTTCATCAGAGGAATTAATAGTTGTATACTTCGACTCTTGTCCACTCATACATGCATCATAAACTTCTTTCATATAGTTGTTGGGGGCTTTCATTCCTATAGCTATATTGATAGGTTTAGATAAGATAGCAAGATTTGCAACTTGGTTATATCTGACAACGGTATTAATGCCGGAGTTCTGCAAATATTTTCTTGGGAAGATATGATGGATATCTGCTGTTTCCAGTAAATCCCTTACTTTTGCGCCTGGACTTAAAAATGCATCGTCATTCATTTTGCATTGTGCAGCAAGATAGACAATGAAAGCTGGTGTAGTTGTGGAGGATGACTGAAGACTCTGAGGGACGGTTACTTCCCAGAATGTTTCTGCCAGATTTGCCATTACCTCATTGTAGTAACGAATAAAACCTCTGTCACTGATTGCTCTTAAATCCCTTTCCATCTGGGTCTCTGGTGATCCCACATATCTACCAGTCAACACAGACATCACATACCATCTTTGGACATAATGGAATACTTTTAGTTTCTCTATGCTACTATCATTACGTAATCTGATAAATAATGTATAGGCAAAGTCCAAAGCCATTCTTCCTTTAACAAGTCTTGGATATACGAAACCTGCCGATTTGATAGTATCAAAAAACTGTTTGAGAGTGTACTCATTACAGTAGTTCTTCACACCATCTGTAAACTTAATGAAAGTATCTTCCTGAATGGTTTCTTCAAAAGAACGTGTTTCAAAGTTGCGACCATGCAACAAATCTGTTAAATTTGCAAGTTTACCTCTGTCATACTTAGTCATAAAAGAAGTGCGAAGCACATCATCGAAGATTGGAGTAAAGATGTTAAACTGATAGTTTGCCATCCACTTGATCAGATTGTAATAGTCAGACTCTACAAATTCCTTATCTTGATTGATCTTTTTTATAAAATCATGATTCTTTGCCAGATGGCTACAATAGTCAATTGCTTTACGAAGCATAAACCCTCCATATTTCTCGTCTGATGCAATAGTTGACATTACGAAGTCTGCCTGAGTAAGAGCTTTTCCTTGACTATTGATACGAATAAAAATCTCTGTAACATCATCAATCGATAAACCATCGTTTAGATGAATAATACCTATCGGACAGTTTTTGATATTAATAACATTTTGTATCAACGAACTTAGTTTGGGGCGTTCCATATCAGGATTGGCCTGACAGAAAGACTCAACAAATTCCCATGAATTGAATTCTGGCTTAAACAATTCTGCTATATCTGAAATCCATCGTTTATCTTTCAAGATGGCAGCACTCTGCACCTCGAATCGTTGTTCGTCATTTTGAGCAAAAGGATTGAAAGCAATCTTATAAACTCTTTCGTTGAAATCTTTATCCAATACCTTCATGCCCACAAGAGCCGTCATGATGGCAGTCACACGTTGCTGTCCATCAATCATAATCATTTTACCGCTCGTCAGATTTCCTTCCTTGTCTTTCATGTTTGGATTCTGCCAAACAATCAGATAACCCACAGGGAAACCATTATAAAGAGAATCAATAAGGTCACGAATCTTCGATCCATCCCATACAAATGGTCTTTGGATTTCAGGAATAGAAATTTGACCATTATTGATATAACCTATGACGTTATCAATCGTCCTACTATCTACAGAAAATTGTGGCATGATCTATATATAAATTTTAATTTATAATTCTAATTTCCTAATATCTATATTCCCTTTGTTTTCATTGTAATATTTTATATATTTATCAATTAAAGGGTTGTTCTTTTTTTTCATTTCTTCTTCACGTCTTTCCCGTGTATCATACAAAAAGGGAATTGATATATTACCAATTATACTTTCATACTTAATAAATTTAATTGGAACTTTCCCACTTACCAATTTCTCAACTAATAGGCATTCCTTACTTTGACAAGAAGTCAAATATATTGTACTGATTGCACCTTCTATGTTTAAATAATCTAAGGTATTACTCAACACTCTATATTCATTCTCTCTAGACCAACTGTCCTGTTTAGTGAAAAACAGTTCTTTTTGATGTTTCTTTATGTAATATAAAAGACCTTTCTGAGTCTTTATCCGATAATCAATTTTATGTTGTTTTTTTAATCTTTGTTTATATTTTACAGGACTTTTTATTACACTATCTGGAAAGTTAATCTTATCGTATTCTATTTCGATACATATGCCTTTTCTTTTATCTCCATATAATCCCCACATCATCGGAGACATACATCCTTTAAAAAAGGAATCATAGTCCATTGTAAAACTAATTTGCTTATACGATTTCCTTATCCTATTTAATTCGAGAATTAATGGTATTTGTTTATAATCTGATGTAGATGTAGTAAAGTAAGCTTCTTCTATATCGTTTACGTCTGTTACCTTTGCGAACTTCAAATTCTTGTTAAGCCAAATTTTGACAAAAGTATCAAACGATGTGTAATGATATAGTCTTTTAAAACGTTCATCTCCAGTTAACCTTTTACCTGGATAATCTCCCTGACGGGTGTGATGCACAAAACCTGTTTCCATATCCTTTTTTATTTCGTTAATTCTTGATACATTTTGAATAGTTCCGCAACAATTAAAGACTCTTGGTCTTCTGTTATCTTAGAACTGAAACCGTATGCCTGCATAACGGCTCGATCATTATTCTTGTGAGCTTTACGAAGTTCCGCAGGCATTGTCAATTCGTCGTAGAGGTCTGCAAGTGAACTATCTGGATATTTAGCCCTTGCATCGAGAATAGCTTGTGCTGTCTGCTCTATCTTTGTTCTTTGTTCATCTGTTGGATTGGGCCAAGGGAAGTTGTTGTAAACAATGTCGTTACTATAGCGATAGTCACTTTTTATTCGCCCACAAATAGCTCGCATCCAAGTCATATGGACTACACTTTCCAGTATACCAAAATTATAAATAGTAGCATTGGGAATCATCAGATTAGCATTACTGCAAATAACATCAGGGGACATAAAACCCATAGGAATGTATTGACGATTCTCAGATGAATGGCTAGGCACCAATATATAATTGCTTTGTGGCTGTCGAATTTCCATAAACTGGGTTGGCAAATCAGCATATTTACGTGTGGCAGCTTTGTTGCTAGACAAACGGAAAGTGCGAACTTTTGCAATACGTGCACGAACTAATGGCATTTGATTGATTTCTTTTGGAGAGACGCCCTCAAGCCACAAACAATAGCGTTGAAGATTATGAATATATTCACGAGCACCCACAAAACGACGAACAAATTTTTTGGCTTCAGGCTCACATCTAATGAAGTTTTCATATTCTTCACTTTCAATGATAAGGTTTCCATCATCAACAGGGATACTCCCTTTGGTTATTGCTGGCACATCACAGATAGGCTCCTTTCTACTTTCGACAAACACATCTGGTGCATCAATTAGATAAGCATTGATGTTCTCGACTTTTTTAAATTTGCCATTTTCATAAATACACTTGGGAACATCGACTTTACTAAATCCTATAATAACGCAATGGACATGAGCCTTCTGAGAAGCCTCACTATCCCAACGGAATGTGCGATAAGCAAAATCAATATGGATGCCGAACAGGTCTTTAAGCGGCTTCCATATAGCAGCCACTTGTTCACCTTGTGTGATACTGTTTGTTGACACTAGGGCGGTGCGGGTGTCGGAATCCCTGTTCATTAATTGCGCAGCCTTATAATACCAACCAGCCACATAGTCTATCTTACCAGCCGTTTTAAATGATTTTCCATTCCTGTCGACAAACAATCTCAAAATATCATCTTTCTGTTCATCATTTTGCAAAGAATATCCCACAAACGGAGGATTACCCATGATGAAATCATAATGAACATGATATCGTTGTATACTGGGTTTTACTTCACCATCAAAATGACTCGTCACAACATTTACTTCATCATATTCCACGACCGATTCACTGGCAATCATTGGTTCTGGTTCTACGATTAAGTGAACATTCTTAGCATGAATGACGGGAATATTCGATGGTTTCTCTATGACGTCCCAATCCATCCTCAAAGCGTTCCCTTCCCGAATATTCGTATATGACTTTAAAGGTAGGAAATCGATATCTTGTTTGATGATTTTCTCAGTCTCTGCCAACATCTGTGCCTCACTAATCCAAAGGGCAGTAGTGGCTACAGTGACAGCGAAATCGTTGATCTCGATACCATAGAATTGCTGGATGCTGACCTTGATGGGATTCTTGAATTCTCCCATCATCGTCTGACCATGATAACGCTCACGGATGACCTCGTTCTCCAAACGACGCAATGAAAGGTAAGTTTCTGTGAGGAAGTTACCTGAGCCACAAGCAGGGTCGAGGAATGTCAAAGAAGCCAGTTTGTCTTGATAAGCATCGAGTTTCTTCTGGCGTTGACGCTCTACCTTATCCTCCAAGATAGTATCGAGCTCACTGCGTAAGTCATTGAGGAAAAGTGGGTCGATGACTTTGTGGATATTCTCTATCGAGGTATAGTGCATGCCACCACTACGACGTGTCTCCGGATTCAGTGTGCTTTCAAACACTGCTCCAAAGATGGTTGGTGATATCTCGCTCCAGTCAAAGTCAAGGCTGGCATTCAGAAGCAGAGTCTGTCTTAGCTCATCTGTAAATTGAGGTATCTCTATATCCTCTTCGAAAAGCCCACCATTGGTATAAGGGAAGGCTTTCAGATCGTCTTTCAAATAGCGGCTTCGCTTGTCTGTTGGGGTCTTCAACACCTCAAAAAGCCGAATCAACGCATTACGCATGTCTTCCGAATCATAATGCACCAGATAGTCATGAAACTGGTCGTGATTGAAGACGCCAGCATCCTCAGCATAAAGACAGAATACTATGCGGACACAAAGGATATTCAACCATCGCAGAGCCTCTGGGGAGTTGTCGTCGTATTGTTTTAACAACGCCTCGTATATCTTGACGACGATCTCACCTGCCTGCATCGACACTTTCATTTCCTTACGCAGATGCTCATTCTTAGCATCTACAAGGAATTGCAAGCGATAGTATTCCTTTCCTAGATTCTCCAACAGAATCTGCTCTGGCTCACGATGAGGCTGTTCCATGTCATAAACAAGGAACTCGGCAAAGTTACATGTTACAATCCATCGAGGTCGCTCAGAGTATGGAAGTTCTGCCGAATAGCGTTTGGCTTGCTGGAAAGGGGTCTTCAGTGAACCGTCGCTTTGTCGGATAGGTGCACGCAAATCCTTACCCAGTGATTTCTGTTCAATGAGCACTTTCGTGGAGGGGATATGTCCATCGATGAAGTTTGTCTTGTCAACCTTCACTTGTTCCTCATAACGGATAAAGGTACTGGGGTTCTCTACTCCATATACCTCAGTCAGTAGCTCCGTCCAAAAGACTTGTGAGTCACCCTTTTCATATCCCCTGCCCTTCCATCGTTCTACAAACTCAGTAGCGGCAGCTGCCATTTGTTTATCTGTCTTCATCTGTGTAGTAATATTTTTGCAAAGATACAAAAAACTTACATCTTTCCTCTTTGTTCCACATTATTTATTTAAAACAAGTCCCCTTCCACCATCTGATGCTCTTTCGTGAAGCGGATGGTGGTCCTGGGGGGATCATGCGGGGCTTCACATTTGGTGACAGGATCCTTAGAGGAATCATCGAACTTGGTGGTGACTTTCTCTGCGAGGTTGAAGAGCTTGGTCAGGAAGCGATCTACTATCTTATTCATCGTGTCATTGTTTTAGGGTTTTACTTTTCGACTGCAAAATTAATGAGAGGATGTCCCAAAAGTCAGGACACCCTCTGATTATTTTCATTAAAAAAATGCTCACAGGGGGTGAAGTCCCCTTGTGAGTAAGGAAGTGCGGACGAAGAAATATTGCATCCAGATTGTAAAACGCCAAAGAGGATTGTTCCATCTTGTTCCTTTTTGATTTTTTCGCTTTTTTACTTGCATATTCCTTATATAATTCGTAAATTTGCAGCGACAAGTGCCGAAAAGTGTTATAAACGTACATTAATCGGCAGTAAAAAGTGTTTGTATGGATATAAGAAGAGACATTATTGCAGACTTTAAACAGTGGAAAGATAGTCCACAGCGTAAGCCTATTCTGTTACAAGGTGCTCGTCAGATAGGGAAAACCTGGGTGATGGAAGCTTTCGGCAAGGAGTGCTTTGAACAATACGCCAGATTCGATTTCGACCGACAGCCAGAACTGAAATCTGTCTTTCAAGTTTCAAAAAGTCCTGAGCGCATTATCAAGGAACTGGCCCTGTATTGTGATGTTCCATTGATAGCAGGGAAGACATTGCTTATTTTTGACGAGATTCAGGAGTGTGAGGAGGCTCTGAATAGCCTCAAATATTTCTGTGAGGAAGCTCCGCAATATCATATCATTGCTGCGGGTTCATTGCTTGGGGTGGCTGTCAAAAGGCGCAGGATGACTGTTCCCGTAGGCAAGGTTCGGGTCATGAGAATGTATCCTGTCTCGTTCCGGGAATTTCTGCGCGTCAGTGATGAACAGACATTTGAATATGTGGAAGGAATAGAATCGCCCACCCATCTCCCTGAGATTATATTGAACAAACTGAAATTGGAGTATCGACGTTACATGATATGCGGAGGAATGCCTGAAGCTGTTGTTGCCATGCTCAACAATCAAGGAATGCAATCTGTGGACGATGTCCTACAAGGCATTTTGGATTTGTACGAACTCGATTTTGCCAAGTATGCAGAACCACGTGAAATTCCACGTATTCGTGCCATCTGGCACTCCTTGCCTTCACAGTTGGGTAAAGAGAACCGTAAGTTCATATTCAAGGTTATCAAGACGGGGGCTCGCTCCAAAGATTATGAGGATTCGTTGCTATGGTTAGAAGATGCAGGCATGATTTATCGCATCAACAACGTTTCCAAGCCAGGCATGCCGTTGAAGGCCTATGAAGAGCCAGATGCCTTTAAGGTATATGCCTGCGATTGTGGCCTGTTGCGTCAGCTTGCTCATCTGCCTGCCAGTACCATCATGGATTCTAGTTCCAACTATACAGAATTCAAGGGCGCTATGGCAGAGAATGCTGTGTTGCAATCGCTAATGCCGATGATGAACAATCAAATGTCAAATTATTGGTCGCCTGATAGCAAAGCAGAATTGGAACTGCTGATTCAGTGGAAGGACGAGATTATTCCTATTGAGGTGAAAGCCGAAAACTGCATCAGCGGGAGGAGCCTGAGTGTGTATAACGACAAATATCATCCTCTGCACCGCATCCGCTTCTCTTTCCTTAATCTACAGTCAAACAGTGGGTTGCTCAGTTGTCCATCACCTTTGGCTGAGTGGTTCTGGAAATGGATTTAAAATGACATAATTGTGACGCAGGGACAGGTCTGAAGTGAACGCCAAAGGATTCGGAGGAAAAATGCTATTTATTTGTTGTATCTTTTAAGATTCTCAGTTATCAATTGCCGCATTCTCTCTCGCAGCTCAAGAGGTTCAAGCACCTCAATGCCATCACCATGCGAGAGTAATTGTCCCAGGAAATCGGCAGTAGGACGGAGATCAAAAGCGAAGTCTGTATAGTCGGCAGTAGATACTATCTCACACTGAGAACGATGCAAGGGAAGTGTGCGCAGGTAGTTTGGAGTCTTGCCATGGGCACGGATAACAATATGAGCCATGGGGGTACCGTCAGTCAATACTCCATAGTACTCTGAGAAATAGTCCTGAGGCGAGAAGTCATCAGGCATCTTAAAATCCTCGTCAGTAAGTTCCACCTGGCTTGTGCGGTCGAGCGCATAGATACGCATCTGGTCGTCCTCCGTCCTTGCCAGCAGATACCAACGTTGATGAAACAGTTTCAAGGCATAAGGACAAATCGTCTTCTCATAACCTGCAGCCCCGAATTTCTGATAGTCTATACGAAGTCGTCGTCCACTACGGATAGCCTGGATGATGGTCTCAAGGAATTCAACACCAGCCGGCACATTCTCCAATACCACCCGTTCCTTCACCGCGGCACTGTCAGCCAGTACACCATGCACTGTCAGAGTAGAGAATAACCACCGTTCGATGCTGTCATCGTTCAGGATTTCTGGATTACTGATATAATATCGATATGTCTTAGGCTCACAGTCGATGATGATACCAAACATATCGAGGATGGCATCACGATGACGATTAAACGAGGAGCGTTGCAAGACATTACCGTCTGCCACCTCGTCATCCTGCCATTTCCGGTTCAGTTCCTCAAAGGTCAGATGCTTGTGAGCCCTGAGTGTATTGATGATCCAGATGTACTGGTGGAATATCTGAGCAGGTTTCATAACCTCACCATAAAACTAATCAACGAATGACTCCTGCTTTCTGGAGGATACCGATAACAGTATCTGCCGTCTCACGGTTTTTCTTGTCTATAGCCTGATAGTCGGCAAGTTGCCGGGGATGGTTCGTCAGGAGTTGCTGAACGATGGCAGCAGTCACCCTGACCATACGGAGCTCCTCACGCTTCGAATCCCATACGGCAAGATAACATACAAGATTCTCCAGATGAGACAAGCTGCCGAACATTTTCTTGGAGACAGGAATACCATTATCACCATTGGCGATACTGAAACGGGAAGGGGCTACATCCTGACGAGCAAACAACAGTTTGTCTCCGATGCGCCAGGCACGGACATAGACATCTCCAAATGTATTGAATGGACGAAGATTGAGGTAAAGGGAGTCCTGACTCTCCAAAACACAAGCCTTCTTTCGCAAGAGATAATTCATTTTCTTGTTGTCTGTCTTTACCTCCATAGCAAGAGCGTCTTCTTTAGAGGCTGACGACAACTCCACCCTACCTTCAGTCTCCTGCCACTGACCGTCGAGGAAATCCTGCCAGGAGAGGCAGTATCTGTTCTGCGAGAAAGCAGAGAAATGTAATAATGTAAAAAAGGAAATAAGGAAAAACCTACGCATAGTCATTGTTTTTGATATTTCTTGATGATACTATAGGCAGTATAAAGTCCCAGTTCCCCTGCTTTCGAGAGGTCACTGATACCCTCTGCCTGTTGCTTATCGGCAATACGTGCCAGTCCCCGATTGTAATATGCCTCCGCCAGATTACCGTCAAGGGAGATGGCATGGGAATAATCCTCGATGGCATGCGCAAAATCATTACGCTGCACATATACATTACCGCGATTATAATAGAGGTATGCACTTTCGCTATAGCGGATAGCCTCCGTCAAGTCTGAGAGCACATTAGCAGTCTTCATCCGCACATCCGTTCCTTGCGAGGCATTGAAAGCATTGAGCTTCGACTGACAAGCGGCACGCTGCCAATAGGCAAGAGAAGACACAGAATCAATCTGCAGGTAAGACGACAGGTCTTCGATGGCAGCATCGAAATTCTGGATGACACTATAGGCAAGGGCACGTTTAAACAACAATGAGGCAGCACGTCGTACCTGACGCTCCTGGTCAATCTGTCGTGACAACGTATCAATATAGGCAAAATACTTCTTCGTATCCTGTTCCCCCAAGGCAGGGTGATTGTTGACAATATGCAACGGGCGCTGTCGTCCCTCCTTGGCATTATAAGCCTCCACTTGTCGGTCGAAAGCGATATACTGTTTCACCTGACTCTGTTCAAGCTCATAAGAGAGGGCATACATCGGGAGATAGTCAAGAGCCACCTTACGGTTCTGCACCCTACCCCGATACTCACTCTGGTACTCATGCTCCATCTCCTGTTCGTCTGCCACAGCAAGCTGGTTGTATTTCTCAATATCCAGATCACTACGTTTACGCATCTGTTCCTTAGAGAGTCGTGGTTGTCTTCCCAGGTAGCGTTTATCCATCTGTGCTTTCAGGATACGGAACTCATCCGCCTCAGCCTGTTTTGTCATTCCGATACGACGGTAACAAGAGGCACGGTGCTGTAGTCCGAACCAGAAATTAGGGAATTCCTCGATAACCTTTGTATAGTCACGGATGGCACCACGCAGGTTTCCTGTGTTCTCCAAAAGCAAAGCACGGTTAAAGAGTGCCATCAGGTTATTAGGCTCCAGGTTCAGTACGAAGTCGAAATCGAGGATGGCACGGTTGTCATCTCCCACCTGTGCACGAAGCAGTCCACGGTTATAGTGTCCAAGGAAATTATTAGGATCGAGATCGAGAGCCGTATCATAGTCTGCCATCGTCCCGCGCAGGTTATTCTGATTAAATCGGGCGAGGGCACGGTTGATATAGTTCGTAGCCTGTTTGGGTTGCAGATGAATTGCTTTGGAGAGATACTCCTCACTCTCCTTCCATTCCTTACGTGAGAGACTGATGACAGCACGCTGGCTCCACAGATTTCCGTCATAAGGATCCACCTCCAGGCTCTTGTCGAGTGCCGCAATAGCTTTTGTGGTGTCTTTCTGCAATATATATACCTCAGCCTGCATGGCGTAAGCGGGTGCATGCTTACTCCATCGTGTCAGGATGGTATCGAGTTGAAGAAGTGCGGTGTCATAGTCTTTCTCATTGATATGACAGAGCACTCGGTTATGCCAAAGACTCTGATTCTCAGGGTCATAGCGTAATGCCTGGTTATAATCTCTGATGGCATCGCTATATTTCTTCTGTTGGATACGACAGAGTCCACGAAGCTCATACATCCCCACCACATAGGGATTACGCCTGATAGCCTCCGAACAGTCAGCTTCTGCTCCCGCGAAGTCGTCAAGGTAGTATTTCGCCACCCCACGATAGAACCACGGCTCATAGAGGTAGGGTTTGGCAGAGATGGCTTGGTTGAAATACTGGATGGAAAGGACATAATCCTCAAAATAAAGTGCCGACCGACCAATCATTACCAGACGGTCGGTCTTGAACTGTGCGTGGCACATCGACCATTGACCATTGAGCATTGACCATTGTAATGCCAACAATACGAGTATCCATCGTTTCCTGGAAAAAAATCTCATCTCCTATAAATCAATGGTCAATAGTCAATGAATAGTTAACGGATAGCTCCTTTCGTCTTATAACCACAACGATAGCGACCCTGAGTGAGCGCACGCAACTTACTCTTGATCAATTGTTTACGCAAAGGGGTGATACGATCCACAAAGACCTTTCCCTCCAAGTGGTCAAACTCATGCTGCATCACACGGGTAAGGTATCCCTCCACCCACTCATCGTGAGGCTTCAGTTCCTCGTCAAGCCACTGAACACGAATACGAGTGGGACGTGTCACCTTTTCATGGATGGCTGGAAGCGACAGACATCCTTCCTCCAGTGACTCCGTCTGCGTATCGTCATACTCAATAATATGCGGGTTGATAAACACATGACGGAAACCTTTATACTCAGGCATGTCATCGCTGAGTACATCCAAGTCGATGACGACAACACGGATGGACTTGCCTATTTGCGGGGCAGCAAGTCCAATACCCTCACTCTCTGCCAACGTGTCCCACATATCCGCAATCAACTGTTGCAGGTCAGGATAGTCAGCAGGAATATCCTCGGCTACCTTCCGGAGCACGGGATGACCATATATATAAATAGGTAAAACCACTTAATTAAATTAGGAATTAGGAATTAGAAATTAGGAATTAATAACTATCATCGTTTGGAGCGCATATAGTCCTGGAGGATAATCGTTGCACTGATCTCATCGACTAGTGCCTTATCCTGACGGGCTTTTTTCTTGAGTCCCCCGTCAATCATCGCCTGATGCGCCAGTACAGATGTGAAACGCTCATCATAGAACTCGATAGGAATCTGTGGCACTGCCTTCCGCCAACGGTTGACAAACTGCTGTACGCGCTGGAGGTTCTCACTAGGCTGACCATTGGGTTGACGAGGCTCGCCAATGACGACACGCTCCACTTCCTCACGGGCTATATATGCCTGCAGATATTCAAAGAGCTCAGAAGTAGCGACAGTCGCCAACCCTCCCGCTATCATCTGGAGAGGATCGGTGACTGCCAAACCCGTACGTTTCTTTCCGTAATCTATCGATAAGATTCTTGCCACGCCAGAGCCTTTCAGCCTTTAACGGGCATTATAAAGCAACCATGCACCAGCATACTTTGTCTGCAAGTCATTACGGCTGGCAGAAGCCTCTTCCTTCGTGTCAAAGGTAGTAGCCACTACACGATACATGTTACGTTCAACGTTCTTTACCACCTGTGCGTTATAGCCTGCGTTGTTCAGCTGCTGCTGCAGTCCCATAGCGTTAGCCTCAGACTGGAATGAGCCGACAACAACACTGAAGTTCTTCAGTCCGCTACCAGAAACCAAAGACACACGCTCCTGAGTCACTCTTACATTGTCTGTATTATCAACTACCTGGGTATTGTTAGCTGGCTTCTCCTGCAGGGGCACCACCACATTCGTCTCAGCCTGCTGAGTCTGAACGACTGCGGGCTGCTGTTGCTGGAGCTCCTCCTGCTGTTTTGCCTTCAGATATGCCTGCTTATAGGCACTCTCGCTTGATTTACAACTTGTGAAAGCCAATGCTGCGCACAAACCAGCGCAAACGACTACATACTTCTTCATGTTTCTTTACTTATTGTTTAAATTAGACGTTATTTCAAAATTCATGTGCGAAATTACAAAATATCGGGCAATTAAAGTAAAAATCGTGCATAAAGTTTGTTAAATAAGGAAATTCTAACTTATTTAACAAAAAATGTCACTCTTTTTGTCTGCTTTTCGAAAAAGATTGCATATATTTGCAGTATATTTCGTATTTCTCTAATTTAAAACAATAAGACTATGAAAGGTTTAGGTGTATTAGGCGCATTTTTCGGCGGAGCTATCGCCGGTGCAGTCATTGGTTTGCTGCTCGCTCCTGAAAAGGGAGAGGACACTCGTGAGAAGATTACAGATGCTGTCGACGACTTCATGAAGAAGCACAACATCAAGTTGAGTCGTAAGGATGTGAGCGACCTCGTAGAAGATATCGCGGAAGCAGCTCCTGAAGTAGACTAAATTATGTTATCAAGCGACAAGAACGTAGAGACCATCGCGCAACTGGCGGAGATTGTCAAACACTATCTGGGTATTCAGACGGAATACCTGAAATTGGATGTGGTTGATAAACTGGTGCGCCTGTTGACATTCGCAGCACTCGCCATCGTATTCATTTTGATTATTATAGCAGTGGCGATGTTCTGTTCGTTTGCCCTCGCTTTCTGGCTTGCCTCCTACACGGGGACGGCTATTGCCTTCCTCGTGGTAGGAGTGCTTCATTTCCTCTTTATCCTCCTTGTCTTCTTTAAGCGCCATTCTTGGATTGAGAAGCCGTTGGTTCGTTTCTTTGCCAATCTCTTTTTAAATAACTGATCCGATGAAGTTGCCCGTACAGAATCCCAAGACAAACAACTACCAGTCGCTGGAGGACATTCAGGCTCGTAAGGACGAGTTATTGGAGCAGCTCCATACTGACAACACCCAATTCAGTTCGAAATGGAAACAGTTGTTTGTGTCCAAGGAAGACAACTCTAAGGCAGCATTCATTGGAGGTCTCCTTGCCAACGGTATCACCGTCATTGACTTTATCCTTACAGCAAGGAAACTTTACAAGAACTACGGGTTTATCTTCGGATTGGGAAAGAAGAAAAAGAAAAAATAGTCCCCTATCCTATTTCTATGACTTGACCATCGTATGCCATCTGAATGTCAGAGGGTAACGACGCATTGACCTCCTCGTGTCGTCCAATGTCATGACTGCTATGAATCAACCAGGTCTGACGGGCACCAATCACCTTAGCGAAGTCGACAGCCTCAGACAATGTCTGATGGGAGTGATGGGGCTTCTGACGCAGGGCATTGACAATCAACGTGTCAACATCTCGCAGATAGTCCAGCTCTCCCCCGTCAATCGTCTTCATATCTGTGATATATGCCAAAGAGGGCTGAGGTAAATGGTCAGAGGAAAGAGGTGAGATACGGAAGCCCAGGATAGGCAGGTCATGGTGCATCACTTCTATAGGCATAATGTCAAGGTCGCCAATCCGTAAGGGTTCATGCTTATGGATCTCATGGAGCTGAATGGCTGGTACGCCAGGATAGCGATGTTCCGCAAAACAATAAGGGAGCATCTGTAGGAGTCCTTCTCTGGCAATAGGGTCTGCATAGACATTGATCTCACCGAACTGACAATAGGGACGGATATCGTCCATACCTCCCATATGGTCGTAATGGGCATGGGTAATCAGGATACCGTCTATCTTTCGGAAGGGCTGTGGCATCATCTGCTGACGGAAGTCCGGACCACAGTCTATCAGGATGCGTGTTGTTTCCGTCTCCACCAAAGCAGAGCAACGCAACCGCTTGTCATGTGGGTCCTTACTGGTACAGGTATAACACTGGCACCCGATTGTCGGCACGCCACACGATGTTCCCGTTCCTAAGAAAGTCAGTCTCATATAATATTCACTTCAGGGAAAATCTCTATGTCAAATTTCTCTTTGACATCACGCTGGATGACTTTACAAAGCTCTACAATCTCCAGACCTGTCGCTCCTCCTCGGTTCACCAACACCAATGCCTGCTTGTCATGGACACCTGCACGTCCCATAGACTTACCTTTCCAGCCACACTGGTCTATCATCCATCCTGCTGGGATCTTCTCATGGTCAGCATCAACAGTATAGTGAGGCATCCCCTCATACTGAGCGGCAAGTTGTTCATATTTCTCTTTGGCGACAATCGGATTCATAAAGAAACTACCTGCGTTTCCCATCACTTTCGGGTCCGGGAGCTTGGCTTGTCGGATATCGATAATCACCTGTCGGAGCTGTTGTGCAGTAGGCTGGGCAATACCCTTCCGTTCCAGTTCAGTACGGATATTACCATAGTCAAGATGTGGTTCGAAAGTGGTCTGCAGCTGATAGGTAACCTGCGTGATCAAATAACGATTCTTCCACTCCTTTTTGAAACGACTCTGTCTGTAGGAGTAGCCGCATTCCTCACAAGAGAACACACGAGTCTTACCTGTTGCGATCTCCACAGCCTCCACCTCAGTAATGAGGTCTTTCACCTCCACACCATAGGCTCCGATATTCTGAACGGCACTGGCGCCCACATCACCAGGAATCAGGGAAAGATTCTCCGCGCCATAGCACTGATGGTCGACACAAAAAGCCACTACGTCGTCCCATTCTTCTCCGCTACCGCATATAAGTCGAGAGCGGAGAGTGGGATGTTGAGAGATCCCTTTTATGGCAGAGTGGACCACGATACCATCATAGTCTTTTGTCAGCAACAGGTTACTGCCGCCACCTATTATAATATAAGGAAGAGAGGTCTCACGCAATATGGCAGCCACCTGTTGTGCCTCCTCTACAGTGGCATACTCTAAGAATCTGTGGCAACGGGCATCGATGCCAAAGGTGTTATGCTGCAATAAATGATAATCCTTGATATCTTTCACTTCACTTGACTCTTACGTTGTCATCTTCTCCAGTTTCCATTTCCCCCCTTCATGTTTGAAGGTCAGTTCCAATTCCATTCCGTTGGCAATACCACGCAATACAAAAATCTTACGACCTGTTTCCTTTTGTGGTTCACCATACACAATATTGAAAATCATACCAGAAGGCAACTCTGGAGCGAAAGCCTCCCAAGTATCTGGTGTAATCACACCTTCCATCTGTGCGAAATCATCATCAGGATCAGGACCTACGAACTTCACACTCTCCATCAAGTGTTTCTGCTGATAATCCGGATCGGAGGCGAAATGCGCATAGAACTCCAGGAAAGAGGCATTACTTGACTCGCTCAATGGCAAATGAATCACCTCCTGAAGCATCCATAACCCGTTCACCCGGTCGAAAACATATTGCTTGACGGTCTTTCCCTCCAGATATATCTTCTCCACAATGGCATGATTGATATCGGTAGCCTCCTTCACATACTCCATCTCTTTCTCACTGTTGAATAACAATGTGTATGAGTCTTGCTTCATGAAGAAATACTCCATCTGCCATTGTCCCTTTTTCGTATAGCTGACTTCCTCACCACGTTGTATTTTCAATGGGAATTTAATACGGGAGGACTGTAACTTGCGATTAGCCGCGAAATTAAAGATAAAATCATCGAAAAGCTCATCGGCAGCCTTGGGCATTGGTGTCTGCTCCGAAGCCACCTCCTCTTCCAAGGTCGAGGCTGTGGTATCTGCCTTCTGTATCGTGTCGGCAGTTGTCTCTTCATTGCTTCCGCTCTTTTGTCCCTGACAGGCGGAAAACAACAATACTGCTACCAAAAAGACAAACAAAAACTGTTTCATCTTGGACTTCGCACTAATATTCAACTCTCAAATTTGATGCAAAGGTACGAATAAGCGAGCAAAAATCCAAGAAATCTTGAGATTTTTCGAGCGCGAGTACCTTAGAATTCTTTCAAAGGTACAAATAATCTTAATTATTAATTCCTAATTACTAATTTTTTCGTACCTTTGCACGCAAATTTTATTATAAAGCAAGATTATGATACTTGACAAGATAGAAGAACTGCTCAAAGAAGTGCAGCAGATGAGCGCTAAGAACGCAGAGGAAGTAGAACAACTCCGTCTGAAATATCTCAGTAAGAAAGGTGAGATCACAGCACTGATGAATGATTTCCGTGACGTTGCCGCTGACCAGAAGAAGACCGTTGGTATGAAGATCAACGAACTGAAGACGCTTGCGACAGAACGTATCAACCAGTTACGTGAGGAATGTCAGACACAGGAGAGCGAGGGAGATGCCATTGACTTGACACGCACTCCCTACCCCGTTAAGTTGGGTACCCGTCATCCACTGACCATCGTCACCAACGAGATTATCGACATTTTCTCCCGTATGGGCTTTGTCCTTGCTGACGGTCCTGAGGTGGAGGATGACCTCCATGTGTTCACTAAGATGAACTTCGCCGCAGACCATCCTGCACGTGATATGCAGGACACCTTCTTTGTCAGTCAGCATCCTAATGATGTGACCAAGAATATCCTGTTGCGCTCACACACCTCCAGTGTTCAGGCTCGTGTGATGGAGCACATGCATACGGAAGACGGCAAGCTCACAGCCCCCATCCGTGTCATCTGCCCAGGACGTGTCTATCGTAACGAGGCTATCACAGCCCGTGCCCACTGCTTCTTCCATCAGGTAGAGGGTCTGTATATCGACAAGAATGTCAGCTTCACTGACCTGAAGCAAGTACTGCTCTCCTTTGCCCGTGAGATGTTCGGTGCTGACACGAAGATTCGTCTGCGTCCCAGTTACTTCCCATTCACGGAGCCTAGTGCGGAGATGGACATCTCCTGCTTCATCTGCGGTGGTGAGGGCTGTGGATTCTGCAAGCACACTGGATGGGTGGAGATCCTCGGTTGCGGCATGGTAGATCCTAATGTGCTCGAACAATGCGGCATCGACTCCAAGGAGTATAGTGGCTATGCCTTCGGTATGGGTGTGGAGCGTATCACCAATCTGAAATACCAGGTCAGCGACCTCCGTATGTTCTCCGAGAACGATGTCCGCTTCCTGAAAGAATTCGAGGCAGCAAATTAATAACGGCTATTGTCTATAGCCAGCTTCGATAAATCTCAACTCGGCTTCGAGCATTGCTAATTTCGGCATCTCGAAGCCGACTTTTTTTGCCTCGACGATAGGACGGGAATAGAGGTAATAAATCTCCATCGGACGATGAAAATCAAAATCGAGTTTCATTGAAGGGCTATAGGGTACCATCGCGTCTGTCATTGCCATCATCTTATCCGCAAACGCACTGGTCAAAGTACTGACACCCAACGCATTGGCAGCACCTACCACTTCCATCATCTGGTCGTAGATCAACTGGCGTGTGGAAGGATTCTTCAACAGTTTGTCCGTAGAGGTATTCAGGGCGACCGTCATACCATTGAAGGGCATATTCCATACTGCCTTGCGCCATCGTGCCTCCAGATAAGGGACTTCCGCTACTTCAATACCAGCCTCTTGGAAATCCTTGACAATCTCATGGAAACGCTCGTCAGGACAAGAGTAGTTGCCGAAGTTAATAGATCCATAGCATTGGTGTACGACATGTCCTGGCTCTATTTTGTTGGAACAGATAAAGGCAAGACCTGCCACAATATACAGATGCGGGAACTCTTTCTGCAAATCTTCCTCTAGTCCGATACCGTTCTGGATAAGCACCACTACTGTATCTTCCTTGAGTATCGGTGTCAACATCTCTTTCAACAAGTGGTTGTTAATAGACTTCAGCCCGACAAGCACGACATCTGCTTTGGGCATCTTCCTGGAATCACCGTATGTCTCAACAGGATATAAATGGAAACTGCCGTCACAGGAGTCTACCTGAAACCCATGCTCTTTTACATATTCATAGTCTGAATGCGACAGAAACCTCACCTGTTTTCCTGCCTTCACCAATCGACAGCCATAGTAACCGCCTATGGCTCCTGCTCCTATCACCGTATAATCCATCATTCTCATGTTTTATGTGGCAAAGATACAATGAAGTACGTAAAACACAAAAGGAAATGAGAAAAATCTTTGCCATTTCACTTTTTAATCGTATCTTTGCATCATATAATGATACGAAAAAGAAATCATCACCTATGGGAAAAATAAAAAAAACATTGTTTCTGTTAGTCTCCACACTATTGTTTGTCGCTTGTTCCAGTAACGACGGTGGAGAAAGTCCCCAGCCCGCCAAAAGGACGGTCATTGTTTATATGGCTGCGGAGAACACGTTAAGCGGGAATGCCCAGAGTGACATCAACGAGATGATACAGGGCGTGAAGAAGATTTCCAAATACGATAACCTGATTGTTTTTGTGGACCGTGCTAACTCACAGGAGAAACCGTTCCTCATACGACTGAAGGATGATGAGAAGCAACCTGCGGACACCATCCATAAATACAATAGCGATTTCTACACCTCTGACCCTGAAAATATGAAAGAGGTGATTAGCAGGGTGATGACCAGCTATCCAGCCAACGACTACGGACTCGTGCTCTGGGGGCATGGCAATGGTTGGGTCATCATGAATGACTCTGTAGCTTCAAGAAGAGCTATCGCTGTGGATAACGGAGGAAATAAAGTCTCCGACAACGGACTGTGGATGAACATCCCCTCGCTGCGTACTGTCCTGGCAGCACTGCCCCACTCTTTCAAGTTCATCTTCGCTGACTGCTGTAACATGCAGAACGTGGAGGTGGCGTATGAGCTGAGAAAACATACAGAATACTATATCGCCTCGCCCGCTGGTATTCCTGGCGACGGTGCTCCTTATGAGAAGATCATTCCCGACCTCTTCCTGTACGATGATGTTCAGATGTATACCAAGATCTGTGATGATTATTATAACAAAACAGATCTAGAGGATGGACATCTGCCTATCTCTGCCATCAAGACGAAGGAGCTGCCAGCACTGGCAAGTGCCACAAAGGAGATTCTTTATAACATTTACACTGCGAACACACCCATCAATACGGATCATCTGATTTATTATTACACCTACAAAGTCTCTGATCCTAATGAGCATGTGATGTATGACATGAATGACTTCCTGCTACGCCATGCCGAGCAAGAGGACTACCAGCAGTGGCTAAAAGCCTTCAACCAAGCTGTCGTCTATAAGAAGATGAGTACTAAATGGCAAGTGTCAGGAACACTGGTCTTCGACTTTGAGGTGACAGAGGAGCGTTTCGGAGGTGTCAGCATGTTCGTTCCTTTAGAGCGATATGACCACACACTGCTCAAGTACAACGAAGGTATCAAGAAGACGGCATGGTATCATGCTGTGGGCTGGTCGGAACTCGGCTGGTGAACAACCACCTTGACTTTAGAGATACGACGTTCCTCCATCTCCAAGATCTCAAACGTGAAATGGAGATAATTGATTTTCTCATGTAACTCAGGGAAGTCACCCTTGATCTCCAGCAGTAATCCTGCCAGGGAATCTGCGTCTCCCTCTACCTCTGAGAAAATCTCATCGTCAAGTTTCAGGATCTTATAGAAATCACTCAACAAGGTCTTACCCTCAAATACGAAGGTATTACTGTTGATACGCACATAACTCTTCTCGTCCTCATCGTACTCGTCATTGATCTCACCCACGATCTCCTCGAGGACATCCTCTAATGTCACGATACCACTGGTACCGCCGAACTCGTCAACCACAATGGCGATATGCACCTTGTTCTCCTGGAACTCACGCAACAGGTCGTCAATCTTCTTCGTCTCTGGTACGAAATACGGAGGACGTATCAATGACTGCCATCTGAAGTTAGACGGTTTACGAAGATGGGGCAATAAGTCCTTGATATACAGAATACCACGGATATTATCACTATTGTCCTGATAGACAGGGATACGGGAATAGTTATTCTCCACAATACATTTCAGCACCTCATTGAATGACGACTTGAAATCAAGGTCGACCACATCCTGGCGACTGGTCATGATCTCCTTCGCCGTCTCGTCACCAAAGCGGACAATACCCTCCAGCATCCGCTGCTCGTCTTTGATATCCTCCTTGTCTGTTAACTCCAGCGCCTGCTCCAGATCGTCCACACTTAACACATGGTTCTCTTTCTGCACTACTTTTCCCGCCAAGATACCAGACTTCATCAATACCGTAGCAAAAGGATAAAAAAGCTTACGACAGAAAAGAATACCACCTACGACGGTACGACAGAAACGAAGTGGTTGCTGACGGGTGTATATCTTCGGCATAATCTCACCAAAAAGCAACAACAGGAATGTCAATAAGACGGTGAGACACAGGAAATGAATCCAGTAAGCATCCCCGAAGTCTATCACTTGTGCGAAGAAATAGTTCAGCAACATGATAATCGTGACATTTACCAGATTATTGGTAATCAAGATCGTGGCGAGTGTGCGCTCCGACTCTTCCCGGAGTTTTAACACCAGTCGGTCATACTCTGTCTTCTCCTCCTCCAACTCACTCAAGTCAGTAGGTGAAAGGGAGAAAAAGGCTATTTCCGAGCCAGAGGCATAGCCGGAAAACAGCAACAAAACACATGCAAGAATAAGAGCAATCATGGCACCAAGACTTGGTGCCATCACTTGAATATCATTGATTGTCCGTAGAACTTCTTCCATTCAACATCTCCATATTATCCGCCCATATCTCCGTTACATAACGACGCTGACCTTGTTTGTCATCATACGTGGTATAACGAAGACGGCCCTCTATATATAGTTTGTCACCCTTATGGACGTATTTCTCCACAACCTCAGCAAGTTTACGCCATAAGATGACCTGATGCCAATCAGTATGGTCAGGCACCTGTGTGCCGTTCTGCAACGTATAGCCACGCTCTGTCGTCGCCAGTCGCAGACGTGCCACAGCAACCCCTTGCTCCACATAACGCACCTCTGGGTCGGCACCGACATTACCTATCAGCATCACCTTATTCATAAAAACAAGTATTATTTACAAAATCCAAGGAAACGGAACTTGAAATTCTTTCCTTTTGCGGAAGGGAACTGACTGCGCTCATCTACACGTTCACGAAGGTATTCCACGATGCGGTTATAGCAGTCCATACCAGATATCGCCTTACATTGAGCCACGAAATGGGTATCACGATACTGGAACTTACCAGTACCAGGAACCATCAACACACGCTTGAAGTCAAGGGAACCCTCATACCAGCCAAAAAGCTCTTCATTCAGACGAACCAAGGCAGGAGCCATCGGTTTCTCTATCCTCTCTAATGATGGATGAATGGCACGTTTCTCTTTAAAGTCAAGCATCGTAGGGGCATCTGTCTTGATAATAATGAAATATACACGTGGACGAACCTTATAACGCTTAGGATAGTATACATCACTGGTACAATAGGAACGGACATCATCCTCAAGTACAGGATTCATACCTATCTCTGGTATATCAGCAAGAAAGGCTATAGCATCATCAACATTATCAACCAGAACCTCCTTATCAAAATATCTTAAGTAAAAATTCATAGAATAGTTTGGGTTTTTCCAAAATAAAAAAAAGAGCGGAAAACGGGACTCGGACCCGCGACCCCAACCTTGGCAAGGTTGTGCTCTACCAACTGAGCTATTTCCGCAATAAATGTCAAAGTTTATGTGAAGAGGAGGAGACTCGAACTCCCACGTCGCAATTGACACTACCCCCTCAAAGTAGCGCGTCTACCAATTCCGCCACCTCTCCAGCATATCATGAATAAAAAAGAGTGCCCAGAACAGGACTCGAACCTGCACGCCTCGCGGCACACGCACCTGAAACGTGCGCGTCTACCAATTCCGCCACCTGGGCATTATTTCGCTAAGGCCTTTCCTTAACGCTCTTTTTTGTTCAATAAGTGAGCGGAAAACGGGACTCGGACCCGCGACCCCAACCTTGGCAAGGTTGTGCTCTACCAACTGAGCTATTTCCGCTTGTATTCTTTCGGAATCCAATCGACATATCCGGCTGCACTCGGCATAAAAACAAGCTTTTCTGCTCTCACTTGCACGGATATTCCGCATTTTCTTCAGGCATCTCTCTCGATTGCGGATGCAAAGGTAATGCTTTTTTCGGAATTGACAAAGTTTTCGGCACTTTTTTTATGAAAAAGTTTTCTTTTGTCTGTTTTCTTGGAGGAAAACACCCCTTTCACCTTATTAAATTTAATAGGTTTCTTTCTGGGTATAGCCTTTCTTCAACAGATTGACTTTCGATACGTTATTGTAATAACCATTGACAAACATACCGTATTTACGCAACTCTTTGATATCTGTCGCTGTCAGACGAATACGGAGCACACCAGACTCTCCTACAGAGCAACAACCCCATTCGTTCAACTGATCGGCATTGCCTTCCAGGGTCTTGTCAGTACCATTATAGATGGTCTTGAACTGCCAATATTGCACATTAGGATCACTCGTGTCTGCCTCATAGATAAACTCCAACTTGTCACCTGGCTCAGCTTCCAAGAACTTCTCCTTATCAACGATAAAACCGTTTTCCCAGTTTCCAAAGACACAGTTACCTTCCCACAAGGGTGTTGATGTCCAGACAGTAGAACCTGGCGTGAGATACACTCGTTTGATCTTCAGAGTACTGCTGTCTGCCGACTGGATGGCGACCTCGTCAACCTGACTGACATCCTGTCCGTCGAAATAGCAGGTAACAGTGGTGATTCCGGGTTTTCCGAAAACCCTCAGTTTATTAGATATCATCAACTGCGTTCCCACCGTGGTAGGTTCGGTAAACTCTACACTGAGAGACTCATATTTTGACCAGTCGACAGGCAGGTTACGCTCACGCATGGAGCCCACCAGACCGCCCCAAGGGATGGCATGATAGACGATAGAGCCGTCACTATTACGCTCAAAAGACTCATGGATATTCCATGTCCCGTCAAATTTGGAGTTCAGTGTCAGTCCGTCTTCTTCCGTTTGGGATCCACATGCCACCAACATGATAGACGCCATGACTGTCAATAGTTTTTTCATTGTTCTGGTCTTTACGTTATTAGTTAACGACTGCGAAGATACGCATTATTTTTGAAATGACAAAGAAAACGAAGAAAAAAACGGATGAGAGGACTTAATCCATACGGTCACGATAGTCCTCATAGCCGTATCTTCGGAGTATTTCCAACTGTCCGTCCATGTGCAGCATGCCGATAGCTGGATGCGTGATACCATTGAAAGTATTCGTCTTCACCGTCGTATAATGAATCATATCCTCGAAGATGACCTCCTGTCCGATCTCCAACGGTTTGTCAAAACGCCAAGCACACATAAAATCACCGGCGAGACAGCTATTACCGCCTAAGCGATAGACGCAGTCACCCTTTTCCTCCTCCACATGCTCGGCTCCACGGACATCGGGGAAATAGGGCATCTCCAGACAATCTGGCATGTGACAGGTGAAACTGACATCCAGGATAGCGGTCTTGATACCTTTGTCCTCCACCATATCCACCACATGTGACACCAACGGACCTGTCTGCCAGGCAAAGGCACTGCCGGGCTCAAAAATCACCTTCAGATGGGGATAACGCTGGTGAAAACCTTCCATGATCCTTACCAGCAAGTCGATATCATAGTCTTTACGGGTCACCAGGTGTCCCCCGCCGAAGTTGATCCACTTCAACTGCGAGAACCAGGGTGAGAATTTCTCCTCGATATGCTGGAGGGTACGCTCAAAGACATCCGCCCCACTCTCACAATGGCAATGACAATGGAAGCCCTCTATGTCGGAGGGGAGTTGTTGCGGCAACTTATCCGCAGTGACTCCGAAACGGGTACCTGGGGCACAGGGGTTATACAATAAGGTCCCCACCTCAGAATACTCCGGATTGACACGCAGACCTATCGAGCACATAGCGGCACGATGATGGTAACGCTCATACTGAGACAACGAGTTGAAGGTCAGATGCGACGAGCAAGCCACGATCTCATCGATCTCCTCATCTGTATAAGCAGGAGAAAAGGTATGCGCCTTGCTGCCAAACTCCTCATAGGCTAGTTTTGCCTCCGACAAGGAACTTGCCGTCGTCGAACGGATATACTCCCTGAAGATGGGGAATGTCTTCCATAACGCAAAGGCTTTGAACGCCAGGATGAACTCCGAGCCTGTCCGCTCCGCCACTTTTTGTATCAACGATAAATTGCGGCGCAACTTCTCTTCCTCTATAATATAAATAGGTGTCTTGAAATCCATTTTTTTGATGAATAATCATTTTTCGACTGCAAAGATAACTTTTTATTGTGGTTAAATTGCATTATTCCATTAAAATTATTAATTTTGCAAAAGAATTGAGATTGAATGAAATGAAACTCATCGTAATGACACAACCCACGTTTTTCGTGGAGGAAGACAAAATATTGACATCGCTCTTCGAGGAGGGACTGGATTGCCTGCATCTGTACAAGCCCGGCTCTTCCCCTATGTATGCGGAGCGATTGCTGACACTCCTGTCGGACGAATACTACTCAAAAATCGTTGTTCACGACCATTTCTATCTAAAAGAGGAATATAAGCTGAGAGGTATTCATATCGACAACGACAGTGTCTCCATACCCAATGGCTACAAAGGGAAGATCAGCTGCACATGCCGGAAGATAGAAGACTTGAAGGAAGCGAAGCGTCACATGGATTATGTGTTCCTGAAGAACATCTTCGACAGTCAGACATTTGCCGAGAACAAGTCGTCCTTCACCGCCAATGAGTTGGAAGAGGCAGCAAGACGTGGACTGATAGACCGCCATGTGTACGCACTGGGAGGGATGAACATCGACAACATACGGGTTGCGAAAGACCTCGGCTTTGGTGGTGTCGTGATATGCGGCGACCTCTGGAACCGTTTCAATATCCATCAGGAACTTGACTACAAGGCGCTGATCACACATTTTGAGAAACTAAGGAAAATAATTGGATAATCTAAAACAAATATGAAGTCAAACAAGAACTACATGGTGTTTTCCGGTACTGCCACGAAGTACCTCGCAGAGAAAATCTGCCAAAGTTTAGGATGTCCGCTTGGAGAATTGCAGATTACCACATTCTCTGACGGTGAGTTTGCTGTGTCTTTTGAGGAATCCATCCGTGGACGTGATATCTTCCTCGTACAGAGCACCTTCCCCACCAGCGACAACCTGATGGAGTTGTTGCTGATGATTGATGCGGCAAAACGAGCTTCCGCACGTACCATCAATGCCGTTATCCCCTATTTCGGATGGGCACGTCAGGACCGTAAGGACAAGCCTCGTGTCAGTATCGGTGCCAAACTAGTAGCCGACCTGCTTTCCGTAGCTGGTGTCGACCGTGTGATAACCATGGACTTGCATGCTGACCAGATCCAGGGTTTCTTCGATGTCCCCGTCGACCATCTCTATGCCTCTAATGTCATCATACCTTATCTGCAGAGCCTGAAGCTCGACGACCTGGTGATCGCCTCTCCTGATGTTGGTGGCTCCAAGCGTGCGAATACGTATGCCAAGTATCTGGGATGCCCGCTGGTATTGTGTAACAAGACACGTGCCCGTGCCAATGTGGTGGCATCTATGCAGATTATCGGCGACGTGGAGGGTAAGAACGTGGTGATCATCGATGATATGGTGGATACAGCCGGCACGATTACCAAGGCTGCGGACATCATGAAGGCTGCTGGTGCCAAGACAGTTCGTGCCTGTGCCTCCCACTGTGTGATGAGCGGTCCTGCCAGCGAGCGTGTCCAGGCTTCCGCCCTGGAGGAGATTGTCTTTACCGACTCTATCCCCTACACCCAGCGTTGTGCCAAGGTGAAACAGCTGAGTGTCGCCGACTTGTTTGCGGAGACCATCCGTCGTGTCATCAATAACGAGAGTATCTCCAGTCAATACATTATATAATAAATAATGAAGATCAAATCCATACTTATCATGGCGGCAGCAGGCTTTACGCTTGCTGCCTGTCAGTCTAATACGTACCAGATCAAAGGTACGGTAGAGGACGTACAGGGAGACACGCTCTTCCTGACCACCGACCTCCAGCAAGGGACTCCCCGTGATACCATCATTGTCAAGGACGGACGGTTTGAACTCAGCGGCGAGACAGACTCCACATATTTCTGTCTGATCTACAGTAAGAACGAGGAAGCTTTGAATATCCCGTTCTTCATCGAGCCGGGAACAATCAAGATCCTCTTGTCGAAGACACCCGGAGGCTCACGTGTCGGTGGCACTGCCATCAATGACGAGTGGCAGCGTATGACAGACTCCACCATGGTGATTGGCAAGGAGATCAACAATATCGCGGAGAAAGTGTTCGCCAATGAGAATGCGACACAGGAGGAGCAACAGAAAGCCATGGAGCAGATTGAGAAACTCAACCAGCGTCATGCCAAGGCTGTGCTCGGCTTCACAGAGCGTAACATCAATAACGAACTGGGCTACTTCCTGTTGACCTCATTCCCTGAGGAGGTGATTCCTAACCAAGAGCGTCTGCGCCTCATCAAGATGATGCCTGCGGAACTGCGCCAGCGGAGTACCATCAAAGAGATGGAGCAACTGATCGGCAACGCTGCTAAGACGGAGGAAGGGAACGTCATCGAAGACTTCACCATGCCGTCTATCGAGGGGGCTCCCATGAGTATCATGAGTGAGGTGAGGAAAAACCGCATCACTGTCCTCGACTTCTGGGCTAGCTGGTGTGGACCTTGTAGAAAGGAGACACCATTGATGGTGGAGATCTACAAGAACTACAAAGACAAAGGACTGGGTTTCGTGGGTATCTCTCTCGACGAGGATGGCGATGCCTGGAAACAAGCTACCGACCAGTTAGGTATCGTATGGCCACAGATGAGCGACCTCAAAGGCTGGGAGAATGCTGCCGCACAGATGTTCAACATCACCAGTATCCCCCACACCATCGTTGTCGACCAGAACGGAAAGATCCTCCGTCGTGGTCTCCGCGCACAGCAACTGGAACAGTTTATCGCAGAACAACTGAAATAATACTGCTCTGTTTTATCCCTTGATACGTATACACATCATCGTGAGATCGTCGTTGGGTTCGGCACCGTCACGATGTTGTTCCACTTCGGCTGCCAACATCTCAACAAGCTGTTGGGCATTTTCTGAACGGCTGGTACGCAGGATGTCGAGCAAGCGGTCGTCACCGAACTGCTCCTGCTGACGGTTCTCTGCCTCGTTGAGTCCGTCGGTATAGATAAAGAGTGAACAGCCCTTGATATTGTCCACCTCTTCTCCTTCGTACTCCAGACCAGGAAAAAGTCCGATAGGTGCGTTGGGAACCATCTCTAAGAAATTGCAGGTTTCATCGGTGCAGCACTTATCACTTCCCAAAACGGGTGGATTATGACCTGCATTGCAGAAGTCGAGATGACCAGTCTTCAGATCGACGAGACCGAGGAAGAAGGTAACGAACATACCGCTTTCGTTGTCTTCCCCAGAGAGGGCATCATTCATACTCGAACATATCTCAGCAGGCATCATACCCTGTATAGCCAGCGTGCGGAAGAGTCGTGTGGCTTGTGCCATAAACAGCGAAGCGGGAACACCCTTTCCGCTGACATCACCAAGGGCGAAATAGAGTTTGTCACCCTGCAGCACATAACCGTAGAGATCGCCACCGACCTCCTTCGCAGGTGTCATCGACGCATACATGTCGAGCCCTTCATAATCGGGGAAATGACTGGGCACCATCGACATCTGGATGCTACGGGCAATACGCAGCTCTGACTCCATACGCTCACGGGCTGCCTTCATCTCTGCCAGACGCTTGGCAGCACGACGACGTACCAACGTATAGATGATGAAGAATATCGTGAGCAGGATGATGGCTATCACCAGACCTACGATGCGCTGCTGTTGGATCTCAGCCTGCTGCTGGGCTATCTTTCGTTCCTTACCCTGCGTGTCATAGATGGTGGCGAGCTTGGCGGCATCGTTGTTCTTTTGCTCGACAATAGCAGGATGCAGCATATCGTTCATCTTAACAGCTACTGCATAGGCACTGTCCTTGCGACCTGCCAGATGGTTTGTCTGGAACTTTGGACGGTAATAATTATCTATCACTTCAAGGTTGATCTCCTCTTCCCATTCAGCAAGCCATTGGTCGATATTTTGATAGATGTCGGCAGCTTCGGAATAATGCCCTGTCTTACTCAGATAACTCAGAGAGTTGATCTGACCCTCAGGAGTCTTCGAATAGTCGGTCTCCCGAAAGCGCTTAAAGGCTTTGGCGGCTTCAGCGGACTTGCCTTGAGCAAGCAGTATCTCTGCCCGTGACACAGAGAGCTCTCCATCCCGCACGTCCAAGAATTCGACATCAGCATTTGGTTGCTCACGATACCACGTCAACAGTGAGTCACAACGTTCCACCCACTTCAGCCGTTCGTCATTCATGTCAAGTCCCGCAAAGGCAACGACAGGGTTATAGCACGAAATGACAGCCTGCATGAAATCCTTAGCGTTGTATTTCTCCTTCTTATACTGCTGCAAGCACCGATAGGATTCCTCGTAGCTTTGACGACCTTCGTCAATACGGTTGAGGGCAATCTGACAACCGGCGATGACATTGTGCATCAGACTTTTCACAAGGGCAGAGACGTCAGGATTGTCCCTCAGGAAGTTGACAGCAGGAAGCAGGACGCGCAGAGCCTCCTCGTAGCGTTCGTTGACCTCCATATAGTTGGCAAGCGAGACGACAGCACGACTATACAGTATCGGCTCTTTACCTGTTTCTACAAAGGCATCAACCACCTTTTGTCTATATTCGGAAGCGTCAGCATGTTTGTCACAGGCGACATACAGACGCGACCGTAACATATCAGCCCACATCGAGTTCATGCGACCAGCATTCAGAAAACTGTCTATCAAATGGAGCGTACGCTCCTCGTCACCCTTGATGGTCGACGCATAGATAATGCTGTCGACATCATGATCGAGTTTAGTGTTTGCAGAGGCGTTCACACTACTGTCATTGCTCCTACTATGACGACACGATGATACCGTCATCAAAACAATCGCCAACACAGTCACGAGTGCTAGTGAGTTAAGGTTGTTGATACGTTTCATTTTTAAGTTTTATGGTTTTGCGGGCAAAGATAATAACAATATTTCAATTATACAAATTTGCATCCCGCAATTTTAATAATGACTACCTCTTCCCTCTTACATCATACATCTCACATCTTACATCATACATCTCACATCTTACATCATACATCATCTTCCCACACCACTAAATCACGAGGAAGGGTGATGACTTTCAGACGCTCATACCAGATCCTGTTAGAACCCGCTATGTGTTTCCGGGTATGACTGCTGACAATATAAAAACTTGCCATATACTGATCCATCATACCAAGGAAAACACTCTTAATTCTTGAGCATTTCTCATTAATGGAATTGTTCAACGGGTCCACAAGCATGTCCACACTGTCTATGATAGCCTGTTTATCCATCAGACGGGCTGTTGCCATATAATACCCCAGCAACTCATTCCTGTAATCACACAGTTGTTTGAACTCGATTCCCTCAGGATGTGCCAAGAACAACAAATAAACAGCCTTATGGACAGGTTGCAACTCTATTTCCTTGTTTTGGTAGTCCATTAATATAAACCGATACTCAGACGTGATCAGCAAACGGCTCAAACGACTCTTTGCCGCTTCCAGTTTCAGCTCCTCCAACAAGGAACCACCAATAGCCTTATACAACAAGTCATTACGACCTATTGTATGAAGCTGGCTTACCAGTCTTTTGACCTCTGTAGCCATCTCCTCTGGTGTCACTATCTGATGACTCATATCACTACACCTCGTCTTGAGCTAACATATTTAATTGCCTGTTCAACCAGCTCTTCATCCTGCTGACCACAGATTTCGGTTCTTCTTGCTCGTCAGCAACAGGTTCTTGAGCGGGCTCCGGTTCTACCACAGGAGCTACGACAAAGGGAGGCTCTTCCTTTATAGGCTCCTCTCTGGGTACCTCTGCAGGTTGCTCTGTTCTCAACGGCTTATACAGCTCCTTGATCAGTTCCTCATAATACTCATCATCCGTGGTCACGCAAGTTTTGGGTTTCTCTTCGACCTCATCATTCATATCTGTGGCAAGGATAATCACTTTCGCGTCCTCCCCTAAGGAGTCATCAGTCGACGTACCCCATATCACCTCCACATCAGGATTCAACTGATCGAAGAAATCATCAATCTCCTGCATCTCAGGAATCAATATAGGATTTTCCTCACTGGCGTATATGTTGAATAAGATCCGCTTTGCCCTGCTGATATCATTCCCGTGCAACAGCGGAGAATCCAGCGCATCAATAATGGCACGTTCTACACGATGGTCACCTCTCGACCTACCTATCGCCATAATGGCACCACCCCCATTTCGCATCGTCGTCTCCACATCACGGAAGTCAAGGTTGATATTCCCTTCTGAGCTGATTGTGATCAGTTCAGAAATACCCTTGACAGCATTCTTTAATACATTATCCGCTTCTGCGAGGGCGTTCTTTAAGGAAATATTCGTATCTGAGTAGATGTCACAAAGCCGCTCGTTGTTGACAATCAACAAGGCGTCCACATTCTTTCTTAACTCATCGACACCTTTCAGCGCCTTGATAATCTTCCGGCGATGCTCAAAATAGAAAGGAATGGTCACCACACCTATCGTCAGCAAACCCTTCTCCTTGGCGACACGGGCTATCACTGGAGCAGCACCCGTACCAGTACCACCTCCCATTGTGGCTGTTACAAAGACCATCTTCGTCTGGTCTTCCAACAGATGCTCTATCATATCAATGCTGCTTTCTGCCTCTGCCCTACCAACTTCCGGACGAGCACCAGCTCCCAAGCCTTCACCCAGCTGGATCTTAACAGGTATCGGTGAGTTCTTCAACGAGGCACTATCCGTGTTGCATACAGCGAAAGAAACTCCTTGGATCCCCTCATTATACATATTGCGGACAGCATTACAGCCTCCACCTCCCACACCAATAACCTTGATGATGTTCTGCATCTGGTCCTCGATGGGGGCATAAAACTCCAACAAAGACCTATTATCTTCTTCTCTTCCCATATCTTTCTGTTTTGAATGCAAAGATACCAAAGATTTCTCACATTTCCAAATTCTCACAAGCCTTGCGGAAATGTGATTTTTAGTGATTAGAAGAACATAGTGGGAAGAGAGTTCTTACGCTTCTGTGCCAGTTCGCTCTTCATGCGATTAATGGCTGTCTTCAAGAAGAATGCAATCAGGAACTCATCGGAGCCCTCAGTCCGGATCTGTAATTACCAAACAAAATAGGAAAAAAGTAACATGAAGTCAAAGAACTCATTTTCCTTTGAGTCAACCTTCAATCTCTTGCCTGGTCCATGCGTAGGAAGGCTGTAGTTTGTCGGTAGGAAACCCATAGTTTGTCGGTAGGAAACACATAGTTTGTCGGTAGGAAACCCCTGCTTTGTCGGTACCTAACTGTCGCTCGGTAGTATCTCTCTCGACGATGGCAAAGATATATCATTCCGAGAAATCAACTATGAACATCCTGGTTCATCCTGTCACATCCTTACTCATCCTTACTCATCCATCTTCCATCATACATCTTCCATCATCTTCCCACATCACCTGTTCCTTCTGTGGCATAGATTTCATCGAAGTCAAACAACATAAATATTTTTGAATATGAACTTTTTCTCTATTTTCTTTGCAACAATCAAGGATAAGTTGTATCTTTGCACCAATATAAAAGAAATATGAAATCTAAATCAGAAATACTAAGTCTATTGCGTCGTTATAAACCAACGGCTCAAAAAAAGTATGGCATAACGAAACTTGGCATCTTTGGATCTGTAGCTCGTGGCGAGCAAACAACAGACAGTGATGTCGATATTTGTTATGAGGGGAAGGCTCCGTCATTTCTTACTTTAGACATGATTCAAACAGAACTTGAACAATTGTTTGGCTGTAAAGTAGATATGGTTCGTATTCGTGAAAATATGAACAGTTTACTTAGACAGAGGATCTTAAGAGACGGCATTTATGTTTGATAAAGAAATCGTACTTGATAGCCTTCAAAAAATGAAGGCAATGTTAGACCTAATTAAAGAAAGGACTGCTGCAGTAAAAACAGCAAATGATTTTTTGTGCTCTTCTGATGGAATGATGAGACTTGATGCTATTTGCATGAACCTAATAGCTTTGGGTGAGGCAGTCAAAGGCTTGGACAAGCAAACAGGTGGTCAATTGTTAAAGAATTACCCAGAGGTATATTGGAAAGGCGTGATGGGAATCCGCGATAAAATTTCCCATCACTATTTTGAGATAGACACAGATGTTGTTTTTCAAACTTTAGAAGAAGACATCCCACATATGACTCCTGTTGTAGAGAAAATGATTTCTGATATAGAATAGTTTACTTTTCCCCTCCTTGGAAGAAGGCAAGTGGTCATGAAGGTCACGAAGGTCATTTGTCATTAAGGATTTCGGATTTTACTAAAATATATATAATAATAATATATATTATATATAATATATATTATTATTAACCAAAAACCACCATTTTCAAACTCTTAATGACAAATGACCTTAATGACACTCATGACACATACTCTTTCTAGTATCCGTAAAAAGGCATTCCAGTATCTCCTATGGGGGTATAACAGCCTTTAGCATCAGACATAACAGATACTGGAATACCCCCATAACAGATACTGGGAACGGGCATGGGAGGCATTACTATAAGCCTCATCCAGAATTTCCTCTGTTGTCTTAGCTTAGGCTTTACATACAAAATAATCTCAAATCTTATTAAAATGATCACCTAATTGATTCCAGTAGATTCTTGTGAAAGAATGACCGTTGACTTTCTGGATTCTACTAATCTTAAAAGTCCGGTCTGCCCTGATATCCTTTCGATAACCTATGATATAGCCACCACCATAGTATTGGGAATATTCGATGTTCTCAATCTCACAAGTGAACACCCTGCCATTCCGAGTACAATATTCTATCTGTAGCGGAATGCCCAACAAAACGACTCTATTCAGAATTTCCTCTATCGTCATAGCTTAGGCATTAGGAAAAGGAGTTTCAGGTGGCGGGAAAGGCATATTATTCATAGACGAGCCGATGATCTCTCCACCATCTGTTGGCGGACGATTACCAATCCTATTATCCTCTTCATTCTCAAAGCGAGTATATTCCCCTTTGAAGTCCATCATGACAATACCTACGGCGCCCTTACGATGTTTCGAAATGATAACCTCAGCCTTTCCACGATAGTCTATCGAACCATCCTCACTCTGATAGAGACCATAGTATTCTGGACGATGCAGAAAGATCACCATATCCGCATCCTGTTCGATGGCTCCTGACTCTCGAAGGTCAGAGAGCCGAGGACGTTTCCCTTCTGGTCCTTCACGAGTATCCACCCCACGATTCAACTGACTCAAAGCGATGACTGGGATATTAAACTCCTTCGCCATCCCTTTCAAGGCACGTGATATCAGAGATATCTCCTCCTGACGGTTATTATACCTCATACCACTGGCAGTCATCAATTGCAGGTAGTCCACCATCACCAACTCAATGTGATGCTCCTTAATCAGCCGACGTATCTTCGTTCTTAGTTCCATCACAGAAATACCTTCCGTGTCATCTACATATAATGGTGCTTCCAACAGACTATTCAGATGCTTGTCGAGTCTCTCCCAGTCATCACGTTTTAACTGTCCGCTCATCAGTTTATGTCCTTCTATCTGACAATTATTCGCCATCAGGCGGTTAGCCAGTTGCACACTCGTCATCTCCAGGGAGAAGAACGCCATTGGTATCTTCTGGTCTACCGCTATATTTTTCGCCAGCGAGAGGGCAAAAGCCGTCTTACCCATAGCAGGTCGTCCGGCAATGATCACCAGATCAGATTTCTGCCATCCACACGTCATATCATCGAGTTTATAGAAACCTGTCGAGATACCCGTCAGTCCTCCTTTATTCGCATAGGCGGCCTCCACGATCTTTACTGCCTGGTTGACTATCGGACCCAACACAGAATAGTCCTTCTTCACGCTCTTCTGAGAAATCTCAAGAAGCTGGCTGTCCGCTTCCTGAATCACATCTTTGATATCGTAGGTCTCATCGAACGTTTTCTTTCCGATGACACTGACATAGTGAGCCATCTGTCGCGACAGATATTTCTCTGCCACCACTCTGGCATGATACTCGATATTGGCAGACGTGACCACCATCGAGCTCAATTCTGCGATATAGCCAGGACCACCTATCTCAAGGAGTCGTCCAGTCTTCTCCAGTTTGTCCACTACTGTCAGCACATCCACGGGACTCTCTTCCATGCTGAGTTGCTGGATAGCCTCATACACCATCTGGTTCCTTGGCTCATAGAAACTCTCTGGACGCAACAAGTCACACACCTCCAGATAGGCATCTTTGTCTATCATCAACGCCCCCAGCACAGCTTTCTCCATATCAGGAGCCTGCGGCATCACATGTGCTAAGCTAAAGTCCAAGGGTTGTTGTCCACTCCTACCCTGTTTCCTTGTATATTGATTCTTTTGATCTGTCATAATATAAAATTGTTTGATTGCAAAGATAGGATTTTACCTATTTGCAACCAAGCAATTTCGCCCCGCAAGGCTTGTGAAAATGAAAAAATTATCTCTTACATCATACATCTTCCATCAGACATCATACATCTTCCATCAGACATCTTACATCATCCATCATCCATCTTCCATGGGCTCCTCGGTGAAGGTCCCTCCCCAAGCCCCCATAGTAGGTTCTCTTTTATAGAGAACTACGTATGGGGCTTGGAGCCTTCACCTCGGAGGCTGCGGCATCGTATATGCTAAGTAATTTGTGGAAATGTGGCAAACAATTCCAAAGCCTGAGCAGTCTCTTCTATTAATTTAGTCTTTACAAAGTTCTTAGTTCGTGTATTATCAATAACCTCACCAAGTCCCTGCATCAACAATTTAGGACTGGCTTCGCGTACTCTCTGTGAGCACCACGCTGCATATTCGACAACAGTTTTGCCTGTACGTTCTTTGATAATGTTTTCATTGATACTGGCATGTATCTGCTGCAAGAAAAACCAGACATCAAAGACATCACGAGGCGAAAGTCTTTCACCCATAGCACATAACTTGTGAGCAAACATATCGGGAATTGTTAGCACGCGGATGTCAGTTCCTGCTAAGTTCTTGGTCTCATAATGATTCTCGTATTGTCGGTTAGATATTTCAACTTTCAACATTCTTTCACCTTTCCCATAATCCAGCACCAAGACAGGTCCATTAAGTTTCTTGGCTTCGTCGTCGATAGTGCCGAACCGCAACAATATCTGGCGAATTTTATTGTACACAACATCTTGTTTACTCATATCCAAAAGATTAAAGTCAAGATCGGTAGAGAATCTTGGCAAATTATGAAAAAACATGAGTGCAGTGCCTCCCTTGAAACCTAAGATATTACATAAGTCCTTGTCCTTGAAAATAAGGCTTAGGATTTGTGCCATATATAATTTGTGCTTTTGCTTATCCATGATTAATTAGAGTTTTATATTCAACAATTTAGAAACGCGTTCATTGAGTTTTGTGGAACGATAGAGAGGCAATAATTCACGTATTATCTTCACAGACAAAGGGCGCAAATTATCGAAATAACAGTTACCTGAACTCAGATACATCATATCCAGGAAAGCCCTCTCAGGAATAGCGATGGCAATATTATCACGCTGTTCAATGCCCTCCATTCCAATCCACAATTCAGGATTTATCTTGCGATATTGATATAATCTATTGTCAATTTCGACGGTACGACTTAAATAACTGATACATGTTATAGAGTCATCCCATTGAAATACAACGCCTGCACGCTGCAAGACATATTCCATGGAAATGTACGACGGACGGAATAAACTACAAGCCATTTCCTGAACATCATATTTCAGTTTAGTATAGATACCCCTTCTTGGATTGAGTATCTTGCCATCATTGGTGTAATAGTGTAATGACTTCGTAATCCTCTTGCTATCGTCAAGTCCCGACAGCATCAGTAAAGACTGTATTGTGAATACAGTTCTTGGACTGCTCAAGACCACCTGAAGTAGATTGATTTGTGACCCCATAATACGATTAATTAGTATTTTCAGTTCACAAAAGTACAAATAATAATTGAAACAACCAAACTTTTTACTAAAAAGTGGTCATGAAGGTCATTAAGGTCATTTGTCATTAAGGATTTCAGATTTGTACATCACCCATCTTCCATCAGCCATCTTACATCAGCCATCATCTTCCCACACCACTAAATCACGAGGAAGAGCAATCTTCTTGGAATCGTTTCAGGACTATTACCCCTATTCTTCTTTGTTCAAAAAATATTGTTAAATGTTTTGTGTAATAAAGAAAAAAGTGTATCTTTGTGGCAAAAATCTGTAGCTTGCTACAAAAATATTCCATAAAATATGATTTTTGAACGTAAAACATACCTACAACAACTTGTCTCAGCAGAAGGAAATGGGATGATTAAAGTGATTACAGGTATTCGTCGATGCGGTAAGTCTTTCTTGCTTTTCAATATCTTTCATGATTACCTAATAGGAAAAGGAATTCAGGAGAGTCATATCATTCAAGTGAATCTGGAAGACCGTAGGAACAAGCGGTTACGAAACCCCGATGCGTTATTGGAATACATCGACAAACAGATAACGGATAATGAGATATATTACATTCTACTGGACGAGATTCAACTGGTACCTGAGTTTGAGGACGTGCTGAACTCATATCTTCACGTCAAGAACACAGAGGTATATGTGACTGGTTCGAATGCGAAATTCCTGTCGAAGGATGTCATCACAGAATTTAGGGGACGTGGCTGGGAGATTCGTGTGCATCCATTGAGTTTTGGCGAGTATTATGAAGCTGTAGGAGGTGAAAAGGCTGCCGCATTAGAGACTTACTATTTATATGGTGGGCTTCCTGGAGTGATACAGTTTGATACACCTGCAGAGAAACAAAACTATCTGCGTGAGATATTCGAAACTGTATATCTGAAAGATGTATTGGAACGTCATCATCTGCAGAATTCAGATGGTATGCGTGAGCTAATACGCATATTAGCCTCTAGCATTGGCTCAAGTACTAATGTGCGACGGATTGCGAACACGTTCAAGTCTGCTGTTGGCATTGAGATAGGGTCCAACACTATTTCGCGTTATCTTGAGCATTTACAAGATTCGTTTATCATTAATGAAGCGTTGCGTTATAACGTGAAAGGACGCAAGTATATCGGCACAGAAACAAAATACTATTTTGAGGATTTGGGCATTAGAAACGCTATCCTTGATTTTCGCCAGATAGAATACAACCACATCATGGAGAACGTAGTTTATAATGAATTACGAAAGCAAGGATATAGCGTGGATGTTGGACTTGTTGAGACCATCAAACGTAATGCAGAAGGCAGAAATGTACGTAGCAAACTGGAAATTGACTTCGTAGTGAATCGTCATGATGAACGCATCTATATCCAGTCTGCTTATGCATTGCCGGACAAGGAAAAGGTGGATCAGGAGCAGGCTTCATTATTGAAAGTACCTGATGGGTTCAAGAAAATGATAATTGCTGGCGATCGCTATCGGTCAAATTATAATGAAGAGGGAATTCTAGTAATGGGCATTTTTGATTTTTTGACCAACTAAAATCATCCCTCAGCCATCTTACATCTTCCATCAACCCTCTTTTATTCCCAGATAACTAAATCACGAGGGAGCGTGATTTTCTTAGGCTCACCACGTAAGCCATCGATATAATAATGACGGGCAAGATGGTCATCAAACTGACCAATAAAGGCACCACGAATCCTAGCACATTTCTCATTGATGGAGTTCAACATAGGATTCGTCACATCCTCGATGCTCTGCACCACCCTCTCACTCATTCCCATGGGCTTCAACCTCACATAAATCCTCGTCAACTCCTCCCGATAGTCAGGCAGATTTTTAAAAGCGATCCCCTCTGGATGCTTAAGAAACAGTAAGTACACCGCCTTCACCAGAGGTTCCATGTGTACCTCTTTGCGCTCATCACCAAGGAATATCTTGTAGTTCTTGCTGATGAACAGTTTAAGCAAAGGCTGTTCAGTATGAAAAAGAGCGGTTATCTCCTTCTCACTCATGCCATACTCCTTAAGTTTCTGAACCTTCTCCTTCACTTCTTTCAAAAGCTTCTGTTTGTCTTCGTTGTTGTGTGTGTTTGTCATAGTAGTTTAGTTATGTAGTTGATATTCTTGTTTCCTGATTATTTGTCACGTTTCACTCGTCTGTGAATACCTGTTTTCTAATCAACCGAAGCAGGTATTCAACAGCCTTTGGAGCCTTCTCATGTGCCGTTCGGAGCCTCTGAGCAAACTCCTCCTCAGTGATGTCTGAGTTAAAATCATCCACTAACTCACGAGGATCATCCGATGCCTTCACCAGCGACAACCCCTTACGCTTCATAAGGTAACGAAGTGAAAGAATGCCCTTATCGTATTTAGGTCTTGCCTTTAACAGTTCCTGCATCAGATTCAGTCCAGGATCTCCAATATGCAACTCATTAAGCATAGCAATCATGTAAAGAACCTTCACATCAGGAGTTGACATGTCAAAGACATCGCCCATCAGTACGTTCACAGCATCAGCCTCTTGATAGCGTTCAAGTTTTGCAAGACAGCGAGACTTCACATAGAGAACCTCTTGACACTGATGTTGCGACAGCACACTATCTGCATAAGCCAAAGCCTGCTCATACTTTCCTGCATAGAGGCTTAGCAAAGCAACAAGGAACTTAGGTGCCCAATGATCTGCGGCTATCAATTCTTCAGGTACCTCATCAATACATCCGAAAAGCTCTTCGTCACAGATGACTGTGTCAAGGAATCGTTTTGCCTGTTGCATGGCTTCCTTGATGTCACCATCTGCAGCCTTCTTCTGTACCAACATCAGGTATTGCTTGGCAGCCTCATCATAGTCATGGTGGGCAAGCAATTGATAGACTGCCTTGCCACTCTCTATCTCATTACTGATGACATGCTCGTCATTATAGCCACTGGCATACGACAACACTTCACGACTCGTATGAGCATACTGAGGAATGATAGGACGTGAGAGGAACAAACCATCAAGCGAACGGACACGACTCAATGCCACATATAGTTGACCAGCAGCAAACATCCCTCTACTCAAATCAAGATAGAGCTTGTCGAAAGTCATTCCCTGACTCTTGTGTACAGTGATAGCCCAAGCCAATCGAAGCGGATACTGCGTAAAGGTTCCCATCAGCTCCTTCTTCATCTTTCGCTCTTCCTTGTCGTATTCATAACTATACGACTCCCAGGAGCAGTTAGGCACTACATAGGTAGCTCCACCAGTAGTTACCTGTATCTCGTCCTTTGCCAGTTTTGTTACCGTTCCAATGGTGCCATTCACCCAACGCTTATGCTGGTCGTTGCGAGTGAACATCACCTGAGCACCCACCTTCAGTTTCAAGGTCATATCCACAGGGAATCGCTTTTCCTCGAACTTTCCTGTAACAGTTCCCTCATAAGTGTATTCCTCAGCCTCAATCTCTGCCAGACATTTTTGGTTAACCGAATCGGCAGTACAGTTTCGAGAAGCCAACGTAATCACCATACCATCCTCTTTTGTTGGCTGGCACACACGCTCATTTAGACGCATCAGAATCTCAGGAGTTGTCTTGTTCAGACGAACACTCTCCAGAATCTTGAGGAATACCTCATCTTCCTGACGATAGACCTTCTGGAACTCAATCTTCACCACACGCATGCGCTTGATGGCATCTGCCTTGTAGAAAAAGCAGTCATCGGCATGATAAAGGTCATGCATCAAATCGCTTTCCACGCCTTTCTTCAGGACAGGGGGCAACTGGAACATATCACCTACGAAGATCATCTGCTTGCCACCAAAAGGCAACGAAGAACGAAGTGTTTTACGCATCGTATAGTCTATGGCATCAATGATGTCACAACGTACCATCGACACCTCATCTATAATAATGGTGTCCGTATGGATGAGCGTCAAGATCCTTGCCTCGTTCATCTTACCCAATGTGCCAGGAGTACAGACATCCATTGGTAGTCCGAAAAACGAGTGAATGGTGTCACCACCAGCCAAGATAGCTGCCACACCAGTAGGAGCCAGTGTGATAAACTGCTTATCCACCATCTTCTGCACATTGCGCAGAAAAGTCGTCTTACCTGTTCCTGCCCTACCTGTAAGGAAGAAACTACTGTTGGTGTTGGCAATCAGCTCGAAAGCCATCACCTGCTGCTTGTTCTGTGTGTCGATCATGTTCTCCATAGTTATCGCTGTTCTAGTTTGGGGAGTATCTGGGTTAAACGTGTGTTGAAGTCTGGATCAAGGAAACTCTTGTAGCATCCATTGATCAGTTCAGAGGCCTGTACTGCAATCTGCTCTTTTGGAGTGCTGATCCGCTGAGTCTTCATGATACCAGTCAGGTAATCCTTCACCATCTGCTCCGACTCCTGACGGATAAATTCCTCATTGCGGAACACCTTATCGTAGTCGCGCTTCTGGATGAGCTCCATCTTCTGACCATTGAAAGCATAGAGTTCAATACTGTCGATGTAGGTCCAGCTATGGTAGAGTCCCACCTTCTCTACGATGACAATCCGATCGCAAAAACGGATGCCAAGGTAGTAGCGATGCCCGTTACTACTCTCGTATTCATCACAGATGAACATCTTCTGGCTGTCATCCCATACTGGTATGTGAACGCGTGGACTGCCGAAGGTTGGCAGGATACTGTCAAACAGATTCTTGTTGATAGCTTTGGTCAATGTTGCCATAGTCTAGTCGTTTTTAATGGTTAAACTTTTGTTATCCTATGTCACAGGCAGTTGACCTTAGGCTAACTGCTTGCGTTGGGTCTCCTCTACCATGCCTCTTGCGAAGCTAGCCAGTTCTTGGTCGCTGACACGCGCTCCCTGTAATTTCAGTTGACCTTCCAGGAAGCCTTTCAGCATCAGGATGCTCTGCTCTTTGGCGAAGTACTCGTTGAAGATGCGGTAGTCGCTGCCACCCCAGTACTTCTGCGCGATCAGTGTTGCCCTCTGCCCATCGAAGCAATACAGCTTGATACCATTCAGGAAGGTATGAAGATACCCTTGCCCGAGGTCATAGTACACCATCAGTCTGTTCGACAGACGGATGGCTTTGTAATACATGTTACCCGCTGCACTTGTGTATCCTTTCGAAAGAAACACGTTCTTTGCTGCGTTGTAGGTCACTTGCTCACCAGAGAGTGCTGGCAGAGCCTTGGTTGCGATGGTCTGTAGTGCTGTGTTCATCATAGTATTCATCCTGTTTTAGTTCCCACCACTAACGTTTTGCAGCGTCAACTCTGGGGTGGTTTCAGAGATTGACGCTTTTAATGGGTTGTTCAGTTATCTCCACCCATATCCAGTCTGTGTCAGAAGGTCCTCCATCTGTATCTGTCGTTCAATGACCTCTGCTTCTGCAGTACACAGAAAGTCTTCCATCTGCATTTCTCGCTCAATTGCTTCTGCCTCTGCAGAACACAAAAGATCTTCCATCTGCATCTGTCGCTCAACATAATCCAACTCCCCCTGGCATATCAAATCTTCAATTTGCATTTCTTCATAGAGGTTATTAACTTGGGCTGTGCCCTCACTTGTCATCTGAATCAGGTTCATCATAGTTTATTCTGATTAAGGTCCCACCACTAACGTTTTGCAGCGTCAACTCTGGGGTGGTTTCAGAGATTGACGCTGCAAAGTTAAGGCGATTTTCACAACCTTGCAAGAAAAACAACCTTGCGAATGGTTCCGTTTTGCTTGGAACCATTTTATGGAATAGCTCTTTTAACCAAGAATGGGAAGTTCAACTCTTTGTTAGGGTTAGGAATATATTTAATTACCTTGATAGTTTTTCCTACCAATCCCATTTTTTCCACGATACCAGACTCAATACAATATATATCACCAATTTGATAGAAATCAGTAATACCATCAATAGGTTCAACAATCCCCTTTGGGTAATTCAATTTTTTACATTTTTGCAAGTTTGATTTTATATCCTGATGTTCCTTGATATAGTCTTTCATCCAGATAATGATTTCGCATACTTGAAAAGTTAGGCTATAGATTAAATAGTGTGATTTCCCAACCTCATCTTTTAAATAACTATCTAATTTTAGTTTGTCTCTATCTGTGAGTTTTGTATAATGTGATTTGATATTTCCTAAATATAATATCATCGATAACATATCTGCAATATGCTTAGGAGTAATACTTTCTCCAGAATTTCCATAACGCAATTCAAGAATTTCGCAATCGTTACCAACCAAAAATCTATAACATTGATCTATATTAACCTTGTTATTTTGGAAGCACTCATCTGGTATAATCTTATATTTATTTGCTTCACTAAAAAGATTCTCTATAATCTGTCTAAGCTGATTATAATATAAAAGAGGATTAAATTTCGAATTGTCCTTCGGATAATGAAGGGCTTCCAGAATATCTAAAAGAATTTCACTAGTATTTTTATTGGTTGATTCCAAATAATCTAATACTTCATGATAATAGACCCTTGTTTGTAGCCGACTATTATGTTTTGCGTCATCTTCTATTTGTTTAAGCAATCTCTCAACATCATCTGAACTATATTTATAATAAACCTTATCTTTTCCAACAGAATACGCAAACTCTTCATCACCGACTAGGTCACCTTGAGCAGTCAACACATAATATGGAACATATTTTTTGTATGCCAATCTTTCTAGTCTTTTTATCGCTTCATGCATACCATAAGTTGTTGTTGTAGCATCTTTTTTGTCATGCCATCCTTTTGCATCCAATATGACAGCTTGAAACTGGTCTATATTTTGCTCTAAATATGATATACCATCAACAGCTAATTCAAAAGGAGAGATATAAATTCCATGACGTTTTTCACACCTACTAATAAAGATTGAGGCAAAACCAGTTTTTTCTCTACTCTTGTCGTCAATCCAAATAACGTTTAATCCCATACTCTATTATTTTATTGGTAAATATATTCTTACTACAGTCCATCCATCTTCCATAAAGATGTCATAATCCCCACCATAGTGCTCTACGAATTTCTTAACATAGCTACCACCTATGCCAGAACCAGCTGTCTTACCTGCTTTCTCTCCCTTAATGCCATAACGCATCTTGTTCATGCCTTCTGGTAAAGGCTTTCCATTATTTCGGAAGTCTATAACAAACATATTCTGCTCACTGTCAATAGACAAACGGACTTCAATCTTATTGTCATTGGTTTCTGAATCAGTAAAGCCGTGTTTCCTCGCATTATCTATAATATTGTTCACTGCTCGCTGTATATCGTTTGGTGCTATGTAAAGCAACGGAACCTTAGAAAGATTTTTATTGTTCATTAATACATCTTCAACCACATGGTCGTCAATAGCATCAGTATTCTCTCCTACATAGTCATCGATAACAGCATCAGTATTCTCTCCTACATAGTCATCGATAACAGCATCGGTATTCTCTCCTACAT
>NZ_FOWK01000006.1:164434-200740 GCF_900115435.1 Prevotella sp. tf2-5
GTATTCTCTCCTACATAGTCATCGATAACAGCATCGGTATTCATCTCTGGGACATAATCGTCAAGAACTGCCAAATCATCGTGTCTTAAATTTATATTATACCTTTTTATTGACAATTCATCACGAGAATATTCAATTTTAAATCCATCAGCTTTATGACGATTATTCAATTGAGATAAAAATTCGTCGAGAGGGAAGTTTTCGGGTGTACCAAACTCTTCCTCTTTACTCAGATTATCCAATAAAGTTGACAGTTCTCCAAGTGAAGACTTAAAATTATCAAGTAAGCCTTCAATTTGGTTACAGAAGTCTGGGTTAGTTTCTCTGTTCTCAATATAGTAGCGCATGAGATCCTCTATATTCACCAATTCGAATATATATTGTCCCATATCATGCTTACGCATTCTAACTTCGTTGATATACTCGGTCTTTTGAGCAGCCAGTTTATCTTCTTGTCTTTTATAATATTCATACTCTTTTGAAAGTCGTAGTAATTCGTCATGAATAATACGCTTGTTCGTTGGAACAAGTACATCTTTCAAATATCCCTTTTCCCCATATAGACCAAACTCTTCATAAGCTTGCAATTGCCTATATACGATAGGATTTCTCAAAATTGCAAACAAGTGCATTGCATCAACACCATCTTTGGGGCAAATTACATGAAAGCATTTATTACCCAAGACAGGATGGGTTTCTACAGCAATGGGATTACCCATTGAACGGTATAAGACCATCTTGGGAACATCCCTTGTAAGAGCCAATAACACAGCATCCTTGCTGCCATCAAGGAATATACTTTGTCTGTACTCTGCTACTTGCAAATCTTTCTCTGTGCCCTCACCAAAAATATAGTGGTTAGGATCATCCACAAAGTTTCCATCTTTATCGAAGGTATACTCGCCAGTATGAGGAGGAATGTTAGGACAATTAGCTTTATCCACATCCTTCATGTCTAATGCCCCATTAAATGTGGTGGTTAAATTTGTAGCGGTTACCAAAGGTGTATCCAGAGGCAAGTCATACTTTACATCTTTAACTCTTTCGGTTACCAACTGACAAAGAGATGACAAAGGAACAGGCTTTTCATTCTTAGATGGTTTCTCCACAACATACGTTTGTGGGATTAACAAATCCTCATGTATATCAGTTGCAGGTACTTTTACCATCTTGCGTAACCCAGTCTCCACATCATAACCTTGGTTCGAAAGCATTGCATCAAATGCTTTTAAATCAAGAGCTTTCTTAAAAAACTTTCGATATGATTCTTTCGAGGCAGATCTAGCATCTATCATAGTTGTCTCGCTGACACATCTTCCCTTCTCAATTATGAGAATGGAATAGTCTTTCCTCATTGTGTTCGAGCTCATAACTTGAGGTAGTTGAATAATTTCAATTATCGACCCTTCAGAAGAAATGGCATGACGAAATGCGTGTTGGATACCTCTCCACGATTTACCTAACTTTACTGTTTCTCCATTAGGCATCACACCTTCCTCATATTCTGGATAATTACTTATACCCCAGCATAGAGAATTTGGACATATAAGGATCATTATTCCTCCTTTTTTGAGATTGCTGTAAGCCTCAATTATCTTTTCTGTTATCCAATCGCCAATCGTATATTCAGCACTTGGCACCATATTTATATATGACATCACTGCATCATAGTCCTCCTCAATAGGATTGTTTATTTCTGTTTTTAACTGATTGGCAAATATGGCAACCTTCAGCCATGCATATGGCCATGTTCCAGCATATTCGACATCATTTTCCTTGTTAAGTGACAGCCCCCCCACACTACAATAGAATCTACATTCCGGATAAGCGATTGGAAATTGGCCAAAACCTGCAAATGGGTTATATACGATAGATCCTGAAGGGATATTGACACGCTTCTTAATCAATTCTATCACCTCCGTAGGCAAAAGAAGAGCATCTTTTCTATCATAGCCGTCAATAGCTTGCAAATCATTACAAGGTGTTTGAATAATATAATTAACTAACATCTGGAAATTATTCTTCAGAAATGTTTCTTCCTCTTCAGAAAAAATGCTTGTATCATACTTTTCTGCAAGTAAATTTTTTAGAGCCTTTATATCGGCATCCTTTCCTGCAACTTCCTTATAGAAATGTCCTAACAATTGTTCATTAACTCTTATGTTATCAACCTCCTCTTCTGAAATCTGAATATCAAGGACATATCCACCAAGTCCTTGTTCATGCATTGCATAAGCAAAATCCATCTCTTGGTCATATTGTGCTTTATATTCAGCAGCCAGTTCCTTAGCTTTATTACTTTCCTTACCCACCTTAGAACGATAAAGTTCTACGAGGTTAATCACTTTCTGCTGGATCTCTGTTGCGTTCTGTACGTTCTGCATAGTTGTTTGTGTTTTTGTTGGTTAGTACTCTACGTTCTGCACTTGTGTCTCAAATGCGCTGCAAAGGTACAACCAATTTCTGATTGTTGCAAGCATTTCTGCCTCATGAACGGTTCCGTTCTCTGTGGAACCATTATCGCATGAAATCAAACAAACCCATTTCATCATATTTATAATAATATTTATCTATTACCTACTATTTCTTCAAGACCTTTCCTTGCTAATTCGTTAACTCCTTCAAAAAAGCTATACATCTGCAGTATTCTCAATTTTATTACATTAATATCTATTAAGGGTCTTGTTATCACCGTATTTTTAATTGAGTTGGTCAAGAACTCATTATATCTAAATAAAGTTCCATCCTCATCTGCTGCATTTAATTCTTCTACAAGTTTTCCTATTCTATTAACTTCTTTATCTTTAGGTCCAATATACTGCTTTAAATCCCTCCACAAATTGAAAAGATTATGCCCATCCAAATTGGCTTCGCCACGTGATGGACTTTTTCTCCATAACCTAAACCTCAACAATGAGTCTTTCATTGTCAATTCAAGATATTGTCGAAAACAAAACATTACTGGATTAATATAGCTTTCTTTTAAGAATCTGTCATTTGACAATTTTATAAGGTTCAGTAATAATACAGAAGTACTGGCATACCCATTCTGCATTAAGATTTCATCGTCATCAGGAAAGTGTCCATAACCATTGTCTTCTCGGGGTACAAATAGAGTATCGTCATCTTTTAGATTTGGCACATACAGGGATATTGAGTTAATATCACTCTTTGACAAAAGAAAAAAATCTCTTGACAATTGCCGTTTAATCTGTTTCCTATAATTCTTTTTCAAACGACGCATTATATTTTTATGCTTTCTCCTTGATTTCTTCTTCATTTTATTCACCAAAATAAAGTTTCATCTGTGTTCTAATAATCTCTTTTATTTGGTCTCGAAATAATAAAGGTTGTATCACTTCTAAGTATTGCCCGTATGCAAGAATCTTGCCTCGCAATTCTCGATTGGGCTCTATCGTTAATGTTACCTCTCCATATTCTCCGTTTTCATATTTCCCAAATGGAAGAGTCTCTTTCTGGCTATGGTGCAGAGGTTTCGTTAGCAAGAGACCATGCTGGTACTCTGTCTTTGTATGAATAACTACTTCCTCGACTTTGACACCTTTTTCATGAGTGACACCTATAATGTCCTTAAAGTACCTTTGATAGAATCCCCTCTCAGCTGGGATATACTCAACATCATCAACTATAGCGATTGCACCAACAATTCTATCCAAAGGTACATTATATGCTTGATATGGCTCTCTATCTGACTCTCCAAAAACAAACCAACGACCATTGTACTCTTTAAGAAACTGGGAATGGAAGGTTAGCTCAAATGGTTCTTGTCCAAATTTCTGATAAGCAAATCGAAGAACTTGCTTGTCTGAAATGGCTTTAAAAAATATGGGCAGCAGGTGGATATTAGTAAGATTCTGCTCCATACCAGAACTGATGTGCATATCCCCTTCTTTTACCTCCCTATTAGTATCAAGTAATAACTGTGTATTCTCGAAAAACGACGAGAACCAACTTGCCGGCATAATACCAGCGGATGCCTTACAGAACTCGACATAGTCTTCTACCGATTTCTGCACTACTGCCCTACGTTCTTCTGCTAGTGGGTTATCGTCCTTACCAATATACCGATATGCCTTACCTTTACCTCTCTTACCATTATTCCCAATACATCCCGGACTGGCTGTTTCCAAAACTTTCAGTACCTCAGGAAATGCTTTCTTCAGTTCACCATAACCTGGTTCACTATTATATGCAACTTTTTCGTAGTAACCTTTGGGCCTGTCACAATATAGGGCGAGGATGTCTGCATAACTGACGAAATCACGTTTCATTAGTTCCGAGTAAATCAGATTAACAAATTCCGATCTAGCTCCAAATCCGGCAAAGATATTCTTAGTAGGCATATTCATACATTTAGGATACTGCAAAGATACAAAAAAATACGACTTGTCACTCCTTTTCTTCAGAAAAATATAAGTTCATTGATAGTTAATTAAATCTTTGGCATTATAAACAGCACTTTTAGATATTCCATTATTTATGCATACAAATTCGATATGCATATAACCATTCGTATCTATTGTGGCTTTTGCTAAAAATGTAACTTCTCCTGCCTTTAATCTCGGTAGATTTTCAATTCTCAATTGTACCACTAATTGATTTTTATTTGCATCTAAATAATTCCCATATCTAATATTACAATTTACAGCATCTTGAAAGTCATAAACAGTTTTTGCATCAACAGTATTTGTAAAGGGTAAATCTTGGTTTCCTTTTATTATAATCTTTGTCTTATTGTTCACTATTTCTAAACTTATATTCTCTTTTAAAATAGGTTTAGCACGTTTTGTGTTTGTAATGATAGTATTAAGTCTTGTTATGGAAATGTCTTTTTTTAGATTATCCACATCTGCGACAGAAATAGACTTTAATATTTGAGCTTGTTCCATTGATTCATATTCGTCATGGAGATAATCAAAACAAGTTAAAAGAACTTCAGATGTGATATCTTTGAACTCTATATGACTAAACTGCTCAACTTCTGGCAAATCTCTCCATAACTTACTAAATTGACTATTGAACGCATAGCATACATTAATATCGTCTGTTATAATAATATTCTCTGCATTTCGAGTCTCTGCTGAATATGTCCAATTATATGATCCTGTAATAAGAACTTGATTATCAAAAACACAAAATTTGTTGTGCATAAGAAGAGCTCGCGTACTCATAAATCGGATAGTTCCTCCCTTTTCTATATATGTGGCAAAGTCTAATCCATTGGGGCCTCTATTGATAATGTCATCAATAAGAATAATTGACACTTTCACTTTTCTATCCAAAGCACTTAATATCGAATGAAAAAGGTCGCGATGGGTAAACCATGCCACAGCAATACATATTTCTGATGTAGAATCCTCAATGTACTTAGTTAGAGTAGATCTTATTTGAGAAAAATGCGCTTGTATCATTCGTTATATCATTGTTTTGTTTACAATCATGTCAAACCTTTCACTGACATCTGCCATCCAATCTGGAAGCATCTTTATAGCTTGACAGACTAAAGTATCGGGCATCTTTTTATAATAGGCATAGGCCATAGGACCTGCGATAGCGGCAAGGGTGTCTGCATCACCACCAAGAGAGATGGCAAGTTTGATGCAGTCAACATAGTCTTTAGCCTCCAAGAAACATATGATGGCTGGACCAACAGTGCCTGCGCAGGTGGAGTTGAAAGTGTAATCATCGTGGAAGTCGGCATACTTCTTGTTTGACCAGTCGGGATAGTATTTATCAAGGATTTGTTCTCGAATGAAATCCTTGTCTTTGCCGTTCTTCAGATGGAAGATAACTAGGGCTGTAGCTTCTGCACCTTTGAATCCTTCTGGATGATTGTGGGTGGGGGCTGCTGTTTCATGTGCCATGCGGATACATTCTTCTTCCGTTTGGGCAAGCCATCCTGCCGATGAGCAACGCATGGCTGATCCGTTGCCAAGGCTGCGATAGGGTTGTGGATTATGACTTGCCATCCATAGTTTGAACTTACTGCCGAATCCTGCGTGGCGATGCTCGTTGGCACACTTCCAGAGGTTCATCGTCATGTCTTTCTTGTCAATAAAGGCTTCTGCACAGGCAAAGGTCAGCACGGTATCGTCAGTGAAGTGTGCCCTGGAACTGAACATCTTCACTTTATCGTAGTCTTTGATACGCCGAGTCCTCCCTTCGTAGGCACTCCCTGCGATATCACCTATTGCCTCACTAATCAAATAGTTTTTCATAAGCCTTTAATCATTGGATATTGCAAAGATACAAAAAAATTAGACTTGTCACTCCTTTTCTGTGAAATTATTTCTTTCACAAGGCTTGCGGAAGTATAATGTTTTAATTACTTAATCCTATCAAGCCAATAGCAAGGCGCTATTTTGTGTGATGCCTCCTCTTTACCTTTCTTGATATTTAGTACAGGCATATCGTCTTCATAGGAAGTATCTCCAAAAGTGATTTCCATTCCCTTGCTATCTTTGAAGACATAATTCATCATATTCGCAGAACCACTAATCTCCACAAACCCATTCAATGATGTTTGCGGTTTCTCAGACAACTTGCTTCCTCTCGGATAAATGGATATTCTGAACTCTTCATCGCCCTTAACCTTGAAAGGTTGTAGTTGAGGATATTGTAATGCTGGACCTTCTAAATGATAGTTTTCCTTCTTAGTGACCTCCCTTGCCCTGATGTCAACACGAACAATAGAGCCGTTGTCCAAATCCTCATAGCAACAGAAAGGAATCCATCCGTTTCCTCTTAGCGACGAATGAAGACTATTCATCTCTTCACGAACTAACTGATTATATAGTTTTATCTCTTGTGGGGAATAGTAATTAATCGCAGTCAGTGAATCATATACCCACATTACAAGAGACCAGTCCGATGACTGCTGAGATAAATACCAACTTCTTCATATTGATTGCAAAGTTACTTTATTCTTTGTCCAACGATACAGGACAAGGCCAATAAGGAAAATGACAGACGGCCAGAACCACCTCCAAATTACTTCAAATAAATAGCATACAATCCAGTAATATCTCCAGGAATGGTAGAACTGGGCTGGCATATCAATCGGCCTGTCTCTAATCATGAATCCTATAGGTCCTAGAATGTCATTATTGAACAATGTATATACGCCTACTATCACTAGCATACAGAACACGACTCCTTTTACCCATACCGGTTTGCCTCTTGTCAAAAGGCCTATGATGACTATAGGCGGAAGCATTCCTAAGTATAATGACATTGGAACATGAAATATCGATATCAGAAACAAAAAAATGTAAACCAATATTACAATACCCCACAAACAAATATGCTTAAATTTCTTGCTCATACTATTTTTGCATCATCCAATCCCACCATTTATGTTGCAAATTTACGAAATTATTCTCAAACAAAAGAATCTTTCGCTATCACAAGGCTTGCGAATTATGGTTCATGGTTAGCGGTTCATGGTTAACGGTTCATGGTTAACGGTTAGTGAGGAAGGAGGAAAATGTATGAAGGCTGAGGTAAGATGTATGAAGACCGAGGGCTGATGTATGATGACTGATGTATGATGTGTTAGGGAAAGAAATTTGATACAAGAAGAAAGAGGGCTGAAGGAATAATAACACTAAGAGAAATTATTTCAACTCCATTAAGACATCGTCGACAATATATTGGTCACTCATTAGATGCAGTCCATATTTCGGGTCTGACAATTGCTGATAGGTTTTAGTAGAGTAGAATAAGTCTAACGCTTGCTCGCCATCAATTTTGAGCGCATCTGCAAGCATCATAATAATATGACTTTGTTTTCGCCAAAGTACTACATCTCTCATAGCTTGTCCTCCTCTGACTCTAAGACTGAACTCTCAATATATGTCAAGTATTTATCTATCACAACTTGATTAAGAATACACAACTGATGGTTTACCTTCTTGTATCTGAGTTGTCCCAAAGCCTGTTCTGCTGTAATGATACCCTTTTCGTAGTCTTCAACTGTGTCGATTACATTGTCATTGGCAACACCACCTTCAACAATGTCATATTCGTTGGAATAATCTTTCCCTCTACGACAATCAACAACATAATCTAACCATTCTAAATCATAAGTGGGAAACGACATGATACGAACGTTATCAGCAATAGCGCGATCCATATCGAATTGATAGGTGTTTAATACAGCCTCTGCATTACGTCCTTTTCGACCAGCCATTACATTAGCCCAATCCTCTGCCTGTTTTCGTATCTTCGTAAGGTAGAATCCAGGTCCAAAGTCCAAGTTCTTCCTTCCAGCCTTTGCTTTTGGCTGAGGGACTGACATCTGGGAACCATGATACAATGTTAACATACTTTGCTCTCCTTTTCTTCTTGCTCCCAATTATGCAGTGTTTCAATGGTATCATCTGTTACCCATTCGAGACTTTGGGTATGAAGTTGCTCGTAGTAGCGAAACAGGCGTTTGTGTATTAAATCTTGACGCTTCAGACGGTCGTGCATCTCCTTGCCAGAAAGGTGTGCCTTCCTTGCACTGGCCTCGATGGCCATTACTGCGAAATGTATCTTTTTGTATGTGTCCGTCTGATATTTGTCCATATCGCCTAAATATTATTATTCATTCTCATTCCCGACGCAAATATAATGGATTTTTACGACAAAAACAAGTTTTTCTGGAAAAACTTGCTCTCTGCCATCAGGTCTTTTCTACATATGTATCTCGAAGAATGCCATGACGACGGCTGTCAGGAAGAGGAGTCCCAGGATACCGATGGGGACATAACAATGTTGGATGTCATATCTTGCAGGTGTCGTGACACGACAATAGAGCTTGTAGACGAGCCAGCCGACGAAACCGCCCCAGAGGAGTCCTACAGTGATGTCGCCAGGATAGTGGACACCCAGATACAGACGGGTGTAGCAGTTGACGAGCGACCATCCCACAAGGAAGAAAGTGAGCATGCGCTGTCGTATCAGCAGGGAGAAGAACATAGCGATGCTGAAGGTGTTAGCGGCATGTGCGGAGAAGAAACCGTATTTCCCTCCACGATAGTTATTGACCACATCGACCATAGAGCCGATCTCAGGATCATGGGTGGGTCGCCAGCGAGCCACGAGTGGTTTGACGATACCGTCATCAATACCACCTGCCAAGAGGTAGCACAGTCCTGCGGCAGCAAAGATCAGAAGCACCTCACGGGCATTCTTATTTGACTTCAACACAACATAGAGGAGTCCCAGGTACAAGGGTGTCCACGTCAGACCATTGGTCAATGTCAGGATGATGTAGTCGAGAAACGAGGAGTCACTGCCATTCACCATCAGCAGCAGTTGTTTGTCAAATTGAATGATTTCTTCCATATTACTTTTTTAAATAACTTCCAATTGTCTGGCATCTATCCATCCCTGTTTGCCATCAGCCACACGGATCTCCTTCCAACCGCTCATCGAGCCGTCAGTAATCGTCACACGAGTACCCTCATGTAAGATGAAGAGGTCGGTACCGTTCTTGGAGGGAGTGCTCTTCACAGTAGCTGCATTCGTCATGATGATAGCCCCGGTACGATGCGTCAGTTTCTGTTTCTGCTGGAAGGCGAAGAGGTTGCTGAGAACGAACACCACCAACAGGAAGAATGCGCCGAAGAAGCCCACCTTCCGCAGCCATATCCGTCCTGAGAAGAGATAGGCAAGGGCGAGGATAATCGCGATGGCAAGGGCTATCAAGGCAGTCCGTGCCCAGGCGTCGACACTCATCAGGTTGACCAGCGAGTGATACCATGTGACGAAGAACATCTCCGACTCAGGGGTGATCTTATCTATCGTCTTCGAACGAGCCATCTGCAGGTTGAAGCGTGTATCAGCATCACCAGGAGAGAGCAACAGGGCACGCTCATAGTTCAGGATTGCCTTCGTGATATTATCCGTCCGATAATAGGCGTTACCCAGGTTATAATACAAGTCGGCGCTCACACCACCCTTCAGCAAGGACTCATAGCCGGCTATCGCCTGTTGGTAATGCTCATGGACATACGCACTGTCTGCCTCCGCCTTCGTCACAGCATGAGAGGTGAGAGGTATGAGGTAAGAGGTAAGAGACAGCAATAACAACATCAGGACACGAGTCGACGGAGCCCGACGGATATGTTTCTTACCCTTCAGGAAGTCCTCAATCTTCATAATTGCCTGAATGGCAGCATCATATACCTTATTCATATTACCACTGGGATCACCTGGAGCATAACGGGCATACTCACACTCGTCAAGGGCTCCGATAAACTGGTTGACGGTATCCGTATCCACGCCACGCTCAGAAAGCCGCTGACTGATGTTCTCACGAGAGAGCTGGGTGACAGGCATATCGAGCTTGTCGCCCACATATCCCCAGAGGGCACGCAGCACCTCATCATAGAACTCGCTCTGCTTGCCTGCCTTCAACAGTTTGTCAGCCTGACGCAGACGACGGACAGCGACCTTGTTGGCACGCTTGCCACGCATCTTCCCGATATTGGCATTCTCTATCGCACGATGGCGGAAGATGATGAAGAGGGAGATGAAGACGGCAAGGAGGACGGCAAGACTGATCCAATAGAAGACGGAGCCGAAGAAATAGTCGTCCACCTCACGAAGACGTGACGGGGCAGTCTTGATATAACGGATGTCCTTATTCAACTGTTTCACTTCCTCACTGGTATAAGCAGCCACACTGGAGGTACCATCGCCCTTTGCCACATCAAGGGTAAAGGGTTGTGAGCGAAGTGTCTTGTAACTGTTCGACTGTGTGTCATAGTAAGTGAACTCCACAGGAGGAATCTCATATTTACCCTGATGACGAGGTACGACAAGGATGTCATAAACCATACTGCCCTCCACCCCATTTGTCGTCAGTTTGGTGTTGTCCGTGACCTTGGCATCATACTGGTCAAAGTCTTTCGGCAGATTGACGACAGGTTGTTTGATGAGTTTCAGGTTACCTGTACCACTCACTGTGACACGGAAGGTGACGGGGTCGTTCGCCTTCACCTCTTTCTTGTTGATCGTTGCCGTCAGGGAGAACGTGCCTACGCCACCCGAGAAATTCGTGGGACGCGCAGGCAGCGGGTCAACAGTGATGGTCAGACCAGGTGCCTTGATCTCTTTCTTCACCTCCATATAGCCGGAGCCACCGTTGAAGAAAGCCTCGAAGGGGTCGACATTACGGTTCTGCAACACCACCATACCCTCGTAGGTAATACTGGGAATCTCCAACTTACCCGTCGTCTGTGGGAACATCACATACTGTTGCCACGTCACTGTACGATACGGACGACCGTTGAGGGTCTCCAGCTTAAAGCTCTTCTGTTGTGGTAGCGGAACCTCACGAGTATAGAAACTCTTCAGGTCGGGCATCTTACCACTCAGCGAGGTCAGGTCGACGAGGGTATACACCTTATATGTCAGCAGGATCGGTTCCTGTTCATGGACATGACTCTTGTTGGCGCTGACCTTGATGAAGAGGTCGCTGCCAGAGATATGACTGCCTGCCGCACGAGCCTGTCCCGCACCCTGCGGACGCTGTCCTCCCCCATTGCTCCCCTGTTGTGCCGTTCCAGACACTTTGATATGCAACTCATTAGAATGCAACGACTTACCATTCACTGTGGCATGTGCGGCAGGGATGGTAAAAGAACCGTTCTTCGTGGCTGAGAGGATATAGGTGTATGTCACGGATGTCGAGCTCGACGTATGACCATTGACCATCTGGAAACTCGACTGGGTGGACGTGCTGGGACCCATCAGTACCTCGAAGGCATCAGGGATATTCCCCGCACGGAAACCACTGACATCATCCGTATTGACGGTATAGGTCAGTCGGAACTGCTCCCCTACCGCCACCTGAGAGGGAGCCCTTCCTGTGATCTGCTGTGCGACCATAGTCGCAATGTAAAAATTAAATAATGAAATAATTAAAATCAGCTGTTTCTTCATTTTATATTTCTACATTTTTACATTTTATCATTTTTACATTTCCCTTTTACCAGTTCTTCTGCAACTTACGAGTCTGTTTCTGATGCTGAGCCTTCTTGATACGCTGTTGCGTATTCTTCTCCTCCTGCATGGCAGCATTCAACAACTGCTCGGCATTCTCCTTGCTCATCTGAGGCTTGTCCTGCTTCTGCTGCTGTTCCTTGTCCTGTTGCTTCTGCTGGTCTTGCTTGTCCTGGTCTTTATTCTTGTCCTTATTGTCTTTGTTGTCCTTGTTCTGCTTCTGCTGCTGGTTCTGTTGGTTCTGCTGCTGTTGTTTCTGCTGCCGTTTACAGAGTTCCAGGTTATAACGTGTCTCGTCGTCGTTAGGGTTGTTACGCAACGACTCCTTATAAGCCTCTATCGCCTCGCTGTACATCTGGTGTCCCTGACAGATGACACCAATGTTATGATAGGCATACGAGCGACGATGCTTGTTCGTCTCCAGCTTAGCGGCAGTCTGGAACTGTTCGATGGCGGCAGAGTCTTTCTTCTGAGCCAACAGGGCATTACCCAGGTTATATGCCGCCTGGGCGTTCTTTCCGTTCTTCTCGATAGCCTTACGATAGTCCACCTCTGCCTCCGCGAACTTGCCAGCATGGAACTGTTTGTTGCCCTGACGGATATAGTCACGGTCACTCTGTGCCTGAGCACCCACCGCCATCATCAGCAACAGGATCGTGGCGACTCTCTTACGAGTGAACAGATGGATCTTACGCAGACGCTGGTTCTTGATCTCCAGGATACAGATCTCCGCGATCAGGAGTAGTAACACGATGATACCCACCGCCTGGAACTGCTCGTCATAGTCGCTGTATACCGTACTGGAGATCTCTTTCTTCGAGAGTTTATCCAACTCATGGTTCAACTGCTCCTGAGCGTTACTGTTATTCTCCACATGGATATAAGCACCGCCACCAGCCTGGGCGACCTCTTTACACATCCCCTCGTTGAGAGCTGACATCACGGTCTCACCCGTATTGTCCTTCATATAGTCGCTACTGCCTGCAATGGGGATAGGAGCACCTTTCGTCGTACCGATACCCAGTACATAGACACGCATCCCCTTATCCTTAGCCTCCTGAGCCGCCTCCAAGGCACCACCCTCGTGATCCTCACCATCGGTAATGACAATAATCGCCTTGCCGACGCCCTCTTCCTGTGTGAAGCTATGGGAAGCCATCGTCACCGCAGCGGCGATATCCGTTCCCTGCGTCTCTATCATCGACGGTTCGATACTGCTCAGGAACATCTTCGCTGATACGAAATCACTGGTGATCGGCAATTGTACAAAGGCGTCACCCGCAAAGACGATCAGTCCTATCTTGTCGTTCGTGAAATGGTCGACGAGGTTCTCCACCATCATCTTCGCACGGTCCAGACGACTCGGTGCCACATCCTCCGCCAGCATCGAGTTACTGATATCCAAGGCGATAATGGTCTCTATACCCGTCCGCTTCTCGTGACTGATCCTCGTCCCCATCTGAGGACGTGCCAGCATCACAATCAACAAGGCGAGAGCTGTCAGCAACAGACAGAACTTCACCAATGGACGGAAACGGGAGACATCAGGCATCAACTGGCGCACCAGGTCCATATCACCAAAGCGACGGAGCTGTCTGCGCTGACGGATGACCATCCCCCAACGGATCAGTGCCAATACAGGAATCAGCACCAGTGCATACAGATATATAGGGTCTTCGAATCGAAACATATAAACTCTTATGGCAATTTTCTAAATAGGGTTATTCTCAACAGGATCTCTAACAGGAGCAACAGGACAGCGGCAATAGCAAAGGGCTGGTATGCCTCATATTTCTTGCTATATGTCTTGACACTCAACTTGGACTTCTCCAACTTATCGATCTCCTTATAGATATTCTGCAACTCCTTGTTATTGGTGGCACGATAGAAGTCACCATCCGTCGCCGCCGCGATGTCACTCAGCGTCTTGCTGTCTATCTCCACAGGGACATTCACATACTGCACACTACCTGCCACCACCATCGGGTAAGGAGCCACCTTGTTCGTTCCCACACCAATGGTATAGACACGGATACCGAGGCTCTTGGCAATCTCCGCGGCAGTCATCGGTGACAGGTCACCACGGTTGTTACTACCATCCGTCAACAGGATGACGACCTTGCTCTTCGCCTTAGAGTCCTTCAGGCGGCTCACCGCATTCGCCAGTCCCATACCTATCGCGGTACCATCCTCTATCAGTCCACGTGTCGCCATATCCGTACGGACCCCTTGCAACAGGTTCAGCAAGGAGGCATGATCGGTCGTCATCGGACACTGTGTGAACGCCTCTCCCGCAAAGATCGTCAAACCGATATTGTCATTGGGACGACCTGCGATGAACTCCGCCGCCACCTGTTTCGCTGCCTCAATACGGTTAGGCTTCAGGTCTTCCGCCAGCATAGAGCCGGAGACGTCCATTGCCATCATGATATCGATACCTTCCACCGACTTGTTATTCCATGAGTTATGAGTCTGGGGGCGCGCCAGTATCAGGATGAGCAGTACAAAGACGGCAAGACGCAGTATCAACTGTAATGGCATGAGCGTCACCTTCCAGCTGCGGGGAGCGAAGCGATAGGCTCTCGTATCACTCATCCGCATGGTCGGCTCCGTCTTCTTCCTGTACATCAGGTACCATATTATATACGGTACGAGCAGGAGCAGGAGAAACAGATATTCTTTATTCGCAAATTCCATTGTTCTTTCTTCTTTATTACATGACTCCCGTGAGAATCATCAGTCTGTAGATCACAAAGCCCAGCAGGACGAGGCTGACGATGATGGCAGCGGCGATCGAGCCCTTCAGGGCACGACGGGTCTTCAGCGAGCGCTGGTCCTCTGCCGACAGCTGCGGTTTCTCTTCCTCCACCACCTGCTGCTCCTGTTTGGTCTGATTGATAAACTCAATGGCATTGACCAGGTTCATGTCATTCTCGTTGATGAGCGTCGAATACTTGGCGAACTTCACCAGGTCAGCGGTCGTGAAGAGCTGGCGTAACTCATCCAGCGACTTCTGGTCACCATCCCGTGTCAGTCGCTCGATAATCTCAGAGCTCGTCATCTCCATAGCCGAGAACTTATACCGCTCCTCAATATAACGGCGCAGCGTGTCCGTCAGTTTCGTATAGTATTCCTTTTGGTTCTCCGAGGACACCATTTTGTCAGCCTTGATCTGCTCAATCTCCTTCATCGCCTTCTGGTGAGGCAACAGTCTCTTCACCAGCTTAAAGCTCTTGATGAGCGGTTTGTTGTCACGTAACCTGACATACAAATAGGAGGCGACACCCAACAGGAGGAGCATCAGGACACTCAACCAGAACACCAGTGACCAGTCGCTCCATAAGAACGGGTTGTCCTGGACGTCCTTGGGACCAAAGAACTGGTTCATCTTGGTGGTATCCACATCGACCTCCATCACTTTCAGGGCAAGACTCTTGCTCTGATAAGTTTTCCCGTCCACCTTCACCTTGAAAGGAGGGAGATAATAAAGCTTGCCGTCAAAGGAAGTCAGGGTATAGACACGACTCCACCGTTGTCCATTGTCTATCTCCTCCTTCTGTTCCTCTCCTACCGACAGCACCTCAACGCCCTCCACCAACAGCTCTCTGGACTTATAGGTCGGGAAGATGACTTTCGCATCCGCCGGTGCAGTGACGGTCACGGTGACATGTACCTGTTGTCCGATGAGCATCTGGATAGAGTCGATCCTCGCCTCTACCCCCACCTGTGCCATCATCGTGGCAACGGTACCTACCAGTGTTATCAGTAATAGGATTCGTTTCATCTAACTACGTTGTTTAAACAGCATCAGCAGGTGTTTCACGAAATCATCGTTCGTGGCGATGCTGATCATGTCCACATTACTCTTATTCATCGTCTCGCGAAGCTGTTGCTGACGATTCATCCAATAGTGCTGATGAGCCTGACGGAGCCGTTTGCTACTGGTATCGATATACTGTTCGAAACCAGTCTCGGCATCCACCACCCGCATCAGTCCCACATCAGGCAGTTCCTTGGCACGAAGGTCATACACCTGGACGGCAACGACATCATGCTTTCGATTACAGATCTGCAGGGTCTGCAGGAAGTCCTGTTGCACATAGAAGTCACTCAGCACGAAGGCGGTACAGCGTCGCTTGGCGACACTCGTCAGGAACTCCAATGCCTGTTTGATGTCGGTACGCTTGCTCTCCGGTTTGAAGTCCAATAACTCACGGATGATATACAGGATATGCTTGCGACCCTTCTTCGGAGGGATATATTTCTCAATATGGTCGGAGAAGAACACCACACCAATCTTATCATTATTCTGAATAGCACTGAAGGCGATGGTTGCCGCTATCTCCGTCACCATGTCACGCTTCATCTGCTTCTGGGTACCGAAGTCAAGGGAGCCGCTGACATCGATGAGCAGCATCACCGTCAACTCACGCTCCTCCTCGAATACCTTCACATAAGGACGGTGGAAACGAGCCGTCACATTCCAGTCGATGTCACGGACATCATCTCCGTATTGGTATTCACGCACCTCACTGAAAGCCATACCACGTCCTTTAAAGGCAGAGTGATACTGCCCAGCGAAGACGTTGGCACTCAGTCCGCGTGCCTTGATCTCAATCTTCCGAACTTTCTTAAGTAACTCAGCAGTTTCCATTAAGGAACCTCAACCTTATTAATAATCTTCGATACTATCTCCTCGCTCGTCACATTACTTGCCTCAGCCTCATAGGTCAGTCCGATACGATGACGCAGCACATCATGGGCAACGGCACGCACATCCTCAGGAACCACATAGCCACGACGCTTGATGAAAGCATAGGCACGGGCTGCCTTGGCGAGATTGATAGAAGCACGGGGACTACCGCCGAAGGAGATCATATCCTTCATATCCTTCAGACCATAACGGTCAGGATAACGGGTAGCGAAGACGATATCCGCGATATACTGCTCGATCTTTTCGTCGATATACACCTCACGGACGACGGCACGGGCATTCAGGATCTCCTGTGCTGTGGTGACGGGTGTCACCTCAGGCAAAGCACCTGCGATATTCTCACGGATGATACGCTTCTCCTCCTCCAGTGTCGGATAGTCGATGACGACCTTCAGCATGAAACGGTCCATCTGTGCCTCCGGCAGCGGATAGGTACCCTCCTGCTCTATCGGGTTCTGAGTAGCCATCACCAGGAATGGGGAGGGCAGGTCGAAAGTCTCTTTTCCTATCGTCACCTGTTTCTCCTGCATCGCCTCCAGCAACGCGCTCTGTACCTTTGCAGGGGCACGGTTGATCTCATCCGCCAAGACGAAATTGGCGAAGACAGGTCCCTGCTTCACCTGGAAACGCTCGTCCTTCTGGGAATAGATCATCGTACCTGTCACATCAGCAGGTAACAGGTCGGGTGTAAACTGAATACGACTATAGGAGGCGTCAATCAGTTGGGAGATGGTCTTGATGGCGAGGGTCTTTGCCAAGCCGGGGACACCTTCCAACAAGATATTGCCGTCACTCAGTAGTCCTATCAATAACGAATCCACCAAATGCTTCTGTCCTACAATCACACGATCCATACCTGCTACCAGATTGGTAACGAAACCGCTTTGTTGTTCTATCCGGATATTTAACTCACGGATATCAATAGATTCTGCCATAATTCTATATTTATTTGATGATTACTCTAACTCGAAAATCCCTGTCGGCGTCGTCCGCTTGAGCACCTCCATCTTCAGGTCGACACCCACGATGATACCATAGTCACGAAGGACCGTCTCCACCGTCTTGCGAGCCAGCTCGGGATGGTTGTTCTCCTCACTCAGATGGCACAGCCACACATAGCGCAACTGCTCCGTCATATTCTCCACCAAGGCAAGACCGCAGGAGCGGTTGCTCAGATGTCCCGTCTTGGAGAGGATGCGTCCTTTCAGGAACTGCGGATATGGTCCGTTATTCACCATCTCCTCGTCATGGTTCGCCTCAATGACCAAGTAATTCGCCTGGGAGATAAAGGTCTTCATCTCGTCGGTGACACATCCCGCATCCGTGATGATACAGAAACGGACACCCTCCGCCTCTATCATATACCCCACATTATCACTACTGTCATGGGGTACAGAGAAGGGAGTCACGAGAAACTCTCCTATACGGATGGGCTTTCCCGCCTCCACATAACGTTTCAGTTCCGGCAGGACTTTCTGCTGCACGCAATAGTTCTTGTCGATCCCCTCATGCACTTTCTCGGTAGCATAGACAGGAACCTGATGATCCTTACTATAGGAACCCACAGACTTGATATGGTCAGCATGGTCATGGGTGACAAGCACATGATGTACCAGTGACATACTAAGTCCGTAATCCCTAAAGTCTTTTTTCAGACCTCTTAATCCTACTCCGATATCTATCAATAGTCCATCCGTCGGGGTCATCAGCATATAGCAATTACCACTACTGCCGCTGCCAAAGGATATAAATTTCAGCATTTTAGTTAATATTTTGTGCAAAAGTAATAAAAAGTTAGGAGTTTTCCTTATCTTTGCATTGTTTTTTGATAATTTTAAACTTATGAAATATTACTTGTTATTTGCACTCGCTTTTCTGTTGAATAGTTGTCAACTTACTGACGCCAACTCGTCTGAAGCCGTTGACAAGCCCCTCCTCGCATGGGCAGAGGCCTATTTCAGCTTCGACTATAAGGAGGCCTTGAACTATATGACCCCTGAGAGTGAGAAATGGATACGCTTTGCAGCCTCCAACATCACGGAGAAGGATGTCAGCTATATTAACGAGCATAACCAAGAGGCAAAGGTAGAGATCGTCGACCGTTACATGATGGCTGGTGACACGACCTGTTCCGCAAGGATCCGCGTCTCCGATTTCGTACAACTGGGGTTTATCGGTGAGGACAGCAAGGTCATCGACCAAGCCGAATACCAAGTGACACTGGTCAACCGCGACGGCAAATGGCTGGTTAGAATGGAAGGCCCACTGCAAAGTGGAAAGTAAAGTCACGACTGAGTTTCGGATGGGCGATAGGATAATGCTCGTCCCCCTCCTTATAGGCGGGATTGACCGCTTTCATACCCATATCGAAACGGAGGATAAAGTAATCGAAGTTAAAGCGGAAGCCCATACCATAGCCTACAGCAAGCTGTCTCCAGAATTCTGAGAACTTAAACTGTCCTCCCGGTTGCTCGTCATAGGCACGGAGGGTCCATATATTTCCCGCATCCACGAAAAGGGCGACACCAAGTTTCCAGAACAGATGGGCGCGATACTCCATGTTCAGGTCGAGTTTCATGTCACCCGTCTGGTTGATGAAGTCGATGCGTCCGTCCTTACTGATATAATTTCCCGGACCGAGACTTCTCACGCTCCATCCTCTCACACTATTGGCGCCACCAGAGAAATAACGCTTGTCAAAAGGCAGGATCGTACTATTACCATAGGGATAGGCAACACCCAATCCCGCATGGAACACCAGTTGGTTGGCATAGTTGAAATTGATGGTACGGGTGATATTGAAATCCGCCTTGACATACTGGGCATAGGCAATATCGAGGAAGGTATACTGTCCCTCGTTATTCTGATGGAATCCAAATGTCCTCGCCGCCAGTCCCAACAGGTTACCCGCTGTCTCCGCATTCGCCTTGATGGCAATGATACCATTATTATAAGAATAGCCCACGCCAAACTTCATGATGAAGAGGTTCTCGTAGTTATAGCGCAGGATCGCGTTGCGACTGGTGGTATCGTCCAGATAGTCTTTCTTGAAAGTATCACTGATCCACGGCATCGAGACATAGTTCAAGTCCAACAGGTCGATACGGTAATGGTCATGATGGTGGGGGTTATTCCATTTATACCTCCAAGCCACAGAGAACACTCGCCGGTGGAACTCAGGACGGTTCTGCAGGTCATACAACATAGACACCTCACTGCTGGCGTTGATACGACGATGGATGTCTGACGGCAAGAAGGGGGCAATGAAACGAGGGAAGCTCAACTTCGCACCCAGACTGTATTCCAAGAAGTTATGGTTGGAATATCCCTCCAGTCCCTTGATCGCCTCATAGGCTCCGCGCAACTCAATGGACAAGCTCTCCGAGCCCCTGAACAGGTTACGGTTCTGATAGGTCAGTGTGGCAGCGGCACCCAAGTCACCTGCGGTATTGGTGCCTTCCGGTTGGAAGGAGATCGTCGAGGGCTTGTTCGTACTGATCTGTATCTGGCAGTCCAGCAGACTACTGTCCGGCTGTTCTTTCCAGGAGATATTGGTATAGCGCACGGCACCCAGTCTCGCGAAGTTATTATACGTGTTCTGCAGATTCTCCGCTGAGTAATAGTCACCTTTCTTGATATACGTATTACGCTGCAACACCCCCTCTCGCAGATGAAGGACAGAGTCCTCCGGGTCACCGCTGGAGAACTGCACGTCCCTGACGGCATAACGCTGATGAGACAACTCATGTCCTTTGTTATCACGTTGCTTCCGCAGCACCAACACCACATCTATCTCTTGGGAGTTTGCCACGGAATCCGCCTCGAACATAATGTATTCCTTATTAAAACGGTAATAACCGAGGTTATTCAACTCATTGGTGATACGCTTACGCTCTCCGTCCAGATTCTCCACACTGAAACGCATCCCACTCTTAAGTCCCCGCTGACTGGGATCGTCAAGGCGTAACAGGCTGTTAATCATGGAGTCCTCAATGACATAGTCCACCTTGCGGATGGTATAGGGCTTCCCCGGATGCAACAGATACGTGACATCAATGGTCTTCTTCCTGGACTTGGTCATCGCATCCACACTGGCACGCAGATACCCCATGTTCACCAACTGCATCTGCAGGTCTTCCATCGACCTGCGGGTACTGAGGGAGTCATACAATACGGGAGCCTCTCCTATTGAGCGCAACACACGGTTGAGCCACTTGGTGGTATCCCTTCCTGAGAGGGAATAGGTGGCAAGGGGAATCCTGACAGCGGAGAACCAACGGGCATTGCCATGCTGACGCACATAGGCTTTCATGGCTGAGGGTTCTACCCCTTTCGTCTTGGGCTCGCTCTTCACCTGTACTTTATTCAACAAATACGCCCCCTCAGGGACATATTTTGTCTCTGAACAGGCACATAAAAGGAGCACCAGGAAAAGATATATTGCGTATCTGAGTCGCATTTTGTTGCAAAGGTACGAATTTTTTTCTATCTTTGCAGCAAAATACAAGAAAATGATTAGCAAAAACCAGATCAAACTCATCCGTTCTTTGGAATTAAAGAAGAACAGGAAACGGGAGGGACTCTTCGTGGCTGAGGGTCCGAAAGTGGTTGGTGATCTGTTGCAGGCTGGTTACCAGCCAAGGATGATTTTCTCTACGACGGAGCGTCCTGACGCAGGACTTATCACTGAGGAGGAGCTGCATAAGATCAGTTTCCTGCAGCACCCGCAGGAAGTCCTCGCCGTCTTTGAGACACCTGCCAGCCATCAGCCATCAGCCATCAGCCATCAACTCTCCCTCGCTCTTGACGGCATACAGGATCCTGGTAACCTGGGAACGATTATCCGTATTGCCGACTGGTTTGGTATCTCCGTCATCTATTGTTCCATGGAGACAGCGGATGTCTACAACCCCAAAGTGGTACAGGCAACGATGGGGAGTCTTGCCCACGTACAGGTCATCTACACTGATTTGTCGGAACTTTTCAGAAACATACCATCCTCGTATCCTATTTATGGTACGTTATTGGACGGGGAGAATATCTATGAACAAGGACTGACTCACGAGGGAATTATCGTCATGGGTAATGAGGGCAACGGTATCTCACCAGAGATACGACAGTTAGTCAACAGGCGGTTGTTGATTCCCGATTTCCATGCAGATGGTTTACGTGCCGAGAGTCTCAACGTCGCCATCGCCACCGCCATCACCTGTTCGGAGTTCCGACGCAGGAAATAAAATAGGGGAAGCCGTCTTCACAGATAGCTCACCCCCCGAGGAAAATGATAAATATAGATTAAATTACTAGTAAGTGCAAAGGTACGAATAATTCTTGTATCCGCAAATTTTTATCTTAAAAAATCCCACATTTAACGTCTTTTTAACGTGTTAAAACATTCTCAATGCCTCATAGATGCGTTGCACAGGTAGTCCCATGACATTAAAATAACTGCCGTTCATCCCTGTCACCCCCACATGTCCTATCCATTCCTGGATACCATAGGCTCCCGCTTTGTCGAAGGGACGGTAATGCTCAACATAATAATGGATCTCCTCGTCTGTCAAGGTCTTGAAAGTCACGTCTGTCTCTACAGAGAAATTCACCTGCTTCTCTTTTGTCGTCAGACAGACACCAGTGATGACCTGATGGGTATGACCACTCAGCTCATGGAGCATCCCTACAGCCTCAGCGGCATCCTTGGGTTTACCCATCACTTTTTGACCAAGAATAACAATGGTGTCGGCAGTGATAATCAACTCATCAGCTGCCATAGTCTGTTGGTAGGCATCCGCCTTTTTCTTTGCGATATATCCTGCGATATCCTTCGTGAGAAGGTCTTGAGGAAAACTTTCATCAATACCGTCTATCACCCGGACATCAAAAGGGATATCCAACCCTGCCAGAAGTTCTTTTCGCCTGGGTGAATTGCTGGCTAGAATAATATGATAACGATCACTTACCATCCGAATGCCCTTTCATCCTGCAGCCATTTCCCTTGTGCCTTCAGCGTCTGCTCAATCACATCCCTGCCGCAACCACAACCGCCTTCATAGTCACTCACATAGATACTGACCTCTTTCACCTCGTTACAAGCATCTTTCGGACAGACGGGGCATCCTACCCTACGCATGACCTCCAGATCAGGAATATCATCACCCATGAACATCACCTCGTCTTCTTTCAAGTCATGTTTGGCGAGAAACTCCTCATAGACCTTGATCTTCACAGCAGCCCCGAGGTAGACATCTGTCATACCCAGTCCCTCATAGCGTTTCCGCACCGCGTCAATCCTACATCCTGAGATGATGGCGATATTCAATCCCATCTTCACGGCAAGCTGGATGGCATAGCCATCCTTGATATTCACAGTGCGTAAAGGAGTGCCGTCCATCCCCAGCGAGATGGTCGACTTGCTCAGCACGCCATCTAAATCAAAGACGATGGCACGTATCTTCCGTAAATCGTAGTTTATCATTGTTGTTCTGCTTTTCGATGTATATGCAACGACACCCTTTCGTAAAGATCTTTCATAATGGGATGGTTGCGTAACAACTGTACTTGATGACGTATTACATTCTCGTCATAGCGGACCGCAGGACCTGTCTGTGCCTGCAAGGGATGCAACTGATGCACCTTGCGTGCCGTCTCGTCAATCAGGGGCAGCATCACGTCAAAGTCCATACCATGCTCCTCTAACACCTCTGCAGCCATCGCATAACAATGGTTGACGAAATTACAGGCAAAGACTGCCGCGAGGTGCAGATACTGTCTGTCATCACTCGATAACTCGTAGACACGTTCCGTCACACTTTCCGCCAGGTGTCTGATAACCTGCATCGCCTTCTCGTCACTCGCCTCGATGAAGGTAGGAATCTCCGCAAAGTCGACAGGGCGTTCTTTGGAAAACGACTGCATGGGATAGAACACACCATAATGGTGAGCCATCCCCCGAAACATCTCCATGGGCATCGAACCTGCGGTATGCATGAACACCTGTGACTCCCTACCCTTCGTCACGGCTGGTATCACATCAGCTAACACAGAGTCCTTGACGGAGATGATATACGCATCTGCCTCCATCGGCATATCCTCAGCCCTGTCAACAGGAATACCACCGATACGGTCAGCAAGTGCCTTTGCCGATTTCATGGTACGGCTATTCACACAGATAATCTCATGACCCGCCCCCAATAAGGTGAGTCCAAGATTCGTGGCTAATCGTCCAGCACCTATCAATACGATCCGCATGCCCAATAATCAATACTTATTAAGGTGTACATTCTCCCATTTCAGTTTCTCCTCGTTCTGAGGCTTACGCTCATCCGCCTTATGTCCTATGGCGAGGATACAGAGGCACGACAGGTTCTCCGGGATGTCCAATACACCCTGTATCACGGTGTCGGCACTCGTTCCGTCACTCAGTCCACGTCCACGCATCTGAATCCAACAAGAGCCAAGTCCCAAAGCCTCAGCCTGATACTGCATCGAGATGGCGGCAATAGAACCATCCTCCACCCAACAGTCGTTCTGCATGGGATCACCTAACACAACAATGGCTAACGGGGCACCTTTCAGGAACTGTCCTCCCATATCCTTGGCATCCGACAGTTTCTCAAGGTCCATCTTATCATCCACCACTACAAACTGCCAGGCACGTTGTCCTTTGGACGTGGGAGACATCAGTCCCGCACGAAGAATCGTCTTCACATCCTCACCATCTATCTCCTCTTCTGTAAACTTACGATGCGAACGGCGCATCTGTACTAATTCCTTAAATTCCATTGGCTTTTTTGTCATATTTGTGGATGCGAAGATACAAAATATTCTTCATTCAACCAAAAAAGATATCACAAAATGATGTCACTCCAGTAAATATAAATGACTAAAGTATAACCTTCTTTCGCTTCATCGTAGTCTTGTCCTCTTGAGAGGGTTCGTTACTGAGGGCAATGACATACCCCATGAAGAGATCACCACATGCTATTATAATAGCTACCACAAATAATAAACTGATCATATCACTATTCTTTTATTGTTATTAATTTCGATGGCAAAATTAAAGAGAGGGTGTACCATAAGTCGGGACACCCTGCAAATAGTTTTGTTAAAGAATGCTAAAGATGGATGGGGAACGGCAAGGTTACCACAAAAAAAAGATGGGTCCGTGATTGACGGACCCACCCTTTTTATCATCATTCTTCTATCGGATTACATGTTAGGCAACTCCAGCCACTTCACGTAGCAGAAGTCCTGACGGTGAGGAAGATTCTTGTTCTTCGGATACATGCGGATAGCCGACTTGTATTGTCCGAACTGCTGAGGAGTCAACTCTGCCTCGAAGGTATAGTTGTTACCTTCATGACCCGTCATCTTCAGCGGCTCCACGTTATAGACTTTCTCACGTCCGTCCTTGTCAAGACAAACATTGACTTTCTCCAGTCCAACGGCATCATCGAGACCCTGCTCGTTGATGACGTACTTGATATAGTACTTCTGTCCTGCCTCACAACCTGTTGCAGGGAAGTTCCACTCGCAGCTGACGACATTGATGGCGTCCCAACGCTCAGCAACAGCCTCTTTCCACTGGGCAATATCCTTGGCAAGACGATTGTCATTCTTAGAAAGCTCCTTGAAGCGCTTAGCCTCTTTCTCGTAGAACTTGCTGTAATAGTCGTCGAGCTGACGCTTCATGGTATAGTGAGGAGCAATCTGGGCGATAGAGTTCTTAATGACCTTGATCCAGCCCTTCGAAATGCCCTTCTTATCCCTGTCATAGTAAAGGGGAATAATCTCACTCTCCAACAGTCCATAGATGGTAGCGGCATCAAGCTGATCCTGATAGCCCTGGTTCTGGTAGGTACGCTTCTCGGTAAGAGCCCATCCAGCACCCTCACGATAGCCCTCCAGCCACCAACCGTCCTTCACGGAGAGGTTGACGACACCATTCATCTCAGCCTTCTCACCAGAGGTACCAGAAGCCTCAAGAGGACGTGTAGGAGTATTCATCCAGATATCCACACCAGAGACGAGACGACGAGCCAACAGGAAGTCGTAGTCCTCAAGGAAGATAATCTTACCCTGGAACTCATCGAGCTGGGAGATATCGAAGATCTTCTTGATCAGGCCCTGACCAGCACCATCGGCTGGGTGAGCCTTACCTGCGAACAGGAAGATCACAGGACGCTCAGGATTGTTGACAATCCTTTTCAGACGCTCAAGATCTGTGAACAACAGGTGGGCACGCTTGTAGGTAGCGAAACGGCGGCAGAAGCCGATAACAAGTGCATTGGGGTTAAAGCGCTCTACCAGTTTCACGACACGGGCGGGATCGCCTTGGTTCTTCAGCCATGTCTCCGTAAACTGGACAGCGATATATTCGAATAGTTTCTTCTTCAATGCCTGGCGTGTAGCCCATACCTCCTCATCGGGACAGTTGTAGATACCGTGCCAGATTTCCTCGTTCGACTGGTCGCTCATGTGGCTCGGATCAAAGTACTTGGCATAGACACTACGCCACTCAGTAGCACACCAGGTGGGGAAGTGAACACCATTGGTAACATAGCCCACGTGGTTCTCCTCAGGATAGTAGCCGTTCCAGATAGGAGCGAACATCTGCTGACTTACCCATCCGTGCAGCTTTGACACACCATTCACCTCCTGACAAGTGTTGCAGGCGAAAGTTGACATACAGAACTTCTCACCATGGTCATTAGGATTAGTACGTCCCATGCCGATGAACTCATCCCAAGAGATGCCAAGCTTAGCAGGATAAGCACCCATGTACTTACCAAACAAGCCCTCCTCGAAATAGTCATGACCAGCAGGAACCGGGGTGTGAACAGTATAGAGAGAAGAGGCACGTACCAACTCCAAAGCCTGGTTGAAGGTCAGTCCTTCCTCGATATAATCACACAGACGCTGCAGGTTGCAGAGAGCAGCGTGACCCTCGTTACAATGGTAGATATCCTTCTTGATACCCAGTTTCTTCAACAGCAGCATACCACCGATACCCAGCAGGATCTCCTGCTTCAGACGGTTCTCCCAGTCACCACCATAGAGACTATGTGTGATGGGCTTGTCGAAGTCTGAGTTCATCTCATTGTCAGTATCCAGCAGGTAGAGTTTCACACGACCTACATTCACACGCCAGACACTGGCATGTACCTGATAGTTGGTGTAAGGAACATCAATCACCAATGGGTTGCCGTCCTTGTCCAGTTGACGCTCGATGGGCAGTGAGCCGAAATTCTGAGACTCGTAATTGGCAATCTGCTGTCCGTCCATTGACAGACTCTGTGTGAAGTATCCGAAACGATAGAGGAAACCTACGGCACACATATCGACATTAGAGTCTGAAGCCTCTTTCACATAGTCACCGGCAAGCATACCCAGACCACCAGAGTAAATCTTCAGAGCAGAGTGAATACCATACTCCATACAGAAATAAGCGACGGAGGGACGCTTAGAGTCTGGGGCTACATCCATGTACTTGCGGAACAAGTCGTAAACGTTCTTGACACGTTTCATCAGCGCCTTGTCTTTCAGTATCTCTTCTTTACGAGCGAAGCTCAAGCGCTCCAGCAGCATTACCGGGTTGTGCTTCACATCATGATAAAGCTCAGGGTCAAGGTCACGGAACAGGTCACGTGCCTCGTAGTTCCATACCCACCACATATTGTGGGCAATCTCGTCCAAACACTTCAGTTGCTCGGGAAGACTTGACTTGACAGTCAGTTCCTTCCACTGTGGAGCATTTGCATAATCAGCTTTAATTTTCATAACTAATAATTGTATTGATATTCTCTTGTTCGTTTTTTACTTATTCTCCATACGAGTCTCCGCCTTACGGAGAGCAATATCGTACGCCTCATAATAGTACTTAATGAACTCACTCCAGAGTGCTTTCTTAGAGAGCTCATCAGCATGCTTACGACACTCGTCAACCTGTTTCTTTGTCATACCAGAGAACCTGGCGACAGTATCCTTGATGGTATCGGCAACCTCAGAGTAGTTATAGTCAGTACGATGGATCACCTTCACGCCGTCCTCTATCTCACCATAGTGACCAAACTCCTTGTTTGCCCATAGGCCGAAACCTGCAAGGTCGGTGGTGATACATGGTACCTTGAAGGCGACAGCCTCCAGCGGGGTATAGCCCCAAGGCTCATAATAAGAGGGATAGATGCAGAGGTCATTACCCAGCACGACATCATAATAGGTCATATCCATGATACCATCCTTGCTGTCGAGATAACACGGCAGGAAGATCACTTTCACTTGGTCTTCCTTACGATTGTGCATATCGTAGTATTTCATCATACCCAGCACATTATCATGGCTCATGTTATGCAACCAGTGGGTCACCTGCGGCACCTCCAAGGGAGTATCGAACGACTTCCCACTGGCAAGACGCTCCTGCAGGTCCTTACGGGGCTCCCCTACCCAACCAGGCACCTCAATGAAGGCGAGTACCTTCTTCTTCAAGTCCTTGTCACGCAACAAACGGTTCATTGCCTCCACAAAGACATCGATACCCTTGTTACGGAACTCATAGCGACCTGAGGTAGACACAATCAGTGTGTCATCGTCAAGACGCTCACCCAACAGGGCATTAGCGATCTCCAACAGACGCTTGCGGGCAGCCTTACGTTTCTTGGTGAAGGTGGCAGCCTTGGGAACGAAACTATTATCGAAACCATTGGGCAGCACCACATCGACAGGTTTGTCGAGCAGTTCCTTACACTCATTTGCCGTGATGTCACTGACCGTCGTAAAACAGTCGACATGCCATGCTGTCTGCTTCTCAATGGAGTGCTTGCTCTGCATGTTCAGCTCATCAGCCATCTGATCACCATGATAGGCGAAGAGGTAGTCATAAAGGGGTTTCTGATTACCTGCGATGGAACGACCAATGCTGGTGGCATGTGTCGTGAAGACAGTACCGATCTGGGGCAGCACATTATTAATATACAAGGCACCCAGTCCGCACATCCATTCGTTAGCATGATAGATGACACGTTTCTTTTTGTTCAGTAGATAGTGATTATAGAAGTTCTCTACAACCAACGCAGCAGCATACGAGAACATGGATGCTTCGTCGTAATCGCCATAAGCATGCAATGAATCCACATGATAGTGCTCCCATAACCATGCGTAAATCTCGTTTTTCTTCTCAAAGAAAGGCTTGAAATCCACTAAGACTGCGATTGGCTCTCCAGGAACTGTCCATCGTCCGACTCTCACCTCAAGGCCATTCTCTTTCGCCTCCCATTGCCACTCGGCAAAGAGCGACTTATCCTCTTGGAAATATGGACTCTCTTGTTCCTGCCAAAAATCGGGACCAATGAAGATGATCTGGTCCTTCATCACATCCTGTAATGTCTTTGCCCGAGTGGAGAGCACGGTATAAATACCGCCAACCTTATTACAAACCTCCCAGCTCGATTCAAAGATATAATCAGGCTTTAACATTTCTTTTCCCATTCTTATACATGTATAACGGCTACAAAGGTACTTAAAAATTTTTAAATCGCAGAATGTTTGTCGATATATTTTTAGTCATTTATACAATTAATTGATTTAGATTTAGTACCTTTGTCGCACACAAAGATTTGAAGATGAAAAGAACCATTTTATCTATATTTATCGGTATGCTGCTGTCTCCCGTCTTTGCACAGGAGGGAGGGAAGTCTTTCAAAGGTTATCTCTATAATGACGAATATGAGGTGTTCCTGCGTATCAACTTTTATGATAAGAACATCAAGATCGCAGGACAGGAACTGTACGGGGAGCTGCCTGGTTATCTGGGGCGGAAGGGGCACTCGTTCTGCTGGGTCATGGTAGAGGCAGAGATAGAGGATGAGAAGAAGGCTTCCATGACGCTGATCAACGATTTCGGCAGTGAGGATCTGGAGGCGACACTGACACGTAAGAACGACTCCGTCTATATCTTCAAACAAGAAAAAGGGAGCACTGTCAAGATACCGAAGAACGGTAAGTGGCAGAAACTCCCTAAGACGCTGGAATTCAAGCAGAAATAGCGTTACAGCAAGATTGGTATCAATACTTTGATGCCAATATTACGACCCATATTACAAATGCCTGGTCCGTCAGCATACTTCAATCGACTGAGATGCGACTGGTAAGAACGATCGAACAGGTTTGTGGCATTCAGGAATACAGAAGCTACTTTCCTGCCATGCCATTTGACATCTGTACCAGCTGAGAGATTGAACAGTGTATAAGAAGGTGTCTCCGTCTCTGTCGCATTCGCCGTATGCACATGACCCTGACGCAGATAGCACTCCATTCCCAGACTCACATAGGTGTTGTTCAGCACACGTCCGTCACGAATAATATCATAACGTAAATCACTAGTCCAGCGAGGAGCCGGTGTAAAGGGCAGATAACGACTTCCCGATGGTTGATGCAACTGTACGGCATTCACATACGAGAAGGTATTCTCGAAATGCAAGGGCTCAATGGGGTGTAAGTCAACCAATAGTTCCCCACCCCACAAACGGGCATCACCTGACATATACTGAAACTCATCGCTTTTCACGTCTAACCGTTGTAAAAAGATATAGTTGTTGATGTGATTGGCAAACAGGGATAATTGAGCAGAAAGGATACTTGAGGAATAGTCAACACCCAGATCAAACTGCCAACTGCGTTCTGGTGACAATGAGTGATTACCTATCTCATAACGGAATGTTCCCTCATGCTCACCATTGGAACCCAGTTCACTAAGGTTAGGAGCACGGAAACCATGCGAAAGATTAAGACGGGCATTCCACTGAGAGGTGATACGATAAATAACACCAAGACTACCTGTCAATCCTTTGAAATTACGACTGAAGTCCTCAAAACGCTCCTCGCCATCATCCATCAGGGCATAACTGTGCAGGTGACGATGGTCGAACCGCAGTCCTCCACTCAGTGTCCATTGCTTAAAATTACGGGTTACAGAGGCAAAAGCACCTATATCAAACAGACGATAGGAAGGTATCAGGAACTCCTCGCCAAGATTCTCTGAGTGTTGCCACATTCCTGAAATACCTGCCGACCATTGCCACAAATCCTTGGTGGAGACATAATGGACATCATAATTGACGGTATGCAGGCGGAAGTCGAGTCCTAACTCATCGTTTTCCTCATACTCCTTACGGCGATTCTGCTGATAGCCAACAACAGCCTTTAATGAACCATCACCAATAATGAAAGAGTTGTCGAGAACTGCTTTATGATGATAGATTTTCTGATAAGCTGCCGATGGCGCCAACTCACCAGTCGCCTCATCACGTTCGCCCTCTACAAGTCCTGGAGTAATATGGTAGGTGGAGAACTTCAGGTGGGAATAGCCCCAACTGCGATTCAGTCCTAACATTCCTGTCAGTGCCTGTTCACGGAATTGCGAGCCCCACACTTTACCATCACGTTTGTTCTCATACTCACCGGCATCTTTCTGGCTCCATCGCCAGTTCCAGACGACACCGCCCTTGTTACCTGCGAAATCAACAGTATAGTCCCACATCCGGTTATTCGTCTGATACTCACCCCCTACCATTGCCCGCATCTTTCCTTGTGGCATGACGGGTTGTTCGTGAAGTACCAACACACCAGCCATCGCATCGGAACCATACATCAGCGAGGCTGGACCTTTCAGAATCTCGACAGAGTGCACCGTCTGGGCATCTACCTCAATACCATGTTCGTCACCCCATTGCTGTCCTTCCTGACGGATTCCGTCATTGACGGTAACGATACGATTATAACCCAGACCGCGAATGACAGGTTTGGAGATACCGCTACCTGTTGTAATCTGAGATACTCCCGGCTGATGCGCCACCGCATCGATGATATTCGTCGATGAGGTCTCCTGAAGGACACGTGGAGCAACCACAGAAATAGGTGCTGGTGAATGGTTGGCACGTGTAGAACCAGTTAATCCCGTCACTGTAACTTCCTGCAGATGTTGCATGTGATGACTGAAACTATCAATAGTATCTGTCTCAGTTTGTGCCGCCACGGGAGCACACAGGCATACCCATGACAGCAATAATATATATATTGCCTTCATTTTTGTATTATCTGATAAATGTTATACTAAAATACAATTTTATCAGATAACAGGAGGTGCTCGCGGGGAATGAGGACGGTACACCGCCGACAGGCACCGCGGTGTTTGGGTGGATAATAAGACTGTGTCAACCTGTCTTGCTACTACCAATACCACCGTCATTGCTGCCACAAAGGACAGAGAGACGAACTGGCAGAGTACACAGTCATGAATATGAATGGCTTGTAAAGAAATATGCCCTCCATGTGGTAAGTGATTGGTACACTCGTAACAACCACTTTCCACACTGACGGCATACTGATGGGTGTGCATGAAAGAGAACAGCAGTATTGGCAAGAACACCAATAGCAACAGCCTTGCAGCCCATGTTCTCTTCTGCGTCTGCTTCATTTCTAATGGATTACATGTTCATACCACCATCTACCTGAATGACCTGACCGCTGACATAACTAGACATGTCGGAGGCAAGGAAGGTAGCAACGTTGGCGATATCCTCCACCTGACCACCACGACGAAGAGGAATCTTATTAATCCACTCCTTGCGGATATCGTCAGGCAATGCCTGGGTCATAGCGGTATCAATGAAACCGGGAGCAATGGCGTTGGCACGGATTCCCTTGGGACCCATCTCCTGACCAATACTCTTGGCAAGGGCTATCAGACCAGCTTTTGACGCTGCATAGTTTGCCTGTCCGGCATTACCGTGAACACCTACCACAGATGCCATATTGATGATACTACCACCACGCTGACGCATCATCACAGGGACACAGGCATGAATGAAGTTAAAGGCTGATTTCAGGTTGACCGCAATCACAGCATCCCACTGCTGCTCTGTCATACGAAGCATCAGACCGTCTTTCGTGATACCTGCGTTATTCACCAGAATATCAACACTGCCAAACTCCTCTTTCACTGCCTTCACCACTTCCTCTGTCTGAGCAAAGTCTGCAGCGTTGGAGGCATAGCTCTTTGCCTTTACACCCTTGGCTGCGATCTCCTTCTCTGTCTCTTCATTCACCTCTAAATCGGTGAATGCGATATTAGCGCCTTCCTCGGCAAACTTCAATGCAATAGCTTTTCCAATACCGCGTGCAGCTCCTGTAATCAAAGCTGTCTTACCTTCTAATAATCCCATAATTCTTTATTGATTAATATATTAATTGTTTTTAATCGTAATATGTCCCAAAGCACCATAGACAAACTTGGCGACTTGTGGCTTAGTGGCTTCCTCTGAGAGCCCATGGGCAATACGTCCATAGATATATGGTACCTCAAGTCCCTTGATACAATAATGGGTGATGTTTGCCACCAAATCCACATTATCTATGTCAAACTCTCCGTCTTCCTTTCCCTCACGGAATACTTTGCAGAAAAGCTCAATCTCTGCGGCGTCAAAACTCTTGCGGACTTTCTCCACCATCCAGATATTACGGAAGAACTCTGCACGAAGATTACCATTGCGCACCACCGTCTCACGAATCATATTCAGATGAGTGTATATCAACTCCACCACCTTGTCCTGAGGACGAATCTTACGGGCGGCAACTTCATCAAGTTTATCGGACAAACGCTCCAATTCTCCCTCGATGACGGCATAATAGATATCTTCCTTCGATTTGAAATAGGTATAGAGGGTACGGCGTCCCTTGCCTGAGGCAAGGGCAATGTCATTCATCGTCGTATTCTCCATTCCATTCTTGGCAAACAATTGGCGCGCCACGTCAACCAACTTCTGTCTGGTCTTTGATATTGACATCTTTTCTATCCTCCCAAATTATTTTGCATTGCACATAACAAATACAGTGTGCAAAATTAGAAAATACTTTCCAAACAGCCAAATCTTTTCACAGAAATTGCCGGAAAAACAGCTTATTTACAAAAAAACAGCTTATTTTTTTGGTCTTTTCAAAAAATAGTCGTACCTTTGCAGCCGCTTAAGAGAAATTGATCGCGGAGTGGAGCAGTTGGTAGCTCGCCAGGCTCATAACCTGGAGGTCGCACGTTCGAATCCTGCCTCCGCAACTAAAAAAGAGAGACGCAACCCTTTGGATTGCGTCTCTCTTTTAGTTGTAGTTTCTAATTACTTCAGGTGTCGCATCACCTTCTCGTAGTAACGCTGAGTAGCACGTTTCGAATAGTGCTGACCTCCGTTCCATGAACGGATGGCATGCTCAACATCATTAGCGCGATTGAAAAACGACTGTATCAGGAGAAACATCTCCTTAGACTTCTGAACGTCAAAACGATCGTTTAAGGTAAAACGCTTCTTGCTCTTTCTCTTCTCCAGAATGAGGTTGCACTCCTTCACACAAATAGGTGTAATTTGCATAGCACCACATGAGGGGCCGCTAACTGCCCTGGAGTTTCCTCCACTTTCCACCTGAATAATCGCATTGATTACAGGATTCCAGTCAAAAGAGCCATTTTTCTCAGCATACGAATTAACAGAACTAACCATCAAAACTAATGCTGTCATTAACATTTTTCTAACAACCTTTATCATATAATTCTCTTTTAAGTATGACCGTCTCACCACGAGACATTCAACCGCCACACTATTATTTTCGGGGGCAAAGGTACGGCATTTTATTCAACCAACCAAACAATACTACAAATTATAACATTGATTATCAATTAATTAACATATATCAAGAGGTCGAAAACAGAAATAAAAGTAAGAAAACAATGAAGATATTTGGTAAATAGGAGAAAAAGAATTATCTTTGCAGACGATTTCGGATTAACCATTCAGCTATTCGGGATCAACGTTCATTACAATACAATGTAGTTCTAAAAACTATTAGTATGCCTATTAAAAAATTATTAACACGTGCATTTCTATGCATGTCCCCGTGGGCTCTAGGAGCTTGCGAGAAGGAACTTATCAGCGACGATCCCATCAACGCTGAGAGTTCAGTGAGTATCATTACTCGAAACGTGAATGCTGAGGAGACTATCAGTTTCCCTGTGGATGTTTATGTGTTTGGCAAAGAAACAAAGACATTTGTTAATCACAAGAAGCTAATAGACGAAGACACTCCGCTCGCCTTCAGTCTTCCCCTTGGATCCTACTCTGTCTATGCTATTGGAGGAACTGACGAAAGTTGTTATATTCTCCCGTCAGAAGAGACGATAGAGGAGAATTCTGAAATCACTTTAAGAGAAGGGAAGGAGCATACTGACCTGATGACGGCTCACCAAGACGTCATCCTTGAGACTAAGGAGGATTACCAACTAACACTCCAGCTCGAAAGACAGGTTATCCAACTGACCAATGTGACTATCAGCCAAGTACCTGCAGATGTCTCTTCCATCAGTATCTCATTGTCTACTAGCTATAAAAGCATTCTGATTAACGGAAAACTAGGGACAGAATGGACTCACAACTATTCTCTCGCAGACCATGGTAATGGGGAATGGGTACTACCCACTCCTGTCATGATGCTTCTTGACACAGAATCTGCAATCATTACCATTAGTATGACGCAAAAAGATAATTCTGTTAAAGACTACATCTATTCCTGTCCTGATGACCTCATGAAGAATTATCAGATCAGTATCAATGCCACCTATCAAGAAGATCATAACGTCAATATCATTGGAAGTATCACTGGTAGCTCTTGGGCAGGAAACAGAGATATTGTCTTCAGTTTTGGGGAAAGTAATATCTCTAATGAGAATAATAATGGTAACAACAACAATGATGATGACGACGATATCATCAACGCGACTGCTCCAGCAGCAAACACCGTCTATAAAGATTGTTATGTGGTGAATGTCACGCCAAATGAGAAAGGATACAAAGAAGTACTCCTCGCTTATAAAGAAGATATCAGTATTGATCCTCAGAATAAAACTGAAGAACAAGTCCTCCAGGATGTCAATAGTCAATTAAACTCTTTGTCCATCTACAATATCTCCGGATGGAGATTACCTAATAAAGAGGAAGCAAGTCTAATATCTTCCAAATCAGGACTCCTTCACATCCTGACTAAATTCTACTATTATTTAGAAGACGGAAGGATCAAGATATTCAACAGCAATGGACTTCTCAATATCCAGTATAATGCAGGAGAAGAAATCCGCCCAGTAACCATTCTAAAATTCAAACAGTAAAATATATTATTAACAAAAAAGCCCTGATTCATTGCTGAATCAGGGCTTCATCAATAAAAGTGGCGGCCTCCTACTCTCCCGCATTGCATTGCAGTACCATCGGCGCAGGCGGGCTTAACTTCTCTGTTCGGAATGGGAAGAGGTGGGACCCCGCCGCAATAACCACCTGATAATTCTTCGGATTAGTAATTAGGAATTAGGAATTAGGAATTAGGATTACATCACTCTCCCACCACATCACCAACCGTATAGGTGACAATCTCCACAAGCAAGACGCCGGTCAGGACAGCGAAACAACAACTGAAGGGATGACTCGACGCGAAAGCGTTCGGGCAATTAGTACAGCTCGGCTTTGACGTCACCGTCTTTACACCTG
>NZ_FOWK01000016.1 GCF_900115435.1 Prevotella sp. tf2-5
CTGTGCCCTACTACGGGGAAGGTTGGATACGCGTTACTCACCCGTGCGCCGGTCGCCATCTGGAATAGCAAGCTATCCCAATGCTGCCCCTCGACTTGCATGTGTTAAGCCTGTAGCTAGCGTTCATCCTGAGCCAGGATCAAACTCTCCACTGTATAAATATCTTTCTATCCAATAAAGGATTGTCTCTGTCACAGAACGCTGTCATTATCCGGTAGTCAAGATGGATCTTATAAAGCACCTGTCATCTTCTTGACGGTTCGTAATTTTGTCTTACCCGAGTACCCGTAAAGGTACTCGCTTCTTGTACTACTACTTCTCTGTTTTATGCAAATCTTATCAAAGAACTCTTTCTCCAAACCAACGGGTCTCCCCGAAAGCGGATGCAAAGGTACGAACTTTTTCCGAATAAACAAATATTTTCCCGATATTTTTTCAGAAAACAGCGAAAAAAAACACGTCGGGTTGATTTATGTCAACCCGCCGACAGGGCTACACCTTATTATATTATATAAGGGAGAGGTTTGCCTGCCAAATATATGCTCTAAGCGCGTCTTGTCTCTAAGAGGTTCTCTCATAAATTAGGATTTTGTCACGATCGGCACTCTTACGGGCAAACGGTAGTAAGCCCTTTACTGTTACTAAATCGACATCAATGTGTAGTAGGTCTTGAAGATCGAGGTGCATGCCACTCAATTTAAACAGACCTACGGATTGTTCAGGTTGTATCAGTATGTCTATGTCCGAGTTTTCTGTCTGTTCGCCTCGTGCATAGGAGCCAAAAATCCAAGCCTTCACGACGGGTTGAGTCTTGAAGTAATCAACGATTTGCTGGGTTATTGCTTGGTAACTCATCGTACTATTTTTGTCTTATTCATTTGCAAAAATACGAAAAGATTTCAATAATGAGTCGTTTTTCCCTGTTTTTCTTTGAAAAAAGCACCTAAATTTCTATGTTTATGGGATTTTGATAACCTTTGCATGATGCATTTGGAATAACGGGGTCGGTTCTCAGTGATCCACCACAAAGGTACAACATTTCTTTCAAAAGACATAATATTTGGACATTCAGTGGATCAATGAGTCCCCGTTTTTTTGTCTTTGTTTTAAAATATAGGGAAGATTTTCATACCTAATATAAAAAACGCTATTCCTAAAATAAAAGCAAATGCACCAATAACCATCCATTTAATCTTTATTGAGTGCGGTTCCTGATCAAATTGTTCAAAATATGCCAAGCCCTTATTGCCTTCTAAAGAAGTAATTTGTGAGAAAAGGAAATATATACAGAGTAGTAATATTATATATATAATCTTATATATAAAATTACTTTTAATTAAATAAGCAAATTGTTCTCCTACCAAAAACACTATAATAGACAAAAATCCACTCGCATAAAGCATTATCATAAGGCAACATATCTTGAATCCTAATTGCCCTCTATAATAGTCTTTTCTTCCCACGTAGTATGTTGGGATATCCAATTCCCTTGTATAAAGGTAGATTCCAAAATATATTCTATTTATGTATTTTATAAGTTTCTCTTTCATGCAGCAAATATACAATTTTATTTTGATAAGTCAAATTTATTATAAATAAATTAATACGGGGATTGTATTTGCATAGGATAGAGTATGCGGTTGTTGTCTTGCATATCCTTCAATTGCTTCTTTAAATTCAACAATACCTGAATCTCGTAATAGCAACCACCAATATATCCAAACGCAACTCGTCCTATTTGTGCTCCCATAACAGCACCCCAAACAGCAGGTCCTGTTGTAAAAGCTCCTGTTTCAACAAATAATCCTCCCATTAAAGTTCCCCCGACATAAGCACCGACATACGCTCCTGTGTCACCCATGGCATTTTCATAAAAATTTTTTATGTCGTCCTCTTTGTAGGAGTTGTTAAATACCTTCATGGATAATTCTCCATAGTTAAGGACAATATTTACACCATTTGAAAACTTATTTATAGGTGTGGCAAATTCTCTAAACAGAGGAGGTCCATAGTTCTTAAATCCATTAGAGATATCTCCTATCATATTATTGTAATCATTGAACCATTGCTGATGCTCAAAATACTCTTCACGTGCTTTATTTATTGCCTTTTCTACATTTTTATCTGGAGAATCTGTATTAGAAATACAACCTCCGTTGCCTCCAACAGTCGTCCAATGGAATCCATATTTCATACCTGAGGTAGCGGTTGCTCCAACAGTTACACCTGCTGCTAAATAGGCATTCCCAGCCGTAAAGGTAAAACCAAAGGCTGTAGATCCAGCGATGGTAGATCCTGCAATACCACCGGCTAAACCTCCAAATACCACTCCAATATAAGTTAATGGTTCGCTATAATCCCAACTAAGGGGATTTAGTTCTCCTTGATTCATTGCTACACCACCAAGATATCCGCCAACCAATGCTCCAGCAATAATCAGCACATCGTCCCATCCAAAGATTTCCCCACTAGGATCATTATATTTCAGCGGATTATTGATGCAGTAACTGTATCTGTTGAAACTCTGCGAGAAGTCGGGCATCTGCACGTAGTTGTCGGGGGAGAGGAAACGTCCCAGCACGGGGTCGTAGAGGCGGCCGTTCATGTTGATGAGTCCGAACTCTGGCAGCATCTCATGACCCGTGTAGCCACGGTGGAAGCCGATGGTGTTGGTGGTGACGGTCTGCTTTCCCCATGCGTCATACTCCGCCTCGAAGACGGAGGTTCCTGACTCACTGAAGATGCGGGTGACACTGCCCAGATGGTCGGTGAAGGCACAGTAGAAACTGCCTGCGGGCTGGCTGCCCTCTATCACGTAGACACTGCCGTTGTCCAAGTAGTAGAAATGGCGGGTGGTGCCGTTCTCCGTGACACGCTCATAGTCGCCGGCGTAGAACGTACTCCTTATAACGGTGCCGTTCTGCCTGAGTACCGTCTTCCACCGCTCCTCGTCGGGACCGTATGTGAATGTCATGCCATAGGCTCCCTCCGTCAGCGACTCCACCTTGCCGAACGCCGTATAGGTCGCCTGCTGACTGGTGGAGGGGATATATCCTGCGGTATTGTCGGCAGCCGACACGGCATGGGGCTGCTGTCCTTCGTAATACAGGGCACCTACCCCCGTCTTGCCCTCGATGTTGCCGTTGTCTGCGTATTCCAGCTCCTGTACGGTGACGTTGTTCCTCCGAACCCTCACCAGACGGTCGAGGTCGTCGTACTCGAAGGTCTCCTGCTGGTCTGTCATCCCCGTACGGCTGAGCAGGTTGCCCGTGGCGCCGTCGAAGTTGAACGACATGCCGTGCAGGGAGCCGCCACCCGTAATCCTGGAGAGGTTCCTCACCGATATGTAGCCCCTGTTGTCATAAACGTTGTTAGATACCAGGGCGGGACTTGACTGCATGCTGCCGTCAGCGACAGTCCCCCCGTAGGTGACGGTCCTGGTCTGTCCCTCACTGCAGACCCGGCTCGCACAATGCCCGCCGATGTCGCTGCTCACCGGGTTGCCGTTGCCGTCGTATCCATAGTTCACCGTTACCCCCTGCGGGTAGTCCTTTGACGAGAGCCTTCCGTAACCGTCGTAGTGGTAGGTGAAGGTGACAGGTGTCTCACCTGTCATGCTCCGTGTCTCTGATGAAAGAAGCCCCTTGTTGTTATAGGCATAGCTGATGAGGCGGTCAGCGGTCTGTTCCCTGACGAGCCGCTCCTTGTCGTAGCCAGCCGTTCCGTAGGTGTAGGACGTGACGACTCCGCCACAGCTCCTTGCCGTCAGCCTGCCCACAGCGTCATACGTGTAGGAGGTCTCATTGCCCCTTGCGTCGGTCTGGCGGATGACACGTCCCATCGCGTCATACTCATAGGTACAGATACCAGCGTCCGGGTCGTCCAGCTCCGTCTGGTTGCCCGCCGCGTCATACTCCATGTACACGGTGGCGTCCCCGGAGGATGCGCTGGAGGGCTTGCCGTTGGAGTGGTAGGTGTACGACACGGAGGACACAGGATCGGTGGATGTCCTCACATTGCCCCATGCGTCATAGGTCCTCACATACTGCCTGTCATGGTCGGTGACGGTCGTCGTGCGGTTGCCGTAAGCGTAGGACACGCTCTCCCCGCTTGTGGAGGTACGGCTCACCATGCGCCCCAGTGCGTCATAACCCATTGACTCAGTAATGGTGAGTCCTCCTCTCTGTTTTGCCCTCGTAGTCAGTAATCCCTTGTTGTTATAGGTGTTTGTGGTCTTGATGACCGCGCCGCCGACACCCACGGTCTCACTGCTCAGCTCGTTATCAAGGGCGTCATACTGCGTCGTGACGGTACCGCCGCCTGCCTTGGTCTCCGTAATGATATAGCCGCTGTTGTTGACCGTGCGGCTGAAAGTGGTCTCCTCACCGGACGGTTTCGTCTCCCTGGTCACCATCCCGAAGCCGTTGAGGACATAGTTGGTGATCAGGGGCTGTGATGAGGGACCGGCATAAGTCAAGTCGAGAAGAGCCATCAACTCACCGAAGGCGTTCCTCCCGTAGTAGATAGTCGTTGAGGCGGGTGTCGTTGCTTTTTGTGTGAGGAACTTGTTGCCGGAGTACTGGTAGTTTGTCACCATCGGCGTGGTGATCCCTGCCCCGCTGACCGTCTCTTTCGTGACGTTACCGTAGGAGTCATAGACGTAGTCCGTGGTGAGTGCCAGCGGTGTTCCGTCATACTTGACTACCCTGGTGGGCAGCCCGTTACTGTTATAAGTGTATCTTGTCGTGGTGATGTACGGCTGCGAGGAGTCACTGTGCCTCTGTGTCTCTGTGACTGTCAAGGGTCTGTATGCCTTGCCTATCTTGCTGCCGGAATAGGTATACGCGGTCTGGCGGTACATGTTGCTTCCGCCGAACTCCGTCCGCTTCGTGTTGAGGTAGCCGAGCGTGGTGTTGTAGTTGTAGGTGGTGGAGGTCGTGTTGCCGTAGATGTCCGTCTCTGTCAGGGACGACGGATAGGACATGTGGTTGTAGCCGTAGCCGACGACGGTGCCCGTCGATGCTGACGTGGTGGTGAGTCCTCCCTGGGTGGTTGTCGTCAACGTGCTGACGGGGACATAGTACTGTGTGTTCCAGCCTGTCACCCTTGACGTGGTGCTTAATCCCGTATAGCTCTCGCTTGCCGTCTGCTCCGTGAATCCGAGGACTCCCCTTCCCTTCAGGTGGGCACGGAGTCCCTTGTAGGTGTAACCGGTCTGGCGGATGACAGAGGAGGCACCAGACTCCTTCATCTGTGAGACCACACACAATGGTGCCGCCACGTCAATGACGGGATAGACACTGCCCGTCCCCTTGGTATAGAGTTGGGTGGAGGTCATGGAGCCGTAGGTGAGGGAGGTCATACGTCCGTCACTGTTCCTGACGGACTTGACCCTGCCGTCGGAGATACTCTGGGTGGAACAGCTGTAGAGATGCATGGAGGGGGCGACATTGGCATTGACACCGTTGTAGCAGTCATAGCCGTAGTTCATCACGTCAAGCCATCCCTGACCCTTGAAGTCACCGACACAGATATGTCCTGCCTTTGCGTCGCTCTCACGGTTGGAGGTGGCGGTTTTCTTATGTATCAGCCTCGTGCCGTCGGAAAGGAACCAGTGGGTATAGGCTTTCGTGAATATCGGGAGGTATGACGCGGCGTTGATGACGACATCGGATTTCCCGTCATGGTCAAGGTCCGCCACGAGGAACATCCACGTGCCACGGTCTGTGTTGCTGGGCATTACCGTATAAGGCAGGGTGTAGGCAAGCCTTCTTGTGAAGGTGCCGTCACCGTTGCCCAGGGAGAAGTATATCCTGTTGCTGCCATGGTCGTTCCAGATAAAGTCCGGGATGCCGTCACCGTTGAAGTCCCCCTGCTCTATGCGGTGGTGGACATCCGACAGGCTGACGAGGGTGCTGCTGTCCGTAAAGCTGTTGGCTGAGACAACGCCTCCCTGCCCGTAGAAAACCCGGTACCCGTCGTCGCAGATGACGAGCAGGTCGGCAATCCCGTCCCCGTTGTAGTCGCCCGTGAAGAGCTTGCGGGGCTTGCCGGTCAGGGTCAAACTGATGTTGTGGATATTTTCCTGGGCATTAATATGGGCGATGTGGCATAAGTATCTGCCGTTTGCATGCTGCTTCTCCAATACGATCAGGTCGCTCTTGCCGTCACAATCGATGTCTGTGATAGAATAGAGGGGCAGTTCATAGGAATTTGTCAACGTGAATCCCATCTGACTGATGAGGGCACTGCCTGTGGCGATGTTCTTGCCCAATGCATAATGGAAGTAGAAGGCGTGATTTCCTGAGGGGGTCGCGTTGGTGCTGCCTGGAAGTATCAGGTCATTAATCCCGTCCCCGTCAATATCAGCAACACACATGCCACCCTTTTGGAAAGTCCAGTCTCCGATTGAAATGCCCTCAGGAAAGCGGAGAAGTATCGGACTTTGAAGGCTTGCAGCCCCACCGCTCACAGCAGAGCGGTAGATATGGGCATAGGTGTATAGGCTCCAACTGCTGGCATTGGCATAGTGGTATGCATATTCCTTGACAGGAGACAGATGAACCAGGTCACTGACACCGTCCCCGTTGAAATCAGCGGCTATAAGGAACCGCTCTCCATACTCATGAAGGTTGTCGTCCTCGGGTATGGTGATTCCCGGCGATGAGGATGCGGGGGTAAGGGACGGAAGGTAGTTCCAGTCCAGCGTGATCCTCCTGCTGCCGTTGCCGTTCTCTCCCGTCTCTGTGATATAGGTCAGGCGGGAGTATTTGGTGGTGGAGGCGTCGGAGGTTGAGTTGTAGGTCATCGTATAGGTGCGGTAGACGCTGTTGCCCGCCTTTGAGGCGATGCTCCGCAGCCGTCTTCCCACGTATCCTCTTTGTCCGTTCAGGGCGAACGCTATGGTGTCCGTACGGCTCTCATACTCAAAAGTGACACTGTTGCCGCTGCCATAGCTGATGGTCTGGGGATACAGGTACCTGTCAACGGTCTGGTACTGATAGGTGATAGTCTGTCCAAGTGTGTTGGTACCCTTGCTGATAAACCATGCGTACGGGACCTGCGAGGAGGACACGGTGGTCGTCTGCTGGGTTCCTGAGGCATGCCCGAACTCATAGGTCATCCCGTCGTTGGTGTCAGCAGAGAACCAGCTGCTTGTTGAGACGGTCGACCCATGGAGGGTCAGTGTCGTGAAAGGCTCTCCCTCAGGGGAATAGACGGCGCCGTCAGTACCTTCCGTGCCGGAGACCTTTATCAGCCGCTTGCCGTCCAGGTAAAGGGCGTCGGATGTGGTGTACTTGATACCCTTAGGCGTCTCATTGTACAAATAGCTCTTAACGCCGCGGGTGATGACGGAGATGCCCGTGATGCTGCACCCGTAACCCACGACGCCGTTTCCGGACTGGCTGTTGTATGAAAGGGCGATGGACGGCTGAAGGTCGCCGACACCCTTCGGTGTCTGTATCTGTACTGTGTACGACGCTCCTCCTGTCGCGGTCACCGCTGCTGTCCCGTCCAGGCGGTCCTGGCTGAGAACCGCAATGGGGAATGCCATCATCAATGAGAGCATTCCTGATATATACTTACCTTTCATAGTATGGTTATTTCTTGATAATCTTAATACTCTGTTCTTTCTCCTTATATATAATATGGAGGATATAGACGCCCTGGGGCAGACCACTGACATCCACCTTGCAAGCCGGTGTGTTGGAGACTCCCGTTACCGCCGTGTCGCCGAAAACACCCTGTAAGGTGTATTTGAACTCACCTGAGAAACCGGCATCTTCCTCATAGGTTATCTGGAGGATGTCTGAAACAGGATTGGGAGCGGCGGAAAAGGACAAGGCATCATCCGTCGCCGCCGCCCTCCGGGACACCGTCATCAGCGACCTGCCGGTACGGTTGCCAGAGGCGTCATAGTCATACGCCACTTGCTGGGCATGTCCCAGCAGTGGCAGCATGACTGAAATCAGGATTAAAATCCAACGTGTGTTGTTCATGACTATAATGTTTATGAAATTACAATTCTATCTCTCCTGAGAACACCCAATTACCTTTGAATAATTGCAGGGTATATTCACCAGATAATGTACTTGGCAAAATAACAGAGGTTGATCCGGCTGGGATATCCACCTCATATACCACCTCACCTTCATCCAGCAGTTTTATAACACAATCCTCTTCAAAAGCACTGAAAGTGAGGGTGTAATCCTCTAAATAGACAGCAGGTGGCTGAATTGGGGTACGTTGTCTCCCTGTGCCTATGGGATTGGGATTATTGTAATTTACTTGAAAATTAATCCACCCATTTGCATTGGTGGTCAGTGTTACTGCGAAGAAGCAGCATAAAAGAAATAACTTTTTCATCATCATTTGTAGTGTTTAAATTGATGATGCAAAAGTAAGCCAACAAAATCAATGTGACAAATTAATTGATTACACTTTTTACACAGGGGCCCCAAGATGTACTAGTAACAAGCTGTATATTAACAACTTAATGTCTTTATTTATATGCGTCTCAGATTCGCCTCTAATCCTTGCGCACCTTTTTCTTGGAACAATTTCACATTTATCCTGCTGCGGATATTAGTAATACGCTGAGAGGTTAACCCCATAATAACAACCATTTCTGATGGGATAAACCTTAATTTGCAAAGAATACAGACAAGAATCTCTTTGTCAGTAAGATTATTGTTAGTGGTAATAAACTGATAGAAGTCCGGAAGGTGCTCTGAAACAGTTCTCATCAAATCGTTCAACTCCGCGCTGCTGGCAAGTTTTGCTTTGCTTGCCAGCTGATGCAAGTGATTTATAATCTCACTATTCAGTAATGCCTGCTCAATATTCCATTTATCCGGACTGGACTTATCCGACTGATAGACGGACAGCGTCTGCTTCAGACCCTCTATCTCCTTTTGCTTCTCTAACTGATACGTTTCAAAACCGCCTTTCAAGGATTCCAACTCCGCAAGTGACTTGTTGTATTGGTATAATATCGAAGTATATCTGGAATTAGTCTCTGCTATTTCCTTGATTCTCCTCTTCCTTTGCAACAGGATATATTTATAAATAAGGTAGGCGACCAAACATATTATGATGCCAATTATGTAGAGGAAAGTCTTTAGCCGTTCAGCCTCCTTTTCTTTCTCTGCGGCAAGACGCAGATTCTCATTGTAATCATACAATGCCTGCATCTTGACTATCTCTTGCGAGGAACTCTTTAGACTGACTGAGTCGTTGGCTTGAGTAAATAGAAAGGCATATTTCATCACAGAGTCAGCTTGTCCTATTGCTTTATAGGTTCTCGTTAATCCCTCATAGGCTGCTTGTAGATTCTCGATTTTCGGGAAATCTGCCAATTTCTTATAAAAGTATAACGCAGAGTCATTTCTTCCTTTTCCCTCATAGTATAAGGCTTTATAATAATAGTAGAACTCATGTCCAGTCTCAATGCTGTCTCCTTTCATCCAACCTGAATTATGTTCTAAAAAGTCCATTGCAATTTTTGCCTGTTCAAACCTTTTCTGACGGAGTAAGATGTCTATAGCGGTAGGCAATACTGTTGCTGCCAAATCCTGATGCCCCATCCTCACATACTCCTTGGCTGATGTTTGGCTAATAAGTAATGCGGAATCCATCTTATTCAGCATATGATATGAACCAGAGAGGTAATAGTAATATCCGATTGCCACTAAAGAATCTTTTGCTTTCAATGCTAAACGATATGCTTCGCGATTTGCTTCCAGAGCCAGTTGGGGAGTGCGTTGCTTATTGAAAAGCTCAGCCATTTGGGCATATATACGGCTTAGTGTTCGGACTTCTGTCAAATCTGTAGTATCTGCATATCCAGACGCTTTTCTAAAATACGCCAAGGCAACAGGTGAATTGCCCCGATCCCTATGGATGCAACCCATCATATAGTTCGCCATCATCTTATCCGCATGGTTGCCATGTAACTCATAATAATCTACGACGGTATCTATAACAGTGATGGAGTCTAAAGGAATGAAAGCCTTGTTTAATGCCTGTACTCTCAGGAGTTCATACCTCATCCGATATTTCTTTGGCATTTCATCTTTTGATGCTTTCATTCTGTCTAAGAGACGCAAAGCGGAGTCTGGCATATCATTCTCTATCAACTCACCGATGACAGAGAATTGACTGTACTTCCCATGCTCAGTGCATGAGGGAAGCAGAAAGACGAACAATATGAGAAGATACCCCAAATGTTTCATGTCTGCAAAGGTACGTCTTTTATCTCTTTCTACAAAACATTTGGACAGGAATGTGGAGCTTTCAGAGTACCACTATTTCCCTACACGTAATTTTTAAAACCCTTGTCACCGTTGCCGCCTTGCAAAAGTATTTGATTGTCAAGGGATTGCGGGTAACAACATAGCGGCAACGGTGACAACGATATCTCCTATGAAAGTAAATTCAGTGTGTTTATTCAGTAAATTCAGTGAATTTACTCACCAAATTCAGTGAATTTACTGAGATAGGAGATATCGGAATAAAAAGCAACTAACAGGGGTGTTTTACGAAGGCGGCACCTCCTGCCTGCGAAGGTGCCGCTTCCTCGGGTCGAAGGCGGCACATTCGACCCTTGAAGGTGCCGCCTTCATAGGGGAAGGGTTCAGGGTGAAGGGTTCATGGTTCACGGTTCACGGTTCAGGGTTCACGGTTCATGGTTAAGGGTTCAGGGTTAGGGGTTAAGGTGATTAGCAAATGAAGGCTTTAATTGGGTCGAATAAAGCCTTTAATCGGTATGAAAGTGGGCTTTAGTCGGTAACAAAACAACAGTTAGTCGGTAGGAAAAGGGGCTTCAGTCGGTAACTGATTTTTATGAATTTTCGAAAAACATATAACCTTATAACATGATGTGGCTCAAATACCGATAAACAGGGGCTTTGCGGTATGTTAGATGTTCTAACAACATATAACATACATATAACATGGATATATCTTTTTTGGTGAGATGTATGTTAGATGTATGTTACATGTTTGAGCAACATATAACATGCTTCAAACCCTTTGTACAAGGGCGTTTGAAGGGGGTCATGTTATATGGTTATATGTTTTTGAGACATCTCCCCCCCCAAGGGAGGCTTTTGCGGCTGCAGCGATGCTACTTGCCGCATTCATAGTTTGGGGTGTGCTGGGTAGTGTTAGTGACAAAGCACATAATATTTGTCATACGGACATTACAAAGGAGGTCATTTTCAGAATAAATAACATATTTAATTAGGAATTGAGAACGGAGAATTGAAAAATATTTGTAACTTTGCAACCATTCAAGAACAATTAAAACGTAAAGAATAGAACTATGGCATTTTTAACAAACGACAAATTGACCATCGTCGGCGCAGCCGGTATGATTGGTTCAAACATGGCACAGTCAGCCCTGATGATGGGTCTGACAAGTGAGATCTGTCTTTATGACGTTTTCTCTCCAGAAGGTGTGGCAGAGGAAATGCGCCAGAGTGGTTTTGATGATGTGAACATCGTTGCCACCACTGATGCAGAGGAAGCTTTCAAGAACGCTAAGTACATCATCTCATCCGGTGGTGCACCCCGTAAAGCCGGTATGACCCGTGAGGATCTGCTTGCCGGCAACTGTAAGATTGCCGAGGAGTTAGGACAGAATATCAAGAAGTACTGTCCAGACGTAAAGCACGTAGTGATTATCTTCAACCCCGCTGACCTGACTGGTCTGGTAACCCTGTTGTACTCTGGTTTGAAACCAGGACAGGTAACAACGCTTGCCGGTCTGGACACCACACGTCTGCAGAGCGCCCTCGCCAAGAAGTTTGGTGTGATGCAGAACCAGATTACCGGATGTGCCACCTATGGTGGACATGGTGAGCAGATGGCAGTATTCGGCAGCCATGTAGAGATCGCCGGTCGCAAGCTGACCGACATCATCGGCACCGCAGAGTTCCCTGCAGAGGAGTGGGAGCAGATGAAGATTGACGTGACGAAGGGTGGCGCGAAGATCATCGAGCTTCGTGGACGCAGCTCCTTCCAGAGCCCCTCATACCTGAGTGTTGAGATGATTCGTGCAGCCATGGGCGGTGAGCCCTTCCGTTTCCCCGTTGGTACCTATGTGAAGACAGACAAGTACGACCACATCATGATGGCTATGAAGACTACCATGACCGCCGAGGGTGCCAAGTTTGAGGTTCCACAGGGCACTGCTGAGGAGAATGCCAAGCTCGACCAGAGCTATGAGCACCTCTGCAAGATGCGCGACGAGCTGGTAACCCTGAACATCGTACCACCTATCGCAGAGTGGAGCAAGATTAACCCGAATCTGTAATCGAGTATTTTTTAAAAATAGAAAGAAAGGCGTTCGCTATCATGCGAACGCCTTTCTTCTTTCAACCGATAAAAAAGTATAAAAGATAGAACGGTCCTCCCTATAGTCAGCAACAAATATCGTATCTTTGCAGGCAAAATCATAACATGAAAGCTATGTGGATGTTACTTTTCATGGGACTGCCCCTTCTTGCCATTGGCTATATAGGCTGGCACCTCTGGTGCTTGTTGCCCTTGTCTGCTATCTGGAAGACAGTGGTCATTATCGTGATGGCAGGTTGTTTCCTGCTCACCTTCGCCAACTTCTCACGTTCGACAGACGGTATGCCGATGCCTGTTGCCATCACCTGCTACGAAGTGGCGAACTCAAGCCTCATCATCCTGCTCTATCTGTTCATGCTCTTCCTGGTGCTAGACCTGGGAAGACTCGTCCGTCTTCTTCCCCGCACCATATTATATAACAACTGGGGCACCACTATTGGTATTGTCGTCCTGATGACGGTTATCTTCACCTACGGCTACTTCCACTATAAGCATAAGTATCGTGAGGATATCCGGCTCACCACAGAGAAGTCAATGGCAAAACCCATCAAATTAGTGATGATGAGCGACTTACACTTAGGCTATCACAATCGCAGGGAGGAGTTGCGGCGCTGGGTGGATATGATGAACGAGGAGCATGCCGATGCTATCCTGATAGCAGGCGACATCATTGACATGAGTATACGTCCTTTGAAAGAGGAGAAGATGTATGAGGAGTTCAAACGGTTGAACGCTCCCGTATATGCTTGTCTGGGCAATCACGAATACTACAGTGGGGAGCCTGATGCCCAGAAATTCTACGAGCAAGCAGGTATTCATCTCTTGCGAGACAGTTGCGCAGTGGTCGGCGACCTCTGTGTTATTGGGCGTGACGACCGTACCAACCAGCATCGTAAGACCTTGGCGGATATCATGAAACAAGCGGACCGTTCGAAATTCACGATCCTCCTCGACCACCAGCCCTACCATCTAGAGCAGGCAGAGCGACAGAAGATTGATTTTCAGTTTAGCGGTCATACCCATCACGGACAGGTATGGCCAATCTCCTGGATTACGGAAAACATCTACGAATGTGCGTTTGGCGCCCACCAAAGAAGCGGCACACGATATTATGTCAGTTCGGGAATAGGTATCTGGGGAGGTAAGTTCCGTATAGGGACACGCTCAGAATATATCGTGGCGACTATTTCTCACCAGTAAAACGGCACTCAGGATTCTCATCCATATAGTATTTTGAGTATGCCACATAGTGCTCCGCATTATCCGTCTGCCCCGGACGGGTGGGTTTGATATATTTAGCCGGTACGCCACCCCATATCTCATGAGGTCCGATCTTCGTGTTCTGCAGTACCAAAGCACCTGCTGCGACAATAGCGCCCTCACCGATCTCACAACCGTCAAGCAACGTAGCACCCATCCCGATTAAGGCATGGTCGTGGATGGTACAGGCATGAACAGTTACGTTATGCCCGATCGTCACATAGTTGCCGATATGCGTCGGACCCGTCTCATGAGTCACATGAACACAAGAGCCGTCCTGCACATTGGTACAATTACCTATCGTAATAGGAGCCACATCACCACGCACCACCGCATTAAACCACACAGAGCACTCGTCACCCATCGTCACGTCACCTACGATGGTAGCGTTCTCACTAAAATAGCAATCCTTTCCCCATTTAGGAGTCAGACCACGATATGATTTGATTAAAGCCATCTTTCCTTACAATTTTACCTCTGAGAGAATCTTCGCTGTGGCACCAGTCATCTGCTCCACATAGGCGCCCGCTTTCTTACCAGCCTCAGCAATAGCGTCTGTATTATTGATAAAACGTTGCATGACAGACTCGAAATCCGCAGCATCCTTTATCTCAAGACCTCCGCCACAAGCCTTCAGTCCCTGTGCCTCCTGGAAACGCTGGTTGTTAGGTCCGAAGATAACAGGCATATCCCATACTGCAGCCTCCAGCGTGTTATGGATACCAACGCCAAAACCTCCTCCGATATAAGCGACATCCCCATAATGATAGATGCTGGAGAGCAGACCGAAGCAGTCGATGATCAACACCTCTGCCTCTTGAAGAGGAGCGTTCTCGGAGAGTTCAGAATAGCGAACCACCTTGCGACCCTCCAATTTCCTCATGATCTGCTGCAGGTGCTCCTCACCAATCACATGAGGGGCGATAATCATCTTCCAGTCAGGATGGGCATTGAGATAAGGGATGAAGATATCCTCGTCTGGTTGCCAACTGCTACCAGCCACAAAAGTCTTACCCTTCTTCACAAACGACTCCACGACAGGCAGGTGCTTGGCAGCCTCCTTAATCTGCAACACGCGGTCAAAACGAGTATCACCTACGATAGAGACATCCGTAATACCTATCTTGGCAAGCAAGTCCTTACTTATCTGGTTCTGGACATAGAAATGGGTGAAACATCTCAACACATGAGCATATTGTCTGCCATACCACTTGAAGAACACCTGGTCAGGCCGGAAAATACTGCTCACGCTATATACTGGCACCTGCCGGTGTTTCAGGATATGCAAATAGTTATACCAGAACTCATACTTGATGAAGAAAGCCATCACCGGACGAATGGTACGAAGGAAACGACGCGCATTGGTTATCGTGTCCAGAGGCAGATAACAGATAATATCGGCGCCTCCGTAATTCTTACGAACCTCATAACCCGAGGGAGAGAAAAAAGTCAAGAGGATCTTATATTCCGGATGCTCCTTGCGCAATTGCTCCATTAACGGTCTACCCTGCTCAAACTCTCCCAGTGAAGCCGCATGAAACCACACATACTTCGCCTGTGGGTCGACCTTCTCCTGTAGTATGCGGATAGCATCACGCTCCCCCTGCCACATTTTGCGCACCTTCTCTTTGAAAAGGCTGACAAGGACAACACCAAGTTGATAGATATATATAATGAGGTTATACATATGCTTAGCCTAACACTGCAATAGCCCGTTTCATTCGCTGGATAGTCTCTTCCTTACCCAAGAAGGCAGAGATGTCGAACATACCCGGTCCCTTACCTTCGCCGACCAGCGTCAGTCGCCAGGCATTCATGATGTTCCCAAGCTTGTACTCTTTCTGTTCTATCCACTGGTGTACGATTTGCTCCTGGTTCTCCAAGGAGAAATCATCAATGCCTTCCAACACACCCACCAACTCGGTCAACTGCTGGGCGCTGTCTTCCTTCCACCGCTTCTTAGCCGTCTTCTCATCATACGTCGTGGGAGCCTCGAAGAAGAAAGAACAGAGAGGCCATAGCTCCTTGACGAAAGACACACGGTCTTTCATCATGGCAACGACCTGCAGGATACGCTCGGAAGAGTCCTTTACCCCATGCTCACGACAGATGGGCTCAAACAAAGAGGCGATCTCCTCTGGTGATTTCTTCAGGATATACTCATGGTTAAACCATATCCCTTTGTCGTATGCGAACTTGGCACCAGCTTTCGAGCACTTCGAAATGTCAAACAACGGAACCAGCTCCTCCAAGGTAAACAACTCCTGCTCAGTACCAGGATTCCACCCTAACAGAGCGAGGAAATTAATCACAGCCTCTGGGAAATAACCATCTTCACGATAGCCACGTGATATCTCACCTGTCTTAGGATCTTTCCATTGCAAAGGGAATACGGGGAATCCCAAACGATCACCATCACGTTTCGACAGCTTTCCCTTTCCATCCGGTTTCAACAACAATGGCAGATGGGCAAACTGCGGCATGCTATCCTCCCAGCCAAAGGCACGGTAGAGCATCACATGCAAAGGAGCAGAAGGCAGCCACTCCTCACCACGGATGACATGCGAGATCTCCATCAGATGGTCATCAACGATATTGGCAAGGTGATAGGTGGGCAGCTCGTCAGCACTCTTATACAGCACCTTATCGTCAACGATATCACTCTTCACACGCACCTCACCACGGATGAGGTCGTTGACCAGGATCTCCTCTCCCGCCTCTACCTTGAAGCGAACCACATACTGCTTGCCATCAGCAATCCGCTGCTCCACCTCCTCTTTCGACAAGGTCAGCGAGTTACACATCTGCTGACGGGTATGGCAGTCGTATTGGAAATTCTGCACTTCCGCACGTTTCGCCTCCAGTTCCGCAGGAGTATCGAAGGCAATATATGCCTTACCAGCGTCCAGCAGCTGCTGGACATATTTCTTGTAAATGTCACGACGCTCACTCTGACGATATGGTCCTTTGTCTCCTCCGAAGGACACTCCCTCATCAAACTTGATACCCAGCCATTTGAATGACTCGATGATATATTCCTCTGCACCAGGTACAAAACGAGTGGAGTCGGTATCCTCGATACGGAACACCAGGTCACCACCATGCTGACGTGCGAACAAATAATTATACAGTGCCGTACGCACTCCTCCTATATGCAAAGCACCCGTGGGACTGGGGGCAAAACGCACCCTAACTCTTCTATCTGTCATCATATCTATATGGTATCATTTATAAAATTGGTGCAAATTTACACATTTTTTTTGATATATAAGGCTTTTTCCTTTTTTTTCCGTATCTTTGAGACAAGTCTCGAAGATACTCACGCATTCCCGAACTTCGTTCGCCTACCCGTAGCCTTTCAAAAAAACTCAAGATTCTCTTGGTTTTTTGCTCACTTAATCGTATCTTTGCAAATAGAATGAACACGAATTTCAATTTCAAAGAAGAACAGACATGGCGCAACTACGTGATGCGTGCCGTGCTGATTGTCTTGTCCATCGGACTGATTGTATGGGCAATGCCTCACGACAATCAAACTTATTTCCATATCGAGAAAGGCAAACCATGGAAATATGCTGATTTCACGGCTCCTTTTGACTTTCCCGTTTATAAGTCTGATGAAGTCATCCGTGCTGAGAAGGACAGCCTGATGAAATCCTATGAGCCCTATTACCAATTCAATCAGGAAAAGGAGGCGCAGATGGTCAGCAGGTTCAACAAGGATTATGCCGAAGGGATTCCCGGACTGGAAATGGAGTACCTCAAAATCATCTCCAACCGGTTACACAGCTTGTATCAGCAAGGGATTATGACGCCAGGCGACTATTCCGAGTTACGCACAGATACCACAAAGATGATTCGTGTGGTAAACGGGAAACAAGCTAACAGCGTCTCTATCTTGGAGGTCTATTCCACCAAGACAGCCTACGAGCAGCTGTTCCAAGATGAAATCCTTGCCCTACAACGTCCTGTTCTCCAGAAATGTAACCTCAACGACTATATCGCACCCAATCTCATTTATGACAAGGTTCGCAGTGAGAGCAGCATCAACGACCTGATGTCAAGCATTGCTCTTGCGACAGGTGTCATTCAGAAAGGACAGAAGATCGTTGGACGAGGAGAGATCGTTACAGACAAGACCTATCGTGCAATGGAGTCGTTTATGAAAGAGAACGAGAGACTGCATCAGGACGACACCCAGAACCAGTTTGCACTCCTCGGACAGATCCTCTATGTATCGATCCTGTTCATCGCCTTCACATTCTATCTCAGACTGTACCGGAAAGACTATCTCGTCAAGTCGAGGAAGATCATGATGGCTTATGCGCTGATCGCCCTCTTCTCCATCATGACGGCATTGTTCATGCGCAACACCTTTATCCATGTGTATATCCTACCCTATGCCATGGTACCTATTTTCATCCGCGTGTTCATGGACTCCCGTACTGCCTTCATGGCACATTGCGTCATGGTACTTATCTGCGCCGTTATGCTCGCCCACTCCTTTGAGTTCATCGTCGTGGAAACGATAGGCGGTCTGGCTGCCATCACTTCTTTGAGGGAACTCTCCCAACGCTCACAGTTGTTCAAGACTGCCATCTTCATCACATTAGCCATGATGGCTGTCAACCTGTCGTTCGACTGGATGCGGACAGACTCGTTATCGAAGATCGACTACAGCACATACAACTTCCTCATCATCAACGGTATCGCATTGTTATTTGCCTATCCACTCCTTTATTTGATAGAGAAGGCATTTGGCTTTACGAGCGACATCACCCTGATAGAACTGTCGAACACCAATAATCCGCTGATACGACAGATGAGCGAGATAGCCCCAGGCACCTTCAACCACTCTATCCAAGTGGCAAACCTTGCCGGCGAGATTGCCAACAAGATAGGGGCAGAGGCACAACTGGTACGTACAGGGGCTTTGTATCACGATATCGGCAAACTGACAAACCCTATTTACTTTACAGAAAACCAGTCGGGTATCAATCCGCATGAGATGCTGACAGAGATAGAGAGCGCACAGATGATTATCAGTCATGTGACGGAAGGACAGAAAATGGCAGATAAATACAACCTGCCCAAAGAAATCCGTGACTTCATCTCCACACACCACGGACAGGGCAAGGCGAAGTTCTTCTATATCAAGTATCATAACGAGCATCCCGACGAGCCTGTCGACGACCTGCTGTTTACCTACCCAGGTCCCAATCCGTTCACCCGTGAACAGGCTATCCTGATGATGGCGGATACCGTAGAGGCAGCCTCACGCTCTTTACAGGAGTATACCGAGCAGAATATCCGGGAGCTCGTCAACCGCCTGATCGACACACAGGTCAGTGAGGGTTATTTCCGTGAGTGCCCGATTACCTTCCGTGATATCCAGTATGCTAAGACGGTGGCTATCGAGAAACTGAAAACCATCTATCATACACGCATCAGCTATCCTTCTGAGAAATAATCAAAACACATTGCGCATTTTGTGACGTTTTGTGCATCGTTTTTATGCACAAAATGCACACTTTGTGCAACAAATGTGCCATTTTTAGTTAATAAACCTTAATCTGTGCACGTTTACAAAAGAACAAATAAACATTTATTATACCTTTGCAGCCGATTTAAGAAAATTTAATTTAAAACATCCGTAATAGAGAAAGACAATGAGAAAAAGTTTAATAGCATTTGCTGTTTTCATGATGACTACAGGAAGCGCCTGGGCTGGTGGTATCCTGACTAACACGAACCAGAGTGTAGATTTCCTTAGAAACCCTGCTCGTGATGCTGCCATCGGACTGGATGGTGTCTATAGCAACCCTGCTGGTGTTGTGTTTATGCCAGAGGGTTTTCACCTTGGTATCAACTGGCAGTATGCACACCAGACTCGTACCATCACATCGACAAACCCAGTGTTTCAGATGGGTCGTAAGAACAATGCCAACAGCCCCACTAAGATTTTCGAGGGTGTGGCAAACGCACCTATCATCCCTTCCATTCAGATTGCTTATAACATGGAGCACTGGAGTCTTCAGGCTAACCTGTCTGTACCTGGAGGTGGCGGTGCCTGTGAGTTTGAGGACGGACTGGGTTCCTTTGAGAGTGTAGTAGGTAATATCGCAGCGATGCTGGCACCATTAGGTGCTCAAGGCTACGACATGGACGGCTATATGAAAGGACGCCAATATTACTATGGTGTACAGATTGGTGCTGCCTGCAAGGTAATCCCCAACCTCTCCCTCTATGGTGGTCTGCGTATGATCTACGGTGATGCCACCTATAAGGCAAAGATTAGTAACATAGAGGTAAAGACCGCCCAAGGATATGTCGATTTCGGAAGCTACCTCCAGGCTGTCACTGCTGCCGGCTATGGTGAGCAGGTGGCTCCCCTGCAGAAATACGCAGAAGGTGTTAACTTGCTGTGTAATCAGGATGGTATTGGTTTTGCCCCTATCGTCGGTGTCGACTATAAGACGGGCAGATTCAATTTTGCCGCTAAGTATGAGTTCCGCACCCAGATTCGCATGAAGAACGAGTCTACTGTCAACGAGGCGAGTGAGATTGAGGCTGTCAACAAGTTCCGTGATGGTGAGAAAGTCAACGAGGACATGCCTGCCCTGCTGACCGTCGGTGTTCAGTACAGTCCCATTGATGCAGTACGTATCAATGCGGGCTGGCACCACTTCTTCGACAAGGATGCCTCTTGGTATAACCACTCACAGGAACTGCTGAGCCATAATACCAACGAGTTCCTGCTGGGTGCAGAATGGGACACCACAGAGAAACTGACCTTCTCTGCGGGTGGACAGCTGACACGCTATGGTATGACAGATGAGTACATCAGCGATATGTCTTTCGTAGTCAACAGCTACAGCATCGGTTTCGGTTTCAGCTACCAGCTGTCTAAGAGAGTGGCTGTCAAGGCTGCCTACTTCCAGACCTACTATGGTGACTACGACCGCACGAATGCTGACAATCCTCAGATTAAGGACTCCTTCACCCGCACCAACCGTGTCTTCGGTGTCGGTTGCCAGTTAGACTTCTAAAGAGAAGAGTTGATTAAACAAAAAGACCTGCACTCGCCACAGCGAATGCAGGTCTTTTTGTATGCTTTGTGCTACATTATTTATCTATAATAATGGTGGGGGTATCGTGATAACGTCCGACGACAGAGATCATCTTACGCGTCTTATAACGATAGAGCCCAGACAGGTTGGTGATGACCATCTCATAGCTTCTGCCTATCTCAAGCTGGTCGAGTGTCAGTAAGTAATTATAGTTCTTGTCCTCCTTTTTCTTGAACTCATAGAAAACGCCATCAGGAATCAACACCGTCTGAGGGTCATTCAGGTTTATCGCTGTTGAGAAGGTTCCCTCTGGAGAACTGATACCTGTGAATATAAACTGGACGTTTTTACCACAATAAGTACGCAACAATTCAAAACTGGTATTCAGACGGTCTACATCGAAGACCATGATACAATGCAGTCCGGACCATAGCTCGGATATCAGCTGCGTCCCGATATGGTGCGACTCCATGATGTCACGAACCGCCTGTGCCCTTTTAGCGTCAGGAGCAATATAAGGAGTACCCTTATCGATATCCTCAGCCAACCGGGGCCAGTGTTTCTCCACATAACGGAGTAAGTCCAGCATATTGGAGTAATGCTCGCACATCGCCATCGACACATTTTCCTGTTTGACGGCGAAGAGTGCCTGCAGGTAACGGATATCGTCTCTCTCCGGCGGGTTAGCCACCTCCACAGGTATCACATAAATCTGATCATTGTCAAACTTACGTTTTACCAACAGTCGTCCAAGCAAGTTACCGACAGTGATATCTGTAGGAAGGCGGTCGACACTATTGTCAACCAGATTCAGTGTCATACCATCGGCTAACAATCCATGACAGCCTGCCAAATAGAAATTGGAACTGAATTGGTAGTCGTATGCCGTCTGGGCATCCCACCTGGACACGGGAAGTTTCTTATACCCGGAAATCAAGGAAAAATGCTCTGTCAGATAGGCTGTGAGCACATTCCTATCTCCCCTTGCGATACGCTCGATATAATTAGAGTAATCCTCATAAACACTCAGCGGGACGCGCTCCCTGAATTCTTGTAAGCTACCAATACTGCTGAAATCATTATCCTTGCCAAAGGCGGTATTGGCATTCTCGCGGACAAGTCGCATAACGAACTCCTCCTGACTCCGCATGGGGTCGTAGGTGACTTCGTTAAGTCTGTTGTTGACCATCAGACCATCCATCCATCTGGCTTCATTGACAATTTTTATGATTTGCTTACTCATTACTGGTATTTTCCTCGTTATCGCATTAACTGTGCTTCTGGCCTTTCTATGTGGAATGGTTGCTGCGCACCGTTGATATTGAATGTCAGCATCGCCTTGTCTATGGATACGTCGAGCGAGCACGGCGCACCTTCGATGAGGGGCAGACAACTATTGCTGCCGACAGGGAAGCCACAACAGACAGGGATGTCCAGATCAGCCAGATGAGCCGTCAGCATCTGCTCTACACATCCGAACTGAAGATCGAACTTAATGGAGCTGAACGAACCGAGAATGACACCTCTCACCCTCTCAAAATCGAGGCGCAGGCGTAGCATATAGAACAATCGGTCAACGGCATGTAACGACTCCTCCACCTCTTCCACAAACAAGATGATGTCCCGCTTGGGAGAGACATGATACTCGGTGCCTGCTATGGGTGAGTAACTGGAGAGGTTTCCTCCTACCAGGATACCCTCAGCATGGCCACATCGGTTGTAGGGATTGGAAGGAATCTCATATCTCGGCAACGTGCCGAAAAGGATATTACGCGCAACAGAGACAGAAGGCTCCTGTTCTGCGGCAATCTGAAACGCCATCGGTCCATGGACACACATGACTCCTGCTGCGACCATCAAATTCAACAGCACAGTGATGTCGCCATGCCCCATTAGCCATTTAGGATGTTGCTGGATACTTTCTTTGGAGAGACGTTTCAACAGGTGAATAGAGCCATAGCCTCCACGTGAGCAAAAGATCGCCTTGATATCGTCATCCTCGAACGCCCACTCCAAGTCGGCAGCTCTTTCATCTGCTGTTCCTGAATAAGCATCGACATTCAAACTATTAGTACGTTCTCCGATAACAGGACAGAGCCCCCAGCCTCTGAAGACCTCCGAAGCTTGTATCAATGCTTCATGTGCCACCCAATATGCAGGGGCGACAAGAGCCACCTTGTCACCAGCTTTCAGATATGGTGGTTGGATAATCTTTTTACCTGGATTCATTATTATCAATTGAATTTTCTTCGTTAATACTCTTGATCCATTGTGTTACGGGCATTCCCATGTATTGTTTGAATGCGACACCAAAGGTACTGTAACTGTGGTAGCCACTCTCTACGGCTAACTCCTTAGCTGTCGCTGTATCACCATTGGAAAGCTTCTGCCGGTAGAGCTGCGTAAAGTGCTCGATACGCAGACGGTTGATATAGGAGTTATAGGTTTCACCGCGTTCGGCAAAGTAAGTACCTAGATAAGTACGGTTCGTACCAATAGCAGTAGCCAACTGCTGTAGCGTCATATCGTGTTGCCGGTAGAGCTGTTTCTTCTCACAATACTCACGCAGCAGTTTGTCCATTTTCTGATATGCACTCGTATCAATGTTGCTGACTTCCGATTCCACTATCTCCGTCGGTGGCACCACGTTGCCGTCGTCTCTGTCATCTTTATCGTCTGCATCGGTTATCTCAAGAGTCTGGAGCGTCTCGACACGCCAGACGATATAGATGATGATAATGATGGACACAAACTGCGTAAGATATTCCCGATAGAGCTCACCTCCATGATAGACATAGAGATAGAAGACGGGTAGCAGGCATAACGGTGCCAACAGGCTCTGCCATACCTCTTTATGTTCCAAATCGGCGAAATTGTCTTTCAGCCATCGTCCATATTGTCTAACCGCCACGACCATATAGACGAAAAAGATGACACCTACGACGAAAACATAGCCTTGCATTACCCATTCGATGACTCGTTGGCGTGTCGTGACACCTATTATCACCAAGACTGCCGTTGGAAGGACTGAGGCGAAGAAGAGCCAAAGGGGACGACGGCGGTCCTGCAACAGTCGCAACAGAGTTGCCATGATGAGTGGTACCAGCGTCATGTTGTCGAGGGCAATCAATATAAGGATGCGGACGAGCTGGTCATCGGTCAGCCATACCTGTCCCAACAATATCCACCAGACATGACTCCCTGCCATGGTGGCAAGGAATGCTGCCGCCCACAGTCTCAGCTCACGTGGAGACTGGACATTCTTCACAATAACGTTAACAGGTCTGAGGAGAAGATATACACACGACATGATAGCCATCATTGCGACGCCGCCATAAAGCATCATAAAATACATGTCCAATTGTCCTTGGTTGCCGTACATATTCCTTCTTGATGAAAAATCCCTGCAAAATTAGCATTTTTTTCGGGATAACCGTTATTTCCCAACCGAGCTCACGTTCTTTTTGTAAATTCTACAATTAATTTTGTAAATTCTATAAATGCGATTCAGCTGTTTTCCCGTCAGGCATAGAAATGCCTGGCATACCTCTTCGGAATGCCTTGTATCCTCCCATAACGATGCCTGCCATCACTCTAAGGAAGCATCGGAATAACCCATGGGAGGTATCGAAGATGTAACTTACTTACAAGTAATGACAGTATGTGACTTTGCCGTCTGTCCCATCGTATCCGTCGTGGTGTCGACAGTGACAGACTTTACCCAGCCATCATCAAGCAAGTCGTAGGTAGCTGTCTCCTTCATATCCATCTTCAGCATCCCGCTTTCAATCACTGTGTCGATGTTCTGCTTAATCATATCTGCCTGGGCTGGTGCCAACTTCTCGACCTGGGCAATGAGGAGTGCTTTAAGCTCATCCTTACTCATGTTCATGGATGAGTTCGTCACAATATTCTTTCCATTGACAAAATACAGACGTTTCATCTTCATACCCTGCTCATTGACATACTCCTCCTGGGCTCCCGTCATGACTGTCTTGCCGTTCAGGGTCATCACACTGGTGGCGTTCTGCATACTCTTGAGCAACTTCTCCTCTGTCAGACTCTCCATCAACTGCTGTCGCAACGGCTCTTTGGGGACAAGCTGGGACATTTGCGGGATAGCCTGGTACATTTTCTTTATCAGTTTGTCACACATATCGTCCATCTTCGGCCTTAGCTCCGCATAATTGACAATCTTCTCTGCCCGACCGTCATTGTTGGTGGCAACACGGACATTCAAGCCCTTCAGCAACTCTGCGGCACCACTCAACAACTGACCTGCGATATTGTCAGAGGTGGCATCAGAAGTAAACGTCGTCGTCAATACATCCACCACATAGCCGTCAGCATTAGCCTCGGTCACCGTATACTTCATGTCTGTGGTGATATTCACCTCCTTCTGACCAGGGATATTCGTGGTTGCCACTACGTTATACACTTTAGTCAACCCCTTCTGCATCTTGGGGGCAATCTTTAATTGAGCACTTACAGCCATCGCTGCTGTTAGCATCACACTCAGAAAAAATAATTTCTTCATTGTTCTATTAATAATTAATAATGTTAAAGATCAAGGTTTTTAATTCTCATGTGCAAAGGTAAGACTATTATCGTTAGTTCGCAAGAAAAAGGGTTCTCTTTTGTGTGCATCCATACATTGAAAACTATTGAGAACCTATCATAATTACAACGGATCGACATCGTAGTAGATCTGGAGGGAGTTATAACGCTTGTCGGAGAGCATCTGGGACTGTGCCATCAGCAGATACTCACGGACTCGTTTCATGTCAATGCTGTTCTCCAGTTTGAGGACGAGTTTACGGATGTTCTGGGACTTCACTTTTGCCACAGCTGGTTTGTCTGGACCAAGGACACGACCGGCGAACCACTGGCGCAGACGAGAACCTAGTTCAATACTTGCTGTGTTCACCACCTCGTCATAACGATGTTTCAAGAAAACATACACCAAGTGGTAGTAAGGTGGATAGTGGAATGCCTGACGCTCAGTGATGAGGTCTTTATAAAGGGCGAGATAGTCGTTACGCACAACCTGTTGGATGACAGGCACCTCCTTGCTCTTGGTCTGCAGGATAACCAGTCCGCGCTTCCCTTTACGACCAGCACGACCACTGACCTGTGCCATCATCATAAAAGCATGCTCGTAGGCACGGAAGTCGGGATAGTTCAGCATCGAGTCGGCATTGAGGATACCTACCACACTGACCTTGTCGAAGTCCAGCCCCTTTGAGATCATCTGTGTCCCTATCAGGATATTCGTGCGCCCTGCCCCGAAGTCGGTGATGATACGCTCATAGGCATTACGGGTACGAGTAGTATCTAAGTCCATACGTGCCACTCGCGCCTCTGGGAACACCTCCCTTACCTGTTCCTCTATCTTCTCCGTGCCATAGCCACGTGTCTTTAACTCCGTGGAGCCACAACATGGACACTCGGTGGGTATCCGATACGTATAACCACAATAGTGACACGTCAACTGGTTCATCTGCCGATGATACGTCAGTGATACATCACAGTGCTGACAATGGGGCACCCACCCACATTGCTTACACTCTATCATGGGAGCGAAACCACGTCGGTTCTGGAAGAGGATTGCCTGTTCCCCACGCTCCAATGCCTCACGTACCTTATTCAATAATAAAGGGGAGAAGGGACCCGCCATCATCTTCCGATGCTGGAGGTCCGCAATATCCACGACCTGTATCTCCGGCAATTCGATACCTTGATAACGCTCCTTCAACTCTACCAGCCCATACTTCCCTGTCTTAGCATTATGATAACTCTCCATGGAGGGCGTTGCAGTACCTAACAGGGTACGAGCCTTATACATCTGTGCCAGCATGATAGCGGCAGAACGGGCATGATAACGAGGAGCGGGGTCTTGTTGTTTATACGATGTCTCATGTTCCTCGTCAACAATAACGAGTCCCAGTTTTTGGAAAGGCAGGAATACTGCAGAACGAGCACCAAGGATGACATCATAGGGATTCTTCGAGAGTTGTTTCTGCCATATCTCCACCCGTTCCGCATCCGAATATTTCGAATGGTAAATTCCCAGACGGTTGCCGAATATTCGTTGCAGGCGTTGCATGATCTGAACCGTCAGAGCTATCTCCGGTAAGAGATAGAGCACCTGTTCCTTACGTTCCAATGCCTGCTGAATCAGATGGATATATATCTCCGTCTTACCACTGCTCGTCACACCGTGCAACAAGGTGACGGGCTTCCGCATCATCGACATCAGAATCTGGTTATAGGCTTGCTGCTGGGCTATGTTAAGTTGCTTGATGTATTCAGGATGATACTCACCCCCATGGTTCAGTCGTCCTACCTCCACCTCATAGGTCTCCAGCATGCCACGCTTCTCTAGCTGCTGCAACGTAGTGGCAGAGGCATGACTGGCATTCAATAGTTCCTCACGGGTGATTTCGTTTAGCTTACAATCTTCTCTCTCTATTTGGTCCCATCCAGACAATTCCAGATAGGCAATGAAAGCCTCCAATTGCTTGGGGGCACGTCCCAGGATGTTCAAGGCGACATGTAAGGCCGCTTCGTTTTGGTAGGCAGGTGTCAGTCGGATATAGGTCTCCATTTTGGGATGATAGCCGTCTTCCGCTTTCAGTCCCGCTGGCAGTGCCGCCTTATAGACTTCACCAATGGGAGCCAGATAGTAATCGGCAATCCATTGCCATAGCTTCAACTGCTGGTCAGTGACAATGGGTTCTGTATCCATCAACTGAGTCACATTCTTGACCTCATACCCTTGCGGCTGTACTTCATGCAGTCGTGCCACAATACCCAGATAGGTCTTGTTACGTCCAAAAGGGACCAGGACACGCATACCCACCTGTACTGTCGACTGCATGGCAAGTGGCAGTGCATAAGTAAAGGTGCCCTGCAAAGGCAATGGTAATATCAGGTCGGCGTATCTCATCAGATGCAAAAGTCTTTGAAGGAAAAAGGCACCCTTTGCCTCAGCAAGAGTGCCTTTCTATCTTGAAGTAGGATTTCTCTTTTTAGAAATAATAGCCCAGACCCAGTTGCCAGGAGTTGAACTTCATCTTACCAGTAGTTCCATCTTCTAGCTCCACCTCACCAGACTTGCTCAACTGGAAGTTATAGTTGGCAGTAATCTGCAACTTGCTGAATACGGTAGCACCTATACCTACGTTACCACTGATATTACTACTCTTCAGCGACCATCCTTTCACATTATTCAAAATAGCATTGAAGGTATTACTCTTGTCACCGATGTTGAAGCCGAACTGGGGACCTGCGAAGGCAAATACATTCACAGCACTGCTTAATCCGAAGCCATAGCGTACATTGACAGGAATCTGGAATGACTGTAACTTGACTGTCTCATCGGTACCTTTGATTTTCGCATTACGCTGGTCATAGAGGGCAGAGGCGTCAAGACTCAAGCCTACTACAGGAAGCGTGAATTTCACTGTAGGACCCACATAGAAACCAGACTTATTGGAAATGGCATTACTGATATTATCTACAGATATCGTCGTCAGGTTCAAGCCTCCCTTGAGACCGAACTTTACCTGTGCTTGTGAAGGCATTGCGAAGGCAATGCAAGCAATAGCTATAATTGTCAGTATCTTTTTCATATAATCCTTCTATTAATTATCCTGCTGCAAAGATAAACAAATTCCGTGAAATTAACAAACTTTTTAACATTTTTCTTTAGTGACGCTGACGACGTACGGTAATACGGGGGGATGAAGAGGAACCTCCCTCAGAAGAACCTTTGCTCTTCTTACTTTTCACACTACGGCTTCGACTTCTGTTACGGGATGCCTTTTTCTTGGAGACCTTCTCGTTCTCTGGTTGAACTTTTGCGATAGAGTCCAGAGAGTCACGCTGTGGGGTATGTCCAAACATACCACGCTCAAAAGCCAGCAACTCCTTCTCAATCTTCTCCTGCTCCTTCTTAGCAGCAGCGTCTGCACTGGCAGCGTTGAAATCACCAAACTGTGGACGAGCGGCAGCTTGCCCCATCCTATTACCAGCCTTATATATCTTACCTTGATAGCTGTTCATCGTGAAGTAATCCTCTAACGTCATCGTAGCAGCGTTATTGAGATTCGATGCCTGTACGCTCTGTCGACTCAGGAATGGTTCCAAGTCTGTATACTTTACCCAGAACAAAGGATATTTCGCAGCTTCGCCACCAAAGTCGTCCTCACGCATCATCACAGGACAAATCGCCATCACCTTACGACGGAACTGGGCATTCGACTGATCGTAATAGGCAGATTCCTTGAGGTAATACATCTTCACTTCGGCAGAAGGGATGTCGCTATTCTCCACCCGCAACTTACCATCTCGTGTCTCATAGAAGATATGATAGTTGTCAAGAAGGGTCTTCATCGCCACCTTCGATGAATCACTAAACGACTCATTACCGTCCAAGCGGTATTCATAGACGGGAATATAGTTATTCAACGCCAACTTGAAGATGTAGGTAAAGAGGTTCATCTGCTTGTCAATAGGCTCTACAGGATAATAAAGCCCTGAGTTCGCCTCGTCATTTAGGTTGATCTCACGATAAAGGTCACGACGCCACACCACATTCTCCGGCATATCCAACGAAGTGGGATACATTAGGCGGGCACGCTGGCTGAGACCTTGATTCTGAGTGGTCACCTGCTGTTTCTGTGCCTGCTGTTTCTGTGCCTGCTGTTGGCGACGAGCCTTTGGCTGTGCCATAACGGCACCAGCCATCAGCGTTATCATCAATAAGAATAATACTCTCTTCATATCTTCTAATCTTTTTTATTTCACTATTACTTCCATCGACGCATTCAACTTACGTGCCGATCCGTCAGGACCTGTTGCCGTCACTCTCGAGATATAGAAGCGACGGTTACGCTGTAACTTACGGAAGGTCTCCTTCTGACGGGCAGAGAAACGAGCACCGTCACTAACCATCGGTACAGCATTACCCATATTGTCAAAGAACACGGTCTCGAAACTCTGTACATGGAAAGGAACGTCGAGGATACCATCATCGATGGCGGCACCAATACCATCTGCCGCTGTCAACTGCGCCTTCGACAAACCACCTCCCTTGAAACGGTCAGCACCGCTCTCGTCTTTCACGACAATATAGGGAGTCGGGTCAGGCAAGCGACGGACACGGAACGTGAACGTTCCCATCTGTTGGGCACGCCCTGTATTGGTAGAAGTCACTGTGATAGTGACGTTCTGCCCTGGAGTGGAAGGACGAGCAATATATTTTCCGGGACCGACAGGCTGAAGGGTTCCCCCACTCATTGATGCCTGTATCTTCGTCACAGGAACACCAGGAACACTGATGCTCAACGGGTTGCTATATCCTGCGTAGAGCACGTTCATCAGGTCGGCACTCACTGTAGCAGAGGGATCTACCACACTATATTTCTGTGAGAAATCACGTCTGATCAGTTCGCCGTTACCATTCTCAACTTGTATATAACCTTCCAAGGTAAAGTCACCTGTACGCCCTGCAATAGTCTCATATAGTCCACCTGGCAAATCCATCTCCTTACCGCCAATGAATATCTGTGGAACTTGTGTAGTATCCACTGCCGCCATCACGATACGAGCTGAGAACTTGTCGCCGCGTACCACAGTCTGCGCATTAGGAATCACATAGGCATTTAGGGCATTCACGCGAATATCCTTTACGTCAATATTAGACACCAGCGTATGCAAGACGGCACCCTCCGCATAACGTACATCATTCTGTAATTTACTCAACAGAGTTACTGCAGCTACTGTGGGCATGGACTCGAACATATATTCCTGCCAGTTCTTACCCATCGCCATGGCATCCTTTGGAATCTCCGTCGTGAGATTAGAGGCAATTACTTTCTTCTGCTTATAGTCTGTCACCATGCCTAGCATTGAGTTACGATAGGCATTGATGGCGTCATACAGTTCTTTGCCACGACCACGCCCCGGGGCAAGCATTACCTGTGTGGCAGCTTCAAGGTCTTCCTTATTACGGATATTACGCACATCACCGTCTTTACCGTCAGCCTCCTGCACAATGGCGAGTTTCAACTCATCAGCCAGGTTATAGAGATTATTACTCATCTCCTTGACCTTCTGTGATTTGTCATACCATTGTTTGACCTTTTGAGGATTCTTCTTCATCTGCACGGCAAAATCGTCGTAGATAGCGATATTCTCCATCGTCGCATTGAGCGTAGTGCGCTTCAGGCTATCCTCTACCAAGGAGAAACCGTTGAGCACCTCTGTCGAGACGTTCAATGCCAACAACGCCATAAGGACGACATACATCAGGTTGATCATCTTCTGGCGGGGAGATACCGGGCGTTTCTTGATTGCCATGTTTATTGTCTATTTACGTTCTGCACAGACATCGCCTCTATCATTCGAGCATAGATGGCGTTCAACTCTGCAATTTGCTGAGCCATATGACGGGTCTGCTCATTTATCTCATCGATGGTACCCATCTGTGAGCTGGCACTCTTCAATTGCATCTCATAGACACGGCTGATACCTGTCAGTGTACGGTTCAGGTTCTCCATCTCCTCAGAGTCAGCAGTTAGTCGCTTGCTCTGCTCGCTCACCTTCTTGAGTACCTCCGTCAATTCATTCAGTTCATCGATATAATTTCCTGTTGCCTCGGCGACTCCTGCAGGAGCACCAGTAGACAAAGCCACAGCACCACGCTGCTGTCCTCCTGTCGGTATATCGACCTGTGCAGCAAGGTTGTCGCTACCCTTAGTAGCGCCTACGGAACCACCTATCATTCCACCACCATTGATAATGATAGTGCCACCACCGCCGCTGACAGTACCGCTGCTGACTGTGCCACTACCACTGATAGCCGCACGATGTTCTGGCTCTCCATTCACGATAGTAGCAGCCTCTCCTTCCACATCTGGATGGATATCCAGATTCATACCATCCGCCGTCTTGTCGAAAGGACGGTCAAAAGCGGAAAGGAAGAACACGATAACCTCTGTGCCCATACCTAAATATAGGAAGAAATTGGCTCCAGGCAAATGGGTCAGTTTAAACAGGGTACCCAAGATAACGATAGAGGCGCCCCAACTATAGGCATAGTTCAGAAATGTCTGTCCAGGCACGCTGTCCATCCATTTCTGTAACTTATAAATCATATTCAGTTTACTATATACTGTCATTTTTTGCTACGTTTAGAATTCTTACTCTTCACCTTATCACTGGTAGTATTTGCCATACTACGCACACAGCGGAATCCGATGTAACTGCGGGGTTGGTTCTGATACTCATAAGAACGCCATGCAGAACGGATAAACGACTCGGGGTCTTTCCAAGAACCACCTCTCACACTCTTCTTCTTCAGGCGATAGGGATCTTCCAGGGCGGCATTATACTTCAACTGTGGATTGATATCGTTCATCGACTCCACACCTGCTTCCGTAAAGATGGTACTGGTCCATTCTGCGACGTTACCAGCCATGTCATACAAGCCATTTGTATTCGAGGAATAGATACCGACTCTGCTGGTAATCAAGTTGCCATCTTTGGTATAGTTTCCCTTATCAGGCTTGAAATTAGCATAGAAGCAACCGTTACCAGAAACCACGTCCTGGTTCTCCCATGGGAACTCATTCTGGTCTTTGCCACGAGCAGCATACTCCCATTCCGCCTCTGTCGGGAGACGATAACGCTGTACGTAACGGGCAGCACCACCCAAGCCTTTCAGCAGGTACTCTGTACGCCAGGCACAGAAGGCGTTTGCCTGCTCCCATGTAACACCCACTACTGGATAGTCGTTATAAGAAGCACTGGAGAAATAGTAACGCATATAACCCTCGTTCTCAGCATTGGGGAAGTCGTTGACCCAACACGTTGTGTCGGGATAGACATTCACGATATAGGTATTCAGGAAATCCCAAGGTCCTGTATACTGGCGGTTGATGGTCTGGCGGACAATCTTTCCCTCATCATCAATATAGGCGGTGTCCTTGGATATCCATATTTGCTCATTGGCATTGGCACGGAGATCAGTATTGAGGATACGCTCTTGCGGATTTATGCGATATTTACGCTTGGCAGCCTCCGTATAATCATAAATCTCATAACGATAGTTCAACTGACGCCAGTCAATCATCTTTTCACCCGTCACGGGGTTATAAGTGTAAAGACTCTCAAAGGCACGCTGCTCATCCTCATTGGGCTTGCGAGGCAAGGGCTTCTTCCAGTTCAGATGAGGAGTAACAGGCTCACCATATTTGTCCTCCTCAATCTTGTAACTCTCGTCACCACCATAATTAGGATCGGCAAGACGCTCACGAAGAATGGAGTCACGGACATAATTAACAAACTGACGATACATGGAGTTAGTCACTTCATGCTCATCCATCCAGAAGCTCTCGACAGAGATATCACGGACAGGCATGGGTTTACCCCACAAGCTGTCTTGTTGCTCGATTCCCATTTTCACATGACCACGCTTAATCATCGTCATGCCATAAGGGGTCGGCTCACTGAATGCACGACCACTGGCACCTGTCACCTCACCACCTTTCATAGAAGCGAGTTTCGAGCCAAAACAACCCGAAAGCAAAATCATTGTGCAGATGCAACCTATGATACTAATGATCTTCTTCATATACTATTTTTATAATATTCTCACACTCTGATGACGATTACGACCTTTCTTGTAAAGATTCAGTTCCGTCTGATAACCCACAAACAACTCATGACAGCCATTACCGAGTCCAACACCTCCTGTAAACATCTCGTAACTATAACCCAGACAGATGCCATGGAAATTGCCGCCTATCATCGCTGTGACGGAATTGGTGGGACTATAGCCCACACCCCCATAGATCATCTTGCGATCATGTGTATATTTCACCCTGATTGTCATGTCTGCACGATATGCAGAGCCGTCAGTACGCCCCAACACTGTGGGGTGTATTGTAAAAAACGGATTTCTTAGTCGAATATTGTATCCACCCGTCAAATAAAAAACCCTACTCATCTCAAAAATAGAGCGATCACCTATCTCTATAGCTGGTGCTGTGGCATGCAAAACAGAAAAACCAACATACCAATTCTTGCGCTGATAATAGAGCCCCGCACTGACATCCATGGCGGTTCCATTAGCATCTGTCTGGGTAAAAACAGGGTCATCGGGCTGCTCCACATCTATCTCAGAGCCCTTAAAGCCCTCGCTCAGCATACCGCCTTGGACACCGATACTCAATGTACCACCGAACAACCGTTGTTTGAAGGCATATTGCAGGAGAATACGTTTATGAGTAAACAGACCGATCTCGTCGTTCATCAACTGAATTCCGACACCATGATAAGCCCCCAGGAAACGCAAGGGCATGTCAGCGGCGATATACATCGTACGAGGATTATGCTCATAACCCACAAAACTCATGTTATAAACACCCACAGCATTGATCTTTGATTCCTTACCAACAGCTGCTGGATTAAAAGAAGGCTCCATCGCCCAATAATGGGCAAAAGAGGCTTCCTGCTGAGCCATCATTCCAACGGCAAACCCTTGCAGCGCTACTATCAGAAACCATTTTTTCACGAATATATAACGCTCATATACCCGAATTATTGTAATAAGGAAAAACGGCAAGAAGGGTACTGATTATTTCGTCCCCTCGATCCATACGGACATAATATGTCTCGCAAATCTTCCTGTATTCCATAATCACTCAATAACAGTCATTCTCATTTCAATGTCATCAACAGGTCTGTCAGCGCGTCCAGTAGCAGTTCCTTGAATCATTTCAACCACGTCAAGACCTTCTTCGACCTCACCGAACACTGTATATTGACCATCAAGATGGGGTGTGCCGCCAATGGTAGAGTATATCTTCAACTGGTCATCGGTTAATCCTGATTTTCCCACCTTATTTTCTGCTTGAGCTGCAAGTTTATCTTGAAGTTCCTGGAGTCCTTCACGATTCCTGTCACGACGCATCTGCATAATCTCAGCACGATACTCGCCAGCAAGAGCATTAAACTCTGCTTGAACTCTCTGCATCCTCAACTGTTTGGAGAACTGACGCAGTTGTCCTTCATTGTAAACTTGCCCCCAGACAATATAAAACTGAGAACCACTACTGCGACGCTCTGGATTAACTTCGTCACCCTGCCTCGCAGCAGCCAATGCGCCACGCTTATGGAAGAGTCCGTCCTTTATTTCGGCATTAAGTGTATAGTCCGGACCTCCTACACCAAGCATCTTTCCGGCAGGTGCACCCTTAGAATCAGGATCACCACCCTGAATCATAAAGTCCTTTATCACTCGATGGAACAGTGTACCATCGTAATAACCCTCCTTTGCCAATTTCAGAAAATTGTCGCGATGTATTGGAGTCTCATCATATAGGCGAACTACAATGTCGCCAAGCATTGTTTGAATCTTTACTTTCATATCCGATTAATTATAGCTAGAATCACAAGAAATCCTCACCAAAGAAGATGGATATCATCTTTCTTACATTTAATCCGAGTTTATTACTGTACTTAGCCACAGATCTGCCATTTTTTGATGTCCTGCCGCTGTTGGATGTATGCCATCCCATATCCAATAAGAGGGATTTTGCTTGGTCATTTCTTCGAACATTTTCTCATAATCGAGCAAGATAGCTGCGTAGTCAACAGCAATTCGTCGAACAACCTTTGCACACGCAGCTATTAATTTCTTTCGCTGTTGGTAATTATCAGCCGATCCTATTCTTCCAACCTTTGCAACAAAAGGCGTTCCAAGAGCTATCTTGACGTTAGGGTTGGCAGAACGAAGTTGATCAAGCAAATCCCGATAGTTACTCTCCCACTGTTTTATATCGAGTGGAGCCTTGCCACTGAGGTACAAATCCACATCGTTGGTTCCGACAAGCAAAGTCATTACATCAGGGTGAAGATCAATGCAATCAGATTGCCAACGCTGCTGAAGCTCATTGAGTGTATTTCCAGAGATACCACGATTGAAAAACAAGGTTTCTTGCTCAGGATAGTCACTTTGAATCCTGGCAGCGCACAGCATCATGTAACTATGACCATAGATGTGGTTCAAGTCCTTCTGGTTCCGTTCCTCTGTCGACATCATTTTTCCTCCACTACGTCCCCAACCGCCATCGGTAATAGAGTCGCCGATAAACAGAAAGCGTACTCCTTTCTTAATGACATTGCAGATAGAGGCAATAGAGTTACTTGCTTCCATGTTTATCCCTATTTTGGGTGAAGCAATGACTAGAATCAACAGTAACAGTAGTTTCTTCATCATCTCGTATTCTTGCGGCTCATATCCATCTTGCATGTCTATCGCGCACACTTATTGTGCCACTAATTCTAGACATAGAATCATAGCTTATGCCAAGAGCTTCTTTACAATCTCAGAGATGACTCGTCCATCAGCTTTTCCTGCCAACTGCTTGCTGGCTGTGCCCATTACCTTTCCCATCTCCTTCATGCTTGTGGCTCCCACTTCAGCAATAATCTTCTTCACCTCTGCCTCTATCTCCTCTTGGGAAAGTTGTTTCGGCAGATAACTCTCAAGTACTTCCACCTGTGCCAACTCAGCATCAGCCAAGTCTTGACGCCCTGCCTGTGTATAGGTTGCTGCTGTCTCCTTACCCTGCTTTGCCAGTTTTGAGATAATCTTCAACGCATCAGCATCAGCCAATGTGTCGTTGGCTCCTGGAGCAGTCTTTGCTTCCAGAAATACTTTCTTAATGTTGCGGAGCGTCTCCAGACGCACCTTGTCGCGAGCCTTCATTGCAGACTTGATGTCCTCGCTAATCTGATCGAATAATGCCATAATATCGCTATTTTTATTAATCAATACATTTCTTTGTGATACAAAATTAATTATTTTCCATCTGAACGACTCACACTTCCATAAAGTTTTAGTTTAATTTAGCGATTAAACTGTCTAATGTCAGTCATAGTATTCTATTTGCAGTTCCTGGCTGACATCAAACTCACAGTCATCATCATAGAAGTAAACCAATCGCAGGCCACGATACACTGATGGAACTTTCAGAACTTCCAACAAATGCCACTTGGGCTTACCGAAGTCATAGGAAGAATGGTCAAGGATGATTCGATTCGAGGTATAATCGAAATGATAGTAGCCACCACCTAAACATGAATCACCAGGCTTCAACAGGTCTTTATGCTGATTAACCATGCCAAGGCGAAAGTAGCCATCCATTGTTATTATAAACTTCGGTAGTGCCATCATCATTTGTTCATAACCCAAGCAAACCCTTTAGCAATTCTCTTTTCTGAATCGATGAAATGATTGCCAGGATTCCAACAGAACACAGTGCCTGAAAGTTCAACAGTTCCATCATCACCAAGCGTTGCATACAAGTTCATGCAGTCAAATAGATAGTCCTCATTGGATGCAGCAGGATAATTGGGACTGACAACACAAGATGTAGTTCTTCCTATTCTCTTGCAATCTTCCAGTTTTGCTATGAGTGAGGAAATCTGCATCCCACAGCACATTCTCATATTAAACAACCAAAGATGACCGTGTGCCATGTATCATTTTACGATTTCTTCAATGGCCTTACGCTTCTTTTCCTTCAGATCATCAGCGGGATAGCCGACAGGAATCAGGACGGCAGCTTCCTCATTCTCACCTAGACCAAAGGACTTCTTACACAGTTCAGCATCAAAGTTACAAACCCAACATGTGCCGAGTCCTTGTTCTGTTGCAGCCAGACAAAGATGCTCTACTGCAATGGCTATGTCTATATCGCCATGATGTTTACCATCGGAGCGTACCCATTCCTCATCATGCAGTATAGATGCAATGATAACAACAGGGGCAGTAGCAAACCATTCACGGTTGTAGCATTGGCTGATTTTCTTCCTATCTTCCTCACTGCTGATGATACGGAACATCCACGGCTGTTTATTCACAGCAGAAGGAGCATACCGAACACACTCCATAATGTAGTCCAGTCTTTCGTTCTCAACACTCTTAGACTTATAACTCCTACAGCTATATCTTCTTTTTATCAATTCCAATAATTCCATATTATCCAAGATTTATCAGAAGAATTTCACGATTTCATCAAGATTCTTTCTCTCAGGGCGGTTAGGCTCTTCTGCTCGATAGCCCAAAGCGATGACAGCCATGATTGTCTCATTCTCAGGAATGGTGAAGAGTTCTCTAAGCTTGTCCGCTTCACGCATTCCCATGATCAGTGTGTCGAAGCCCATAGCCCTGGCTTTCAAGATTAGATAACAGTTACTCAGTCCATTATCATAGGCTCCCCATCCGTCACCCACCTCGTTGGTCTGATTACCTTGGAAGAAGCCAGACTTGCCACGTTCAAAAGTCGAGACGATAAGAACAGGGGCGTTTTTAATACGTTCCTTATTGCCACCAACCATATCCTGCACAGCTGCCAGTTTCTCTTCACTGATGGCAACATAGTATTTCGTAGGTTGCTGGTTTGCCCATGAAGGAGCCTCTTGTGCTGCCTTGATAAGATCACGAACTTCTGCCTCTGTGATTTTCTTCGAGGCATCGTAGTTGCGGACACTTCTGCGTGAGGTTAATACTTCGTCGAAAGACGATGTGGACGTAACGTTTTCGTTACTGTTGCCGTTGTTGCAACTTGTCATTGACAACAGTGCCATAAAAGCACCAAACATAATCTTTTTTGTCATAGTTTAATATTTTGTGAAGTTATACTTTGCTCTAAGTTCAGCCTTCTTCTCTTCACTCTGACTGGTGAAATAACCCTTCCAGCCTGGGCAGTAATTGATATGCCAACGCCAGAACTTACCTAAGAAAGAATTGGGCTTCTTGTCGTAGTGCGCCCGAAAATTGCAGTTTTCACAATTATGTGCCATAATTCTCTTAAAATATTGTAATGTTGGCTGCAAAGATACAAATAATAAAGGGGAAATGAGTTCCTTTGCCATCAATTATTCGGTAGACGAAAAGAATGACACCTTTCAAGACTTAATGACTCGACTCACAGCCAAGCAGAAGGCTTTGTTGCTTGCGTTGGCACATTCAGAAAAGGATGTACAGCCCACCAGCGGACAGTTTATTAGGAAATATCACCTTACCTCTGCAAGTGCCGTACAAAGAAGTTTATCTGCTCTGCAGGAAAAAGACATCGTTACAAGCAATAACGGGCAATACTTTATCTACGATTATTTCCTATACTATTGGTTAAAGCAACAATAAAAAAACAAACGAGACAAACAAACAAAATCTGCTTATCTCGCTGATACTTAATTACTTAGTAAAATTTCTACCGCTTAATACTCATCCTCGTTGAAAGGATTGCGATGGGTTGTATATCAACGTGTTATGTTATTATCTCTCAACTTTGGGGACGGCTATTTTACCATAGAAAGCGTTAAAACGCCATTGGTTTTTCAGCCATTTACCCCTCCGTCATGCTATTACCGCTCTAATTGCGTTGCAAAGATACAACTTTTTTATGAAATATACTCATCTTCCTCAGGAATATTTCCTCAATCCTCTGTTTTTTAGTTAATACGGGACAGTTTCCAATCCCTCATATCCATTCTTTCGCTTTTTGTAACCATATTATTGCCATCAATAATGCATCTCATCTTTATAGAATCACCGCTATAATCATGGGTGGGCATTACTTTAATATATAATGTATTACCATCTTGGCCGAATGTTCCTTTATATGTAAAAACATCTTGTTCGTTAATTCTTATAAAAGCAACATTAGGGGGTGTTAGTTCTATTGTAAATGAATGATTGTCATTGTATTCAGAAAACGTCATTGGTTTTGTTATCTGACCATTTGAATAATCAACCTTACCTAAATCAGTATAATAAGTTATAGTTCGGGTTGTCATCTTGATTTCATCATCAACAGCGAAAGTACGTTCTATCCAATTACCTTGAGAATCTGTTTGTTTTAGCTGAACGTCTATTTTATCTGTTCCTAATGCTTCGCCATGGATATAGCCAAAACTCTCTATACTTATAAGTGTGCCGTTATCGTCATATATATAAATATATGTTTGAGAATTCCCCGTTCTATTAGTATAGGTATGGTTTGCGACATTTCTACAATATGTTCCATCTCCATTGTTGTAGCTATACACAAGTTCATCATACCATCCATACCCTTCTCCCCATTCATATTCTATTATCTGCCCATTATCGTTTCTTTTTATTATCGCAGACGTTATGTTTGTTTCGTCATTATTCCATATCCTATACATCTTGTCAACATTTCCCCATTCGTCAAACTCAACAACAATAGGTGAGTCTAAATTATATCTCACAGATTTGACACTTCCATACAATTCAAAAGTAGCCAAATCATTAGACAGATAAACCAATTCTTGAGGCACAGAGTTTTTGTTTAGCTTTGAATAAAGTAACAAACCAACAAGAATCAGTACCACCAAACAGCAAAAGCCAATAGCAATCTGTTTTTTCTTCACAGTACCTAAAGGGGCTGTCTTTGTTTCAGCGACACTCTCGTCATTAACACTATCACTATATATTTTCCCTTCATGACAAATAGACAAATCCTCTACGCTATCAGTCTCACTCAGAACAGCTATTTCTTCTTTTTCAGCATCCTTGATTTCAATCCCCGTTTCTTCATCATTCATGGGACTTGGCTCTTTCATGCATAACTCCTGCGGTATCTTTGCAATTTGAGACTCAGCCTTTACATCCTCAATAGGGCAACCACATTGAGGACAACATTCTGCAAATTCTGATAACATTTTCCCACAGTCGGGACATTTTATTAGTGCCATACTTATCGTTTGTTAGTTATACATATCACCTGTATTAAGGTCTATTAGCCTTCCATTTCTATTATCAACTTTAAAGCGAACATTCCCACCAAGAAGGGGAGAATAAGCTTCAACAACAGCCTGACTTTCATTATAGCCAACTATATTTATAGCCCCTGTCGCACATACTCCGTTAGTATATAAGCACATATCTTGGAAAGTAATACAATTATTTCCGTTACAAAAGTTGTGACTTGACAAATAGGAAATAACATCCTGCGCACTCTGAAAAGAGTATGAAGATGAAACATGCTGCCTTGGTGAGAAATCACTACTTTCCACCTTGTGCATCCAATGCCCTTCCCCCATATCTATCCTCCGTTCTTTAAAATCTAAGCTGAAAGTTGTCGTATAACTTGCTCCTTGCATTCTTAGAACATTACCATCAATCCTATAACTACATCTTTCTGTATCAAAACCATCTTTATAGGTTATTGTAGATTCCGAAATCTCTATTTGAAGCTTCCCATATTCAGTAGTGCATTCCCATATCCCATATAACCAAGAAATATCATTATTATTTGCTCTTGACTCAGCAGAAAGAGCCGATTCAGACGCGTCTTTACCTATCTCTTCTGTTATTTTTTCAACAGAGCCTCCTTTTGGTACTTCTCTTTTAGTTGAGCATCTTCCAATAAACCCCAAAATAATCAACCCAACCATAAGAACACATACAATTACAGCTATAGAAAAGTACTTCTCATCTTTGCTTGTTTCAGACATCTTAGGTTTTGGGGCAAGATTCCCCTTATTCTTTTCCTCAGCAACAACATGATTGATTCCTTCTTGTTTCTTGGGAAATAACGGATTAGCGCAGGGGACTTGTCTTTCGGAATTCACAAGTTCTGCTTTCGCCTTCTCAACAGAACACCCACATTTCGGGCACCTAAATGCTCTGTCCGATATTTGATGACCACATTTTTTACATTTGACAAGTCCCATACTTTTTCCATCAATTAAGCATTATCCGATAGTAACTCTTTAATAGATTATCCATCTACTCAGGATCTTTTGCAAAGTTAAATCAACCTACTCAAGACAAAGACAAGAATCGCTATGATTATAACCCAAAGCCACCTTTGACTGTCTTTTCCCCGATTCTTGTTTATAGCAAATTGATAATTATCTTTATCAGTAATAGTGGCGTTAAGTGCACCTGTAACTCTGTTAAATGATAACAAGACCCAATCACCCTCTTTTACATAACAAGTTGTTGAACGGAAACTACACTTGAATTCTAATACACAGTTTTCTGTAATACAAACTTGAATTCTTTCATTGTGACCCACTTCACCTATCTGTTCACCTTTGCAAAACACCTTTATAGTAGGGTAAGTCGCAAAAGGTTCTGTATAACCAAGAATTGTAACCCTTGACGTTTTACTATAGGAACTCAATTCATCATCTATTCGGATGTTTGTATCTATAGCATTACTTTCTATTTTTTGACTATCAAGCGGATAGCCACAGTTTTGGCAAATAATGTCAGCTTTAGAGACCTCTATACCGCATTCAGGACACACATTTTTAAAAAACAGTTTAGATGGGCAACCACAATTAGGGCATTTCGCTGCTTTATCTGAAACTTGTTTTCCGCATTCAGGACATGTAATCAGTGCCATAGCCGCATTAATAGTAGCACCCGATGGCTCTATTGGTGCAGTTATTAAGCTATAGACATAAAGGAAAGTGGAGCCTCCATCCTACCTTATTCCTTGATGTAGGGCTTGGACTCCCTTGTAAATTGAATAAGGAGAATAATTGCCCCACTTGGTTGTATATCGTTAAACGCATATACAAGCACAAGAAGAGCGTTATTCCTACTTTATTCCGATTTACATTTTTTGTGAAGTGTCCAAGTTCACATCAACGGAATCAAGCGAAATGCGCTTTCTCAATATGTCTGCAATTCATTATGAACTGCGGTACAAAGGTACGGCTTTTTCTTTAAGAAAGGCTGTTGAGCAATAAATAATTAACAAATAATAATAGATACTCATAGGAAATAACTATCAAATACTCAATAGAGTACCAAAATCATTTTAAAGATAACAGACAATTATCTCAATCAGTTCAAACCATTTTCTGAATACAGACACTTTTCTTCCATCAACTTCTTATTGAGTAATTCAGAAACTTTGTTTTTACCAATCTTGAACCCCATCGCTTTTAACCTCTTCAAGTTCTCGTTTCTTGAAAGAGATGTGTCTATCTTATCATATATTTCATCATAATCCTTATCGGTATTACGGGCCGTCACCTGACCTTTATTTTTGCGCTCTCTGTATAGAGTCATCCTACTTCTTTCCTCTCCAAGCTCCGCTTTCACAAGTGACAATTTGTGCATATAGTCACCAATCCCGTTATAAGTTCCACGTTTGAGTATAATACCACATTTAGGAGCTTTTGATTTTGCAGTCTGAATTATTTTACTATCTTCATAGATGGTCGCTTCATAAGCCATATTAGTAAGTCTTACAAGGTCATTGATGGTAATATCGTCATGCTCTACAAAACGGTTATAGTCACAAACCATATTAACAAATAAAGCATTAATGTCTATATCTTTCTTTATGTAACGTCTCAATAAAGCCTGTTTGTATAAGAAATTTTTGCGGCCTCCGCCATCCTTCAATTTCTTAACAAGATATGTTGTTCTTATATAATCTTTGTCTATGAATTGGTACAAGCCATCAATCCATTCAGGTTTTTCTGTCCTATTAATGCAACAATTGCCATGCCTATATAAAAACTCCTTATAACTTAAGTATCTTGCATCGTTAATGATGCTCTCGTCAATTAAGTGGTTCTGTGTATCATTATTACTACTACGTATGGAGTGATTTTTATTAGTATCTTTGTTACAGAGAGCCACCTTGCTCTTATTATCTGATTGGGTATTGGAAATAGCCTGTAGTTGTTCCTCAGACAAGAAAGAAGAGAAAGAGAAAACCTTGTTATACAGCTTGCTATTAAAATACTCTCCTGCCTTATTTGTACCATGCATCATCTGACAAGCCGACCTACCACAATTATCAGTAATCTCAATACCCAATCTTAGAGCTATTGCATTATACAGAGCAGCATACAGTTCAAAAGAATATATAGGCTCATCAAAAACATACAACAGTCTATACCTGTTACCAAGATACTCGCCTTTCTCGTCATACTGTCTATGTCTGAAAGTTGTGTACATCATTGTAGGTTGAACAGGAATAACAACAACCTTAATCTCATCCCAACAATACAGAATATCATCAAGGTCAACAGAAACAATGTTTGTCTGCTTAAATCTACCCTTTTTATCAAACCCCTTGTAGATTTGATATTCACCTTCAATGCCAAAACAACACTGTATTGAATGTCCGCTTATTATTAGTTCATAAAGGGCATTAACATCAATGTCCTGCTCTATGAATTTCATTTTAGAGTAATCCCCTTTTGTTTTGTTAGGCTTTCTTCCAAACCCTTCAACACTTGTACTCACGTACATAATTAATTAGATTGTCCATCCCATTATTTTATAAGAAGAGCGAAACAAACTCTTCCTCCATCCTTATTATTAGAACCTTTTCGTTTGAAAAGGTCTCGGAGGTAATAATACGGATGGAAGAAAGAACCTCCAAGACCTATAAAATAGTTTCTACTATAAATATACAAAAGTATTTTTTTATATCAATGCCCCCCGATACTTTTTTTTATTTTTTCTATCTCAGAAACCTCTCCCTGAGCTTTTTTACATGAAATATGGATTGGGAATATGGTTCTGCCCCATACTATCGGAATTATACGGTTGATCGGTCGGCCATATCATACATAAAAATCGCATAGATAAAGCCACGCCTGTATTTCAGGAACATTAATTATAATATAATTTTTAATCTGACATGGCCAAACGTTTCTCTATGTTTTTTCCGACCGGAGCAAAAAAAAGTACACATCCTCAGATGGTACTCTCACTATAATTTGATTAAATGAAAGAATTATGTCATTTAATCAATTGAAAAACTCCTTTTTTACTCTCTTAATTGTAGAAATTGAACATTTAACACCTTTAGCCTTACATATTGCAAGTGTATTTGCGACACTGTAGCCTTTCTTCAAGCACTTGATTACCTCTTTATATTGTTCCTTCATCTGTTCAGGAGTTTTTACGCTCCCAACCTTGCGCCCCATCTTAACACCTCGCTCAATGGCGAGTTTACGGCCACTATTTAGCCTAAACTTAATATTCTCTCTTTCTTTCTCGGCACAGAACCCAAGGCAACTGATATAGATAGCCATTATGCTATCAACCTCACCCTTGTCATTCAGGATGTGCAAATTCTCTTTCTGAAAGAACACATTGATGTGCCTATCAACGCAATACTTCACAGCCTCCAACACCTCCCATATAGCCCTACCAAAACGGCTTAACTCTGAGCAGAGAATGATGTCAATGCTGTTGGTCTGAGCATATTCAAGGCAAGCAGTTAATACTTCTCTCTCAGCATTCTTCTTTGCGCCCGAAATCTTCTCGTTAAACACCTCTACTACCTCAATTCCATTAGCAGCAGCATAATTCTTTAAATCTGAAATCTGACGGTCATTGTTTTGTCTGTCAGTAACAGAACTTGTACGGGTGTATATAACACCTATACTTTTTTTCTTCATCCCGATGTATAACCCCATAGACCTGAACCAATTTAGAACATTATCTTTTCTCCTGCAAAGATACAAAAATTAAATAACATAACCAAATAAATCAAAGAATTTTTTGAAACTATTTATGATGGCTCAAACAACTTGTTTATAGATTTATTTGAACCACATTTCAATATGGCCTAATTAGAAAATCGGAAGTACCCCTCCCTATGTATGACCTATGCCTTTAGAGGTTCCCTTCCTCCCATATTACCCTCACCCCCTACCCCTCAAAAATATAATGGTCAAATCCTCATAAAAAGTCTATCCCATATTTTCATTATTTGGAGGACATCATCTGCCTGGAACCACATGAGCTAAATAAATCGGGGATAATATAATTATTCCTCTGAATCGGCCAAACAAAACCTTATTAATTTTCGGGAATCCCTTATTTTTTCAACATTCCTGAAATTCCTGTCTGAGAACAGTGAAGGCAGATTATATTAACTGCTCATAATATAATTAAATTCTTGAAATGGCCAAACTTTTAACAAGAAAAGATGCCGATTTCTTTTCCTTTTAACTATTTATAATTGGTAAGGCAATTATACCTGCTACCATAATATAAGATGCTTAGAAACAGTTATAACCTATTGCAATATGATGATTTAGAAAAATGCTTGGAAGTAATCTATACTACCACTGACGGAGCAATCGTTAGTCCACGTCTGCCTGAAAGAGATTACAACAACAAGATTGTCATGAACGCCTACTGTAATGGTGTTGGCAAATTGATTTTCGCAAAAGAGATAACAAGCATTCCTGCATGGTTTTTGTCAGAGTGCGACAATCTTAAATCAATTGTCCTACCTCCAACCTGTAAAGTAATCCATGACCATGCTTTTTTCAACTGTCGGAATTTGGAGAGCGTAAAACTCGGAGGCGTAAGAGTTGTCAAAGAATACGCATTCGCAGGAACAGGACTAAAAAAGATAAAGATACCCCCTACCTGTCTTTACCTTTCATCTTTTGCCTTTTACCACTCAACGCTACAGGTGGTAAAATTAAAGAACCCAACGGCTGCATACCGTTACTTTGATGCTTATGCATTCGGTAAATTAGTAAAAATGCAAGGGATTAGTAAATATGATGATTTCAGTCAAACAGCATTCGGTTAAGATAAATATATGGGAAAAAGAGTAAACAGAAAAGTCAGTGAGATAACACGGCGTAAAATATCGTTAAGTCTAAAGGATTATTACCGTAATCGGTGGTCAAAGGCTGCAAAAGAGCAACGCAGCTTAAAACTTAGTAACAGCCTTAAAGAATATTGGAAGACCATCCCCCAAATATGATAGAAAGATTAGACCCAAACTGCAATGAGTAACATTTTACATTATACATCAACCAACGGAAAAATTGTTCCTATTGGTAACAACTGTGGAGAAATCGGCAATAAGATAATATTACATACATACAGGGAAGGTGTTGGAACCATTGTTTTCAGAGATGAGTTACAGATAATCCCTGTAGGCTATTTCAAGGGTGCAGAGAATCTTGAAACTATCACTATTCCTAAATCAGTCGGAATGATTGAGAAGGGAGCATTTGAGGATTGTCATAACCTAAAGACGGTCAAACTTCAAGAAGGATTGCTTGCAATAGGTGAACGGGCATTCAGCAGGACAAATCTTGATAAGATTGTTATTCCCTCATCAGTGATAATAGTTGGCTCGTATGCGTTCAGCTATTGCTCCAAACTCGTAAAGGTAGATTTCCGTAAACCCAAATCCAACTGTCTTATTGGTTCACGCTGTTTCCATTCAAGCCCCACTGAAATAGAACATGCATGGTTTAACAATTGGTTTAGTCGTACCTCCTTTGATAGATTTTAAACACAGCAAAGTACGGGTCAAATAAATAGCATATAATTGTCACCCCTGCAGATGCGCTAAACAGCCATATACAGGGGCTTTTCAATATATAAACTCACTAATTAATTCGTATAAAATAGACTCATTTGTAGGGATGCAAACCAAGGATTATGTAAAATTCCCACTATTGCAGAATCATTAGAAAGGAGGCTTATTAGGTTTAACAGCTTCAATAGACTAAAAGCAACATTGCATCCTTATTACCAACTCATCATTAAAACATTTTACTTAGACACTAAATGCTTCAACATGAGATGATGCAAGAAATTTGTTTATATCGCTCTGTGAATACCAAAACTTATCTTTGACTTTGGAATAAGACAATAAACCATCATCCCGATATTCTTTGAGAAGTTTATCCTTTATACCAAGTAGTTCCTTTATTTCTGCATTCGTATATACTTGTTTGGTTGATCTGGAAGCAACAGCTTTCAAGTCCTCTCTCAATGCCTTTAGTTCCTCTTTTAGTGACATGAGGTCTTCCATTTGTATCAATACATAGTTATTCTCCATATTTTTATTTTTTGATGCAAAGATACAAACTAAAAACCGATGTTCTCAAAGTAGGTAAACATCGGTAAACATAACTTTATTCTTGCTACTTTAGATATTTCGTACGGAAATCATTTAGCTTCTTATTGTAACCAATGCTCTTTTTAAAACGTGAAGCAGTTGATTTCAATTTATCTGCATCAACCCCAAACGCCTTTTGAGTAACAGTCCATTCCGGGAATCCACGTGAGAGAATCAAGATAAGACATACCAAATCAATAATAGAGCCTTTCCACTGCATTTTATTCTTGGGTTCGTCATACCTTCTCTTTGATGAAAAGAAATATTGAAACTCATCAAAAGAATAGTCAAAATTAATTAAACCTCTTGTCGTTAATTTAACATATATGTCCTTAGCTTTATCAAGCGGTAAGCTAATGTTATAATAATAATTCTTCTTTGTTTCGTGTATCGCCAAAGTGAGCAAATAACCTCGTACTTCTTTCGCATAAGACATGATACTTTCTGCGAGATAAATATGTAATCCTATCTCTGTAGTCACCCATAACCTATAGTTTGCATTTTCCTCCCATGCCTCCCATATAATTTCATCAGTCAAATGCTCAAAATAAAAAGTCGGTTCCTTATTTGTTTGAATCCTTGCTATGTCCGAACGTAAAGAAGAAATAATCTCTTGTTCTTTATTTATAATTGCATCTAACTTCTGTATATATGTCTCAGGAATGAAGTCAGACATCCGCTTACGTATCAAAACATCAAAAAGAGAATCGTCTATTGATTCTTTAAAATACCTATCAAACAAATCGTCCATAGCCTCCTTAACTACCTCAATCCTCTGCTCATCAGACAAGGTAATCATCTCTATAAAATCGTCTAACGTTTTCATCTATATGACCAAATAACTTTTAAAAACACTCACAAAAGTAACGTTTTTAAACTGAAAGAAAGAATAACATCTTCAGATTTATCATTTTTTATATTCTATCGGATTAAGAAATAACATAATAATACCCATAAAACAATTTGTAGTCTTACGGGGGTTATTAACAACATGCACATCAAGCACGCCATTAAAGAATTCATGAAATCAAGTTGAAATTTAGTTTGGATTGCACCTCATGCTCTAAGGTATCAGGCATAAACTTGGCATAGACCTTTTCAGTCACTAAGACACTACTATGCGCCATCAAACGGCTTATTACATGAATATCAACACCTTTATTCAATGCCCACACAGCAAAGGTATGTCTTGCTACATGCATAGTCAGGTTAAACGGCAAGTTCATCTTGTCGCCTAATGTCCGTAAGCTTGTAATAATTGCCCTATTTTTATTAAGGCGTTTGCGTTTCCTCTCCTCTTTGTTCTGCAAGTCAAAGTCATCATCAAGTAGCCCAAAGACAAAGCGGTGTCCACCTGTTCTGATTTTCCATTGTTTCAAGATGTTAATTGCATTGTCATTCAAAGGTATTTCGTGATATTTGTCACCTTTAAATAGCACCTTACGTAAAGAATGCTTTGTAAAGTCAACACTTCGCCATTCAAGTGTAATAAGGTCAGAAATACGCAATCCACATGCATTAAGGGAAAAGAGGAACATATCCATAAAGTCGCGAGTACGTGGATATTTTACAATGTCACGTAAGCCTATAAACTCTTTCACCTGCTGCTCTGTCAGATAATGCACCTCATCCCCTTCATCTTCACCTAACTCTTTCTTAGTTGGTAAGTAGAGGTCACAAATCGCTTCTGCTATACTCGCATCAATCAGTTTATCTATTACAGCTCTCTTTGCAGCCTTCATTATCGGTGTAAGACACTTATTAATGGTACTATTGAGATTCCCCTGCTTTTGCCTCCAAAAGATATATTCCTTCACCATATCTACAGTCAATTCTGAAATGAAGATACTATCCTCACCATAATGCTCTGCTAAGAATTTTCTAAACTTGTTAAACCCACATAATGCATTATCACGCACACTAATACCTATCTTTCCCAACTTATAGCGTTCTTCAATAGTATCAGTTGCATAAGCAACAAAGTCTGTATCAGGCGATTTACCCATCGGCCGACCTTGTACAATAGCTCTTAGAGAGTCTATAGTCAATCGTTTGCTCTTCTGCATATAATCGTAGACTGCATTATCAAGAGATTGTTTCTTCCTTTGAATCTGATTAGTAAAACGTGCGTATTGTGGATGTTGCTTTGATATTTGTCGTTTGTCAGCATTCCAATACTTTTCTTCAATCCATACTCCTGTGTCTGTCTTAGCGTGTTTTGCACCAAGAACATAATCAAGATAGATTGCAAACCTGCCGTTCTTGTCGGCATTACGGTCAGTTCTCAAATAGAACTTACCTTCAATTTTTGGTGTTCTTTTACGTCCCATTTCAGTTAATTATTATTGTTAATACTCATATCTGCAATCGCGCTAATGCTCTGACGGGTGCAAAGATACTAACAATAAATAATGCCGCCATTGAGTAGTAAACATCGGTAAACATCAATCTATACTACCTTAAATCCTGCAAAAACAGTTACTATCCCATTTTTACGGATATGACATCACTATAACGTTGATTTTGGGGACAGCTATTACGCTATAAAATACAAAAAAAGAGGATGACAGAGATTCTCTTTGTCCCCATCATCCTCTTATTTTGCTTGCTTTTAAAAGCTTTTTAGTGCTGAAGATGCTTAATACTCGTCCTCGTTGAAATGTAGCGACGTAGTTGAAAACCAAGCAGTTGTACTACCCACTTCATTTATTGATCGTTGTATTTGGACGTAAAAGTCCGTAAATAGTCATACAGCATCATCGTTACATAATTCTTCGAGTCTTTTGAGGATCTGAGAATGCATATATCCCCGTCTCATATCCGACCCTGCCTAATGCAATCCATTTATTAATACCTTCCACTTCGGACCAAGCAGTAAATTTACGCTGTATGTCTCTTGCACTCATGCGTGCTTCTGGTGAACGTCTCCATACTGCAATTGGTATCAAGATATTATTTGCAAAAGTATCTGCCATACGCTCTTCTGGACTCTCTTTACTATAGTTCTCAACATTTAAGTGTGGCTCTTCTGGGCTTGTTTCAAGATGTCCAAGTTCGTGTAGAACATTAAATGCAAAACTGTCAATTCTGTTATAACGATTTGTTACAATAATACAAGGAATACCATCTTCTATATATGAATATCCATCAATTTTTGTATGCTCAACCTTTGTTTTGCATTCTACAAACTTGATTCCATATTCACTACAGAGTCTTGTCACTCTTTCAATTGTGTTTATATTCTCCGTAAAAACAGAATTCAACTTTTGAGCTAACTCATTATTTAAAGTCGGATTATATGTTCCAGAGACTTTAGTGTTTCGCGCTATATCTCTCGCTAATAGCACCCATGTATTAACCATTCTTTCATCAACATCACTTTTGTCGGATCTACGGAAATTGCCGTTAGCGAAAGCAACTTGCATCTCTGCTGCAGAATTAGACTTGCAATGAGACTTTATTCCTTCTAGTTGTCTTGTAAATGTAAGAGTTATAAGTCCAAATGCCTTTAAAAGTAAATGCAAATCAACAACCTTATTATATTCTTCAAGTTCATTTGCAGCCTTCTGTTCCTCAATTCCACGCTGGCGGATAGACTCCAAATCACATTCATATTGTGACTGAGCTGCCATCAATACCTTTGCAGGCAAACTAATGGCACTCTCAATCTTAACGGCAAGTTCTGCCGTCAATGCACGCTTTCCACCAAGCACTTCGCTCAAGTGAGATGCCTGAACGCCAAGCATCTTAGCGAATTCCTTCTGACTAATTCCGCGTTCTTCAAGTTCTGGCTTAATCATCATTCCTGGATGTACAGCCATGAACGGTACAGGATTCTCATTTCTTGTTGCCATAGTGAGTATTATCTAAACATAAAACTGTAATTCTGATTCCGCCATCAAACTCGCGGAAAAGTATCCGCTCCACCATTCCATTTATAACTCTGATGGAACTAAGGCCATTTGTTCCAGATAGTTGCTCATAGTGGAGGAAAGAGATAGAACGAAGGTCGCAGGCACAATCTACTGTTCGTAAGTAAGTATAAGCAGTGGCGAGGGCTTTCATAAACTTTGCGTTTCGAGTATACTTCTTGTATTTGCTATTGCGACCCGTAGTTATCAATTCTTCTAAATCCTTATCATCGAAGACTATTGTCATCATAATCTTTCATAATTTGGGCGCAAAGGTATAAAATAATTCCCAAATTCGGGAATTATTTGCCACTTTTCTTTTCTTTCTTGACATTTTTTATATTGTGTGGGAGCACAAGAGAATTATTTTTATAGCATTATACTTCCTCATCATAAAAGATGATACTCATCTTCTTTACAATCCTTGGAGGATAAAAAAGGAAAAGCGGCCAGACATGTATGTTGTAACATAATCTAGCCGTGATATACATCTTCCTTAATAAAATATGTCTTCTATACTTTAGAAAAGACTCTCAGAAACTGGAGACTCGTCTATTATCTCTTTTTATTGTTTCTGTATTTGACTTTTGCATACTCCAATGCTTTCACATAAGTTGAGAAACCATATCCTTGCGCATCGTCCAAAATGAAATTCATATCAGCATTCATGATAATAAAACGATTATTATACGCTGGACTTATATCAATTTTTACTTTCATATTTCCAATATTTTTTTCTTTTTATACTATAAAAAACAGGCTTTTGTCTATGGTTGTGAGATGCTAAAACGTAGCAACCACTCTTTTAGATAATGCCATTTCCCCAATATAAAAAGCCTTTGCTGTTTATTTAGCAAAGGCTTCATGTCTGTTTCTGTTTAAGAAGTCCTTAATATCTCCTTGACTATACCAAAACTTATCACCGACTACTATATAGCCAAGAAGTCCCCGATCACGATACTTGCGAATGATTTTGTCATCCACGCCTAACAACTCTCGAACCTCTTTATTATTATAATAATCTGGAGCAGGTTGATGACTCTGCTCATACACACGAATTTTCTGAGAGAGTGCAGCAACTCTACTACAAACACTCTCCCACACATCTTTCTCAATCATTAAATATTCTTTATTATCTCTCATATTTTTAAAATTGTTTGCTATTATATGAGAGAATTCTGTTTTTGTCTATCTTTTGCTTAAAAAATCATGCAAATGGTTTGCGATGATACTTAGCCATGAACTCATCTATATCATTTTGTGTATACCAATAGTGGTCTCCTACTTTTGTATATGACAGTTTTCCATCATAGCGGTACCGCCTCAATAGTTTTTCATTTACTCCAAGCACAGAATTAATCTCTGTCTTATTATACACTTTTATTTCACCAGGAGCAGAGACTTTTTCAAGACAAGTCTCAATAGTATCCAGCTCACCCAAAAGCGTATTCATTTCTACGCTTTCCACTTTTTTATAATACTTCTTCACCATATAATCAACTATTCTTTTTCAGATTATATGCGAGTTTCCCCCTTTTGTTTGTAACATGACCCAACAGCTAATCTAAATTATTATGGCAATGTCCGCTTTCCGATTGATTATATATCTCTTCTATTCTGTCTGCATGTTCCTTGCAATAAATTGGCAATAACCGGCCGTGAGACTCTATATAACAAATAGGACATACCGAACGCTTATAAGCAAGCTATAGTTTTCTTGTACCCCCCATCTGTTCTATAGCTTCTGAGTCGTTGAAAACTTCAAGTAACCCCCAAACTGGGGTAGCAATAATACCTGCAGTATCCATGAAGACAGATAATAACTATATCAAGACTTCTTTGCTGTTTGTTTCTGTTCCTATTGAGCAACACCCATATTCGACCATTATACCCGTTGTATATTCTCTAAGAGTCAGACACTTGAAATATCGAGGTCGTTCAAAAACAATAATATAGTCATCAAAGGACAACTATCCGTTAAACCTTATAATCCTTCTTTTAAACGCATCAAATAGCATATCACTTACAGGCAAAGTCCCTTCCTGATATTTGATTAGCGAGTCTATCAGCACCCTTATTTTAGAGATAACGAGCTCATTCCCGTGCTCTAAATACATTATCGACTTCTTTAGTTCGTCCATATCATTTCTTTGATTTTAAGTATTTATCCCCGGTTCCGGACCACTACCGAAACCGGGGATGCATATCAATGAGTCCCTTTGGAATCAATACCATTAATCCTACAATATTTGTATAACTTATTTCCAGAGACTTTTATTCCTTGCGATATGGCATTTTGCAGGTTGGCTTTTACCGATATTGCAGGATTATACCAGGTCTCTATAGGCTTATTATGTGGATTACTATCTATGCCCTAATCTTTGCAAAACCTTCTGAGTGTTGATATACATACTTTGATGTCATTCTGCTTGGCATACTCATAATTCTCAGATATAGTCTTATTTAAGTCATACCACTCACCGATACTTTGGTAATTCAAGTCTTTCTGAATTATACGTGCATAACTTTTTCTCTTCAAATTGTGTTCAATACAATACTCTTTGCTGGTCGTAAACTTCCCATGCTTTGTCGGTTCTAGATCATCCAAGTCGCTCAAAGGTAAATCCAAGACATACTTAGCTTTCTCTATCAGCACCTTATTTGTAAGTACTTCATCTCTGTTGTCATAGTATCGCATTCTACGATAGACAAGATTATAGAGCAACTTTTCGAATGTTATATCAGGCTCAATCTTCCGAATAAGACAGGCATCAACAAACAATCTTTTACGCCTACCCTCTCCATCCTTAAACTTACTGATACGCGCTTGCTTATTAGTCCAAACAATTCTATTAAAGACTTTCATGAAGGTATCTGGAATCAAACAGTAACCATCTTCATTATAGTCTAACTTTGTTTGTTCAACAATACCTAAACGAACATATTTTGCTAGGAACACAGGTAATTCAAGTCTATTGAGATCAGTAATAATCGTATTATTGATAATATTATTAATACTATTATTACTATTGGATTCTTTTTTACAATTTAGTTCTTTAGAATTATATTTTTTTCTCTCTCTACAATATAATTGTAAAGAACTTTTTTGTGCAAAATCTGAAACATCATAGACCCTGTTAGACAAATAGTACTCCATGTCTGGTAGAGAGTTTCCGTTCATCAATTGAGCTAATACACGGCCACAGTCATCTTTTGTTTTTTCCAACCCTACATATGAACATATGATCCTATACAATGGCTCATATATTTGAGCATCAATCTGCTCCGAGAAGCAATAAATAAGCCTATACGAGTATAACCCATTCTTTTTGTTGGAGAATGTCGTATAAGCAAGAGTTGGCTTCATGTACGGTTTATTAAGGTAATCAGCAAGTGAAACCTTACTGTCATCAACATCAATGTTGACGAAATAGGTATACAAGAAGTCTGCATTGGAACGATGATTATTCTTGTACACATGACAGTAAGAGTATCCCAATCTGATATACTCCATAAACTTACTTGGATTGACCACAACTTTGTGGAACTTCATGCCTTTATAGTCTTCTCTATTCGGCTTGGCGCTATACGCCTTCTCTGAGATACTAATCTCAAATCCATAATAATAATTTTCTATCATATTTTTTGATCAATTTTAATTTTATAATTATAGCACAAATCTATTCAATTGCCTGATAATTGTGCCGTATGTCATATTTGTCTTTCTTTATGTAATTAACCTGAAAGACTTGATTGAGATTTGTAGAGTTAAGTCTCAGACTTAAGACACAATAATATCCCTGGGGGAAATAAAAATTTTAAAAATTTTAAAATTACACAAAATATTGATTTTTAGATATTTACAAATACTATCAGTTAGAATTGCCAACCAAAAACCTGATTATTTACTGCAAAATCTAAACTTTTTTTTCAAAGTATCATATAACAGAGCAGATAATAAAATAAAATGAAATGATAATTATAAAAAAAAAAATTATGAGAAAAATTAAAATTAAAAATGGGGTAAAAGAGAGTAGATTGTTTGGATTCAAAAAAGGTAATGTAATCCTCACCACAAAAAGTATGCTCTTCAACGATCTGACCGTTACAGTCCGTGGTGGGAAAGTCCTGGTGTACAATATCAAGACTAAAAAGTTTCTTCGCCCACAGAAGTCCAATTATTACACAAAGACTTCCAAGACTTATCAGTTAATTTACGGAAATGATAGCACATCTAACAAAGAATGTGCTGCCAAGGAGACCATGCAGGACAGCAAAACGAAAGAGTCCACTAATACAAAAAAGCTAGGACTCAAAAAATCGACATACAAAAAAACTAATTCAAAAAGACAAACTATAACAAAACAAAAGGGTGAAGTACGCCCTAATAAAGATATTCAAAAGAACATCCAGGTACAAGTGTGCCAGGGGTTAGAGACATCCCCCTCGTTGCGTGTCTCACAATATATCCATATCATTAGTGTCCACTAAATAAAATTAAGAGTCAATTGACCATCATCAGCAACATACTCAGGTTCCTTGGTAAAAAGTTCCTTGATTGGAGTCTTATCCAACAGCGAAGCGCTCAAAATTCTCAACACTTCGTAGGTGCTCCTGTGCAGTTTGAGGTCGTGCTCAACGATAGCCACCATGCAATATGCGGTGATGGCAGAGTATATCTGGATTCTGACAGCAGTCTCTGTCGTACCCCAAAAGGACTTAATCTTAAGATGCTGCTTAATCCATTTAAAGAAGAGTTCTACACGCCAACGATATTTGTAGAGAAGAGCGACCTGCGTGGCAGGCATCTCCATATTGTTGGTCA
>NZ_FOWK01000002.1 GCF_900115435.1 Prevotella sp. tf2-5
TCCGTCCTTGTCAATTAGACTAACAGGTTTTCCTATATTAGATGCTATTAAGCCTATGACCTTATTATTGCAAAATGCGGATAAATCAGTTACAGAAACCTTTACATCCGTCAGATTGCTGCAGCCATAGAACGCCGAATTTCCAATAGTTGTCACGCCGCTGGGGATAGTGATTGATGTCAGACCGCTGCAATATTCGAATGCATAACTACTTACAATTGTCATGCTGTTAGGCATATTCACAGATGTCAGACCGCTACAACCTTTGAACGCTGAACTTCCAATGCTTGTCACTCTGTAGGTCTTATCATTGTAAGTGACAGACTCTGGAATTACAATGTCACCTTTATAAGCATTGGCATTGCCAGAAGAGTAACTGCTGTAGAATGTAACAGTAGCATTCCCTGAAGAAAAGTTGTAATAGATACCGTCGACTTCTGCGTCATAAGCAAAAGCACTACTTACAACCATACTCATGAGTATGGCGAGTAAAAAGGTAAAATTAATTTTTTTCATAATCTTATCATTAAGTTAATACTAATAATGTGCAAACGTAGGGACATAAAAATGGCGTGGCCATCCTTATGCACTTACCACAGGGGCAGACCTCGGAAACGGAACCCCTCCACGCGATATAAGAATGCAACCACGCCAAAGCGTGGGGCATAGCTAATGCGTGGAAGAGAATACCGCCCCATCGGTCTTTCCCTTGCTTCTTAAATCGAACTATTCCAAACAAGATTTCCGAGGTCTTTTCGGTAAGTGCGAAATAATAAGCTTATGCATCTGTGGCTCGGGATGTCTCCCCCGATACCGTTGGCAAAGATAATAATAATTCTGAAAAATACGCAAAGTTTCAGAACTTTTTTCGTACTTTTACATCCAGAGTAAAGAAATAAGTAAGAAGTATGGTTTATAAATTAACACGAGAGCAACTTAGCGACATAGTCAGTGACGCAGTCACCAATGCCATCAAAAGCCTCGAAAACATCGAGGTTGTCGATGATTCTCCAACCGAAAATCCTCAGGTTGAAGTTGGGGAAATTCTCTGAGGAGCAATATAAAGAGACGGTAGACCTTATCATCGAGGAATTTGACCTCCCACGTGAAAAGACTATCGTCCAGAAAGCCACGCATTGGGATATCGGACAGACATGGAATGACTAAACATCGTTCATTGCATCCCAGGCAAAGTTATCACGCAATTTTGAAACTTTGATATCACATGGTATTAAAAGACAAAAGAAAAAAGCCCCTGCAAGAGAAATCTCTTGGACAGGGACTCATAATGAAAGGAGGAGTGGTACCTCCAGGAATCGAACCGGGGACACACGGATTTTCAGTCCGATGCTCTACCAACTGAGCTAAGGCACCATGTTCTTTTAGATCACTGCAATCCTTTCTTGCTTAGGCAAGCGACAGTCGTCGATCACGTTTGCGGGTGCAAAGGTACAACAAAAAAAATAATCCACCAAACTTTTGGCGGATTATTTTTCGTTCTACCCCAATTTTACACTATTTCACTACATACTTCTTACCATTCTTGATGATAATACCCTTATGGTTAGCCGACACTCGCTGTCCGCTGAGATTGTAGGCAGGCGTGTCCATACGCTGATCTGTCTTGACAGTGTTGATAGCTGTAGGAGTCACCAAGGTGTATTCATTGTCCCAGTCAAAGTTTAGCACGCCACCGCCTTCAGAATAGTAAGTCACGCTAAGGAAATATGACCTGCCTATCGTCAGATTAGGAATCTCAACGTTATAGAGTGTCTTCTGTTGACCGGCAGGTATCTGTACGTCCGTGATGGTCACCGTCTTCTCTGGGTATATATATCCATTAAAACCATCGTAGTATGCGGTCACTTCAATCTTGTCATTGTAGTCGTAAGTGCTGTTATTCTTGAGAACAACATTCGTCTTGATCGATGTTCCCTCAATGGTATAGTCAGACTTGGTGTTGGTCACGTTCAGCGAGAATGACAGGTCTGCCGGAACCAATACTTTGCCGACAGTACATGTCGTGCTGTTGCCCCAGTAGATAAATCCTGAAGAGAAATAATAAGCGACAAGGTAATATTTTTCGCCAGCAATCAGGTCCGGGAACTGTACGTTGACTTGTGTCTGCTCGCCTGCAGCAAGATTTATGTTTTTGACGACCTCAACGGGATCACCAATATAGTTCCAGTCGTCATCAATATGTTGCAGTTGGAATACTATCAGGTCGTCATATACATTATTTCCAGTATTTTTAAAGGTGAATGTGGCATTGATGGTCGTACCCTCAATGGTCATATTCTTCTCTCCTTCGATGGTCATGCTTGTTTCCAGACTCTGGGGTAGTGATTGCTCAATGGTAATCTCCGTCTGGTAGACAATGTTCTGTTTGTCATAGTCCGTGGAAATAGCAAGTGTTAATGTTCCGGCATTCTTCGAGGTGAAGGCAATCTCCAGGTCTTCCGTCTTTCCGCTTTCGAGGTATGATGATACTGCGGCGGCGAATTCAGAATCAGAGCCAAGCCATACATAGAAGGGATTTTCGTTAACATAGCCGTTATTCGTCCAGTTTATCACTGCCGACATGTTACGTCCCGTCTTCTTGACTCCATTCACTGTCACCTCATTAATCTTAATTGCTTTCTCTATATCTGAGGAATATTTCAAGGTGAGGTTGTTGCCGCTGATCTCCGCAAGGAGGATATTGTCGTTATATAACCCACATTTTTTCCATTCTGTTTCTCCTGGATAGCGGTACAACTCTCGCAACTCATAGATTCCATTGTCAAGGTTAGCGCCAAAGGAGAGATTACCGCCTGCATAAGAGAAATATCCCTCATTGATCGTTATGTCTGCCTTTGTGTCAAGGATCTTGAGGAAATTGTCCCCTTTATAGAGTGCCCATGCATGGTCTACCGTTACACTTCCCTCTCCCCAGAAACCAATCCAGCCAGTTACTGCGACATCCGTGAAGTCCTGTGTGGAGCCACTACGGGTGAACTGGTATGTGTCATACTGGCTCATGAAGAAGATGTCTGGTTTTGCAGCAGGCTCCCCATGGTCTGGTTGCACACCGATAATCGCAGCTTGCCATCTGGTATAACCGTTAGAAGATGAACCGCCGCCAATACCTCGTCCGTCAGGGTTGAGCACAGACAGCACGAAATGTCCGTCTGCATAACCTCCCCATCCCCAGTTGACGTGGAAGAGTCCCTTGTCATCGTATCCGTCAATCACGAACTGGTGACCACCAGAGCCGGAATTTCCAGAATACAGTACAGGACGTGCGTTGGAGAGCTCCTTGTAGATCATGGCTTCCCATTCTGTTGTAGTATAGTAGGAGCGGTTCATATTTTGTGCTGTTTTACTATAGCCGAAATAGTTGATGAGGTGAGCGGCACCTACACTTGCTCCCGACTCATTACTTGTATAGTCCATCCGCACAGCCTGACCACAGTAGCGCATCAGCTCTGCGACAGCATCGGCTGCTGCACCAGTCTCGTCATAACTATAACTATCATTCATCTGATCCCACTTGAAAGTGGTGGCAGGCAACTCAGAGAGGCTCAACTTTTTTGTAGAGGTTGTATATGCCGGTATGGCTGTTGTTGCACTCTGGGGCCATTTGTGATAGTACATGACCTGTGCCATTGCTGTGGCGACACAACCAGTGACAGAGTTGTACTCACCGTCTATCGGGCACTGCAGGTTATAAGGTGCTCCTTGATCCCAGTGGCATGTCAGTAAGGGAGCCACGGGAGCACCTATGACACGACGGGGATGTGTGTTTGCTTGGACATCTTCTCCCAAAGCCTTAATCTCCTCAGCATAGCCTTCCAGCCAGCGGCGGGCATTGACAGGGAGCTTGTTCATCTCCAGGCTACCCTTGTCGGCATATCCCAATACAGGTGTGGTGCGGTCGTCAGCACTGACAATCACGAAACCGTTCTGTCCCTCGGCATTGAAAACATAGAATTGGTTGTCACCCACTGCAGCGGCACGACGTACCTGCTTCTGCTGGAAAGACTTACCCTGCATAAACTGACGGGCAATCGTCAGTGCCTGTTGTTCCGTCACGTTTCCAGCCATCATCACCATACTGATAATGGTAAGGACTAAAGAACATAGTAATCTTCTCATAATTTATCTTTTCTTTTATTCAGTTTCAAATATATATATTATATAAGGTTAATAGTGATGCTTAATTATCAATCTACCTCGGGGAGCTTATGTTCTGTTTGTTTTCCTACCAATGCTTTTAGTCCTTTAATACCGTCAGGGTTATAGATGTAGAATTTGCCGTCACCTTCCTGCATCCAGAAATTGCCGAGCCAGTCACAATACAGATAATCTACTTGGTTGAACTTGATCTCTCCGAACAGCATGCCCATCATACCATAGTTACCTTCGATGCCCGTGCTGAGTTCCTGTGATATCTTCGGCTCGCCCTTCAGGTCCTTGTTATTCCACTCATAGAAATGCTTCTGGTAGTTATCCGTTACGGCAAGTACATGCTTACCGTTGCAAGCAATACGGGTAAACTTCTTGTTCTCGCCGGGCAGGCAGTAGGCCTCCTCCCATTTCATCTTCTTCATCGGAGAGCGCATCACCTGCTCACCCATGCCGACATAGATCATGCTGTCAATATCATCACGCCAGATACCAGAGAGCTCACCGCCGCCACCATTGCCAATCTCCTTCATCTTCCATATCTTGTTGCCGATGGCATTCTGCTTGTCGCGGCTGCTGGTGGTGGGAATGCCTTTAGGTAGTATACCTATCTCATCCATGTTGATATAGATAAGGGTACCGCTATTGCTGAGCAGACCGTCTGTCGCCTTGTCATAGTAACCAGTGACACGATGCTCTTTCAGGTCGATAATCAAGTTGGTGGCATCATTTATCAATCCAAGGTAACGTCTGTTGGGTGATGTGATGATCCTCTTATGCTCCTGTGCTTTGGTCAGGAAGATGGCGGGATCGTTCCATGCTCCTTCAGGAAGGATGACTTCCGAGGTGTTCACGTCCGAGCCATTATACTTGACGAGACCAATATCGGCAAGTCGGAAATAGAGGTTGGTGCTGTCAGCTCCTCCGCTAAGGATCTTCGCACGACGACGGGTTTTCCTGGGGATGACGATCTTCATCTCTCCCGTTGTCTTATTGACGGCACGGAGGGCGTTGGACTCTCCATTGGGATAGTCAAGGAAGTAGATGTTCTCCGCGTCCTCCCATAAACCGTTATGAATCCATTCGTCCAATTGGAGGATGGCAAACTTGTTGTTCACTTTTGCGGGTGCTGGCTTCTTGGCAGCGGCAGCAGGCTTTTTAGCCGCAGGTTTTTTCTTGATTTGTGCTGTGACGGCAATAGATGTCATTGCCAGGACACAGGCAATCATGATCATTTTTTTCATAATATCTGATGTTTACATTAGTATATGTTCTGTTGGCAAAGATAATGAAAATTCTTCTTAAAGAAAACACTAAGGGTGTTGTCTTTCGTTCATTCAAACAATTCCGAGTGTCAAAGCGTAAATTTTTATGATTTGATTCTTAAGAAATTTGGTTTTTCATTCGGTTTGCGCTACCTTTGCAATATGGAAGAGTACATGAATATATCATCATTCCTGATAGGTGCCTCTACGGCTTTCTTTGCGATGTTCGCCGTTCATATCCTGTTCTGGCGGACGAAGCGGACGAGGTTTCAGACCGTATTGGGCTATATCATGGCTGTATGGGCGGTATGGAACCTGAAAGACCTCTTTGTCACTTTTCCCGGGATGTATACTGAAAAAGTGCTGAACTGGATCATGGTGATTGATGGCTGGTCGGCACTGACCTATACAGTCTTTGTGTTTGAGACGGTGATGCCAAGGTGGGTGACAAGGAGAAGACTCGTCTATCTGTCGTTACCATTTGCGGTTTTCACCTTATTATATATTATACAGCCACAGCAATGGGTTATCTATGCCTATGTGGTGTTCCTATGGTTATATGCTTGGATGATAGTCGTTATCGGCTATGTGAAGATGAAGCGTTACCTGAGTTATGTCCGTAAGAACTACTCTAATATTGATGATATTGATGTGTCGTGGTTGAAACCCGTCTTTGCCTTCGCTATTGTCAGCCAGCTCGCATGGCTGTTTACGTCGCTTTTCGCCACAGTGACAATGGATATCATATATTATATCTCAATCATTCTGTTATGGTTGATGGTGCTTCATTACAGTTGGAACTTCCGTCCTATTGTTGTGGAGCAGGAGCAGGAGCAACCTCAGAACATACACAGAAATCCGTCATCTGCCATCGTGGAGGGTGTGTTGGAACGGATCGTGGAAGAACAACAGCTTTATCTGGTAAAGAACCTTACGTTAACGGATCTTGCCGCAGCGATGGGAACCAACCGTACTTACGTTAGTAACTATCTGAGTCAGGTACGTGGACAGACCTTTTATGATTATATCAACCAGATACGTATAGAGAAAAAGAGTGTTCCCTTGTTACGGGAACACCCAGAGTATACATTGGATTATGTGGCGAATGAGAGTGGTTTCGCCTCTATCTCTACCTTTCGTCGTGCTTTCCTCAAACTGACAGGAAAGACACCCCGTCAGTTTATAACGGATTCCACCCCTGAGCCTTGAGCTCAAACTCCTGGTCATCACGGGTAACGAGGATATGCCCGAGGCTCTCCTTGGTGATATGCCCGATAAGCTTGATATCCTCCATTGCCTCTATCTTCTCGTGGTCACCGATGGGAACGGTGAATAATAACTCGTAGTCCTCTCCACCATTCAAGGCACAAGTCGTCACATTCATATTCAGCTCTTCCGCCATCACCGCCGTCTGGTAGTCGATGGGAATCTGTTTCTCGAAGACACGACATCCCACATGACTCTGTTTGCATATATGCATCAGTTCACTCGACAGCCCGTCAGAGATATCCATCATTGCCGTGGGACGTATATTCGCCTCACGCAGCCGTTGGATGATGTCCCCACGTGCCTCTGTCTTCAACTGGCGTTGAAGCAGGTATTCCTTGCCGGCGAAGTCAGGTGTAGCGATGGTTGAGAGCTGAGCGTTGAGTGTTGAGATCTTTTGGGTGTCGCCCTTGGCTTTCGCCTCGGCAATCTTCTTCTGTATCTCATTGACCTGTTCATAGTAGATGGCTTTCTCACGCTCCAGGAGCTGTAGTCCCATATAGGCGGCACCGAGGTCGCCGCTGACACAGATGAGGTCTGTCTCCTTGGCGCCATTGCGGTAGACGATATCCTCTTTGCGAGCCTCTCCGATACAGGTGATGCTGATGGCAAGACCGGTATAGGAAGAGGTGGTGTCACCCCCTACGATATCCACGTTCCATTTGTCGCAAGCCATGCGCAGACCGTTATAGAACTGCTCCATATCCTCTACTGTGAAACGTTTGCTGAGTGCCATACTGACAGTCAGTTGGCGGGGGATACCGTTCATGGCGAAGATATCGCTGATATTCACCATTGCCGACTTCCACCCGAGATGCTCCAAGTCGATATAGGTGAGGTCGAAGTGGACTCCCTCCATTAACATGTCCGTTGTCACCAGTACCTCGCTGTCGGGGTAGTGGAGCACGGCACAGTCGTCGCCCACACCATATTTTGTGGACTCGTTCTGGGGCTTGATGTCTTTCGTGAGCCGGTCAATGAGTCCGAACTCTCCTAATTTTGCTATTTCCATTTTTCTGTTGGGTGGTCAGTATTGAAATTCTCTTGCTTTTGTGACGTGACTTTCTCCGATCGTACAATCATCTCTCGCATAATCTCTGTCATGAAAGGCTGGGCGGCATTAGCTGCTTCCTGTACTTCCTCATGGCTCACTTCCACAGGATTGTCGAAACCACCCAGATCGGTGATGACGGAGATGCCGAAGGTGCGGATACCACAGTGGTGGGCAACGATGACTTCTGGTACAGTAGACATTCCCACGGCGTCAGCACCCATCATGTGATACATCTTATATTCGGCAGGTGTCTCAAAGGTAGGACCTTGTAAACCGATATAGACCCCGAATTTCACACGTATTTTCTTCTCATAGGCGATGTTGGCAGCGAGCTGGATGAGATTCTTGTCATATGTCTCATGCATATCCGGGAAACGGGGACCTGTGGGATAGTTCTTGCCACGGAGGGGATGCTCAGGGAAGAAATTGATATGATCGGTGATGATCATCAGGTCGCCAATATTGAATTGCGGGTTCATACCACCTGCGGCATTTGATACGAAAAGCGTCTTGATGCCCAATTCATACATCACTCGGATAGGGAATGTCACCTCCTTCATGGAGTAACCCTCATAATAATGGAAGCGTCCCTGCATGGCTAAGATGTCGACACCTCCTAACTTCCCGAAAATCAGTTTGCCGCTATGTCCTTCCACTGTTGAAACAGGAAAGTTGGGAATCTCTGCATAGGGGATCTCTTTCTTGTCAGTTATCTCGGAAGCTAATTGTCCGAGACCTGTTCCCAGGATAATTGCTGTTGTTGGGCTTGTGGTCATCCTTTGTCTTAGCCAGGATGCTGTTTCTTGAATTTTTTCGTACATAGCCTATGATATATTGGTTAAACGTGTCCTCCTGGTCCAGCAAGAAATGGATGCTGACAGGAAGGGCGTAGATATGACGGCGTACCTCGTCGCTCAGTCCCTCCACGTCATACAGACGGGTGGTGTCTTTCTCTGTAGTGATGATACAACGGGGCTCTGGGAGTTGAGCGAATGTCTCGTTGATGAGTTGGATGTCCTTCTTCTTGAACTCATGATGGTCTGCGAAGCTCAGTGGGGTGAGGTTCTTGGTATACGGTTTCAGGTCATGTATCATCTGTTCCGGAGAGGCGATACCAGTGAGTAGGAGGACATGCTCCTTGGGCTTCAGACTGCTCAGCGGACGGGAGTTCCCACCAAAGACGGGCTGTAGGTCGTCGTATTCCAGGGCGGTGAAGTACAAACTCTGGTAGGCATAGAGCTTCATCGCCTTGGTGATGACGCGGTACTCCATGGGTTTCAGGTCTTTAGGACATTTGGTGACGATGACAATATCGGCACGGTCCTTTCCTGTCAGCGGCTCTCGGAGTCGTCCGGCAGGGAGCAAGGTGTCATAGATGACAAGTCTGTGGTAGTCTACCAACAGGATATTGACACCTGGCTTGACATAGCGGTGCTGGAAGGCGTCGTCGAGTAAGATGACATCCAGTCTCTTGTCGTGACTGGTCAACTCGTCAATGCCATGACAGCGACTTTTGTCGACAGCTACTGTCACTTGAGGGAATTTCTGTTTCATCTGGTAGGGCTCATCCCCGATCTCCAACATGGTGGTCTTGTCGTTGGCAATGATGAAACCCTTGCTCTTCCGTTTGTAGCCACGACTGAGTACTGCTACATGAAAGAGGTCTTTCAGGTGCTTCACCAGATACTCTACATGGGGTGTCTTACCAGTGCCGCCAACAGTAATGTTGCCCACAGAGATAACGGGGATGTCGAATGAACGGGTCTTCAGGATACCCAGCTCAAAAGCCATGTTGCGCAACTTGACTCCTAAACCATAGAGCCAACTCAACGGCAACAGCCACTTGTTGATGACAATAAAATCCCCTTCAACCCTCATGCCACCTTGTTTATTTTATATAGAGGTAATATGGCAGGCGAGCCTGGATAGCACTCTTCTTGTTGATATTCCTGATGTCACTGAAAGGCTTGTAATACTCTCCTAGTGTAGCGCGCATCTCTTCGTCAAGATAACTCTTCTTGTTGATCTGTCCCATGATTTGCTCTACCCAGTCAGCAGGTGCAGGATAACTCTCAGTCTTGTATTCTTCCAACTTAGCCAGTTGAGCAGCCTTCTTGACAGCGTCATCCAAAGAACCGATAGCGTCTACGAGTTTGATACCCAGTGCGTCATTACCCAGCCATACACGTCCCTGGGCAATCTCCTCAACACTCTCAACAGATAGCTTACGACCATCTGCTACACGTTTGCGGAAGAGCTCGTAGCCACGACCGATATACTGGTCGAGCAAAGCCATCTCCTCTTCGTTGAAAGGACGTGCTATCGTTCCGAAGGCAGCGTGTTTGTTGGTCTTTATCTCGTCAAACTTAACACCCAGCTTGTCGGTCAGCAGTCCACTGACATCGGGGAACATACCGAAGATACCGATAGAACCAGTGATGGTGGTAGGCTCTGAGTAGATATAGTTGGCAGCACAACTGATATAGTAGCCACCAGAGGCTGCGTAGCCACCCATCGAGACGACAACGGGCTTCTTGGCCTTCAACTTAGTGATGGCATGCCATATCTGCTCAGAGGCATAGGCAGAGCCGCCAGGAGAGTTGACACGCAGCACAACGGCTTTCACATCGTCATCCTCAGCCAGCTTCTCCAAGTCCTTGCAGACGGTAGGTCCTACAATGCTGTGCTCTTGCTGGGTCAGACTGGCAACCTCAGAGTCTATGATGTCACCATATGCGTAATAGACGGCAATCTTCTCACCACTCTCTTTCTTTCCTTTCACGTTAACCATGTCACTGAGAGACAGTTGGTTGATATGGTCGTCAGCATCAATCTTCAGGAGCTTCTTAATCTCACCTTTCACCTCGTCGGTATACAGCAGACCGTCAACCATCTTCATCTTCACAAGATCAGGTTGGTTGGATAATGCGACAAAACGGTCGGCATAGGCATTCAGGGAGTCAATGGAGATCTTACGACTGTCAGAGACATCCTTCAACATCACCTTCCAAATACCATTCATATAGGCTGTCACCTGTTCACGGTTCGGCTCACTCATCCCGTCGGCAGTCATCATCTCAGGGGCACTCTTGTATTTACCGACCTTACAGAGCTGGTATCTTACCCCAAATTTGGCAAGCAGGTCTTTCAGGAACATGGGATTAGCAGAAAGACCATGCCAGTCTACCATTCCTTGCGGGTTCAGGTAAACCTTGTCAGCCACGGAGCAGATATAATATTCTGTCTGTGTGTAGCTGTCACCGTAGGCGATAATCCATTTCCCACTCTTCTTGAAGTCAAGCAGTGCCTCACGGATGGCATGGGCAGAGGCAGGAGTGTCAATGGAGAAAAGTCCTGACTCGATATAGATACCCTTGATGTCCTCGTTTTCTTTTGCTTTCTTGATGGATGCGAGGATATCGTCCAGTCCAAGGTTCTCACTGACTTGTCCCATCAAGAGTCCCAACACATCTTCCTCCACACGCTCCTCCACTTGTCCGGAGAGCATTAATGTGAACACGGAATTTTTCTCTACGGGAACAGAGGATGCCGAGGAGGCAGCCAGTCCTACCAAGGAAATCACGAAGAAAATACCCAGGATAAGGGTGAAAACGACAATGCCTGTTACTGTGGCAAAAACATACTTGATAAACTCTTTCATAACCTGTTTGAAATTGACTATATTTTGCAAAGGTACGAATAAGTGAGAAGAAAACCAAATTTTAAACTCTTTTTTAATATATAATAAGGTATAAAGACTATCTGCCAAAGTGTCAGTTATGAAAGATTGGCACGCTTTTCGCCTATTTTGAGTCAGTAAGTTTAATTTAAAATTTTAGTATTATGAATATCAAACCATTAGGAGACCGTGTGTTGGTATTGCCCGCACCGGCAGAAGAGAAGATCGGTGGTATCATCATCCCAGATACTGCCAAGGAGAAACCCCTGCATGGAACCATCAAGGCTGTAGGACAGGGAACTAAGGATGAGGAGATGATTCTGAAGGCTGGTGACGAGGTGCTGTATGGCAAGTACTCTGGCACAGAACTCGAGTTTGAGGGAACCAAGTATCTGATGATGCGTCAGTCTGACGTTCTCGCTGTTATTGAGAAATGATAATCCATATCGTAATATCGTAATATCGAAATTCCGAAATATCGAAAAAAATAAAAAAAGAACTATTATGGCAAAAGATATTAAATTCAATATTGAGGCTCGCGACCTGCTGAAGAACGGTGTGGATCAGCTAGCCAACGCAGTGAAGGTTACATTAGGTCCTAAGGGACGTAACGTAGTGATTGAGAAGAAGTTCGGTGCTCCCCAGATTACTAAGGACGGTGTGACCGTTGCCAAGGAGATTGAGTTGGAGGATAAATTTGAGAATACAGGTGCACAGCTTGTCAAGAGTGTCGCCTCTAAGACGGGCGATGATGCTGGTGATGGTACAACGACTGCTACCATTCTGACACAGGCTATTGTTACAGAGGGCTTGAAGAATGTCACAGCAGGTGCCAACCCCATGGACTTGAAGCGTGGTATCGACAAGGCTGTGAAGGCTGTGGTTGATTTTATCAAGGAGAATGCTGAGCAGGTTGATGACAACTACGACAAGATTGAGCAGGTGGCTACCGTTTCCGCCAATAACGATGAGGAGATTGGTAAACTGCTGGCTGACGCTATGCGTAAGGTGTCTAAGGATGGTGTCATCACCATCGAAGAGTCTAAGAGTCGTGATACCCATATCGGTGTCGTCGAGGGTATGCAGTTCGACCGTGGCTATCTGTCACCTTATTTTATGACAGATAGTGAGAAGATGGAGTGTGTAATGGAGAATCCTTATATTCTCATCTATGATAAGAAGATCTCTAATATCAAGGACTTCCTGCCTATCTTGCAGCCTGCTGCTGAGAGTGGACGCCCCTTGCTCGTCATTGCAGAGGATGTTGACTCAGAGGCTCTGACAACTTTGGTTGTCAACCGTCTGCGTGGTGGTCTGAAGATCTGTGCTGTCAAGGCGCCTGGCTTCGGTGATCGTCGCAAGGCGATGCTTGAGGATATTGCCATCCTGACAGGTGGTGTCGTTATCAGTGAGGAGAAGGGCTTGAAGCTGGAGCAGGCTACGTTGGAGATGCTGGGTACTTGTGATAAGGTAACAGTCTCTAAGGATAATACTACGATCGTCAATGGCGCCGGTGACAAACAGGCTATCCAGGATCGTATTGCCCAGATCAAGAAGGAGATAGAGTTGACGACCTCTTCTTACGACAAGGAGAAGCTGCAGGAGCGTCTTGCCAAATTGGCAGGTGGTGTCGCTGTCCTCTATGTAGGTGCCAATAGTGAGGTGGAGATGAAGGAGAAGAAAGACCGTGTGGACGATGCCCTTTGCGCTACCCGCGCCGCTATTGAGGAAGGTGTTGTCGCTGGTGGTGGTACTACCTACATCCGTGCCCAGGAGTCTTTAGTCAATGTCAAGGGTGCCAATGCTGATGAGCAGACAGGTATCAACATCATCTGTCGTGCCATCGAGGAACCACTGCGTCAGATTGCTGTCAATGGTGGCGGTGAGGGCGCTGTTGTCGTACAGAAAGTCCGCGAGGGCAAGGGTGATTTCGGTTACAATGCCCGTACTGATGAGTATGAGGATATGCGTAAGGCTGGTATCGTGGATCCTGCAAAGGTTGCACGTGTCGCACTGGAGAATGCTGCATCAATTGCTGGCATGTTCCTGACAACGGAATGCCTGATTGTTGACAAACCAGAAAAGGAACCTGCTATGCCAATGGGTGGCGCACCTGGCATGGGCGGAATGATGTAACGAATTGTAAACCAGACATATCAAAACGAGGGGGATTGACTTGAAAATCAGTCCTCCTCTTTGATTTAAATCAAGAAATGTTCGATTTTTAGATATAATGTTTGCTTTTTTCAAGGATAGTTTTTATCTTTGCATCGTCAAAAAGGTTAAAACCCTTGGCAAGATTATATTAGGATTTAGCGAAATAAAGATATTTTTTTGATTTGTTTTAGTAGATTAGTTTTTAAGTAGTTTGTTTTAAAACCGATTGTCGTGAGACAACCGGTTTTTTTGTGCCCTTTCCTTTTGCATTTCTCTCTTTTTTTCGTAACTTTGCCATCAAGATGGCGAAGTAACTCCGTCTCGGCAAAAAAAAGAATAAATTCTTTTGTTTTGCTCTCGACTTTTCGTAACTTTGTCGGCAATTATGCATCAGTTAGTAGAACTATACAAGAAGTGGAGTGGGGCAGAGCCTTCGATGATGGAGCAGTTGCCCGTAGCAGGAAGCAATCGTGTGTACTATCGTTTGACGGCGCAGGACGGTTCCACTGTCGTGGGAGTCATAGGTACCAGTCGTGACGAGAACCATGCCTTTGTCTATCTCTGTCGCCATTTTACCAAACGCCAATTACCAGTGCCGCGGCTACTTGCTGTCAGTGAGGATGAGTTACGTTATCTGGAGACAGATCTCGGCTCCACCTCATTATTTGATGCCATCCGTGGTGGACGGGAGGCTGGTGGACGATATACGTTGAAGGAGCAGGACCTCTTGAAGCGTACCATCCGACAACTGCCGAACATCCAGATCCGCGGTGCCCGTGAGTTGGATTTCTCCCATTGTTATCCACAGGCGGAGTTTGATGTGAACTCTGTCCTCTTCGACTTGAATTATTTCAAGTATTGTTTCTTGAAGGCAACAGAACTGGATTTCCATGAGATGAAACTGGAGGCAGACTTCCGTTTGTTGGCGAAGGACCTGACGGCAGAGAAATGTGAGGCTTTCCTCTATCGTGACTTCCAGGCTCGTAACGTGATGCTGGACGCTCAGGGGAATCCTTATTTTATTGACTTTCAGGGTGGGCGCAAAGGACCTTATTATTATGACCTTGCCTCTTTTCTCTGGCAGGCATCGGCAAGGTATCCGTATAAGTTACGTCGTGAACTCGTCTATGAGTATTATCACGCACTGAAACAGTTTACGGAAGTGCCTACACCCCATCATTTTGTGGAGCGTCTGTCACTATTTGTCCTTTTCCGTATCCTGCAAGTGCTGGGGGCATACGGCTTCCGTGGCTATTTCGAGCGTAAGCAGCATTTCATCACCTCGATACCGCCTGCCATCCAGAACCTGCGTGAGTTATTGGCAGTCACTAACTTCCACTATCCTTATCTGATGTCCTTGTTGCGTCAGTTGACGGAGCTGCCTCAGTTCCAGCAGATAGAGACGACGGCAAGTCGCTCGGATGGTTATAAGACAACAGACCGCAACCCCTATACGCCACATCCACAAGACGGACCTCCTACGTTCTCGAAATATGACGCACAGGGACCGCTGGTGGTGAAGGTCTTTAGCTTCTCTTATCGAAAGGGTATTCCCGAGGATGAGAGTGGCAATGGTGGAGGTTATGTGTTCGACTGTCGCTCGACGCACAACCCAGGACGTTATGAGCCGTATAAGCAACTGACGGGCCTGGACGAGCCTGTCATCCGCTTTCTGGAGGATGATGGTGAGATACTGACCTTCCTTGATTCCGTCTATAAACTCGCTGATGCCCATGTGCGCCGTTATATCCAGCGAGGCTTTACGAGTCTGATGTTCTCGTTCGGCTGTACGGGCGGACAACACCGTAGTGTGTATTCCGCTCAGCACTTGGCAGAGCATATCCACGATAAGTTTGGCATTGAGGTACAGATATGTCATCGTGAGCAAAACATCACCCAGACGCTACATTCTACACTCTAAACCCGATACGATTGATGAGACAGGCGATGATTTTTGCTGCAGGACTGGGCACACGGTTAAAACCGCTGACAGACACGATGCCCAAGGCATTGGTGCCAGTAGGGGGGCAACCCCTGCTTTATCATGTCGTGATGCGGTTGAAGGAAGCGGGCTTTGAGCGTATTGTGGTCAATGTCCATCATTTTGCTGACCAGATCATTGATTATCTGAAAGTCAATGAGAACTTCGGACTCGATATCCGTATCAGTGATGAGCGGGATCAACTCCTGGAGACGGGTGGGGGAATCAAGAAGGCGATGCCATTGTTCGACCCCAACAGTCCCATCCTGATTCATAATGTGGATATCCTCAGCAATCTCGATTTGAGACGACTGCCGATGGATGCTCCCTTGCTTGTCGTCAGCCAGCGTCAGACGAAGCGTTATCTGCTTTTCGATGACGATATGCGTCTGCAAGGTTGGACGAATATCGAGACAGGTGAGCTGAAGGGTCCTGTTGCTGACTCTCACCTCTCTCCCCTAAAAAAACTCGCCTTCAGCGGTATCCATGTCTTTCATCCCTCGCTGACACCCTTGTTGTGTGAGTGGCAAGACAGGTTTCCTATTATGGATTTCTATCTTAAGGCTTGTGCTACCCATCTGATTAAAGGATACGAGGCAACAGACCTCCGACTGTTGGATGTCGGCAAGCTCGATACCCTCGATCAAGCAGAGAAATTTATTACTAATATATAATATATATGCAACAGAAAATCATTATTCTAGACTTCGGCTCCCAGACGACACAGTTGATAGGTCGTCGAGTACGTGAGCTGGATACTTTCTGTGAGATTCTGCCTTATAACAAATTCCCGAAGGATGACCCCAGTGTGATTGGTGTCATTCTGAGTGGCTCACCTTTCAGTGTCCACGACCCGGAGGCTTTTAAGGTAGACCTGAGCCAGTTTGTGGGCAGACTCCCTGTATTGGGAATCTGCTATGGCGCACAGTTTATCTCGCACACCCTCGGAGGTAAAGTGGAAAAGGCAGACTCTCGTGAGTATGGTCGTGCCCATTTGGAGACCATCAATCTCTACAATCCTTTGTTCAAAGGCTTCGACAGAGGCTCACAGGTATGGATGTCGCATGGTGACACTATTACTGCCATCCCTGAGGGTTTTGAGGTGATTGGCTCGACGAAGGACGTGAAGAACGCCGCCTTTGCTTCTGTAGAACAACCCATCTGGGCAGTACAGTTCCATCCGGAAGTTTATCATACTTCACAAGGAGCATTGTTGCTGAAGAATTTCGTGGTGGATATCTGTGGCTCTAAACAAGACTGGAGTGCAGCCTCGTTTGTAGAGACCACTGTGAAGGAGTTGAAAGAACAGGTCGGCAACGACCGTGTCATCCTCGGCTTGTCTGGTGGTGTTGACTCTTCTGTCGCCGCTGTGTTACTTAACAAAGCAATCGGTAAGAACCTTACCTGTATCTTTGTCGATCATGGTATGCTGCGAAAGAACGAGTTCCAGCAGGTAATGGATGACTATAAGGTGCTTGGCCTGAATGTGATTGGTGTCGATGCCAGCGAGAAGTTCTTCAACGACCTTGCTGGTGTGACAGAGCCAGAACAGAAACGTAAGATTATCGGTCGTGACTTCGTGGAGGTGTTTAATGCCGAGGCAAGGAAGATTACTGATGCCAAGTGGCTGGCACAAGGAACGATTTATCCCGACCGTATCGAGTCACTGAATATTACGGGTAAGGTCATCAAGAGTCACCATAACGTGGGTGGACTGCCTAAGGAGATGAACCTCCAGCTCTGTGAACCGCTGAAATGGCTGTTCAAGGATGAGGTGCGTCGTGTCGGTCGTCAAATGGGAATGCCCGAGCATCTCATCACACGTCATCCGTTCCCAGGTCCTGGATTGGCTGTCCGTATCTTAGGCGACATCACACCAGAGAAGGTTCGTGTCTTGCAGGATGCCGATGATATCTATATCCGTGGCTTACGTGAGTATGTCGATACCGATGGTGAGACATTATATAATAAGGTGTGGCAGGCAGGTGCTATCCTGCTGAGTCCTGTCCGCAGCGTTGGTGTGATGGGTGATGAGCGTACTTACGAGAATCCCGTGGCACTCCGTGCCGTTACTTCTACGGATGCGATGACAGCCGACTGGGCTCACCTGCCTTACGATTTCTTGGCAAAGGTCAGCAACGAGATTATCAATAAGGTACGTGGTGTCAACCGCGTCTGCTATGATATCTCGTCAAAGCCACCCGCAACGATCGAGTGGGAGTGATACCTAAAAAGCCGGAAGTGACAACTTCCGGTTTTTTTTATCGAATTTATTTGGTCGTTTGACAAATAATACTTACCTTTGCATATCGATAAACGATAAATTTATCAAAATAAACAATAAAAATTTTATAATAAAAAGTAAGTTGATATGAAGAATTGGATAAAGAATTGGTGGAATATTGATTATCTGTCCCTTGAGGACTCAAGTGCCTACAAACAGCCATGGAGTATTGTAATTAGTGTTGTTCTGTACCTTCTGCTAGACCTATGGCTTTTCATTGGCATACAGGAACGTGTACCGTCTTTCGGAAAAAAAGACTTAAAGGTATGCGCCCTCATGATAGCTTTTCTTATCTGTTTTATCTATATCTGGATAAAAATTGGCAGAAACATCAGACAAGGAAAAGTCTTTACTAAGGACAACGCCCGACTTTTCACACGGATGGGCAACCTTGTAACTTTGTTCTCTTTCGTACTTGGTGCATTGATATTTGACATCTCTCAATATTGGACAGTGTTTGTGACGACATTCTCTTTTCTAATAGGAGGAGCTTTGGAGTTGACTGGTTGGATGATACAGCGAGGTATTGACATGCAAAAAGAGCAGGAATTAACGATATAGCGATGGGACAGATCATTGTCAATTTAGACGTGGAGATGGCAAAGCGTAAGATATCACTGGGTGAACTCGCCGAGCGGATAGGACTGACGCAGGCAAATCTCAGTATCCTGAAGACGGGAAAGGCAAGGGCAGTACGCTTTACCACCCTTGAGGCAATCTGTCGCGAGCTGGGTTGCCAGCCGGGCGATATCCTGGAGTATAGGGAATGAGCTATCCCACTATCTCCTTCGCCCTTGCTAGGGCGAGGTCGATGTGGTTACAGATGTTCTCCTCACCGATGATGCGCTGGAAGTTATTGCGTTTGAGGACGGTCTCCACCTTCTCGTTGACACCAGAGAGGACGACGGTGAGGTCAAATTCGAAAGTGAGAACGGGTGGACGGAGTATTACGTCCTGACGTACACAGGGACGAAGAACGCCAACGGTCATGTGTTCAACGTGCTGATGGTCGACACGGACATGATAGAGGAGGAAGGCAAGATCGCCGTCAAACAGGTGGGCGATGCCAGTAAGACGCAACCTTATATCCTGATCAAGGCTGTCAGCCCGAACATGAGGAAGCATATGATTAACAATCAGAAGCTTATGATGGTGTTCACCAACGGTGCCGGTATTCCCTAACTTCCCCATACAACGATTAAAAAAGGACAAGTACGGGAGTAGTTGTCAAACTACTCCCGTCTTGAAACGCCCTGTACATCTACGTTTCAGAAGAAAAAGGGAGAAGGGGAGTAGTAAATCTGCTGGCGAAAACACGGGAATGCCTTCTATCACTTGTTCGGATATCTCCTATGGGGGTATTCCAATGTCTCCTATACTTTTGGGAGGTATTCCTTTACCCCCATAACAGGCATTGGCATAAAGCATAGAAGGCATTTGTATCAGGAAGCGCAAGAAAAAAAACGAAAAAGGGGAGGCATTCATCCACAAAATCACCAGAATGTGAAAGTGTGAAAATGTGATTTTGTGACTTTAAGCCGTTTTCGAGGTGCAAAGGGTAAGAAGTAATAATATTATTATTAATATATTAATTTAAATATTATGATAAATACAAATAAGGGATACCCTCTGTTTGCTGAGTTTGTGGGGTAGGAAATTCCTTAAATTCACAAAATCACAAATTCACAAAATCACAAATTTGTCAAGAACAACCGTACTGTCAAGCAGATGCTGCAGTCACAATAAGGGACGTCAGCGCTTCATCATTTGCTTTCTCTTTTATCCCTCGACAATCTCCTTGGCGCGAGCCAGGGCGAGGTCGATGTGGTTACAGATGTTCTCCTCACCGATGATGCGCTGGAAGTTATTGCGTTTGAGGACGGTCTCCACCTTCTCGTTGACACCAGAGAGGACGACGGTGATACCCTCCTTCTGACTCATCATACACATGTTCTCGAGGTTGTGCAGTCCTGTGGAGTCGATGAAGGGAACTTTACGCATACGGATGATACGGACCTTCGGGTGTTTGCCATAGCGTGCCATGATATCCTCGAAACGGTTGCCGGCACCAAAGAAGTAAGGACCGTTGATCTCATAGACCTCCACACCCTTGGGGATGGTGAGGTGCTCCAGGTTGCCACGCTCCATATCCGCATCCTCGTTCAAGTCGATCTCCTTAAGGACGGCATGAACATCCGTCGTCTCTGCCATACGACGCATAAAGAGCAGACAGGCACAGATGAGTCCGAACTCGATGGCGACGGTGAGGTCGAAGATGATGGTGAGGAAGAATGTGAGCAGCAAGACGGTGATGTCGCTTTTCGGGTTGCGTAACATAGCGAGGAAAGAACGCCATCCACTCATACCATAAGAGACAACGACTAGTACGCCGGCAAGACATGCCATAGGGATATACTGGGCGAGGGGCATGAGGAACAGGAAGATGAGCGTCAGGACGGCGGCATGGATGATGCCAGCCACAGGGGTGCGTCCTCCATTGTTGATATTCGTCATCGTACGGGCGATGGCTCCTGTTGCGGGAATACCGCCGAAGAGGGGAGAGGCGATATTCGCGATACCTTGTCCGATAAGCTCTGTATTCGAGTTATGATGGTCACCGATGACACCATCCGCAACGGTAGCGGAGAGTAATGACTCGATGGCTCCCAGGACGGCAATGGTGACCGCGGGTCCTACCAGTCCCTTGATAGTCTCCCACGAGAGGGCTGGTACGACAGCACCAGGCAGTTGGGAGTTGATGCTGAAACGGTCGCCGATGGTCTCTATGGAGGTGACACCCGCATATTGTTTCAGTAATAAGGTGGCAATGGTAATGACGATGATTGCCACCAGAGAACCGGGAAGTGAGCGTAAGGGTGACAGACGGAACATCCGTGCCAGTATGGGCCAGGCGGCAATGATAACGACACTTGCCAGTCCCATGACGGCACTCCATGGGTCAATGTTCCCCAGGTTCGAGAAATAGGCTATCCATTTCTCCACGAAGTCGGTAGGTACCACATCCATCGTCATGCCGAAGAGGTCCTTGATCTGTGTGGTGAAGATCGTGACGGCAATACCGCTGGTAAAGCCCACGACGATAGGATAGGGGATGTATTTGATGATCGTTCCGAGTCGGAGCACACCTAACAGGATCAGGAAGACACCAGCCATCAGGGTGGCGATGGTCAGTCCCTGTATGCCATATTGTTGGATGATACCATAGACAATGACGATGAAGGCACCCGTGGGTCCTCCGATCTGTACCTTGCTGCCTCCAAACAATGAGATCATGAGTCCTGCCACAATGGCAGTGATGATACCTTTCTCAGGTGACACACCGCTGGCAATACCAAAGGCGATGGCGAGAGGGAGTGCCACGATACCCACAATGATACCCGCCATCAGGTCGGCGAGGAACGTCTTTTTGTCGTAATGCTTGATTGCCGAAAACATCTTCGGCTTGAAATCTAATGTCTTCATTATCCTAATTTTCGATTTTCGTGTACAAAAGTATACAAATAATATAAGGTGACAAAATAATGCCACCTTATATTATAATAATTAGGTTAAATTCTTGATTTATTTCAGCTTCAGCAGGTCGCGGATCTCTTCTAACAGCTCCTCCTGGGTTGGTCCTGCGGGAGCCTCGGGAGCTGGCTCTTCCTTCTTACGGTTCAGCTTGTTCATCGTCTTAATCATCAAGAAGATACAGAAAGCGATGATGATGAAGTCGATGATGTTCTGACAGAACTGACCCCATGCAAACACGTTGGCACCAGCCTCCTGAGCGGCAGCCAGTGTAGCATACTCCTTGTCATCAGATAGGTTGACGAACAGGTTGGTGAAGTCGATGCCACCAGTGCAGAGACTGATAATAGGCATCAGCACGTCGGCTACCAAAGAAGAAACGATCTTACCAAAAGCACCGCCGATGATAACACCGACTGCCATGTCCATCACGTTGCCCTTCATGGCAAACTCTTTGAATTCTTTTAAAAATCCCATAATCTTAGCTTTTAATGTTTAACTATAATGTTTAAATTGTAATCTACATTTTACAATCTCAGACTATCGTCCTTGATTTATCTCATTTTTAATGTTTAATGTCAAATCTTTAATCTTAATTAAGATACAAATCAAGTGCAAATATAGATATTTTTTCGTAACTTTGTGCCCGAAAAAGGAAAAAATTTTAATAAACCCTTTAAATAATTAAGTAAAAATGACAAAAGTAGCAATTAACGGTTTCGGCCGTATCGGTCGCCTCGCATTCCGTCAGATGTTCGAGGCTGAAGGTTATGAGGTAGTAGCTATCAACGACTTGACAAGCCCAAAGATGCTTGCTCATCTGTTGAAGTATGACACCGCTCAGGGTGGTTTCTGTGGCAAGTTCGGTGAGAACAAGCACACTGTAGACTGCACAGAGAACTCTATCATCGTTGATGGTAAGGAGATCACTATCTATGCTGTTCCTAACGCTGCTGAGCTGCCTTGGGGTAAGCTGGACGTAGACGTTGTCCTGGAGTGCACAGGTTTCTATACTTCTAAGGAGAAGGCTTCTGCTCACCTGACCGCTGGTGCCAAGAAGGTTGTTATCTCTGCTCCTGCTGGTAACGATCTGCCTACTATCGTATACAACGTTAACCACAAGACTTTGACTCCTGCTGACACCGTTATCTCTGCAGCTTCTTGCACCACTAACTGTCTGGCTCCTATGACAAAGGCTCTGAACGACTTCGCTCCTATCCAGAGCGGTATCATGACAACTGTTCACGCTTACACTGGTGACCAGATGATCCTGGACGGTCCTCAGCGCAAGGGTGATGTTCAGCGTGCACGTGCTGGTGCTCAGAACATCGTTCCTAACTCAACTGGTGCTGCTAAGGCTATCGGTCTGGTTATTCCTGAGCTGAACGGTAAGCTGATCGGTGCTGCTCAGCGCGTTCCAACTCCTACAGGTTCTACCACTATCCTGCACGCTGTTGTTAAGGGTGAGGTTACTGTTGAGGGTATCAACGCTGCTATGAAGGCTGCTACCAACGAGAGCTTCGGTTACACTGAGGAGAAGCTTGTTTCAAGCGATATCATCGGTATGAAGTTCGGTTCACTCTTCGACGCTAACCAGACCATGGTTTCTAAGATGGGTGACGGTAACTCTCTCGTACAGGTTGTTGCTTGGTACGACAATGAGAACTCTTACACTTCTCAGATGGTTCGTACTATCAAGTACCTCGCAGAACTCAAATAAGCAGCGAGAGCAGACGAAAGCTCGCTTTCAGTATGCCGAGTCGCGTATCTGCGTCGACGAAGTCAACTGAAATAATCGCAATTGATAATTGACAATTGAAAATAAAAGCTGTCCGATTTTGTCGGACGGCTTTTTTTATGTATTTTTGCACACAGAACCAAAAAACAAAACAGATGGAAGTTATTCAGAGTTTTACTATTGACCACACTCGTTTGAAACCAGGTATCTATCTCTCAAGGGATGACAAACGGTTCAGGACCTTCGACCTCCGTATCACGGAACCGAACAAGGAACCGGCAGTGGCGCCTGCCGCCATGCATAGTATCGAGCATCTGATGGCGACATGGTTTCGCAACTCACAGGTGAAAGACGATGTGGTGTATGTCGGTCCGATGGGCTGTATGACGGGTATGTATATCGTTATGACGGGTGATTATAATGTCCTTGACATGAGGGAGTTGACAATCCAATGCTTGGAATGGATACTGACACAGGATGAGGTACCCGCTACCACCCCAGAGACTTGTGGTAACTATCTGCTCCATGACTTGCCGATGTGTAAGTGGGAGTGTAAGAGGTATCTGCAACGGTTGCAGAATGATTTCCATTGTGAGTATAATCAGTTGGAGGTAAGACTTGCTGACGGCAAGGTCTTTGCCGATGCATAAACAGTCATGATGGCAAAGCAGATGATCACCATACTTGGTCCTACAGCCAGTGGTAAGACTCCATTGGCGGCGGCACTGGCGGAGAAGGTTGGTGGAGAGATTATCTCCGCGGACTCCCGTCAGGTGTATCGTCGTATGGACATCGGTACGGGAAAGGATTTGGGAGATTATATATTAAAGATTAAAGATGAAATAGTAAAGATCCCCTATCATCTGATTGACATCTGTGAGCCTGGTACGAAATACAACCTCTTCCAATATCAGCAGGATTTCTATGATGCCTATCAGGATATCTGCCGTCGTGGGGTGGTCCCCATCCTCTGTGGGGGTACAGGGCTTTATATAGAGGCGGTATTGAAAGGTTATAAACTATCACCGGTCCCTCAGAATCCTGAGTTGCGCCAACGTCTGGAAAGCAAATCGTTGGAGGAGTTGACAGAAATGTTAGTGGAGCTGAAGGAGAAAAACGGTTCTAATATGCATAACAAGACGGATGTGGACTCCTGTCAGCGTGCTATCCGAGCCATAGAGATCGAGACTTATAACCTGGAACATCCCATGCCCAGGAGGGAACTGCCTCCTGTTGACTCACTCATTGTCGGTGTCCATATCGACAGGGAGCAGCGCCGTGAGAAAATCAGCCGACGACTGAAAGCGCGACTGGAGGAGGGGATGATTGATGAGGTCAAGGCATTACTGGCAGAAGGAATCCCGTCAGAGGACCTGCTCTATTATGGACTGGAATATAAATTTGTGACTGAATATATTATCGGTAATACAACCTATGACGAGATGTTCCAACATCTGGAGATAGCCATTCATCAGTTTGCCAAGCGACAGATGACATGGTTCAGGGGAATGGAGCGTCGTGGTTTCAAAATTCATTGGATTGATGCGATGCAGCCGATGGATGATAAAGTGAAGGAGATATTAGCACTATGGCAGTAGAAGAGACAAGATGGGGTATCTTATATTGTCCCAAGGGACGATCCAGTAAGCAACGTGAGAAAATCCAAGCGGTGTTGGATGAGCGTCATGTCCAATATGACTTTGTGCAGAGTGAGACTTCGGACAGTGTGGAACGGTTGATGTTGATGCTGATACATAATGGCTATAAGACGATTATCGTGATGGGGGGGGACTCTGCCTTGAACGATGCTGTCAACTGTCTGATGCAGGTGGAGAAACAGGTTCGTGACACCATTGCCTTGGGAGTGATTCCCAATGGTGTGATGAACGACTTCGCCCGCTACTGGGATTTCAAGGAGGGTAATATGGAACAGACGGTCGACTGGCTGATAAAGCGTCGTGTCCGTCCTGTTGACTTGGGATGTATACGTTATACCAATAAGAAAGGAGAGAAATGTAACCGTTATTTCCTGAATTGTGTTAATGTCGGATTGATCGCTGATGTGATGAATATGCGACGACAGACCCGTTCGATGCTGGGGTCGCGTACCTTGTCCTTTATCGTCTCTGTCTTCCTGATGATCTTTCACCGTATGGACTATAAGATGAATGTGAAGATCAATTCTGATGTCATCAACCGTAAGGTGATGACGATGTGTGTGGGAAGCGGACCGGGATACGGACAGACTCCTAATGCTGTCCCCTATAACGGACTCCTCGACGTGTCTGTGGTCTATCATACAGGACTTTTGCAAGTCTTTGCCGGTCTGTGGCTGTTGTTAACGGGACGCTTCCTTAACCATCGTAGTGTGCATCCCTACCGAACCCGTGAGGTGAGGATAGAAGAGGCGAAGCATGCCTTGGTGAGTATTGACGGCAGACTGATGGGTACTCCCGTCGGGGCATACTATATAGACGTGGAGCAGGAAGTCATTCAATTCCTGATCCCAGATTAACCGTTCTTGGAGATTTTCAATAACTTGGGCTCGTCAAGTAAGATGATACTTTTGCCGTCAATGGAGATCAGCTCTTCTGAGGCAAAAGCGGAGAGGGTGCGAATGGCGTTGCTCGTCGTCATGTTCGAAAGGTTGGCAAGGTCTTCACGACTCAGACAGATGGATAATGTCTTGCCATCTTCCTCTGTACCATATTTGTTCTTCAGTCGGAGCAATGCCTCGGCGAGTCGTCCCCGGATATGCTTTTGAGTGAGATTGACGGTCTGTTCGTCCGCATGACCTAACAGGCTCGCCAGTTGCTTGATAAAGTAAATGGCAACATCATTGTTGTCCCGGATAATCGTCTTGATGACAGGGAGCGGGATCTGGCAGACCGTTGCCGTATCAAAAGCGGCGGAGGATGTGCTGTAGTGGTCACCGACAAAGCCTGCGCGATAGCCGAAGAAACCCTGTGGCTTTGCCATGCGTACAATCTGTGGACGACCACCTATTCCTTCCTTAAAGATTTTTACTTTGCCCTTGACAAGACAGAAAAGGTGTTCAGGGGTTTCCTTCTCGTGATAGATGAATTCACTCTTCTTGAATCTCTCCAATGAGACGTGTTTCATCAAGAAAAGTTGCTGCTCCTCTGTGAGAAGTTCCCAAAGGTCTTTCATCGCTTGTCTAATCTGGTCCTTTTCTGTATCTTTTCCTACTATGAACATAAGGTGTCAACTATCATTAGCGGTGCAAAAGTAATAAAAAAGGCTAAACTGACAATGCTTTTGTTGTAAAGAATCTTCCACTTCACATAAAAAACAAAGGTTTTTACAAAAAAAAACTCTTTTTATTTTGTAGTCACAGTGAAATTGTGTACTTTTGGGAATTGAAAACAAATCTAAAACGAAAACCTTAAAATAGGAACTATGAGTTATTTGCGATTAGAAAAAGCTGTAATGACTAACCTGGAGGAGTCCCTCCGTCGTGAATTACTTCGGACAAACCGTTCTGGTGCCTATAGCAGTTCAACGCTTGTCGACTGCAATACGCGTAAGTATCATGGTTTGCTCGTTGTTCCCGTTCCAGAACTTGATGATGAGAATCATGTGCTCTTGTCATCGCTTGACTGTACGGTAATTCAGCACGGCGCTGAGTTTAATCTCGGACTCCATAAATATCAGGGAAACAATTTCAGCCCGAAAGGTCACAAGTACATCCGGGAGTTTACTTGTGATGTGGTGCCTACTACACTTTATCGTGTTGGTGGCGTGTTATTAAAGAGGGAGACTATCTTCCAGTGTTATGAGGATCGTATCTTGATTCGTTATACCTTGGAGGATGCTCATTCCGCTACGACGTTGCGATTCCGTCCGTTCCTCGCCTTCCGCTCTGTAAGGCAGTTTACGCATGAGAATTCAACGGCATCTCGTGAGTATCATGAGGTGGATAATGGTATCAAGACCTGTATGTATGCTGGTTATCCAGACCTCTACATGCAGTTCAATAAGAAAAACGAGTTCGTATTCCAGCCAGATTGGTATCGTGGCGTGGAGTATCCGAAAGAGCAGGAGCGTGGTTATGCCTCTAATGAGGATCTTTATGTTCCAGGCTATTTTGAAGTGTCCATCAAGAAGGGTGAGAGTATCATCTTTGCCGCTTCTACGAAGGAAATTAAGAGTAATAGCCTGAAGAGTCTGTTCCAAAAGGAGATTGATGTACGTCAGCCTCGTGATAACTTCTATCACTGTCTGGTTGCCGCAGCCCATCAGTTCCACTTCCGCGATCGTCGTAGTGGCAGTTCCGCAGAAGAGCTTGACGACAGTGATGATCGTTACCTGCTGGCAGGTTATCCTTGGTTCAAGGCACGTGCCCGTGATACGTTTATCGCATTGCCAGGCTTGACTCTCGCTATTGGTGAGCAGGACTATTTCGAGCATGTGATGAAGACGGCAGAGAAGGGGCTCCGTGAGTTTATGGAGGACAAACCTCTCAGTGTGAAGATCTACGAGATAGAGCATCCGGATGTTCCTCTGTGGGCAATCTGGGCTATCCAGCAATATACCAAGGATGCCGGAAAGGAAAAGGGGTATAAGATGTATGGAAAACTAGTCCGTGATATCGTAGAGTATGTCATCAAGGGTGGTAATCCAACGATGCGTCTGGATGATAACGGACTGCTTTATGCGAATGGTCGCGACAAGGCGATCACATGGATGAACTCCACCGCTAACGGTCATCCTGTCGTCCCCCGTTCTGGCTATATCGTAGAGTTCAATGCCTTGTGGTATAACGCCCTGAAGTTCTGCGCTTCCTTGGAAGAGGAGTTCGGCGATAAGAAATTCGCAGCGAAACTGGAGGAACGTTCTGAGACTTGCAAGGTGTCGTTCGTGGATACTTTCCTCAACGAATATGGCTATCTGCTTGACTATGTAGATGGCAATATGATGGACTGGAGTGTTCGTCCGAATATGATCTTCCCTGTAGCCTTTGACTATTCTCCATTGTCACAGGAACAGAAGAAGAGCGTTTTGGATGTCTGCACCCGTGAGTTGCTGACACCGAAGGGACTTCGCTCACTGTCTCCGAAGAGTGGTGGTTACAACCCGATGTATGTCGGTCCGCAGACTCAGCGTGACTATGCATACCATCAGGGTACAGCATGGCCCTGGCTCGGTGGATTCTATATGGAGGCCTGTCTGAAGATTTACAAGCGCACACGTTTGAGTTTTGTGGAGCGTCAGATGGTAGGCTACGAGGATGAGATCAACTATCACGCACTGGGAACCATCAGTGAGCTGTTCGACGGTAACCCGCCATTCCATGGACGTGGCGCTATGGCATTTGCCATGAATGTCGCTGAGATCCTGCGTACGTTGAAACTGTTGGAGAAATATACTTATCAAAAGTAAAATAGGAGGAGAAGACTATGAAAGTGTTAATGTTTGGATGGGAGTATCCTCCTCACGTGTTCGGTGGACTCGCTACCGCTAACTATGGTATCTCTCAGGGCTTGCATGCTCAGGGTGATATGGATATCACGCTCTGTCTGCCGAAACCTTTTGGTGACGAAGAGCGGAACGCTTGTAATATCGTCGCTATGAATGCCGTGCCTATTACATGGCGTGATGTCAGCTACGATTATGTTCGTGATCGTGTGGGTAATATCATGGACCCGGATTTGTATTTTAAGTTGCGCGACCATATCTATGCTGACTTTAACTATATGCACGTCAATGACCTGGGTGCGATGGAATTCGCTGGTGGCTATCCCGGTAATCTGCATGAGGAGATTAATAACTACTCCATTATCGCAGGTGTGGTGGCTCGTACCTTTGACTTCGATATTATCCACGCCCATGACTGGTTGACTTACCCTGCTGGTATTCATGCTAAGCAAGTAAGTGGGAAACCGCTCTGTATCCATGTGCATGCTACAGACTTTGACCGCTCTCGTGGTAAGGTGAACCCAACGGTTTACTCGATAGAGAAGAACGGTATGGACTGGGCTGACTGTATTATGTGTGTGTCAGAACTGACACGTCAGACTGTCATCCACCAGTATCATCAGGATCCACGGAAGTGCTTCACGGTACATAATGCTGTTTACCCATTGCCGGAAGAGTATCAGGCAATTCCTCGTCCAGACCATACTGGTAAGGATAAGGTAGTGACTTTCTTGGGTCGTATTACGATGCAGAAGGGACCTGAGTACTTTGTGGAGGCTGCCAATATGGTGATTCGTCGTACTCATAACGTTCGTTTCTGTATGGCAGGCTCCGGTGATATGATGAATGCGATGATTCATCTTGCTGCTGAGCGTGGTATCGCAGACCGTTTCCATTTCCCAGGCTTTATGCGTGGCAAACAGGTTTATGAATGCCTGAAGGATTCTGATGTCTATGTGATGCCGTCTGTGTCTGAGCCATTCGGTATCTCTCCTTTGGAAGCGATGCAGTGTGGTACTCCGTCTATTATCTCTAAACAGTCTGGTTGTGCCGAGATCCTCAACAACTGTATTAAGGTAGACTATTGGGATATCCACGCACTTGCTGATGCCATTTACAGTATCTGTGCTAACGACTCTCTCTTCCAATATCTCAAGGAAGAAGGAAAGAAGGAGGTTGACCAGATTACCTGGGAGAAAGTGGGCGCATGGATTGCCACCCTCTATAAGAGAACCCTTGGTTGGGAACAGTAATCTATAGGAACTATAGGCACTATAGGAACTATAATTAATAACAAATAAAAGAAAAGATATGAAAACAATTTGTTTATATTTTGAGATACATCAGATTATTCATCTGAAGCGTTATCGTTTCTTCGATATCGGTACCGATCATTATTATTATGATGATTATGAGAACGAGCGTAGTATCAGCGACATCGCAGAGCGCAGCTATATGCCAGCCCTGAATACCATCGGCGATATGATTCGTGAAAATGGTAAGGACTTTAAGGTTGCCTTCTCATTGTCGGGCGTAGGTATCGAGCAGTTGGAAATGCATGCTCCACAGGTGTTGGAAAAGTTACAGGAACTGAACAACACGGGGTGTGTGGAGTTCCTCGCGGAGCCTTACTCTCATGGCTTGTCATCACTTGCTAATGAGGAGACCTTTGCATTGGATGTTAAGAAACAGTGTAAGAAAATGGAGGAATACTTTGGCAAGAAACCGACAGTCCTCCGTAACTCTTCTCTGATATACAGTGATGATATTGGTGGACAGGTTGCTGCCATGGGCTTCAAGGGAATGCTGACAGAAGGTGCCAAGCATGTACTGGGATGGAAATCACCTCATTATGTATACAACTGTAACATCGCTCCAAACCTGAAGTTGTTGCTGCGTGACGTGGAGTTGTCTGATGATATCTCTTTGCGTTTCAACAACAGTGACTGGGCTGGCTATCCCTTGTTTGCAGATACCTATATCGACCGTATCGCCCGTCTGCCAGAGGAAGAGCAGATTATCAATATCTTCATGGAACTGTCGGCACTGGGTATCGCCCAGCCGTTGTCCAGTAATATCCTCGACTTCCTGAAGGCACTGCCTGCTTGTGCGAAGGAGAAAGGCATCACTTTCTCTACTCCTACGGAGATCTGCATGAAGGTGAAGAGCGTTGGTCAGATTGACGTACCTGATACCCTCTCATGGGTGGATGAGGAGCGTGACTGTTCATGCTGGTTGGGTAATGCCATGCAGCGTGAGGCATTCAATAAGCTATACAGTGTGGCCGACCGTCTGCGTATTGCTGACGACCCCCGTATCAATCAGGACTGGGACTATCTGCAGGCTTCCAATAACTTCCGTTTCATGACTACCAAGGCTTCTAATGTTGGTTTGGATCGTGGTATCTATAGCGGACCGTTCGATGCTTTCACCAACTATATGAATATCCTTGGTGACTTCATCAACAGGGTGAATGCACTTTATCCGCAGGAGATTGAGAACGATGAGTTGAATGCACTGCTTACCACCATCCGTAACCAGGGTGACGAGATTGAGTATAAGGATGAGGAGATTACTCGCCTGAAGGCTCGTCTTGCCAAGTATGAGGCTCCTGAAGAGGAGAAACCGGCAAAGAAAGCTGAGACCAAGAAGCCTGCGGCAAAGAAGGCTCCTGCCAAAAAAGCTCCTGCTAAGAAGGCTGCATCCAAGACGGAGGCAGAACCTAAGAAATAAGCGATTAAAAAGAAATCCTCTCCGTTCAGAGAGGATTTCTTTTTTTTATTGGATGTTGACCGTAATTCTTTGTAGGTCTTTGTCTGCACTTGACGAACCTACCATCAGTTCATACTTACCAGGAACAACTCGCATGGTGTTGGTTTCAGCATCCCAACCCTCAAAACGGTCACGAGGGAAATCAATCTCTACGACCTTGCTCTCTCCAGCCTTCAGGTTGACACGCTCATAGGCTCGTAAGGTCTTCAGCGGTCCTTCTGTGTCTGCCAAACTACGCATATAGACCTGTACGACTTCTGTACCCTCTTTCTTTCCAGTATTCTTGACCCTCACGCGTACCTTATTATATATATACTCAGGATTGTCAATCTCAAAAGTCGTATAGCTCAGTCCATAGCCGAAAGGGTAGAGGGGGTCTCCTTTAAAATATCGGTAGGTACGGTTCGTCATCCGGTAGTCAAGGAAGTCGGGCAGGTCGTTCACATTCTTATAGAAAGTGATAGGCAGCTTACCACAGGGGTTGTAGGTGCCGAAAAGTACGTCAGCCACAGCCTTTCCACCTTTCTCTCCACCATACCAAGCCTGCACAATAGCATCAACAAAAGTATCTTCTGGTGTCAGTGCGATAGCAGAGCCGGAGCAGTTGACATAGATAATGCGTTTTCCTGCTTTCTTAAGGTTGGAAAGCCACTCATGCTGCACCTGTGGCAATTCTATATTGGTGCGATCACCACCCTTGAAACCATCTTCACTGACTTTCATCTCCTCACCCTCTAGACGTGGAGAGATTCCTCCAACAAAGATGACAATATCCGCATCTTTTAGAGGTGATTGTGGAGCAGTGAGAGGGGAGAGTGCTACAGGGGACTGATCAATCATATTGATATCAAATTGAAGCATGGCATGTCCTGTATATTGTATATAGACAAGTTGCAAAGGATAACTATTGCCAGCCTTAACCTTATAGGTCAGATGAGCATCACGGACACCGTGCTTGTTTGTACGGTTGAGCAGTGTGTCTCCATTGAACACCAGCATTAAATGGTCGTCATTAAGCATATTGAAAGTGACTTCACCATCTTGTTGCGGGCGGAACACACCTTCGTATCGAGCCGTGAAATGCTCAAGGTTAACTCCAGGGGCAAAAGCTGTATTTCCTCCATTGTCCAAATGGATTGGCTCTGTAAGACGAATCGCCATGGCAGGTAATCCTTCCATTCGTTCATTATTCCAATAGTTGGCTTGTAGTCCAGGTCGTCCGTCGTCAGTAAAAACTTGGTTGAACATGCTTGTCGGAACTTCCTTCTTGGTCCATGTACATCCTTGTACGAAAGGTACATGAGGCAAGTATTGGCGTATACCCTGCAGGATGGTGATTGTCTGAGTAGGCTGACCGTTATAGTTTCCCCACATCATGGTAGAGTCATTGGCATTTGGTCCCATGACGACAACTTTCGGCTGTTTGGTTTTCAAAGGTAATATCCCATTATTTTTTAATAGCACAATGCTTTGTCGTGCGGCATCAAGCGCTATCTCTTTATGTTCTTTGCAGGCTACAACACTTATCGGTATCTTTGTCCACTCCACCATCTCGTCCGGATCGAAGTCGCCGAGTTCAAAGCGTCCTATCAGCAGACGAAGTAACGAGGTGTTCAACTGTTGCTCAGAGATCTTACCAGTTCTTACAGCCTCGGGTAAAGACTGATATACGCCACCACACTCCACGTCTGTTCCCGCAATGACGGCTCGTGAGGCAGCATCTTCTTTCGTATTCACAAAATGGTGACGACCTGGTTTGTAGAAGTCGTCAATGGCACCGCAGTCACTTGTCACGATACCTTGGAAACCCCATTCTTCTCGCAGGATTCGTTGTAGGTAACGGGTGTTTCCACAACAGGGCTCCCCGTCGATGGCTTGGTAAGCGCACATAATCTCTTTGACATCCCCTTCCTTTACCAGTGTTTTGAAAGCGGGTAGGTAGGTTTCCCAAAGATCACGCTCAGGTAATTTCTCAATATTGAATTCATGACGATTCCATTCCGGACCGCTATGTACAGCAAAGTGCTTGGCGCATGCAAACAGTTTCTTGTATTTTTGAGTACTCCGAGAACTCCCGGAAAACTCTTGCCCTTGCAAGCCATTCACCACAGCAAGTCCCATCCGACTGGTCAGGTATGGGTCTTCTCCATAAGTCTCCTGTCCGCGCCCCCAGCGTGGATCACGGAAAATGTTGATGTTAGGCGTCCAGAAAGATAAGCCCCTGTAGCGTCTTATCTCGTTTTTCTTCCTTGCTTCAGTATTTTTGGCACGTGCCTCATCACTGACGGCGGTGAAAGCTTGATATACTAAATAGTCATTAAAGGTGGCAGCCATTCCCATCGTGATAGGGAAAACAGTGGCGATTCCATTACGTCCTACGCCATGTAATGCCTCACTCCACCAGTGAAACTCAGGGATACCCAGTCGAGGAATAGCTGGTGACACATCCATCATTAGTTTCGTCTTTTCCTCTAACGTCAGTCGCCCTAAAAGATCCTCCGCACGTTCCTCCGCACTAAGTTGCGGATTCTGGTAAGGCAGCATCTGTGCACTAACAGAGTTTATTCCTATTATTAGAAGGGAGAATAGCAATTGTTTTTTCATATTAAGTCTTATTTTAGATGTTTTTTTATCCAAATTATTTGATAGTTATTTGTGTCTGTGGATGTCCAATGCTCATTGATAGGAGTGATAAGGGCGTCTTTGGGGGCAGTAATCAGATTCCATACTATATAACTGGTGGTTGGTGGACAGACATTGTCATTATAACCCCAAGTCAGATATACTGGACAGGTGATGCGACGGGCGAAATTTACCACATCATAATATGCCATGGTCTGCACCTTCTCTGGAGTAAGCATCTTATTAGTACGGTTGAAATGAGGATAACCTCCAGCACGGTTGTCCAGATAGCCAGCCATGTCACTAAGGGCTGGGTGATTAGCCACACATGTGGTTACACGTTCATCAAGACCAGCGGTGATGAGTGAGAGGGCACCACCTTGGCTGCCACCCTGTACTGCGACATTACGTCCATCCCATTCTGGTAGAGAGGTAAGGAAGTCTATGGCACGGACACAAGCGACATAGACATGTTTCATATAGTAGTTGTCACGGTCATCAAGTCCGTTCATTAAGTAACCATTCTCATGGTCAAAAGCGGAGGTTATCTCTTTAAACTGCTCTTCAGTCATATTCGGATTCAAACCATGTATCTCCATCTCCAGACGGATAAGTCCTGCACGTGTATATTTGTCGTCATGGTTCTTGATTGTCTTGATTCCTGCTCCTGGTGGAGTAAGTACGACAGGGTATTTGCCGGCTTTGCGAGGCATCGTCAGATAGCCATAGATAGAGTGTCGGTTGTCAATGCGAATCTTCACAAGTTGGCAGATAACCTCATCGTCAGAAAACTTATTAATTGTTTCTTTGGTAACAGATACGGGTGTTTGTCGTGCAGTCTCAATCGTCTGTTTCCAGAATGCGTCAAAATCGTTAGGGTTTTTAGTGTAGGGCTTTAACTGCTCAGGTGAGAAACCTACTTTCACATGATGCTCTGTCTGTTTGCCGTCTATTGTGGCTTTCAGACGAAGATCCAAAAAGCCGGGTTTCTTCAAGGTGCCCATATCAATAATTGCACGACCATTCTTCAGTTGTACCTTCCCAGTGCTGGTGGCAGGCATCTCATCTGGTCCGATCTCATAACTGATCTCGGTGTTCTGCGGAATGCCGTATTTACAAAGTGTCACCTCCACCTTTGCTTTCTCACCTGTCTTGTAAATCCAGTCTGCATGATCGGGAACTGTTAACCACAGGTAGTCATTGCGGTAGGGATAGTTCTCTGCGGTAGCATTTAGACAACCACAGAGAATGGTCATCATTAAAATTATCTTATGCATCATAATAGTTTGTTTTCGCAAAGATACGCTCTTTTTGGATAATTTGCAAATATTTTGATAAAAAACCAATGGGCGGACATTGTCGTGTCCGCCCATTGTTGTTATAGAGTAGGGGATGGATTACTCCGGCTTCTCTGTGAGAGATTTTGCGGTTAAATCAAAATCTTGAATGATAGCATCCAGTTTTGGGTTAGTATTTTCTACAATAATAGCAGTATATATGGTTTCGCCCTCTACAATAGCGTGTGCTGTCTTTATTGTATATTTCCCTTCTTCTGCGTATTTTTCAAACCAATGGAGAAAAAGTCTGTTTCTGCTGTCCTCTTTTCCGTCTGAAGTATCGCAGATATAAAGCAATATTTGTTGATTAGACAGGAAGAACTCATTGATAATAGCAAATATGGTATCTTTTACCTTAGGGTCGTAAGTAGAACTGGCTTCATCTAATTTACGAATAATGAATTGATATGTATCACAATTGCCAAATACAATATCTTCTTTGATAAAACTGATTTCATATCGTATACCCCTCTCTGTCTGAAAAAGGAAATCACCTTCAGAGAGAATAATCTCATAAGGTGATTGATTCAAAATACGTGGTAAAGAGAAGAATATCATAAAGCAACAACTTTACCTTTAATACCTTCTTGTATCCATCTTTCCTCTGTACGTTTAAGCGCAGATTTCTTATTCTCTATGGCTTTTTTTAAAGCACTGATAGTTTCTTCTCTTGTCATAATCATATGAATTTATAACTTCTTGCTGCAAATTTACAACCTTTTCCCTAAACTACCAAATATTATTGCCATAAAAACAAACGGGCAGACAATCTGCATGTCTGCCCGTTTGAGTTATAGCGTAGGGGATGGATTACTGAGCTGTATACCAGCGTGGGTCACCCACCTTCAGTTTGCTTACCGTCTCGTTGGTAATAGTGAAATCCCCTTTTTCAGCATCCTTGTATTTAGGATCCTCACCATTCTTGCCACTGGCATCTGCGGGAAGTTCAGAGCCGTCAGTTGCGAGATTTTTGAAGAATGTCTCTCCACAGTTGTAGTAGTAGTTGTTTGCAAACGTAGGATTATTCGTATTAGCGTTCCTACTATAGCAGCCACCCGTAGAGTTGGTTATCAGGTTGTTGGACACCAAAATCTTATGACCAGCATAGCGGACATAGGTTAATCCGTTCATGTTGCTGGTTCCAAAAGCGGCAGTCTCAACACCGTCGATGGTGCAGTTCTCAAGTTTAACAACAGGATCAGCCTTACCGGGATAGGAAGCACTGCCATTGTCGAAACGAATCATACTACGATTAGCGCAACTCTTGAAGATGGTGCTGTTTGAGACAGTAAATTCTCCAATCCATACCTTACGGACATCGAACATGTCATTTGTACATACGATATTCTCGAATATACATTTGTCGAATATAACCTTCTCAATGGTTATTCCATCGGTATTATTGTAGAGTACACCCTTCTCATAGTTCATGATGGTGGAATTCGTGACGGTCAGTGCACCGAAGTCTCCAGTGTTCTTGTAGACGAAAGCCTGGTCAGTTGAGCTGTTGTTACTACCATCAAGTTTAACCTGATTCAAAGTAAGTGAGGCACCTTCTTTGAATCCGAAACGACCCTGAATGACGGGAAGCGCAGTTGGATAGATACCCTTAATGGTGATGCTCTGAGTAATCTCAACCTGACTGGTCTTACCTGTTTCTTCGTTTAGGTTCAGCATGTAAGTACCTGGGAATAGTGTAAAGACTTCACCAGCTTTAGCCTCTTTAAGGAGAGTTGTGAAATCATCTTCAGGATGAACCTGTATAGTACCCTCGAGGTCGGCGATAGTGGTGAAGTTGCGGTTTCCACACTGCTTACCTTTATAGTACAGGTATGCTGTATAGGTGGTTTCTGGACTTAGTTCTCCAACAGTTGCCTGTCCAGCAATTTTATCCTTTTCCGTGATGGTATAAGTGATGTTACCAATGACGATTGTTTCTACGTCGAAGCCTTCTTCTACTTCCCAAGTCAGGGTAACGCTACGGTCGGTAATGTCTGTGGGCTGGGGATTCTTCAGGAACTGCTTGGCACTGGTTCTGAAGTAAACTCCATGGAATTTGGAATTACGTGTTTCATTCTCATTGATAGCCTGTACACGAGCAGAATACTTCGTATCGAAGTTAAGTTTGCTCAATGAAATTGAGTTGGTCTCACTAGTGAGTGTCTGCTCGGGTGTACCTTCGAATGTCAGACTGTCGTCAGCAAAGACCTCAATTTTGTATGAAACAGCACCTTCAACAGCCTTCCATTGCAAGTTGGCTGTTGTCTCATTGACGTTCTTGGCTTCGATGTCAATAGGAGACAAGTTACGTCCAAGTGTCAGTTCGGTAATCTCGTCAGCAACGTCGCTACATGCGGTGAGCGTCAGTGCTACAAGACCGAGTCCTAATATATTTTTTAATGTCTTCATTTTTTATGCTTGTTATATTTCAATATTAATCAGACAGCTGACCATAGACACCGTCATTGTTCAGCATGTTGTTGCTGGCATCAATGAATGTTTGCCAAATAGGCCACAGACAATGAGTGCTGGGGGTAACCACGTAGAGACCGTTGATATAGTCGTCTGTCAGTACATATCCACTAGTGCTTTCAAACCAGTTCTTGGAATCCCATCCGGCATCTTTGAGTTCTTTTATGACATCAGGGTCATCCTCTCCCTTATTCAGACCGTATATCTCAATTTTGTCTTTATCCTCAGAGTTGTTGATATATACCTTATCAGGATAGCCGGCATAGACACCTTCACGCTTCTGCAGATTCTGCAGTTTAGCTACAGCCTCAGCCATCTTGACATCTATGTTACCCCAACGGACGAGGTCACACTTACGGAGAGCCTCACCGGCAAACTCAAAGCCACGTTGGTCAACAATACCCTTGAAGAAAGCAGCCTTGTTGGCTGTATACTCTGATTGCAGGGCAGAAACCTTTGCAGCAGGAAGAACACGGCTGAGGACAGGCTTCATATACTGCCATGCAGCAGAAGGACCATCCAACTCATTGACAGCCTCAGCAGCCATCAGGTAAACGTCGGCAAGACGCATATACTGCCAGTTGACACCATCGTCATTCGTAGAAGTAACGATACGCTTCATCCACTCGTAACGCAGTTTTCCAAAGCACCACTTGTTCTGAGCACGGAGCTGGACATGAGCCTTTCCGTTAACGAGGTCCTTACTCCACTCATAGGGTACACAGGTGATATCACGACGGATATCGTCCTCGTCATAGTCATAATACAGTGTAGCAATAGGTCCATTCACACCACCTTGAGCCTGTTGTGTATACTGGTCCTTAGCCTGGTGTTTTACACCCCATGTGTAAAGAACACGTCCACGACCCTCAGAGAAAGGAATCTCCCAAAGGCTCTCACCGCCAGCGGTTACGTTATCCTCACAAAGCTTGATGAAGTTCTCTTTGAAAGAACCTAAAGTATTGCATCCCTGATTAATGATATCCAAACACTCTTCCTTGGCAATTTGGTACATCAAGCTGGGAGCCAGTTCAGGATCCTTAGAGCGGCGATAGCCGTCACCACGCAGTCCATAGCCACCGGCATAGAGGGCGAGGCGAGCACGTAAACCTTTTACAAATGCCTTGCTTATACGCTCTGTGCTCTGTGTAATCTTATTCTCGTTGGGCCAGTAGCAATAGTCCTCTGCTTCTTTCAAATCAGCAAGGAGCTGCTTGTAAATGACATCACGGTTAGTACGGGGAAGATAAACGTTATCAGGACCGTTGGGAACGAAACGAGCAGGAACGTCACCCCATGCTTTAATCAAGTCATTATAGATGACAGCACGCAGAGTAAGTGCCTCACCCAGCAACTGAGCCATATCAGGCTTATTCTCGATGTCACCATACTGACGCAGTCCTTCAATAGCCAGGTTTGCACGCTCAATACCCTCATAGAACTTTGCATAGGCATTGTTATCGGTATTCATCTGACCATTGTTAGGCAATGTGTTATAGTTCCACAGACTTTGCTTGTCTTCAGTAGCTTTTGAGAGTTCGGGTGAGTTACCAACCTCTACATCGGTGTTCACACCATAATAGGGCAGGAAACGTCCACGGTAAGAGTTCGTCTCACCAAAGGAGACGTGTATTGACATCACCTCAGCCTCTGCCAATGAATAGGTGCCAAATACTGATGAGGCATCAAGTGCGGAAATACTGGGTGATTCTAGTTCGCACGAGGTTACAGCAACGAGCGACAGTGATAAAAATGATAATTTAATATAGTTCTTCATTGTTTATGTCCTCCTTCAGTTTAGAAATTCAGATTCAGACCTAATACGAACGAGCGGCTACGTGGATAACCAGAGTAGTCAACGCTCGGTGTGAGGGCGTTCTTACGAATACAGTCAGACTCTGGGTCGAAACCTGAGTAACCAGTGATGGTCCACAAGTTGTAACCAGTTACATAGAAGCGCAGACTGCTGATGCCTACTCGCTTAGTCAACGATGCGGGCAGTGTATATCCTAATGTCAGGGTGTTCAGACGCAAGAAGGAAGCTCCCTCAATAGCCCAGTCAGTCAGCACCATACGGTCTGTGTAAGGTGACCACATGGTGGTGTTTGCATTCAACTCAGCCAAACGTGCCATATCAGTAGTAAGCAAACCTGTGGCAGGATCCAGGTTGGTCCAGCGTTTACCGTCAGCCATGATATCAATCATGTTACGATACTGATATTTACTTGTTTGAGTGTATTCAATCTTGTTGGCATTGTAAACCTTATTGCCAAGGCTATAGTTGAAAGCTGCGGCAAAGTCAAAGCCATAGGCACGTGCATTGATGTTGAATCCACCAAATGCTGTCGGGTTTACATCACCGATAATAGTGATATCCTCTGCACCGATTCTGTTTGCTTTAGTGGGGTCTACATTACCATCTGCATCAACAGGATCTACCAAGTTCTTAATCTTCATCATACCAGGACGAACAGCGCCTACTACGTCAGAAGCATTAGCAACACCCTCTTTAAGTTTCCATGTGTTGGTTGCTGCATCGTAGCTCTCAAAGTCAGAAACCTCATAGCGGCCGTCGCTGACATATCCTTGAATCTGTCCAAGTGGGTTTCCAACAGAAATCCAGTAGTCGTTACCAATCTCAGTAGATGCCCACGCAGTATTCTTACCGAAGTCATTCATGATACCCAGATCCTTCACCTCGTTCTTATTGAAGTTGATGTTGCCACTGAAGTCAATACCCCAGTCTTTCTTGTTCACGATATGATAAGTGAAGGAGAACTCGATACCCTTGTTCTGGGTCTTACCGAGGTTACGATACTGTGTGTCATAACCAGTACCCTGTACAGGGAATTCAATGAGCAGATCCTTGGTGGTGTTGATGTAGGCATCAAGGGTACCGCTTAACTTACCACCGAAGAGGGTGAAGTCCAAACCAATGTTACGGGTAATGGTCGTCTCCCATTTCAGGTCAGCGTTTGCCATTGTCTTAGAGGGTGCCCAGTAGTTAGAGATGCCGTTTACCCAGGTAGTAGCCTTATTCTGATACAGCTGAACAAGCTGTCCAACAGGAATGTTGTTGTTACCAGCAGTACCATAGCTGACGCGAAGTTTCAAGTCATCCAGCCATTTCTCAGTACCCTTCATGAAAGGCTCAGAAGAGATACGCCATGCGAGAGCTACAGAGGGGAAGTAACCCCAGCGGTTGCCATCGCCGAACTTTGAGCTACCATCCGCACGGAATGTAGCAGCCAATAAATAACGATCCTTGTAGTTGTAGTTAACACGTCCGAAGTAAGAGAGCAGCTTGTCATCAGCACTGTATGAATCGTCAATGGTGTAGGGGTGACCCTGAGAGGTCAGCTTCCAAGCTGTTGCTGCATCATAGTCTACAGGGAATCCGTGTACCTCGTCCATGTTAATATGCTTCTTGGTAATGACATACTCATGACCAAGCAGTACGTTGAGGCTATGATCCTCATTCTTCAAAATCTTCTTGAAGTCGTAGCTGACAGTATTCGTGTTGCGGAAACGATGACGCTTCGTATCGGTGATACGGATGGCAGGCTTATTCTGGTCATCACCCAGAGGCACATTCTTAATATAATACTGTGTCAGACCCCAGAAGCGCTGGTTGTAGTTAGTGTAATCATCGTAACCGAACTCAGTCTTTACTTTGAAATTGTCAAAGATCTCCCAACCGAAGCTACCTGCGATATTCAGGTTCTTACGTTTAGTCTTCTGGTCACTGTCGCTATAAGCAACCAATGGGTTGTAGAGGTTACCCAGATCATCATCGGAAGAACCAGCAGTTGGGTCGAGGTTTGCCAATGGAATCGGGGTGTAGATAACAGAGTACTTCAGACGTTTGTCACTGTCGTATGCACCTGCTGCATCGTTAGCACCACCACCATAGACATCAGTGATAGCATAACGAGCCTGCAAATCGAGAGTGGTTTTCTTTGAAGGCTTCGTGTTCAGTTTCAGACTGAAGTTGTCACGCTTGAAAGAAGAACCGACCAAGATAGCCTTGTCATTCATGTGAGCATAGCTGAACGCATATTTAATGTTATCAGTACCACCATTGATGTTGATGTTGTGGTTGAAGGTGTGACCTGTGCGTCCGAAGCTCAGATCCTGCCAGTCGTTACCAGCGATGCCCTGATAGAGATCCATATCCTCATAGTTTCCGAAATAATCGGTATAAGAGGAAATCTTGGAAGGATCGTTGTTGTTCTTCAACAGAGCCAATTCATACTGCCACTTAGCATAGTCGTAAGGATTGAGCACGTCCATCTTCTTGGCTACTTTCTTCCAGCTATAGTACATATTATAGCTCACCTTGGTCTTACCTTCCTTACCACTCTTAGTGGTTACCAGGATAACACCATTAGCACCACGGCTACCATAGATAGCGGTAGAAGAAGCATCCTTCAGAACGGTGATATCCTCGATATCGTTGGCAGGGATGTCGCTGATACCGTCAACAGGGAATCCGTCTACGATGTAAAGAGGGTCGTTCGACTGGGTGATAGAACCACCACCACGAACGCGGATTTTGACTTCTGCATCAGGAGAACCTTCGGTTGTCGTTACCTGCACACCAGCCATCTTACCAGTCAGTGCCTCAGAAGCGTTGGCTACAGGCACAGCCTGCAAAGCCTCGCTGTTGACAGTAGCAACAGATCCGGTCAAGTCCTTCTTACGAACAGAACCGTAACCAATGACAACCACGTCGTTCAGCGTGGTAGCATCCTCTTCCAGTACGATGTTAAGGGAAGATTTGCCTTTGGCATTGATTGTCTGGGTCTTCATACCAATGTATGAGATAACGATTGGCTTTCCAGCCGTTAACTTGATAGTGAAATTACCGTCGAAGTCAGTTACACCGCCATTCTGCGTACCCTGTTCGATAACGCTGGCACCAATAACTGCCTCGCCTGTCGCATCTTTCACGTTGACCTGTACGGTCTGCGCTGACAAACTACCCACGATAAGTAGGAATGTAAGTGTAAGCGCAATTCGCATACTCTTAAATTTAACAGACATAAAATTAGTAGTTTTAAGAAATTAATAAAAATATTTTTATGATTATGGTGCAAATTTACAAATAAATCTTAAAACTGCAAAATAATCTTATCACTTTTTCCTGCAAACGTTTACGGAAAATCGCATTTTAACACAAATAATAACGGCTGTCTTCCCTGTGTGGGAAAACAGCCGCTACTATATATTATTAATAAGGTGTGGTCTTACTTGATGATGACTTTATTGCCGTTAATGATGAACACACCCTTTGAGGTCTGCTTCACACGGCGACCGTTCAGGTCGTAGACAACCTGATTGTCCCAGTCAATCTTCTCTTCTGCCTTGATTTCGCTGATACCCGTAGCAATGGTGACGACCTTGGCTTCGCCGAATCCGCCACGACCATTGGCGGCACGGATCTCGAGAATGTCAGTCTCTGTGTCAATGTCAATAGCGTAGCTTGTGACATCAGTGCCGAGAATGCCGCTGACGAGTTCGCCATTCTTGAAAATGGCGAATGCGGAAGGTTCACTGCTTGTTGCTGTACGTGAAGAATTAGCAGATGCCCCCCACGTCACATTTCCGTTAACATAAGTTGCCTCTGGTGCTTCTGCCTGAGCAACTATAGCTGTTGGATTCCAGTCTGCGAACATCTTGTTGAACGAATAGTTTGCAGCCTGTTCGGCAGTGAGAATCGTCTCAAACTGTCCGCCATATGACGTGATCTTGTTGCTGGAAGGAGTAATGCCTGTGCCTGTAGCGTCCATCGTTCCGAACTCACCGAAGACCTTAGGATCGGTATTGTTCATACCTTTCTCAATCCAGCGTTTTGAGATAATAGTTTTGGCACTGTTATCGTCAAGTGTTGTATTTAGGTAGACGCATATCGGCTGGTTTTGCCAAGTACGACCGAAGTTCCAGTCACCCTTTCCTTCAGCGAGGTCAACAATCTTACAGCCGTCGAATACGTAACCGAAGCTTGTGGTGGTGGTAGGAGCTACAATAGTACGGCTACCCTTTCCATCTTTGTCTGGATCTGTTGATACCTGACGCTTTTCCAATGAAATAGTGGTGTTTTGGAAACGAATGTCACCGCCACCGCAGATGAAGTCCACCGTTCCGTGGATGTCGCACGTCTCCCAGTAAGCCTTCTGATTGCTGTTCTGGCTATAGTAGGTGTCCTGATAGGAGAGCATACGTACATTCTTTCCGACGGTGTGGTTACCGGCATCCTGTAGGACAGCGGCACGTCCGGCGCTACCGGCATTGTAGTAGTCAAGAGCATTCTGCAAAGTCAGGTCTTGCAAATAGAGGTTATTCTTCTTATTATAGAAGAGGTCTGCGGAGCCCAATCCTTCCTTGGAAACATCCGGTGTCGTCACGATGATGGTATTTTCCATTGACTGACCAACGATGGACAGGTTGTTGATAGGAATCTCAATCTCAACACTCTTGCCCAGATCGTAAGTGCCGTCTGGCAGGAAGATGATGACAGGCTGTGTACCGTCCTCATTCAGTTTAATGAGGTCGAGGATATTCCAGAAGCTATCAGCACTGCCTGCCTCAGCTACATAATAGCCTTGTTCGTTCTTGGTGATATCACCATCGCCAGTATTGATGATGGTCAGTGAGTGGAGGTAGATCTCGTCAGCAAAACTCAGTTCGAGCTCGTCTGCAGCACCCGTGTATTTCAGTTGGCTGACAGTTCCGTCGGTTTCCGGGATTGCTACGGTGCCAATCTCATTACCCTTAGAATCTTTCAGTACCATGGCACTCTTGTTGTATTTACAAGCCTCAATGAGGATGGTAGCATTGCCGCTAACCTTCAGCTTGACACTTCCCGGCTTGATGTCCAGTCCGTGCTGACTGCCGTTGTAACTGTAGGCAGAGGTAGGAACGAATGCCTCGTGGTCCTCGACATAGAAGAACTTGTCCTTCAGGTTATATGCGTTTCGCTCATGAGGATCATCGCCCTCAATATCTGTTACCAGTGCATAGAGTGCCAAGTCACCAGTGACAATGGTCTCTGTGGTTGCCTTTTCACCACCGTCCTTGCTGAAGCACCAGCCACGGAACTTGTTGCCCTCGGCAACAGTCACATTCACACCAGAATTAAGTTCGCCAATCTTAGCGTCCTTTTCTGCTTGCTGGGTGTCGATAACCTCACCGTTCACGTCATAATAAGTGATGGTAAAGAGAGGCTTCCATACAGCATTTACAAGGTATGTGGTTGTATTATCGCCTTTGACGACCTTGATGGTCACCACTGTCTCTGTTGGATCAACCGTTGATGCGGCATAAGTCACGTCACCAAGAGTTCCGTTCTCGACGACAATGTCTTCCAATGGGTTGTCTGCACTGATCATCGGGGCTGATGATGGAATCTCGATCTCACCCACCAGATTACCCTTGTCATCCTCGTCGAAGAGATCCTCAGCCACATAGGTCTCACCGTTAGCCTTGAAGGAGCCTAACAATGGGGTGTCGGTCAAGTCAACGCTTCCATAGATGTGCAACTCTGTCATGTAGGAGTTCTGGGAATTGTTGAAGTTGACGAAGCGCAACTGACAGTTCGTCTTGTTGATGGTTACATTGACTTCTTCGCCAGCCTGCTTGGCAATAGGTGTGTTGTAAACAACCTCCCAGTCGTTATCGCCGTCTCCCTTTGCAAGGATCTTCCAACCGCGATTGCTGCCAGTGGCAAACTGATAGAACCTGATCTTTGTAACAGAAGCCAGGGTTGTGGTCTCCACGTAAGGCTCGGTAGTGCTTACCTCGCTCGTATACTTGGCTGACATAATATAGTGGTTGTAACCCTTTCCGATACCGTTGGACTCTCCCTTAGGATAAGCACCGACACCGCAAAGTGTGAATGTCAGATTCTCATGACTCCATTTCGTCTTGACAGTATTGGTGGTCGGAGTCTCGTTGTTGCTCTTTCGGTCAACCTCTGTCCACTCTGTGAAGTCAGTAGCATACAGCTCCTTCTCAGCTACAAAACCGGCATCTGGATTCTTGCTGTGGTTCTGGATGCTGATTTTATGGACGTATGCCGTACCGGCGAAGGTCAGGGTCAGCGTCGTTGCTTCGCCAACATATTCAAATTCGTGCTCTTCACCGTCCTTGGACTGCTCGCTTGACTTGTCAGAGACCTTGGCGACCTCTGTGCCTCCAGCGTCAGTAACAGTGATGTCGTTGCCACCAGAATAGAAGCATGAACCAACGATAATCTTAGCATCACCGCCAACCTTCAGGTTCAACTTGTCGCCTTTTGCGAATGCCCAGCCATGGGTACCGTCATGCCAGTAGCCTGATCCGACAGACTCGATACACTCATGGTCTTCCATGTAGAAGTATTGGTCGGAGAGGGCATAGTTGTAAATAGAGCTGTTGTCGGCAACCTCTATCTTGGTAGCTACTGCATAGAGATTGAGGTCTGCTGTCACGATGTCTGTCTCCTTGTATTTCTTGCCGCCTTCTGCTGTAGCAAACCAGCCACGGAAGGCTTTACCCTCGGCAACAGTGACATCTGCAACACCATATTTGAACTCTCCGATAGGTTTGTTGCTCTGCACTTCCTGTTTGCCGAGTTCTGTTCCATCAGTGTTGTAATAGGTGACGTTAAACTTGCTGTTAAGTTCTGCAATCTCGTCTGCTGTCATCTTCTCTACGGCAAAGTAGCCGACGTATGCGCATTCACTGAAGTGAAGGGTTGTTGCTTTGTCGCTGGCATAGTATGCTGTGACAGTGAGCTGGTCAGGATTGGATGCCGACCACTTACCTGTAGTGTTCTTGTTGTCTAATGATGCTACAGTCTCACCTTCATCGTTAGTAACAATGACTTCACTTCCATAGTCATTGGCACCATAGGTGATCTTGACATATCCTTCCACGGGAACATCGGCCTTGAATTTCTGCCAGCCATAGGTCGTTCCGTGCCAGTAGCCAATCAGCGTAGCGGCAACGGGATCGCCGTCTTCTGCAATAACAGTAGTACCGTCATCCTTGACTGTCATGTTTACAGTGGATGGTGCACCACCAGTGCTGATCTTGTCTGCCCAACTGGCATCCGTCAGGTTCACCTTGATGTCACGGAATGTACCGGCAGGCTCTTCACCACTGGTTACGGGCAGGGTAACAGTTAATGCATTCCAATAGTTGTTGCTAACCTGTGAGATTTCAAGAGTTGCATCATTGGCGGTAGTGGTAAACTTAGCGGTATTGCCGTCTGCCGTTCCTGCTGCACCGTTGAAATTGACAGAGGCTGCGTTATCGTAAGTGGTTACGGCAAAGGTAGCATCCTTGCAAGAGGGAACAGTCACCTTCGTGCCAGTATTCACCTGATGCCATCCACTTCCGTTATGGGCGAACTTGCCGCTGGTGGCGTCAACGTCAGCTTTCACGTCAATGCTCTTGCCGTTAACAGTTGCCTGCGTAACAATGAAGCCTTTGGAGCCTTCGAACTTGTATTTGGGATAATCGTTGTAGCCACTTAGATTGTAGTTGATGGTAACGGCATCCGTGCGGTCAGCAAGGTTCACCTCATTCTCAGCAAACTTTGCCGTCAAGGTCATATCGGCCTCAGGAGCAACTTCCTGACCAGGCAGATAGACGGCATTGCCCGACTCCCATCCGATGAGCGTGCAACCTTCCTTATATAAGGTGTAGTTAATCGGGGCAGTGAACTTGTTGCCGGACTCAATCTCTAAAGCAGCAGGAACAGTGCCTTCTACGCCCTCGCCAGCCGCAAAGGTGACATTGTATTTGGTCGTCTCTGCAGGCAGGTCTTTCTCGTCGATAGCCTCTACGGCGAAGTATGGGTTATAGTTTGCCTTGCTGAAGTGCAGGGTAGTGGGAGTATTGTTGCGATAGTAGGCAACTACCACGTTGTTGGGGTCACTCATCCACTTGGCACCCTGTGTGTTGAATTTGGCAACCTCTTCGCCTGCATCATTGGTTACAACGATGTCGTTGCCGTAATCGTGGGTGGCATAGGTGATCTTCACACAGCCCTCGACGGGTACGTCAGCCGTGAAGTTCGATGAACCGTAAGAACCGTGTACACTACCCTGGACGGTGGCAGCAGCCTCGTCGGCATTCTGTGTGGTACCGATGTTGCCCTCCTCAGTCACAGTGATATAGACAGGATTTCCCGTTAAGACTTCTGAGTGCTCTATCAGGTTCAGTTTAATATCGCGGAAAGTTGAAGTAGGCTCACCGCCACCACCCTCGTCACCAGTAGCAGAAGGGCGGACAACCTTGATAATAGAGACATTACAGTTTGTTCCTCCATCGCGACCAAGATAGAGTGCGTCATAGTCACTTTCAAGCGTGTAGCTTTGTTCCGTAATATCTGCTGCAGTCTTATTGTCAGCAAAGTTAACAAAATCTTCAAATGTTTTGATTTTGTTGATTTCTGTGCTATTAGTTGCAGGTGCACTGAATAATACGACGGTAGCGCGCTTTTCTGCTTTGTTAACGAAACCTGCAACAGTAATAACGTCTCCTTTCTTGAAACCTCCCTCGAAAGTAAGGCTGATATTGTTGCCAGCATTGTTACCTGTATAGCCGTTTTTCAACGTAAATACGGTTAATTCACTTACAGTTCCTTTTGTTGTTGTACCATTGGCAGTAATGCCTGTGTCTGTAGAGGGGAAGTCTATCAGTTTCGTCCCTTCATTAGCCATCAATGCTCCCAATGCAACTCCACCAAATAGGAAGGCAAAAGCACATATAAGCGACATGCGTAAAAATTTGTACTTCATAAATCTCGTTTTTAGTTATTAATTAATTATTTTGTCTATCTATAGTATTTTGTCAAGTCATGGTATCTTAGTCGTTTGGCTAGCAAAGGTACTAATAAATAATAAATAAGGTGAATACGGGTGGTTAAAAATCAAGAAAAAGTCCGTAAACGTTTACGGACTCCCTACATGTATTTTTAAAACCTTTGTTACCGTTGCCGCCTTGCAAAACAGTCTAATAATCAGCTGATTACAGGTGACAAGGGCGAAAAATCGTTGCCGCTCGTTGCCGCTAACTGTCGCTAACTGCCGTTTTTTGAGGGACAAGGGTGCATCTTGATATGTCATAGGAGGCATCCCGATGCATGATCCGAGGTAAGGGAATCATTTGTTCCACCCTATGGAACAAACTGTTCCATGCCATGGAACAAAGTGTTCCACCCTATGGAACAAACAGGAAGGCGGCACCTTCGTCCTAGGAAGGTGCCGCCTTTGTGAGAAAAGGGTATTATCTATTTACTTCTGAATATACTTTTTACCACCTTGGATGACCAGTCCCTTATAGTTGCTGTCCACTTGTTGTCCCTTGATATTATAACGGGGCATATTGGGATTCAGGTCTGCACCCTTGACGGTGACGGCACTGATACCCGTAGAGGGGTCGTATTCATAGCATCCTAAGTCGGGAGCCTCTCCCTTATAGGACACATAATCGGCAATCTTCTCACCACTGAAGTCTGTATAGTTCACACCTTTGTCTATCAGATTCGTTGCCGTACTCTTCAGATGGAACTGCGTAGTCTCTGCCAAAGAACCGTCAGCATTACGCGGGGCATTGATGACACTCTCGATGTCAAGCCCCTCGAAGTCTGACTCACTGGCACTAAAACCAGTATTCCATGTATTATGGTCATCTGTAATCGTTGCACCGGGATACTTGACAAAATCCTTATCTATAGAAGAAAGGCTGATGCAGTTCTTGATAACCAGGGTATAAGCATAGGAATTACCAAAACCGTAATTAAACTTGTTCTTATACGATGTACAGTTGATGACCTTCATATGACCTGCATTGTTGTTTTGGTCGAAGCCCTTGCTGCGATGACCTACGGCAAGACAACGATAGAGTTCCGTATCATGTTTCGTGCCTTGACCGCCCAGTTTGAAACCATTGGGATTACCACCGTTGGCAAAGTGTGACAGATCCTTGCCCACGAAACAGCTCAGCCCGGCATCCTTACCCAGTACACGGGGATGTGCTGAAAGGTCGAAATATTCCGGACCGTTATTATAGGTAATACAATTGATATAAACAGTAGAAGTACCATCCGTCACACGCTGGAAGGAATCCCAGCCGTCATCCGAGTTATTCCATGAACGACAACCTATATATACATTACCAGGGCATGCATCGCCTTGCTTGTCGGCAAAGCCGTCGGCATTACCACCATTATCTTGATAGTCGAAATTGTCATGGGAGTCGCAATTGACGACTGTGTTATGCCCACCACTTCGCAGCTGGAAACCAGCGTTACAGCAGCCATATATCTCCATTTGTTCCAAGATACAATAGGTAGCACCTTCCAGCCAAATACCCTTGTAGCCTGCATATCGGATAGTGATACCTTTGATATGTATGTACTTACCCTTTACCGTCACACCATTGGTTCCGTTTATTTGATTGCGGAAGTCGATAATGGGGCGTTCGCTATTATACGGGCAAATCGTAATCATTTTGTCGGCTGTGCCATTGCGATTAATAGTCAAATTGCTCTGCAGATCATACTGTCCTCCCATCAGATAAAGTACATCACCGGCATTCAATTTACCAATCACTGTGGCTGTCAACTTTCCAGGGGAGGATTCTGTATAGTTTGATCCAGAACCTGTCGGGGACACATAATAGTTTGTTGCCCAAGAACCTGTCGCCAGCATGGCGAGACAGCCTATCAATGCAATTTTCTTCATAATTATTATTGTATATATTTCTTTCCGTTCTTAATGACAATACCTTTGTAAGAGCTATCCACTTTCTGACCTCGGAGGTTGTAGATAGAGCCGTCGCCTTTGATCATCACAGGGGTACTGATGCCCGTGGAGCTTTCAGTAACCGTACCTTTGATGAGAACATTGGCAAAGCCTACATCTTTAAAATTGTCTGATCCGTTATTGAAACTTAACTCATAGATGTTGATGACTAAAGAGCAGGTGCCTTCTGTTGCCCCAGAATTATTAGATACGTTATATGAATATTCGGTGTACGGAGTGGAGGCATTGTTTCTGTTAGGAGTAACACCATTTGCTAGTGGAAGTTCTCCATTAGCATCAACCCATTTAATGTCTAATTTTCCTCTGTCTGTTCCCATGCGGGTAGCCGTAAAGGAGAGTTCTGTGGCTTTAAACTGATAGCCGCTCTTTGTCGTAACAAAAAAGCTAATGGCATTATCGTCAGAGGCAGATGTCGCATTTACATTTTTCTGTTTAATCTTGGTTTCTGTACCAACTCCAGATATGTTTTGTGTGCCATCCAGTTCAAGCTCACTGCCCAAAGTCATCGTTGTTGAGGTAAAAAAATCGTTGATAGCTGTAGCGATCTCCGCATTGGTGTTTGACAACGAAGCCCATAATATGCTACCAGTTTTACCTGTCGTCTCCTCGCTTTTGTCACCATAAGGCAGGGTGGCACCGGCATTCGTCTGTACCTCGGAGGGCACATCGGCAGTGGTGGCAATGTTATAGGAGTAGGGGACAGTGACTGTCGTCCCGAAAGATGTTGGCTTGGTAACGGAAGAATTAGCAATGACGTTGTTGTCAGCCCATGTCACAGCTGTGGCATCGTTATTTCTATAGCAGTTCTTTACACTACTGGCGAAATAGTTGCCTTCAATAAGGAACTCCGAGTTTTTGCGGGGATTCATGCAAAGGCTGGCACCACTACAGCTATAGTAGTTGTTCAGCATGTGAATCTTTCCTACACGTCCCATCGGCATACGTTGATTACACCCAGCAGCCCACCAGTTGAAGACGAAGGTGGTGTTCAGAAAACCTGTTGCCTCGCTGTCGCTACTGCCGATAAGATTGGTGTTCTGGTGCATGTACGAACGGTCGGTATAACGGAAGACACACCAGCTGACGGTGTTGAAGTCGGCTTTTTGTGTGATGTCGAAGTTACCATCCATACCATCCATGAACTCGCAATGGTCTACCCAGCAGTTCTTGGAACCAGTGCAGGAGATGAGGTCGTAACCACCCACGTCGATAGCACCGGGTCCCTTGAACGTTATGTTGCGGATGATGATATTCTGACAATTGCTCAAGGAGATACATCCCGACTTGCGGTAGTCCTCACTATTGTCACCTGTCATCTCAATGATGATCTTGCGGGTGTTATACTCCGCCTCTTCAGAGACATACTGTCCGTTGGGAAGGGTTCCACCACCACCGCTGGTACTCATCTTAGAAACGCCGGCATCGTTAAGAGCCTTCTTAATCTCGTCCGTCACATACCATTTGGTGCTGATAATAGCATTATTGATGCCGATAATCGTCTTGCCATAACCGGTGATTCCGATGTTGCTCGATACGATGAACTCACCATCGGCACCATCGAGGATAACGACATCATTGTTTTTGATGGCATTCTGGATGGTTCCCTTCATGTCCTGACCATTAGATTTCAGGGTGGTCACCTTACCAGTAAAGCTGTCTGGTATGGGGTAGGTATAGCAACCACCTCCTGTGATATCGTAAGTATTGGTAGCATCCGTACGTGAAGAACGGGTACAGAAACCAAAAGGCTCGTTCAGGTCGTAGCTGCTCTGTGCATAAGACAGCAGTCCGCTGACAGCAACGATAAATGTCAATAGATACTTTCTCATATCGTTTTTTGTTCTTAATTCTTCAAATTCTCTGTCGTGTAGCCCATCATCTCCATCTCAAGAGACGCCCAGATGAACGGACCGACACCCTTGGCATCATTGTCACGGATGGGCTCGCTAAGGTAGTAGTCGTAACTACCGTCACGCCTCTTGTTCTCCTTGACACTGCCTTGCGGGTTGATTCTCTTTAACGCCGCCTCTACCTCAGGGGTCGCTGCGGGACCGAGTCCTGCCACAGAACAGCAGTTGGTGAGGGAGATTGTCTTGTCAGGGTTTACCTTGATGAAGTTCTTGATGATACCTTGATAGGCACGGATACCTGCATCACGGTATTTCTCTCCAACATAGCCCATGCGGTAAGCTTTCAGAAGGGCATAAGCAAACATGCTGGAGCAGGTACTCTCCAGATAGTTCCCTTGGCGGTCTGGAGCATCCATCACCTGATACCATACACCACTCTTCTTATCCTGCCATTTCAGGATCGCATCGAAATCTTTGACAAGCAGTTCTACCACCTCCTGTTTACGGGCATAGTTGTCTGGCAGTGCATCCAGCACCTCGATGAGCGCCATGGTATACCAGCCCTGGGCGCGCCCCCAGCAGTGTTGTGAGAGTCCAGTTTCCTTGTCAGCCCAGAAGGTCTTACGTGTCTCATCATAGGCGTGGCGGTTCAGTCCGGTCTTAGGATCAAAAGTACGGTTATAGGTAATCTTCAACTGATTGACGGCATCGTCGTAAATCTTGGTGACAGCACCTTTTTTCGCATCCTTCGCTGATGTGGTGATAGGGGCTGTCAGTGTACGGAAAGGCAGTCCCATGAAGATACCGTCAAGCCATACCTGATAGGCATAGATAGCCTTGTGCCAGAATACCTTATCGGCAATGGTACGTGGCTGGTTCTGCAACTGCTTCATCATAAGCTGCATGGCAAGCAGGTTCTTGGGTTCAGGGTATTTCTGGTACATGCGGGTCACAAAATGTCCTGTGCGGATGTTGTCAAGATTATAGTCCAGGATATTGAAACCACGGATATTACCATCGGCATAGATCATGGTGTCAGTATACTCCTTGCAATACTTCAGGATGTCCTCGCCCCCATAGCGTAGATAGGTGTCGAGCATACCCTCCAGTTCGATACCCATCACATAGCTCCATTTGGGGGCGTCGGAGAAATCGAGGAGGTATGACTTCGGTACTCGTTTCATCTCGGAGTAGGTGAGCCACTCGCTATAGTGCTTGTAGGGCATCTCCTGCAATACCAGTGAACCATTGATGAGGAGATTCTCGTACTTGACATCCTGGGCAAGTCCTATCTGATGGACTGGCTTGTTATAGACTCCGTCAAACTGGCAGTTGCGTACGGTGATGTTATTAACGGTATAGGCAAGTTTCGGATCCTCATAGCCTACAATCATGACACCATACTTGGACTTCTTACAAGTAACGTTTTCCATAGTGACGTTACGTACTGTGGGATAGAAACCGCGACAACAAACTTCCTTGGGCTCGTAGTCGGTGTTGATCTTCAGTACTGCCTCACCACACTGACCAACGGTGACATTACGCATGTTGATATTCTCGATGATACCACCACGGCAGGAGTTGGTCTTGATACGAAGGACACGGTCGAGATTAGGAGAGTCCATCTCACAGTTTTCGGCATAGACATTCTGACAACCGCCAGAGATCTCAGAGCCGATGACGACACCGCCGTGACCGTTCTGCATCTTACAGTTACGGATGATGATGTTCTTAGAGGGTCTTCCAGCGTAACGTCCTTGTCCCCCCTGACGCCCGTCATTGTTTCGGGCGCTCTTGATGGCGATACAGTCGTCACCGGTATTGAAATAACAATTCTCTATCAATACACGGTCGCAGGACTCTGGGTCACAACCGTCACCATTGGGACCGTCATTATTGATATGTACACCACGTACCGTGATATCTGTAGATAACAAGGGATGGATTACCCAAAAGGGGGAACGCAGCAAGGTGACATCCTCAATGAGGATGCCCTCACACTGGTTGAAATTAATCATCTGCGGACGTAGTCCGTCTGCCGGTCCAAAGCGACGCTCATCCATATCAACACCATCCTCTGCTGATTTCAGCAAACGAGGACGACTGTTCTCATTCCACTGGGTAATCGGCATTCCGTCTTTGTAACCAAAACGCTTGTTGCCGACCCAAGGCCACCACGTTTCCATGCTTCCACCACCGTCGATGGTTCCTTTACCCGTGACGGCGATGTCCTTTGCCTGATAGGCGTAGATCAGCGGGGAGAGATTCCAGCAGTCCAGTCCCTCCCAACGTGTTGGTACGATAGGATAAAGCTCTGGCTCAAAGGCAAACTCCAGAACGGCACCTTCCTCCACGACAAGGTTGACACCGCTCTTCAATTGAATGGCTGCTGTCAGGAATTTCTGCCCGGCAGGAACAACCACTCGTCCACCGCCCCTTGCAGAACATTTATCAATCGCTTTCTGAATGGCTTTTTGGTTCTTTGCCGCCGTTCCGTCAGTCTTGGCACCAAATTTGGTAATCACATATTCCTTGTCAGTGAATTGTGGTACACGGATACTTTTCTCAATTTGCTTGTACTGTTGCTCGTCCCAACCTTTAGCTTGTGCTGAGAGGGCAATGACGCACAACATCAGCAATGGAATTAGTCTTCTCATATCATCTGTTTTAGTAGTTTGTGCAAAGGTACAAATAAGTGAGTAAAAAGCCAAATTTTATTTGTTTTTTTTAGAACGAAAGTACCTTCGACGGAGTCAAAGGTAACAAAAGAAGAGCGAAAACTCGCTCTTCTTCCACATTATTTGTAGTCATAATTATTGCTCAAGGGCTTGGAATAGCTTGTCCAATGCCTCGTCGGCATCCTTGCTCTCACTTAGCAGGGTGACGAATTTTGAACCGATGATGGCACCGGCGGCATTTTGTTGGGCTGCCTCCAATGTCTGTTTGTTGGAGATCCCGAAACCTATCATACGAGGATTACGCAGGTTCATGGCATTGATACGGCGGAAATATTCCTGTTTTGCCTCATCGAAACTCTTCTGGGCTCCTGTGATGGCTGCTGACGATACCATATAGATGAACCCGTCAGTGTGCTCATCAATAAAACGGATACGTTCTTCGGAGGTTTCTGGTGTGATGAGCATGATGATGCGGATGTCGTATCGGTCGGCGATAGGTTTGACCACTTCCTGATAGTCCTTGAAGGGCAGGTCAGGGATGATGACTCCGCTTACACCGCTTTCAACACAACTCTTGCAAAAAGCTTCAATGCCATACTGCATGATAGGATTCAGATAACCCATGAGGACGAGAGGTATTGAGACCTCATTCTTGATTGTCTCAAGTTGTGTGAACAGTTTATGCAGGCTCATTCCGTTTTTCAAGGCGTTGGTTGCCGCATCTTGGATGACGGGACCGTCTGCCATGGGATCGCTGAAGGGGATTCCTACCTCAACCATAGCAATGCCGCGACGCTCCATGGTCTTAATGACATCTGCGGTACCCTCAAGGGTTGGACAACCTGCACAGAAATAGAGACTGAGTAATTTCTTGTCTTTGTTCTCGGAGAACAGTTTATTGATTTTGTTCATAGTTTTGATGTTTTTTATAGTGCCTATAGTATCTATAGTTCCTATAGTATCTATAAATTGTTTTAATAAAGTGATATCTTTGAGGGCAGGCTTTTTCTCAAAACAGGAGTTGAGGTCGATGCCCATGCAGCTGGGGTGACGGAACGCTTTTACCTTCTCCGCATCGTCAGGACCAATGCCACCACTGAGAAGGAAAGGTGTGCTACTCTTGTAGGCGGTGAGTACCGACCAGTCGAATTGGGTGCCATTTCCTCCCACCATCTTTGCTTTTGTGTCGAAGAGGAAGTAGTCTACAATGCCTTCGTAGGGTCTTGTCTGTTCTAAATCCGTTGCAGTAGCGATGTTCAGTGCTTTGATAATGGTGATGACTTGATTGCCGCACTGAGATCGGAGCGTGTGGATGTATGAAGGACACTCCTTACCATGTAATTGAATGATGTCCAGTCCGTATTCTTCCACCTTTTCTCTCACCTCCTCAATATCGGCATCCACGAAGACACCGACACGTTTTTGTCTGGTGGGGAGATATGAGGGCTTTTTACTCACATAGCGACTTGACTGGGGCGAGAAGATAAAACCGAGCCAGTTGATGTTCAGTCCTTCAATGGCGCGTATATTCTCCGGGTCGCGCATCCCACAAACCTTGATAAGCATATCGTCCATCATTTAGAGTTTAGAGATGAAATCCTTTAGTGTCTTACCAGGATCTTCCGTCTTCATGAATGTCTCTCCGATGAGGAATCCGTGAAATCCGGCGAGTCGTAAGTCTTTGATGACTTGTGGATTGGATATCCCGCTCTCGCTGACTTTGACGGAATCGACGGGAAGTAACGACGCAAGTCGGAAGCTGTTCTGTACGTCAGTGATGAAAGAACCGAGATGACGGTTGTTGATACCACACATATCTGGCTCCAATTCCGCATATTCCAGTTCTTCCTCGCCATGCATTTCCAACAAGACCTCCAATCCTAACTCGTGGGCGGTATGAAGATATGCCTTACACTCTTTCTTGGTTAAGTCTGCGGCTATTAGCAGGACGGCAGAGGCGCCACAGAGGCGAGCTTGGAAGAGTTGGTACTCATCGATGATGAAGTTCTTATATAGAATAGGTATCTGTACGCCAGCATGCCTGGCAATACGGATGAACTCGTCCTTGCCTCCGAAATACTTCTCGTCTGTGAGAATAGACAATGCCGTGGCGCCATTCTCCTGATAGGAGAGGGGAATTTCCTCCGCTCTGCCCTCTTCCTTAATCCATCCCTTGGATGGAGAGCGTCGCTTGAACTCGGCGATGATACCTGTATTAGAGTCTTTCAAAGCCTTCGACATGGATGGAACGCTAAAATCAAGCATCGACTCTACTCTACGATGAATCTCCTTTTCAGGGAGTTGTTGCTTAAAGTGCTCTACCTCAAGGCGTTTATGCGCTACTATTTCTTGTAAGATATCAGTCATTTTCTATGGGTTCTATAGGTAACTATAGGAACTATAGTCACTATAGTTATGAATTAAGTTCTGCGAATTTCTTGAAAGTTGCGAGTGCCTTACCGCTATCTATTGACTCTCGTGCCATCTCAATGCACTCCTCAATTGTCTTTTGCCCTTTTTCCAAGACTTGGATGCCGAAGGCGGCATTGGCAAGGACAATATTCTTCTGAGCAGGAAGAGCACGATTCTCCAATACAGCATCAAAGATGGCGGCAGCCTCTTCCTCGGTGGCACCCCCTACCAGTTCCTCTGGTTTGGCAATCTCAAAACCTAAGTCTTGCGGTTTGAAAATTCGCTCATACTGGTTTGTGGTCACCTTGAAATCGCTGGTGAGGGATATCTCGTCATAGCCATCGATACTGTTGACGATGCCATAGTCGATGCCTATTTTCTGATATACATTATTATATAAACGCATCTGGTCAAGATTTGCCACTCCTAACAACTGACATTTCGGCTGACTGGGATTCACCAACGGACCTAGCAGGTTGAAGATGGTGGGAAACTGTAACGCTTTACGGATAGGACCGACGAACTTCATTGCCTTGGCAAAAAGCTGAGCGTGAAGATAGACAATGCCTGCTTCGTTAAGACTACGGTTCAGACGGTCAATATCGTCCGTGAATTTGATACCATGATGCTGGATGACGTTAGAAGCACCTGATACAGAGGTAGCGGCATAGTTTCCATGTTTCGCTACTTTATAGCCTGCACCAGCAATGACGAAGCATGAGGTGGTGGAGATATTAAAAGTGTTCTTACGATCCCCTCCAGTGCCTACTACATCAATGTAACGGTCGGCATTCAAGATGGCAGGGACACCAGTCTCTAAGATTCCGTCACGAAAACCGAGCAGCTCGTCAACGGTAACACCTCGCATCTGCAGCGCCGTTAATAAAGCGGTAATTTGCTCATTAGGGAATTCACTTTGCGTGATACCTATCAGGATATTTTTCATTTCCTCACGGGAGAGTTCCTCGTGGTTGAGCATCCTGTTGAGGATGTCTTTCATTGTCTGTTTCATATTTTTATTATTTTATAGTTACTATAGGCACTATAGTGATTAAAGAAAGAGCCAGTTTTGCAGCATTTTCTTACCGTCGGGGGTGAGAACGCTCTCGGGATGGAACTGGATGCCACGGATATTAAGGGTCTTGTGCTTAAGTGCCATGATGAGCCCATCGTCACTCTCCGCCGTCACTTCAAGACTATCCGGAAAGCCCTCTTTGCTAACCACCCATGAGTGGTATCGTCCCATGACGATACGGTCGGGGAGTCCGGAGAATATCTCGTCTCTTCCTAGTTGGACACCTTCTGTGGCAACACCATGGAAGACTTCTCTCAAATTCTCCAACTTCCCACCAAATACTTCTCCAATAGCCTGATGTCCCAGGCAGACACCAAGGATGGGTTTCTTGCCTGCATAGGTCTTGATGACATCCAACAACAGTCCTGCCTCAGAGGGGATACCAGGTCCGGGTGACAGGATAATCTTCGCAAAAGGTTCCAGCTGGGATAATTCAAACTGGTCGTTCCTATATACAGTGACCTCTGCGCCTAACTCTTTCACTAAATGCGCAAGATTATAAGTAAACGAGTCGTAATTATCGATAATGACTATTTTCATAATAGGTTTGATAGTTTTTCTTTATAATTTTTCTGCCATGAGGATAGCACGGCGCAGGGCACCGAGCTTGTTGTTTACTTCTTGTAATTCGTATTCCTCATCACTCTTTGCCACGATGCCGCCACCAGCTTGGAACCAAAGCTCACCATTGCGGGAGACAAAAGTGCGGATGGTGATGGCTTGATTTAGACTGCCGTTCAGTCCAATATAGCCGATGCAACCGCCATAGGCCCCACGGTTGTGTGGCTCGTATTCACTAATCAGTTGCATGGCACGAACCTTCGGTGCTCCACTCAGTGTGCCGGCAGGGAAGGTGTCGATGAAAGCCCTGATAGGATCTGCTCCCTCATCGAGTTCTCCGCTAACACGGGATACCAAATGAATCACATGAGAGTAGTATTGTAAGTCTTTATAAAAATCGACCTTCACCCCATGGCAGTTGCGGCTGAGGTCATTGCGGGCAAGGTCTACCAACATGACATGCTCCGCATTCTCCTTGGGATCCTTACGAAGATATTCTGCTCCCTCACGATCCTTCTCCGCATCGCCGGTACGTTTAGTCGTACCGGCAATAGGATCTATATATGCCCGTCTACCTTCGATTCGGCAATGTGTCTCTGGTGAGGAACCGAAAATACGGAAACCGCCAAAATCGAAATAGAAGAGGTATGGGGAAGGATTGATACTCCTGAGTGCTCTGTAGAGTTTGAAGTCATCACCCTCATATTTTTGAATAAAGCGCCGAGAAAGAACAATCTGGAAGACATCTCCACGCAGACAGTGCTTGATACCTCTACGGATGTTCGCTTTGTGTTCTTCGTCAGTCAAAGGACTAGTGACCTCTCCTACGGGATGGAAATCGTAAGTCTGTACATTTGCCTTGCCCATGGCCCGGAGGATGTCCGTTATTTCTATACCTTGTGCCTTTTCTGAGATACTGATGATTGTCAGTTGACTGTTAAAGTGGTCGAAGACAATAATGTCCTTATATAAGATATAGAGCATGTCCGGTGCGTCATTCTTCTCCAGCGTCTCATCCTTGACAGCGATATTCTCGAAATAGCGTACAGCATTGAAAGAGGTATAGCCGTAGAGACCGCAATATTCGGTGTGCTCTCCCTCAATATGAATACGATCAATGAGAGCATGGATGGCTTCTGCCGTCCCATATTCCTTATTAATAATATGTTGCTCTTGGCTGCCATTTGGGAAACTGATGACAGCCTCCCCATGTGCAATAGCTACAGAGGCGATGGGGTTGATGCCGATAAAAGACCTGGAATTGTCCTTGTCGTGGTAATCGGAACTCTCCATTAAAGCGCTTTGCGGATAGATGTCACGTAACCGCATATAGACTCCTACTGGTGTGTAGAGGTCGGCAAGAATAGTCTTGCAGTTAGTGGTATAATTAAAAGTCTCCATATTCTCCAGCCATTTCCTTATGTGATAAATAGGTCTCCACGTCCTTGTCCCCACGACCACTGACGGTCAGGACAACGACGTCTTCCTTCTTGAATTTCATCTTGCTTAGGGCTGCAATGACATGGGCACTCTCCAAAGCAGGAATAATGCCTTCCATGCGTGTCAGTTCATAGGCTGCTCTAACAGCCTCGTCATCATTGATGGAATAGACAGTGGCTCGATGCTGTGATGCAAGATTGGCATGCATCGGACCAATACCAGGGTAGTCAAGCCCTGCAGAGATGGACTCCGCTTCAATAATCTGTCCGTCAGGAGTCTGCATGACTAGTGTCTTCGCACCATGCAAAATACCTAGTCTTCCGGCATGGATGGTTGCCGCCGTATGACCAGTGTCTGCCCCCAGACCGCCAGCTTCCGCAAGGACAATTCTCACTCGCTCGTCATCAATATAATGGTAGATGGTCCCAGCTGCATTGCTGCCTCCTCCCACACACGCCATTAGGATGTCGGGGTAGTCCCTGCCGATTTTATCTTGCAGTTGTTCCTTTATCTCCGCTGAGATGACACTTTGCAGGCGTGCCACCATATCGGGGTAAGGGTGGGGACCAACCGTGCTTCCTATTATATAAAAGGTGTCTGCAGGGTGACAGCACCAGTCACGAATAGCTTCGTTAGTGGCATCTTTCAGTGTCCAGTTACCTGTTTTGACGGGACGGACCTCAGCACCCAGCATCTTCATTCTCTCAACGTTGACATGTTGGCGCTCCACGTCTAAGGCACCTTGATAGACCACGCAGGGCATGTCCATAAGAGCACAGACCGTAGCTGTCGCCACACCGTGTTGTCCTGCTCCTGTCTCGGCAATAATGCGTTTTTTGCCCATTTTCTTCGCAAGCAGAATCTGACCAATGGTGTTGTTGATCTTATGGGCACCTGTATGATTCAGGTCTTCCCGCTTCAGATAAAGTTGACATCCATACTTGTCGCTCATACGCTTGGCATAATAGAGTGGGGATGGACGACCCACATAGTCACGAAGGAGTTCCATGTACTCTTTCTTGAACGCTTCCGATTCTATAATCGGCAGGTATTCCTCTTGCAACTTCTGTACAGTGGCATAAAGAATCTCAGGAACATACGCTCCACCGAATTCTCCATAGAATCCTTTCTCGTCTACTAAAAATGATTTCTCCATATTATAATTGTTAAGTTCTTATTGCTTGACGTTAAAAGGGCTCGTCGCGTTAACGACGAGCCCTTGATATTTTATGAATACATATACGGCATCGTACCCGCGACTATTTCAATCTCGAGCAACGCCACCACCATGCATTCTTCAAATTCGTCATTGTATAATCCCAGTTTTTATGTTTATGGCTGCAAATGTACATAGAATTCTTTTAATAAGCAAACTTTTTCGTGATTATTTTTACAGTTTGGAATAAAAAGTGTAATTTTGCCGACGAAATGTAAATAATAGCAAGGATGAATATTCAACAGTTTTTAAATACAAATGATCATTTTGCAGCAGCTGCTGGGTGTCGTATTATTGAGATTGGTGAAGGACGAGCGGTTGCAACGATGCTTGTTACTCGTGAGCATCTGAATGCAGGTGGTGTTTGTCAAGGAGGTGCCTTCTTTACTCTTGCCGACCTTGCTTTGGCTGCGGTGATGAACAGCCGCGGGCAATTGACTTTTGGTATTCAGAACAATATCATGTACCTTGCCTCAGCTCATGAAGGGGATGTCCTGACTGCGGAGGCGATAGAAATAGCTAATCACCACAAGATTCCTTCCGTAGAAGTTCGTATTACCAACCAAGAGGGAATGTTGTTATGTCATGTGACAGGATTGGCATATAGAAAACATAATCCGCTAATCATAGAAGAAAAGTAGAGGCGATAGCAAAAAAAATCGTTAAAAATTTGCAATTTTGCTGATTAAGTACTATATTTGCCCCCGATAAGGCTTTGTCGGCAATTGCCAACTATCTTATCACATTAGATTATGAAGTGAGGTTGGTAGCGTCCTGCACCAACCTCTTTTTCATAATCATCATTTTATTTTACTGAATCTCCCAGCCTATGGCGGAAGCACCGAGAACTGCTGCGGAAGCACCGTCAAGACCGCTGACCAGGAACTGTGCCTTGTTACGGAAAATCTGAAGAACATTCTCATTGTATGCCCTCTTGATAGGCTCCATAATCAGGTCACCAGCTTTGACGATGCCACCGAAGAAAATGAAAGCCTCAGGGGAAGAGAAGGCGGCAAAGTCTGCGCAAGCCTCACCGAGCATCTTACCTGTAAATTCGTAAATCTCCTTGGCAAGCTCATCGCCTTTCCCTGCAGCAATGCTGACATCCAGAGAGGTGATATCCTCAGGATTCATCTCACGGAGCAAAGAAGGACGGTCTGTCTTTGCCAATAGCTCACGTGCCGTACGGGCAACACCAGTAGCGGAGCAGTAAGCTTCCAGACAACCGGTTCGTCCACAACCACAGGAACGACCTTCTGCGCCACGTACCATGATGACATGTCCTAATTCACCAGCGAAACCGTCGTGGCCATAGAGTAACTGTCCGTTAACAACAATACCTGAGCCGACACCAGTTCCCAAGGTGATGACAATAAAATTCTTCATTCCACGAGCCACGCCATATACCATCTCACCGATAGCAGCGGCATTGGCATCGTTGGTCAGTGCTACGGGAATACCAAGGGCATCACTGAACATCTTTGCTAAAGGTACGATGCCGTCATGGGCCCATGAGAGGTTCGGGGCGAATTCAATGGTGCCGTTATAATAGTTTCCATTAGGAGCACCAATACCCATCGCCTTGATCTTGTCAATACCGCCGACTTGCTCGATGATAGGCTGTAGCGCTTCCACACATGCTTTGACGTAATCCTCTACTTTCTCATAACCGCCGGTCTTGATAGCCGTTGTTGCTTTGATATCACCACGGGCGTCAACAATTCCGAAGACAGAATTGGTCCCTCCTAAGTCTAAACCGATGACATACGGTTTGATTCCTTGTTGTTCAATCATAAATATGAATATATTTTAAGTTATAGAATATTTTGCTTATCAGTCTGCAAAGATAATAAATAAACTAGATAAATCGAAGAATCTACAGATTAAAAAATATAAAATCTATGAAATCTGTGTCTTCTGTGGTTATTTTTTTGTACCTTTGCATCCGATATGCCATTTCATGTACCTATTAATATATTGGATTTCATCTTCAAGGGCATACTGATAGGCATGATTGCCTCTGCCCCGATGGGACCTGTTGGTATCCTTTGTGTACAACGGACGTTGAACAAAGGACGCTGGTATGGTTTTGCCACAGGCTTAGGTGCGGCAGTGAGTGATATCATTTATGCGGGTATCGCCGGTTATGGTATGTCGTTTGTAATGGATTTTATCACCAATGACCAGAATCGTTTCTATTTGCAGTTGGTTGGTAGTGTGATGCTTTTGTGTTTCGGATTATATACTTATTATACAGATCCCACCCGTAAGATGCATCGGTCTGGTCAGCAAAAAGGTACGTTATGGTATAATATGTGGACGGCATTCATTGTGACCTTTTCTAATCCCCTGATAGTATTCCTTTTCTTGGCAATGTATGCTCAGTTTGCCTTCGTATTGCCGGACCATCCTTTTGAGATGCTGGTAGGTTTTATGAGTATTGTCGGGGGAGCCTTACTATGGTGGTGGGGACTGACATGGCTAGTGGATAAGATACGGACGAAATTCGATGAGTTCGGTATTCGTCTGATTAATCAGATTATCGGTGTCGCAGTGATAGTGGGCTCCATTATTATGTTATTGGGAACGACAACAAACCTGTTGAGATTTTAGTGATGTTAATAGCACAAGAGTTAAGACGTAAGAATATAGCGGAGTATCTGCTTTATATGTGGCAGGTGGAAGATACGATTCGTGCCTTCGGCTGTTCTCTGAGCCGTATCAGAAGGGAATATATTGACCGCTTTGACTATACTGATGAACAGAAAGAGGATGAGGCAGACTGGTTTGGCAATTTGATTCGTATGATGAACGAAGAGGGTTGTCGGGAGAATGGTCATATCCAGATTAATAAAGTCGTGCTTCAACAGTTGGAAGAGTTACATGTCCAGTTGTTAGGCAGTTCCAAGTTCCCGTTCTATAATTCCGAGTATTATAAGGTGCTCCCTTATATCGTGGAGTTGCGTAACCATGGAGCCCATAAAGAGGAGAACGAGATAGAGACCTGCTTTAACTCCCTGTACGGAGTCATGATGCTGCGTTTACAGAAAAAAGACATCTCTCTGGAGACACAGCATGCCGTCAAGGAAATCTCTACCTTCATAGGTATGCTTAATGATTATTATCTGAAAGATAAACAAGAACCCTTGGAATTCGACTAAGATGAATATACTGATAACAGGTTGTAATGGTCAGTTGGGTAATGAGATTCAGTTGCTGGAGAAGGAGAATCCCCAGCATCAGTGGTTTAATACCGATGTGCAGGAGTTGGATATCACCAATGTGGATGCCGTCAGACTCTTTGTCCAAGAACATCAAATAGATGGAATCGTTAATTGTGCCGCCTATACAGCTGTCGACAAGGCGGAGGACAATGAAGAGCTATGTACTAAGCTGAATGCGGAGGCTCCTGCTTATCTTGCTAAGGCAATTGGGGATCGTGGCGGATGGATGATACAGATATCTACTGACTATGTATTTGACGGATCGAAACATACCCCTTATGTGGAAGATGATGACACTTGTCCGAATAGTGTTTATGGACGTACTAAACTGGTAGGTGAACTCAATGTTCAGAAACTCTGTGAGCGTTCGATGGTTATCCGTACGGCATGGTTATATAGTACTTTTGGTAATAATTTTGTGAAGACCATGATTCGTTTGGGGAAAGAGAGACCAGAACTAGGTGTCATTTTTGACCAGATAGGTACACCGACTTATGCCCGTGATCTCGCCATAGCAATAATGACAGCGATTGATAAAGGAATAGTCCCGGGGGTCTATCATTTTTCTAATGAGGGGGTTATCTCCTGGTATGATTTTACGAAAGCCATTCATCGTATGGCTGGAATCACCTCATGTCATGTGAGACCTTTGCATACGGCGGAGTATCCTACGCCAGCCAATCGCCCCCATTATTCAGTTTTGGACAAGACGAAAATCAAACAGACTTATGGTATCGAGATTCCTTATTGGGAGGAGAGTTTGAAAGATTGTATAGAGAAATTATGAATCAGGAGATAGAAAGAAGACGAACGTTTGCGATTATTTCGCACCCGGATGCTGGTAAGACAACGCTGACGGAGAAGTTTTTGTTGTTCGGTGGACAGATACAGGTCGCCGGCGCAGTGAAGAATAATAAGATTAAGAAGACAGCGACCTCCGACTGGATGGATATTGAGAAACAGCGTGGTATCTCGGTGTCTACCTCTGTGATGGAGTTTGACTATACGCCTGATGGCTCAGATATAGAATATAAGGTGAATATCCTTGACACCCCGGGTCACCAAGACTTCGCCGAGGATACTTATCGTACGCTGACAGCTGTTGACTCAGCCATCATCGTGGTGGATGGAGCGAAGGGTGTGGAGACGCAGACCCGTAAACTGATGAATGTTTGTCGCATGCGAAACACTCCAGTGATTATCTTCATCAATAAGATGGACCGTGAAGGTCGTGACCCGTTCGATCTGCTGGATGAGCTGGAGCAGGAACTGGAGATAAAGGTACGCCCTTTGTCTTGGCCTATCAACCAAGGTGCTAAATTCAAGGGGGTGTATAATATCTATGAGCAGAAACTGGATCTGTTTACACCGGATAAGCAGCGAGTGACGGAAAAAGTGGAAATAGACATCAATAGTTCCCAACTTGATGAACGTGTCGGTGAGCATGATGCTGCCAAGCTCCGTGAAGACTTGGAGTTAGTGGATGGCGTCTATCCGGAGTTCAAGGTGGAGACTTATCGTTCTGCCGAGGTTGCTCCCGTATTCTTTGGTTCTGCCTTGAACAACTTTGGTGTTCAGGAACTACTGAACTGTTTCGTAGAAATAGCCCCCAGTCCTCGTGATACCAAGGCGGAGGAGCGTATGGTGAAACCTGAGGAGCCTAAGTTTACAGGTTTTATCTTTAAGATAACGGCAAATATCGACCCAAATCATCGTTCTTGTATTGCGTTCTGTAAGGTGTGCAGCGGAAAGTTCCAGCGTAACCAGCCCTACCTGCATGTCCGTCAGGGGAAGACACTTCGTTTCTCTAGTCCTACCCAGTTTATGGCACAGCGTAAGTCCACTATCGATGAGGCTTGGCCTGGAGATATCGTGGGATTGCCGGATAATGGCATCTTTAAGATTGGTGATACCTTGACAGAGGGAGAGCAGTTACATTTCCGTGGCTTGCCTTCGTTCTCCCCGGAGCTCTTTAAGTATATTGAGAATGATGACCCGATGAAATCCAAGCAACTCCAGAAGGGTATCGACCAGTTGATGGACGAGGGCGTCGCCCAGTTGTTTGTCAACCAGTTCAATGGTCGTAAGATTATCGGTACCGTAGGACAGTTGCAGTTTGAGGTGATCCAATATCGTCTGGAGAATGAGTATAATGCCAAGTGCCGTTGGGAACCCGTCCATCTCTACAAGGCTTGCTGGATAGAGAGCGACGATGCGGCAGAGTTGGAGAACTTCAAGAAACGCAAGTACCAATATATGGCGAAGGACAAGGAGGGACGTGATGTCTTCCTCGCCGACTCTGGCTATGTGCTCTCAATGGCACAAGAGGACTTCAAAAATATCAAGTTCCATTTCACCAGTGAGTTCTAATGACAAGAGAAGAAGATATACGAAAAGCAGTGGAGGTGCTGCGAAAGGGTGGGGTGATCCTTTATCCTACAGATACTGTCTGGGGCATTGGTTGTGACGCTACCAATGCGGAGGCGGTGAAACGGGTTTATGAGATAAAGCAGCGTGATGACTCTAAGGCTCTGATTTGTCTGGTTGACAGTGATGCCCGTCTGCAGCGTTATGTACGTAATGTACCAGAAGTTGCCTGGCAACTGATAGACAGTCTTAAAGAGAGTGATTGCAGGCCTACGACCCTGATTCTTGACGGTGCGATTAACCTGGCTCCGAATCTGATAGCTGATGATGGAAGTATTGGTATGCGAATTACACAGGAACCTTTCTCCAAAGAACTATGCTACCGTTTCCAGAAAGCTTTGGTGTCAACTTCTGCGAACATCAGTGGTGAGCCTGCTGCGCAGAACTATTGTGATATAGACCCTCGTATCGTTGAGGCAGTAGATTACGTTTGTTGGAGCCGCCGTCAGGAACATAAACCCCATCAGCCTTCCAGTATTATCCGTTTGAGGGAAAATGGTGAGGTTGCGGTTATCCGAAAATAGTTAGTCCGTGTTTTTGCAGAAATGAAGAGGGTCTTGATACTTTGTGTGGTAGTGTTGCTGACCAGGATGGCGGTAGCTCAGATCGTAGAAGACTCTGTTCGTCCCTCACGACCATGGCGTGCTGCTGCAGAGGTGATTGGCATCAATGCCTTCGTTCATTGTTATGATCGTTTTATTGCCCGTGAGGATTTCGCCAAGACGACTCTGCATAGTATCCGGGATAATTTCAAGAGAGGTTTTGTGTGGGATAATGACAATTTCAACACCAACATGTTTGCGCATCCCTATCATGGCAACCTGTATTTCAGTGCTGCCCGATCAAACGGGATGAATTTTTGGCAGTCCTATCCATACGCTCTAGGCGGTTCCTTGATGTGGGAGTTTTTCGGTGAGAATACGCCTCCCTCCATTAATGACCTGTTTGCCACCAGTATTGGAGGCGCGGCAATCGGTGAGACCACCTACCGTATCTCGTCTATCGTGTTGGATGATAGTAAACGGGGGTGGCAGCGTGTCTGGCGTGAGGTGTTGGGAGGTGTCGTCAATCCAGTACGCCTTATCAACCGTCTTATCACTGGTGATGCATGGCGGGTGCGTTCTACCAAACACCGTTATCATGACTTTGATGTGATACCACTTGACTTTGAGATATCTGCGGGAGCACGATATTTAGCAGAAAAAGGTTCCTTTGAACATGGGGATTTTAATCCTTATGTCAATCTTCTATTCCATTATGGTGATCCGCTGGGCGAGGTGAATGAGCCTTACGATTTTTTTTCTGCCGAGGCTACTTTTGGATTTTCAAACCGTCAACCATTAGTCAATGCCATTCATCTGGTAGGACAATTGTGGGACACCCCCATTCTTTCTAACCAAAAAATACAGATGAATTTCGGTTTTTACCAGCACTTTAATTTCTACAATTCTGAGGCGATAAGGAAAGAAAAGGATATCATCCCCTATCGGATCGGTGAGACAGCTTCGGTAGGGGCAGGCTTCGTCTACCGTATTCCTCAGATATGCAGGAAAGTCTCTTTGGAACAACGCCTTTTCCTCAATGGTATTATCTTAGGCGGTTCACTAAGTGACCATTATCATGTGCAAGAGCGTGATTATAGTCTGGGAAGCGGATTCTCTGCAAAACTGCACACCTTTATGGAATTCGGACGTTATGGTCGGCTGTCCCTTTTCGCGGATATTTATAAGTTATATACCTGGAAAGGATATGATGAGGAACTGGTTGCGAAATTGGATAATCTGGATTATATTAACGCCCAGGGTGATGCCGGTAGTACCACCTTGATCGTTCTTAATCCACGGCTTCAACTGAATATCACCCGTCACTTACTGCTTGACCTTTATGGCAGCTATTTTTATAGACGCTCTATCTATCGTGACCACGACGATGTGAGCATGAAAACTTTTGAATTGCGTGCAGGACTGACTTATAACTTGTAGTGAACACTATTAGAAAGAAATGACTGAAGAAATTTGGTTTTTCTCTCACTTATTTGTACCTTTGTGCCTGCGAATGGATAAAGTTTCTGAAACGGAAAGACCGACATGGATACAACGACTGCATGCATGGCGGGTGGAGCATGTGAGTGACAGGATGTTCCTGCTCGTCCTCGCATTCTTTGTGGGTTTGTTTTCCGCCGTTGCCGCTTTCGTTCTGCATGGTATGATCAACCAGATCGTCGCCCTGTTGACAGGACAATTCTCGGTGACGAGTTATAACTGGTTGTATCTGGTATACCCCGTTATTGGTATTTACCTGACCTCTCTCTTTGTCCGCCATATCGTTAAGGACAATATTTCCCATGGTATCACTCGTATTCTCTATGCTATCTCGTCAAATAAGTCGAGGTTGAAAGCGCATAACACCTGGTCGAGTGTGATAGCCTCCGCTATTACCATCGGTTTTGGTGGCTCAGTGGGTGCGGAAGCCCCTATCGTATTGACGGGTTCAGCAATCGGCTCGAACTTAGGACAACTTTTCAAACTCGACAGCAAGACTCTGATGACATTGGTCGGATGTGGAGCGGCGGGTGCTATTGCCGGTATCTTCAAAGCACCGATCGCAGGATTGGTGTTTACGTTGGAAGTCTTGATGATAGACTTGACCATGGCATCACTGTTGCCGATACTTGTCTCATGTGTCACGGCTACCTGTTTTACGTATATCTTCAGTGGCAATGCCGTGCTCTTCTCTTTTCATCTGGATTCTGACTGGACCGTGCAAAGGGTGCCGGCAACCATCCTATTAGGTATCTGCTGTGGTTTGGTTAGTCTTTATTTTATCCGCACGATGAATCTCTGTGAGGATATGTTTGCCCGTTTTAAGGACAAACCCTATATACGTCTGGTAATAGGAGGATTGATATTGAGTACGTTGATTTTCCTATTCCCTTCATTATACGGTGAAGGCTATCATGCCATCAACCTGTTGTTGAACGGTAAGACGGAGGCTGACTGGAATCAGATATTGGACAATTCACTATTCTATGGACACCATGAGCTATTGATGGGCTATATCGCCTTGGTGCTCTTTACCAAGGTCTTTGCCACCAGTGCGACGAATGGCGGTGGCGGATGTGGCGGTACGTTTGCCCCTTCGTTGTTCATAGGTTGTTTTACGGGCTTCCTGTTCTCCCGCCTTTGGAACATGAACCAGGTCGGGGTGTATGTGCCAGAGAAGAATTTCGCGTTGTTGGGGATGGCAGGTGTGATGTCTGGTGTGATGCATGCCCCGTTGACGGGTATTTTCCTGATTGCGGAGATTACCAGTGGCTATAACCTCTTTGTGCCCTTGATGATTGTCTCCGTGTTTGCTTACCTCACGATTATTATCTTTGAGCCCCATAGTATATATGGGATGCGATTGGCGCGTCAGGGGAAACTCATTACCCACCATACCGATCATGCCGTATTGACCCTGATGAGTCTTGACTCAGTGATTGACAGAGACTATCAAGGAGTAGATGCGGATATGGAACTTGGACAGATGGTGCATAAGATTAGTCGTTCCCGTCATAGTGTGCTCCCTGTGGTGGATGCCGCAGGTAGTCTGTTGGGTGAGATTAATATTGTAAAGATACGCCATGTTGTGTTCCGTACCGAGCTGTACCATCATTTCAAGGCGAGCCAGTTGATGACAGCTCCAGCCGCTGTGTTGGATGACGGGACCTCTATGACGGAGGTGATGCGTACCTTTGAGCGGACACAGGCAGACTGGTTGCCTGTGCTGGATGAGGAACGGCATCTAAAAGGATATATTTCCAGAAAACGAATGTATAGTGTATATCGAAAGATGGTACATGATTTTAGTCAGGAGTAAGAGCTTTGTGGTATGAAGAAAGAAGATTTGCGAATCATATTTATGGGTACACCGGAGTTTGCAGTGGAGACACTGAAGGTTTTGGTGGAGAACAATTATAATGTCGTGGCGGTGGTGACGCAGCCCGACAAACCCGTAGGACGGCATGGGTCGGTGTTACAGCCCTCTGCCGTTAAGCAATATGCATTGGAGAAAGGACTCCCGGTGCTGCAGCCGGAAAAGATGAAAGACCCAGTGTTTGTGGAGCAATTACGCTCTTATCATGCCAACCTGCAAGTGGTGGTGGCTTTCCGTATGCTGCCTGAGATAGTATGGTCGATGCCTGAGTATGGGACCTTCAATGTACATGCGGCGTTGCTGCCACAGTATCGCGGTGCCGCCCCTATCAACTGGGCGGTCATCAATGGTGAGACGCAGACGGGTGTGACGACTTTCTTCCTTGACCACGACATTGACACAGGGCGTATCATCATGAGAAAAACATTCGATATTCCTGATGATGCTGATGTGGAATATGTCTATGACGGACTGATGCGTCTGGGTGCGGAAATATGTCTGGAGACACTTAACGTTATTGTCACAGCCAACGGACATCCAGAGACGGTGTCGCAAGATAATTGCCAACTGTCAGTGGACAACGGTCCATTAAAACCTGCCCCCAAAATCTTCAAGGAGACTTGTGAGACGGACTGGTCGAAGACGGCAAAACAAGTGTATGACTTCGTCCGTGGACTGAGTCCTTATCCTGGTGCTTGGACCACCTTGGTCGCTCCCGATGGGAGAGAGACCGTCTTGAAACTCTTTAAGACCCGTAAGACAGGGAAGAAAACAGATGCCGAGAAGGGACGTATATCCATAGAGGGAAAGTCGCTGATGGTGGCTGCCTCTGACGAGTGGCTGGTCATTGACGAGTTACAACTTGCCGGTAAGAAGCGCATGTCAGCACGTGATTTTCTGAATGGGATGAAAGACATGGCGTCGTATCATATAAAATAATGTTAATTATAAAATAAAGTAATCTGGCTGTCCGTTTCAAGAGTAGGAACATTTAAATATATTGCCTATGCAAATTTCTACTCAAGAAAACTTAATTCAGCCTCGTGAGTCAACCATTCTGTTTATCAAGCAGATGGCTCGTATGTACAGAACAGTAAAACAACCAGACAACACCTTCGTGGTACAAGGTCTGAATTAAAAAAAGAAAAATGACGAAAGTATCTCCTTCATTGCTTGCTGCCGACTTCCTGCATCTCGACAAAGACATTGAAATGATTAACCGAAGTGAGGCTGACTGGCTTCACCTTGATGTGATGGATGGCGTTTTCGTGCCTAATATCTCATTTGGCTTTCCAGTCTTAGAGGCTGTCGCTTCTTTGTGTAAGAAACCTTTGGACGTTCATTATATGATCGTACGTCCAGAACGGTATATCAAGCAGACGGCAAAACTGGGGGCAATGATGATGAATGTGCATTATGAGGCATGTGACCATCTGCATCGTACCGTTCAGGAAATTCATGACGCGGGGATGAAAGCTGGTGTGACCCTGAATCCCGCAACACCCGTTTGTGTGTTGGAGGATATCCTTGGTGATGTTGACATGGTGCTGCTCATGAGTGTCAATCCCGGCTTCGGCGGACAGAAGTTCATTGAGAACACCATTCGGAAAGTACAGCGACTGCGTCGGATGATAGATGAAGGTGGCTATCATACCTTGATAGAGGTGGATGGCGGTGTACAGGATGAGACGGCTCCTCGCTTGGTAAAGGCTGGAGTGGATGTGCTTGTCAGTGGAAGCTACGTGTTTAAGGCTTCCAATCCCGAGCAGACTATTCGTGACCTAAGGGAACTTTCTCGATAATCGGTATATTGATATTCCGAGATGTCGGGATAACCAGCGGTGTTAAAGTTCCATATCCAGGAGAATCTGGTGCTGCTTTGCCATGCGTCGCATATTGATGAGGGCATAACGCATCCTTCCTAGGGAAGTGTTGATGCTCACACCAGTGAGCTCAGCGATCTCTTTGAAGGAGAGTTCCTGAAAGTATCGCATATAGACAACCTCCCGTTGGGTGGCAGGGAGTGTCTCCATCAGGTGACGGACGTCATCCATGATTTGTGTGTTGACATATTCACTCTCCCTGCTGCTTTCTGTCAGCGTGTCATTGCTGAGATGACTCAAGTCATTGTCGGCATTGGGCTCTATGATATGCTCGCTCTTGGTGCGGCGGAACCTGTCGATGATGATGTTGTGGGCTATACGTGTCAGCCAGAAAGAGAACTTTCCCGAGTCGGCGTATTTCCCTTCTTGCAGTTTTGTAATCGCCTTGATGAAAGTGTCTTGGAAGATGTCGTTTGCCATATCATGGTCACGAACCACGAAAAGGATATAACTGAACAACTTCTGTTGGTTTCTTGCTAATAACTCATCAAAAGCCTTGTTGTCTCCCGCTGTGTAAAGAAGAGCAAGCTCCTCGTCAGTGCGGTTTGCATATGTCTTCATACTTGAATGTTTTAAATTGAAGTAGAAGTTTTTCCGATAGGCGATCTGTTTTGGTTATTAACAATATTTATTATTTCGGCTGCAAAAATAAGTATTTTAATTCTTTTAACCAAAAAAAAAGGTAAAAAAGTGGCAAAAAGGGGGATTAAAACGTCAAAGAGCAGCATTTTTGCTGCTCTTTGACTTATTCTGCTAACTGTAAAAGGTATCTCCCGTAATCATTCTTCGCCATCGGCTCGGCAATCTCCCGAAGGCGTTCTTTGCTGATCCATCCACGCTTGAAGGCAATTTCCTCCAGGCATGCGACTTTCAAACCTTGCCGTTTCTCTATCACCTCAATAAAGGTGGAGGCTTCTGAAAGGGAGTCGTGGGTACCTGTGTCGAGCCATGCAAAACCACGTTGCAAGGTCTGTACCTTCAGGTTCTTCTGCTTCAGATACTCTTGATTGACAGTCGTGATCTCCAGTTCTCCACGGGCACTGGGCTTGATATTCTTGGCGATTTCCACCACGCTGTTAGGATAGAAATACAGACCTACCACCGCATAATTGGACTTGGGCTTGGCAGGTTTCTCCTCAATACTCAGACAGTTGCCATCTTTGTCAAACTCTGCGACACCATATCGTTCGGGGTCGTTCACGTAATAGCCGAAGACTGTTGCCTGTCCGTGTTTCTCCGCATTCTCCACGCTCTGCTTTAGGAGTCCGGTGAACCCGCTGCCGTAGAAGATGTTATCTCCCAGTACCAGACAGGCGCAGTCATCACCAATGAATTTTTCGCCGATGATGAAAGCCTGTGCCAGTCCGTCGGGAGAGGGTTGTTCCGCATATTCAAAATGCACACCCAGCTCAGAGCCGTCACCCAGTAATCTCCTGAAACCAGGTAAGTCATAAGGGGTGGAGATAATCAGTATCTCACGGATGCCGGCAAGCATCAGGGCAGAGATAGGGTAATAGATCATCGGTTTGTCGAAGATGGGAATCAGTTGTTTGCTGATTCCTTTGGTGATGGGGTAGAGGCGTGTGCCGCTGCCACCGGCTAATACGATACCTTTCATAATATAGCGTTTATTTCTGTTTTCGGGACAAAGATATAAAATAATTCTCAATTATCAATTGTTAATGATCAATTATTTAGTACCTTTGTTAAGATAACGAAGGTACTCATATTCGGAAAAATGCAAATAAATTTGCTTTTTCTCTCACTTATTCGTACCTTTGCACCGTTAAATTCAAATTGTTATGGGATTTTTATCAAAACTATTTGGTCGTAAAGGCGACGAAGAACAACAGAAAGCTGGAGGCATGGAGGATTTCATGACCCTCATTCGCGTATATTTCCAGGCAGTGATGGCATCTGACTTAGGCATCACGAATATGGCGGCATTGCCTGATCTCAGAGTATTCAAGGCAACCTTGCACGTGCCGACGCAGAACAACAAGCTTGGACTGGCAGAGAAGGCACGTTGTAAGAAGATGCTCAAGGAGATCTATGGGATGAGTGATGACTTCACGAAGGAGATAGAGCAGAGCATCCGTAAGCGTTGTAAGAAACCACAGGACATCCAGACTTATATGATCCAGTTCTCGGCCTTCTCGCAGGACTTGCTGATGCTGACGGGTAATCTGATGAAGTTCAAACTCCGCTTGCCCAGCATTTTCAAGAGTGCTATCCGTACTATGACGGAGAAGACAGTGAGTGATATCTTCAACAAGAACGATTTCTCGGACGCGGGGGTGATGAAGACTGTGGTGGCTATCCGCCAGTACGACCAGAAACTGGGTTTCTCCCAGCAGTGGATTACTGATTTCGTATACAGAGTGGTGATGCTTGCCAAGAAGGAAAAGCGACCTTCAGACACCGATACAAAATAAAAAACGTTAAATCTTTACTTTAAAGGTGGGAAGATACTGGAAAATGTACTACCTTTGTAAAACAAAGTGAGGATAGAATGACGCCTAATGAAAAAACGATAGCCGCCTTTGAGACCCGTATAAGGCAGATGATTCTTCGTTTTCAAGAGCTGAAAAAGGAGAACAAGGACCTCTATGCGATGATCGAGAAGAACGAGCAGGACATCAAACAACTGCAGGCGAAGCTGGATCAAGGGCAGAATGACTATAACTCACTGAAAATGGCGAAGATGATCGAGATTACCGATGGTGACCTGGATGGTGCCAAGGAACGGTTGTCGAAGCTGATACGGGATGTCAATAAATGCATTGCAATCCTCAGTGACGAAGAACAATAGGGGAAACAAGCAACATGGCAGATCAAGACAAACTACATATCAGACTGCATGTCTACGATGAGGAGATCGAAGTCACGGTGAAGCGTGAGGACGAGGAGTTCTATCGTGCAGCAGCCAAACTTATCACCGATCGCTATAATGCCTATGCTCAGGCATATAAGGGTCGGAAGAATGAGCACATCATCTCGTTGATGACGCTTGTCGATATCGCGTTGTTATACCAGAAGGAGCGCTCACACAATGATACTGCCCCCTATGATAATGTTCTTGCCCGCCTGACCAAAGAGATTGAGGATGCGCTGGGTTCGTCACGTTGATGATATGAGAACATTAACTCAATATATATAAATTTATGATTATTGTCATTATTACAGCCGTAGTTGCTCTCATACTGGGAGGATTATGCGGATTCTTGATTTTCCGTTATGTCATTAAGGGAAAATATAATGAGATGGTAAATGCCGCCAAGAAGGAGGCAGAGGTGATCAAGGAGAAGAAACTGCTTGAGGTGAAGGAGAAATTCCTGAACAAGAAGAGTGAACTGGAGAAGGAGGTGCAGCAGCGCAACCAGCATATCCAGCAGAACGAGAACCGTCTGAAGCAGCGTGAGATCTCACTGAACCAGCGTCAGGAGGAGTTAGGTCGTCGTAAGAACGAGTTAGACAACCAGCAGACGCGTATCGACAACGAGAAGAAACTGCTTGCCATCAAGAACGAGGAGTTGGAGAAGATGCAGATGCAGGAGCGTACCAAACTGGAGGAGCTCTCTGGTCTGAGTGCCGAGGAGGCAAAGGCTCGTCTGGTGGAGGCGATGAAGGATGAGGCTAAGACGGATGCCGCCAGCTATATCAATGAGATTATGGACGAGGCAAAGCTTAATGCCAATGCACAGGCTAAGAAGATTGTCATCCAGACTATCCAGCGTGTTGCCACAGAGACCGCCATTGAGAACTCTGTCAGTGTCTTCCATATCGACAATGACGACGTGAAGGGTCGTATCATCGGTCGTGAGGGTCGTAACATCCGTGCCCTTGAGGCAGCCTGCGGTGTGGAGATCGTGGTGGACGACACTCCCGAGGCTATTGTTATCTCAGCCTTCGATCCTATCCGTCGTGAGACCTGTCGTCTGGCGCTCCACCAGTTGGTGAGCGATGGTCGTATCCACCCAGCCCGTATCGAGGAGGTTGTTGCGAAGGTGAAGAAACAATTGGAGAACGAGGTGATTGAGACTGGTAAGCGTACGGCAATCGACCTGGGTATCCACGGTTTGCATCCAGAGTTGATCCGTATCATCGGTAAGATGAAATATCGTTCCTCTTATGGACAGAACCTGTTGCAGCATGCTCGTGAGACCGCTAACCTCTGTGCGGTGATGGCTGCTGAGCTGGGCTTGAACCCCAAGAAGGCAAAGCGTGCCGGACTGTTGCACGATATTGGTAAGGTGCCCGATGAGGACACAGAGGATCCACACGCTATCTATGGTGCCAAGATCGCTGAGAAGTTCAAGGAGAAACCTGATATCTGCAATGCTATTGGTGCTCACCATGATGAAATGGAGATGCAGACACTGCTGGCTCCTATTGTACAGATCTGTGACGCGATCAGTGGTGCCCGTCCTGGTGCCCGCCGTGAGATTGTCGAGGCTTACATCAAGCGTCTGAACGACTTGGAAGCTATCGCCATGAGTTATCCTGGTGTTACCAAGACGTATGCCATCCAGGCTGGTCGTGAGTTGCGTGTCATTGTCGGTGCCGACAAGATGGATGATGCCGAGACGGAGGCACTCAGTGGAGAGATTGCCACGAAGATTCAGAACGAGATGACATATCCCGGACAGGTGAAGATCACCGTTATCCGAGAGACACGTTCTGTGGCTTATGCAAAATAAAAGAGAAAGGCTTGGGAATTCCCAAGCCTTTTTTCTTATCTCTTATCCATAGGGTAGTGGACACCCCATTTGAATCGCAGGTCGTCCATCAGTTTCATAATATATAAGGTCTCGTCCAGCGGCATGTAAGGTGTTTCCGTCAACCCGTTGTTGATGGCGTCCTTACAAGCGAGGAACTGGTATTCGTAACCGGTGATCTGCTGGGGCACCTTGATCTCCTCCACGAAGACACGGTCACGCTTGTGGATCTTCACACTCTGCGGATTATTGATATTGTCCACGATGAGGTAGCCCTCCGTTCCGCAGATAGTGCCTTGGTTGTCATTCACACAGCATGCCGACGACTGGATGTTAGCCATGATGCCACCCTCCATACGCCATGAGATCGTGTTGGTAAGGTCCATATCCGTATCCGACTTCATACACTGTGACTCGATTTGTTCTATCTTGGCGTCGCAGAACATACGGACGAAGTTGATGCCATAGACCCCAAGGTCGAGCAACGCACCCCCACAGAGGTCGGCTCGCATGATACGGGGCTTGTCGCCCATACTGTAACCGATACTACCTGTCAGCAGGCGCAGCTCACCTAGTCTGCCGCTCTTAATGATCTCACGAATGGTCTTCACGACAGGCTGATAGCGTGTCCATATAGCTTCGGCAAGGAAGACCTTCTGCTCTCGGGCTGCCTTCACTACGGCAAGACTCTGGTCGTAATTCGCCATGAAAGCTTTCTCTACCAGACAGGGCTTCCCTTTCTGGATAGCCTCCATCGTCACGTCGAAGTGGTGGGAGTGGGGAGTACCTACGTAGACGAGGTCGATATCCTCCGCGTCCAGCAACTCGGAATAGGAGCCATAGGCATGGGCAATTCCCCATTTCCGGGCAAAAGCGTCGGCTTTCTCAAAAGTTCGTGAGGCAACAGCATGACAGGTGACTCCCTCCATGTGTTGAATGGTCAGCGCTGCCTTCTCGGCAATCCATCCTGTGGCAATGATGCCCACTCGTAAATCAGTCTGTTTCATCGTTTTTGGTGTTTAGTGATTGTCTGTCTTGTGCAAAGATATGAATAATTCTCTAAATTAGCAAAAGTACAAGTCCTGTTTTTCATGATCTATAATTTATACAATAATTATTTGGAAGTAAATATCAAATTTAGTACCTTTGCACTATCATTGAAAAATACATAAATCGTAAGCTTTTAATACAATGAAGAAGAAACTTTTCTTAATCCTATGCTTGAGTCTCTCAAGTATCATTGATTTTGCACAAGGATTGCAGGTTAACAAGAAATGGGGTAAGCCGACCCAACAAGAACTAACGATGACGGAATATGCTGCCGATCCGGATGCTGATGCCGTTATATTATATAATAAGGTGGAAGCCTATTATACCATACGTTCCAATGGTTTTCTGGTGACTAATCAGGTGAGGTGCCGCATTAAGGTGTTGAAACCTGATGGCAAGGAATGGGGAAACGTGAGTATCGGCTATTGGGACCATGAGACCAACCACGAAATAAGAGAAAAAGTCGTAGGACTGAAAGGAACATCCTATAATATGGAGAATGGGACTGTCGTGAAAGCGAAGCTGGAGAGTTCGATGATTCATGAGGAGCGGTTGGACAAAGAACAGAAGCAAATCAAGTTCAGCATGCCTAAGGTGCAAGTCGGCACAGTGATGGAATATGAGTACAGGATAGAGAGTGAGATATTCTATGACTTACGAGACTGGTACGCTCAAAGCAGTATCCCAGTGCTGTATACAGAATACTCATTATCAGTACCAGAATGGTTTAAGTTCAGTATTGAGGAGAGTGGTGTCAATCGATTGGATAAAGAGCAGGGTGGCGGTTCCATCAATTTGGGTAACGAAGTCATCCCGACCAATGACTGCACTTTTATAGGTCAAAACTTGCCAGCATTGAAAGACGATGATTTTGTATGGCATGCCAAGGATTTCGGCAGTAAAATCACACACGAGCTAAGAGGAATCTACGTCCCTGGACAGGTTCTTAAGAACTATACCGCGAACTGGGAAGATATTGACAAGACCTTATCAGACGACGCAGACTTTGGAGGCAGGTTGAAGAAGAGCAGTCCTCTCAAAGAAGAGATCGCCGCCTCTGACATCCCTTCTATTACTGACAAGAAAGCGAGGGCTCTCGCTGTCTTCCAGTTGCTGCAGAAGAAAGTACGCTGGAATGGAGAATATGCTTTTGAGGCAAAGTCAGCCTCTAAACTGCTGAAAGAGGGAACAGGAACGAATGCCGACATCAATTTCCTGTATATCAATATGCTTCGAGACGCAGGTGTTGAGGCGATGCCCGTCCTGCTTCGAAAGCGAAGCAGAGGCAGGTTGCCACTGACCCATGCCAGTATCAAATATCTGAGTACTTTTGTCGTAGGCATACAAGATACAGACTCGACACTATGCTATATCGACGCCTCCGTTGAGGCTCCCAGTCTGAATATATTACCTCCAGAACTTCTGGTAGAGCGTGCTCGTGTGTATTCTCCCAAAGGACAGGGTTTTTGGGTAGACTTGCAGAAGGTCGCAAATGGAAAAGAGAAGAAGGTGATTCAAGGAAAACTGGATAGCCAAGGTTTGCTGACAGGACTATGTAATAATGTCTACAATGATGAGGAGGCGGCATGGGTTTCCAAGAAATGGCGTGAGGCGAAGGATAGCCTGTCTATGATAAGTAGTATGAAGGAGCGTGATGGTATTGATATTACAAAATACCAGAGGAAGAGTATTGCCGACAAAACTTTCACTGTCAGGGAGACAATTGGTTTCACGAAACAGTTCGATACGGCAGGTGACCAGATATATCTGAATCCACTTGTCTTGATTCCTATGAAGGAGAATCCTTTCAAGTCAGAGAAACGTGATCTCCCCGTGGAGTTCCCATATTGTCAGCAAGAGACACTCAACGTCATGATAGAGCTGCCGGCAGGTTATCAGGTAGAGGACATCCCCAGCCCGATCGCCTTGGAGTTTGACGGCATGACTGCACGGGTTATCTATAGACAGCAAAACAACCAACTGGCCGTTCAATATCGAATGGAAGTGTCCAAACTTTTTTATTACCAAAACCAGTATGCTGATTTAAGAAGTTTCTTTGATAAGATTGTCGAGAGTTGTAATCAGATACTGACAGTGAAAAAGCTATGATGAGAAATGGTTTGTTCTTTCTTCTGCTGTTCTGCGGCGGCAATGGGTTTGCTCAGAATGTCATCGTTGAGGAGTCACTCACTGAGACAAGATGTGAGAATAAGACGCACATGACGACTCACTATAAGGAGACGAAAACGATTCTGAACGAACAGGGAGCGGATCATGCTCATTTCCTTTGTTCCTGTAATAAGCAGGAGCGTCTGACTTCTTTCCGTGGACAGGTTACAGATGCTTCTGGCAAGGTCATCCGTAAGATCAAGGAGAGTGAGCTGCAACGGACGGAGTATTCACAGTATCTTGCTGTGGATGATTATAAGATGTATTTCACCTATACTCCTCCTGTCTATCCTGTGACTATCACCTACGAATGGACGGTTGACAGTCACGATGACCTGATAGAGTTCCCACCGTTCTGTCCGCAATCAGACTATAAGGTTGCTGTCAAGAAAGCCACCTACCAGTTGACGGTGCCGAAGGATATGACGGTATGCCGTAAAACACAGAATATACAAAAGGACATCTCTGTGACAAGTGATGAGAAAGAACGTCAGGTGTTCTCCTTGGAACTCACTGACTTACCTGCTATACAACAGGAACGTTTTGGGCGCTCCCTCCGTGAGAGAATCCCTCTTGCCTTCTTTGTTCCACAAGATTTCCAATACTACAAGACAGAAGGGAGTCTTGACTCGTGGAACAGCTATGGTAAATGGTTGTATTCGTTGATGGATGGACGTGATGCCTTACCAGAGACCCTGAAGGCTGAAGTGCATCAGATGACTGATGGGCTCAAGACGGACAGAGAGAAGGTGGAACGACTCTATCAATACTTAGGAAAGACCACACGCTATGTGGCGGTGTTCCTTGGCATAGGCGGTCTGCAACCTGCCTTGGCTAAGGATGTGTTCAAGAGCGGCTATGGCGATTGTAAAGGATTGAGCAATTTCATGCATGCTCTTCTGAAAGAGGTGGGGATAACTTCTTATTATACCACCATCAGTACCAAGAACCGCCACCTGTTCCATGATTTTGCCAGTGTGGGACAGATGAACCATGCCGTCCTGCAGGTTCCATTTCCGGGTGACACCTTATGGCTGGAATGCACCAATCCCTTGCTGCCCATGGGATATGTCCACGAGGATATCGCAGGACATGATGCTGTTCTCATAACTCCTGATGGGGGGAAATTGGTAACTCTCCCTTGTTATGCTGACTCTGCCAATTTTATGGGGAGTAGTATGAAGATACAAATAGATAACCAGGGGAAAGCGACAATGGAGATGAGGCAAGTAGCGAAACTGCAACAGTATGAGAGCGTTTTGCCACTATTGTATATGGGACAGGACGATAGGAAACGTGTATTACAGGAGACGTTGAGTATTCCTCAAATGGAGATAGGGGAGATAGAGGTCAAGGGTAATGACAAGGAGTTGCAAATCAATGTCCCTTCTTTGAAGAGTCAACGCTATGCTACGATTTCAGGACAGCGTATGTTCATACCCGTTTGTCCTTTTCATAAAGGATATGGTATGTCGAAAGACGATAGGGAACGAACAGAAAATATCTATGTGACAACAGGCTATCAGGACAAGGATGAGATTGTCATTGCTCTCCCTGAGGGGTATACCATCGAGGCGATGCCCAAGGATGGTATGATAGACACATCCTTTGGTAAATACAGTTATCGCTTGAAAGTCGATAAGGACGGTCGTCAGGTAACCATCCGCTACCGGCTGTTGTTAAAGTCTGGTATCTACGATAAAGCCCAATACCATGAATTCGTCACTTTTATCAATCAAGTGGCAAGTGGCTATGCCCAGAAAATAGTCTTAAAGAAGAATAGTAAGTCAACGTGAGCCCGATAAAAGAATCCTCTTCATAACCAGTACCCTGAATCGAGGGCACTGGTTTTGAAGAGGTCCCTGCCGTGAAGCAGTTCAAAGGTACACCTTTTATTTTGTTTTACATACATGCCTGTTATTGTGCTTTGTTTGCTGATATCGAATAGAAATTGCCTTTTTTGTTTGCTGGTATCAAATAAAAGTATTATCTTTGCCCACGTTTTCATATTTTCAATACAAATGCATCATGGCAATAACGAAAGAAACATTCCGTACCCTGATTCATGAAGGACAGGAAGAGATAAGAGACGTTGAGTTATATAATCGCCCGTTTGACTTCGAAGAAAACGGACGCTATGTACTTGTTGGAGTACGTCAGGCGGGTAAATCCTATATGCTATATAAGCGTGCCAGACAGATGATGGAAGCAGGCTATCAGTTAGAAGATATGGTGTATATTAACTTCGACGATGAACGTCTAATGGGTATGAAGGCAGACGAACTTGACCTTATTCTTCAAGCCTATCAGTCTGTATATAACCATGTGCCTGTGCTTTTCTTCGACGAGATTCAGAATGTTGAGGGCTGGGAACATTTTGCCCGTCGTCTGGCCAACAAGAAATACCATGTCTATATCACTGGCAGTAATGCCAAGATGCTGAGCCGGGATATTCAGACTGTACTTGGTGGGCGATTCTTCGATGCGCTGATATATCCCTATACCTTTTCGGAATACATGGAAGCCAAAGAAATCATACTGGAGAAGGAATGGCAATATGGCAGCCAACGTGCGGTGGTGCAACAGTCTTTTGCAGACTATATGAAGTGGGGCGGTTTCCCTGAACTGCTCTTATTCCGTAACAAACGCAATTGGCTTAACGGTCTCTATGAAAAGATTCTCTTGGGTGACATCATTCAACGCAACAAGGTAAAGAATGAGATGGCATTACGGCTGACCATGAAGCGATTGGCAGAAAACGTTATGCAGCCCATCTCATATAATCGCGTTGCTAACCTGATACGCTCCACAGGGACGAATATAGCCGTTTCTTCTGTCAGCGACTATGTGCGTTATGCACAGGAAGCCTGCATGTTGTTTTCATTGGAGAACTATGCTTCGAAGTTCGTGGAGAAAGAGACGGTGAAGAAACACTACTTTGTTGATAACGGTCTGCTGAGCATCTTTTTGTTCAACGGTGATACAGCGCTGTTGGAAAATCTCTGCGCTATTCATCTGCGCAAACACTATGGAGAGGAATTGTGCTACTATAATAAAAATGTCGAGGTTGATTTTCTCATAGCAGAAGAAGGCTATGCCATTCAAGCCTCCTATTCTATCTATGGTGAGGGCATGCAGGACACTTTTGAGCGTGAGACCAAGGCATTGAAACAGTTGGATACTTTCCTTTCATTGAAGCGTATGGTGATTGTAACTAACGACGAAGAGGGAACAGTCCCGTTAGAAAATGGCAAACAGATTGAAGTAATTCCTGCATGGAAGTGGTTGCTTGAATGACATTCTCTATACTCTAAACATCAGCATGATCCGAAAGGATATCACTTTCGGCAAGGATAGGTGAGCTCCTTTTTATATTTGGAAACAAGTTTTTGTCATTGTTATATTAATTAATACTGTGCAAAGGTATTTCTTTTATTTCATATGACAAAATAATTTACTAGAAAATGGATCATTCAGTCATCGACGAAGTCGCTTGCCAGAGCAAGAACCGTCCCCAGCTTTCTTCGGTAATTGCTTCTTCAGAAAACAATATACTCTTCTCGTCACTGAAGTGGAGTTATAAGTCCAGATTTCATAAGTATCGGCATGACGTGTTCGGCAGCTATACGCTTTTTGTCGTCACTCTCAGCATAGAATTCTTTCAGTAATGAGGGTGCCTGTTCGTCCAACATCTGCTTGATGAGGTCATCATCAAGTAATCGAATCTGAATCTTTCCTTTCTCATCGGCACCTTCAGAGATAACATAACACACCCGATACTTCCTCGCCTTAGTAGCCACAGCCATCGTACCGGCTAGTCCAAACATGATACCTACCGTCGTTTGCTCGCTCAGGACCTCCTTTCCTATAAGCATGTTAACAAACAATACGCTGCGTGTCCCAATCTTCCAGGCTTTTGCGTAACCTCCTCTAAATTTCGTCTTTTGGTATCTCAGATAACGGCAATTCACATACATAGAGTCACCTTGTGCTATGACAAAAGCTTTCTTAATTGCCTTGTTTACATCTTTCTCTTTTGACACAATCTTATAGTCATTGCCTCCTCCCATAAATTTCTCCGTCTTTGTGCGTTTGGTGACGTAGAAAGTGTCTACTGATACCCAGTTTCCATTGACGAAATCCTCGTATGTCATGCAGTACCTGCTTTGTGCCTCGCAAACAGTTACAAGACTAAGCAGCAATAATAGTAATGTGGTCTTTTTCATGATTATTTCATCTTATATGTCTTGTTATTGGAATTATTCTATATTCCCTTTGTTCTCAGTTTTGTTGCCATGGTATTCTATTCGATTTCCTTGTTTCAACATCTCTCGGGTGACGAATAAAGTGTCATATAAATGTTCATTGCATATTTCTTCCCAAGTATGATTTCGTGCTGTCTCCAACTTAATGATAAAGAGGTATGCTTTATGCTCTTTGTCATGTGAGAATAGAGTACCGGATTCTGCGTAATCTGCCGTGGAATCTTGAGGGATGTAGTCATGTGGTCTTATTTCAAGCATTCCCTTTTCGTTAATAGTAGTCCATGTATAATCACACGTATCTCCAGAACATGGTAAGAACCGAAACCTACCACCGTAGACATTTATATAGACACTATCAATATTGTTGCTGAAAGATGCACCAATAAGTATTGTATCTGTTGTACAATTCTTTATTCTCATACGTTCCATAGTGTCCCACCCTGGAAGACAAGAAGCAAAGAGTATCAAAGTGAACGTCATTGATAGGATTTTTTTCTTCATCGTTATTCTACAAATTTTCCTTTCCCTGTTTTTTTGTTTTCTACAAGTACTATTTTCAGGCGATTCAAATTTGCCATGAGAGTTCAATTCTTTTAATTATAATGCAAAAGTATAGAATTTCTTGGAAAAAACAAATTTCTTGGAACAAATAGTATAAAATCTCTATTATAGTAGCATAATCATGCCCCTATTATGCCAGTCGCACCAGGAAACCGCCTATACACGGCATTCCCGGTGCGATTGATGTTTGTTTTGCCCGCCATTTGCCCGCGAAAAGTACATAATTCTATTTATAAAGATAAATTGGAATTTACTTTATTAGCCTCATGTTAAGCAAATCACACAATTCCTGCGGCTTTATGTTGAGACCATCCGCTGGAAAGGATTCCTGAACCCCAGCTATACTTTCATTCAACTTCCGAATGATGCGACCTGCACTGCTTGCATCACTCATCTTCTGAAACTCTACTTCTTTCTTATATTTTATACCTATCTGCTTAGATGACCCCACATTGATCAGATAGAATTCTTCCACATCTGCAAAATGGACCTCCCATTTCTTCATTCCACTATCCATCAAAACAGATTCGTCTGTAATGATATAATAGGCTTTGTGAGCGATTCTTTCTCTCAGTATGAGGAATAACACGAAAAGTCCACCTCCGCCAAAGAATAAGATAGCTGTCCATGCAAAGAATGGCTTTTCTCCATGCAGAAGCATCAAAACTCCCGTTGCAGCAAACATAAAACATACAGCCATCAAGGCTATGTTTTTCCAAATTGAATGATATATTCTTATCTCTCTCATTAATTCTTGCTTTGGCAAGCGACTTAAGTCGATTACCTATTTATCTGTCCCCAAATATTCACTTTTTTCTCATTCTACAAATGGAACTTGTAGCCCAGTGTGACACTGAAGTAACGGTTACGACAGTCCTCGGGATACTCTGTCCTGTCGATTTTCGTCAGCCCGAAATAGTAGCGGGCATCCAGCACCACATTCTTATACTCGTAGGACAGCCCGACTGGGATACCGAAGTCAACGGACTTGCAGACATCGGTAGCCTCCATATAACTCTTCGTGTCGTTGAATTCCAACTCTTCCAATCGGTCTGTCTTAACAGGTACTGCATATATCTCTGTTGTCGACTCCGAGTCACTGCTCAAACAGAATCCCACTTGAATTCCTGCTTTGACGGCAAGTCCCTTAACACCTGGAATATACGCATTGACAAGCAAAGGAAGATTGAGATATTGGGATTTTAACTTACCATCGACTTTAGTCACCACATCAAAATCACCTTGTGCCTGGTTAACGCGCTGTTGCTCAAATTTGTCAATCTTCGCACCTTGTTGTGAGTAAAGAGCACCCAATGAGACACCCAGCCAGTCATTCACGCCATACTCTGCCTCCACGCCAGCAGTGAAGCCCACCTTGTTTTTATATAAGCCGCTATTACCTCCACTTAAACCTGTCACATTGATACCTGCCATCGGCTTGATGGAAAACGTCCCTTTCGGGTTCTGTGCGCTCACACTCGCAACGCAGCAAACGAATGCTGCCAATAATAAATGTTTCTTCATTGTTTTTGAACTTTTATTGTGTATTTTTTATGATGTTGCAAAGGTACGATTATTATCTCATTCTACAAAATGATTGGATAGGAAAGTGGATCATTCAGTCATCGACGAAGTCGCTTGCCAGAGCAGGAACCGTCCCCAGTTTTCTGTTCCCTGAGGTTCAAAACAGGATACCGGCTCTGATGTCTATTGCTGAAGTCTTCAGACTCTCATTGTCCATTGCGTTGAACAGACCGATGGAAGAACTGTAATCGTAATTGATGGAGAGGCGAAGCGTATGTTTGCCAAGGGCAATGTCCGCACCAGCCCCTACATAAAATCCAAAATCCATGTCCTGAAACTTCTTGTTGTCACCACTGACTCCTTCCATCCCTTTCCCGGAAGCTCCTAACAGATGGTTGAACGTGATACCACCACGTATTAGGGGAGAAACCTTCTTCTCCGTATTAAACAGATAGGCAAGACCCCATTGTGTCTGTAATGGGCAGCCCGTCAACTGACGGGAGTCCTTGGTTGCCTTGATATATCCGAGGTCGAGACCTATCTGGGCTATCAGGTGCTTGCTGATACGGGGAAACAGCAGGTCGAGACCTACAGAGACATTCGGAGAGAAAGCGGACAACGAGAAGTCATGATTCCTTTGCAACTGGATATACTTCGGTGTTATGCTACCAGCCTTCATGCTAATTCCCGCATAGAAGTGCAACTTAATACTGGCGGTCTTCTTCTCGTCATACACGAATTGTACGCAGTCACCATATTCCGTGCAATACTCTTCAGAGTACTTGCGGGTCAGCGATGTCAGGTCTTCTCTGTTGTAATCTGTCTTCCAGAGTTGTTCTACCGTCTCACTGCTTTTATGGAATACCTGGGCAAGCTCATTCATGTCTTGTTGTCGGATTTCCCATCTCTCCTTCGTATTATAGTCTAAAAAGTTACGTTCCTGCACAAGTCCGGTCTTACCCTCGTCACTTTCGAAATAGTAATAATTCGTGACCTTATCACTAATATAATAGAGGTTGACACCACCCTTGAGCAGATACTCTGCGAAAAGCAACTGCTCCTTATTGGCTATTCTCACCCTCTTCGTCACATAGAAAGCACCGTTATTCAGAAAGCGATAACCTTTGATGTCAGCAGGTTGATAGGACACATACTCACCCTTTCCCTCTTTTTGGAAGATACACTCATAGGCATTGCGACGATCCGACCGATAGTCAATCACTCCCATGACTGTATCATTCTCATTCGTGATGATATATCCTTGTTTAGGATTCACCTGTGCATGCGTAAAAGCAAACAAAGTGCAAAATAAAATACTCAGTTTTGTTCTCATTGTCGTAAGTTATTAATTATGTTGCAAAGATACGTCTCTTATTTCATTTTACAAAATGTTTAGACAGGAAAGTGGATCATTCAGAACCGTCCCCAGTTTTCTAAGAAATGGATCATTTAGAGTCACTCGCTTTTCGCAAAAAGTCATGATAAATACTATCAGTAAAGGCATCCATCGGTTCCATGTTTTTATTGTCATAAAATGATTTTAATTGGCTACAAAAATGACCATATGCAGGCTTATAGCCATATTGTTTAGCCATCACAACTGAGTAGAATAAGATTTCATGTGGAAACTTTGATTTCTCAATAGTGTCCTTTAGTTCTAAATAAGAAATTACATCGCCAGTACTGATAATTCTAAGTCTTAAACTATCTTCGTGGCTTAAATGATCTACTCTAATATCTGGTTCTAATGGCTGCATATTTATAGCAATAAACCCCCGACAGATTCCCCCCAACAGAAAGCATCCGATGGTCAGAATTACCATTTTTAAACAGGATAGAATCTTATGTGTATTCATTTGACGATTATTTCGTTAATATGGGTTTAATTCTATTTGCAAACTCTAACATTGAGGAATTAGGGGTATAATGATTTTTGTCATATATCGTATCAGTAAGCAGCCTATATACAGTGTATCTTCCACTTTCGTCACTTTCCGCAAACGCTGTATACCAAGTATACATGAACAAGTCATATTTTTTAATCCCATGTTGATACACAATCTCTCCCCAAATTTCATTTAGATTCTCAATGGATGGATTGTTACAAAAATTAACCCTAACACTATCTCTTTCCGCAAAGGGATCGTGGTTGTCTACAGAGGGGGTAGGTTCTGCCAAAGATTTTATCGTTTGTATAATCTCCGGTAGAACCATTCCTATTGCAAATATTATATAAAAATAGAATAACTTCTTCATAAAACCATTATAAACCGAAAATGTCTAACAATTTATCCAACACAGAACTCTGATTCGTTATAAATTTATAATCAGTAGAGCCAAGAAGGAAATTTGGGGACGGTTCTCAATGATCCACTTTTGCCCTGTATATAACCCCGTAGCTGACTCCTGTGATTCGGGAGATTTGTCTGATGTCCGCTCCATATTCGCATAAGCATTATAGTTATTTCATCGACACCACAAAGGTACGGCTTTTATTCCACATTACAAAATTATTACACAAGAAAGTGGATCATTAAGAACCGTTTTCCCCCAAACCCCTAACCTCCAACTGATTTCTTCTGAAACGCCGATGTACAGGGCGTTTGCGGGCAGTTGGAGGTTGCTCTAACCTCCAACTAAGCTCTCACTAACCTCTAACATAGTGGGAGGTGGGTTGGATGTTAGTTGGAGGTTCAGACAACCTCCCACTGGTCTTGCGCCCTTTATTTATCGGGGTTTGCGGCATTTTTAGTGGGAGGTTAGGGGTATTATCGAAAATTCCTGGTTTCCTTCTACATGTAATTTTTAAAACCCTTGTTACCGTTGCCGCCTTGCAAAACTGCTTGATTATCAGGGGATTGTCGGTAACAACATAGCGGCAACGGTGACAAGGAAAGGCGTTTTTGCCCCTAAAATGGGGTAAAAACGAGTATAGTGATGGTATCCATTATTGTTTACTTTTGACGCTAATATCTCCTATGAAAGTAAATTCAGTGTGTTTACTCAGTAAATTCAGTGAATTTACTCACCAAATTCAGTGAATTTACTGAGATAGGAGGCATCGGAATAAAAATCAACTAACAGGGGTGTTTTACGAAGGCGGCACCTCCTGCCTGCGAAGGTGCCGCTTCCTCGGGTCGAAGGCGGCACATTCGACCCTTGAAGGTGCCGCCTTCATAGGGGAAGGGGGCAGGGGTCAGGGTTAAGGGTTCACGGTTCATGGTTCAGGGGTAGGGTGATTAGCAAATGAAGGCTTTAATCGGGTCGAATAAAGCCCTTAATTGGTATGAAAGTGGGCTTTAGTCGGTAACAAAACAACAGTTAGTCGGTAACAAAGTGCCCTTTAGTCGGTATGAAAGTGGGCTTCAGTCGGTAACTGATTTTTATGAATTTTCGAAAAACATATAACCTTATAACATGATGTGGCTCAAATGCCGATAAACAGGGGCTTTGCGGTATGTTAGATGTTCTAACAACATATAACATACATATAACATGGATATATCTTATTTGGTGAGATGTATGTTAGATGTTGAATCATGGGGTCGGTTCTAGTGATCATTTTTCAGTTTCTGAATAACTCCAAACGAAACGCCCGTCAGCTGGGACAGTTGTCTGACTCCTGCCCCAAAGGAAAGGGCGTAACTTAACACTTCATTCTGTTAGAGTCCCCTGCTCTATGCGTATCAGTCTGGTCATATATTTTCCATGAATAATGCTTGACGATGGCAAAAATACAAACATATTTTGATACAGCCAAATTAATTACAATAAATGATCACTAGAACCGACCCCGTGATCCACAGGGGGCTGACCCCCTGTGCTAGACCCCTGTGTTAATTTTATAACCGATCACAAAATGTGACTAGTTAGTAAGTTGTCACAATTACCAAAATTCTCCTTTCAGCAGTCCTGAAGTGCGTTTTTTCGACTTCACCCAGTAGAAATAAGCTCCAGCCAGTGCATCTCTATAGCTGCCATATCTGGGACTGAAAAAGTCATCATTACTGATGTTGAATACATAGTCCCAAAAGTTATTGCTGCTTATTCTTACGATAGTTGCATGATACTTTTTGCCACCGATAGACCACGTCACATGTTTCTTCTGTGCTTTCCATCCCTTGTTTAATTGTAGACTCAGGTCATAATCGAGTATCCCTGGCCATCCATCAGTGTCAGACTGGTCTACCTTCGAATTCGGCAACGGGAAATCATACTTGTTCTCCTCATGGCTCGCTATTTCGGCATCACGACGAGCCTTTTCTTCTTTCGACATATTATTTTTCCAGTACCATTCGCTGTCTTCCTTTATTTTGCCGAATCTGTCGATGACTTTAACAGACTTCAGATTGTCACAAGCCCAGAATATCTTCTTTCCCTTGATTATTTCTATGAGCCGGCTTGGGACAGTAGCCGAGGTTAGGCGTTTACACCAGCCAAACACTTCGTTTCCTATCCTCTCCAAAGATTCTGGAAGCGTCACACTGGTTATAGGACAGCTAGAGAAAGCTTGATCATCAATTCTTTTCAATGTCTTAGGCAAATTGATACTTTTCAGTGACATACAATTATTAAAAGCACTTTCTCCGATAATGATCAGGTTGTCGGACAGGGTACAATTTTCCAAATTTTCACAATAATAGAAAACATAAAATGGAAGTTCGCGGATGCCATTGCCTATATTTACATTTTTCAACGATTTGCAGCCATTAAAAGCGCTTCTACCAATTCTGGTAACTGAATTGGGAATAACAAGACTTTCCACATTTTCTAAGAATCTTAGTGCCTCCTCCCCTATCTTTGTTACTGTCGAGGGAATGACGAGCGACTTTGATTTTGAATGCCGCAACTGAGGAATAGAAGACAAGAAGTTATCGGGAATTTCCGTTGTACCTTCGCAAATAGCAACAAGGCCCCCCCTCTTGTCAATCTCAATATCCACCCCTCGCAATGTGACAATCGCCGTGCCGTTCTGAAAGTCTCTCTTCACCGCAGAGATACCGCAATTTATGACATTTGAATAATTCTTGTCAACAAGAAAGTAAGTCCATTTGCCGTCTTTATGAGCATTGTCCTTAACCCAGGTCATTCCATCTACGGAAGGTGACGACTCAACCATGAATTCTTTCTCCCCTTTCCTCAGAACCTTACCCTTCATCATAAGACCATTGTGGAAAGTCCCCTTGAACAGATATGTCGTATGATGGTTGTTCGCCAAGACATAGCCTGTTCCTTCACCTTCCAGTAAACCGTTGCTTATTTCGCCAGTCCAGTTTACGTCCGATATAGAAGACAGCCTATGTGTATGTGTGTCTCTTATAACAGAAGAACTTGGCGGATAATCTTCCACTTCCACGATAAAAGCCTTGCCCTTTGTCTTGAAATCTGCCGTCAAGTCAATCCATTCTGACTTGTTATTTTCTACTAATTTCGGAAACAATTGTCTGTTCCTTGCGATAATAACCTCGCGGTCAAGCTGCTGTTTCTCATCGGGGCGACAGAAATACACAGACGACACGCCGAAATAGTGGATGATATATCCCATCTTCTCGGCGTTTTCCTTAAACTTCTCACGTTTTTTCTCATTGTCAACTTTTTCTGAGTATTCGTAGCCTTTCGTTTCAATCCATCCCTTAGCGATGGCTTCATCAAACTTCTTCTGCTTCTGCGCATTTACTACCTGTGGGCAAAAAGCCATTGCCACGAAAGCTAGTAAAACTACACTCACCATTTGTTTCGTGTTCTTTTTAATCACAATCATTCCTTTCTTCCTAAATAACGCAGCACTTAAGTTTATCTTTCTTTACAAATACTTGAGCGTCTAATAGTTCTTGCTAAGCAAGCGGCAAAGCCTGGCGGCTCAGGATTTGGTCATGTCAGATGTTTTACTTATCTTTGTGCTGCAATTCAAAACAAGCAAATTTACCCATGACACTGCAAAGGTAAAAAAAATAAATGAATAATCTCCGTTTTGGGCAGAATTTTATAGTTAAGAAAACTGGGGATCTCAGTGATCCACCGCAAAGGTATCATTTTTTTCAAAAGCAAAATATTTGGACAGGAAAGTGGATCAATGAGTCCCCGAATTTTCTGGTTAAGGGGTCAGGGTTCACGGTTAAGGGTTCAGGGTTAAGGGGTTGATTAGCAAATGAAGGCTTTAATTGAGTCGAATAAAGCCCTTAATCGGTATGAAAGTGGGCTTTAGTCGGTAACAAAACAACAGTTAGTCGGTAACAAAGTGGGCTTTAGTCGGTACCTGATTTTTTTGAATGTCTTATTAAAAAAAGACAGTAAATTTTAATAAGCCTTGAGTTGTGGATTGTCCACTTTGCGGACTGCCATGCACTCCATCTCCACCAGCCAGCCGGAACGGCAGACGGGGGCATGGACGATGACATAGGGCTTGCCGTGGAAACGCTCTTCGTAAAGCTGGTGAACAACCTGATAGTCGGAGGTGTCGCGAAGATAAACCACCATATAGCCTACATCCTCATAGGTACACTCCGCCTCAGCGAGCAAGGTCTCCACATTCTCCCACATACGATGGGTCTGCTTGCGGATATCCTTGGGATACATGATCTCGCCCTTGTTATTGATACTTGCCGTACCGGAGATGAACACCTGGCGGCGGTCCTGATAGTCCACACGGGTGCCACGCTCGAAACTCACACCATAGTCGCTGGTGCGGTTGAGGTGGGAGGGAGCGTAGAGGTAGTGAATCTGCTCCTGCTCAATACCGGCGATGGCATAGTTGTCCATCTGTGATAAGACGTTAGGGTCAGCCTGTCTGCCACCGATACCCGTCGAGGCGATGAAGTGTGTGTTGACAGTCAGTCCCTGGGTGAAGAAGAACTGGTTGCGGGCACGGACCACCCCACCATAGTTCAGGTCGACATCATTGACGAAGAACCAGGTGCGGATGCAGTTGTCCTTCAGTGTGCAGCCCTCCTCCAGCAGTTGCATGCTATACTCATTGAAAAGCAGACGTGTCTGGTATTCCGAATTTGCCGCCATGTTATGAGCGCTGCCGTTCCACAGATGACGGAAGTCACCATGTCTCACCTCATAGAGCCCGCTCTTGCCGACACCCGTCTGTACGTTAGTCTGCAGATAAACCCACAGGGCGATCTTGGTACCGTCAAGCGGTGCCTGCTCAATGATGCTCTTGGCACAGTCCGTCACATCGTTGACGATGATGTCGTCAGCCTGGTTGGCGGAGTCACTCAGGAAATAGCGTTTGAACACGCTGCGTGCTCCCTTCAGTTCGCCTTCAAGCAAGGAGTTATAGGCATTGAGTATAGCCTCTAACTGCTCGGAATAGGTCAGTGTGGCATCATCCACATGAAGCATCACGTGGTATTCCCTCACTTCCGTTCCGTTGTCGAACTTGGATACCTCGGCATGTGCCTTCTCGAATGTTATCGTCTTTACTAGATGGTCCATTGTCTTTTAATTTGACCGCAAAGGTACAAAAAAATGATAGAAACGCAAAAGGAAAACCAAAGGAATTACGCATAACTGTGCATTCCTCCCAAGAAATAATTCACCCCGAAGTAAGTCATGAGGATGGTCAGGAAGGCAAGTGTCATATACAGATGGTAGTATTGGGGCTTACGCAGGAAAGACAGAGACTGCTCATGTACCCCTACGGCATAGATCATAAAGGTAATCAGTGCCCATGTCTCCTTAGGGTCCCAGCTCCAATAGGTTCCCCATGACACATTCGCCCATATCGCCCCGATGAAGATACCTATGCCGAGGGTGGTGAGGGCAGGGAAGAGGAACAGCTGGGAGAGCAGTTTCAGCTCCTCAGCCTTCTGTCGCATCATCAATGCCGTGATACCACAGACGCAGGTGAAGGCGAGGAAGGCAAACGACATCATGATGACGCTGACGTGGAGCGTTAGCAGGGGAGAGTTGAGTACTGGCATCAGATGGGTGATCTGCGGGTCCATCTGTGAGATATGGCTCACCAGCAGGAAGAAGCCGGACAGCAGGAACCCGAAGGTGAGCATGATGGAGAACCACCGGCATACGATCAGTGCCAGCAGCATGATACTCCAGGCGAGGAAGAGCATGGTCTCATAACCATTAGACATCGGGATGGTGCCGGTGATGATCCAACGCAGGATAAGTCCTGATGACAAGGCGAGGAATACCAGTAAAAGGATCACCCGTTGGGCGAGGAAGGTGTGGCGTGTCTTGTTGAGGACCAATAACACGAACGACAAGATACCCATGGTGAGACATACCATAAAGAGGATGGTGGCAAACGCCACCTTATTATAGATACGCTCAGCCTTGACCTGTGTGGGTGTCGGCAGGGAAGAGCCTCCGAAGGTCTTCTGGTACGCAGCCATCTTGTCGATGAAGGCGTTGGCACGCTCATAGTTGCCAGCCTGTATCTCCCCGTTCAGCAGTGTGAACACGTCACGGATATATTTGCGGTGCTCCTCATTCATACTGTCAGGCAGGTTGTCGGTGGGGGCATACCATTTGGTGATACCCTTGTCCTGATAGGGCAGGAGCTTTAGCGGGCTGCCCTTATGCAGTTCCAGGACGAGCATCAGTTTCTCGTCCATCTTAGCCACCTGCTTATGGAAACTCTCCTGTTGCTGCCCTTGGTAGTATTCCTGTACGTAAGGTCCCAGAATGTAGCCGTTCTTCCCGAAGAAATAGTTCATGCTGGCATAGTCAGGCATGTTCAGCCGTTCCTTCAGCTCTCCCCCCTTAACCTTGATGACAGGTTCGTTGAGCCAGTCGTCATGGAAGAAGACAAAGCCCGTGAGCACCTGTTCCGCTGTATAGTCCTGATAGGAACGCTTGCCATAGAGCTTCTTGGTGAAATCGATGGCATAGGTCTGTACGGGGCACACCCTGTCGTTATAGACCATGAAGAGCTGCCCGAACTTCTCGGCAGTCTCTTGAGGAAGGACACGAGGGGTGGCGTGAAGCGGTGAGAGGTAAGAGGTAAGATGTAAGAGCGCCAATACCATCATGCTCCGCTTCAGAAGCGGGGAGCGCAGCAGTCGGCGATAGGTACCCTTGGGGTCGAGGAGCATCCATACAAGGGAGAGGAAGAGAAGGGCATAGCCCAGGTAGGTGACGGGGATGCCCCACGGGTCACTGTTCATGGCAAGGATACTGCCTTGCATATCCTCGTCGAAACTACTCTGATAGAGGCGTACACCATGGAACGATACGATATTGTTCATGGACACGGTAGCCTGTTCCTGGTGAGTGCCGTCGTCCATCGTGATGGTAGAGGCGTAGTCGGCTGCCGCCGTCGTCCCTTCATGATACGTCACCTCGAAACGGTCGAGTCTGACGGCGAAAGGCAGCGGGTGCAGCTGCATGTCCGCTGTCATATAACGGTCGGTACCTTGTCCTGTGCGCAGATAGATAATACCTTTCTCTGCCGTGAGATGGGTCAGTAATGCTCCCAGTAGGATGATGACGAATGACAGGTGAAGGGTAAGGGTGGAGAGCCGTCGTACCTTACGACCCAGGAAATAGGCGATGCCTGCAATAGTGAGCAATGCCCATAACAGGGAGAACCACCAGGAGCCATAGTAATGGTCGGCGACGTAAGATGTCCCTTGGTATTTCTCAACAATCGTGGCGACAGCCATGACGGCTATCACCACGATATATAATGCTATGACAATTTTCTTCATTATGTGCAAAGATACACATTATTTGCCATATTGGCAAGAAAAGTGTGTATTAAATTGATTCTATGAACTTCACGACAGCGTAACGGTCTGCTTTCGGAAGGTTGTAGAATTTGACGGCAGAGCTGTAGGCGTCCGACTGCTTGGAGTAGGCATGCCACATGATTGCCTCGATGACTGTACGGGCACGACAGTCGTGCAGACGGTCGTCGGAACCAGTCAGCTGACGGGACAGACCGCGTCCCCATAGTGGGGTGGTGCGGCACCAGCCTGTGCGGATGTCGTTCTCCATAAACAGCCGGTGTTGTACCATGTCTGTATAGGGCCAGATGGTCTGGTAGGGATATTTGGGTAACATGTCACTGGCGTCTTTGCCGATACTTGCGGCATAAGCCTTGATGCTGGCATCTACCCACATGTTGTCTGCTCCAGTCTTCCATGACGGACGATGGCACTGGGCGCATCCCATCTCTGTAAACAGGGTCTTACCACGCTGTACGTCCTTGTCGTCCAGGTCACGGGCGGCAGGAACGGCAAGACCACGGTGCCATACCATGAACTGGTAGTACTGCTTGTCGGACATCTCCTCCTCACCGCCATAGTACTCGTCGTTGAGCAGATACTTCTCGAAAGTGTCTTTGTAGGCTATGCTGGGGGTATTCAGCACCTCATAGACACGAGCCCTGATGCCCTCGTCGGTACCGTCGGCATAATAGGGGTGCAGGATACTCAGCGGAGAGGAGCCGTGCTCCTTGATATAGGCGATGACCTCCGCGTCCTCGCTCTGAGCCTGTGCCCATGCGGTGGTGGTGTAGAGCCAGTGACGGTCGGAACGGGTCACGTTAGTGATATTCCAGATGGCATTGGCACCGGCACCGTCCTGTAACGAACCACGTGTCATGGCATAGGTGAACTTCTTCACGGGTCCGTGGGTGCCATACTGTGAGCCAGTATCATTGTATCCAGACTTATAATAGGCGGAAGCGGCGAAGTCATTGGCAGCCTTGTCCCACATGGCGGGATTCAGTTCTACATAGGGAGCCTCTTTACGATACTGCTCACGCATGTCGTCATCGCTGATGGCGTCAATCAGTCCTGTGCCATAGACACCAATCGTAGACTCCAGACGTACCTCGTAATTGGTCGGTACGGGACTCGTGTTGAAGGCAGTGGCAGGTATCGTCACCTCAGGATAGATCAGATCGTATTTCTCACCGTCAGGGAAGGTCATTGCCAGACCGCTCGGCATCTTTTTCACGTCTTTCCATTCGATCTTGATCTGATTCTCATCGATAGGTGCCTTGAAAGGTGACATCGCTTGTGTCTGGGGCATACCCGTCACCTCGGAGATATAGCTGGAGGGTGCTGTCGTATAACGTACACCATCCTCTGTAAACGCCTCATTAGGATGGTATATCACCAACAGGTAACCATTACCGATGGTGTTGGCACGGTATTCTGTCTGGCGCTTGCCATGACCATAGCTGGGGTGACAGGCGATACATCCATTGCGGACCCATGCGGGACCGAGACCCTTACGGGGTGCTACGTCAAAGGTATACAGGTGCTCGAAGAAATCCTCACCCGTATTGAAGTCTTCTGTCATACCGGTGACCATCTCCACGGCAGGAGTAGGGGCGGAGTAACTGACATTCTTTGTGGTTCCTAACTGACCGCCAGGATACCACTCCTCAGCGGTGAAGACATCGTTCGCCTTGCCAAAGGCACTCTCCTCGGGTGTGAGGTTGCCGAGATTCTCGACGGTATTATCATCGGAACAGGCTGCCATAGTAATGACAGCCATTCCGAGCAATATTTTTGATAAGCTCTTCAATTGATGCATATTGGATTTGTTTTGTTCGTTTACTCTTCTACGTTCCAGTCCTCATCGTCAACAAACTCAATGCCCCAGATGGTGCTGCAGTACTTAACGAAAGGAGCAGGCATGCTGCCGATATTCGAGATGGCAGTATTGAATGCGTTAACGACACTGGTATTCACATTGGACTGATTGACACTGGCAAAGAACCCGTTAAAGCTGTTGCTCGTCGCATTGCCGTTGGTAGACCCGAACCACACATTGCGGATGGAACGGATGTTGTCCTGGAAGTCTGAGATGGAGTTGTAGCTATAGGGTGACTCTACGTATGAGATGTCGCCGGCAGAGAAGGGATTGGCAATCTTGGCGGTACCAACCTCATTGGCAATACCGACACAGCTGCCTTCATCATTCGAGAGGACCTGTGCGACAGCAGCCTTCAGGGTCTTAAAAGTACTCTTGCTGTCCTTGCCGGCACTAATCAGGTTCTCACTATAGCTGAGTCCGTTTTCTGTGACATAGTCAAGCCCTGCGGCTTTCACAACAGCGACACGGCTGGCGTTGGCAGTAGTCTCACCTTCCCATGCGACCTGCAACTGATAGCAACGCTGCTTCAGAAGGGTGCAGATGGTCTGTGCATAAGCAAGTTCCTTGGCGCCAGAGATTTTCTCAAAACCTTTGTAGGTGTCGTTAGACTGCAACTCGGCGACTTTACGTGGCTGACCATTGCGGAACAGGATGAACTCCAAAGCGTGGAAGCCAAGGATGGTGGCATCGTCCAACATCTCATCGCTCATACCGCTATTGAAGTAGTTCAGCAACAATGAACGGTTCAAGGGCCATGAGTCGATGGTCGGGTCGATATCGAAGTCTGAGGCGGCTCCCATCAGGAAGGCTTCGGAACGCTCCCAATTCAGACGGGCAGCCTTGAAGTCATCGCATGCCTTGTTAATCTGTGTCTGAGTGATGCTGTTGACTGTCAAACCGTTCAGCGTCTTCTCCAAGTCCTCAACATCATCAGCTAAGTCCGTATAAGTAGGAACGATGACGTTCTTAACCAGGTTCTGAAGTACCTGATAGAGAAAATTCTCTTGTTCGGTGGTTAAGTTGGACTGCGCAATCACGTTATTTGCATTCTCAAATTGAGCCACAACACTTGCGCAAGCGTCAATAGCGTTGTTGCCATAGCTCTTATCTTTGTACTTCGCATCGTCAACAATGGTAGAGCCAGCGTCGGGATCAGAATTGCCGGAACCTGTACTGTCATCACCACACGAAGTGAATGTCATGGTGCCCATCAGGGCTGCAAAGGATAAAATCAATAACTTTTTCATACGTTTTTATTATTTAGGTTTACATTGTCTTTTGTTTTAACTCATCCAGCTGTTGTTGCAACTGGTTGATGCGCTCGTTGAGCTTCTGCACGTCATATTGCTCCTGTTGGGCGAGTTTCTTGTGACCAAGGTCAAACCATCCCTCGTAAGCCACACCAAGGTTGAGAGACGGCTCATCATTATAGATCTTCTTCAGGAAACGATGGGAGTACTCTGCCTTGACCACCACTTGCTTGATGGGGTAGTAGTTGACACCGAAAGCCATGCGCTTCACCTCCGTATAGCCGTAGTCCGTATCCTTAGTCTTACTGGCATAGGGATTATATTGCTCATAACGTCCGAAGACATACATCTTCTGGTGGTGGTTACGCATATACTGAATCTGCGAGAAGATGTCGTAACCGGCCTCAATACCGATGGCGTATGCATTCTTGCTGACAAAAGCGGAGTGCTTATACGGTGACTTGGAGTTCAGACGGTTATAAACATATTTCAGTTGCTCGGCATCACCCAGGTAACCATAGTCAGCCTGTCCACGGACAATCCAGTTGTGGGCATTGTAGGTGAAATCTATAGAGCCGATTGCCACCACTCCTTTATACTCATTATCCACACCGTTGGCATTACGGGGATAACTGTTGCCAATGCTATGTCCGTAGTAGGTGCTCAGACCAATACGGAGTCCGGGAACGGTGTAGTTATCCATACGTAGGGCGATACCGTATTTGTTGGCGACATCAAACTCCAGCGGAGACTTATGTCCCTTATGGATCCAACCTGTATTGGTGAAGTGGTCAGCATTCAGACCGGCAAGGAATTGTGCCTCATAACGGAAGTCCTTATAGCGTCCCCAGAAAGAGATACCTGTTTGGTGCCAGGTGGAGGGGAGGATGGTGTTCTCACCCTCGGGGCGGTATACCGTAAAGAAATTCAACGGCTCATGATGGGCGTTGTTGAGACCGACAGGTACGACGATGTGTCCGGCACGGATGTTTGCCCATTTGGCGAATGACTTCTGGATCCAGAACTGTTCCAGCTCCACCTCACCGCCTTTCTCGGTTTCCTGTTCCCATTCACCGCCTTCTTCGTCTTCTTTTTCATAGGCGATACCGTTACCACCATGCTCAAACTCTATCTCTGTGCCGAAGGTCCATCCCTTACCGAAGTCATAGCCCAGATAGATGACGGCATGTGGAAGGTCGAAGCGTCCGTGGCTGGGGTCGTCCTTGTGCGCCTCAGGTTGACTGTAACGGCTGACATGGTCGCTGTAGAAGTTACGAGAGAACACGATCTCGCCATAGCCGCCAATACTGAGGCGGTCCCAGAATGTACGTTGTGACAGACTGTCGGATTTGATTTCTTGCTTCTCCTGTGCACCAACAGCGATACAGGTGGCAAGTAATGCGATGGTAAATAATACTTTCTTCATCATATCTATGTGTATCCTTGTTTTTTTTCGGTTGCAAAGGTATTATGTTTCATAAATCCCCACAATACCTAAAAATGATGAAATTGTTTGAAACTATTGCAAGAGTCCCGCAAAAGCAGTACTTTTGCAGCGTCAATATATATAATAAGGTATATAGATATGAAGAACTTGAAGATGTATGAACCCGAAGATAAGATGATCACGCTTATCAAGGATAACTATAATCTGCTGCAGGCTCTGGGTAGCTTCGGCATCAACCTCGGCTTCGGCGACAAGACGGTATGGGAGACGTGTGAGATCAATCACGTGGATACTTATACCTTCCTGGCAGTCGTCAACTTCACGATGAACGGTTCCACCAATCACGAGGATGACGAGCAGTTAGATGCCCGTACACTGCTTCGCTATCTGGAGGCGAGTCATGCCTATTTCCTTGACTACCAGTTGCCGTCTATCCGACGCCAGTTGGCGGAGAGCTTTGACGAGAATGACTCTCTGGGACATCTCATCATGAAGTTCTATGACGGCTATGCTCGTGAGATCCAACGCCACATGAAGTATGAGGAGAAAACACTGTTCCCTTATGTGACAGCACTATTGGAGGGACGGAAGGCAAATGACTATAATGTGGAGACCTTCTCAAAGCATCATGAGTCAACAGACAGGGCTTTACGTGAGCTGAAACTCATGATTATCAAATATCTTCCCTCCGATCCTCACAGTAATAACAAGCTGACGGCAACACTCTATGACATCTATAATAATGAGGAGTGGCTGAGACAACATGCGGACGTGGAGGATCATATCTTCGTACCGGCTATCCGTCGTCTGGAAGAGCAGCAGAAACAGGACACTGTCACAAAGAATATCTCCTCGATGGTGTTCAAGGGTGGACAGGATCGTGGTGAGGCATTGTCGGAACGTGAGAAAGATGTAATTGTCTCCTTGGTACAGGGTATGTCAAACAAGGAAATCGCGGATCATTTGTGTATTTCCACCAATACGGTGATTACCCACAGAAGGAATATTGCCCGCAAGTTACAGATTCACTCACCGGCAGGATTGACGATTTATGCGATAGTCAACGGACTCGTTGACATCTCTTCTGTCAAGTTGTGAGGTAATTAAATCTTATTGATATCCACGTATCCGTGCATCACCGCATAAATGGTAAGGGCGGATACACTTCTCATACCTAACTTGTCCATGATGTTCTTACGATGGGTGATAACGGTGGCAATTCCGATATTCAGCTTATCGGCAATCTCTTTGTTGATAAATCCCTGAACAATGAGAGACATCACCTCTATCTCACGGTCAGTAAGAATCTTCTGTTGCAGAACCTTAGGCATCTGGGGGAGGTTCCTTCCTCCTCCATGCGCATGTTGCTCCAACATTAACAGTTGGCGAATCAGTTGTGATTCAGGTTGGTTGATGCATAGGCTATGGAACTCCGACAACTGTGCAGTGTCTTCTAATTGGAGCGTCAGCACAATAGTCTTGCGCTGCCGTTCCTGAAAGAACTGTCTTTCTTGCAAGACGATATTCATTGCCACGAAATAGTGTACATACCTATCGGGTTGGTTGGCTTCCAACTCTGCGAAAGAGCCAAAGGTGTCAACCGTCATGATAGGCATGACATTCTGAAGGATTTGTTTAAGACCCAGCGTAGCCAGCGTGTTGGAGTCAATGATGGCAATGATGGGGCGTCCTTGTGGCATGTGCTCCATGTCTATTTGCTTATTTGTTATTCATAAAAGCGAGCTTCGAGGCTTGCTCCATGATAATCTGGGCCATATCATTATGAAGTTCGGAGGGACCGTTGATGGTGTCAAACATCCATCGGATAGAAGATTTCCCTCCGTCATTTTTCAGGATATGGACAATACAGAGGTTCTGTAAACCGATATTGGAAGAGAGAATGTCAATGTCAGTAGAACCTAATTGGAAGAGTGCTAATTGGTATGCGTCCTCGTAGTTCTCGTTGATCATCCGCTCAATATCTCCCAGAGTGTTCATTTTCAAGGCACGTAAGAGTGGGAGATAGGGCATCGGTGAGGCAGGATGCAACTCTGCCTGTGTGATAGCGGCAATCTGTTTGTTCAGCTTATCGAAAGGTTGTAAATTGATATATGTCTTGAAAGTGTCACCGTCAAGGAGGACTTCTTCCAGTTTACCGTCTTTCACTAAGCTTTCCATACGTCTGCGATAGTCGCTAATATCAGTACGGATACGACTGAACTCATTATCGGCTAACTCCAGTATACCGGCAAGACGACTTAGGTTGCGGTGATACTCCAAAGGTGTCTCAATATCACTTTTGTAGCCGATGTCATGTTGGATAGCTGACCATACGTGCTGTAATGCCGTACGCATCTGTAACTCGAAGGGAATCTGGTTCAGTTCCGGATTCTCCTCGTTGTAGTACAGTTGCTTGGGAAGTCTGCAGATATAATGCAGTGAATTATAGCCAAAACTGTCGTACTGGTGCATCTTCCGCTTGTCAATGGAGTTCGACCAGTCCACTTCAAACAGGGTCTCTGCCATTGATGCGATACGGTCGACATCCTCGTTGTAGAACGTGATGATGCGGCAACCGAAGATATCAGTGATATCGTAGATGGACTGATACTTGTCCCCCTTACGTTCAAGTTTACCCGCCAGAGAGCGTTCCGCTTTGATGCGTGACTCCATGGCGTTTAGCTCGATACCGGCGTTCTTGACCATTTCACTGAGTTTCCTCATTACCACCTGCTGAAGAAGACGGTATTTCGGGAGTAGTTCCCGATAGTCTTCTATCAGCATGGTGCAATGTAGGTCCAGTCCGTAGTCTTTCATCGTTTACTTAATCTCAAAGAGATTATAGAAACCGGTCATCATGAATACTTTTTTAATCTCATCATTGATGTTCTCAATAATGACCTTTCCGCCTTTGGAAGCTGTCTCTTTGCGGAGACTGAGGAAAAGGCGAAGACCCGAACTGCTGATATAATCCAATTTAGTACAATCGAGTGTGATTACTTTGTCGGCATTATCCATCAGCGGTTGCATGTCTTTTGACGCCTGTACTGCGGCAGGGGTGTCAAGACGACCGCTCATCAAAGCGGTAAAACCGCCATTTTGTTCTTGAATCTCAATAGTCATAGTAATAATCTATTATTTTATGATAGCCTTACGGGCTGCGTCGATTTTATCTTTTGCCTCAGTGAGCTGAGTCTTCATCTGGTCAACACTGGTAGCGTTGAGCACCTTTAATGGAGCAACTGCCTCAGCAACGGGCTTGATGTCAGCGTCATATGCGGTGAGACGGTCGATGGCATCGAGGATGACAATGATACGGAAAGTAACGTCAGAGACAGCCTCATCAGTGAAGGTGCTGAGGAACTTGTCGGTGTTCTGGTTCATTACATAAAGCTCCTCAACCAGAGCGGCTGCTGCCAACTGCCAGAAGAAATTGATACGTCCGTTCTCATCCATAGCATCATACAATGTGGTGGATGTCTCGAAAAGGGTGTTGGCATCGTCAATAGCCTTGAAAGAAGGATCGTTGATGTCAGCGATAAGCTTGGTAATTGCCTTGTCGTAATCTTCTGTCGGCATCTCATACAGAGCAGCAATCTTTCTGTCTACGTTGAGGGCACTCAGGATGCGGTATTTCTCAGCCAGTGTAGTAGCCTCCTCAGCAACATTGGCATTCAACAGATAGTCAGGCTTTACCTGTTTCTCTTCCTTGGTCAGCGTGATACCACCGTTACCCTCCTGAACGAAAGGAAGCTGCTTGAGCTTACCGAGATCAGCGGCGATACTGTCAATATGCATCTTGATGCTGGCCTCAATCTGTTGCTGTTCAAAACTTTTCAGAGAATCTGCCTCCTCTGTGTTCTGGGCATTTTTCTGTCCTCCACATGCTGCAAAAACGACAGCAGCGAATGCAATTGCTAATACTGATAATTTCTTCATTTTGTTTAAAATTTAAGTTATTAAATGTTTTATATTTATTTTCTCATTGTTGGTTTTTCCGGATATATCGTCCTGGACAGTCTGTCAACAGGAGGATAGTAACGATGATACTCATCAGGAGAAGTACTGCCATATTGAACCACAGGGTCTTGACAGGGGTGTTACCCAGTATCTTCACACTACTGTAGAAGGGTGCGCGTCCCATCCTGTTGCGGGGAGTAAGGAAGATAGGACCCGTGCGTGGCACGATGGTATTGTCAATCACATCAAGTAACCGATGGTGTCCTGCGCTGATGACAAAGTCTTCCAACTTGAGGTTGAAGTTGTTGTGTTTCAGGTCAAGCAAGGCATCCTTGCCGTAGTTACGGATAAAGTCTGCCGTCAGCGCATCCACCTTGAGGGTTGCCTGATTACTACGTTTGGAGAGAATCTTCTCTGCCTCTTTCATATAATTATAGAGTGACGTGTAAGACTCATCACCCTGATAGGCTTTCATACCGCAGTATTCTGTCACAACAGGCAGGTTGGTACGTATCACCTCCATGTGTTCCGGTTTCACGTCCTTCCCATGTGTCTGCTCGTCTTTGAGTGTCTCCAACTGTGACTGTAGCTCATAGAGATAGCCGACATTATAGAACTGCGTCTCATATTTCTCCTTGTCCAGTTTGAAGAACAGGCGTTCATACTTATTATCTGTGAATGATGTGACAGCGAGTGCCTCGAACGACCAACGTGAAGGGATGAGGTCGCCAATGATGGGTACATTACCTGTCTTGCTCTTTGGCGTCAGGTCCGAGAAACTGACAACCAGTCCACAGAGCAGGATTTGTGGAATGAGCAGCAGAGGGATACTGATATAGATAGCTACAACGGAGTTCAAACACTGGGAGAGCAACAGTCCTGTCAGACTAGCCAGAAAGGCGGTGACAAACAGGATGAGCCACCATGTCCAGAACAATCCGTGGAGTCCCATGATGGCATTGCCGATGATTATAAACAAGAGGGTCTGTATCAATGAGACACCTGCCATATAGACAATCTTAGACCAGATGTAACTGCCGTATGAGAGGTTGAGGAAACTCTCACGCTTCAACAGGGCACGATCTTTGATGATCTCCTCTGCACTGCCGCTCATGCCAATAAAAGTGGCGACGATGACAGCCATGAAGAAATAGCTCACCAGGTTCTTGTTGTTCATGACTGTATAGCCCTCGGGTGGCGCATAGCGTGTGAGAAAAGCACAGATGACAGCCAGGACAGGTGCTACCAATAACGTGATACACAGGTATTGGATATTGGTGACCTTCGTCTTGATATTACGGCGAAGGAAGATAGCAAACTGTTTCAGTTTCCCGGGCTTCCTCTGGTCCGACGGTGGTACGTCAGTGACAGATGGCGCTTCCATCTCTTTCCTGTTCTTCAGATACATCTCATGCCACTCCTGCGGTGTCGTCTTTCGCTCGTCGGAAGGCTCTCCTGTATTGCTGAGTGCTTTCTCGTCGATGATGTTGAGCACAATCTCAGGATTGACATTACCACAGGTTGGACAGGCACTCGTCTCTGCGTCGGCATAGTTCGCTGCCTCCTTGAAATAGGTGATCGCATCAATGGGATTGCCGTCAAAGACAGGATAGCCTCCTCTGTCAAGCAGCCACAGACGGTCGAACAACTTATAGACATCACTCGACGGCTGGTGGATGTTAACAATGATGAGCTTTCCTTTGAAAGTCAATTCCTTTAACAGGTTGATGACCTTCTCCGTATCTGCTGATGACAATCCTGATGTCGGCTCGTCCAGAAAGAGAACGGCAGGCTCACGGATCAGCTCCAAAGCGATATTCAGTCGCTTGCGCTGTCCTCCTGAAATATATTTGTTGATAGCAGAACCTGCCTTTAGATCCTTCACGGCATCCAGTCCTAGGTCTTTGAGGGTCTTCATGACACGCTTGTCGATGTCTTCAGCGGACATACCCTCAAAACAGAGCTTGGCAGTATACCATAGGTTCTGGTAGACCGTGAGTTCCTCAATGAGCAAGTCGTCCTGAGGCACGAAACCTATCAGGTCTTTGGCAGCAGGCTCTGAGATGTCGTGTCCGTTAATCGTGATACTTCCCTCCTGAGGTTTCAGACTGCCGTTCAATAGTGACAACAACGTTGTCTTACCTGTGCCTGAGCCTCCCATGATAGCCAGCAGTTCACCATTATGCAGGTTGAAACTCAGGTCATGCATGCCATTGTCGCTGTTGGGGAAACGGAAATTGATGTTACGTCCGCAGAACGCTACGTCTTCCGTCTTGTCATCCTCGTTGCTATAGGCACTGGCTATTGTGGAATAGTATAAGGGTTTCCCGTTGCTGCTCTTTAGTACACTGCTTTGTAGCCACACCTGATAGGCTCCGGAAAGAACAGGAACATCATTCAGCAGGACGGTGTCTTCTCCCATGTAAGTGAAGATAAGAAGTCCTGTCACACTGTCCATGAGGGTTTTCAACGCTCCATCAAATCCTTCTGGATGATGAATCATCACATGTGCAGTAGTTTGATTGGTGGCATAGGCGTAGAAGTCGTCATACTGTGTCTGTGGAATGTTGAACTTCTCCGCCATGGTGGTAAACATACTGTCTGCCTTCAGCCCATCGTCGCTGCAGAATTCCATAAGACGCAGCAACAACAGTGACTCTTCTTCAGGACGAATCTTCCCATGCAGACTGGAGCAGATGGCTGCTACAGTCTCTTGGGTATTCATATCCTCCGTCATCTCATAAGCCCCTCGCATGTCACTGTAAAGGTCGAGATAGAGGTCGGTATTCCTGATGCCGAAATGATGACGCAAATAACTGACTAGCATGTCTTTTGCCCATGCCTCATCCACTTGCTCTTCCTTGCCGAACAGAGCAAACAGACTGATAAAACTGGATAATATGACGTCAGTCATTTACTTATTTAGATTTGCAAATTTATAAAAAAAAACTTTTAGCCTCTTATCGTACTAGTTAAAAAATACTAAAAGGCATTGCCCCTATACTTTCTATGTGTCGCATGATGTCAGGCTTTTACGTAGTGTCAGTACATTCTTGTTATCAACACGTTCATATTTGACAGAATCCATAATCTGTCGGACGAGAAAAATCCCCAGTCCACCAATCGGACGCTCCTCGGCACTAAGAGTGATGTCTGCGTCCTCTTGCTGGGTCGGGTCGAAAGGCACACCTTTGTCTGTGATGACGAACTGCAGGTAATGAGGAGTGACCAGGGCGTCAATATCAATGAGTCCTGTCCCTTCCTGATAGGCATAGAGCACGACATTTGTCGCAGCTTCCTCTATGGCAAGGTTGAGGCTGGCAACAAGTGCCATGTCAACACCTGCCTCTTCACAGAATGTCTCAATGAATTCTGGGAGCTTTGTCAGCTCATCCACCTCGTTCTTAATAGTTAGACGACGTGTCTTTGCGCCTTCTTCTTGTTGACTTCTCATAGTGCCTTATGTATAATAACCCTGCAAAGATACAAAAAAAATGGCAATCCGTTAAAAGATTGCCATTTTTTTTGTAATTGATGCTTATGATAAGAATCCTAATAGTGCACCGGCAGCCACCGCGGAGCCGATGACACCTGCCACATTGGGACCCATGGCGTGCATCAGTAGGAAGTTGTGACGGTCGTACTCCAGTCCGAGATTGTTGGAGATACGTGCTGCCATTGGAACGGCACTCACACCTGCATTACCAATCAGCGGGTTCAGTTTCTTGTCTTTCGGCAGGAAGAGGTTCATGATCTTTACGAAGCAGACACCACTCATGGTGGCGATGATGAAGGCACCGGCACCAATAGCGAAGATGTAGATAGTGTTGATGGTCAGGAACTCAGAAGCCTGTGTGGAACACCCTACGGTCAGTCCTAACAGCATCACTACGATGTCATTCAGCGCAGCGCCGGCAGTCTTGGCAAGACGAGTTGTCTTACCCGACTCTTTCAGAAGGTTACCGAAGAAGAGCATACCCAAAAGGGGAAGACCTGACGGTACGATGAAAGTTGTCAGCAACAGTCCGATAATCGGGAACAGGATGCGCTCTGTCTGTGACACCTCACGTGCCGGTTTCATCTTGATGACACGCTCTTTCTTGGTAGTGAGCAGACGCATCAAAGGCGGCTGAATCAGGGGCACCAATGCCATATAGCTATAGGCACAGACAGCAATGGCTCCCATCAGGTTGGGGGAGAGCTTGCTCGACAAGAAGATCGCGGTAGGACCGTCAGCACCTCCAATGATAGCAATACCTGCTGCCTGGTTAGGCTCGAAACCTAAAGCGAGGGCAAACATATATGCTCCGAAGATACCAAACTGTGCGGCAGCGCCTACCAGCATCAGTTTCGGGTTGGCAAGCAAGGCGGAGAAGTCCGTCATGGCACCGATTCCCAAGAAGATCAGTGGGGGATACCATCCTTGACGGACACCCTGATAGAAGATGTTCAATACGGAATTGTCCTCATAGAGACCGATCTCCAGTCCGGCATCGGCACGGAAGGGAATGTTCCCGAGGATGATACCCAGACCAATGGGCACCAGCAGCAGCGGCTCGAAGTCTTTCTTGATGGCTAGCCAGATGAAGAGCGCGCCTACAGCTATCATGATGAGGTTTCCTGTCGTGGCATTGGCGAAGCCAGTATAGGTCAGGAACTCATTGAAGTTTTCTACGATAAATTGCCACATAATATTGTCGTTATTTCGTTATTACGATATTTCGATATGGACGAAATTAACCAATGGTGAGCAACACGGCACCTTCCATCACTGAATCACCAGGGTTGACGGTGATAGAGGTGACGGTACCTGCATACTCTGCCTCGATGTTGTTCTGCATCTTCATCGCCTCTAATACAATCACGGTATCGCCCACCTTGACGGTATCGCCCACTTTGACATTAATACTGGTAATCGTACCAGGCAGCGGTGCCTTCTGGGCATTGCCGGTACCAACTGGAGCAGCGGGCTGCGCTGGAGCGGCAGGCTTTTCCGGGGCATTCGTGGTGACAGGCTTGGGAGCCTCAACCTTGGGTTTCACAATGGTGGGGTGCTTTGCCGCATTGATGGGCTGTTGCAGTTCTACCTCAAAGGGAATGCCATTGACATTGACTTTGGCGATGTTGCCTTCTACTTCCTCGATTTCTACTTCGTAGTCAACACCTTGTACTTTATATTGATACTTATTCATAACTTCAATTTTATTATCTTTTTTTGACTTTGTCAATATTATTTCAGCTCTGGTCCCGTGGGGATATGCTGAGACTGTGGGACAGCCGGACTCACTGGCTCATGGAAATGGGTCATCTGCGAGTATTCATCATCCCAGCCGGTATCGCGATGCTTGATGGTGATGACACCACTTTCCACGTCATGGACATCGTCGCGGTATTGTTGGAGCGCCATACCGATGACGGCGAGATATACCTCTTTGTCGATACCCTTGGTCTTCAGACCTTCCTGCAGAATGACACCCGTCTTGTGTCCTACCTCCATGGTCTTCTCCACGGTCTTAGTGATAGGTTTGATAGGCTGAGTGTTGATAACCTTCTTCGCCGTCTCCTGATGACGCATGAACATGCCGAAGAGGGTAAAGAATATCCAGAGGAGGGCAAGACAGAGGAATACGATGCTCATCGCCATGATAGCCATTGCAAAACCATGGGGATCCTCTCGTTTGAACTTCTCTATCTTTGACTCGCTGACAGTTGTGATATTCTGAATTCCTACAGTCACACGATCACCTGACTTCATTTCCCAGTCGGCAGGGGTCCCGTTGTTGGCGATACGGGCATATGACTGATCAGCTTGCAGGACAGGGACTGTCACAGAGTCGATGAGTTGCGTGGCATTACCATTGTAAAGGGCAATCCACGTAGGTTTGGAAGGGTCAACCTTGACAGTTAGGTGCAGGGAACCTTTAGCGGGCTGACTGTTCAGTTGGAACACGATGAGCTGGCGACCGCTTAGGTTGGTACGAGTTTCACCGTTGGGGATGATGCTCATACGCTTGACGCGCTCTGGCACACTCATCGATTTGTCAAGTACGGAACGGTCGGTTGTCAGGTACATGCCACGGATATTGTAAGTGGAGTGTGAGATGTTGGCAATCTCCACCCAGGCATGTCGTGTCCCGTATTCGTCAATCAGGCTCGACTGGTTGTCGGTCATCACCTCGTTGAGTTTGATGCTGGCGTCCATCTGGGCGTGCATCGGGAGGCTGGCGACAGTCAGTAAGCCTAACAGGAATGAGATTTTTTTCATATTGATAGTATTATTATATTTTCAGTTCCTATAGTGTTTTATAGGGTTTATAGTGGTGGGCTAGCCACAGAAGAACAACACGACGATTTGTGCCGTAAAGATACGGAGGAACATCGATAGCGGGTATACTGTTGAGTAACCTAATGCCGGAGCCTCCTTAGAGCATACGCTGTTGGCGTAGGCAAGTGCGGGAGGATCGGTATAAGTACCGGCAATCATACCCATGATGGTGAAGTAATTGAACTTATATCGTAGACGGGCTATCGGACCGATTATCAGGATGGGGATGATGGTGATGAAGAAACCGGTCAGCACATAGAATATTCCGTCTCCTTCCACCACAGTCTCAAAGAAACCTGCACCAGCCTTGATGCCCACACTGGCAAGGAAAAGCACCAGCCCGATCTCTCGCAGCATCATGTTGGCGGAGGTCGTGGTATAAGTTACTAAGTGAATCTTGTACCCATAGCGTCCGATAAGGATAGCGATAATCAGTGGACCGCCAGCGATACCTAGTCGCATAGGAACTGGCATACCAGGTATGGCGAGGGGCAGGGAACCGAAAATGATACCTAATATGATCCCGACGAAGATAGTGGCGATATTCGGCGCATTCAGTCGACGGATGGAGTTTCCCATCTTGTTGGCGACACGGTCGACGGCGTCTTCAGGACCCACTACCATGATCTTGTCACCTACTTGCAAGGGTAGGGAAGCTGTGGCAAAGAGATCCAACCCATGACGGGTGAGACGGGTTACGTTGACACCATGTACACTTGAGAAGTGCATGGAGGCAAGTGTCTTACCGTTGATCTTGGGATTGGTAATCAAGATACGCTTCGATACCAGAGGTTGGTCAGACTGCTCGAAGTCGATGTCGAGCTTGGGACCAATGAAAGCCATGATAGCCTCCTGATCAGCCTCTGCACACACGATTAACATCTGGTCGCCGATATGGAAAACGGTATCACGGTTGGGAATGCACAACTCACCTTGATGGACAAGGCGTGACACCACAAAGTCACGGTTCAGGAAGTCGTGTACCTGCAGCAAAGTCTTGCCTTCCAGATATTTGTTAGTCACCTCCAAGTGCATTTTATAAGGTTTTTTGTTGGCTTTAGTCTCATCCATCGCCAACAACTCTTCCTCCTCTTTCTCTAACTTAATATTACATATATACCTTATTAATATAGTAGCACCGATGATGCCTAACACACCAAGAGGGTAGGCACAGGCGTATGCTGATGCAATCTGGGGGGCACCATTGGAGAATACTGACTGTAAAGCCTCGTTAGCGGCACCAAGACCTGGGGTATTGGTGACGGCACCATACAATGTACCAACCATCATAGGTAGATTTGTCTTGTCCGAGGTGTCGAAGAAAATGAAGTAACAGACAAACATTACAATAATGTTCAGCAGGATGGCCACCGATGCCAGCGCGTTCAATTTGATACCAGCTTTTCCGAAACTTTCGAAGAAACCTGGACCGACCTGCATACCAATCATAAAGACGAACAGGATAAGTCCGAAGTCCTGAACAAAAGTCAGGATAGACTGAGGTGCGGTGAACCCGATGTGTCCAGCCACGATACCGGCAAACAACACAAAAGTGACACCTAACGAGATGCCCCAGAATTTGATCTTTCCTAAATACACACCTACGGCAATGACTATGGCATATAGCAGGGCTATGTGTGCCACAGAGTCAGTCGACGTAAATAAGTCCTTTAACCATTGCAATGATTCCATAATGTGTTTCCTTTATCAGCGTGCAAAGACAATGCAAACCGCATGAAAAGAACTTGCCCTATGTTGAGGTGTAGCCTGTCTTCGCCAAAATTTTTGCAAAGGTACAAAGAAATTGCGCAATACAATCAACTTTGTGCAACTATTTTTCATATTTATGAAAATATTATTAATTTCTTCGGCATTTAAAAAATAAATGCTAACTTTGTAGGCTGTTATTGGAAAACTCCAATTAACAGAAGTGAACTTAAAACACAACTTATATAATAATTCATAAAAACTATGGCAAACAAAGAGAAACTCTTCACCGAGTTTACTGCGCCCACCACTCAGGAGTGGTTGGACAAGATTGAAGTGGACCTAAAAGGTGCCGACTTCCAGAAGCGACTCGTGTGGAGAACCAATGAAGGCTTCAACGTACAGCCTTTCTATCGCCGAGAGGACTTGGCGAACCTGAAAACACCTGATGCACTGCCGGGTGAGTTCCCATTTGTTCGTGGTAACAAAAAGGACTCCAATGAGTGGTATGTGCGTCAGAATATCAAAGTTGACGACCCCGTAGAGGCGAATAAGAAGGCGCTCGACATCTTGAATAAGGGTGTCGACTCTATCGGCTTCCGCTTTGGTGGCGACAAGGTTAGTCCTGCGTTCATTGAAACCTTGCTGAAGGATATCCGTCTGGATATCGTGGAGGTCAGCTACCGCACCTGTCCGTGTCATGCTGTTGAACTCGCAGAGATACTGGTGAAGTATTTCGAGAAGATGGGTTACGACAAGGAGAAGATTGTGGGTGGTGTCGGCTTCGATCCCATCGACAAGATGTTGCAGAAAGGTAAGGATACCACCCCGATGCTGGAGAACCTGCCTAAATTGGTGGAGACTTTGAAGGACTATCCCAATTTGCGTTGCGTGATGGTACATACAGACACCCTTAACAATGCCGGTGCTTATATCGTACAAGAGCTCGGTTATGCCCTCAGTTGGGGTAATGAATACCTGCAGCAACTGGTGGATGCAGGGGTGGATGTCGACCTTGCAGCAAAAAGCATCAAGTTCTATATGGGCATCTCTGAAAACTATTTCATGGAGATTGCCAAGTTCCGTGCCGCTCGTCTATTATGGGCTCAGATAGTAAAACAGTATGAGCCGAAGTGCGACTGCGCTTGTAAGATGGTCATCAATGCCAGCACTTCTACTTACAACCAGACCTTATTTGACTCATACGTGAACCTGCTCCGCTCTCAGACGGAGGCAATGAGTGCCGCACTGGGTGGTGTACACTCCATGGTGGTTACTCCGTTCGACGCTCCTTATGAGAAGGCAACGGATTTTAGTGAGCGTATCGCCCGTAACCAGCAATTGCTGATTAAGGAAGAGGCTCATTTCGATCGTATTGTAGACCCATCCGCAGGCTCTTACTATATCGAGCATCTGACAGATGCTCTTGCACAAGAGGCTTGGAAGATATTCCTCAAGATTGAAGACGAGGGCGGTTTCCTGGAGGCTGTCAAGAAGGGTATTGTACAGGATGACATCAATGCTACTAATGTGAAGCGTCATGGTGATGCCGCCAAGCGTAAGGAGTTCATCCTTGGTACCAACCAGTTCCCAAACTTCACGGAGAAGAGTGACGGCAAGCGTGCTCAAGGTGGCGCCTGTTGTTGCAAAAACTCTGAGTGCTCTGAGAACTCTGAGATTAAGAAGATCAATAGCACTCGTCTCGCTGCAGACTTTGAGGATCTTCGCATCCATACGGAGGAGACGAAGGTGCCTACGGCGTTCATGCTGACAATCGGTAACCTCGCCATGCGCCAGGCTCGTGCCCAGTTCTCATGCAACTTCCTCGCTTGTGCTGGTTATAAGGTAATCGACAACCTCGGTTTCAAGACGGTAGAGGAGGGTGTTGACGCTGCCTTGGAGGCAAAGGCCGATATTGTAGTCATCTGCTCTTCTGACGATGAGTATGCTGAGTATGCTATCCCCGCCTTCAAATACTTGAACGGTCGCGCAATGTTCGTGGTGGCTGGTGCCCCTGCTTGCATGGAAGACCTGAAGGCTGCCGGCATCGAGAACTACATTCATGTTCGTTGTAATGTGCTCGAGACTTTGAAAGAATATAATCAGAAACTTGGTATTTAAAGAATAGGAGACTTGAATGATGCGTAAACAATTTAAAGATATCGATATCTATGCTGGCATTCATGCTCAAGATGGTGCCAAGTGGATCAAGGACAATAACATCGTAGCTGACTGGAAGACTCCAGAGCATATCGAGGTACGTCCTGTATATACGAAAGAGGACCTGGAGGATATGGAGCACCTCGACTTCACAGCTGGTATTCCTCCTTACCTGCGTGGTCCGTACTCTATGATGTATCCGTTCCGCCCGTGGACCATCCGTCAGTATGCCGGATTCTCCACTGCTGAGGAGTCGAATGCGTTCTATCGTCGTAACCTCGCCTCTGGTCAGAAGGGACTCTCTGTAGCTTTCGACCTGCCGACACACCGTGGCTACGACCCTGACAATGCCCGTGTGGTGGGTGATGTCGGTAAGGCAGGTGTGTCTATCTGCAATGAGGAGAACATGAAGGTGCTGTTCAGTGGCATCCCCTTGAATAAGATGTCTGTGTCCATGACGATGAATGGTGCCGTGCTGCCTATCCTTGCTTTCTATATCGTGGCAGGATTGGAGCAGGGGGCTCAGTTGGAGGAGATGGCTGGTACGATCCAGAACGATATCCTGAAGGAGTTTATGGTGCGTAACACCTATATCTATCCGCCAGCCTTCTCTATGAAGATCATCGCTGATATCTTCGAGTACACCTCCCAGAAGATGCCTAAGTTCAACAGCATCTCTATCTCCGGCTATCACATGCAGGAGGCTGGTGCTACCGCTGATATCGAGCTTGCCTATACCCTTGCCGATGGTATGGACTATCTGCGCACTGGTGTTAATGCAGGTATCGACGTCGATGCCTTTGCTCCTCGTCTGTCGTTCTTCTGGGCTATCGGTATGAACCACTTCATGGAGATTGCCAAGATGCGTGCCGGTCGTCTGTTGTGGGCGAAGATCGTGAAGAGTTTCGGTGCCAAGAACCCGAAGTCACTCGCACTCCGTACTCACTCTCAGACTTCTGGTTGGTCATTGACTGAGCAGGATCCTTTCAACAATGTAGGTCGTACCTGTATCGAGGCGATGGCTGCCGTATTAGGACATACCCAGTCTCTGCATACCAATGCGTTGGATGAGGCTATCGCACTGCCAACCGACTTCTCAGCCCGTATTGCCCGTAATACCCAAATCTATATCCAGAATGAGACGAAGGTCTGCAAGCAGATCGACCCCTGGGCTGGTTCTTATTATGTGGAGACACTGACCAACGAGTTGGTTCATAAGGCTTGGGAGCACATCCAGGAGATTGAGAAACTGGGCGGTATGGCGAAGGCTATCGAGACCGGTCTGCCCAAGATGCGTATCGAGGAGGCTGCCGCCCGTACCCAGGCTCGTATCGACTCTGGTGTTCAGACGATTGTCGGTACCAATAAGTATCGTTTGGAGCATGAGGATCCTATTGATATCCTCGAGGTTGACAATACCGCTGTGCGCAAGCAACAGGAAGAGAGTCTGGCTCAGGTTCGTGCTTCTCGTGACGAGGCCGCTTGTCAGGCAGCTCTGAAAGCCATCACGGAGTGTGTCCGTGACTTCCAGGAAGGTCGTAAGAGTGAGAATAACCTCCTTGACCTTGCCGTGAAAGCCGCTCAGTTGCGTTGTACCCTTGGTGAGATCAGTGATGCCTGCGAGGAGATCGTAGGTCGTTATAAAGCAGTAATCAGAACAATTTCAGGCGTGTATAGTTCAGAATCAAAGAACGACAGCGACTTCGAGTTAGCTTGTAAGCTGACTGACGAGTTCGCAGAGAAGGAAGGTCGCCGTCCTCGTATCTTCATCGCCAAGATGGGACAGGATGGTCACGACCGTGGTGCAAAGGTAGTGGCAACAGGATATGCCGACTGTGGTTTCGACGTGGATATGGGACCGTTGTTCCAGACTCCTGCTGAGGCTGCCCGTGAGGCTGTCGAGAATGATGTCCATGTAGTAGGTGCGTCATCTCTTGCCGCAGGTCATAAGACCCTCATTCCTCAACTGATTGAAGAACTGAAAAAACTTGGACGTGAGGATATCATGGTGATTGCTGGTGGTGTGATTCCTGCCCAGGATTATGACTTCCTCTATAAAGCAGGTGTCGCAGCCATCTTCGGTCCTGGTACCTCTGTTGCCAAGGCTGCCGTCGAGATGATGAAGATCCTACTGGAACAGGAATAAGAAGTTCTTGCTATAAGAAAGAAAAACGACACTATATTGCAGTGTCGTTTTTTTTGTGCTGTATGTCTAGACGTAAATGAGGGAACTCATGATGTCGTCGCTAACGAAGAGTCCTTGTCGGGTGAGTGTCAGACGGGTCCCTTCTCGGGTCAGTAGTCCCAGGGCGATATATCGTTGTGCTTCTCTCTCGCAATAAGTACGATACTTATGGGAGAGAGTGGAGAGGTCGAGTCCCTCACAAGTACGGAGGGCAACAGTGATGCGGTCGTTATAATGAGTATCCTCGTCGATGACTTCTTGTTCACTGGGTAGTTGTCCTCTTTCGATGGCTTCCATATACTGTTGGAGGTCGCTGATATTCCAACTGCGGGTGTGTCCGTCGTAGCTGTGGGCAGCGGCACCTAATCCGACATAGGGGATGTCCTGCCAATAGCTGCTGTTATGCTTGGAACGGAAACCAGGCTTGGCGAAGTTGCTGATCTCATAGTGTTCATAACCAGCTTCTGTCACCTTGTCTATCAGCCGTTCATACATCAACCTCTCTGTCTCCTCATCCATCTTTATTTTTTCATTTTTAATCTTTAATCTCCATAAAGGAGTGCCTTCCTCTATCATGAGGCAGTAAGCGGAAAGATGCTCCACATGGAGTCGGAGAGCGGCATCGATGTCATATTCCCAGTCTTGGAGGTTCTCATCGGGAAAACCGTACATCAGGTCCACGCTTATGTTCTGGATGCCAGCGTCTCGGAGCCGTTGGACGGCAAGGGGAACCTGGGCGGCGGTATGTCTGCGATGAAGGAAACGCAGTCGTTCGTCATCGAAGGTCTGTGCACCCATGCTGACTCTGTTGATGCCGAGTTGTGATAACATCACAGCATACTCGGTGGAGACGTCGTCGGGATTCACCTCGATGGTGAACTCGCGGGTGGCAGCTCCATATACATTATTAATATATATAGAGAGTTGACGCAGTTGGTCGATGGTCAGTTGTGAGGGAGTCCCTCCACCCAGATAGACGGTCTCGACAGACTCCCTTCTTCCCTCTTCCTTCTTAGCTCTTAGCTCCATCTCCTTGCATACGGCATCCACATACCGCTGTCGCCATTGGAGGGCGGTCGTAGAGTAGAAACCACAATAGATACAGCGGCTTGCACAGAAAGGGATATGGATGTAAAGACCTGCCATATAGCCACCAACGTTCTAATTCTGTGAACAAAAGTACTAATAAAGTTTAATATTTGAAAGTTTTCTTAGGTTTTTCGCATGAAAATGACTAATTTTAGCGTCGCTTATCGAAATTAAACCTAAAACATAACCGATATGAAAGTTTATCAAACCAACGAAATCAAAAACATCGCGCTGCTTGGCAGTGCGGGTAGCGGCAAGACTACTCTTGCCGAAGCAATGGTCTACGAAGCTGGCATCATCAAACGCCGCGGCACTGTAGAGGGTAAGAACACCATGAGCGATTATTTCCCTGTTGAGCAGGAATATGGCTACTCGGTGTTCTCTACTGTTTTTCATGTAGAGTGGAATAACAAGAAGCTGAACATCATCGACTGCCCGGGATCGGACGACTTCGTCGGTGGTGCCATTACTGCCCTGAATGTGACAGACCAGGCTGTATTGCTCATTAATGGACAGTATGGTCCTGAGGTGGGTACGATGAATGCTTTCCGTAATACTGAGAAGTTGAAGAAACCCGTTATCTTCCTCGTTAACCAACTCGACCGCGACAACTGCGACTTCGACCAGATCCTGGCTCAGCTGCGTGAGGTCTATGGTAACAATTGTGTTCCTGTCCAGTATCCTATCGCTACAGGTCCTGGCTTCAACAGTGTTATCGACGTGCTGTTGATGAAGAAATACTCCTGGAAGCCCGAGGGTGGTGCTCCCATCATCGAGGAGATTCCTGCCGACCAACTCGACAAGGCAAAGGAGATGAAGGCTGCCCTTGTGGAAGCTGCCGCTGCTGGTGACGACACGCTGATGGAGAAGTTCTTCGAGAGTGAGGACTTGACGGAGGACGAGATGCGTGAGGGTATCCGAAAAGGTCTGGTGACCCGCAGCATCTATCCTGTATTCTGCGTTTGTGCAGGTAAGGACATGGGTGTACGTCGTCTGATGGAGTTCCTGGGTAATGTCGTTCCTTTCGTGAGCGAGATGCCTGTTATTAAGAATGCTGCCGGTAAGGAAGTTCCTGCCGATGCCAGTGCTCCCACCTCTCTGTATTTCTTCAAGACAGGTGTTGAGCCTCATATTGGTGAGGTACAGTATTTCAAGGTGATGAGTGGTGTCGTCAAGAGTGGTGACGACCTGACCAACGCCGACCGTGGCTCTAAGGAGCGTATCGGTACACTCTATGCTTGTGCTGGTGCCAACCGTATCCAGGTGGATCAGCTCGTCGCTGGAGATATCGGCTGTACCGTGAAACTGAAGGATGTGAAGACGGGTAATACCCTTAATGGCAAGGATGTGGAGAATAAGTTTGACTTCATTAAATATCCTAACTCTAAGTTCTCTCGTGCTATCAAGGCTGTCAACGAGGCAGAGACAGAGAAGATGATGGCTGCCCTGCAGCGTATGCGCCAGGAAGATCCTACATGGGTCGTTGAGCAGTCCAAGGAGTTGCGCCAGATCATCGTTCATGGTCAGGGTGAGTTCCACCTGCGTACCTTGAAATGGCGTATGGAGAATAACGAGAAGATCCAGATAGAGTATCAGGAGCCGAAGATTCCTTATCGTGAGACAATCACGAAGATGGCGCGTGCCGACTATCGTCATAAGAAACAGTCTGGTGGTGCAGGACAGTTCGGTGAAGTTCACCTGATTGTGGAGCCTTATACCGAGGGTATGCCTGATCCTACCTCTTTCACCATCAACGGACAGGAGTTTAAGATGAACATCAAGTCGAAAGAGGAGAAAGACTTGGATTGGGGCGGTAAGCTCGTTTTCATCAACAGCGTCGTGGGTGGTGCTATCGATATGCGCTTTATGCCCGCTATTCTGAAGGGTGTGATGGAGCGTATGGAGCAGGGACCGTTGACTGGTTCTTATGCCCGTGATGTCCGTGTTATCGTATACGATGGTAAGATGCACCCGGTAGACTCTAACGAGCTCTCGTTCATGCTGGCAGCCCGTAATGCCTTCTCCGCTGCTTTCAAGGAGGCAGGTCCGAAGGTGCTGGAGCCTATCTATGACTTAGAGGTATTGGTGCCTGCTGACTATATGGGTGATGTGATGAGTGACCTGCAGGGTCGTCGTGCCATCATCATGGGTATGGACAGTGAGTCTGGCTACCAGAAGCTGACGGCAAAGATTCCTTTGAAGGAACTCGCCAGCTATAGCATCGCCCTCAGCTCCTTGACGGGTGGTCGTGCTTCGTTCTCTACCAGTTTCAGCAGCTACGAACTCGTTCCGAACGATATCCAGCAGCAGCTCATCAAGGAGCATGAGGCTGAGCTGAAGGAAGAGGATTAATTCCTTGATATAAAATAGAGGACTGACATCCTTAGGGTGTCAGTCCTTTTATTAATTAATAAAGAATATTATGCAGAAAAGAACTATTGTCATAGTAGAAATCGTCTCTACGGGTTTCAATTATGTAGAGGACGCATTGATGCGTGGCTATCAACCAGTGGTTGTGGAATGCACCTTCCCTGGCACAGAAGAAGACCGTGCCCCATTCCTGGTGTCTCGTGAGATAGCCCGAGGTAAATTGCCGAAAGGTGTTCCATATATAGAAGAAACCAGCGACTATGCTGCCCTGTTGGAACGGGTTCGTGCCTATGACCCTGTATTGGTTGTCCCAGGACAGGAATTTGCTGTCGAGTTAGCAACTCATCTTGCCTATGACTTAGGACTGCCTGGTAACCCCTGGTCTATTATCGGCAAGATGACTCGTAAGAACGAGATGCATCAGGCTCTCGCAGACCATGGTCTGCGTTCCATTCGTGGAAAGTTGATTCATAACGAGGAGGAAGCAATCGAGTTTTACAAGGAGCTGAACACCTCTCATGTTGTCGTCAAACGTGCTCGTGGCGCTTGTACACAGGGAATGCATTTCTGTGAGGGCTATGACGAGATGATAGAGGCTGTGCGAACGGAACTCGCCCTCTCCGCCAGTGACGAACATGTGGGTGACATCCTGATGCAAGAGCGTATCATCGGCAAGGAGTATATCGTTAATACCGTGTCGTGTGCAGGTAAGCACCGTCTGGTGTCGATGTGCTTCTATGACAAGTTGGAGATGAACGGCAGTAATATCTATAACTATATGGAATCTGTGAACCGTCTGGATGTGGGTAACTCCGCCATTGTCCGCTACGCTTATGACGTGCTGGATGCCATCGGTATCCAGTATGGTCCCGTACATGGGGAGTATATGGTGGATGAGAAGGGACCAGTGCTTATTGAGATCAACTGTCGTCCTATGGGTGCTGGACAAACACGCCAGTACCTGGACAAGATATATGGTCAGCATGAGACGGACTCCGCCCTTGACTCATACCTTGACCCCGTCAAGTTCGAACAGGAGCGCCTGAAACCATACCGTCCGCCACGTAAGGGTGTCGTCAAGTGGTTTATCCTTCCGAATGACATCACACTGGACTCTGCTCCAGTCCTGCAGCTGGTGCGTCAGCTACCCAGTTACTTCTATGGCGTGTTCGAGCGACTGGGACGTGAGCCTTTCCTGACGCAGACAGTTGATCTGGAGACTACTGGTGGCGCCGTCTATCTGGTACATGATGACGAGCGTGTGGTACAGGAGGACTGTGCTTTCCTGCATCGTCTGGAGATGCAATATCCGGAGATCCTATTCAACCAGTCCCATGCGGAGCCCTCTGCTTACGCTCCTCGGGTTCCACTTCAGGAAATCATACAGGAAGCCGACTGTCATGGCACCATACTGATATTCAGCGACACAGAGACGGAAACGACAGGTGCTGTTGTCGTCGGTAGTGGCGAGTTGCCTGCTGCTTACGACAGCTATGATAATGTCATCCTTGACCTCTGCCGCCCGGAGACTTTCTCTGATACGGAGAGTGTCTTCCAACAGATATTCACCTTCCTTTCCAAAGTACGTATTGGCGGACGAGTGTTGATACCCCAGAGCACCTATTGCCATCTTCCTTATGGTGACATTGGTATGGAGATTCTTCTTCGTGCCCGTGGGTTGCAAATAGAGGCTCCTCTCGCTGGCAAGGGCAAAATGATTATCGCATCGGTCTGTGATTTATAAGACCCATAAACAAAAAGAAGAGGACACTAGAATGTCCTCTTCTTTCGTTTTGTTTATTTGTCTCACATTACAAAGGCATCATGTCACGCTCGTCTGGACGGTGAGCCTTGCCATCCTCGTCCTTGATGTATACCTGAAGGTCATCCAGATAGCCGCCTGTCTCATCCTGTAACTTTCTCAGTGTAGCTTTGGTTTCCTCAAAGCCCATGAACTCCTTGGCAGAGCCGATATGGTTCGTGAACTCTAACTTCTTCTTCTCAATGTCGAGAACGGAGATGTACTCATCCTTGGTACGGTCTCCAATAACGAATTTTTTCTTCATATCAGATAGCTTTAAATGGTTTGTTGTTGCAAAGATACTAAGAAATTGTTTTCTTTGATTCAAGAATTAAGAAATATTTAACGTAATCGTTGTCTTTCCTCTTTACGGAATCAGGTTCCTCGCTTCGGGAGTCAGAAACGGCAGGATATCCTTGAAGGGAATCTCGAAAGTGATGATACCGGAAGAATAGGGACCTATCTCATACTGGGTGTAGAGGAAAACGACACCTGTCTCGGTGAGATAGGGAGAATTACCTGGCAATGGGAGACCATTGAGACTTTCAACTTCTTGTACAAAAAGATACTCAAGCAGTTCTTCATCGGTCAGAGGTTTATCAGAATCACCTGAAAAGAAACTCCTTACACCTTCCTTGAGAAGTTTGGAGAGGCGGGGTGAGTCGGTGTTCGCAAGCAATGGAATCTGTTTGCCATCGCTCTTACGGAAAGTGAATCCCACCTCGGTAGTAAAGCCGTGTATGCCGCCACCATAGTCGTATGTCTGATAATAATAGGTGATGTAACGACTGGTCTCAGCCAGCTTAGTGATGTGGTGACTCTTGGAAAAGGCTCCCAGTCGATCCTCAGGGGGCATCTCATCATAAACACTATGCCAATCTGCTGACAGCGACTCAAACAGTGATGCGCCATAAGACAGAATATCATCGGGGCTGTTGAACGTTCCTCCGAGCAGATAAGCGATATGATGGCGCAGGCTGTCTACCAGGACCTGTTCTCCTTTACAGGGCCAGTGAACCAATATGGAGACTTCTGCAGTGGTGTCGCTCTTCTCGAAAGTGACGATGTCCGTGACGAGAGGACGCTTTGCCGCAAAAGCATGATGACCGCCTGCGATAAGCAGTGCGGTCATCATCATAGTTATATAAATGTGTTTCATTACTCACCCTTGATAGCTGCAACGCCAGGGAGCACCTTACCCTCGATAGCCTCCAGCAGAGCGCCACCACCGGTAGAGATGTAAGAAACCTTGTCGGCAAGACCGAACTTGTTAACACAAGCTACAGAGTCACCACCACCAATCAGAGAGAACGCGCCCTCGGCAGTAGCCTTGGCGATAGCCTCGCCGATAGCACGAGAGCCAGCAGTGAAGTTGTCACACTCGAAGACACCGGCAGGACCATTCCACAGGATGGTCTTAGCACCCTCGATAGCCTTGCGGAAGTCCTCCTGAGAGGCAGGACCTGCGTCAACACCCTCAAAACCAGCGGGAACCTTGTTGGCAGGGCAGGTGATGATCTCAGCACCCTCCTTGACAGTCATCGTGCCAAAGTCGAGACCATTAGTAGCAGTGCAGTCGCTACCCAGAACGAGTTCTACACCGTTCTTCTTGGCAAGCTCCTCAACACCCAGTGCCACATCCAGCTTGTCGAGCTCTACGATAGAGTCACCGATCTCACCATTGTGAGCCTTGGAGAAGGTATATGTCATACCACCACAGAGGATGAGCTTATCAACCTTACCGAGCAGGTTCTCGATGATACCGATCTTAGAAGAGACCTTAGAACCACCCATGATGGCAACGAAAGGACGCTTGATGTTAGAGAGGACGTTGTCGACAGCGGTAACCTCTTTCTCCATCAGCAGACCCAGCATCTTGTTGTTGGCGTCGAAGTAGTCGGCGATAACAGCGGTGGAAGCGTGCTTGCGGTGTGCGGTACCGAAGGCGTCCATCACATAGCAGTCAGCATAAGAGGCAAGCGTCTTGGCGAACTCTTTCTGAGAAGCCTTCATAGCCTTCTTAGCCTCGTCGTACTTAGGATCTTCCTTGTCAATACCTACGGGTTTGCCTTCCTCCTCAGGATAGAAGCGGAGGTTCTCCAGCAACAGAGCCTCACCCATCTTCAGAGCCTTAGCGGCATCCTGAGCCTTGGCGCAGTCGGGAGCGAAAGCAACGGGTACACCCAGTGCCTTCTCTACAGCCTCACGGATCTGACCCAGTGACTTCTTCATGTCTACCTTTCCTTTGGGCTTGCCCATGTGTGACATGATGATAGTAGCACCACCGTCAGCAAGGATTTTCTTCAGGGTAGGAAGGGCACCACGGATACGGGTGTCGTCAGTGATCTTACCATTCTCGTCCAGGGGTACGTTGAAGTCTACACGTACGATTGCCTTCTTACCGGCAAAGTTGAATTCGTTAATTGTCATAATCGTGTTATTTAAAAATGTAGTATTTCCAAAATCGACCACAAAGTTACGAAAATAACTTCATAGTTCATAGCTCATCGTTCATAATTTAAATCTTTTTTACGTACGACAGATGATAATGTAAGACGGAGTTGGCAAATCAGAATGAAAGACGCCATTTTGCTCCTCCCATGATCCAACATCCAGGCTGTGGCACATTGCCGTAGTCGACATATCGCTTGCTGGTAAGATTGTTGGTCTCAATATAGACGGAATAGGTGTCGGTGTTCCAGCTCAACTTCGCGTCAACGACAGAGTAGGGGTGATAGTCGCACACCTCTCCATTGACGGTCGTATAGGATCCCATACGGTCTTGGAAGCGATACTTCACAAGGAGGTCGAGATGCTTGACCACATGGACCAACAATGACGCCGTCAACTTATGCCGCAGGTACTCCAGGGAATATTGCGACTGCAGGTAGTCTTCCACATCCTTGTCTTGATGCAGGTAGCAGTAGGCGAGGTTCAGCGTGTAGCGGTTAGCGGTTAGCGTTGCCTTTGTCTCGAAACCGATGGTGTTCACTTTGGTGTGGTTGACGCTCTGCCAGACAGGGTCCGCCTCACGGGTGTCCATCACCCAGTCGATCATGTTACGGGCATGATGATGGAAGACACTTGCAGACATGTTGAAGATGTCCGACTGGAATCTCACACCTCCCTCTAACGCATGTAACTCCTCGGGTTTCAGATACTTGTCTGCTTGATGACCGCCTACGCTGTAAAAGAGCTCTGTGAAGGATGGCATACGAAGGGAGGAGTTGTAGGAGGCATAGATCTTCCAGTGGGTGCCGATGCGATAGCTGGCGTCAATACCGGGATATACCTTCAACGGCATCTGGTTCCATGTGTTCTTCACAGCGACAAAGCCAGCAGAGAGGGTGAGACGTTTTAGGATTACGTTATGCTCCAGATGGAATGAGAGATTCGAGCGGTTCAGTCCTACCTTGTAATGACTGAAAGGGTCGGAGAGGGGCTCACCGAGATTCGTGCTCACGATATCCTCATTGCGGAACTCAGCTCCCAAGGCTGTACGTCCCAACAACCAGTCGAAATAGCTGTTCAGGTTGATGCCGAAGACATCCGTGCGGTGGTAGTTGAAGGGTATTCTCTCCTCAGTGCCGCGTGTCAACTCGAAACGGTCGTAACTACGGTTCCAATAGATGGCGGGATGGATGTGAAACTCAGCAGTCTTGCCTCTTACCTCATACCTCATACCTCTGATATCTCCCTGTAGTGCGGTGTTGAGCTTGGTGGTCTTCTCATACTGCTCATCGAACTTCGCACTGTAGAAAGTGTTGGAGCCGAAACCCTTGGTCGACAGACCCGCATGCCAGTTCAGTCGAAGCCCCTCCTGTTGATATTGTCCTTGGTAGAACACCTTGCCACCACTGTAGTCGCTATTCAGACTACCAGCCTTCGAACGGCTGTAGCCGTCACTGCGGGTGTAGGAAGCAGAAAACTGAGAGTTGAGAGGTGACAGCTGTGGCTTGAGACTCACTCGTCCTCCTGCTGACAGGTAACCAAAGGAGCCTCCCTCCACTCTTACTTCAGCCATCTTACTTCTGGCATCTCTCGTCACGATATTGATCGCCCCCATCAGAGAGGAAGTGCCATAGACACGTCCGGCAGGTCCCTCTAACACCTCGATACGCTCGATGTCCGAGAGGTCGCATGGGAAGTCGAAGGCGTTATGACCCGTCTGGGGGTCACAGATATTGATACCGTTGAGCAGGATGGTGATCTGCTCACTAGTACCGCCTCGTATGCTGATATCCGTCTGTGCACCAATCGGTCCTCGTTGACGGACATCCACGCCTGCGGCGTATTTCAAAAGGTCGTTAATACTTTGTACTGGCGCCGCTTGAATATCCTCACGACTCAGTACAGTGACCATTCTCACGGCTTGCCCTAATGCAAGCGGGGCGCGTGACCCTGTGACCTCTACATCCTCAAGGGTCGCTTCTTTGTCCGGGGTGTCATCGGTGGTGGCACTGGTGGTCGTCGACCCGTCGGCAACAACTCCCTTGTGGTCGATGGCGGCACTGGCGGTAGTCAGTGTCGCAACGCTCAGTACACCAATGGTCACCACATGTCCCAAACAGGCAAAGAGGGCATATCCTTTCCTTGCAAAACGGTGGAAGCGGAATACCTTGCGCTGGTTGAAAGTTGGTTTGTACATCATGTTTTGATAAAAAAGTCGTGCAAAGGTAGTAAATAATTTCTAATTACTCATTCCTGATATCGTTTTTTTTCTTACCTTTGCAATCATGGAAAAGGATACAGTACTGATTTTAAGTGGTGGCATGGATTCTGTCACCTTATTATATGACGAGCAGGAGCGTATAGCCCTTGCCGTCTCGTTCGATTACGGGTCGAAGCATAATGCCAGGGAGATCCCGTTTGCCAAGATGCATTGTGAGCGACTGGGTATCAGGCATATTGTGATACCCCTCGACTTCATGACGAGGTATTTCAAGAGTTCGTTGCTGGAGGGTGGGGAGGAGATTCCCGAAGGTCATTATGCGGATGAGAATATGAAATCGACCGTCGTGCCCTTCCGTAATGGTATCATGCTCTCCATTGTCGTCGGTATCGCTGAGTCGAATGGTCTGAAATATGTGATGATGGCTAATCATGGGGGCGACCATACCATCTATCCGGATTGCACACCTGAGTTTGTTGAGGCTTTCGACAAGGCGGCGGCAGCGGGAACCTTTGTCAAGGTAGGACTGCGCTCTCCCTATACGAATATCACCAAAGGGGATATTGCCCGTCGCGGCAAGGCTCTGGGTATCGACTATGCCGAGACATGGTCGTGTTACAAAGGGGGTGACAAGCACTGTGGTAAGTGTGGTACTTGCGTGGAACGGAAGGAGGCTCTTGCCGAGGCTGGTATTGACGACCAGACAGAGTATGAGGACTGAGGGCTGATGTGTGAGGGCTGATGGCTGAGGGATTAGCCGAACAACGCACGCAACGCTTCCTCTACCTTACGGACAGGGACTAACTCTATCTTGAACTTCTTACGGTTGAGACCTGAGAGGTTGTATTTGGGGATGATGATATGGGAGAATCCTAATTTCTCTGCTTCGGCAATGCGTTGCTCGATGCGGGCGACAGGACGTACCTCACCACTGAGTCCTACCTCACCAGCCATACACCAGCCACTCTCTATCGGGGTGTCGACATTGCTCGACAAGACGGCGGCGATGACACTGAGGTCCATTGCCATATCGGTGACCCTAAGACCTCCCGCGATATTCAGGAAGACATCCTTTTGCATGAGTTTGAAACCCACTCGTTTCTCCAAAACGGCAAGGAGCATGTTCAACCGACGCTGGTCGAAACCTGTGGCACTGCGCTGTGGGGTACCGTAGGCGGCAGTGCTGACGAGCGCCTGTGTCTCTACCAGGAAGGGACGGATACCCTCGATGGCACTGCTGATAGCCACACCACTGAGTCCCTCATGGTCTTCTGTCAATAGTAACTCGGAGGGGTTGCTGACCTGTCGGAGCCCTGTCTGCTGCATCTCGTAAATACCTAACTCAGAGGTACTTCCAAAACGGTTCTTGATACTTCGCAGAATGCGATACATATAATGCTGGTCACCCTCAAACTGGATGACGGTATCCACGATATGCTCCAAAATTTTCGGACCTGCTAAGGTACCCTCTTTGGTGATATGTCCTATCAGGATCACAGGAACACCACTGGTCTTGGCAAAGCGGAGCAGTGCCGAGGCACACTCACGGACTTGTGCGATACTGCCTGCCGACGACTCGACATCTTCTGTGGAGATGGTCTGGATGGAGTCGATGACCACCAGTTCCGGCTGTACCTCCTTGATATGGTCGAAGATCGCCTCGAGGGAGTTCTCACAGAGGATGAGGAAACCTTCTGACCCCTCCAGCCTCCCCTGTTGAGGGGAGGTAAGGCGTTCGGCACGCATCTTGAGCTGGTGCGCTGATTCCTCACCACTGACATACAGCACTTTCTTCTCCGGCAGGTTCAGCATGGTCTGGAGGGAGAGGGTAGACTTTCCGATACCGGGCTCGCCACCAAGCAGGACGATGGAACCGGGGACGAGACCGCCACCCAGCACACGGTTCAATTCCTCGTCATGCATATCGATACATGGGTCATCGTGAGCAGAGATGTCGCGCAGTCGTAACACCTTGTTCTCTCGCAGTTGTCTGCCAGCCGATGCCGCCGCCGATGTTGCCGTCACCTGTTTACGGGTGTCAGCCACCTTGATTTCCTTGAACGTGTTCCACTGTCCGCACGACGGACACTTACCAATCCATTTCGCTGATTCCTGTCCGCAGTTCTCGCAGACATACATTGTCTTGTCTTTTGCCATATCGACTGCGAAGATACAAAAAATAACCGAATATGCCAAACTTTTTACTTTTTCTCTATTTCTCGAAAAACTACTCCCATGTCCTCCGCCCTTTATTTATCGGGGTTTGAGCCCCATGAACGGGAGAAGGGGAGTAGTTTTTTCGATTTTCTTAAAAATTCAATGAAATCGGTTACCGACTGAAGAGCACTTTCGACCCTCGAAGCCCCTACCTTCGACCCGAGGAAGCGGCACCTTCACAGGCAGGAGGTGCCGCCTTCGTAAAACATCCCTGTTAGTTGCTTTTTATTCCGATGCCTCCTATCTCAGTAAATTCACTGAATTTGGTGAGTAAATTCACTGAATTTACTGAGTAAACACACTGAATTTACTTTCATAGAAGATACTTCTGTCGGTCTTAATGCCTTGTGTATGGGTAGAAGGTTACTAGTGATGGGGTGTTAGTGCCTACCTTCGAGGGTGTTAGGTACCGCCTTCGAGGGAGAAAGGTTCCGCCTTTCAATCGTTTGCCTATAGCCAAACGACCGTGCGGCTCCAGCCAAACAACTGAACGGCTATAGCCGAAAGCAAACCGCTCAAAAAACAATCGCTGTATTATGTGTCACTACACTCGTTTTTTACACCATTTTTGCATCAAAACCGCCTTTCCTTGTCACCGTTGCCGCTATGTTGTTACCGACAATCCACTGATAATCAAATAGTTTTGCAAGGCGGCAACGGTGACAAGGGTTTTAAAATTACGTGTAGGGAATGGTGGGTATTAAAAGCTCCACATTCCTGTCCAATCATTTTGTCTTTTGAAAGAAATGTTGTACCTTTGTGGTGGATCACTGAGAACCGACCCCGTTTTTCCACGCACGACTTTCACTGATCCTGCATAAATCCGATGCGTCTCCGTGGTTTCGGTTCCTTGGGCTGCAACTCCGCCAGTGCCTCGCTGATGGCATCCAGCTGAGCCCTCGTCGACTCATTGATGTCGTTCTGGTCATGAAGAATATCTTCTATGTCGAGTTTCAACTCTTCAAAGTCCTTGCGTAACTGTGCCACATCGGCAGCATAATCGGGGAATTGTAACGATGTCGCTATTTTACGGAACTCAGTGAAAGTACGCATAATGCCAATATTTATCTGTATGGCAAGAGAAGAACGTAGTACACTACTTAACATTGCAACGCCATTTTCAGTGAATGCATAGGGTAGTTTTCTGCTGCCCCCCCAGCCTTTATCATGTTTTGTTTCTCTTTTGTCAAGAAATCTTGAAATCACAATTTGTGATATCAAGTTGCTACCTTTTGATATGTTCTCGGTGTTTTCGGATACTTTTTCTGATCTCAAGATTTGATTTGTCAATATTTCCAACTCACCTTTGGTTAGTTGAAACATGAAATCTTCAGGGAAACGCTCGATGTTACGTTTCACAGCTTGATTCAATGCTCTTGTTTCCACTCCATACAACTCTGCCAAATCGAAGTCCAGCATCACACGCTGCCCCCGAATCTCATAGATCTTATTCCGTATTGACTCTACATTGTGTTCCATAACGCCTGCAAAGTTACGAAACAGGATGGAGACAGATTTTCAAATTTGTCTCAATTCCTTTCATATTTGTCTCATCCCTATGGAATTTTAGTTAAGAAAACCAAAAATCCGCACAACATGCCAAATGAAGCCTCTACCTTCGACTCTATGGAGGCGGCACCTGTTTTGGGTGTAAATTCTTGATTATTGTTTGATATATAAGAAATTGTTGTCATAATCCAATACAAGTTCTACTTCTTTTAAGAACTTGTATCCTATCGCTCCTGCATAGTTTCTGCCGATGCTGGCGGGAATTATCGGTAGAATACTTTTTTCCATGTTGACTTTCTTCCCCAACATCTCAGCGGAATCCATTTTGATGTATTTTATCGTCTTCCCATCTTTAGTTCTTTCTGATAGTTCAAACCCTTGTCTGTTGAGCGATTCGATCACTCCTTCGCTTTTCCCGCATAAAAAGAAAAAATTTGCATTGCCAGTGTCAATGATGAATCTCCCGATAATCTGTCCGGACCTGTAGTCGCTGTCCATGATGCGCAAAGGAGCGTCAGTCCCTACAAACCCTTTCTTGTCAATGGTCATAATGCCTCGCTTGTATTTATTCTCAGGTAATGCCTGCTTGCCATATTTTACATAACCTTTAGCGATATTCAACGTTACCATCTGACTACCGTCTTTTGCCATATAGCAACTACCCATTATCATATCGTATCCACCATCTTTAAACCATTTCTTTGCCTGTCTTAAATCGGCTATATAAACAGGGCGGGTGTTACGTAAGCCGTCAACATCCAATGTGTCAGATATAACTTGGTAACACCATAGTGTTTTGCCAATAGCGGTTAGACGTAGAGCGTGATGGCAAGCTGTCGGGTTCAGTTCCAATCCAGAAGAAACGACAAAAGTGCTGTCAAGAACAGTGATGGACGATCCTGTGTCAATCAATGCACGTGCTTTTACTTGTTTGTTGAGACTAACTTCCGCAATCATGTGGTTCTTCACTTCCTTAAAGCGAATGTGTTGGGCGTATACGCTTTGGACGGATATGACTGCTAAGAAGAAAAGTATTGTTTTCATATTATCTATTTGATTTTCATTCTTTTTGCAAAAGTATATCTTTTCGTGCAATTTAGCAAATATAACTATGATTTTATGCATTGATTTCAGAAAGAAATGGAATTTTTATTATCATTTGAAATATAATGTGTACCTTTGCACTTTGATTATGAAGAAAATATTTTATGCCATTATAACGCTGATGATACTGTCGGCATGCGGACAGTCTTATGAGGAGACGAAACGACAGAACCAGCAACTGCGTCGGGAGGCGATGCGTAAGGACTCTGCGGCACTGAAGATCGCCGTGATGCCTACCCTCGACTGTCTTCCAATGTTCGTCGCTGAGTATGAGCATTTATATGACACCCTGAACGGGGGTGTGCGTCTGAAACCCTTTGTGGCACAGATCGACTGTGACACCGCCATAGAGCGTCGACGGGTGGAGGGTTGTGTGAGCGACCTTATCAGAGCCGCGTGTATCGAGAAGCGTGGGATGAAACTACGGTATGCTGCCGCCACGAATGCCTATTGGCAGCTTGTCACCAATCATAACTCACGTATCCGTCAGTTGAAACAGTTGGATGACAAGATGCTGGCGATGACCCGTTTCTCTGTGACGGATTTCCTTTGTGACCTGATTGTCGACTCCGTGAAACTGCGTGATGAGCATGTGTTCCGTGTTCAGATCAACGACCTGAACGTGCGGATGGATATGTTGCGTAACAATGAGATGGATGCTCTCTTCTTACCAGAGCCGCAGGCAACGGAGGCAAGGTTGGCGAAGAACCCGGTGATCTTGGACACTCGTCGTCTTGACCTGCAGATGGGAGTGATTGTCTTCCGTGAGCAGGAGATGCGTCATCCCGAGCGTCAGAAACAACTCGACCTCTTTGTCAAGGCATATAATGCGGCTTGTGACTCTATCAATAAGAAAGGTGTCCGTTATTACCGTGACTTGATCATCAAGAAGTGTGGTGTGTCGGGAATGGTAGTGGATTCCTTATCACAGCCCATCAAGTACCAGCATGCCATTGGTCCTCGTCAGAAAGACATGGACCGGGCGCAGAAATGGCTTCAGAAGAAATAGGACATGACAGGAACGGAACAGCAAATACAACGTGTCGCCGGAGAACTGCACAGAGGTAATGTGGGGCTGGCGATTGCCGAGATGGATACCTATCTCGCAGCTTATCCACAGCCGCAGACCATGGAGCGGCTGAATGGTATCAAGGCAGAGTATGAGTTGATGGCAGACTATTGGAGAAGAGGGGTGAACGACCCTCAGTTAGACCAGCTCTACCATCATTTGCTACAGCGGGTCTATGTGCTCTATGCCAATATCGCCTCCTACCACCGGATGCGTCAGTATCCTACCTTATCCGGGATATATAACCGTGTCCGTACAGAACGGAGAGAGTGGTCGTTGACGGATATCCGTAAGGAGATGGAGGACTTCGTGAGTAATATCGCCATGCTGGAGCTAGAGCCTGAGCATATCCGGCAGGAGCGGAGCGAGCAGCTCTATCAAGAACATCAGACAGCGGTGAACAGCTTGTTCTGTTATGTGCTGACCTCCCGGATGTGGACAGATGGTGTAGGACATGACTTTGAGGAGATCCTCCTCTCGCCGACTATTGACAGTAATGACCAGCAGCTACTGGTGTCAGCTGTCACCCTGTCGCTCCTGAATCAGTATGACATGGTGAAATTCCGTATGCTGGTGAATGTCTACCGTCGCTCCCAAGAGGAGGCGGTGCGTCAGCGTGCCTTGGTGGGGTGGGCATTGTCATTGCGGGAGGATGTCCGTGAGATATACCCGGAGCAGGAGGAACTGGTGAGCGCACTCCTTTCCTCGAAAAAGGTCTGTGAGGAACTCACTGAGCTGCAGATGCAGTTGATATACTGTCTGAATGCGGAGCAGGACACCCATACCATCCAAAAGGAGATCATGCCGGATCTCATCAAGAATAACAACCTGAAGATCGGACCGTTCAGTATCGAGGAGCGTGAGGATGATCCGATGGAGGATATCCTGAACCCGGAGGCTTCAGAACAGCGGATGGAGAAGCTGGAGTCGACCTTCGGACGTATGATGGACATGCAGAAACAGGGGTCGGACATCTATTTCGGCGGTTTCTCACAGATGAAGCGCTTCCCGTTCTTCTATGATATCAGCAACTGGTTTGTGCCCTTCTACCTGCAGCATCCTGATATCAGGAATTTTGTCAACAGGATGCAAGGTAATAAGTTCATGGAGAAAATGATGAAGACGGGTCCTTTCTGTAACAGTGACAAATATTCGTTCATCATCGCCTTCCAACAAGTCATTGACCGTATCCCGGAGAGTATGCGGAAGATGCTGGAGCAGGGAGAGGCAACGATGGGTGAGATACCAGCGGACGAATTGGCGACACCAGCCTTTATCCGCCGTGCCTATTTGATGGACCTGTATCGCTTCTATCGCTTGTTCCCCAGTCGTAATGAGTTCGAGAACCCGTTCAACACCAGCGCTATGAACCTGGGGGCATGTGAGTTCTTCAGCCTGTGGCTGTTCAAGGGGTCGCCCTTAGAGCCTTATAAAGACCAGATCGTACGTTTGCTGAAACGCAAGAAGATGGAAGAGCCAGCCATGCATCTGCTGGATTCGTATAGTGATGATCATCGTTCTGTCCAGTATTATATCTGGTATGGACAGTATCATGAGGCCTTGAAGTTGGATCCTCATAATGAGAAAGCCCTGAGGGGGAAGGCGCGTGAGTTGTTTGACCTGGGGATTTTCGATGAGGCGATGGACGCCTATGACGACCTGCTGCTATTGTGTCCTGACCATCCTAACTATCTGTTGAACAAGGCGGTGTGTCTTGTCAATATGAAAGAGTATGAGGAGGCGTTGAAACTGCTGTACCGTCTGAACTACGAACATCCTGACAACGACCAGGTGAGCCGTGTCCTGGCTTGGACGCATCTTTGTTGTCATCAGTTGGAACAGGCAGATAAGCTATACCAAAGACTGACTGCGGTGGACAACGTGTATCGTGATGACTGGATGAATGCTGGTTATTGTTGCTGGTTCCTGGGCAGGATAGATGAGGCGATCCATTGTTTCAAGGCTTCTCTGAGAAATGGTGACACTACTTTTTTCTCCTTTGACCATGAACTCCTTGAGGATTATGGCATCAGTGAGACTCAGTTCAGGCTGATGTATGCTGCTGTCTGCTCTTGATACGTTGACAGCACCATGTCCATCCCAAGGGGATGCCTACTCCCACGATAGCATAAAGCACCCAGAACCAGTCTTCTTTGGCATGCTCATGGATGACCATGTGGCATCCTATCTGGGCCATGTCGAGGTCGTAATACCAGATCTTCAGCAGACTGACTACCTTATAGCTGATGATGTGGAAGACGAAGATGGGTAGGGTATTGTCACCGCAATAGACGAGGAAGCGTTTTACCATCCCCTCATGACGGTTGAGATAGGTGGCGATGTTATAGGTCATGAGGAAACCGCAGATAGCGGGGACGGGTAAGGAGATGAACTGGGTGAAAGAGGAACGCCAGTTCATATTGGCGGTCAGATACTGGGAGAAGAGAGCGACGATGACGGCGAAGACGATGGTCATCCACCAGGTCACCTTATACTGTCGTTCCCATTGACGGAACAGGAACCCGCAACCGAAGAAGAAGGTACCCATGATCTCCCGATAACCTCCTTGTATCAGGGGGATGATACGCAACCCCTCTGCCGTTTTCCATGCTGCCAATAAGAGCATGAGGACACATACCCCGACGGGGGCGATCACCTCCCGATAGGGAGTAAGACGGGAGGTCCTGCCAGCGACATAGTCCAAGCCTTTATATATAATAAGGTACGCGATACTTGCCACCAACAGTCCTCTGAAAAACCAGAAAGCGCCGCATAGGAACTGGTCGTAGCCTCCCATTGCCGTCACCATGTTCCATAGGTTCTGTTGCATCTGATGCCAGGAGTAGGGATGTGTCACCCCACCGCTCCAGTTGCCATATTGCTCATTGAGGATACCCAGGTCGAACATCCAGTTATGGATGATCAGGAAGAATACCGCCCATTTCAGGAAAGGGATATAGAGTCCTTTGAAGCGTTTCTTCACAAAGGTCGCCTCGTCATGGAGATAGCGTAAGGAGAAGAAATAGCCTGCCGTGATGAAGAATACCGGCATGTGGAACTCATAGAGAAACTGACTGACCACATCGGGGGCATCAGCATGTCCTATCACCATCAGGATAATGGCAAGTGCCTTACAGATAGAGATGACGGTATTACGCTGCATAGAGAATTACATGAAGGGGGCTAGCAGATGGGCGAACCAGCCGCGGAACTTCTGCCAAGGGGTACGGAACTGGTCCCAGGACTCCTTGGTTAAGAGAAAACACTTCTTGGTGTCCCTGTCGAACATATCGTCCAGCTCCTTGGTGGTGGCCTTGTCGATGATGACAGCGTTCTGCTCGAAGTCACATTTCAGACTCCGGGCATCCAGATTGGTACTGCCTATCGTGCAATAGCGTCCATCCACCATCATGATCTTGGAATGGTGGAATCCTGGCTCGTACATCCAGACGATGGCTCCTCGTTTCATCAGTTTGTGTGCCTGGTAGTAGGCACAGTCTGGTGTCAGGGGGATATCACTCTTTGCTGATTGCATGATCTCCACCTTCACCCCTCGCTTGATAGCTCTCGTCAGTGCTCGTGTGACAGTGGGTATCAGGGTGAAATAGGGGTTGATAATCTTGATGGAGTCTTGCGCCTGGTCGATAGCGCTGATATAGAACTGACGCATGATTTTTGGAGTAAGATGGGGCTCCCTGGTGATAATACCTACCATCTTGTTACCTGCCGTGGAGGTGGTATCGGGCTTTAGTCCTTCAAATTTCGTCAGTGTGCCGCCGCGATAGTATTTCATACCGTGTATGTTCTCGCCAGTGACACGGTTCCATATCCGAAGGAAAATCTTCTGTAACTCGTTGACGGCATCTCCTTCTATACGACAATGCATGTCTCGCCATTCCCCCACTTGTGGTGTACCTTTGATGTAATAGTCGGCGACATTCATACCACCGGTATAGGCAATCTGTCCGTCAATGACCACGATCTTACGGTGGTCACGTCCGAAAATCTTGTTGACCCATGGGAAACGGATCGGCTCGTATTCCACAATATCGATGCTGTCATCCCGTAATGCCTTCAGGTGGTGTTTCTTCAGCGGCTGGTTGTTGGAGTCATTCCCAAAACCGTCGAACATGGCACGTATCTCCACTCCTTCTTTCCTTTTCTCACGAAGAATGTCGAAAAGAAGGGAAGCGATGGAGTCGTTACGGAAATTGAAATATTCCAGATGGACACTGCTCTTTGCCTGACGGATAGCCTTGAACATGTCGTCGAACTTCTCCTCTCCGGACATCAACAGTGTCACGCTATTATTGTCGGAGAAGTTGATCTTCTTGGAACGTAATGTTTGAACTATCAGCGAGTCGCTCGTCTGAGCGCTCGCTGACAGGGTGATGTATACCAGTAATGCGATAATCCAGAACCGCCGCATCTTACTTCTTGTATTTGAGACGGTATTCAAGTGGTGTCATACCGTATTTCTCCCTGAAGATATTGATGAAGTTCTCTGCTGTGGAGAATCCGATATTAATGGCAAGCTCACTCATATTGATATTTGTCTTCGTCAAGAGGACACAGGCGTGTTTCAGTCTTATCTCACGAACAACCTCGGCGGGTGTCTTGGTCGTGATACTGCGAATCTTATGGAAGAAAGGTACACGTCCCATACCCATCGAAGACGCCATCTCCTCCAGACTGATCTGTCCACGGCTCATGTTATGCAGCACGTATTGTTCTACGTTCTTCATCAACTGGCGGTCCATCATATTGCTCATCGAGTAGTCACCGATGGTCTCGTCCTCACTATAGAACTGGAAGTTATTTTGTTGTTTGGTAACCTCCTCTGCAGGTTTCTGCTGTTCCGGTTCCTGAGTCTCTTCTGTCTCAGTCTCCTTGGATGTGGGAGCCTCGATGTCGTCATACGCCATCGTAGCTGTTGTCATACTGGCGTTATGACCCTCCAGCATACGTGTCTCACGTCCTTCAATCGTGTTCTGTTCCATCTCGACAGGTCCGAGTCCCATCAGTTTGTTAAAGCGCATGACAGCCTCTTGCACATTGAAAGGTTTGGCGAGGTAGTCGTCAGCAGCTAAGGTGATATTCATATCACTCATCATCTCTTGCGTCAGGACAGTGTCTGTCATCAACACGAACTTCACGTTCTGTGTGTGAGGATTAGACTTCAGCTTGTTACACAGTTCACTACCGGTCATGTGCTTCATGTCATGCTTACAGATCACGAGGTCTGCTTTCAAGGATTCGATATCCGGGATAGCCAGTCTGATGTCGTCATAGACATGGAAGTCGTAGACCTCATGCAAATGAGCATTCATGAAGTTGATGAAGTCTTTATTGCTGTCAATGAATACCACGTTAAACTTATGGGTCTTCTTATCCAGACGCAACGGCTGGATGTTGGCAGTCAGCTCTGCTGTTGCAATCGAAGGCAGTCTGACTTCTCCTTGGTCGTTGAGTTCCAGACGGTCTTTTGCCGTGGACTCTGCTTTCGCCTCGGGATTCTCCAGAATAGTTTGCATCTCGGAAATACGGGTGATGACCTGTAGCATCTGGAAATGTAAGGAGTTCAGTTGCTCACGACCTTCCAGGTCTCTCTCGCGCTCGGCAAGATTACCGATGATCGTTGTCATGCGCGCCATTGGCTGGCGTAGCTCATCACTGGTCGTCTTGATCTCCTCACGCTGGCGTTTTAACTCCTCGACGACCGTACGTTTCCTGATCAGGAAATTCTTGACTTTCTTATAACCATAGCGCCATACCAGCAAGGCTATGATGGCGATGATGACATAGACCGTAAGCATCCACCATGTCAGCCACCAAGGACGCTCAATGTTGATTTCCAGTTTGCGTTCCTGATTACTTACGGCACCATCAGCACTGACCGCTTTTACGTGCAGGGTATAGCTGCCACTGCCCAGGTCCCGGAACTTGACTCCGTGTAGCAGAGCGTCTCCGTTTCGCCAGTCATGGTCGCGTCCCTCCATCCAATACATGAATTGCAGACGTTCGCCTTGGTTGTAGTTACCTGCGGCGAATTTGATGGTGAAGGTGTTCTGCTTGTTCTTCAGATAGATCTTATTACTTTCGTTCAATGCCTGGGCAAGAATGACATTTCCGTCATATTCATGTCCGACCATGACCTCCTCCTCTCCGATAAAGAGTTGTGTGAGCATGACACGGGGTAGGGTATTCTGGTCCATTTTCGCACCTTGACGCACCCAGTTCACACCGAACAAACCACCAAACAGGACGGTACCGTCGGATTTCGTCAAGATGGAACCTGTGTTGAACTCATTGCTCTGTAATCCGTCTTTTATATCATAGTTATAGAGCCCATATCCGAAGGTACCTTCCTCTCTGTTACGCTGTACGACAATACGGCTGATACCATTGCTGGTGGTTATCCACATATTGCTGTTCCTGTCTTCTGTGATACCACAGATAGAGTTATTACAAAGTCCTTGTTTCTCTGTAATGTAGTTCAGGGAGTCTGATACCACATTCAGTACATTCAAGCCCTCACGGGTACCCACCCATATCAATCCTCTGGAGTCCTCAAAGACTTGGGTGATATAGTTGTTGGTGAAGGTCTTGAGATTGGTGGAGTTACCTGTCAGGAGGATTTTTTCACGATTAGACAGGTTCAGTATCACCAAACCTTCTGAGGTACCAATCAATAACTTGTTGCTCTTACCATAGAAAAGGGATGTGATATTGTTCGTGCTCAACATACCGTTCTCCCGGGTATAGGAGGAGAAGGTGTCCATTTTCGGATTATAGACTTGCAACCCCCCGTTCGTCGCTATCCATAGGTTACCGCTATTATCTTTGGCAAGGGCATTGACATGGTCGTCTATCAAGGTCTTCATACTGTCACGGACTACAGAGAAGATATGTGAGGAGCCGTCTTTGATACGTGTCAGACCGTTCTGGCGGGAGCCCACCCATACACTTCCGTCGGTGGTTGCTTCCATACAGGTTACTTTCTGACTTGCCAACGGTCCCTCATACCCGATAACGCCTTTGTCACTCGTTCCGTACCAGACGTTTCCGTCTGAGTCTTGTGTGATAGCGGTGATGTCACCATTAAAGGTCGACTGGAACTTATAGATAATATCACCATAGAAAGCCACACCAGACTTCTCTGTTCCTATCCATAGCAGATCCGTGTCGTCCACATAGACACTCTGGACACCTGTCGTTTCTTGTGTCATCTGATCGCTTTTGCCATTATGTGGCTGTACGGATTCTATCTCATGGCTGTTCACGTTCATCCTGAGAAGTCCCATCCGGTCAGTTCCGATCCAGATGTTTCCTTTGTTGTCGCCCGCCATGCCGTTCACGCTCCTGTCGACGGCGATACTTGTCAGTCCGATACTGTTGCCGATGGCAGTATCCCAGACATTAGTACTCTTATTATACATCATCAGGGTTCCCTGACCATAGAGCCAGATATTGTCCGACTGGTCGGCGAAGACTTTCAGTGAGTGGCTCTTGCGAAGGTGTTGCTGGGCGATATGCTCGGTTGCCCAAACGGTATGTTGCTGATGCATGATGTCACAGCAGATCATCCTGCCGTCCTCATAGACAATGATGGCGCCGTCGCGACACTCACCGATGGAGCAGATAACACCCTGTGGCACTCCATGACTGTCATCGGTATATCCGAACTCATAGAGTAGCTGTTGTTGCATGTTATAGGCTACCACTCCTTTATTGGGAATAGCTGCCCACAGGTTCTTGTGGCGGTCGAAAAAGACGACATTAGGTTGTCCCTCGATACCCATTCGGGCATAGACCTGTTTCATGTCCCGCTCAAAGGTCTCCGTTTGCGGGTGGTAGATACAATAACCTGCTGAGGTAAGGATCCATAGATTACCGTCCAGTGCCTCCTGGATACTCAGGATATAGCTGTCGGGCAGGGAGGAGCCGTCCTTGGAGTTACTTTGGAAGTTCCGGAAGGTGTAACCGTCATACCGGTAGAGTCCTGCCGGTGTTCCAAACCACATATATCCACGACCGTCTTTCAGGATACAGTTAATCTGACTGCTGGTCAATCCGTCTTTGATGTCCAGCGTCTTGAACAGATAGACGCCTGCTACAGCCAGGGGCAGTGCAAGCATCAGTATCAATACTATTTTCTTCAGTCCTTTCATAACCTGTTTTGTTTTCTATTTATAAGATACATGCATAGCGGTCTACGACACCTAACAGTCTGTTGTCGTTGTCGGAAACCAGTACGTTATGTATTTTGTTCTCGTTCATAATTCTCTGTATCTCGGCAATCTTTGTCTGCGGAGAAACTGTCTTGGGTGATTGCGTCATGATGTCACAGACGCTGCGGTCGAAGAACTCCGCTCTCCATCGCTCCATTGCCCGTCTGATATCACCATCGGTAATGATACCTGCTATCCTGTCGTCCTTCATGGCGACACCAAGTCCCAGCTTTCCCTTGCTCACCAGGATAATAGCCTCTCCTAAGTGCATCTTCGGACTCAGGATGGGCAGGTTCTCTGTGATCATCACGTCTTGCGCAGTGGTCAGCAGCCGCTTTCCCAGTTCTCCACCAGGATGGAACATGGCGAAATCCTGAGGTTGGAAATGACGCTTGTTCATCAAGGCGACAGCAAGGGCATCACCCATCACCAGTGTCACCGTGGTACTGCTTGTCGGCGCCAGGTTCAGTGGACACGCCTCCTTCTCCACGCTGACATTCAGATGACAGGTGGAATATTTCGCCAATAGTGATTGTGGGTTACCGCTCATCGCGATGATGGGGATATCCATGTGGAGCACCATTGGAATGAAACGCAACAGCTCATCTGTCTGTCCGGAGTTAGAGATGGCAAGTACGACATCCCCTTTCGCCATCACCCCCAGGTCACCATGGAACACATCCAGAGGGTTGATGAAGAAAGACGGTGTACCCGTCGATGCCAGGGTAGCGGCGATCTTTGCTCCGATATGTCCGCTTTTCCCGACTCCTGTCACGATGACTTTACCGGTGCAATGCATCATCAAATCGACAGCTTTCTCGAAGTTGTCGTCAATCTTGGCGATCAAGTCCAGTACGGCTTGTGCCTCGTCTTTGATACATTGTATGGCGTTCTCTTTATCTGTCACTTTAATTGCTTTATTAAATCTTCTAATTTGCTTAGTTCCAGCATGTTGGCGGCATCACTCAGTCCGTTGTCGGGGTCGGGATGCACTTCAAAGAACCAGCCTGTGGCCCCGAACGCTTTGGCGGCAAGAGCCATCTGGGATACATAACGGCGGTCACCGCCTGTCTTTCCGTCGGCTCCTCCTGGTCGTTGCACACTATGGGTGCAGTCCATAATGACTGTCGGTACCATCTCCAGCATGTCAGGGATATTCCTGAAATCCACCACCAGGTTGTTATACCCCATCATATTCCCACGCTCCGTCAGCCATATCTCTTTGGCTCCTGTGTCACGTGCTTTCTCCACAGGGTAGCGCATGTCCCGTCCACTGAGGAACTGGGCTTTCTTGATGTTCACGACTTTTCCTGTCTTGGCAGCGGCGATGAGCAAGTCTGTCTGCCGGCAAAGGAAGGCGGGAATCTGGATGACATCCACCACCTGTCCCACGGGTTCGGCTTGCCATGACTCATGGATGTCCGTAAGCAGGCGGAGCCCGTATTTCTCCTTGATGTCATGAAGCATCTGGAGACCTTTCTCCATACCCGGACCGCGAAACGAACGGATGGACGTGCGGTTCGCCTTGTCAAAGGATGCCTTGAATATGATGTCAGTCCCCTGTCTCTTATTGATATCCACCAGTTTTGCCGCTACTATATCCAGCAGCTCAGCGGATTCTATGACACATGGTCCTGCGATAAATGTCCTTTCCATGTCTGTAGTGCACATTTCCCTGCAAAGATAGTCATTATTCTACAAATAAAACAATCTTTGATTAATTATTTTATATAAAAGGATGAAAAATTGTCCTTATTTAATATGTACGTCCTGTTGCGGGAAAGGTATCTCGATGCCGTTCTTGTTGAGTGTGTCGTAAATGGTGTTGAGCACGTCACTGATGACATAGGACTGCTTGGGGGCGTCTGCCCATACGAACATCTTCAGGTTGATACCTGAGTCTGCCAGCTCGCCGATAACAGATTTCGCTTTTTTAGACTTATCCATCCATTTGTGCTTCATCTGGTTGACAGCACCGTCGACCAGTTCGATGACTTGTTGGAGATTGCTGCCATAGGCGACGCCATAGTGGACAACGGCAAGGACGTAGCCGTGGTTGCGAGTCAGGTTCTTATAATTCTTGGTAAATAACTGAGAGTTCTGGAAAGTGATGACCTCACCATACAGTGACTCGACGACCGTTGAGGTATAGCTGATCTTAGTCACCTTACCCATAGTGCCGTCCACCTGGATCCAGTCGCCTACTTTGATGCGTCCAGCCATCAGGGTGATACCATAGTAGATGTTCTCGATGATGTCCTTCGAGGCGAAACCAATACCAGTCGACAAGCCTCCGGTAACCACCATCAGCCATGCGAGGGAAATGTTCAGAATACCCATCGTAATCAAGAACCAGGTGCCCCAGATGATGACCTGAATTACATTTCTGCCCATCACCTCCTTGCTGGCAGCAGTGGTCGGGTCGGCTATCTGGTAGTGCATCCGCATCAGTTGCAAGATGGTCTTGCTGATATAGGCAAAGAAGAACCACAGGCTGACAACGATGGCAAGTGAGACGATGCTCAGTTTCAGGTTTTTCAGGTTGACGAAGTTGGTATTGAAAATCTTCCAGCACAGATCACTGAGGTTAAAGACATCCGCAGCCCAATAAATACTGATCATGACAGAGACGACACCCGCCACGGGAAGCAATACCTGATAGAACAAGTCGTAAGCCCAAGTCTTGGTGATAGGCTTGTCTGCCATCTTGTGCTTAATGCCATATAGTTTCATGTATTGCAGTGCACAGGTGATGGTCAGAATACAGGTCAGTTGCATCGTCCACCATATCAGCATCTGTACAGCCATCAACGTGTAACCTGACCATGAGCTGATGACAGATGCGATGAATACGATCAGTGAGACGTAGCTGTAGAAGATGTCAGACCGTGGGATGTTCTGGTTGTGCCGTGCAATGACACTCCATTGCCAGATGGTACAAAGGAATAGAACCGGTGGGAATAACATGTTGACCAATTCATTAGGTATCAGGATGATACGGAAGGCGATGACCAGGAAACTGATTGCCATCAACGGGGTGTAGATACGGAAAGCGCTTTTGATCTGGTCTCCTTTGACGCGGAGTAAGAGAGATATCAGGATGACACCCATCAGCCAGGCGAAATTCACCAGCAGGTTACTTGCCATAATAATGAAGTTCTGTTTTGCAAGGGCAAGGGCGATACCTAAGATTATGGCAAAGGTGATGGTGGTCGTGGCTAGTGTGATACAGGTCCGTTTTTTCATGAACTCCTCCGTGCGGAACCGTTTGGGTACGATATAGCGTATAATGGAGAAATTCAGCAGAGAGGCGATGATAGCATATATGATAATGGTGATGAACAGGCCGAATATCCAGCGGCTGTCCCATTGCGAATAGGCGTTCGGCTTGTATTTCTTTGCCACCGTCTTAGACATCATCTGCCATTGTCTTCCCCAGTCTTTCAAGATATTGAAATAGCTGTCTCCACCGTTCTTGAAGATACTGGTCTGGATATCGTTATACCGTTTCTGGGCATAGTCGTTCAGATAGGAGAGACGCTGCTCCGTCATATTGTAATAACGGATGTAGTCCTGCATCGTGGAACGGTTTTCTTGGAGCGAGTTGCGGATGTTAGTGGCAAGTGTCAGGCAGACGCTGCGGTCTATCTTCGCCCGTTCGTCAAGGGTCTGTACAGGCATCGCCTTCAAAGAAGAGATGAGTGAATCGTATCTGGCAATCTCTGAGTCTGCTTTGTTCAGGAAGATCTTAAAGGGTGTCTTCTGCCGTTGAAAAGCATGGTATTGCTCTGTCGCCTCATGGCAGGCATATGTCAAGTCGAACACATACTCTTGTTTCTGGGAATAGAGCATCAGCGAGTTCTGGTTTGACTGCTTCATGGTGTTCATTAACTGGTCCCTGACCCGCTCGCTCTGTTTCTTGTTGATCTCCAGCATCTGCGACATCTCCCGATGGAATGTCGTCAGTTCCGTACGTAGGATCTGCAACGTCTGTGGGAGGTCTTTCTCTTTCAGAACGGCATGTGCGTCGGTCACACATACCAATATGATGAATAAAAGCAGTATTTTTTTCATGTTTTTGCGTAATTTCCTGCAAAGGTAGAAAATATTTCTCAATTCTTCGTTCTTCATTCTCAATTATTTTGTATCTTTGCAAATAATTAAAAGACAAAACGATGAAACTGATAGCAGACAGCGGAAGTACCAAGACTGATTGGACACTCCTTCATGACTCAGGCAGAAATGTCGACGAGGTATTCGTGAAAACTTTCAAGACGCAGGGAATCACCCCCATTCACCAAACCCCGGCGGAGATCCGTCAGATATTGGCACAGGAACTGATGCCACAGCTCTCTACCTTCTCGCGTGCCCAACTTGTTAATTCGAAAATTCTTGAAAGCCCCTTGCTTTCAAATATCAGTGTGTTCTTCTATGGAAGTGGTTGTACTCCTGCCCATGTCCCTACGGTAAAACAAATCATAGGAGAGGTCCTTTCCCTTCAGAAAGTAGAGGTCTACAGCGATCTGATGGCGGCGGCTCGTGCTTTGTGTGGTCATGAGGAAGGTATTGCCTGTATCCTTGGTACAGGAGCAAACTCTTGTTTGTATGATGGTGAAAATATCATACAAAACACACCTCCTCTTGGTTATGTCCTTGGTGACGAGGGGAGTGGTGCTGTGTTAGGCAGACTTTTTATGAATGCCATCTTTAAGAATCCGCAATTTGCGGAAATCCGTGACGCCTATCTGTCAGAGACTAAGTTGACGATGCCTCTTATTATTAATAAGGTGTATAGGGAACCCCTTGCCAATCGTTTCCTTGCGTCTACCTCCTCTTTCATCCAGCAACATCTTGATTTCAAGCCCTTACGACAGATGGTGATAGCCAATTTCCGTTCCTTCTTCCAGCATAACCTGGTACAATACGGACGACGTGACTTGCAAGTGCATGCCATCGGCAGTATCGCTTTCTATTATCAGGAGGAGTTGAGGGAAGCCGCAGAGAAGGAGGGATTCAAACTGGGCAAGGTACAGGCGACACCGATGGAAGGATTGATAAAATATCACCAATGACCTTCCGGTGTTGATACTTTGATGCCGAAATATGATACTTTTGATGATATTGGCTTAATTTCCGCATTTTTTTTATGCGGTAACATTTTTTTTGTTTATTTTTGCAAACTGAAAATCCACTCCTTGATGGGGTAGACTAATGAAACTGAAGTATATTACTACTAATTTAATATTAATTTTATGAAAAAAACAACACGAAAAGCAATTGTAAGAATCAGGTACTTGGTACTGTTTCTTATGATGTTCCCTCTTTGTGCTTTGGCGCAAAATGTGAACGTGTTCGGTACGGTGACGGATGCCAACAGTGGTGAGGAAGTCATCGGAGCGACAGTGAAGGTGAAGGGCGCCTCTGGTGGCTCTATTACCGATTTTGAAGGTAAGTACAAGATTTCCGTGAAGCCAGGTGCTACCATAGAAGTCTCGTATGTAGGTTATCAGACCAAGTCTGTCAAAGTGACTAAGGCTGGGCAGTTAGACATTCAGATTGCAGAGGATGTCAACATGCTGGAGCAGGTGGTTGTCGTTGGTTATGGTACGATGAAACGTAGTGACTTGACAGGTTCTGTATCAAGTATTGATGAGAAGGCTATCAAGCAGGGTGTCAATACCAGTATTGAGCAGGCGATGCAAGGACGTATCGCCGGTGTTGCCGTCACTCAGAACTCTGGTGCCCCTGGTGGTGGTATCTCCGTACAGATTCGTGGTATCAACTCTCTGAGTGGTAACGAGCCTCTGTATGTGATTGATGGCGTGGCTATGTCTGGTCAGACAGGTGATAACTCTTCGGTATTAAGTACTTTGAACCCTTCGGACATCACCTCTTTGGAAGTACTTAAAGATGCTTCAGCAACCGCTATTTATGGTTCGCGTGCATCTAATGGTGTTGTCCTGATTACAACAAAGAAGGGCTCTGAAGGTAAGCCAAAAGTTATTTATGAAGGTATGATGGGTTGGCAGAAACTTCCCAAGCATCTGGATATGATGAACCTGAAGCAGTATGCACAGTTCTATAACGACCGTGCTGCCCTTTGGGGATGGGGGGCTATGGAACAATACAAAGATCCGTCATTGTTGACAAATGGTACAGACTGGCAGAATGAACTGTTCCAGGTTGCTTTCATGCACCAGCATCAGTTGGGCGTTAGTGGTGGTACAAAAGACATGAACTATAACCTCTCTGGTGGTTATCTGAATCAGGATGGTATCGGTATCGGTTCTGGTTTTAAGCGTGCCAGTTTCCGTGCTAATGTTGAGACAAACGTCAATAAGTGGTTGAAGGTTGGTGCAAATGGCTATTTCGCACGTACCAAGCAGATTATCACTTTTGATGATGCCAACGTTATTCAGGATGCCATTTCTATGACTCCAGACGTGGCTGCCCGTAATGCAGATGGTTCATATGACTCAGGTGCGGAGAATGAGTTCAACTATACAGAAAACCCGTTGTTCAAGGCACAGCAGATAGACAATCATAATGAGAAGTCTCAGTTGGACTTCAACCTTTATGCAAACATTACCCCGATTAAGAATCTTGTCCTTCGTGTCGAGTATGGTGGAAGTTTCTCATGGGGCGACTCTTATTACTTCCGTCCAGAGTACTCTTATGGCTCTAATAATCAGAAAGTCGAGTCGTTAGGTCAGCGTACTTCCTCAAAGAGTAAATATCAGAGTTTCAAGCAGTATGCTACCTATGACTTTGACCCACTGAAGAACAATCATCTGCAGATCATGTTAGGTCATGAGTCACAATGGGGTGACTGGTCAAACCTCTCTGCTTCTAGAAGAGGGTTTATCTCTGACGCTATCCACTCTCTCCATGTTGGTGATGCTACTACGGCAACTAACGACGAGCAGGGTAGTGAGTGGGCTATTGAGTCATACTTCGGACGTTTGAACTACAATTTGTTAGACCGTTATTTGTTGACCGCTACCCTTCGTGCTGACGGTTCTTCTTCATTCGGTCCAAATAACCGTTGGGGTTGGTTCCCTTCATTGGCTGCTGCTTGGCGTATTACTCAGGAGCCATTTATGAAGAATGTCACATGGCTGAGTAATGCGAAGCTCCGTATTGGATGGGGTCTTGTGGGTAACCAGAGTGCAGGCTCTTATGCATACGGTGTTGCAATGAGTGCAGTATCTACTGCTTGGGGTAATGGCTACTATGCTGGTAACTATGCGAACCCCGACTTGAAGTGGGAGAGTACCAATGCATGGAACATCGGTCTTGACCTCTCTTTCTTCAATAACCGTATTGAGTTCATCGTGGATGCTTATTATAAGAAGACCGAGAATCTGTTGATGTACTCTGTTCTTCCTACTTATCTGATTGATGAGGAAGGGTATCAGTACTACTTTGGTATCTATCCACCATATGTGAACGCTGGTGCCATTCGTAACAAAGGTATAGAGTTTACCCTGAACACGGTGAATATCTCTAATAAGGACTGGCAGTGGCGTACCGGTGCCACCATTTCTTTCAACCGTAACAAGTTAACTAAGTTGAATAGTGAGGATTCCTCTTTGCAAGGTCGTATCGGTAGTGATACCTATACTTTGTCAGAGGTAGGTGGTCCTGTTGGTCGTTTCTATGGTTATAATGTGATTGGCATGTTCAACAAAGAGGATGATTTCTATCAGAAAGATCCGAATGGTGACAGAATGATTGATAAGAATGGTAATTTCGTTCCTGTTGCACGTCCAGTAGACAGTGATGGTAATATGTATGACATCAAACAGAACGGTATCTGGGTAGGTGACTATATCTATGAAGATGTTGACGGTGATGGTAAGATTACTGAATCGGACCGTAAGTATATTGGTGACCCGAACCCGAAATTTACCTTCGGTTTGAACAACACGATTACTTATAAGGACTTTGAGTTGTCGTTCTTCCTGAGCGGCTCTTATGGCAATGATGTTTACAATGTGCTCCGTCAGACTAAGACTGATCCTAAGGGATGGGGTAACAAGATGGCTTATGTTGCCAATTGTGCGAAGATTGAGATGTATGACCCAGAGGGTTCTTTGAGTGATATCTCAAATGTGTATATTTCTAATGCTGGTTCAGCATCATGTTGGCGTATAGAGCCTTCTGGTGGCGGTCAGAATACGAACAACCGTATTTCATCTGCCTTTGTAGAGAATGGTTCATATATTCGCTTGAAGTCACTCTCTCTTGCTTGGAATTTGCCAAAGCGCTGGATACAAAAGATTGGTATTGATTGGTGTCAGGTATATGCCAATATTCAAAACCTCTTTACGATTACTGGTTACGATGGTTACGATCCTGAAGTCGGTGCCCAGGGACAGAGTGTGATTCTGCAGGGACTTGATAACGGACGCTATCCTTCTCAGCGTATTTACAACTTCGGTCTCAAACTCAACTTCTAATATTAAATAGGATATGAAAAAATTGAATATATTGCTGTTGGCTGGTTCTCTGATTGCCATGGGAACACTTACTACTAGCTGTGGTAAGGATTTCCTTGACAAGACTCCTCAGCATTCCTATACAGCAGATACATATTACTCTTCTGATGCAGCGGTCATGAAAGCTATAGAGCCGTTGTATAATTATGCATGGTTCAACTATAACTACCGTGCTATGGTGGGTATGGGCTCTGCTCGTGCTAACGATGGATGGAACCCTTACCTGAATCCTCAGTTTGCTACCTTCCAGGTAACTGGTCTTGATGGCGACCTCGCTAATGCTTGGAAGTCATTCTATTTGGTGGTATCTATGTCTAATCAGTTGATTTCAGATGTCAACACCTATTGTACAGAAGCTGTCAGCGAGGAGGTGAAGAACCTTGCTTTAGGTGAGGCATATCTGATGCGAGGATGGGCATATTTCTATCTGCTACGTTCATGGGGTGATGTGATCGTCTATGAAGACAATCTTGAAATGACCAATACCCCTGTGGTTCCTCTGACGAAAGAAGAGGACGTTCTGAAGTTTGTTGTTCGTGATGCCCGTCGTGCTGTAGAACTCCTCCCAGTGGCAAGTACCAGCAACCATGCTACCAAGTACTCCGCAGAGGGACTTCTCGCCAAGGCACTGCTTGCCCAGAGTGGATGGGGCAAAAATGGGACACGTGACCAGAGTATCCTTGACGAAGTTGTTGATCTTTGCGACGATATTATCAACAATGGACCGTATACTCTGATGCCAGATTATGCGGACCTCTTCAAGTATGATAATAATAACTTCACCATGCAGAACTCAGAGACGTTGCTGGCGATGCACTGGGCAGACCCATTGACAGCTACATGGGGAACCTATAGCGCCAACTACTCTGACCTTGCATGGAGCGGCTCTTCTGATGTTAATGTATGGGGTGGTATCTATGCTTCTGTAGATATGCTTGACCTTTACAATGAGGATATCAGTGACTCTATTCGTTTCCAGGCAACATTCTGTCTGCCAGGTATTTACTATAATTACTGGGATACCGGTAACGACTTGGTTGCAGCATCTGATAAGACTCCTGAAAAGGGCTATCCACAGCCTACAGGCTATGTCTATAATAAGAAGTTCTGTCAGTTGAAGAAATGGGTGGTAGGTACGAAGGCTGACTGTCAAGGTCACCTCGCACAGATGGCTTCTCCTCTGAACACTTATATTCAGCGTCTTGCTGATATCTATCTGATAAAGGCTGAGGCAATTCTTGGTAACGATGACACTACCTCTGACGCAGAGGGTCTCGAGGCTATCAATGCCGTTCGTGCAAGAGCAAAGGTGAAAGATATGCTGACCTCTTACGGACTTGCTGAATTGATTAAGGAACGTCGTAAGGAGTTCTGCATGGAGTTCTCTAACTGGTACGACATGGTGACATGGTATCGTTGGCAGCCCCAGTATATGCTTGACTATTTCAATAACAAGCAGCATCGTGCCTTCATGGTTAACCAGGGTGACGTGCTCTATAATGCTGATCGTTCTATCTCTTATCGTACATTCCCTAACCGTCAGTCGTCTCCATGGTATTTCTATGACGATACAAGAAGTCCTCGTGGTTGCTACTGGAATGACTGCATGCGTGAGGAAGATTCCGAGACGGTCATCCAGACCAAGGAACAAGGTTATGTCTATGATGTGGATGCCTTGTCCAGAGCCCGTGATGGCTACGATCCTGTAACACTTAGTGAGACGAACATCTTCATGCCTTATCCCGAGGCTGACGTGATTCGCAATCCTTACTTCAAGGAACCAGCTCAGAACTATGACTTTGGAGATGAAAAGTAATAATTTAAAGAAGACAAAGCTATGAATAAGATATTAAAAATGCAAAACGGACTGCTACTGGCTTTGATGGCTTTCTTTGCACTTGGCTTCACTGCTTGTAGCGATAGCGATGGTGGTGGCGGACAACCTGAGATTACAGGTGTTCGTGTTTGCGACCCGGAGAAGGCAGACAGTCTTTTCACTAAGTCGGCTCAAGGACAGACGATTGCCATTATTGGTAAAAACCTGGGTAATGCCCTCGCTGTCTATATTAACGACCAAAAAGTGGGCTTCAGCTCCACGCTGAATACGGATCACAGTATTATTGTGAAAGTTCCCTCTGAGACGGATGGTTTCCAACTCACTGCTTTCAACTCAGACCTGAAGGATGAGATTCGTGTGGAGACAGGAGGCGGTATTGCAACCTATGCTTTCAAGGTATTAGGCGCTTATCCTTCTATTGCCCGTATTCAGGGAGCTTATCCTCGTTCTGCTGGTGACATCCTGAATGTCTATGGACTCAACCTCTATAGTATTGAGAAGATGTACTTTACGGATGCTTTAGCTGATGATATTGCTATAGCTATTGCCGATCAGGATGAGGTTCCAGGCAATCATGTTGCCGTCACCGACTATGATATTGTGAAGCAAGACCGCTATATCAACTCCAATCAGAGTTACGAGGTTAGTTCTCAGATCCAGCTGGTGACTCCTGATCTTTCTTTTGATGAGGGTTCTCTGGTTATTGAGTGTGCAGCCGGTATCGTATATATTCCTTATACGAAGGTTCCTGGTAAGCCAGTGATTACCGATATCAGTACTGATATGCCTATCCCTGGTACAGACTTCATCATCAAGGGACGTGAGTTTGTACAGGTAGAGTCTGTCTCCTATGGTGACATCACTCTTACTGCTGACGACTTCACCGTTGCAGAGTCTGAGGACCAGATTACTATTGCTTTCACTAAGGATCTGAAACCTTCTGAGGGCTCTGGTACAACTTTGACGGTTACCACTCCTGGTGGTACGGCTACCGTTGAAAATTTCTATATGTATGAGAGCATTATCTTGAACTTTGAGCCAGGCTTTGCTACCGATAATGGTTGGTCTCCGAATGGAGAACTCATGGCAGAGGCTTCCAGCCAAAGTATTCCTTATGTCAGTGACGGACAGTTCTGGCGCATTAAGTCAAGCGATGCAGGCATGAACTGGTGGTCTACCATGTGTTACTTCCGTAAGGACTGGAATGGAAACTCATTCTCTCTCCCGGGCTTCGACAAGATTCCTGCAAGTGCCTCTACCGATGACGTATATCTCGCCATGGAGGTTTGGGATAATAATACGGACTTCGGTGGTGCACAGTATCCATTCCTGCACTATCAAATCCAGACCATTGGGGATGCGAAGACTCTTGTCTTTGAGAACTTCATTCAAAATGATGTGGTCTATAAGGAGAAAGCCCTTCGTGCTTATGACAACACACAGCCCAAGGAGCAGTGGTACCGCCACGTAACTAAACTCAGTAACTTTGACGGATGGGCTGGTAAGACCTATGCGGATGTCGTTGCTGATGGTATCAACCAGATTCGTTTCATGCACATGAACTGGAATGCTGCTCCTTCTACGATGGATATCATGTTTGATAATGTACGTATAGTATATATCCCATCAAGTAAGTAATTAAAGAATAATGATTATGAGAAAGAATATATTAAACACTGCACTCCTGCTGCTCCTTGCCTTTGTGGCAGGAGCATGCAGCGACAGCGATACCACCAAGACGGTGGATAATGGTCGCAGAAGTGGTGCCGGTACCATCCTGGAATTGCTGGATAATGAGGAGGAATCTCTCTCATCACTGAATTTTGCGATGGGTGTCGGTAATTATATAATAGGTGTAAACTGTGATGGTGACTGGACTGCCTCTGTAGATGCCGACTGGGTGACCTTGTCAAACTATGCAGGCTATGGATTCATCAATAAGTTAAGCTATACCAAAATATCTGTTCCCAAGAATGAGGGAGCTGAGCGTACCGCTACGCTGACTATCTCTACTGGTAATCTGACAAAAACCCTGCTTATCACGCAGAAAGGTCCTGGCGCAGATCCGGACGATCCGTTTGAGACTTCTTATGAGTTGGTGGAGAATCTGAAGATGGGTTACAACCTTGGTAATACCCTTGATGCCAACCCATGGGGCTCTTGGTGGGATCCTTCTACCAAGACCATCGCTGACTGGGAGACATCATGGGGTCAGCCTTTGACTACGCAGGAGATCATCGATGCCATTGCGGCAAAGGGCTTCAACATTATTCGTATTCCTGTGACATGGTATCCTCACATGGATGCTCAGGACAATGTCAGTGCAGAGTGGATGAACCGTGTTCAAGAAGTTGTTGACTATGTGCTGAAAGCAGGTTGCTATTGCATCCTTAACATTCAGCATGACAATGGTGCTGCCAATGGACGTACAGACGGTGGCGCATGGCTCTATGCAGATATCGACGACTATCCCGCATTGACGGTCCGCTATCAGAAACTGTGGAAGCAGATTGCAGAGCATTTCAAGGACTATGACGAGCATCTGATCTTCGAGTCGTTCAACGAGATCCTGAACAAGAGTTACTCATGGACTGCTCCTTCTTCAGCTACGGATGGTGCTTATCAGGCTATCAATAAGTTGCAGCAGGACTTCGTGAATGTGGTTCGTGAGACTGGTGGTAACAACAAGTATCGTAACCTTGCTGTGACTACTTATTCTGCAACTGGTACTAATGATGTTGCTCTTCAGGCTTTTGAACTGCCTGATGATCCTTCCAACAACCACCTCTATCTGTCTATACACTCTTACGATCCTTACAACTTCTGTAACTACAATGCTGGTAAGAATCAGGATGGTTCGGAATATGATTATAACATCTACGTGTTCAATGAGGATTGCGAGGCTACCATCGATGGTGTGTTCGCTCGTGTCAGCAAGCGTGCTTCAGAGGTGGGTGTTCCATTCATCTTTGGTGAGTTCGGTGCTATCGACGAGAGTAAGAGCATGAACGAGCGCATCAAATATGCCAAGTATCTCAAGACGAAGTTCCAGCAATATGGAACAGCGGGTCTCTGGTGGATGGGACTCTATAATCGTGAGGACGATGAATGGTATGAGGAAGAACTCGTTGACGCACTCTTCCAGTAAACCAGAAATAACGAATTGAATCATGGGACTTGCCCTCAAAGGTGAGTCCCATTTTTTTTCTTTCCTCGCGTGCGCGCACACTATAAAGTTTTTTTTCGTTGTTACCGTTGCTACCTTGCAAGACTATTTGATAATCAGGTGATTACAGGTGACAAGAACGAAAAATCGTTGCCGCTCGTTGCCGCTCAATGCTGTTTTTGCCCCTAAAATGAGGTTAAAACCGTGTTAAAAACTGATTCCTATTTGTCTTTTGGAAGTGAGAAGGTACTCCGATCGATTATTCCAGGCATTGGAATCAACCATTCCAGGCATTGGAATTTGATATCCGAAACTAGGGGATACTTTATTCCATGCCATGGAACAAGTTGTTCCACCCCATGGAACAAAATGTTCCACCCTATGGAACAAACAGGCAGGTGCCGCCTGCTGCCCTCGATGGTAGTACCTGCTGTTCTCGAAGGGTAATACTTTCTTAACAATTTCTTGGTATATTTTACCACGACGGATAATTTTGCGGACAAAAATTTGGAGGTTTGGAGATTAATTCCTAATTTTGCATCGTGTATGATTTCGGCATATAGGGTGGAGTGTACACATAACAAGAACTGATTACAAACTTTTAATATTAACCAAACAATTTAAATTAAACGCTTATGAAAAAATTATTTACTCTGATGGTAATGGTACTTGTTGCACTGGGCGCACAAGCCAAGAAGCAGCTCGATCTAACCAATCCCAACTGGGTGTGGGGTTGCACCTACGATGCCGCCACCCAAACTATCTCTTACACCGCCGACGGCTGGGGCGGCTGTGGCTGGACGCTGACAGGCTTCGACAAGACTGCCGGCACTGCCATTGACCCCTACTCAACCGAGGGTTTCGACTATGTGGTCATCAAGATTGAGAAGAGCGAGCTGAAGACGGCTATCAACATAAACTATACCGACGGTGCGACCACCAATGGCAAGACGGGCGACGAGTTCGGACTCCAGGATTTCGACGCCTCGCAGACCGCCTTCGAGCCCGGCACGACGCTTTTGACCGTGAAGCTGGTCAAGAACAAGCCCTATCTGCTGGGTCTTAACATTCAGAACCTCACATGGCAGGCTGCTGCCCCCAATAACCCCGCCGGCACCGTTGTGCTGAAGGATGCCTATCTGGCTACCGAGGCGGAGTATCAGGAGGCGGTCGAGGAAGACAAGAACAAACCCAAGGACCCAACCGTCGATATTGACATCAAGAACTGGGGCTGGGGCTGGAGTGCCACAGGTACTGTCGACGGCGATGCCGTTAACGTGGCCATTACGGGTTCTGGCGGTGCCTACTCTACAGGTTTCCAGCCCGCTGTCGACTGGTCGAACTACAAGTATGCCATTGCTGTATTGACCAGCGTCAAGGGTGGCGAAGGTGGCTATCTGAACCTCGGTGTCAAGGGCGCCAACAACGAAACCGCAGCCAGCGAGAGCGCTGCCCTCGTCGAAAACCAGGAGCAGTTCATCTATGTTGATCTCAGCGCTAATGCCGCCATTGCTTCTGCCGTGGCACAGGTATGGCTGCAGGGCGAAAATGGTGTGGAGGCTAAGTTCACCCGCCTGTACCTTGCCGATGAACTGCCCGCTGTAGCTCCCGCTAGTACTTCCACTACTCTGATTGACTATCCTACAAAGGAGGATGGTATAACAGTAAGCGGTACATCTACTTTGAATGTAACGGTAAAGATTCACACTAATACTGATGCTGTTAAGGCTATTCAGTTTAAGAATGGTTATACATCAGATGGTAAAATCAACGCTAACTGGGCTTCGCTTACGGTAGATGGTGGTTTCAAGAAAGGTGATAAGATAGAGATTGCTGGTGTGCTCAATAACTCTGACGCAAACAAGCAGGCTGCTGTAACACTGTTTGTGGGAGCTCAAGGTGAGGCTGCAACAGACCTCTGGAAATCAGATTTGTTTATTAATGGTCGTCTTGTTGCTGATGATCCTACAGTACAGACTTACACTCTTGAGGCTGACTATCCCGAACTGAAACTGGGTCGTGCTAATGGTTTGACCAATGCAACAGGTACTTGGGTAACTTATCTGAAGATCATTCGTGAGAGTGCTACTGGCATTCAGGAGATTCCTGTTAAGGTGATCGCCAACGATGTTATTTACAACCTCGCTGGTCAGAAGGTGAACGAGAACTACAAGGGTATCGTTATCAAGAACGGTAAGAAATACATTCAGAAGTGAGTGAAGAACTAAGTTTACTTTGATTCTTCCGAGCGAAAATGTATTCGACGTAGTCAAGTTCATTCAGAAATAATTGACTATCCTTGAGTGATATGAAGGTGGGACTCCAACGAGTTCCACCTTTTTTGTTGAATAATTTGGAGGTTACGAAATAATTAGTTACTTTTGCTAACTAAAAGGAATGATAAACCAATACTAACATGAAAAAGCTATTACTACTAATGATGGTGGCAGTTGTGACTGTCGCCTGTCAGAAGAAACAGGAGACGACGATGGACTATGTGAAAGTAGAGAACGGGCATTTTATGCGCGCTGGTAAACCTTATTATTATGTAGGTACCAATTTCTGGTATGGCGCTATCCTTGGTTCTGAGGGACAGGGAGGCGATCGTACCCGTCTGGGTCGTGAACTGGATGAGATGAAACGCATGGGTATTGATAACCTGCGAATCCTCGTGGGATCGGATGGTGAGCGTGGCGTGAAGACGAAGGTGGAGCCTACGCTACAAGTGTCACCAGGTGTGTATAATGATACTATTTTGGCAGGACTCGACTACTTGTTGATGGAGATGGGCAAGCGTGACATGGTCGCCGTGCTCTATCTGAATAACTCATGGGAATGGAGTGGGGGCTATGGCTTCTACTTAGAGCATGCGGGGGAGGGTAAGCAGCCCCGACCCGATGACGTGGGCTATCCCGCTTTCATGAATGCAATGGCGAAATATGCCACTAACGAGAAGGCTCATCAGTTGTTCTATGACTATGTGCGTTTCATCATCAGTCGTACCAACCGTTATACGGGTTTGAAATATACAGATGATCCCGCCATTATGTCGTGGCAGATCGGTAACGAGCCGCGTGCCTTCTCCAAAGAGGCACTGCCTGCCTTTGAAAAATGGCTTGCCGAGGCTTCTGCTCTCATCCGCTCGTTGGACAAGAACCATCTGATCTCTGTGGGTAGTGAAGGGTCATGGGGTTGTGAGAATGACCTGAGCTCTTGGACACGTATCTGTGCTGATAAGAATATCGACTATTGCAATGTGCATCTGTGGCCCTACAACTGGGGATGGGCAAAGCCAGACTCTCTCATCGAGCATCTGCCCAGGGCTTGTGAGAATACCAAGGCATATATCGACCAGCACCTTGCTGTATGCGACAGTTTGAACAAGCCCCTCGTCATGGAGGAGTTCGGCTATCCGCGTGATGGTTTTCAGTTTGCGTTACACACTCCTACCAAGGGACGTGACGGCTATTACAAGTATGTCTTCTCACTGGTTGCCGACAATGCGGAGAACGGTGGGAAGTTCGCCGGATGTAACTTCTGGGGATGGGGCGGCTTCGCAGAGCCCAAGCATGAGCAGTGGCAAGTCGGTGATCCTTATACCAACGACCCCGCCCAAGAGGCACAAGGTCTGAACTCTGTCTTCGCTTCTGACACGACAACCCTTGATGTCATCCGCACTCAGGTGGAGCGAATGAGTCAGGTAAAGTAGAAATATGTTAAATTGTATGTGATAAAGGCAACAAAGTATCATTATATTTACAAAAATAATGCTAACTTTGCAACCGATATTGATACAAACCTAAACATTAAGAACAATGAAACGTATAGAAACCGTTTTAATATTGCTGTTGCTGGCTTGTGTGTTACCCATGCAGGCGCAGATTCGGGGCAATGAGATACAGGTGATTGTCGTACCTGACCATCAGGATTGGAAATATGAAGTGGGGGAAACGGCAACCTTCAAGATCAGTGTGACACGCTCCGCAACGTTGTTAGACAATGTGACCGTCGATTATGAGGCTGGTCCGGAGATGTATCAGGACGTGAAAAAGAAGGGTGTGCTACTGAAAGATGGTACGTTGACCCTGAAGGGAAAGATGATAAAACCGGGTTTCTATCGTGTCGATGTCAAGGCATACGTGGGTGGTAAAGAGTATAAAGGTGCCTGTGGCGCCGCTTTCTCACCAGAGAAATTACAACCGTCAACAGTGATGCCGAAGGATTTTGAGGAGTTCTGGCAGAATGCCATCAAGGAGGCACGTAAAACGGATCTGAATCCCACTAGACGTCTGTTGCCCGAGCGTTGTACCAAGGATGTGAATGTCTATGAGGTATCGTTCAATAATATGCAGTGGGACTATCGTACCTATGGTATTCTTAGCGTCCCGGTAAAGGAGGGTAAATATCCTGCCTTGCTGAGAGTGCCGGGTGCTGGTGTGCGTCCTTATGGTGGTGATATCTATACTGCCTCGCAAGGTGCCATTACATTAGAAATAGGTATTCATGGTATCCCCGTGACGATGGAACAGAAAGTGTATGACGATATCTTCCATGGTGCCCTCAACTGGTATTGGGAGTTCTATACCGACGACCGTGACAAGAACTATTACAAGCGGGTGGTATTAGGATGTATCCGAGCCCTTGACTATATAGAAGAATATACTCCTTGGAACGGTAAGGAGATGGGTGTGTCTGGCTCCAGCCAGGGTGGCTTCCTGACCCTCGCCACCGCAGGACTCGACAAGCGTATCACCTATTATGCTCCTGTACATGCCGCTCTTTGCGACCATACCGCCTCTCTGCAAGGGGTTGCCTGCGGATGGCCTCATTACTTCTATTGGAACAAGGGTGAGGGACAGGAGAAACAGATTGAGGTGTCACGTTACTATGATGGTGTGAACTTCGCCCGTCTGATTACAGACCAGCAGACTGGGTGGTTCTCGTTCGGCTATAATGATGATGTAGTACCTCCCACCACGGCATGGGCAACCTATAATACCGTAAAGGGTCCCAAGACAATCAAACCTTATCAGGCAACCTGGCACTTCTGGTTCCAGGAACAGTGGGACGAATGGGAAGAGTGGATGTTGAAACAAATGCATTTAAGATAATATGAAGAAAATTTTGGTAATGGTTGTGGTAGCAATGACAATGGTAGCGTGTGCCACGAAACAGGCAGAGCCCCAGAAGACAGTGGCTCAACAATTGTTGGACCGTTTGGACTCACTTCGTCAGAAAGGAATTATGTACGGACATCAGGATGACCCGATGTATGGACTCACATGGGAGTATGACAAGGATTCCAGTGACGTGAAGAATGTTAGTGGCGACTATCCTGCTATCATGGGCTTCGACCTCGGGGGTATCGAGATGGGAGATAAGAAGAACTTGGACAGTGTGCCCTTTACCCGTATGACAGAGGAGATACAGAACCATTACCGTCGTGGTGGTATCATCACGCTGAGTTGGCACCCACGCAATCCTGTCACCACCATCGAAGGTGGCGGATGGGCAGGACAGAAATTCCCAGAGGGTACCGCATGGGATGTGACAGACTCTACTATTGTAAAGAAAATATTGCCCGGTGGCGAGTTCCACGAGAAGTTTGAAAGCTGGATGCAGCGTGTATCTGACTTCCTCGCTACCTTAAAGGATGATAATGGTCAGAAGATTCCTGTTATCTTCCGTCCCTGGCATGAGAACTCCGGCTCTTGGTTCTGGTGGGGTGAGAAACTCTGCACAGTAGAGGAGTATAAGGCATTGTGGAATATGTTGCAGGATAAGTTGAAGGCAGACGGTTTCGACAACCTGGTATGGTCGTACTCTCCTGGTTGTCAGGATAACCTGACGGCAGAACGACTGCTTGACCGCTATCCTGGCGATGACCGTGTGGACATGATAGGATTGGATGGTTATCAATGGGTGCCAGAGGAGAAAGACAAGTTTATTGAACGTACCAAGCAAAATCTTGGAGTACTTTGTGAGGTGGCAACGGAACACAATCTGATTCCTGCACTGACAGAGACGGGTATGAAGAATATGACGCAGCCCGACTGGTGGAGCTCTACATTGTTGCCTGCCGTGAAGGATTTCTCTATCAGTTATCTACTGACATGGCGTAACTATAAGGAGGAGTGGTTCGGACCTGCCCCCTCAAAGCCCGACGCAAAATATTTTGTAGACTTTTACAACGACGATAAAACCTTATTCCTGAACAACATTAAATAATCTGATATGAGCGATTTTAAGACAAAAGTGGCAGCATTGCGTGCACATCACGAAGAGCTGCTGACACGCAAGAACGAGCCTGTAGAGTGGGGCAATGGTATTTACGATAAGTGGAAGTATCCTATCTTGACAGCAGAGCATACTCCCCTGGAGTGGCGTTATGACTTCAATGAGCAGGATAACCCGTACCTGATGCAACGCATCATGATGAATGCTACCTTGAACTCGGGTGCTATCAAATGGAATGGTAAGTATATTCTCGTAGTCCGTGTGGAAGGTGCCGACCGTAAGTCGTTCTTCGCTGTCGCAGAGAGTCCCAACGGCGTGGATAATTTCCGCTTCTGGGAGGAACCCATCACCATGCCAGATGATGTGATACCTGCTACTAACATCTATGATATGCGTATCACCGCTCATGAGGATGGTTGGATATATGGTGTGTTCTGTGCTGAACGTCATGATGACTCACAGCCTGGTAACCTGAGTGCCGCAACGGCAACAGCGGGTATCGCTCGTACGAAAGACCTGAAGACATGGGAGCGTCTGCCTGACTTGAAGACGAAGAGCCAGCAGCGTAATGTGGTGCTGCATCCGGAATTCGTCAACGGCAAGTATGCGTTCTATACTCGTCCACAGGATGGCTTTATTGATACTGGCTCTGGTGGTGGTATCGGCTGGGCACTTGTGGATGATATCACAAATGCGGAGGTAAAAGAGGAGAAAATCATCAACGCCCGTCACTATCATACTATCACAGAGGTGAAGAACGGTGAGGGTCCACATCCTATCAAGACTAAGAAAGGATGGCTGCATTTGGCTCATGGTGTTCGCGCCACTGCCGACGGTCTCCGCTATGTATTATATATGTACATGACATCCTTGGAAGACCCCACAAAGGTCATTGCACAGCCTGGCGGTTTCTTCCTCGTACCCACTGGTGACGAGTATCTGGGTGATGTGATGAATGTCGCCTTTGCCAATGGCTGGATAGCTGATGAGAACGGAAAGGTATTCATCTATTACGCCTCTGCTGATACCCGTATGCATGTTGCTACCTCAACCGTCGACAAACTGATAGACTACTGTATGAATACCCCAGAGGACGGGTTCTATACGGCAGCGTCGGTGGAGACCATAAAAAAACTAATTGCAAAAAATAAACAGAATGGCTAAATCTAAATTATCAGAGAAAATCGGTTACGGCTTCGGTGATATGTCGTCCAGTATGTTCTGGAAGATATTCTCCTATTATCTGCCGTTTTTTTATAGTAATATCTTTGGCTTGTCGCTGGTGGACGCCGGTATACTGGTGCTTGTCACCCGTATCTGGGATGCTGTCAGTGACCCGATGATGGGTGTTATCTCCGACCGTACCAATACGAAATGGGGAAAGTATCGTCCTTACCTGTTGTGGGTAGCGCCGTTCTTCTCCATTTGTGGTATCTTGTTGTTTACCACACCAGACTTGAACTACGGCGGAAAACTGATTTGGGCGTATGTCACCTATATCCTGATGATGACCGTCTATACGGGAATCAATGTGCCTTATGGTGCTATGCTGGGTGTGATGACGGATGATACAAATGAGAAGACGGTATTCTCTTCTTTCCGTATGTTCTTCGCCTATGGCGGTTCGTTTATCTCCCTTTTCCTCTGGGAGCCGTTGACGAATCTGACGGGTGGCTATAACACACCAGAGGGATGGTTCTGGGCTATGGTACTCATCGCCGCAGCTTGTTTCGTGATGTTCATCCTGTGTTTCTTCATGACGAAGGAACATCTGAAGACGGTCTCTACTGTCAGTGTGGGAAGCGACTTCAAGGCATTGCTCTCTAACAAACCTTGGTGGCTGCTCATCGGTGCCGCATTGTGTTTCAATTTGTTCAATACCGTTCGTGGCGCTACTGTAGCCTATTTCTTCCAGGATATCATTGGCGCGAATGTCAATTTGGTGTTCTTCGGCTTGGTATTTGCGTTCTATGCAGGATTGTTCCTCGGTATCGGTGAGGTGTCTAACATGGTAGGTGTAGCCTCATGTGTACCTATCTCCGGTCGCTTGGGTAAAAAGACGACCTTTATCCTGGTGAATGCCTCATTGGTAGTGCTGAGTGTCCTGTTTTATTTCATTCCATGCTCACAGGCGGGTTATTGGATGATGTTGATCTTCCAGATTCTGATATCCATCCTGACAGGTATCATGTCACCATTGGTATGGAGTATGTATGCTGACGTGAGTGACTATGCTGAGTTGAAGTTCCAGACAGCATCAACGGGTCTGATTTTCTCATCTAGTTCGATGGCTCAGAAATTCGGTGGCGCTATCGGTGGTGCTGCAGTACTATGGCTGCTTGATGGTTTTGATTATATCACAGATGCCACACAGCTTGCCCAAGGTGTTACCCAACCAGCAGAGGCTCTTAGCTGTCTGCGTTGGCTGATGAGTTTCATCCCTGCTTGTGTGGCTCTGCTGTCTATGTGTGTGGTATGGTTCTACCCATTGACGACCGAGCGTATTAAGGCGATTAATGCAGAACTGAAGGAAATACGTGCTATTGAGGATTGAGAAATGGAAGAATTGAAGAATATTCAAATCATGAAGAAAGAGATGCAGGATGTTGTACAGAACAACATCCTGCGCTTTTGGATAGATAAGATGGTTGACCGTGAGAACGGTGGCTTCTATGGAAGGATGGATGGTCAGGAGGTGTTACATAAGGATGCGGAGAAGGGTGCCATTCTCAATGCGCGTATCCTGTGGTCATTCTCTGCTGCCTATCGGGTACTGGGGAATCCGGAATATCTGAAGATGGCGACTTATGCTAAGGAATACTTTATCTCGCATTTTATAGATAAAGAATATGGTGGTGTCTATTGGAGTGTTGACTATAAGGGAAATCCGTTGAATACTCGCAAACAGTTCTATGCTATCGGTTTCGCACTTTATGGTATGTCGGAATATGCCCGTGCCACTGGTGACAAGGAGGCTTTGGACTATGCTCTGCAACTTTTCGACTGTATCGAGGAACATGCCTTGGATCCTGTGTATAATGGGTATATTGAGGCAAAAACTCGGGATTGGCAACCGATTGCCGATATGCGCCTGTCGGAACTGGACGCCAATTTCCCTAAGTCACAGAACACGCACCTTCATATCATTGAACCATATGCCAACCTCTATCGTATCTGTAAGTTGCCCAAGGTGGAAAAGGCATTGCGTAATATCATCAATATTTTCACAGAACATATTCTCAATCCTAAGACACATCACTTGGACCTCTTCTTCGAGAATGATTGGACACGTGGTGCCGGACAGTTGGAAAGCTATGGTCATGACATAGAATGCTCGTGGTTGATGCATGAGGCGGCATTGGTATTAGACGACAAGGAGGTTCTTGCCAAGATGGAACCGATAGTCCGTATGGTAGCGAAAGCTTCGGAAAAGGGATTATGCCGTGATGGCTCTATGATACATGAGGCAAATCTGGACACGGGACATGTGGATGATGACCTTCATTGGTGGGTTCAGGCGGAGAACGTCGTGGGCTGGATGAATATTTACCAGCATTTCGGTGACGAGGAAGCCCTTCAGCATGGTATCCGTTGTTGGCAGTATATCAAGGATAATCTCATAGACTGGGAGAATGGAGAGTGGCATTGGAGTCGTCATCCTGATGGAACATTGAACACGGTAGATGACAAGGCAGGTTTCTGGAAATGTCCGTACCATAATAGCAGAATGTGTCTGGAGGTCATAGAAAGAGTGTTTGAATGAGCAAGAGACTGTTCTTTGTGATTTGGATGGTGGGCATGGCGATGGCAATATCGGCAGGTAATAACCGTCCTTCATTCGGTGAGAAACCCAAACTGGTGGTTGGTATCGTTGTCGACCAGATGCGTTGGGACTACCTCTCTATATATTATAATAGGTTCACGCGTGATGGATTCCGTCGTATGATAGATGAGGGATATAGTTTTGACAATTGTCTGATTAACTACCTTCCTACTGTGACTGCTATTGGGCATACCAGTGCTTATACAGGAACCACACCAGCTTTCCATGGGATCTGTGGTAATACCTTCTTTGTTGACGGTAAACGGACTTACTGTTGTTCAGACAGTACGGTACAGACTGTTGGAACAGATAATAAGAACGTCGGGAAAATGTCGCCGAGGAACTTGTTGGCTACCACCATCGGTGACCAGTTACGTCTACATACTGGTTTCCGGTCTAAGGTTATTGGAGTTTCCTATAAAGACCGTGCTGCTATTTTTCCCGCAGGTCGAGCCGCAAATGCCGCCTATTGGATGGACTTGAAAAACGGACAGTTTGTTACTAGTAGCTATTATATGAAGGATTTGCCCCAATGGGTGAGGGATGTCAATAAGCAGATGGCAAAGAATGAGCAGTTGAAAAAACTGGGTGTGAATGTCGGCTTGTCTCCATTGACAGGTGTGCTGATTACCGATATGGCGATTGCTGCGATCCAAGGAGAGAAGATGGGACAAGGTGAAGAGACGGATATGCTGTGTGTCAGCTATTCACATACCGATGTCATCGGACATAAATGGAGTACCCGTGGGGAACATACTGATGAGGCTTATCTGGAAATTGACAAGGAACTCGCCCGTCTCTTTGACGCACTTGATGCTCAGGTGGGAAAAGGAAATTATATCGCTTTCCTTACAGCAGACCATGGTGCTGCTCATAACTCACAGTTTATGGAGGACCATCGGTTGAACGCGGGGAAATGGTCGTCAGAAAGACTGCGAAAAGACTTGGACGCTTATGTCGCTTCGAAGTTGGGGAATACCAAGTCATTGATACTGGGTATCCTTGACTATCGCTTCTTTTTGGATAAAACGGAAATACGTCAACAGGGACTTGACTATCAGCGGGTGAAAGAAATAATCATTGATTATCTTCAGCAAAGCCCGAATCTCTCTTTTGTAGTCGATTGTGAGAAAATCGCGACTTCAGCTATTCCTCCTGTCCTCCGTGACCGGATGTTGTTAGGATATAGCTATCACAGGGGTGGGGAGATTTTTGTCGTTCCTGATCCTGGCTATTATGAGTATGGCTCATGGTCCTCGCCCGTGGGAACCACGCATGGCGAGTGGAATCCGTATGATGCACATATCCCTTTGTTATTTTATGGATGGCACGTCCCACATGGCAGTTATGCACAGGAAGTACACATCACAGACATCGCTCCGACAGTTTGCTCGTTGCTACATATTCAACAACCCAATGCCTGTATAGGTAACCCCTTGACATTTGATTGAGTGTTGAGAAAACAATTTCTACAATAAAGTGCTGATATATTGGAATTTATTGCGTACCTTTGCCGACGAAAAGTAGAAAGTAGATTAACCAACACCGACAAAGACAGATGAATATTGGTAAGCACATTGAAGAAATTTTAAGGAAACAAGGAAGATCTGCAGCCTGGCTGGCTACACAGATCCCCTGTGAGCGTACAAATGTTTATAACATTTTTAAGCGCAAAAGTCTGGACGTACGTTTATTGATGCGTATCAGCGTTATTTTGGAGTACGACTTCTTTAAGGAATTGTCCGAAGAAGCATTTCCTAAGCACAAATAATTAAAGCCGTTGCCTTCAAAAGAGGTGACGGCTTTTATTTTTAGATAAAGTTTTTGATATTTATACTTTTTCTTTGCAAATTATTTCGTACCTTTGCACGCAAATTGAATTCAATAAAATATTTAAAAACTTTTTATGAACTTTACTTTGTTAATTACCGTTATCTTGACGGCTGTAACATTGGTGGCAGGAGCTTACGTCATTGCGAAGCTGATAGGTCCGCGATCTTACAACAAGATAAAAGGTGAACCATACGAGTGCGGTATCCCGACACACGGAACATCTTGGTTGCCTTTTACAGTAGGATTCTACCTGTTTGCCATCTTGTTCCTCATGTTTGATGTGGAGACTGTCTTCCTTTATCCATGGGCTGTCGTCGTGAAGGATTTTGGAGCTGCGGCATTGCTGAGCATCGGCTTCTTCCTGGTCGTATTAGTATTCGGGCTTGCGTATGCCTGGAGGAAAGGAGATTTGGAATGGAAGTAAGGAAACCCTACATTAAGAGCATTCCTTATGAGGAATGGAACGACAATGAGTCGCTGGATAAGTTAGTCGATGAACTCCAACAGGGAGGTACTAACGTTATTGTTGGCTCGCTGGACAAACTCATCAATTGGGGACGTGCTAATTCCTTGTGGTCATTGACTTTCGCTACCTCATGCTGTGGTATTGAGTTTATGGCATGCGGATGTTCCCGTTATGACTTTGCCCGTTTTGGTTTTGAGGTTACTCGTAACTCTCCCCGTCAGGCAGACTTGATCATGTGTGCTGGAACCATCACTCATAAAATGGCACCGGCATTGAAACGCTTGTATGACGAGATGGCTGAGCCAAAATATGTGATAGCTGTTGGAGGCTGTGCTATCAGCGGTGGTCCCTTCAAGTCTAGTTATCACGTTGTGAAGGGTATTGAGGAGATTGTACCTGTCGATGTATTCATCCCTGGTTGTCCTCCCCGTCCAGAGGCTATCATGTATGGCATGATGCAGTTACAGCGTAAAGTGAAGATTGAGAAGTTCTTTGGTGGTGCTAACCATAAGCAGACGGCTGAGGAAAAAGCGCTTGGTGTTTCTAACGAAGAACTGACGTATCGCAATAAACTCGGTGACCATCGCCGTGAAAAGGCAGGCGATGGCATGTTGGGAAATCCTATTGTGGTTACGGATGTTCCTAAAGAGTTCATTGACGAATTGAAGAACTCAAAAGTGGAAGAAGGAAAGGAGACAGCCGTATGAAGTTAGATTTCTTATCATTCGAATACGACAAGTTCGTCTCTGAGATGCAGAACTTGAAAGAGAAGAAGCATTTTGACTATCTTGTAACGATTGTCGGTGAAGACTTTGGACCGGAAGAAGGTTTGGGGTGTATTTATATCCTTGAGAATACGGAGACTCATGAGCGTTGTTCCGTTAAGATGCTTGCCAGAACGCAGCTTTGTGGTGACGGCATCGCTTCCAATGGAATTGGTGAGTCAGACGGTCAGGTAGTTCCTTATCTGCCCACGGTCATTCATATTTGGAAAGTGGCAGATTTATTGGAGCGTGAGGTCTATGATTTCTATGGTATCGTGTTCATCGGTCATCCGGATATGCGCCGCCTTTTCCTTAGAAACGATTTCAAAGGATATCCTTTCCGTAAGGACTGGGTGTTTGATGATAGCTATACGTTGGCAGACGATGTGGAGACTGATTATGGACTAGAGTATTATTTCGACCGTGACGGTAACTTGCAGTCGAAGCATAATAAACTCTTCACAAGTGATGACTATGTTATCAATATCGGTCCTCAGCACCCTTCAACCCATGGTGTGCTCCGTCTGCAGACCGTACTTGATGGTGAGACGGTGAAACGTGTATATCCACATCTGGGCTATATTCATCGTGGTATCGAGAAAATGTGTGAGAGCATGACCTATCCACAGACGTTGGCTTTGACCGATCGTTTGAACTACCTCTCCGCAATGATGCATCGTCATGCATTGGTAGGTGTCATAGAGGAGGGTATGGGTGTTGAACTCACAGACCGTATCAAGTATATCCGTACCATAATGGATGAGCTGCAGCGTATTGACTCCCATCTGTTGTATGTCGGTTGCTGCGCTCAAGACATGGGTGCTTTGACAGCTTTCCTGTATTCAATGCGCGATCGTGAGCATGTGCTCAACTGTATGGAGGAGACTACAGGCGGTCGCCTGATTCAGAACTATTATCGTATTGGTGGCTTGCAAGACGATATTGATCCGAACTTTGTGAAGAACGTGAAAGATCTGGTGAAGTACTTGAAGCCTATGATTCAAGAGTATGTGGATGTGTTTGGTGATAATATCATTACTCACAATCGTTTTGAGAAAGTTGGTCCGATGGACAAGGAAGATTGTATCAGCTATGCGGTCACTGGTCCTGCCGGTCGCGCTGCTGGTTGGAAGAATGATGTCCGTAAGAACCATCCATACGACATGTACGATAAGGTAGAGTGGGAGCAGGTTATCATGACGGGCTGTGACACAATGGACCGTTATACCTGCCATATCAATGAGATGTATCAGAGCCTGCATATCATCGAACAACTGATTGATAACATCCCAGAGGGCGAATTCTATGTGAAGCAAAAGCCGATTATCAAAGTGCCAGAGGGACAGTGGTACTTCTCTGTTGAGGGTGCCAGTGGTGAGTTCGGTGTTTATCTTGACTCTCGTGGCGACAAGAGTCCGTACCGTTTGAAGATGCGCCCGATGGGCTTGTCTCTGACAGGTGCTCTTGACCCGATGCTGCGTGGTCAGAAGATTGCCGACCTGGTGGCTACGGGCGCAGCTATTGACTTTGTGATTCCTGATATCGACAGATAGTTGGAAAATTGAATATTTGAATAATTGAAAGTAAGATTATGTTCGACTTTTCTATAGTTACACAATGGTTCGACAATCTGCTGCGTCAGACACTGGGGTTAGGAGATTTCTTGTCGATATTGATAGAATGTGTGCTGGTAGGTGTCATTATCCTGACGGCTTATGCGCTTATCGCCATGGTTCTGATTTTTATGGAACGTAAGGTATGTGCCTATTTCCAATGCCGTTTGGGCCCGATGCGTGTCGGCTATTGGGGATTGCTGCAGGTTCTTGCCGATGTGTTGAAGATGCTCATCAAAGAGATCTTCTTCGTCGACAAGGCTGATAAGTTCCTGTATATTGTTGCCCCAATCCTTGTTGTCATCGGTTCTGTGGGTGCCTTTGCGTTCCTTCCATGGAACAATGGTGCCACTATCCTTGACTTCAATGTGGGCATATTCCTCTTGACGGCAATCTCTTCAATAGGTATTGTCGGTATCTTCTTGGCTGGATGGGGTTCTAATAATAAGTACTCCGTGGTATCTGCTATGCGTAGTGCCGTACAGATGATTTCCTATGAGATGTCTCTCTGTCTTTGTCTGATTACCGCTGTTATCCTGACGGGTACAATGCAGGTGTCTGGCATCGTAGAGGCCCAGACTGGTCCTTTTAAATGGTTGATATGTCAGGGGCATATTCCTGCCATCCTTGCTTTTCTGACATTCTTGATTGCTGGAAATGCAGAAGCAAACCGTGGTCCGTTTGACATGGCGGAGGCTGAGAGCGAATTGACTGCTGGTCATCATACTGAGTATAGTGGTATGGGATTCGGCTATTTCTATCTTGCCGAGTTTATGAACTTGTTTATCACGGCAGGAATTGCCGCTACTGTGTTCTTGGGTGGATGGGCTCCAATCAATATTGGTGTGGACGGCTTTGACGCTGTCATGAACTATATCCCTGGTATCGTGTGGTTCTTGGGCAAGACCTTTGCTCTGGTATGGATACTGATGTGGATTAAGTGGACTTTCCCCCGTCTGCGTATTGACCAGATTCTGAAACTTGAATGGAAATATCTGATGCCGCTGTCTCTCTTCAATCTTGTGTTGATGACTGTCGTGGTGGCTTTGGGCTGGTATCTATAGTCACTATAGTTCCTGTAATCCCTATAGTAACTATTAAATGAAAGAATAATGGAAGATAATAAAACATATTTCGGAGAGATCGGGCATGCCCTGAAGACGCTTGCTACCGGAATGAAGATTACTTGGAAGGAATATTTCAAGGATTTCTTCACCAACAAGTCGACGGAGCAGTATCCCGAGAACCGCAAGACAACGCTGCATGTGGCAAAGCGTCATCGTGGGCGTTTGGTCTTTAAGCGTAATGAGGACGGTTCATATAAATGTACGGCATGTACTTTGTGTGAGAAGTCATGCCCCAATGGTACCATCAAGATTGCATCTCACATGCAGGAGGATCCTGAGACGGGAAAAAAGAAGAAGGTGCTTGACGACTATCTCTATGATTTGGGTGACTGTATGTTCTGTCAGTTGTGTACCAACGCATGTAATTTCGATGCCATCGAATTTACGAATGACTTCGAGAATGCGGTATTTGACCGTAGTAAGTTGGTGCTTCATTTAGACAAAGAGGTATATCAAGGTGGTTCCCTGCCCAATCTGTTAGAGGGCGGTGCTGATTTTGAGATTGGTAAGTTTAATACTAAAACGAAGTAAGGACTATGGCAAATTTAATCATGTTTGGCATTCTTGCTGTTGTCATTATCGGCTCTGCCCTGATGTGTGTGATGACAACGAGAATCATGCGAGCCGCAACATTCATGTTGTTCGTGCTCTTAGGTGTGGCAGGTCTTTACTTCCTGCTTGACTATACGTTTTTAGGTGCTGCCCAGGTGGCTGTCTATGCTGGCGGTGTGACGATGATTTTCGTCTTTGCCATCCAGTTGGTGAGCAAGCGTTCGCTTCAGGGTACTATAGAACGTATCAAACTCAGCCGTGTCCTTTGGGGCGGTTTATTGAGTGTGATAGGCTGCGCCGTTGTCATCTTGGTGTTATTGAAGAATCAATTTATGTATACAGCCATGGCAATGCCTGATGAGGAGGTGCCGATGAAAAAGATTGGTATGGCTCTTGTGGGAGCGGATAAGTATCAGTACATCCTTCCTTTTGAGTTTATCTCTTTATTCCTGCTTGCCTGTATTATCGGTGGCTTGGTTATTGCAAGAAAGGAGGAGAACAAATAATGGTACCTGTAGAATATTATTTTGTGCTGAGTGCACTATTGTTCTTTATCGGCGTTTTTGGATTTATTACCCGTCGGAACTTGGTTGCTATGCTCATCTCTGTAGAGTTGGTACTTAATGCCGTCGATATTAATTTCGCAGCATTCAACCGCCTGCTCTATCCTGGCTCTATGGAAGGAATGTTTATGACATTGTTTGCCATTGGAGTTTGTGCGGCAGAGTGTGCTGTGGCTATTGCAATTATCATCAATGTATATCGCAATTTCAAGAGCGATACTGTTGACAGTATTAAGAATATGAAATGGTAAATGGTTATGGAGATATATAGTTATTCATTTCTAATCCTTCTGCTGCCAGCGCTTTCGTTTGTGATACTTGCGTTGGCTGGTATGAAGATGTCACATAAGACCGCTGGTCTTATAGGTACTACATCTTTGGGACTGGTAACGGTATTGTCTTATATGACGGCATTCGCTTATTTTAGTGCGGACCGTCTTGCTAATGGTACCTTTGCTACCATCGTTCCCTACAACTTCACCTGGCTGCCTTTGGGTAACCTGCATTTTGACATGGGTATCCTGTTGGATCCTATCTCAGTGATGATGCTTATCGTCATCAGCACGGTGTCGTTCATGGTACATATTTACTCTTTCGGCTATATGCATGGTGAGAAGGGTTTCCAGCGTTACTACGCCTTCCTCTCGCTGTTCACGATGTCTATGCTCGGACTCGTACTTGCCACGAATATCTTCCAGATGTATACGTTCTGGGAGTTGGTAGGTGTGTCATCTTACTTGCTGATTGGTTTCTACTATCCTTTGAAGCCAGCTATTGCCGCTTCTAAGAAGGCATTCATCGTGACTCGTTTCGCTGATATGTTCTTCCTTATTGGTATCCTGCTCTTCGGTTACTATACAGACTCATTCAGTTTCTCCTTTGCTGGAGATATCGTGATGGGACAAGGCACTACACCGTTTATCGAGGGTAATGCTGCGAAGGCAATGGCAGCAGGAGCGTTTATCCTGCCTACCGCTCTGGTACTGATGTTCATCGGTGGTGCCGGTAAGAGTGCGATGTTCCCGTTGCATATCTGGTTGCCTGATGCCATGGAGGGTCCAACTCCTGTATCTGCATTGATCCATGCTGCCACGATGGTGGTCGCTGGTGTGTTCCAGATTGCCCGTATGTTCCCTTTGTGGGTGGAGTATGCACAGCCTCAAATGAGTATTGTGGTATGGGTCGGTGTCTTCACCGCCTTCTATGCCGCTGCTGTTGCTTGTGCCCAGAGTGATATCAAGCGTGTACTTGCTTTCTCCACCATCTCGCAGATTGCTTTTATGATGGTGGCACTGGGTGTTTCTCTTCCTGGTCATGAGGCTGTCCTTGACAACCATGCACAATTAGGTTTCATGGCAGGTATGTTCCATTTGTTCACCCATGCCATGTTCAAGGCTTGTCTGTTCTTGGGCGCGGGATGTATTATCCACGCAGTTCATTCTAATGAGATGGCGATGATGGGTGGCTTGCGTAAGTATATGCCGATAACGAATATCACGTTCTTGATCTCTTGTTTCGCTATCGCAGGTATTCCTTTCTTCTCTGGCTTTAGTTCGAAGGATGAGATTATCACAGCGTGTTTCGCCTATAGTCCTGTCGTAGGATGGATCATGACGGGTATTGCAGCTATGACGGCTTTCTATATGTTCCGCCTGTACTACGGTATATTCTGGGGTACGGAGAACAAGGAGGCACATGCGCATCATACACCTCATGAGGCTCCTGCTACGATGACTATTCCTCTGATTGTGCTTTGTGTAATTACGATGGGAGTAGGTATTTATACTACTATCGCAGGTTTCGCAGGGTGGGGCGGCTCTTTCGGTCAGTTTGTATCTGCCGCAGGAACCAACTATACCATTCATTTCGATACACAGATCGCATTGACCTCTACCGTTATCGCGATTCTGAGTATCTGTCTTGCCACCTATATCTATAAAGGAGAGAGCCAGCCGATTGCCGACCGTCTGTATAAACAGTTCCCGCGTCTGCATCAGGCAGCCTATAAGCGTTTCTATCAGGATGAGATCTGGCAGTATGTCACTCACCGTATTATCTTCCGTTGTATCTCCAAGCCTGTTGCTTGGTTCGACCGTCATGTCGTTGACGGCACCTTCAACTTTATGGCATGGGGAGCTAATGAGGCAGGTGAGTCGTTGCGTCCTTGGCAGAGTGGTGATGTTCGTCAGTATGCCGTATGGTTCCTGACAGGCACTGTTGCATTAACATTAATACTATTGGCACTATAATACTATAGGTACTATAGACACTATAGGAACTATATTAAATAAAGAAGATAACAACAATGAATATATTAAGTTTATTTGTGTTAATCCCGGCACTGATGCTGCTTTGCCTTTGGTTGGCGAAGAATCTTAATCAGGTGCGTGGCGTGATGGTGGCTGGTGCGTCGTGCTTACTCGCCCTGTCTATATGGCTGACCATCTATTTTATCCAGCAGCGTGCGGCAGGTAATACTGACGTGATGTTGCTGGCAGCATCCACACCGTGGTTCAAACCACTGAACATCGCCTACTCGGTAGGTGTTGACGGTATCTCTGTCGTGATGCTGTTGTTGTCAAGTATCATCGTGTTCACAGGAACATTCGCCTCTTGGCAGTTGAAGCCGATGACGAAGGAGTATTTCCTGTGGTTCACGCTCCTTTCAACGGGTGTTTATGGTTTCTTCATCTGCACGGACATGTTCACGATGTTCATGTTCTATGAGGTGGCTTTGATTCCGATGTATCTGTTGATTGGTGTGTGGGGTAGTGGTAACAAGGAGTATGCCGCAATGAAGTTGACCCTGATGCTGATGGGAGGTTCTGCCCTCTTGATTCTCGGTATCCTGGGTATCTACTATTACAGTGGTGCTACGACGATGAATGTCAATGAGATAGCTGCCATGCACAATATCCCTGTGGAGACACAGAAGGTGTTCTTCCCCTTCATCTTTATCGGATTCGGTGTTTTGGGAGCCTTGTTCCCCTTCCATACATGGTCACCTGATGGTCATGCCTCGGCACCTACGGCAGTGTCTATGCTGCATGCTGGCGTGTTGATGAAACTTGGAGGCTACGGCTGTTTCCGCGTTGCCATGTACCTGTTGCCGGATGCCGCCAACGAACTGGCATGGATTTTCTTGATCTTGACGACTATTTCTGTCGTATATGGTGCTTTCTCCGCTTGTGTACAGACCGACCTGAAATATATCAATGCTTACTCGTCTGTGTCACACTGTGGCTTAGTACTCTTCGCCCTGTTGATGATGACCAAGACATCCTGCACGGGTGCTATCCTGCAGATGCTCTCTCACGGTCTGATGACGGCACTCTTCTTCGCCCTCATCGGTATGATCTATGGACGAACCCATACCCGTGACATCCGTTACTTGGACGGTCTGATGAAGATCATGCCATTCCTTGCTGTGGGTTATGTAGTGGCAGGTCTTGCCAACCTCGGTCTGCCGGGCTTCTCTGGTTTCATTGCTGAGATGACCATCTTCGTGGGTTCTTTCGAGAATCCCGACCAGTTCCATCGTGTCGCTACCATCATTGCTTGTACATCCATTGTCGTGACAGCCGTCTATATCCTCCGTGTGGTAGGTAAGATCCTGTATGGTGAGGTAAAGAACAAGCATTATCTGGAGTTGACGGATGCCACATGGGATGAGCGCGTTGCTGTTATCTGTCTCATCGCTTGTGTGGCAGGTCTTGGTCTGTTCCCCTTGTGGGCAAGTAACGTCATCTCTGATGCGGTAGGTCCTATTTTGGCTAACATTATTTAAAAAGGAGGGTATAAGATATGAATTACGGACAATTCCTAAATATGATTCCTGAGTTTTATCTCGTTATCATTTTGTTAGCGGTTTTTGTGATTGACTTCATTGTACACCATAGTGAGAAGAAGCATGATATCCTTTTTTCAGTGACAGTAGCACTGATGGTAGTGTTGCCTGTGCGCATCGCATTACTGTCAGAACCCTCACAGGCTTTTGGTGGCATGTATGTTGCCTCTCTGGCATCCAATGTCATGAAGATTATCCTGAGTGTCGGAACAGTGATCGTACTGATTATGGCAGAGCCTTGGCTGAAGAATGAGGCAAAGCGGTACGACGGTGAGTTCTATTTGCTGGTACTCTCCACACTTTTGGGTATGTTCTTTATGGTGTCAAGTGGTAATTTCCTCATGTTCTTCCTCGGATTGGAGATGGCGAGTGTGCCGATGGCATGTCTGGTAGCTCTCAACAAACTGAAGAAAGATTCTGCTGAGGGTGCCGCCAAGTATATTATCACCGCTACATTCTCCAGTGCTGTGATGCTGTATGGTATCTCGTTTATTTACGGCTCTGTGGGTACGCTCTATTTCGATGATGTGACGCAGCGCATTGCTTCTTTCGCACAGCATAAAAGTCAGGTACCCATGCTCATTATGGGTCTGGTGTTCTTCTTCAGTGGACTGGGCTTCAAGCTCTCGCTGGTACCTTTCCATTTCTGGACTGCCGACACCTATCAGGGTGCTCCGACACCTGTGACGGGTTATCTGAGCGTGGTATCAAAAGGTGCGGCAGCCTTTGCGCTGATGACGATCCTGATGAAGGTATTCGCACCCTTGACGGCTTATTGGGAGTATATGCTCTATATCGTTGTCGTTCTCAGTATCACGGTTGCCAACCTCTTTGCCATTCGTCAGAAAGAGTTGAAACGGTTTATGGCATTCAGTTCTATCTCTCAGGCAGGATATATCATGCTTGCTGTTATCGGAAGCAGTCAGGCTGGTATGGCAGCACTGATGTATTACATCTTGGTGTACGTTGTTGCCAATATGGCTGTGTTCACCGTCATCTCTACAGTAGAGCAGAATAATGGTGGTACGACGATGATGCATAGTTATAACGGACTCTATCAGACGAACCCCAAACTGTCGTTCCTGATGACACTCGCCTTGTTCTCACTGGCTGGTATCCCACCGTTCGCAGGTATGTTCTCGAAGTTTTTCGTGTTCATGGCGGCTGCAGAACAGGGCTCGTTCTGGGCATATTTCGTAGTGTTTATCGCCTTGATTAACACAGTAGTGTCACTCTACTACTATCTGTTGATAGTGAAGGCAATGTACATCAAACCATCTGAGAATCCGTTGCCTACCTTCAAGACAGAAAGTAGTACGCGTCTTGCTCTTGCTATCTGCACGGCAGGTATCGTGCTCTTCGGTGTCTGCTCTTGCATCTACGACTGGTTGTTTGCCAGCTCAGCCATGTGATATTCAATAAATTTCAGATAGAAAAGGAGCATCTTCGGATGCTCTTTTTTTGTCCTTTTCTTGATTTAGGTCATCGAAAAGCCCCTTTTTTGCTCTTTTGTGCGCGATAACAGAACAACAAATCATAAAAGTCCTTAACTTTGCACCGCAATTCAAAAAGAATGCAAAAAACATTAGGATAATTATTAATTAAAGAAAGGTAAAAGATTATGAAAAAGATTTTGATGACTCTCGTTGCCGTTGCTATGGCAACAACCATGAACGCTCAGTGGTATGTTGGTGGTACCGTAGGTTACAACTACACTAAGGACAAGAACACAGACGTTAAGTCTAACACGTTCGTGATTACGCCTGAGCTGGGTTACAATCTGAATGAGAAGTGGGCTGTAGGTATGAAGATTGGTTATGCTTATAATAAGGTTGACGATGCAAAGAGCAATGAGTTTGTTGTAAATCCTTACGCTCGTTACACTTTCGTAAAGCTTGACAAGGTAAACTTCTTCGTTGATGGTGGTTTCGAGTACAACTATGTCAAGGTTGAGGATGATAGCGCTAACGGCTTTGGTATCAGCTTCAAGCCAGGTGTTGCTGTTAATCTGAACGAGAAGATCAGCTTTGTAGCTCACGTAGGTAACTTCGGATGGTCTTCTGCTAAGGCTAAGAATGCCAAGTCTGTACAGTCTGTTGACTTAGGTCTGAATCTGGCTTCTGTTGACTTCGGTCTGTACTACAACTTCTAATTAAAGTAAAAGCATTATATTTAAATAAATTTCCTATGGAGGGGTACATCTTCGGATGTACTCCTTTTTTATTGTTATTGTTTTTTCTACGTAGGGAATGCAGCATTCTTGGCTTTCTTGGTGCATAAACATTTATTCTTTTTTTGAAAATTCTTTGGAGTTTTAGAAATATTTACTATATTTGCAATCGGAGTGGGAAGGACTTACTCCAGCAGAAGAAGCGTTATGCTCCCAACTAGCGAGATGAAAACCTAGGAAATTTTCAAAGCAAGGCTGAATAAAGCAGGAGGGCAGAACGGCTTCCACGTATAGGCGTGGGGGTGTACTCCATTTTCTTTATTCAGGTTTTCTTAGGACCTTCATCTCGGAACTGGCAAAAGCAGTCCCGCGCTTCTGCTGTGGTTGAAAATGAACTATAACATTCTTAGGAAAAGTAAAATGATGAGGAATTTGGTATTACTATTAACAATGCTTGCCACTGGGTTATTGGTGAAAGCAGGTGAAGTCACAGAGCAGCAGGCTTTGAGTAAGGCACAACAGTTCTTTAACAGCCATCGTACGGTGCAGGGTACACGTCGAGCATCTGCTGTAACAGCTACATCGCTTAAGTTGGTGTATGTTGGCGCAATGCCTGGTTCGTCAGAGACAGTGAATGTTCATACCAGAAGGGCATCAGGAAGTAATGAGTCACCAGTGTCACCGTGCTTCTATGTGTATAACGCTGACGACAATTCTGGGTTCGTCATCATCTCTGCCGACGATGCTGCCGACCCCGTTATCGGCTATAGTTTCTCAGGCTCTTTCGACCCAGACGACATACCCGATGGCCTGCAGTTTATGCTGAACAGGTATGCTAAGCAGATAGCGTCGCTCCGAACTTCAGGAAACAAAGGGGCCACCAGGAGAGCCCCCGAGGCTGGAAGTATCGTGGTGGATAAGCTGCTGAGCACCACGTGGGGACAGGGGTATCCATACAACTCTAAGGTACATGGGCTGCCTGCGGGTTGTACGAATACGGCGTTGGCACAAATCATTAACTACTATCGGTATCCAAAAACTATAAAGAAAGAATCGCCTACCTCTATTCCTTATTACAGAGGAGGCAACTTCCCTTTAGCAACTATTCCTGTCGACGGCCATACTTCTATATATGATTACTCTTCCTTCAAAGATAGTTATGGCAGTCTTGGTACCATATCCACCACAGAGGCAGAGAAAATCGGTTCTTTCTTCCTTGACATTTCTACGGGCACATATTCTAAAAGCGGGACAGCATCTCTGGCAGGTTTGCCTAGTTTGATTGAGTTTTATTATGAGATACTGGGCTATGACCCCTTTGCCTATTTTTATCTGATAGCGAATGCCGCACACTACGAAGAAGAGGGACGACAAATCCTCTGCAAGGAACTTGACAATGGCAGGCCCGTCTTTGCTGGTGCTCCTGGTCGGCTTGGAAATCATGCCTTTGTTCTTGACGGCTATGCCAATGACGGCAGTTTCCATGTCAATTGGGGATGGGCTGGCAAAAGCGATGGATGGTTCAAGATGTACGTAAGCAACGACGTGGGCTATTTGGAAGATGAAAACAATTTTATTATCACTTATATTGGTTTCGCTCCTCCAGCCGACAAGGTACACCCCGTGGTCAGGGAATATCAGAAGGAACTTGACTGTGACATAACAGAGACTCTGGTTCCAGGTTCGCAGCAGACCTTTGAGAGCAAGTTTACAGTCACTAACGTAGAGTATGGCGTTGACAGCGTTGGCCTGGCGATTATGGACGGTTCGAAAATAAGCCGTATCATTAGCAAAAGTGTTCCGATTGACACATATGTGGATTACGGGGTGCTTACCGGAAAGGGGACCAATGATGTTGGCGAAGAGTACACCGATTACATAACTATGCGGAAAGACCTGAAAGGTATTAAGACCACCTTCTATGTGCCTGAAAACAATACTTCTGAAGACATCACCTGTCAGCTCGCCATGGTCTATCTCGCCGAGGGTAAGTGGCAGCTGCCAAACAAGTATCCGAGTTCTCTTTCCGACACACCCGTCCTCGCGGAGCCACTCACCATCAAGGTTGCACCCAAGGGAGTTTTCAGCATGAAGTATGGTGTTGGACAAATGACCAGCGTCTCTTTAGACCCTGAGGAGAACCCCTTCGCCTACGAAACGGATACTATTCTCGTCAACGGCAGTTTCCAACCTGTCACTACACATACCCTGAGCAATTGCCAAAACGTCAAGATGTGGTTTAAGCTTGAAAACGATGAACAAGGAATCCCGTTCCATGGCGACGTCAAATTTGAGATGATACGCCATGAAGACCAGAAGACAGTTTTCTCTACAGTTTTGGAAGATGTATATGTGTCGACAAGAGGAGGAATGAACCAGCCTGAATTTGATGTGACCATCGACAATCTGCCTCCCGGCACTTATTTCCCACGTGCCGAGGGTAAGATATATATTAGAAAGGATGGGGAACAGACCTTTGAACTGCTGACAGAGAACAAATTTATGGACTTTTCTTTTTCCGCTGGTTTAAACGTCTGGGAAGGCTACAAGGTTCTTGACAAAGAAGCAGCCGAGGAAATAGCCGCTCCCTATATCACGAAATTCTGGTGGACAGCTGATGACGACAGACCGTGGGACATCAACAATGTTGAATGGGGTGGTCATCCCGAAGGCATTGCCAGTGGGTTTAAGCATTATCTTTATCCGAAATGCCAAAGTGGTTATAACGTGACGGTGCATAATCCGAGCAGTAAATCCAAGAGAATTGCCCTGCTCTTCACCAATTTCCCCGGTACTGACACCCAGTACCACCCTGCTACAGACACCTTGCAGATGGTGGAGAAGGTTCTTGCTCCCAAGGAGACTTATACTTACACGAATAAGTTTGAAAGCAAGAAGCCTGGCGACCAACTGTACTTGCATGCCGAGTATCAAGGTTTGGACGAGCATCTGCTGTGGTTCAAGCCAGGTGTCTATGAACTAATGGCCCGTGCTCATTCTGGCAGTGAAGAGGAAGGTGTCTATAAAGACAAAGCCCACGCGGTGTATCTTGGCGATTCTGAAAAGGGTATAGCTAAAGGCCTTGGATATCTGGATCAAGATCGCTATTTCAGAGGCGGAGCCTACCGTTTCTATGCGGACACGGTGGAGACAAAGCATTACGAGCAGTTCCCTAACTTCAGGTTTGGCAGTTTCGATAGCTATTATAGCGATTATACTGACTCATTGGTTGTCAATTACAAAAACGATATTTGGTATTCCATTAACGGTTATGATGAATGGGAAACGCCCGATGTCCACTTTAGTTTCAGTTTCGAAGACGAGTTGGGACGATACATCACTCCTCCTCCAGTCGACTCCACCATCACAGAGATATATGATGCCGATAAAAAGCTTCTCTATATTACGAGAGTACAGAGTTATGGTTCTAAAGATGAAAAGTCCGCAAGGGGAGTGTTTTGGAATGCTTCGTGCAACGTTCCTCGCCCTATGGGTAAATGTTATATGAAGCTCTACTTCAAGGTGCTTGAACATGTATATCCCCTTCTTGGCGACAACGAGTTCATCCCGGTAATGGCATTAGACAGTGTCGGTATAGATGAATACAAGCTAACACATGACTCACAATATCGTATGCATGTTGCCGGCGAGATATATGATTTTAAAGTCGACGACAACGTCCTGGTGCGAGGTGCGACAACCGACCTGAAATACTGTATTAAGAATAACTCACCAAGCTATGTCTTCAACGGTACTATAGCTGTATATTCTGAGAAAAACCATGATGGCGAAGTGTTGGCGGCAAATACTAAACTGTCTGACGATATCCCTATCTCCATCAACCCCTATGCGACGGCTTATGGAGCTATACCAGTGTCCATACCGACAGACTTCGATGTGAATGACCCGGATGTGGATCTGTATGTTGTGGCTACAGACGAATACGGAAATCAGAAAACCGTTGATGATGGGTTTAATTTAAAAGGGGTATTCAGCATTCCTGTTGTAGACAACCAAGTCATCGTTTCCGTGCTGCCGTCGGAATGTGAGTATGGTGAAACCGTGGTGCCGGAAATCAGGGTGAGTGGAGGCTGCCCTGGGAAGACTTTCGAGTGGACGACACCGCCGACGATAGAATGCACGGCTAATGCCGATTCGCCGGCAGGTGTCTACGAAGTGTATGTCAGTGGCGGCGAGGGTAATATTCCTATTAGTGATTATCGTGGCAATATTATGAAGATAAAACCTGCCAAGGCAACAATCAAACCTCGTGACGTGACCAGAGAGACGGGAGAGGACAACCCCGCATTGACATACGACATCACAGGACTGAAGAATGGGGACACCGAAGAGGTGCTGCTGTTCAAGCCAGAACTGGTCTGCGAGGCAATCAGTGACAGCAAGGCAGGGACCTATCCTATCACTATCAAGAACGCGATAAAAGCCGTGAACTATGACTTTACGGTGGAAGAGGGTATCATGACGGTAGAAGCACCCGCTGACCCGGGCATAGCACAGATTATTGTTGGCAACTACTCAAGAGAGTATGGCGACGACAACCCCGTCTTCCAGATTGTTATCAATCCACAGCAGACTGCTACAGACACGCTGGACGTCAACGGACGGCATCATTATGCTGCAGCAGGCAGCACGGAACCGGAATGGGAAGAAATGCCTACGATCACCATAGAGGCTACCAAGACATCGAAGCCTGGCACATATCCCATCAGCGTCACCGGAGGTAAACTGAAAGGATATAACGGTTTCGAAATCATAGAACCGGGAATGCTGACAGTGAAGAAAGCCAACCTGCAGGTAATCGCACGAGACACTACACTGCGCTATCGCGAAGCCTGGAAACCCGAATACTTCGAGTATATTGGCTTCAAGAATGGCGAGAACCCCAGCGTCCTCGACACGGCACCGACACCAGACTACTATCAGCTGTTGGATGATGATGGCAGAATAAAGACTTTGGTGCATAACCAGGTATACAACCCCACAGGAGGCGACGACGACTGCTATCATCTGGTCTTCCCACAACAGGAAGAGTTCTCTTCATTACGGTGGTGCTACGGCTACCTGAACGTGGTACCAGACACAATCCAGTTCTCTACAGGACCATTGCTGACGAGTACTTATGGCGACGTTAACGGTCCATTGTTACCAGACGTGACGGCCTACGACCAGTTCCCGGCAACAGAATTACCAGAAGGCTATGCTGTCTATCAGGTACGGACAAAAGACGGAAGCTGGGTAATACCCATCAACGACAGACTTGACGCAGGTGACCATCTACTACAAGATGACACGCTATTTGTCCATATCGGACTGGATACTGAGGAAGCAAGGAATGCATCTTATTTAGGTGATGCTGGCTATGTGGCATACTATATTCCTACCTTAAGGGTGAAACCAGCAGAGTTATGGGTCCATGCAAGTACGGCTACATGGTGGGCTGTCAACTGGTTCAATATGCATGACGAGGTCAAGTTCTCTTATAGTGGATTCCAATGGGATGACAACGAAAGCGTCATTACACAAGAACCCACTTGGCGGCTGGCGGATGGTGAGATACCTCTTCCAGGCAATCACCAGATGGTAATAGACCAAGAGGCAAAAGCCAAGAACTACACCTTCAATTACGACCTCGGCTCTATCCTCATCAACAAGGCATCGCCAGCAACCTATTTCAGCCAGTTCGACAATGAATATGACGGTGAACTGAAATGGAAGGACGACATGGAATTCCTAAACACATACGTAGGAGGTACTGATGTCTTGAGGATAGAAGACTATGGCATCTTTGGGTGCATCGAGAAGATTTTCCCAGGACGTTATGATGACTATTGGAACACCAATGGCAGGTTTTCCAAGCAATACGACTATCTGAACGACTTCAGCTTAGGCTATGACAAGGACACAGGTGTATCAACAGTTACATATGAAAAGGAAGGAGACTGTTATCTTGGGCTACGGCTTAACCTGCCTGCAGAGTTGTTCGATTATGCTAACAATGTATACATATCAAAGGATGTCCATGTCAAAAGACAGGGTATCGAACTGACTTTCCCAGCAGGTCAGCAGTGGCAGACGTTTGTCAGTGAAATGCCCTGTAAGTTGTCGGAGGGAAGTAACGCCAGGGTCTATGCCGTCTCAAGTGTTGACGACGAGAATGTCTATCTTGAGGAATATCCTGACGGCATTCCTGCCAACTGCATGGTGCTCGTAGGACTCGACAGTAAGCCTTTGGAGCCAACTACTATCACACTTGATTACTATGAACAGGCTTCCAGTATCCCAACACTCCTGATGGGTGGCATCTCCGAGACGACAGGTTTGACACCTTACCGCACATACGTGCTATACAATGACGAGTTTGTCCTTAATAGCGGAACGTCCGTGGCTGCCGGCAGAGGATACCTCGCTAAGACGTCTGCTGAAGCCCGTCAGTATTTGGACATAGTCATTGACGGAGAAGTGACATCTGTTCGGAAACCGACTTATATTCCGGGCAGTACTGACACTTGGTATGACCTGAACGGTCGCAAACTGAATGGTGCTCCTTCTAAGAAGGGCGTTTATCTGAGAAATAAAAGGAAAGTAACAATCAAGTAAAAAGATTGATGATGATGAGACATTCTATTTTAAAAAGCATTATAGTTGCGGCATTGCTCTCTGTCGCTCAGATGACGGTGGCTGCGGAAGATATATATATTGAGGAGACCAGTAATGGCCAGATTAGTTATGCCGTCAACGGCTCAACGGTGACCCTGGCCGTCACACCGTCCGCTGACTATTACATCACAGTTGACGATATCGTGGTCCAAAAGACCATTGACGGTGGCTCTGTAGCGTCACAAAGGGCTTCCGGACCAAAGGTGGCAAGCAGTCTGCCGTTGACCCCTGTTGATGTGGATGACACAGGTAAGGGAACCTATACTTTCACTCTTGTCGAGGGTTATGGGGCATACGTGACTGCGACATTCACGGAATGCCTGTCTGTATCTCCGTCCGTCGAGATCAGTAATTGGATATATGGAGAGACACCAGTGGCACCAGTTATTCAGGGAAACACAAGCAGTGGTGACGTTACTTGTTATTACAAAGATGTACGCGAAGAAGACTATAGTCCGTCAGTCCCAGTCAATGCAGGAGAATATCGTTTATACGCTGTCATAGCGGCTAAGGGACATTACAAGTCTGGCAAGACACCTGAGATACCTTTCTCTATTGACAAGGCTCCCCTGACGATTACGGCAAAGGACTACACCATCAAGCAGGGTGAGGAACTGCCGACATTTGAGGTGGAGTATGAGGGTTTCAAGAACGGTGAGACTTCAGAAGTCCTGACGCAGCAGCCCACCGTCTCTACGAATGCGACCTCATCCAGTACTCCTGGTGAGTACGAGATTACCGTCAGTGGTGCTGATGCCCAGAACTATGAGATTACCTATGTTGCTGGTAAGTTGACGATTGTAGATGCCGATGCCTTGATAGTCAAGGCGAATAGTTATACGATAGAGTATGGTGACGACTTTCCTAAGTTTGAGTTTACCAGTGAGGGTGCAACGCTTGAAGGAACACCAACTATTACCTGTGAAGCAACAAAGACTTCCCCTATTGGAACCTATCCGATTGTTATCGCAAAGGGTAGTGTGACGAACTACAACGCCACATACGTCAATGGTACGCTGACCATCACGAAGGCTCCCCTGACGATTACGGCAAAGGACTACACCATCAAGCAGGGTGAGGAACTGCCGACATTTGAGGTGGAGTATGAGGGTTTCAAGAACGGTGAGACTTCAGAAGTCCTGACGCAGCAGCCCACCGTCTCTACGAATGCGACCTCATCCAGTGCTCCTGGTGAGTACGAGATTACCGTCAGTGGTGCTGATGCCCAGAACTATGAGATTACCTATGTCGTTGGTAAGTTGACGATAGAAGAAAAAGTGGAGATTATGCCTATTACTGAAACGGAAGAGACTTCGTTCAAAGAGATTATTGCGGGCGAAATGAATTTGGAGAACACTGTAATTGACAACACCTATTATAATATGGATGCAACAAACGGTGACGGCTATGATACTACGGAGGAGGCTCTGGTGCTGAACTCTACGACAACGGATGAGCAGATGAATGCGATACAGGATGCTGAGGTGGGTGATGCTGTCGTACATGAGAACTACACTGGCATCATCTTCGAGATTCCTGAGAGTAAGGGTAGCGTTACGGTCGATGTACAAACCATCGGGACGCATGTGTTGATGGTACAGATAGGAAATAGTGTTCCAACAAAGATTACAAAGATGGAGCGAGGAACGGTTGATGTGCCATTTGATGTAAAAGAACCTTCTTATGTCTACCTGTATGCGAGTACGGAGAATGGAAGTGCTGCACGTCTTGATCGTGCTCCTGTAGTTGGTGAGAACAGTGTTCTGCTTTATGGCTACAAAGTGACTTTCGGTGCAAGTTATATCCCTGGTGATGCCAATGGTGACGGCAATGTGAACGTGACGGATATCGTGGCTACCGTCAACTTTATCATGGAGAATCCTACGAGTACCTTCGACTTTGAGGCTGCTGATGTTAACGAGGATGGTGCCGTGAATGTCACGGATATTGTGGGTATGGTGAATATCATCATGTCTAATCCTTCTCGTGAAATAGATGAAATAAGTCTATAACATTATTTACTTCATAATGAGGGGGCACGTCTTCGGATGTGCCCCTTTTTGTATTCTTTTGTGAGATGTGGCAATAATATCCAAACTGCATGCGTTTATAATAAAAAATGAAAATCATGAATAGGATCATTGCTATCATCACATTTCTATGCCTTTGCATGGGTATGAAGGCACAACAGGAGACTGGTTCGTGGACACTGACGCCACGTGTGGGTATCAACTCATCGAATATGTCGGTAGAAGATTTATGGACAGACCTTGACCATGCTGTCGGTGCGAAACGGAAATGGGGCTTTGTGGGAGGTCTTGACGCAGAGTATCACGCATGGCAGCAAATCGGTATCTCTGTGGGTGCCTACTATTCCAATGAGGGCTATACTTATGGCACTGTGGACAATCTGGGTAAGGTGACACAGACACTTCACTTCATCAATATCCCTGTCCTCGTCAATTTCTATATAGAACCGAATATCCTGCCAGGTCTTGCCTTGAAGGCTGGTGTGCAACTGGGCTATCTGGTGAGTGGGAAATACAAGGATAACGTTAACTCCCTGACTAATACGAGTGACTTCAAGCGTGTCAATGTATCCATTCCTGCAGGCATCTCCTATTGTTATCGGAACTTCGTCGCCGACCTTCGTTATAATATCGGTTTGATGAACATGTGCAACGTGGAACTGGCTGTGGAGGACTCTTGGAAGACCAATTCCCTATGGTTGACAGTCGGTTATCAGTTTGAGCTATAAAAGTAAATTCACTGAATTTACTGAAACAAGTGCTATCTTTATCATTTATCGCCTTAGTTCCGCTTTCAGGAACTTGGGGGTGTAACCCTTCTTGCTCTTGGCGATTTCCTCTGGTGTACCTGTCGAGAGGACGGTACCACCGTTGCGTCCACCCTCTGGTCCCATATCGATGATATAGTCGGCGAGTTTGATGACATCGAGGTTATGCTCGATGATGATGACAGTATTACCACGATCCACGAGTTTCTGTAGCACGTCCATGAGGATGCGGATATCCTCGAAATGCAGACCAGTGGTAGGCTCGTCAAGGATGTAAAGCGTCTTTCCCGTGTCTTTCTTCGACAGTTCGGTAGCGAGTTTCACACGCTGGCTCTCACCACCGCTGAGGGTCGTAGAGGGCTGTCCGAGTTTGATATAGCCCAGTCCCACCTCCTGAATCGTCTTGATCTTTCGCAGGATATCAGGAACGTTCTCGAAGAACTCCACCGCTTGGTTGATGGTCATATCGAGCACATCGGCGATAGACTTGCCCTTGAAGCGCACCTCTAAGGTCTCCCGGTTATAGCGTTTCCCATGACACTCCTCACAAGGTACCTGGATGTCAGGCAGGAAGTTCATCTCTATCGTTTTATAACCATTACCACCGCAGGTCTCGCAACGCCCTCCTTTCACGTTGAAAGAGAATCGTCCGGGTTTATAGCCTCGGATCTGTGCCTCTGGCAGATGGACGAACAAGTTGCGGATGTCAGAGAAGACACCAGTATAGGTGGCAGGGTTAGAGCGTGGGGTACGTCCGATAGGACTCTGGTCGACATTCACCACCTTATCTATATATTGCAGTCCCTCGATGCTGTCATAGGGCATCGGAGCCTGCAAAGAACGATAGAAATGCTTCGACAGGATGGGGTAGAGTGTCTCGTTGATAAGAGTAGACTTACCCGATCCGCTGACACCTGTGACGAGAACAAGTTTACCCAAAGGGAACTCCACATCGATATTCTTCAGGTTATTACCACGACAACCGCGGAGCCACAAGCTCTTGCCGTTGCCCTTGCGCCGGGATGTTGGAATCTCGATATTCCGGTCACCACTCAGATATTGTGCCGTAATGGTGTTTGCCTTCATCATCTCATCGACGGTGCCTTGGAACACCACCTCACCGCCTTTGCGTCCAGCCTTAGGACCGATATCCACGATATAGTCGGCATTGAGCATCATGTCACGGTCGTGCTCCACTACGATGACGGTATTACCGAGGTCACGCAGTTCCTTGAGGGAGCGGATGAGTCGGTCGTTGTCCCGCTGATGCAGTCCGATACTGGGCTCATCGAGGATATACAGCACGTTGACGAGTTGTGAACCAATCTGTGTGGCAAGACGGATACGCTGGCTCTCACCACCAGAGAGAGAGGCTGACTGACGATTGAGGGCAAGATAGTCGAGTCCTACTTCCAACAGGAAGTTGAGTCGGGTACGTATCTCTTTCAGGATCTCCGAGGCGATCTGTTGCTGTTGGTGGTCCATATGCTCTTCCACTTCTTCCAGCCATTCCCGCAATTCCGTAAGGTCCATGCAGGCAAGTTCTGAGATGTTCTTGTCCCAAATCTTATACGACAGCGCCTCACGGTGAAGCCGTTGTCCATGACATTCTGGACATTCACACTCCGCCAGGAACTGGTCAGCCCATTTCTGTCCACTGGTACTCTCGTCGTTCTCCATGACATTCCGCAGGTATTTCACGACTCCGTCGAAGCTCACGAAATAGTCGCTGGAGGTGTGTACCAGTTCTTTGTCAATGCGGATGGTGTCTAAAGAACCATAGAGAATCTCGCTTAAAGCCTCTTCTGGAATGTCATTGACAGGTGTCTTGATGGTACATTCATATTTTTGAAGGATGGCGTCAATCTGCCAGAAGATCATCTGGTTCTTGTATTTCCCCAAGGGAACGACGGCACCATCATGGATACTCAGTTGACGGTTGGGAATCACCTTCTCCAAGTCGATTTCGTTGATATATCCCAAACCTTTACAACGGGGACAGGCTCCCTGTGGGGAGTTGAATGAGAACGTATTGGGAGCTGGATCACTATACGAGATACCCGTGGTGGGACACATCAGCCGTTTGGAGAAATGCTTCACGCTACCTGTCTCATAGTCCATGATCATCAAGAGTCCCTCTCCTTGTTTCATGGCGATGTTGATACTCTTCTTGAGACGGTCGGAAGGGGTGGACGGCTCGTCAGGACGGATGGGGTCGATGGCGAGACGGTCGATGACGACCTCGATGTCATGGTTCTTGTAACGGTCGACCTTCATGCCACGGGTAATCTCCTGTACCTCTCCATCTACACGGACATGGAGGTATCCTTTTCGTCGCATACTCTCGAAAAGCTCACGGTAATGACCCTTACGACTTCTTACCACAGGGGCAAGGATGAGAATCTTTTTCCCGGCATAGTCATGCATGACCATCTCGACGACTTTCTCTTCCGTGTATTTCACCATCGGCTCCCCCGTCATATAACTGTAAGCCTTACCGGCACGGGCAAAGAGCAGTCGCATATAGTCATAGACCTCCGTAGTGGTACCAACGGTAGAGCGGGGGTTCTTGTTGGTGGTCTTCTGCTCAATACTGATGACGGGTGAGAGACCGGTGATCTTATCTACGTCAGGACGTTCCATGCCTCCCAGGAAGTTACGGGCATAGGCGGAGAACGTCTCGATATACCGACGCTGTCCCTCGGCGAAGATGGTGTCGAAGGCAAGGGATGACTTTCCTGAGCCACTGAGACCAGTGATGACGGTCAGTGACTGACGGGGAATCTCCACATCCACATTCTTCAGATTGTGGACGCGTGCACCCCAGACATTGATTTTCTGATCACTGCTCATTGGTGTTTGTTACCGTGTTAAAACTGCGTAGCAGATTGACATCCTTCTTGATGTCATACTCTTTTCCATCTCCACCTCTGGCTCTGACACGGACGAAATAGACACCGTCCTTGACGGGTCTTCCCTTGTAGGTACCGTCCCATCCTTTCTCGATGTCCGTCCAGTCTGTCCAGACATAGAGGCATTGTCCCCAGCGATTAAAGATCATCGCCTTGAACTCCACGATATTCTGATAGGTGGATTTCGCCTGATACTTGTCATTGTGACCGTCATTGTTAGGAGAGAACGCATTAGGCATCTCCAACTTGCTGGGTTGCAATGCGGTAGAGTCAGCGGTAGAGTCGGTGAGCTCGTCGTCATCATCATCACCACCAGCGACAGCGAAAGTCGGCATTGCCACAAGGGCTAAAAGCAACAGAAAAGCATATAAAATTGATTTCATTCTGCAAAAATACGAAAAATCGAGTGCAGAACAAAGGAAACTCGTTTCTTTTTTGTAATTTTGCACCATAAATGACTAAAAATGGAATTATGAAGCGAATAATAAGATATATTACGCTAGCCGTCTTGCTGGTACTCACCACAGAGACAGCCCTTGCCCAGCAGTCGAGGATACGAGAGCGTCATGAGGTGAAGCGTAAGGAAACTATTTTTGGTATTTCCCGTATGTATGGTATTACCATTCAGGAACTCATCGACGCTAATCCAGAGATGAACACCCCGGGCTATGAGTTGAAAAAAGGTGACTATATCAATATTCCCTGGCCGAAGAACCAGCCACAGGCAGACACTCCTCAGCAACCGACAGCATCAGCTCAACAGCCTTCATCTGTCGCCCGACCCAAGAATGAGGAAGTGGATGTGCGCAATCGTGAGGTTCGCATAGGGGTTATGCTCCCTTTGCATAAGGTCAATGGTGACGGCAAGCGCATGCTAGAGTACTATCGTGGTATCCTGATGGCGTGTGACAGTCTGCGTGCCAACAATATCTCCACCGATATCCGGGCATGGAACGTAGCTGAGGATACGGACATCAATACTTTCCTTGCTGATCCCAAGGCTGCTGAGTGTGATGTGATTTTCGGTCCTTTGTATTCGAAGATGGTGAAACCTTTGGGCGATTTTGCCACACAACATGATATCAAGGTGTTCATACCTTTTTCCATCAACAGTCATGAGATATTGATCAACCGTCATCTCATGCAGGTCTATCAGCCCCCCACGGAACAGAATGAACTGGTCATCGACCATTTCTTGGAGCGTTTCAGTGATACCCATCCCGTTTTCATCGATTGTAATGATACCACTAGTCAGAAGGGTATCTTTACCTTTGGACTGCGCCGTAGGTTGGAGGCAAAGAACATTGCCTATAAAATCACGAACCTGAACTCCAGTGATGGCATGTTCTACAGTTCTTTCAGTCCCACCAAACGGAATATGGTGATACTGAACACGGGACGCTCCAAGGAACTCAATGCCGCTATGGCAAAGCTCAATGGTCTGCGTCTGGCACATCCCGAACTGCGAATCAGTGTGTTCGGCTATACCGAGTGGATGCTCTATACCCGTCATCAGTTGGAGAACTTCTATAAGTTTGATACTTATATTCCTGCTCCCTTCTATACCGACCTGTCGTCTCCACGCACAGAACGTATCATGCAGAAGTATCGCTGGAACTTCCATTGTGACATGATGCCCAATGCGTTGCCGCGTTTTGCCATCACGGGTTTCGACCATGCGTATTTCCTGCTGAAAGGTATTCATATCTATGGCAAGAACTTCACAGGTGGATCGGGAATGGTAGGCTATACCCCCATCCAGACACCCCTTCATTTCGAGCGGATAGGTAATGGCGGCCTGAAGAACCGTAGCATGTTCTTCGTACATTATATGCCGGAACGCAAAACAGAAACGATCAAGTTCTAAGAGATGAGAAGACTTTTACTGTTTTACCTTTTCGCCTTTATACCTTTCTTCGTGAGGGCACAGGTAGGTGAGTATCGCACCGACTTTGCCGTGGGTGTGAATGGCGGTTATATATTAAGTAATGTCAGTTTTACCCCTGATGTCCCGCAGAACATGCAGGGGGGCATGACGGCAGGTGTCACATTCCGTTATACCTGTGAGAGATATTTCAAGAGTATCTGTTCCATCGTCGCCGAGGTGAATATCGCACAGGTGGGCTGGAAGGAGAAAATACAAGGACTCGAAAACCAACCATTGTACTATGAGGGGGATGATGTCGCCTTGCATTATGAGCGAAAGATGACGTATCTGCAGATCCCGCTTTTTGCCCGACTGGGATGGGGTAGGGAGCGTAAGGGACTGCAAGGCTTCTTCCAGGTAGGTCCTCAGATGGGTATCTTCCTGAGTGAGTCGACGAATACGAATCTGATACCAGGTATACAACCGACAGAGCCTCGCAGCTCAAATATCGTGGCACAGGAGACGATGCCTGTCGAGAAGAAATTCGACTATGGTATTGCCGGTGGTGCCGGTATTGAGTTTTCCGTACCCAAGGTGGGTCATTTCATGCTGGAGGGTCGTTATTACTATGGATTGGGCAATATCTACGGCAATTCGAAGAGTGACTATTTCGGCAAGTCTAATTTCGGACAGATCGTCATCAAGGCGACTTACCTCTTCGATATCATCAAGACTAAAAACGATAAAATTAAATAAATTATGTTTGAAGGACAGCCAAAAGGTTTATTCGCACTGGCTCTCGCTAATACGGGAGAACGCTTCGGTTATTACACGATGCTTGCAGTGTTCGCATTATTTCTGAGGGCAAACTATGGATTGTCACCAGCTCTTGCAGGTACTATCTATAGTGCTTTCCTCATGTTTGTGTATTTCTTTCCGTTATTCGGTGGTATGCTCGCCGACAAGTTTGGCTTCGGACGGATGGTGACCACGGGTATCATCATCATGTTCGCAGGTTATGTGTTGCTGAGTGTTCCCTTGGGAGGCGATACCTTTGCCCTCATAGTCATGCTTGCTGCCTTGTTGCTGATAGGTTTTGGCACAGGACTCTTCAAAGGAAACCTGCAGGTGATGGTCGGTGATCTTTATAATGATCCGCAATATAAGGACAAGCGTGATGCCGGCTTCTCCATCTTCTATATGGCAATCAATATCGGTGCGTTATTCGCACCTACCGCTGCCATTAAGATTAAGGAATATGCGGAGACAACGTTGGGCTATTCCAGTAATGATGCCTACCACTTCTCCTTTGCCGTCGCTTGTGCGTCACTGATCCTGTCTATCGCCATCTATTATCTCTTCCGTTCTACCTTCCGTCATACGGAGGGAGGTGGGAAAAAGACTGCCACTGCTTCTGCTGCTCCTGTAGAGGAACTCTCAAAGGAGGAGACGAAACAACGTATCGTTGCCTTGTGTCTCGTCTTTGCTGTGGTGATCTTCTTCTGGATGGCTTTCCATCAGAACGGTTTGTCGTTGACATATTTCGCTGATGAGTTCACGGCAAAGTCTGCCTCTGGTATTCAGGCGATGTGTTTCGATGTATGGAACCTCGTTGCCATCATCTTCATCGTCTATGCCGGTTTCTCACTGTTTCAGTCGAAAACCAGCAAGGGTAAGATTATCTCCCTTGTCGTCATAGCTCTTGCCGTCTGCTTCCTCTGTCTGCAGTACGACCCTTCAGGAACTGTCAAGGTCTCTGCTCCTATCTTCCAACAGTTCAACCCCTTCTATGTGGTAGCCCTGACACCGGTATCTATGGCGATCTTCGGTGCTTTGGCTGCCAAGGGTAAGGAACCTTCTGCTCCCCGTAAGATAGCCTATGGTATGATCGTCGCTGCTGTCGCCTACGCCTTGATGGCATTCGGCTCCTTTGGACTGCCAATGCCTCAGACGGAGATAGGTGCCGATGGCAATCCTGTCGCAGTGCATGTCGCTGATGTGACACCTGACCTGCTGATTTCTGTTTATCTCATCTTGACCTTCGGCGAGTTACTGTTGTCACCGATGGGTATCTCTTTCGTGTCAAAGGTAGCTCCTCCCAAATACAAAGGTATGATGATGGGTGGCTGGTTCGTTGCCACAGCCATTGGTAACCAGCTTGTGGTAGTTGGTGGCTTGCTGTGGGGTGCTGTCCCTCTCTGGCTCTGTTGGAGTGTGTTCCTTGCCGTCTGCCTCATTGCTGCTGTCTTCATGTTTGTCATGATGAAGCGCTTAGAGAAGGTGTGCTGATAAATTAATAATTAGAAATTAGGAATTAGGAATGGGGAATACGTTGTTAAAAGTGATCCTCATTCCTTATTTTCTATTCGTCATTTCTTTTTTGTCAGCACAGACGCTGACACTCGTAGAACTGAATTGCGAGAATCTTTTTGATTGTCGTCATGATACGTTGAAGCAGGACACTGAGTGGTTGCCTGCTTCAACGCGTCATTGGACACCTTCGCGCTATTGGCGTAAGATGAACAATATCGGACAGACCATCCTCTCCTGTCAGGAGGAGGGCGTTCCTGATCTCGTCGCTCTGGTGGAGGTGGAGAATGACTCGGTGCTCTTCGCCCTGACCCGTAAGTCATTGCTGAGGAATGCGGGATATCAGTACTTGATGACAGAGTCACCTGATGAGCGTGGCATTGATGTCGCCCTGTTATATCAGCCTTTTACGTTTCGTCCTCTGTGTTACGACTATCTGGATGTCAAACCCTTAGAGGGGATGCGTCCTACCCGTGATATTCTTTATGTCATGGGGGAGACACTTCATGGTGATACCTTGCATGTCTTCGTCGTCCATGCTCCTAGCCGGTATGGTGGTGAGAAGGCGACACGCCCTAACCGCCAGTTGGTGGCTGACAGACTGATACAGGCGATAGAAAGGTTGTCTCCTGAGGCGAAGGTCATCGTGGCGGGTGATTTTAACGATGATGCTGATTCACCTGCCTTGCGCTTTCTAGAGAGTCACGCACTGAAGAATGTCACCCGTGAGGCAAAGGGTACACATGGCGCCAAGGCGACTTATCGTTATCAGGGCGAGTGGGGGAGTATAGATCATGTCTTCGTCAGTCCGGCGTTACTCGACTGTGTTGAGCAAGCATATATCAACGATGCCCCATTCTTGTTGGAGGAGGATCAAAAATACGGAGGGGTCAAGCCCTTCCGTACGTATAATGGGATGCGCTACCAGAGGGGACATAGTGACCACCTCCCCTTAGTGGTACGCTTTCAGTTCTGATACAAGACTTATTCGTTATTGTCAACTAACATCCTAAAGACTTGGAGGTATTTGTTAGCAGCGACTTTCTCAGAGTAGCCGTCGCCAATCTCCTCGGCATTACTGAGACGCTCAATGCAATGTCCGTTTTCGTTGTAGTAGTAACGCCACTCGCGTTCTACACCTTCCTCACGGCCACGAGAGTAGGTGAAACTGAGGTCATGGGTCTTCGGGTCGAAGAGGTATTCCTCGTATAAGTCGAACATCATGCTACTCTTGTGGTAGGAGATGAAATAGCATTTCGGATGCTCCTCCTGGTCGAAGTAGTAGTTGAGCTCGATGGTCTCGGGCGCATAATTCTCTATCTTCAGGTCGTGGCAGACGATGGTGATGTTATGGGGCACTTCGGATTTTTTGTCCTGTTCGATCTTCTGCTTCGCCTCGGCATAGGTGCTGCGGATGGATTTCAAACGGTCTGCCTTTGAGGCAGTGGAACGGTGGGTCTCATTGGAAGAACCAAGAAGCCCCTCGTGTGTCATCAGGCGGTTGAAGATGTCGAGATATTCCTGATACTTCTTACGCTCACTATTGGCGTCGTTCCACGAATGGCTGTTGGGACTGGTCTCTGAGAGTCCCTGTCCTTCGTTGCCTGTCTTGTGGATCTGGTGGATGAGGTTACCCTTGGCATCATAGTAATAGCGTGTCTCCACGATGAATCCCGCATCCGTCTCGCCCCTCATATAAGCGAAGAGCAGGTGACCGTCTTCTGGGTCGAGAAGGAATTCACGAGAGCGGTCGTGACCATGTGATGTCCAGTATTCGCTGATGAAATAGCAAGAGAACTGCTCAAGGAAATCGGTGTCAGGCTCTTTCTTCGAGCGTGTGAAATAGTAATGGACGTCGGTCTCGTCATCGAGGGCGAAGTCTTCCGACACCATACTGCCATTGCTCACGTGGATATTCATGTCGAGGGGTGCTTGACCATCCTTACCATTATTTGCGACCTGCTGTTTTGCTTGTGAATAGATGGCGCGGATGCGCTTCAACTGGTCAGCCTTGCTCTGTCCCAGAACAGTGAGATTCATGAGGCAGCAAAATAGTATTACAAAGAATGTTCTCATCTCAATAACCTTTAACCGTTAATCTTTAATCTTTAATTTTTCATTTTTAATCTTTAATGTTCGCCTCTTCCAGTCCGAGCCCCTTCTTCTTGTCAACGGCTTTCAAGATGAAACCGAGGATGAGGGCGGCGACACCTAAGCAGGCGAGCATTACCAGCGGAGCGGTATAGTCTAACTCGGTAGCACTGGCTCCCTCGGGATTCGTGGCATCAAGTACCTTACCAATGAGCAGAGGGAACAGCCAGAGTCCGATATTCTGGATCCAGAATATCAGGGCATAAGCAGAGCCTATCACCTTGGCGTCGACCAGTTTGGGAACGGAAGGCCACAGAGAGGCAGGTACCAGAGAGAAGGAGGCTCCCAATACCAAAATGGTAGTATAGGCGATGATGACTCCTCCTACGGCACTGTCCTTGAACATAGGCAGGATGAAGGCGAAGGTCAGGTGACAGCCAATCAGCAGCAAGGAACCTAAGATGAGCATGGATACTGCCTTACCATGATTGTCGAGATAGTTACCCAGGATAGGAGTGATGAGCACGGCAAGCAGGGGGAATACGGCAAAGATACTCTCTGCCGTCTGGCGCATGTAACCCATATAGCAATAGGTAATCAAGGCAAGGATGGAGAGACCCAGCAGGGTGTACTTCATGTTTGTCTTCTTCTGGAAGTTAGAGGCGAAACCTGCGGCAGCCACCAGGAGCATGATGATATACTGTACAATAGTTACAGACGGACTGGACCAGAAGGAGTCTGTACCTGGCTCTGTCAGGGTGAGGTTGCACTGCAACATGTTCACGGCATATTTCTGGAAGGGGAAGATGGCAGAATAGTAAAGGACGCATAACAGGGCGACGAGCCAGAAGCCACTGTCGCTGAGAATCTTCCCGATATCGCTGATCTTGAAGGGGTCGTCTTTCTCCTCTGCCTCACCCGTCTGTGCGTCGAGCTGCTTATCCATGAAGAAATAGACGATGGTCATGATGAGGGCGATACACATCAGGACAACACCAAAGGCGACACTACGGCTGACGCTGACCTCACTACCTAACTTGGCGAAGAAGGGGGAGAATATCATACAGGTAGCGACACCCAGACGTGCCAGTGCCATCTCAGAACCCATGGCGAGTGCCATCTCACGTCCCTTGAACCATTTCACGATACCACGGCTTACCGTGATACCTGCCATCTCACAGCCACAACCGAAGATCATAAAACCGCAAGCAGCAAACTTGGCGGAGGCGGGCATACCTTGATAGAACGGTGACACGCCTAACTCGTCGAAGATAGGGATGTAGTTGAGGTTGTTGGTAAACCAAGTCTCGAGTCCACTGCCGATAAAACTTTCACTGATAGCATACCATTTCACACAGGCTCCTACCAGCATGACAGCGGCAGAGAGGACAGCAGTGAAACGTACACCCATCTTGTCGAGGATGATACCGGCGAAGATGAGGAAGAACACGAAGACATTGAGGAACACCTCAGAACCCTGCATGGTACCGAAAGCGGTGGAGTCCCATCCACGGGTCTCTTGCATCAGGTCCTTGATTGGTGAGAGGATATCCATGAAGATGTAGCTACAGAACATGGCGAGGGCCAAGAGCAGCAATGCTGTCCACCGCATAGCGGCGGAGTCGCGTAGGGTCTTTTGAATTGCTTGAGTCATATTGTTTTTTATTTATAATTCCTATAGTATCTATAGTTCCTATAGTTATTATTATTTCAGCCAGCGATCCAGCCAGTTAAAGAACGTGCGCTGCCACAGAATACCATTCTGGGGCTTCAGCACCCAGTGATTCTCGTCAGGGAAGACGAGGAACTCAGCGGGAATCCCTTTCATACGAGCCGCATTGAAGGCCTGCATACCCTGGGTATAGTTGATGCGGTAGTCTTTCTCTCCATGGATACAGAGGATAGGGGTGTCCCATTTCTCCACCATCTTATGTGGAGAGTCATGGTAGGTTTTCTTGGCATTCGGCATCTGTGGACGGTGCCAGTATGCCTCGTCATACTCCCAGTTGCTAAACCAGTTCTCCTCCGTCTCCAAATACATGGCGGCAAGGTTGAAGGCTCCGTCATGGGCGATGAATGCCTTGAAGCGTTTCTCATGGATACCTGCAAGGTAGTAGACGCTGAAACCTCCGAAGGAGGCACCGACGGCACCAAGGCGGTCTTTGTCTACGAAAGGAAGGTTCTGGGCGGCATCATCAATAGCGGCGAGATAGTCGCTCATACACTGTCCTGACCAGTCGCCGCTGATCTCCTCTTTCCATTCCTGTCCGAAACCTGGCAGTCCGTGACGGTTGGGAGCCACGACGACATATCCGTTAGCCGCCATTATCTGGAAGTTCCAGCGATAGCTCCAGAACTGGCTGACAGGACTCTGTGGTCCACCTTCACAGAAGAGCAGGGTGGGGTATTTCTTGCCTTCCTCATAGTTGGCAGGTAATACGATCCATACCAGTTCCTCTTTGCCGTCGGAGGTCTTGACCCAACGCTGCTGTACCTTACCAAAGGTCAGTTGGTCGAGGATATGCTTGTTCTCGAAAGAGATTTGATGTATCTTTGTTTCTCTTACATCAGCCTTCTTGCTTTTTCCATCTCCCGGGGTCACCATATAGATATCAGTAGGAGCAGACAGACTCTGACGGGTAGCAAGGATGCGCTTGCCGTCGTTGGCGAGTTGCAGACTGGTCCAGTCGTCCCAGGTCTCTGTCAGTTGTTTGACCTCGCCTTTCCAGTTGACACTGTACATGTTATTACAGCCGTGCCATACACTGAGGAAATATAACAGTGCCGACTTGTCTTCCTGTGGTGCCCAGCAGAAAGCCTCCACGTCACTCTTCCAGTCGATATAACGTTTGGTGCCAGTTGCCATCTCATAGATACACAGGCGGTTGAGGTCTGCCTCATAACCGTCACGCTCCATCGAAAGCCAGGCGACATACTTACCGTCTGGTGAGAACTGTGGGTTCTGGTCATAGCCCACGTTATTCTTCAGGTTCTCGGGGGCATTGACAGGTTGTATCTTCAGCGTCCTGGTAGGATCATTGGCAGGAGCCACATAATCAGCGGGTTTGCAGAGATTCGTGGTCTTGCGCGTACCTATATTATAAAGGTAGATGTCTGAGTCGGTGGAGATGGAATACTCCAGTCCAGTCTTCTTCCTGCAGGTATAGGCGATGGTCTTGGAGTCAGGACTCCAGGCGAGTTGCTCAATACCACCGAAGGGCTCCATGGGGCACTCGTAAGGCTCGCCTTCGAGGATGTCCGTCATTTCAGTGGCTATGGCTTTGCCACTCACAGAACAGACGAACGGGTGCTGGATGCTCTCCACATAATGATCCCAGTGGCGGTACATCAGGTCGGTGACCCGACGACCGGTAGCTTTGGGCAGGTCATCGGGATTCTCCTTGATAATCTCATGGAAGGGGATGCTCTTGAGGATGATGACCTTTGTGCGGTCAGGAGAAAACTTAAAGCCCTCCACCTGTCCGTCTGTCTTTGACAACTGCTTACGGTCTGTGCCATCCGCTTGCACCGTCCATATCTCTCCGCCAGAGAGGTAGGCGATGGTATGGGCATCTAACCAGGTAGGCTCTGTCTCACTCTTGCTGCTGACAGTCAGTTGTTTGTTGTTCTTGCCGTCGGCATCCATGATACAGAGGACATGATGACTCTTATTAGCCTTCACACTATAGTAGCCTACCTGATAGACCACCTGCTTGCCATCGGGTGATGCCTCCACACTACCGATGCGCCCCATAGCCCAGAGAGCCTCTGGGGTCATCATACGACTATTTAATTTGATGTTACTCTTTCCGATATTCACTTCGTCTTGTGCGCTCAAAAATGTTGGCAGCATCATGACTGCCAGCATAAAGAAAAACTTTTTCATATCTCTAACCTCTAACCACTAACCACTAACCTCTAACCCTTAACCTTTAACCCTTAATCACTCTTATTTCTTTCTCACTGGGTCGCAGGTCAGTCCGCATCCTAGTTTCTTGAAAATCTTACGGTCCACCTCAGAGAGCATAACGGTAGAGTGTACCTGACAGTCACGTAGACGAGGCAACTGCTCCAACGCTTTCCTACATTGTTCGTCATCTTTGGAGAGCACACTGAGAGCCACCAGTACCTCATCGGTATGCAAACGGGGGTTCTTGCCACCCAGGTACTCTATCTTCGTCTTCTGTACAGGTTCGATGAGGCTCTCAGGAATCAGTTTCGCCTCATGACTGATACCTGCCAGATGCTTGGTGGCATTGAGCAGGAGTGCTGCGGAACAACCAAGCAGGGGTGTCGACTTTGCTGCGATAATCGTACCGTCTTCCAGTTCGATAGCGGATGAGGTATGACCTGTGAGCTCCTGCTTTGCCTGGGCGGCAACTGTCACCCGCCGGTAAGCGGTAGTGATCTTGGCCTGGTTGAAGAGCATCAGGATCTTGTTCAGCTCATTCTCGTTATCTGCACCGTCCGCCATCTTATTGGTGGCATCGTAGTAACGACGGATAATCTCGTCACGGCTGGCATTACAGCATGCCTCGTCATCAGAGATACAGAAACCTACCATGTTGACACCCATATCGGTGGGTGACTTATAAGGATTCTCCCCATAGATACCCTCGAAGAGGGCGTTCAGCACAGGGAATATCTCAATATCACGGTTGTAGTTGATGGCTGTCTTACCATACGCCTCCAGATGGAACGGGTCAATCATGTTCACATCGTTGAGGTCAGCAGTGGCAGCCTCATAAGCGATATTGACAGGATGCTTCAGAGGAAGGTTCCATACTGGGAAGGTCTCAAACTTCGCATAACCGGCACGGACCCCGCGTTTGTTCTCGTTATAGAGCTGGGAGAGACAAACTGCCATCTTTCCGCTACCGGGACCGGGAGCCGTCACGATGACGAGCTCACGACTGGTCTCTACATAGTCGTTCTTGCCAAAGCCGTCATCTGAGGCGATGAGCTTGACACTATGGGGATAGCCGTCGATGAGGTAGTGGACATAGCTCTTGATACCCAGTCGCTCCAGACGGTGGCGGAACTGGTCGGCGGCATGCTGACCATTATAATGGGTGATGACGACAGAGCCTACCATGAAGTCACGGCTCATGAACTCGTCACGCAGTCGCAGCACATCCTCGTCATAGGTGATGCCCAGGTCGGCTCGTACCTTGTTCTTCTCAATATCCTCGGCACTGACCACGATGACGATCTCCAACTGGTCTCGCAACTGTGCGAACATACGTAATTTGGAGTCGGGTTTAAAACCGGGGAGCACACGACTGGCATGATGGTCGTCAAACAGTTTTCCTCCCAGTTCCAGATACAGTTTCCCGTCAAACTGGGCGATACGCTCTTTGATGTGCTCAGACTGTATCTTAAGGTATTTGTCGTTATCGAATCCTATTTTCATATATAATAAATTAAATATTAAAAATTAAAAATGAAATATTAAGATTGAAAAATGTGAATATTTAAGTTTTTGCAGCCTTTATAATATTCACCAGAGTCCCGATAATGTTTTTGTTGTCTGTGAGCATAGATTCAAATTCATTGTCATTGATATAACCTGAAGCATGAAGAATTCTTAACCAGTATTTTGTCTCATTGGCTTCTTTTAGGGCAATGTGCATCTTTGATATAAAATCCTTTTTGCTTTGTGCATAGATGCTTTCGTTGACGTTGGCACCAATGCTGGTTCCACTTCTCAGGATCTGAGTCGGTAAAGCAGGGCTTACCTTATTATCTATAAGATATTGGAAAAGTTTAACAATTCTAACACCAAATGAAAAACTGATATCCAGAATTTTGTTATAACGCTCTTCTTCCATCTTAAAATACTCCCATTTTAATCTTTAATCTTTCATCTTTAATTTTTAATTTTTCTCTTCCTCTCCAGCTCAGCCTGTTGCTTCTGCAAAGCCTCAAGACGGGCGGCAAGACCGCTCTGCTTCTTCGGGTTGTTCTTGTTCTCCTGGTATTTCGCCTCCAGGATGGCAAGCAGTTTCTCATCATCCGTGGTCTTGCGGAGCGTCCACATGATGGCGGCAGAGAAGAACAGGGAGATGAAATAGTAGAAGTTCAGACCTGACGAGTAGTCGTTGAAGATGAAGAAGAACATCAGCGGCATGATATACATCATCCATTGCATCATCTTCATCTGCTCAGCCTGTGCCCCGATCATCTGGTCTTTCTGCTGACGCATGGAGATCCATGTGTAGATAAGCTGGGCGGCACAGAACAGGATACAGGTCAGTGACAGGTGGTCACCGATGCCCCAGATATTATTCGTCCATTCAATGATGGGATCGTAGGTCGAGAGGTCGTCCATCCACAGGAAACTCTCTCCACGCAACTGGATGGCATTAGGCACAAACCAGAACATGGCGATCCAGATAGGCATCTGGATAAGCATAGGCAGACAGCCGCCCATAGGACTGACACCATATTTCGAGTAAAGCGACATCATCTCCTGTTGTTTCTTCATCTGGTCCTCCGGCTTGTCATATTGCTTGGTGGCAGCCTCGAGTTTGGGTTTGAGGACACGCATCTTGGCACTTGACATATAGCTCTTCTTCACCATGGGGTAGGTGATGACCTTCAGCAAGATGGTGATGAGGATGAGGACGATACCCATGCTGAGTCCGAAACTGGCGAGCCAGTCGAAGACATACAGTGTGAACCAGCGGTTGATGAGACGGAATAGCCACCAGCCGAGGTTGACTAGTTGCTCAAGGTCGAGGTCTTTGCCAAACTGGCTTTGCTGCTCGACATCCTGTATCAGTCGGAAGTTGTTAGGACCGATATACATCTCAAACTCAGAGGGCTTTGCTCCTGTAGGGTCGAAAGCGGTCTTGAGCTTGGCGTCAAAATGCTTCAGGTAACCCGTGCCTTTCTCGTCGAGGGTACTGATGAGGTTGGCGTTCTTGGCGAAGTTGTCCTTTGAGATGAGGGCAATACTGAAGAACTGGTTGCGGAAAGCCACCCAGTCGAGCTCTTCCTCGATGGTCTCGTTCTCATCGGATGCCTCCGACAGATTGTCGGTGTCTCCATCCTTGGCTTCTTTATAGAATATAGAGGTATAGCGGTTCTCGAAGGAGTAGCCTTTCTCATGCTGGCGACAATGGTCTGTCCATTCTATCTCCATCTCCTTATAGGAGGGAGCGAAGGCGTTGGCAAGTCCTTTCGCCTGCAGGGAGAAGCCCAGCATATAGTCCTTACCCAGACGGTATTTCAGGATGACCTGTCCGCCATTGCCTGCTGTTGCCGTCATCGTCACTGTAGAGTCACTCTGCTCTGAAGGGGTGAAATACAAGTCGCTGGTGACGATATTATCCTGTTTACCGGTCAGCAGGAAGTTCAGGCTTTGGTCTTTCTCGTCGAAAAGTGTGAGGTCTTTGTCTTCGTTAAGATCCTTATAACCAATGATTTTCGCTTTTTTGATAATGCCTCCCTTTGAGTCAAGGGTAAGCTCCAGCTTGCCGTTCTTCAGTACCACTTGCTGGGAGGTACCGTTGAGTGCCTGATAGAAGAGGGCGGAGGAATCTGTCTTGGCAATTTCTTCCTGCTCCTGCTTCTTCTCTGCTTGTTGCTGGGCAGCCTTTTTAGCACTTTCCTGTTGGACGGCAGCAATGGAATCTTGTAGTCGTGCGGCTTCAATATCCTCCTTCGACGGACTGTTATACCAACTGAATCCAATCAGTACCAGTGCGATGAGGACGAAACCGATAATAGTGTCTCTATTCATATTTAATTATTTATTTTGTTCTGATTTCGCATACAAGGTGCAAAGGTAGTGCAAATCGAGCGAAAAACCAAATTTATTTGAGATTTTCCGAGGTGAAGCCTACTTTCGATATTAGTCAAAGGTACAAAGAAAAAATGAGATTCGTGTTTTAACTTCAATGTTTTTTCGTATCTTTGCACTCAAATTCGATGAAATGATGAAATACAGATATTTATTCTTATATGTGATGGCGATGCTGGTGGCTCCAAGTGCCAGTGCCCAGAAGAGTCAGCGTCAGCAGATACTGAACGAGTTGAAGGGCTATGTGGACTCTATTCAGGTGCTGCGCCACCAACTGGACTCCATCCAGCAGTTGAATGACTCATTACGTAAGGAGACGGTCGATGGGCGGTATTATCGTCTGTTCGCGCCTCCCACCTTCTACCACTCGGGTGCCAACAAGGTGTTGTCGCTCCATCCTCAGACGGGGGATGAGGTGACGGATGCCATCGATGAGGCGATGATGGGTCTCTATATGCGCCGTCCTGACTTGGTGCAGAGCACGGAGAGCCAGTTGCGGAAGGTGGGTACTGTGCGTGAGGATGTCAACCAGGAGGTGAAACAGAGTGTGGAACTGGTGGAGCATGTGGATCCTGTGCCTGTCGAGCCGGAGGTGGTGCCGACAGGTATCGTGGTCACCAAACCGAATTTCTGGAAGTTCAAGGGCGACGGCTTCCTGCAGTTCCTCCAGAACTACGTGACGGGCAACTGGTATAAGGGTGGTGAGAGCAACTACTCTGCGGTGGGTGCTGTGACGCTGGAACTGAACTATAACGACAAGGATAAGTACCTCTTTGAGAATAAGCTGGAGATGAAACTGGGTTTCCAGACGTCTCGCTCTGATACCGTGCATAAGTTCAAGACTAACAACGACTTGTTGCGTCTGACCAGCAAACTGGGTATCCAGGCTTCCAAGAAATGGTATTACAGCTTGCAGCTGCTTGCCTACACGCAGTTTGCCAAGGGCTTAAAAGCGAACGATGAGTTTGTGTATTCTGATATCGTCTCTCCCCTGGACGTGAATGTCGGTCTTGGTATGGAGTATAAGGTGAATGCCCTGAAGGGCAGACTGACGGGTACACTGAACTTCCTGCCGCTGGCGTATAACCTCCGTTATGTGGGACGTACCACCTTGTTTGAGAAGAACGGTATGGATGGTCGTCATACCAAGCATGAGTTTGGTGCGCAGTTTACGGGTGATCTCCAGTGGAAAATCATTGACCAGATTACGTGGAAGACGCGTCTGTATGCCTATACTTCCTATAAGCGTGCCTTGATAGAGTGGGAAAACCAGATAGAGTTCAAGGTGACGAAATATATCTCCGCCAACCTGTTCCTGTATCCTCGCTTCGACGATGCGGCGACAAGGGATGAAGACAATGGTTACTTCCAGTTTATGGAATACAGCTCCTTGGGTTTGAGTTATAGTTTCTAGTCTTTACTTCGCTTCCGTCATGTCTCCCTCAATATAGAGTCGTGTCATCTCCACAGCACCATTGGTGCGTACAGTGATAGACTTCTTGAAGTGTCCGGGGAACTTACCCGTTCCGTTATAAGTCACCTTGATCTCGCCCTTCTCTCCGGGCTGTACGGGAGTCTTGGTATACTCAGGTACCGTGCATCCGCAACTTGCCACAGCCTGGTTGATGACCAAAGGCTGCTCTCCAATATTAGTATAGGTGAACGTACAGGTGACTTTCGGGTCTTTCTCAGAGAAAGTGCCGAAGTTATGGGTTGTCTTGTCAAACTTGATCTGAGCAGGCTTCTGTGCCATCACTGCCGTCATGCCACATACCAGCATCAGGGTCATTAAAATTATCTTTTTCATATTCCTTCTTTTTTGTTATCAAAAATCCATGCAAAAGTAAGCCTTTTCCTCCACATTTGTATCATTTGAGGTTTGATTTTTAATAATTTTCACTTAATAAAATCAAATACTCAAAAAATTTTGGTGTTTCGCTCGATTTGCACTACCTTTGACCTTCGGTCGAAGGTACTCGCATTCGAAAGAAAAAATAAATGGATTTATTTTGTTCTTTACTCACTTATTCGTACCTTTGCATGCAATTTCAAACATATATTATAATATGTATAGGACAAAAACATGTGGTGAGCTGAGGCTCACAGATGCCGGACAGGTGGTGACACTTGCCGGATGGGTGCAGAAAACCCGTAAGATGGGAGGTATGACATTTGTGGACTTGCGTGACCGCTATGGTATCACCCAGTTGGTGTTCGACGAGTCGAAGGATGCCGCCCTCTGCGAGCGTGCCAATAAGTTGGGACGTGAGTGGTGTATTCAGGTCAAGGGCGTGGTCAACGAGCGTCAGAGTAAGAACATGAATATTCCGACAGGAGAGATTGAGATCATCGCACAGGAACTGAATGTGCTGAGCGAGAGTCTGACACCTCCCTTCACGATAGAGGATAATACGGACGGTGGTGACGATATCCGTATGAAGTATCGTTATCTGGACTTGCGCCGTTCTTGTGTTCGTAAGAACTTGGAACTGCGTCACCGTATGACGATCCTGATCCGTAACTTCCTCGACAACAAGAACTTCATTGAGGTGGAGACACCTATTCTGATTGGTTCTACCCCAGAGGGCGCCCGTGACTTCGTGGTACCTTCCCGTATGAATCCTGGACAGTTCTATGCACTGCCCCAGAGTCCGCAGACCCTGAAGCAGTTGTTGATGGTGTCTGGCTTCGACCGTTATTTCCAGATTGCCAAGTGTTTCCGTGATGAGGACCTGCGTGCTGACCGTCAGCCGGAGTTCACACAGATCGACTGTGAGATGTCGTTTGCCGACCAGGAGGATGTGCTGGAGATCTTCGAGGACCTCGCCCGCCATTTGTTTAAAGAGGTGCGTGGCGTGGAGCTACCTAAGTTGCAGCGTATGACGTGGCATGAGGCGATGCATCGCTTTGGTTCTGATAAACCTGATCTTCGCTTCGGTATGGAGTTCGTGGAACTGATGGATGTGCTGAAGGGCACAGGTACGTTCCCTGTCTTCAACGAGGCTGAGTATATCGGTGGCATCGTGGTTCCTGGCTGTGCTGACTATACCCGCAAGCAACTCGACCAGTTGACGGACTTTGTGAAGCGTCCGCAGGTGGGTGCCAAGGGCTTGGTATATGTGAAGTTCAATACCGATGGCACTGTCAAGTCTTCTGTGGATAAGTTCTATACCCCTGAGGTATGGCAGCAACTGAAGGAGAAGACGGGTGCCAAGGATGGTGACCTCGTGCTGATCCTCAGTGGTGACAAAGCGAATAAGACACGTATACAGCTCTGTACGTTGCGTCTGGAGATGGGTGACCGTCTGGGTTTGCGCGACAAGGATAAGTTTGTATGCCTGTGGATTGTCGACTTCCCATTGTTTGAGTGGAGTGACGAGGAACAGCGTCTGATGGCTACGCACCATCCGTTCACCTTGCCGAATCCTGATGATATCCCCTTGCTCGATACGGCTCCAGAGAAGGTACGTGCCGTTGCCTATGACTTCGTATGTAATGGCGTTGAGGTCGGCGGTGGCTCCCTCCGTATCCATGATGGCAAGTTGCAGGAGAAGATGTTCCAGATCCTGGGCTTCACCCCGGAGCGTGCTATGGCACAGTTCGGCTTCCTCATCAATGCCTTTAAGTATGGAGCACCTCCTCACGCTGGTCTTGCCTTTGGTCTCGACCGTTTCGTGAGCTTGATGGCAGGACTCGATTCTATCCGTGACTGTATCGCCTTCCCGAAGAACAATTCGGGTCGTGATGTGATGCTCGACGCACCAGGCGAATTAGACGCTAAACAGTTGGAAGAGTTGCAGTTACGTCTTGACTTACATCAAGAATAATTAAAAAATCATAAAAAATACGCTGTGCACGGCAACAAGGAATATTTATTATTCCTAATTTTGCACTCGCAAAGAAGAAATTCTTAAAAGAACATTCAATAGCGTATTAATTATTAAAGTTATGGCAGAAAAGAAAACAACAAAGAAGGCCGCTGCTCCCGCAAAGGCAGCTGAGCCAAAGAAGGCAGCCGTTAAGAAGGCAGCTGCTCCTAAGAAGGCAGCTAAGGCTGGTGTAGCAGTTAATGCAGAGAATGCAGGTTTCAAGGCTGGTGATGTTTATCAGGCACTTGCTGCTGCTGAGAAGGCTTTGACCGTTAAAGAAATCGCTAAGGCAGCTAAGATCAGCGAGGAGGAGACTCTGCTCGGTCTGGGTTGGCTCTTCAAAGAGGGCAAGCTCGCATCTGCTGACGAGAAGATTACACTTGCTTAATCAAATCAAATGAAGCATAAAAAGGCTGGAGGCTTTAAAGGCTTGCCAGCCTTTTTTAATTTTTAATTTTTTTGACTTACGATCAGCAGATATTGAAAGTACTCACCGAGGCAGGGGAGGGTGGTGTAAGCGTACAGGCGATTGCCAAGCATGTTTACAACATGAACTGTACCTTCTTCTTCCAACCGGACTATGAGGAAATCCGTACGTATGTCCAACAGTATTTGCTGCGCAACAGCAAGTCTGCACAGTCCATCATTGAGTCTACTGGCAGACGTGGTTATTATCGCTTGAATACGGAAGGGTCTGCTGATGCCCGCCAGATGATGCTTCAGTTCCGTGAAGAACGGGTAGAGGAAAAAGAAGAGGAGAAGCCCCAACAGGACCTCTCCCTCAGTCTTTTTGATTAACCTCATCCCTCCTACATCATCCATCTATCATCTTACATCTAACATCATCCATCTTCCTTGCAGGGACACCTCCCACGATACAGTTGTCGGGTACGTCTTTCGTAACGACAGCACCAGCGGCTACCACCACATGCTTACCGATCGTCACACCAGGGAGGATAACGGCATTGGCTCCTATCCACACATCATCCCCAATCACAACGGGCTTGGTAGAGATACCTTGTTCGTCTATCCGCAAAGTGGTGTCTTTGAAATTATGGTTCAGGGCGGTAACGACAATACCTTGGGCAAGGTTCACATGACTGCCGATGGTCACAGGACCGATGATGGTGTTGTGAATACCGATACGGGTATCGTCACCGATGATGACATCACCCACGGCATTATTGATACAACAGAACGACTCTATCACGCTTCGCTTCCCTAATGAGAAGTTACGATAGGGCGGGGTGTCCATCCGTACACTTGAATATATCTTGGAACCAGGCCCTCTGCGCTGGTAGAATGGAGCCAGCATCCGGATATACCAACGAGGACGTGCGTCCCGTTGGTTCATGATGATATAATCCAACCATTTCTTCAGCCTTGGACTGTCTTTCAGCCCCTGTCGTATCGCTTCTTTGTCTTTCATGTGGACAAAAGTAATAATTAATTTTCAATTATCAATTGTCTAATCGACAAAAAATCGCTTTGCTTGCAAAGAATTATCAATTATTTTGTATCTTTGCACAAAATACTACGAAATGAAGATACTTTTCTTAGTCTACCATGGTTTTGAGGATTATAGTGGTATCACAAAAAAGATACACTATCAGGTAAAAGGACTGAAGGAAAACGGTTATGATACGCGTCTGTGCTATTATGATTTCTCTCCTGAAGGTCATCGTTGCCGCTATGTGGACGGACAGGTCATTGAGGACTATGGGACAGGAAATTGGGCAGCAATTCGCCAACGCATGAGTTATGACTGTGTCTATAACTATTGTATTCGTGAGGGAATACAGTTTGTCTATGCCCGCTCTTTTATGAATGCTAACCCTTGGTTGATTCACTTCTTCAAAAAATTGCATAAGGCAGGTATCCATGCGGTGACGGAGATTCCAACTTATCCTTATGATAAGGAGTTTAAGGAGTTTGGGTGGAAGACTAAGATAGAACTGAAGATGGACAAGTTGTTCCGTAGAAAGGCATATCATTATATGGATGCAATGGTCACCTTCTCGGATGCCAAAGAAATCTTCGGACAGAAAACCATTAATATCAGTAATGGTGTCGACTTCGACAGTATCCCTCTCCATCAGCCATCAGCCATCAGCCATCAGCCATCTTCCCTTCACATGATCGGTGTCGCCGAAGTCCATCCTTGGCATGCCTTTGACCGTGTGGTGGCTGGTATTGGAGAATATTATAAGAGGTTAGAGGTTAGAGGTGAGAGGTTAAAGATGCCTGATGTTTTTTTTCATATAGTGGGCGGAGTGCATCCTTATCATATGAACAATCATTTTATGCCAATCATAGAGAAGTATCATATTCATGATAAGATTATTTTCCATGATGTATTGTTTGGTAAAGAATTAGATGACGTATTTAACCAATGTCAATTTGCCATAGGTTCTTTAGGTCGTCATCGTAGTGGTATTACTGTCATTAAGACATTGAAGAACCGGGAGTATGCTACTCGTGGTATCCCCTTCATCTACAGTGAACAGGATAGTGATTTCGACCATCAACCCTATATCATCAAGGCACCTGCCGATGAGACGCCGATTGATATCCAACGAATCATCGACTTTATGGCTGATTTTGACATGAAACCCGAGGAGATCCGTAAGACGGTGGAACCGCTACAATGGAAATACCAGATGAAGAAAGTAGTGGATGCGGTGTTTAAAAATTAATAAAAACTTGATAGTTCCAATTATTTGTTGTATATTTGCGACAATAAATTTCAAACTATGCAGAAAATAGATTTAAATGGAAAGACCATCTTGGTCACCGGTGCTGCTGGTTTTGTTGGCAGCAACTTAGTGAAACGTTTGTTCAAGGATGTGAAAGACGCTACCATCATTGGTATCGATAATATGAACGACTACTATGATGTCAGTCTCAAAGAATGGAGATTGAAGGAGTTGAAGGCCCTCTCCAACTCCCCCTGTTTAGGGGGAGAGTCAGGAAAGTCCTCCCTTAATAGGGAGGATTTAGGTGGGTCTTTTCACTTTATAAAGGGTGATATCGCTGACAAGGCAACCATTGATGATATCTTCGAGAAATATCATCCTGCAGTGGTAGTCAACCTTGCCGCACAGGCAGGTGTCCGCTATTCCATCACGAACCCTGATGCTTATATCCAGTCTAACTTGATTGGTTTCTACAATATCTTGGAGGCTTGTCGCCACTATCCGGTAGAGCATCTGGTATATGCTTCGTCGTCGAGTGTCTATGGCTCCAATAAGAAGATTCCGTATTCTACGGATGACAAGGTGGATAACCCCGTATCTCTCTATGCGGCAACGAAGAAGAGTAACGAGCTGATGGCGCATGCCTATTCGAAACTCTATAACATCCCGTCTACAGGACTCCGTTTCTTCACCGTCTATGGTCCTGCCGGTCGTCCAGATATGGCGTATTTCGGTTTTACCAATAAACTGGTGAAGGGTGAGACCATCCAGATTTTCAACTTCGGAAACTGTAAGCGTGACTTTACTTACGTGGATGATATCGTTGAGGGTGTCGTTCGTATCATGCAGGGAGCCCCGGAGAAGAAGGTGGGTGAGGACGGTTTACCCATCCCTCCGTATGCGGTCTATAATATTGGTAATAACCAGCCTGAGAACCTGTTGACCTTCGTGGATATTCTGCAACAAGAGTTGATCCGTGCCAAAGTTCTTCCAGCGGACTATGATTTCGAGGCACATAAGAAACTAGTGCCCATGCAGCCGGGTGATGTCCCCGTGACCTATGCAGACACCAGTGCCTTGGAACGTGACTATGGTTATAAACCCTCCACCTCTCTCCGTGATGGTCTTCGTGCCTTTGCCGAGTGGTATGCTGACTTCTATCAGAAAAAGTAGTTTATGGAAAACAAGCCTTTAAAAATTGTCTATTGTACTCCGGCTTTGTATTTAGCTGGGGGCATGGAGCGAGTGGTAACTTTAAAGGCTAATTATTTTGCAGACTACTATGGCTACGATGTGACGATTATTATAACGGAAGGAAAAGGTAAACCATATTTTTATCCGCTATCAGACAAGATCAAGGTAGTTAATCTTGACATTAACTTTGAGAAGCTATGGAATTGTGGACTGCTTAAACGGATTCTCATTTATCTTCCCAAACAATATCGGTATAAGAGACTGTTGAAACGGGAACTGATGCGTATTCGTCCTGACATTACGGTTAGTATGTTGCGTCGTGAGATTAATTTCATCAATGAGATCAAAGATGGAAGTAAGAAAATAGGGGAGATGCATATTAACCGTGCTAATTTCCGTAAGTTTGAGGCAGAGAAACATAATTTTATAAAAAATCTCTTTGCCAGGTTCTGGTCAGGTAGTTTAGTGTCGCATTTGAAAAAACTCGATCGTTTTGTTGTATTGACAGAGAAAGACCGAGAGGCATGGACAGAGTTGGATAATGTGGAGGTCATCCCCAATCCTTCTCCTTTTATGCCTTCTCAGGTAAGTCCTCTTACGGAAAAGCGTGTGATAGCCGTTGGACGTTATTCTCATGAAAAAGGTTTCGACTTACTGTTACGGGCATGGGCTGAGGTGGAGAAACAATGTGCAGACTGGTATTTGGATATCTATGGTGATGGTGATACCACTTCCTATAAGGAACTCATGGATGAGTTAGGAATAGACAAGCGTCGTTGTCGGTTGAATGGTCGTACTAATGATGTTGAGTATGAATACTGCCATAGCAGTCTTTTTGTGCTTAGCTCGCGCTTTGAAGGTTTTGGCATGGTCATCGTTGAGGCGATGGCATGTGGACTACCCGTAGTTGCTTTCGATTGTCCGTGGGGACCTCGGGCTATCATCAAGGAAGGTGAGGATGGTATTTTGGCAGAGAAAGGCAATCCTTCTGCATTGGCAAAAGGATTGATTTGTTTGATGGAGAATGATACAAAACGTGTGGCAATGTCCATAGCTGCTCAACGAAATGTTCAGCGTTTCAGTATTGATGAGATTGCTCAACAATGGAAGTGTCTTTTTGATGAAATAGTTATTAACACCCGCCAATAGCTATATGAATAATTATGAAGTAACAATAGGAATACCTGTCTATAATGCAGAGAAATATATCCAGCAGAGCTTGGAGTCAGCATTAGCACAAACGTTTGACAGTATTGAATTTCTTGTGCTTGATGATTGTGGGACAGATGGCTCTGTGGAGATTGTGCGTGATTATCAACAATCCCACCCTCGTGGGAAAAATATCCGTATAGTTCATCAACCTCAAAATATGGGCATAGGTGAAGGAAGAAACCGTATCGTCAATGAAGCTCAAGGTCGTTATTTGTTTTTTCTGGATGCAGATGATACAATCTCATCTAATGCCATTCAATTACTTTATGATGCTGCCAAAAGTTATAAAGCTCAGGTTGTTTATGGTTCTCATAAGAGAATTGAGCTTTTTAATGAAAAGGAGAAAGAAATACTATATAGATATTCAGCAATACAATTTTCAAATAAGGATGAATTTCCCTCTTGGGTATATCGCCGTTATGATGGTATTCAAGCTACCATTTGGAATATTTTAATGGATTTGGATTTTTTGCGAAACTGTAATCTGCGTTTTGAGCCTATATCTTATTGGGAAGATTTCATGTTCATGATGTTATTTCCTACTTATGTTACACGAGCAGTTTTATTACCAGATATAACATATACTTACTATTGTCGTAACTATTCTTTATCGAACTTTCAGCATCGCAGCCAAATTAATAAAGATGAAATAGAAATGACGTGTAAAGCAATTAATCATGTTAAGATTCAAATATCTTCTTTATGTGATAAACACTATTATTCGCATTTATTCAACAAAATCATGATGACGAATTTTTATGTGGCTTGTGCAATCTTGAGGAATAAAAAGATTATTAATCCATCTTTTTCTAATCGAGAAATTCATAGATTGTTGCAATTCCCATTCTCATTTATGCAATATATGAAATCATTTGGAGGACTCTATTCTAACATGTTTTTTGTCATATTGAGTAAGTTCCCACCTGTGATATCTGTGAATATTATTAAGCTATTAGGTAAGTATAAGGGATTGATTTAACAATTTTATAATTCAAAACTATATGAAGACTTACGAAGTAACAATAGGAATACCTGTCTACAATGTAGAAAAGTATATTCGTCTCACTATGGACTCTGCAATGGCACAGACCTTTGAGAGTATTGAATTCTTAATATTAGATGATTGCGGTACGGACAAGACAATGGATATTGTTCGTGAATATCAGAATAGTCACCCCCGTGGCAAGGATATTCGTATTGTGCGTCAGTCACAAAACGAGGGATTGGGACGTGCCCGTAACAGAATTATGGATGAGGCACAAGGGACTTATCTTTATTATTTGGATGGAGATGATGCTATTGAGCCACAGACTATTCAGTTGCTCTATAATAAAGCAAAGGAATTTGATGCAGACATGGTGTACGGAAGTTATAAACGCGTATTTACAGAAAACGATGTGGTTGTAAACACTATCCTTTATCCTTATCCTTATAAAATTTTTTGTGAACCTGACGAATATGCGTGTTATGCATATGATAGGAAGGTGCAGACCATGACATGGAATTATCTCATAAAGGTGGATATCCTCAGAAAGAATCATTTAAGAGTTGCTCCTGTAGGTTACGGTGAGGATTTTACCTTTACAGTTGATTTGCCCACTTATGTTACTCGTGTTATTTTACTTCCAGATATCACTTATAGTTATTATGTCCGTGATGTCAATATTCACAGATGGGATAAAAATGTAACACGTGAGATGATGGATGCTTATATTAAGACTATTGATGAGAAAAAACGCAGAACATCTTTAAAGGTTAAACCTTACTATGCTCGAAGATGTGAGATGTTATTAATGTATGATTTTTCTTTTCTTAAGGAAATTTTGAAGCGTCGTAACCAGATACACCCCCGATATACCAATAGGGAACTGCGCAATGTTATGTGGCATCCGATGTCATTGATGGAGATATTGCGTTCGCGAGGTTATCGAATAAAGATTTTGGGTGCGTATATTGTCAATAGGTTGCCTCCTGCTATTGCAGTCTTTGCTATTAAGTTCGCTATCAAGATCATGCTCCGATAATATGAGCTTATCTGCATATTTATTGAATACATGCCTTTTACCTATCTTTGATTTCGTTCTTTGAGGTAGCACAGAGACCTTCAAATAATTCTTTCCATTTATTCATAATGATATCTATATCGAAAGCCTTTGCCCGTTTTATAGCTTCTTGGGAGAACTTTTTTCTTAGGGATTCATTTTCTATTAAATGATTCAGTTCCTTTGTGAATAACGAAATATTTCCATTTCCAATCAGAAAACCGCATTGGTTATCTTTTATGATGCCGGCTGGACCATATGGACAATCAAATGCTATACATGGAACACCATGTTTTAAAGCCTCAAGAAGAACTAAGGAGAACCCTTCAAAGTAGGAGGTTAATACACAGATAGAGCTGTTCGCATATTCCTTGCTGATGTCATTTGTCGCATGGTGAATTTGTACCCGTTTAATACTTCTGTTATTAATTATTTCCTGTAGATTATTGCGTTGACTTCCTTCACCAAATATATCTAGAGACCAGTCAGGGTGTTGGATTGATATTTTTTCCCAAATGTCAATTAATCTTTCGTATCCTTTTTCTTTTTCAAGGCGTCCAACTGCAATTATCCGTTTTTTTTCGCAATCACTATAATTACTGACAGACATTGTAGAGAAATTTGGAATAACTTCAACATGTCTAGCTTTTTTCCATTCACTTATGCTTTCCTTAGTTAATGTAACTATAATATCTGCTTTATTCTCAATTGTGCGGTTATATATAAGCTTTTCATATGCTTTAGAAACAATAGAGGTGTAATTACTTAGTGATGTGAGACACTTAGGCTCGTGGCATTCTATTATTTTTTTAGCTGTACTTGGAATTTTACATACAATATCAGCACATGAATAACTAACGCCAATTAAAATGTCAGGATTAATAGTATTAATTGTTTGAGATAATAATTGTTTCATATTATGGTTAATTTTTATCTTAAACCAAAAGCGTATAGGGTATTTGTAATGGTATTGTGTGTTGTATGGTATTCCCAAATTAAATATTTTTACTAGTTTGGAAAGAGGATAAAAATATGGGGAACCTTCTTTCTGGAACATGTTGATAATATATATATCATATCCGAACTTTTCTGCGAGGTAATTTGCTTTTTCTGTCACGATTCTCTCAGCTCCTCCACATTTTCCTAAAACAGGTAGAATATATACAACTTTCATTTTTATTTGAATTATGATTCTTTTCTTTGCAAATATAATCTTTTTGGAGGAATTTGCAAATTATTTATCTTTATTTTATAAAAAAGTAATATATTTACGTATTATTTATTCTATTTTGTTTTATCGGACACCGATGATCTTTTTTTAAATACTATTTGTGCATATTGATAGTATAGGTATATAAAAAAGTGTGGTGTCTTTTTAATCATCATGGTTATCAACCTTTGTTGGATGCTATGGGTGAAATTTAAATCAGGAGCCTGAAAGTTTATGTAATCCATCAAAGCATATCTATCATTCTTTTCATTGATGCCATGTAACGTATCATATATCATGGAGCGGAATGATATATAGACATTTTCTTCTATCTTATACAGCAATTCTGATGAAAGACCTTCAATTTGTCTTAATTGCCATGTTAGGGCAATAGCCGTAATAAAATGTCTGGAGTTCTCAAATTTGTAGGCGTTGGTAGATGATCCTGGCCACTTTCTATAAATATTTAAAAGTATATTTGTACGGAGACAATTTTTAGCCTTGAGATAGCATTCATGTGTAAATGGTATGTCTTGATATCGTATGCCTGGGTAGTATATCAAATCTTTTGTTACAAGGAATTCTCTTCTGTAAAGAGTTCTCCAAACGAAACATTGGCGCGGATTTAATAATTCTAAATATATCTGTTCGCCAACAATCTTTTTAAAATGTGGTTCAGGTTGTTTAAACTCTTTTTTGTTAAAATCGTCTATTTCTTCATCAGTCATAGTTAAAAAGTCTGCCACAACTAAATCTACTTTTGTCTCTAGTGCTTTTTCAAGTAAGGGCTTTAGACTGTTCTCAATCAGCAAATCGTCAGAGTCTGGTATCAGGATATATTCTCCTTTTGCTGCAGCTATACCATTGTTGCGAGCTACAGACAGACTCTGATTATCCTGATTGATGACGGTGATATTATTATGTTGATCAATAATGTCAGCAATTACCTCCATGCTGTTGTCTGTTGTTCCGTCATTAATAATAATGACTTCAAAGCGTTTCTCGTCAAGGCATTGCTTGTAAATACTTTCGATACAGGTACGAACGTATTTTTCGACATTGTAAATAGGAACAATAATACTTAAATCCATGATTTATTTGTTGATTAATGCAAAGATAATGTTTTTTTTTAGAAATAACCATTTTTTTTCTTTTTTTTTTGATATTCTGTGAAATATTATGTATTTTTGCAGTAAGGCAAATGAAATATGGTATGGTCAACTAAAATATATTTCGTATATTTTATCAAGAAGACCATTATGAAGACAAGGATGATAATTTGGTGAAGAATAATGAAACTCGTATATTTATATCATTCTCTGGCTATTTGGGGGGGTATTGAGCGCATCTTAGTGGATAAGATGAACTACTTGGTTCGTCACTATGGCTATGAGGTGTTTATGGTAACATCTGACCAAGGTCAGCACCCAATTCCATATGATTTAGATGAACGGGTCCATTTTATAGATTTGAATATCCGCTTTCATCAGCGGTATAAGTATAAATGGTGGCGTAGACCTTTTATATATCGTCAATTGTCCCAGAAATATCTTAAGCTATTAAAGAAACAATTGGAGACCATTCTGCCTGATGTGATGGTGTGCACGTCCATTCAGGATGTTAACTCATTGCTAAAGATAAAAGGAACTACTCCTCTTGTAGTAGAATCCCATATTAATTTTAAGCATCCTGATACGTTATTTCATCGAATACAAACAAGGATAAATAATTACTGGATTGGTAAGGCAGAGGCTGTGGTGACATTGACAAATGGAGATGCGGAGCATTGGCGTCAAGTGAGTAATCATGTGTATGTCATTCCTAATATGGTGCATCTGAATGATACGAATTTATATAGCGACTGTACGGCAAAACGTGTTCTTTTTGTTGGCAGGTTTGAGGAACAGAAGAATATTGGTGAGTTAATCAGTATATGGCAATTGGTACATCCGAAATTCCCTGACTGGAAATTAGATATGTATGGTGATGGGGCATTATGGGAGAAATACAAGAATGAGGTGGATGCTTTGAATATCAATATTGAGATACATAAGCCTACTGCTCAAATCATGAATGTCTATCGTAATAGTAGTATTTTTGTTTTGACCTCTCTTTATGAGCCTTTTGGCTTAGTCATTCCTGAGGCAATGAGTTGTGGATTACCGGTTGTTTCCTACGATAGCCCTTATGGTCCTGCCAGTATCATCTCAGATGGCGAAGATGGCTTCTTGATTCCCAAGCATCATCAACAAGCATTTGCTGATCGTTTATGTCAGCTTATGGGTGATGAGGAGTTGAGAAAGAAAATGGGTCGGCACGCCATAGCCTCTTCCCAACGTTTCTCCGCTGACAAAATCATGCCGATGTGGAAAGAACTCTTTGAAAAGCTAACTTCTCTTTCCTAACATCCAGGACATTCTCGATTGGAAGAAGAGAATGAGGGGGTAGAGGAGAATGGTGACGAGGAGTCCTAAACCATATGCCTCAAGTGGGGTATAGATGTAATCTGTTGATACATGGAAGATGGGCTTAAGGATGCCGTAGCGGATAAAACCAACCATCATCCAGTGGAGTCCGATGAATGCCATCGTACCATTGGAGTAGTTGATGACGATCTTGGAGCGAATGCCATTCAATAACTTGCAGAAATAGATAAAGGCAAGGAGCCCAAATAGGACGGCAGGGAAATAAGAGATCATGTGCATCGTAAAATTCTCCTCGCAACCTGCGTGGTAGTCGAAGAGGATGATACTGATGATGAGCGAGATGATAAACCAGCCAAGATCCTTTTTGAAATCACAAGTCTCAAAAATATGGTATCTGCGACAAAGGAATCCCATAAAATAGAATACCAAGGATTTAGCAATGCCGATGACGACATAATGTGCAGGAACATACCCGGCTTTGTGGGCAATATAGACGCCCATTCCCAACAGGCTTAGCAATCCCATGGGGACGGTTCTGATGATCCAATTATTCTTGTGAAAAATGGTATCACTCAGAATCGTCCCCCCTATCAAGCAGCAATCCAGTAGCAGATGCATGATAAATAAAGCGGCAATAAACCAGGTGACGGGGTTTAGCTCTTCTGCGAAATGGTTGTTTGCCTGTAAGAGTAAAGCACCGTAAATCGGTCGCAAAGATTCTGCGAGAGTGGGCATTGTTCCATGCTCACTATAGAATCTAATCAACCAATAGGGGTAGAACAGGATATTATAAATAATGTATGGTATGCCTAATTGATATCCGTATTTTTTGACTTCTTCTTTCAGGTTGGTACGCTCTTTTTTCAAATAGCCGGCATTGAACATCAAACAGGCAAGAAGAAATACCTCAAACCAAGTGACAGGTTGTGCCCCTAATGCGTGAGGTATATGGACAGGGATAACCAGTGCGACGCTGAGGAACTTTGCCCAGTCCATCCAATTAATTCTCTCGTTCATGTTACAAAATTACAAAAAACTCTACACTCTACACGTTAAACTCTAAACTTTTTTGTATCTTTGTGCCGAAAACAAATATTATTGTTATGGCAGAATGGTATGAGAAATATCTGAGCATCTATGATAAACCTTTCAGTGAGGTGCCGCAGGAAGTGATTGATGGAACCCGTGAGCGAATGAAAAGGCTGCAGAGCCAGGAGCCTGTCGCCTCTATTGTCATTGTCGCCTATAACGAGGAGAAGCATCTGCCGGCATGCCTTTGGTCTCTGAGTGAGATCCAGTGTAAGTATCCGGTGGAGTTTATCGGGGTGGATAATGAGTCAAAAGACCGTACGGCGGAAATCTACGAGAAGATGGGCGTCACCTATTATACAGAACATCAACACACCTGTGGCTATGCCCGCCAGTGTGGCTTGAATCATTCGAAGGGTAAGTTCTATATGTGTATAGACTCCGACACTATCTATCCTCCTCATTATTTTGAGGTGATGATTGACCATCTGATTCAACCTGGTGTTTCGGCGGTAGCTTCTCTGTGGAGCTTTTATCCTAACGAGCGTTTTTCCACGTTTGGGTTGAAAGTCTATGAGTTCTGCCGTGATATCTATCTGAGGATCCAGAGTGTCAATCGTCCGGAGTTGAGTGTACGAGGTATGGCTTTCGGTTTCTATGCTGAGTATGCTAAAAAGGAAGGCTATCGCGTGGAACTGCTACGTGGTGAGGATGGCTCCATGGCACTGGCGATGAAAAAATATGGTAAGATCAAGTTTGTTTATGACAAGCGGTGCCGGGTGATAACCAGTTACAGTTCCTTTAAGGAGAGTTCTTTAGCAAAGGCAATGTGGAATCGATTGAAGTCATATGGTATCTTCCGTCTTTTCTATAAGACGGATCACTATGAGGATGCCAAAGACAACTTTTTAAAATGAAAGATTAAAGATTAAAAATTAAAGATTCCTAGTACTTTTTCTACAATAGGTGCCATGTCGTAGTATTTGTACTCGGCAAGGCGACCGCCGAAGATGACATGGGCCTCTTGCTTAGCGAGCGTCTCGTATTTTTGGTATAGTTCACTGTTCTTCTCATCATTGACGGGGTAGTAAGGCTCCAATCCTTCTTTCCATTCTACGGAGTACTCCCGGCTGATCACCGTCTGGGGATTCTTGTCAACCTCAGCGGCAAAGGATTCGAAATGCTTGTGCTCGATGATACGGGTATAGGGAATGTCAGCTTCAGTGTAGTTGATTTGTGCCAATCCTTGATAATTAGGAGTGTTGAGTGTCTCTGTCTCAAACCGAACCGTCCGATAATCTAGTTTACCGAATCGGAAATCATAGAACTCGTCTATCCTGCCCGTGAACACAATATTTTCTGCAAGAGCCTCCAGTTCTTTCCTGTTGGCAAAGAAATCAATGTTCACTTGTGTGTCGGTGCCCTCCAGTAAACCGTCAATGAGTTTGTTGTACCCCCCGATGGGCACTCCCTGGTAGGAGTCATTGAAGTAGTTGTTATCATAGACAAAGCGCACAGGCAGGCGTCTGATGATGAAGGGAGGTAACTCGGTGCATTTGCGCCCCCATTGTTTTTCAGTATATCCTTTGATCAGTCGCTCGTAGATGTCACGACCCACTAATAGTAATGCCTGTTCCTCCAAATTTCGCGGTTCTGTGATTCCTGCAGCCTTCATGGTTGCAATCGCTTCTGCACGTTGTTCTTCTATCTTCTTTTTCGCCTCTTCAGGAGTGATGACTCCCCACATCTGCGAGAAAGTATTCATGTTGAAGGGAAGGTTATAAGCCTTTCCTTTGTAGATGGCAACGGGAGATTCCGTAAAGCGGTTGAACTCTACGATAGCATTGACGAAGTCCCATACTTTCTTGTTAGAGGTATGGAAGATATGCGGACCGTATTTGTGAACGTTGATACCAGCCATTTTCTCGCAGTACAGATTACCGCCCAGATGAGGGCGTTTATCAATTACTAAACATTTTTTTCCCTGTTGCTTGGCGCAATAGGCGAAGGTTGAGCCGAAGAGTCCTGCTCCCACAATCAGATAATTGTATTTAGCCATATTCCTTTTTTAAAGTTTTCTGCCTGCAAAGATAAGAAAAAATCTAAACTTTTTCTTATCTTTGCACAAAATATGCCAAAAGAACGGATAGAATATATTGATGCGATGCGGGGATTCACCATGATTCTCGTGATTTACTCGCATGTTTGTGTGTTCTGTTTTAAAGAATACTTTATTGCTTTCAATGATGTGTTATTCCTATTGCGCCTGCCCTGTTTCTTTATGATCAGCGGCTGGTTGTTCTTTAAGGCTACAAGAGCCTGGGATCATTCGACCGTCAAGCAGGTGTTAAGCAATAAATTCATGGTGCAGATTGTTCCGACTTTTATTTTCCTTGCCTTGCATGAACGTGCCAATTTCTTTCACCAGTTAGGGGCATTTAAAGGAGGATATTGGTTTACTTTCGGACTTTTTGTCTTTTTCTGTCTATATATTCTCTCCTCTCTTCTTTTCCGTCGTAGCCGACACAGAGACTGGTGGATGCTTTTAACGGCAGTTGTGATCTCCATGTCAGCCAGCTGGTATGATATGCATTATCGTGCTGTCTCCCCACATATAGGGTGGGGGCGGGAATTCTTGGGTTTTATAGGATTTGTCACTTGGCGTTATTATCTCTTTTTCTTCATAGGAACTTTGGTGAAGAGACATTTCGAGAAGTTCTTAGAGTGGACGAATCGTCGTGAAGTGTTCTTCATCGTGATTATTCTCTTTGCCCTGACGGCAAGTCTGCCCCGTACTGATTATTGGCCATGGGTGTATACCCGGTTTGCACTGAGTGGCATTTTCGGCATGGTAATGGTCTTCACCTTCTTCCGCTATTTCGCCTCGTGGTTTACGAAAGAGCGTACCTTAGGACGGAGTTTACAATACGTAGGAACTCGTACCTTGGACATCTATCTCCTTCATTTCTTCTTCCTGCCAGAATCGTTGCTGTTGTATAACCGACAGTTGCTGGCTTACAATAGTAAATGGGTTGAAATCGGTGTGGTGATGGGAGAGGCCTTGGTTGTTTTAGCATGTTGTCTGGTGGTCAGTTACATCCTCCGTCTCAGTCCGTTCTTGGCGAAATATCTGTTTGGAGTGAAACAAAAGTCGGTAGTAGAAAAGCCCCAATAAATTTGGCATTTTACTCACTTATTTGTACCTTTGTAAAAAGTTTACCAATATGCATACACTGAAAGAACTAAAGAAATTGGCTAAAGAAACGGTAACGGGTTCCAAAACAAAGATAGCTTTGTTGGGTGATACGGCAACACAGTTATTGTCAACTGCCATTCTTGGTGAGGCTGCTGCCAGACGATTGGCAGTTGAGTTTTATGAAGGTGAGTATAGTCAGGTAGAGCGACAGTTGCTGGATACGACCAGTGAATTATATGCCTTTGACCCAGATATCCTGATTATCTTTCAGTCCACCCATAAACTATGTGAGCACCATAGTCTATTGACTGTGGAGAAGCAATGTACTGTGGCGGATGAGCGACTCGATTTTGTGTCAACCCTCTGCCAGAGTCCCCAGCTTGCCAACAAGAAGATCATCTATTTCAACTATCCGGAGATAGAGGATACGGTCTTTGGCAGTTATGCTAACAAGGTGGTTTCAAGTTTCACGTTTCAAGTTAGAAAGTTGAACTTTGAACTGATGAACCTCTCCCAACAGCATGCCAATCTTTTTATATGTGACATCGCAGGACTGCAGAATAAGTTCGGACGTGACATGATGTTTGCCTCTAATGTCTATGTGAGTACGGAGATGATACTCAGTATGGATGCGTTGCCCTATGTCGCCTCCAGGGTGATGGATATCGTGGGTGCCATCAAAGGACAGTTCAAGAAATGCCTGATACTGGACCTTGACAATACTGTCTGGGGCGGTGTCATCGGTGATGATGGACTGGAGGGTATCCAACTGGGGCACGGACTGGGTATCGGGAAGGCTTTTACGGAGTTCCAGATGTGGGTCAAGAAGTTAAAGGCTCGGGGTATCATTATCTGTGTCGCCTCCAAGAATAATGAGGAGACGGCGAAGGAACCGTTTGAAAAGCACCCGGATATGATTCTGAAGTTAGAGGATATCGCTGTGTTTATGGCTAATTGGGAGACAAAGGTGGATAATATCCGTGCCATTCAGCAGATCCTGAATATCGGTTTCGACTCGATGGTATTCTTGGATGACAATCCCTTTGAACGGAATATCGTACGGGAGAATATCCCTGACATTACAGTTCCTGAGTTGCCAGAGGATCCCGGAGAGTACTTGGAATACCTGTATTCCTTGAATCTCTTCGAGACAGCTTCCTATAGTGGAGCAGACAAAGATCGTACCAAACAGTATCAGGTGGAGGCTCAGCGGGTGTCTCTCAGTAAGACTTTTACCAATGAGGCTGATTTCCTGAAGTCGCTGAATATGATATCCAAGGTGAGCGGATTCACGAAGTTCAATACTCCCCGTGTCGCTCAGTTGTCACAGCGTAGTAACCAGTTCAACCTTCGTACCATCCGGTATACGGAGGCGGACATTGAGGCAATGGCGGAAGATCCGAAGGTGATAGACCTGAGCTTTACCTTAGAGGATAAGTTTGGTGATAATGGACTGATAGCTGTGATTATCATGAAGGAACAGGATGCTGATACCTTGTTTGTGGATACCTGGTTTATGAGTTGCCGGGTGTTGAAACGTGGCATGGAGAACTTCACGCTGAATACAATGGTAGAAGAGGCGAGGGCGAAAGGGTATAAACGTATTGTCGGTGAATACCTGCCTACGCCAAAGAACAAGATGGTGGAGGAACATTATCCTCATTTGGGCTTCACGCCAGTTGCCGGCTCTTCTACGGCACAGTATGTCTTGGATGTGGAGACCTATGAGCCTCGTGAATGCTATATAAAGATGAAAGATGAAAAAATTTAAGTAAACCAATGGACTGTCAATTAGAACATATAGGATATGTGACGGATGACATTGCCAAGACGGCAGCATCTTTCCGTTTGTTAGGTTATGAGTCAGGTGATATCGTCCAGGATGATACCCAGCGAACCCGTATCTGTTTTCTCCGTAAACAAGGAGATACAACGATTGAGCTAGTGGAACCGTATGAGGATAATAAGACCATGCAGAAGATGCTGAAGCGAGGGGTGACTCCTTATCATACCTGTTATGTGGTGGATGATATCCATGCCGCCTATGAGGAGATGCTGGATCATGATTTTACCCCATTGTTCAAGCCCGTTGCTGCTCCCGCCTTCGGAAACCGGCTGATTGGTTATTTCTTTAAACAAGAGGTTGGTCTTGTCGAATTGGTCAATCGTTCATAAAAAGAAGAATACGATGGCAAGAGAACGTAATTTTGAGGTCATGAGGACATGGGCAATGTTTAGCATTGTCATCTATCATTGTATGTGTCATGGGATCGGGAGTGACTATGCCTTTGATTTACAACAGCCTGTATCATTGTTTAACTTCACCTTCTCCGACCTTATTCTTGTCATTGGTAGTATTGCAGTTAACCTGTACGTGTTGGTATCTGGATATTTTCTGATTAATACCAAGTTCAAGATTAGCAGGATAATAAGAACCTGGGTGAGTGCTTTATTCTATTCCGTCGTCATCACGACGACGTTCCTGTTATTGTCTTTGGAACCATGGAGCATCGTGACATTAGGCAAGAGCTTTTTTCCGCTCAGTACGGATGCCTATTGGTTTGTGTCTCAATATATCGGATTATTAATCCTGTCACCTTTCCTTGCCATGCTTGTCAGGCAGTTGTCTTATCGACAGTATGTGGCATTATTGATAGGCATGGGCTTGATGGTCTTGTCTGTGATCCCGGATTTCCCCTTGGGGAAGCGATTCAGCATCTCTCATGGTAATTCTGTGTGGAGTTTCGTGTATTTGTTTTTCATAGCAGGTTTTATCCGCCTTCATCTGAAAAGAATCCCTATGGGTAAGTTGGTGGTGACAGTACTTGGTCTTGCCTTATTGACCATGGTGTCTGAGATGGTACTGGGTTTCCATAACGGTGTCGGTCATCTCTTGTGGTTTAATTACAATGGCATCCTTCTGTTCCTCTCTGTTGCCGTGTTTGTCTTTATCCGCCAGCAGCAAATCCCTGAGACGGGAATCTGGAACCTGATGGTCAAGGTGGCACCTTATACCTTTGGAGTCTATTTGATACATGATCACCTTTTAATGCGTGACTGGATATGGAAAACACTGTCCATGACCTCGTATGCCAACCAATGGATTTATGCTTTGGCAGTGATGGTCGTTTGCGTGTTGATTTTCGCCATCTGTATTCTGATAGATACAGTCAGAAAGAGACTCTTTGCTATCCTAAAAATGGATGACTTGATGATCAGGTTAGATGGCAGGTCTTGTTTCTCGAAGCTCTTTACTTAACTTCTCAGAGAAACGTTGTGCCCCTTCTCGGTTGAGGTGTCCGAAGTCGAAGAAATATTCAGCATGTCCGACAAAGTCACTGTCACGATAGTGATCTAGGAAAGGAATCTGGTGTTTTTGGGTAAGTTCATGGACAAACCGAAAGACATCCTGCTGAGAACAAACATACATGGGTGATTCAACCATGATTAGTTGAATGCCATGACTTTGACAATCTTTGATGAATCTCTCAAGGAAATGAATGCGCTCTTGATCGACGGGGAAGGGATATTCCTCAGCCTTGATACCTGTAGTGTCTAGAATACCGTCCATGGGCTTCCAGCCTTTCAGGCTTCTGTCCATAGAACCTAGCTTTCCTGTCAACAAATTAGGCAGACTACCTGTGTATCGGTATGTCCATGACAATTGGTATTTCCAATAGTTACCAGACAACTTCAACATCTCGTCGCATGCCTCGCTCTTGCCGCAGTAGGGGGCAAGTGAATTGGCACGCTCGATGCCAGAGAAAGGAGTCTGCAGCCAGTCGCAGGGGTGGATCTCAAAGATGATGGTCTGTGGGGTATAACGGGTGAGGATGTTGCCTAACAGTCCATAGTGGTAATAGATATTCTTAATGCCCCAGTCGGCAGTGTTATAGCAGTCTTTCCCCAGTTCCTTTTCGAAGATGGAGGGGACAAAGTGGTGCAGGCAACGGGAACTGCCGAAGAAAAGGACAGGATCGCGGGTCGTCTCGTTGGAATAGCTGATCTTGTACTCGTCGGTGGCATTTGACTGGCTATACAGGATGCCCAGCCCGTAGCCTAATGCTCTGTCGAACAGGAAGAACAAAGCAGCGATGATAGCGATGCGGATAAGTAACTTCTTCATGGCTCAGAACTGGAAATAGATAAACTGGTTGTTGTCAAAGATACCGAAGAGTAGGATGGCAAGGATCTCGACTGTAACAGTCAGTTCCCAACGCCACCGCTCTGTCCAGACGGGTAAGTATATTTTCTTCTTGGAGAAATACTCCTCCTGGAAATCTACATAGATGAGGGCAAGGGAGCAGATAGCGCCATTGACCAGTGTCGGCATGTCGAAGAACAGTCCTCCGTTCCATGCCTCAGGGATACGACAGAGCACAGCCCAGAACTCGTTGATATTCGTGGAATGGAATAGCATTAGACCGAAGGTCACTACCAGATAGTTGCCTGCCATTCTCCATGCGAAAGGAGCTGTTGGCAGTCCATAACTGTTCAGCAGGATCTTGGTCTTCTTAAAGAACTGTCCGTTGACCATCAGGGGAATATACCATAGACCGTGGTAGATGCCGAAGAGGAAGAACGTCCAGTCGGCACCGTGCCACATACCGATAAATGTCATGTTCAGCATGATGGCGGCAATAGTTCCGTTTGTACCCCAGTCTCGTAACTTGATATTCAGGGGCATGAAAACGTAATCGGTCAGCCATGATGTCAGTGACATGTGCCAGCGACTCCAGTATTGGGCGATATTGATAGTGAAGAACGGACGCTTGAAGTTCTCTGCCACTTTGAAACCTAACATCAATGACACGCCAATCGCCATCTCACTATAGCCGCTGAAATCCGCATACATCTGGAAGGGGTAGAGCAGGGAGGCGAAGAGGATAGACACTGCCGAGTGGTGCTCGAAATTGTTCCAGACAGCACTGATATACAGGTCTAACCTGTCGGCAATGCACATCTTCATGAACATACCCCATAATACCCTGCGGAACCCCATCATGAGGTTGTCGGGGTTAAACAGGCGACTCTGAGCCAGTTGCTTCAAGAAGGGCTTGGGACGGTCGATAGGACCTGACAGGATCGTCGGGAAGAAGGCGATGAAGTTGGCAAAGTTGAAGATGTTACGCTCGTGGTTAATCTTCCCATGATAGATGTCGAGAGGATAACTCATCAGTTTGAAGGTAAAGAAACTCAGACCGATGGGTACGATGATATGGGAAGCGGTCCATGACAGGTGGAGTCCGATGAGGTCGGCTGCCGCCACAAAAGAACCGATAAAGAAATTCAGGTATTTGAAATAAAACAAGGCACCGATGCCTATAACGACACTCAGCGTCGTCAGACGGGAAGCGAGTCGCTCTTTCTCTTGTTCAATGGCTATACCGATACCATGACCGATGCCCCAGAAAATCAGAGTGAGCAGTGCCAGCAACCCTGTCATCTTCAGGTCTACCTGTGCATAGAACCAATAAGAGCATGCTAACAGGAAAAAATTCTGTAGCACCTTCTTCGGGGCAAGGAGGTAATAAACCACCAATACCACCAGGAAGAACCACAGGAATGCCAGGGAGTTGACTACCATCTTACATCATCCATCTTACATCTTCCCTGCAATGCAGTCCACGAGGTCACCCACATTGTCCCATGACAGGATCTCACGGGAGGTGAACTTGATGCCGAAAGCCTTCTCCAAAGCTACTACCAGCTGTACGTGGCTGAGGGAATCCCATTCCTCCACGTCATCAGCAGTGGTCTCGTCTGTGAGGACCAGGTCTTCTACCTCTAACTCATCCCGGAATACTTCCTGTACTTTTGCTAAAATATCGTCTCTTTCCATTTTTCTGAATGTTTATCGTTTATTTTGCTTACAAAGGTAATTGGTTTCTGTTATTTATCCAAATATTTATTTGTAAAAATCAAAATCGAACCCCATCTCCTTTGCCATCTGCAGGATATGGCGTGTTTTCTCCTCGGAGAAAATAGGGGGAATTGAAGAATGGGTACTGAAAATGACGAAACCTTTTTGCTCGTATGCTTTCTGTAAAAGTCGGCGCATGGCGGCAGTGTCAGTGTCGACGGTGATAGGGATACGTCCTAACTGGAACACATGGCGGTCGGGATTCACCAACGTGGCACCAGAGATCATCTGAAGCCCCTGCTGCTGGATGACCCGTCGGATGATCCTGTTGTTGCATCCATGGGGCGGTACAGCCATTTTGATGATTCGGGTGGTATCAAATCCTTGCTCTTGCAATCGTAGATAACTGAGGGTGAAGTCTTCTTTGATCTGTTCTTCCGTCCAGTCCCACCATTTCTCATGTCTGTAACCATGTAACACGATACCGGCACCCTGTTGTTGCCATGCCGCCAGAGAGTCAGCCACTTCAGATGTCATCCTATCGGCGATGACGGCGAAACAAGGCTGAATGCCTACCTCGTCGGCAATTTTCTTGACTTTGAACACCCCCTCTGTACTATCGTCGTCAATCCATAAAGCATGGGCACGGTCATCAATAGAACCGCCATACCATGCGTCAAGCAGTCCCACATAAAGGGTCTGCTTACTCCATTCCGTGCCGATGATAGGCGCCCGCCACCAGACTATTACGACAATGATGATGACTATTAGTAGAAAGGCGTACACTTTTTTCACTTTTTCCCCTTTCCAAAATAGTCGCTGTAGATAATCCAGTCTGACAACTCCTGTACCTTGTCAGTGACGGAGTTTTGGTAGCCCTTTTGAAGAAGAGTATGTCCCAACCCATGCCATGGACTCTCTATGCCCATGACATCAAGGATGGTGGTGTAAATATCCAACTGGTTGCAAGCACCGTCCCATGCCTTGCTATTGTCTATGCCACCGTTGATGATGTAGATGGGGATCTCACGAGTGATCTTTCCTTCCATATCCAGATAGGTCGGGTGTGCGTCATGATCAGAAGCGATGATAATCAGACTGTTGTCATAAAGTCCGTTCTTCTTCAGTTCATCCATGTATTTCCCAATCTGAAGGTCTGTATAATGACAATTGACGAGATAGTTTTTGTATTTCTCAGGCAGGTTTTTGTCAGTGAGATGGAAACCGTGTTCTATCTGGGAGGTATAGGGCATGTGCATGTCCATGGTGAGGATCAGGGAACAGAATGGCTGCTTCATCGACTTGTCTAATTGGACCGCATATTGGAATACCATGTCATCACTGAGGAAAGTTCCCTTATTGTCATGGAATGCCTTGTGGTATTCAATGGATGAGTAAAGATGGTCGAAACCATAGCCCTCCGTCATGGCTTGCTGGTCCCATAGGCTGGGGTTGGTGGGGATGAGGGTGTAGGACTGTAGGTCGGGATATGCCTTCTTGAGTTGTGTGGGTAGTCCGAAGAGGGTGATGTCCCTTGCTTTGCTGACAGTGATCTCGGAGTGCAGGGGGAGTAGTCCCGCCATGTAAATCAGTTGTCCGTCGGAGGACTCTCCGATAGACACGTTTGGTTGTATATGTCCGTTGTAGTAGGTGGCACTGTCATGTCTCAACCGGTTGAGGTTGGGCGTGATTTCCTGTCCGTCAACCACCAAGTCGGAGGTACAGGCGAGATAGGACTCTATCAAGATAAAGATGACATTCTTGACGTTGTCCGGGGCGGTCCGCCTTGTGACGCGTTGGCTGTGGTTAGTATACTCCTTCTCAATCTCAGCTTTTTGCTCCTCAGTCAACTTTAGTTTTCCGCCACGGGTCAATGGCTCTATTGCCATTTTCCGGAAAAAGCCTTTATGGAATACCGTCCAGTTGGGCCACATGGAATCCATCTTTGGTCCCGTAAACATCGTTTTCCTGAACTCTTCCATAAAACCTGTGGATGGATGGAAGAAGTACATGGAGTGGGCGGCAAGTCCTATGCAGAGGGTAACAACCCATAGACAAAGGGTGGTGCGCAGACTTTTTGTCGTGAGACGGTTCTTGTAACGGTTGGATAGCCAACAGAAGAGACATGCCGCTATCGGGTAATAGAGATCGATGATTCTGAATCCTTCCCACATGCTGTCGATGACAATCCCTTCTGTCAGGTTCCCTGCTTGTCCGATAGAGGACCAAGACAGGTATTGCAGGAAGAAACGGGAGTAGAACACATTACAGAACGACCATATCAGGGTCACGAAAAAGGTGAGTGTGAGACTGAGCCTGAGTCTTCTGAATGTAATCAGCCAGAAGAAGACAAGTAATACGGTAACATCCAACAGACAGGCGATGAAATTGTCAATAGGAGAAGTCGTGAAATAGGGTATCTCTAAGTCTATCGTCAACAGAAACTGGAAGTGCATGAACAGCAGATTCAGTATGCACAGGAAGAAGAGGATAAAATATTGAATGTTAATATGTTTCTTGATGTTTAACATGTTGTTGAATGTCTATTAGGGGTGTAATAGTTCGTCGAATTGGTAGCACCAGTTGCCAGCAGCGTCTCGCAAATTGCCACGCGGACCGTGGAGGTTCCCGCTTTTCATGTAATCACCATTGACGGCGTAACGTACTTTGCAGTTCAGGGGAGTCTCTGAGCAGGTGACTCTGATGCTGTCGCCTTCTAAGGTTGCCGCTGTGGCGATATTGCGGTTGTCCTTGGTGATGACGCTAAATCCGTAGTTTTCTGCTTTTCTTACTTGTGTGGTGTCTATCGTCAATGGTGGATTTGGTACATTGAGGTGAATGATAATATCTTGATGGTTTGCTGATAATGATGTTGGTATCAAACCTTTGTTTCGCTCTTCCCCTCTTATAATTCCTAATGCGGAACGAGCAGCTAATTCACCGATATGTTGCTGTCCTATAGCATCAATGTGAACTTTTTCTCCAACACAAGAATAAGGGTATGTGGGACCACTTGCCCAGAACCATTTATCGTCGCTGAGCACCTCCACGAAAGTCTGGGGTATGGTAGTCTCGACACTTTGATAGTTGTTGGCTTTGAATCTGTAACCTCTTGTTAATGGATTAGGTTGATAACATATAAAGGGAATCGTGTCATTACTTTGTGTAATTCGGTGAATATCGTCATTCATATCTTTCCATATCTGGATGAATAACTTTTGATAATCAGTCCCAGGGTAGTCTGCGATATCTGTCTCTCCTTGCATCCAACAGATGGCTGGAATCACAAAGTCCCAGCCATTCTCCGTAGCTTGTTGATAGGCAGTTTCGATGTCTTCCATAAATTCCTGATAAGGGAGTGAGCCTTTGCTCAGATTTTTAATGATTGTAGCACCTTGTCCACCTGGGAAGGTACAAATTAGGGTGTCCTCTCCCAATTGGTCTGCAAGTCGTTGTGCCATGGTATAGATGGATAGTTCGAAGCTGCGACGCTTGTACTTAATCATTTTTTTAGCGAACTTTTTCAAGTCGTCATTGTCGAAATACCCGAAATGATGGTCTAAGTTCTCCGTCACGATACGTCCGTTGGCATAGTTCTCCAGTGAGTCGAAGTCTGTGATGCGTTCCGCCTCTTCCCCTAAGGCAAGACTTTGTCCGTAAACAGGTATACAGACAACCACTTTATGCCCCTCGGGCTTCTGTGCACAGGCTGCAAATAACAAGGTGATGACGAAAAGCAGTAATCCTTTTTTCATGATGCTTTATAGGTAGATAATGGCGAAATACGAAAGAATCCAGCCTGCGATGCAGCATTGGATGAAACGGTCTTTCACCAATACTTTGGTGGGACTGCCGCTGCGATGGTATACCAGCATGTTCTGGAGGTAACGCAGCAGACCGGCAAGTACCCAGAAGTTTGTCAGATAGACATACGGTGAACCGAAACGCTCAATGACTCCCTCGTTCATGGTATAGATGATATAGCATACCATGGTGATGGTGCCGACGATGGTAACACTGAGGTCGATAAACTGGGCATTGTAGCCTGCGATACTCTTGCGGGGCATCGTACCAGTGAGTTCATAGATACGATAGTCGTCCTTCCGCTTGGCAAAAGCAAGGAAGAGGGCGAGCAGGAACGTCATCAGGGAAAGCCATCCAGACACGAAGATATCGGTGGTGAAACCGCCAATCAACACTCGTATCACAAAGCCTACCGCAATGATAGCAACATCCAGGATGGCATGTTGTTTTAATTGGACACAATAGGCGATATTCATGCCCCAATAACCTATAAGCAGGGCATAGAGTATCGGCATGTTGACACTATGCGATAAGGAGACGAGTAGGAGGGAGGCTATCAGACATAATACCATGATAAAATAGCCTTCCCATATGCTGACTTTTCCTGCGGCAATGGGGCGCAACCGTTTCTTGGGATGCAGGCGGTCGCTCTCCACATCGTGGATATCGTTGAAGCAATAGATGCTGCTGGAGACGAAACAAAAAGCAAGGAATGTCCATAGCGTCTGTATAAAATACTCTTTGTTCAGCAAGTTGTTGCTGAAGAACAATGGGGCGAACACAAAAGCGTTCTTAAACCATTGCAGGGGGCGCAGAAGCAGGAACGCATCCTTCATATTCCTGCAAATATACACATAGAATTACGATTATTATAAAGCGTTTGATGTTTTTTTTCATTATTTAACGATTAAGCAGGCTGCCGGTTGACAGTTCCGTCAATTCTACTATTAGAATAACTATACCTTTGTCACATAAAATTCCATAACTAAAAGACTATAACATGGAAATACGTGAAACGGTATTTTTTGATGGACTGACGAATATTCTTCTCAGCCACATAGAACAAAGTAAAAAGCAGATCAAGTGTCAGCAGGGTGATCCTTCACAGTTTCAAAACGACATCCTGAAAATGGGGCATTTTAATGGCAACATCTTCTCGAAGGACAAAATGTTCTGTCACTCGGCAAAAGTGTTTATTCGTTTTCTGTTGAATCTGGCGATGTACATGGGTAAGGCGCGGTTTATACAAATGTTCATGGATGTTGCTCATTTCATCCTTGATGTCGCTGATACTGATGATGCCATCAAGATTAACGAAGCTCATGCGAGAAAGTAAGAAAAACAGAAGAGACTAATCAATATTCATTATTGGTTTCTATCGAACTTATCATTCAACACATATCAATCATGGAACAAAACCTTGTGTCAGTCAAACTGATCTTGGGAGAGATTGCCCTGGCGGGGCTGTCTCTTGAGGAAGAGCGCAGGATCGACCAGTTGGAGCACCACCGCATCCTGCCTGATAGTGAGTTACAACAGGTGGAATTTCTGTTTAAGTTGTTTAATAAACCCTGTTTTGCCCGTGGTGAACTGGTGGGTGTATCAGGAAAGGCTAAGAGTGGGAAGACTTTCGTCTGTTCTATTCTGATGGCTCTCTGTTTCCGCAACCAGGTGCTCTCCGTCGATCGGATCGAGCCGAGAAGGTTGCATGTGCTGTGGTATGATACGGAACAAAGTGAGGAGTCGACGCAAGACATCCTGAAAAACCGTATCCTGCCCATGACAGGATTGTCAGAGAGTCAGTTTCCGAAAGAACTATTCGATGTGTTCAATGTCCGAGGAGAGCCGTATTCCGAACGGTTGCCTTTGTTGGAGACGGCTGTCAGTCGCTATAAGCCTGACTTGGTCATCCTGGATGGCATCCGTGACTTGGTGGCGGACATTAATGACGGGATTGTTGCCCAGGAAGTTGTGGAACGTCTGATGCACCTTGCCTCTGAGCAGCGGTGCTGCATCGTCTGTGTCCTTCACCAAAACAAGTCACTGGAGGATAACAACCTGCGTGGCTGGATCGGTACGGAGTTGAAAAACAAGGCGTTCGAGGTGTATGAGTGCTCGAAATCCAGTGAGCGTATCTTCGCCTGGGCACAGACGGATACCCGTAAGTATGACATCCCCGATAAACTGAAGTTTGCCGTCAACGAACAAGGTCTTCCCTATCGTTGTACGGAGGAGCAACTGTTGGAGGCTCAGTACGAGGCGCAGCGGAAACTTGCCGAGGAACGGCAGAAAGCCGGGGACGGCAGCAAGTTGACACCCTTTAATCCGAAGTACGTCATCGGCAAAGAGAATCATCATACGCTGTTTGATGTGCCACTATTGTTTAGCGATGCCATGGAGGTGGAGAAGGTGTATACCGAGGAACAACTATTGAAAGCTGTCGGGATGCTGTCACATATTGCTGTGGAGAACGTCCTGCGGCGGCAACTCAACAAAGCGTTGAAATTGGGAGTTATCATGCAGAGTTACGATGCTTGTCAGCAACGGATCTATGTCAGACCGAAGCCCACCCAACCGAAAGTGATAGAGACTCAACTTATTTTCTAACCCGCTGCCGAGGTGAAGGTTCCAAGCCCCATACCTACTTCTCTATAGAGAGAAGGTAGTATGGGCCTTGGGGAATACTTCACCGAGGCACCCAAACACTAAAACCATGCCTTTTGAATTTTCTTCCTTATCAGCATTACTACGCCAACCAGAGAAAAACGGTAAGAATCTGGTTGACAGGACTGTTAGTACCGATACCGTGTTCTGCCGTTCCTTGGTATCGGAGGGTTATCTCACTGAGCAGCAGATGCGGCATGCTGCGGAGCGTTACCGTCTGGGGCGGTCGAAAGATGGTGCCGTCGTCTTCTGGGAGATTGACGAGTGCCAAAAGATCCGGGACGGGAAACTGATGTACTACCAAGACAATTGTCATCGGGACAAGGAGCGGAATGCCACCTGGGTTACCGCAAGACTGAAACAGCAGCGAGAGTTGTCCTTGATGTTCGAGGCGGAACGTTGTCTCTTCGGACTGCATTTGTTACCAGAAAATCAAGACCAGACAATCATCGTTGTCGAGGCGGAGAAGACGGCGGTCATCTGTTCAGAGCTGTATCCTGAGTCTGTCTGGATGGCATCAGGTGGTCTCACCATGCTGAATGTCTCCAAGCTCTATCCCCTTCGGGACTATCGTGTCGTCCTCTTTCCCGATACCGATGAGACGGGGGATACTTTCCGGCAATGGAAGGAGATTGCCGACGCGGCGCAGGAGTTCTTCAGATACCCCATCCGTGTCAGTGCGATCCTGGAGAATAACGCCACGCTGGAGCAGAAAATGGCGAAAATAGATATTGTAGATTATTTGTTTGAACAGCGATAACAATGAAAGCAATGAAAAAACGAGAAATTGCCGATAATGCCGGTGTTTCTGTCAAAACATTGATGAATTGGTGTCGTCCATTTAGGCAGGAATTAGCGGCATTAGGTATGAAACCTAATGCAAAAAAACTGCCGCCTCACATTGTTCAATTTATCTGTGAAAAATTTTGCATAGATGTTTGAGAAAACGGAAGGAAGCGGAAAATGCCCTTTTGAAATGTTGTACCTTTGTAAGTGTCAAGGAGAATGGCGCCACCCGATGCGAAGTTAGGTACCGACTAAGCAAGGGTTTCCTACCGACAAACTGATAGTTTCCTACCGACAAACTTAATTTAAACAACATGACAGTAAAAAATCCACAATTCGAAATCAATTTGCGAGTGAATGAGAACCCCCGCTCGTCAGGCTTCGGTAAGTATTATCCGAAGGCAGTAGAGAAGAAAACAATCTCTCTTCGTGGTCTTACCAAACACATGGAGGAGCACCACAGCATCTATGGACGTGACGTCATTGAGGGTGTGATCACCAAAATGGCAGGGTGTATCACAGAGCTTATCTCACAGGGTAATCCTGTGAAGATTGACGGACTGGGCACTTTTGTGCCTACCGTAGAGTCTGTTAAGGACGGTATCTCCAAGGAGGATATCCTGAACGGAAAATGGAATGCCAGTCTATATGTGAAGGCGATTCATATCCGCTTCCGTCCTGAGGGTGCTGGTGAAGATGATATCACTTCTCGTAACTTCAAGGATCAGTGTGCTCTTACGACCTATGGTGTCGAGGAAAAGGTTGATCTCACACCAGAGGAGACGGATCTTGAGAAGAAGGAGTTCATCAAGCGTGTCACACCGCTTGACGGTTGGATCAAGGATCAGAAAAAGTCTAACTAACCAAACAAGAGACTGAGGTGATGCAGGGACTGTGCTATGGTGACACTCGTCCGGCTGATGTCCGCTCATAATTTCTAAAACACCACCATCAAGCAAGTCTGATTGCCTCAGTCTCTCTATTTAAAAAACAAGGAAGAATATGAAAAAAGAGACATTAAGTAAAATCGTGAATTTCATCGTTACTGTGCTGACCGCAGCACTCAGTACCTTCTTCATGCAAAGCTGCGTGATGGGAAATTAAAGATTAAAGATGAAAGATGAAAGATTAAAAATTAAAAATTAAGATTGAAAGATTGAAAGGTGAAGGGTTCACGGTTCATCGCTAACCGCTAACCGTTAAGTAATAAACAATAAACAGATGCGAACAATCAATTTAATAGTGATTCACTGCAGTGCCACACGCTGCAACAAGGACTTCCCGGTGGAGGCACTGGAGGCATGCCACAGGGCACGGGGCTTCAACGGCATCGGCTACCACTACTATATCACCAAAGACGGACAACTGCACCTCACCCGCTCTGAGGATGTACAAGGTGCTCATGCCAAACACTATAACAAAAACAGCATCGGGATCTGTTACGAGGGCGGTCTCGATGAGAAGGGTAAACCTGCCGACACTCGTACTCCTGCCCAGAAGCGTACGCTCCTCGCCCTGCTAAAGAGTCTGCGTGTGGACTTTCCTGATGCGGAGATCCTCGGTCACCGTGACCTCCCCTGGGTCAAGAAGGCATGTCCCTGCTTCGATGTACGCGAGTATCAGGGTATCTAATCAAAAATCCCTCTGACTATCCTAATGGAAGTCAGAGGGATTTGAGGGTTTATAGTTTCAGAAGCCAGATATGATATAGAAGCCTTGTACGGCGTAGATGAGGTTTAATGAGATAAACTTAGTCTTTCAGACAACCAATGGGAACGACAAAAACACTGTCAGCCCGCTGGTATGCGTAGGAGCCAACGGCTGTCAGAACCATCTTGAATGAAGGCTTCTTCATTTTTGTGGTGTCAATGGTGTCTGCAAGTTAGGTAGGCGATACGCTCCAGGTCAATGTTATTTGGTTGTGGTTCGAAAGTCTCACCTTCGAAGAGCTTTGTTAGACTGACACTACCTGTGGACTCGCCAGACTCATATAGACTCATCGGACGCAAAGTTACTGATTTATATTGAATTATCCAAATGATTTTGTAATTTTTCGGTCGTTTGTGGTGATTTTGTTCGGTCGTTTGTGGTGATTTCGTTCGGTTGTTTGTGGTGATTTCGTTCGGTTGTTTGTGACGATTTGTAATAAGAACTGTATTACACAAAGTTGTGTTGCACAATCTTGTGTAATACAGTTTTAGTGTTATTTAACAGGAAAGTTGGGCTACACTGCCTCCAGAGCCTCGAAGAATTCACGGGCATACCGCTCCTTGCTGAAAGGATAGTCAGTATATTCATTGTTGTTTTTTAAGCAATTCTTTCCATGGCATGGAAGTGACGAACATTCTGTTCAGGGAAGCGTCACTGTCATCTCTTGCCGTATAGTAGAGATAGAAGGTGTCGTTAAGCATGACGGCACAAGGCTTGTAAATTCCGATCATACCGATAGACTTGTTAGTGACAAGCGGTTTTGGATAAAATTGGAAATGATCATCTTTCAATTGGGCAAGACAAATATCCGCAAATTTCTCATCAGTCTGTACAACCGCAAAAAGACTGGTTTTCCCCTCTTCATTTTCTGCCTCAAACAAATCCATGTGCCAAGGACGATAAAGTCGGCTAACCCCTTTGAAGGGAATGGTTTTGACATATTGGAAAGGTTTCTCAATAGCTTCTCCCTCCCATAGTGCTACACCATGTGTCTTCATCCTGCTGCTGCCAACAAACAGGTATGCGAGCTCGATAATCCTGAACCTATAAAGTTGGCGCATCATTGACTGTGGGAAATAGAAGATCCATTTAGGGTTAAAGCGGATATGTATAGAGTAAGCGTATAGCTTTCCTGCAGTCTCCATGATAGTAGGACATATTTCATGGTCTGTTTGGATTGTTTTTTCCACGAGAGTAGGGGACTCAAGATAAGTGACTTCATTTTGTTGTACACAACAACCGAAAGTAGCCCTGCTATATCCTAAGTTTTTGGCATGGTCTGTCTCGTTTTCCCGCCAGAAAACATAGAGTTTGTTACAATGGAAAATAAGCGTAGGATCGGAGTTGTATCCTTCTTTTGGTTTGTCTTTTATGATGCAGTAGAAATGCCATGAGGTGGGAACTTCCTTCTTCTCTGTATCCGCATAACAGAGTCGTGGATTTTCCATGCCGTCTGTTTTACCATAATACGGCGTGTAGACCATCCACCATTGGTGTCCTTCGAAACTTTCTGGAATATATCTGACGCAAGGGTGTACGACATCCCCATGTGTCTTGTCAGGGGTAGGATCCTCCATGGTACATGAAACTCCTTTGGAAAGGATGCCTTTTATTGGTCTTCCGTGAATCCTAAAAAGGAAATCCTTATATTTAGTGATACGATGCTCTATTTTATTGTTCATATGAATGATTTGATATAATACAATTAAATTATATGCTGAATTTGATAGAATGATTTAAACATAATTCTCCACCTAAAGCGAACTTGTATTTTTCGTCGCCTCTAGTGAAATCTATTACTTGAAGTTTACCTTCTTGTATTGATTTTAAAATAAACTGATGCATTAAAAGCATTCCGGGAGAATATCGGGCAAAGTCTAAGTCTGTACCTGCAGCCATGATTCTTATTGCCTTGTCGTCAGGGTCATAGCCATAATTAAAGAAAGCTCTCAGTTTGCCCTCTTCGTCATAAGCCGTCATTACCTTGCTCTTGGTATAGTGAGTGATAGGTGTAAAGAATGGGAAAGTGTAGCGGAGACGGTTGATAATCCGGTACTTATATTTCCAAAATAAGGAGAAGTCAGCATATTTTACAGAGAGTTTAGCCTCTCTTAATTTCATACATTCTTGCCTGTCAACTTGTTGGTCGTCGTCATTGAATACAAGTGCTTTCCCATCCTTTTGCAATCTGTTGCTTGCTGTCCTAAGGTTCTGTCGGCTATTCTTGCTCAACATCTTGTGGTATTCTTCTACAGAAGGTGGTAATTGCAAGGTAACGCATGGAAATTCTTTGTTTTCTATGATGTTATATGAGGTCACGATATGCTGATAGATAGATGTCGATTCTCTAAGATCTTCAAAGCAAACCTTTTTTATTCCATATCTCTTATGCAAATCTTTCAACAGATAGTCAAAAGCTGCAGAGTCAAAAGATTGATAAATAAAATTTAGGTAGTCACTGAAACTGAAACGACCAATCAGATATACTCCTTTCCTGTTGAGAATCCGAAATGATCTCTTGATGATCCATAATGGGGCTATCATACAGGGTTGACCATCAGTCTCTACAAGTGCATAGACCGACTCGAAATTATTAGTATCCTCTGGAATATAGTGCTTCAGAAGCATAACGTACCATTCATACGACTGGAAAAGGGTCATTTCTTCTCCAGTTTCTAACGTTTTCCATTCTTCTTGGAGTAGTTCCAAGTCTTTTGCAGGTACGTATCTGATCGTGTATGCCATCTTAATTGCAAAAATAATTATAGTTATAATAAACTATCTTTTTTAGTCATATCATTCATCTCATAAGAGAAATAATTTGTTGGCAAAGATACACATTTTCTATTAATTAACCAAGTTTTTTTTGGAAGTATCAGGAGAATGAAGTATCTTTGCATCAAATTAATCCCTCAATGGTCAAAGTTAGTGTCATCCTACCTGTATATAATGTTGCTCCCTATTTGGAAGCAGCATTTGATTCAATTCAGAACCAGTCACTTAGGGAAATAGAGGTGATTGCGGTGAATGACGGTTCAACAGACCAGAGTGAGGATATTATCAAGCAATATCAGCAACGAGACTCTCGGATTATCTCTTTTTCCCAAGAGAATAAAGGACAATCAGCGGCAAGGAATCTTGCATTGCAACATGCAACAGGAAAATATATCTATATGATGGATTCCGATGATATGTTGAGTAGCCCAGATGCTTTACAGTTTTGTTATGATTATGCGGAGAAGAATCAGGCGGATTTCATCTTCTTCGACCGGGATTGGTTTGCGGATGATGGCCTTATAGCTACATCTGGAGTATATAGTACACAGTATGTTGAGGAAAACACAAGGTATGATGGTGAAGCCTTGCTCAATCACATGCTTGACACCGTTTCCTATAATTCTGTTGTCTGGTTGCTTTTCATCAATCATGAACATCTAAAGCGTATAGGTTTAACCTTTTATGAAGGTATTATTCATGAGGATGAGCTGTACACAACCATACTGATGTTAAAAAGCCATTCAATCTATTGTTTAAAGCATAAATTGGTCAAACACCGTATACACTCTTCATCTACAATAGGAAAAAGGTTTGCCCGTCGTAATATGGACTGCTATCTCACAGTGGCTGATGAGTTGCTGCGGTTCAGTCAAGCCCCCATTATCCACAAGTTCCTGCGTTATACGCTGAGTAAGGTGTTTTATACGGGGCACTTGATACCCAGTAAAGATAAGCCGGCGGTTTTCTGGCGTGCCATGAAATCTGGTTATTTGAAATATATTGGACTGAAGTCCTTGATAAAGTTTATATGGTGATAATTTTCTGAAAAGTAATGAGTAATAATGAATGATATGTTTTCTGATAAGTTTAAATTAAGACTATGGTCGATAATCCATCCAATTAGGTCACTTAAGGCTTTGTATTTTGATCATTGTGTCCAACCTTCTGAAAAATGGATTGAGATTCAAAAAACAAATCCCAAGAAGGCTGTGGATATGAAATGGAATCGTTTCTACCGTCGGTATTTTCCATGGGATAATCCCAGAACGCTTGGTGAGAAAGCAACTTGGCTGTTGGTTAATACCGATACCTCTATGTGGACGGAGTTGTCAGACAAATATGAGGTACGTAAATACATAGAACGTTTAGGATTGAAAGACATTCTGACAGAGTGCTATGGAGTATGGGAACGTGCTGAGGATATCGATTTTGACAGTCTTCCCGACAAATTTGTCCTTAAATGCACGCATGATTGTGGTAGTACGGTTATCGTACGTGATAAAAGTAAAATGGACAAGCAGAAGATTATTGACTTTTTACAAAAACATTTAGATGTGAATTATGGTTACGAATGGTGTGAACTCCATTATTCAGCTATCAAACCAAGGGTGATGGCTGAGAGTCTTATTGAGATGGGTGATGAAAAAGAATTCTCATCAGAAGCAACCGTTGACCATAAGATACGTTGCATTGACGGCAAGGCACAATATGATTTAGTTTGTTATGGTCGCACGTTGGCTAGTGATGGCGGCAATAATAAATCCGTTGTTGACCTTTATGATATTCAAGATTGGAAGCCAATGCGCCAATATCTTAAATACCCTAGTACGGGATATAGGGATTTGTCCAAGCCAGAGAATTTTAATCAGATGATAGCAATTGCGGAGAAGATGAGTCAAGGATTTCCGCAAGTGCGTATTGATTTGTATAATATAAAAGGTAAAATCTATTTTGGTGAAATGACTTTTTATTCAGCATCTGGCATGAATAATTACCTTACCCTAGAGTTTCAGCAGATGATTGGAGATAGGATTCGTTTACCCAAAGTATAATATCGAAGGGAAGGAAAAGACAATGACATCAGTACAGAACAGCAGGTTAGAGTGGATTGACTGGATGAAGACCTTGGGCATTTATGCTCTCGTCTTAGGGCATTTCTATTCTGTTGGTGAGAAATTCGTCTATGTTTTTCATGTGCTATCGTTCTTTGTGATCTCAGTTTTTTGTAAGAAAGGAAAGACAACCTATTGTTTTGGAAGAAGTTTTGGTATAATTGAGCGGTTTTAATGCTGCTATTGTTCAAAATAACAAATAGATAGAGATATGTCTGTTGTTAGTAAAATGATAAGAAAGGCTTCCTCTCCATGGATGCTGTTGGCACTTTGTGCTGTAAATCTTATAGTGATGCATTATCATTTTGTGAGTGCAGGTGACATAGAGGATGAATTGGAATTTACAGCATATTTTGACAATTTCACAGGAATAGCCATCGACGTTGTCGTCGTGTTTCTGTTGTCCTGCTTGTTATGCTTGAAACGCATGAAATTAGCATTGAGCATCACATTTTTTTTAACTTTCTTTTGGATGTTCTCCAACCTGATATATGGTCGTTTCTTCCATCATTACCTTACGTTGTCTGCTATTGGGCAGGGAGGGACCTTGTTTGATAAGCAAATCTTGGATAGCGTGATAGCGGGTCTGAGGTGGAACGACTTGCTTTTTTTTCTTCCCATACCCTTGTATGTTGTTATTATCAGAAACATGTGTAATGTCAATAAGCTTATGTCGAAGACTTTCTTAGTACTAGTTGTGGTGTGCTGTATAGATTTTGGCTCACATATTTTTTATTGTTCCATGAGTCCGGAGACTAGATATGTGAGTTTCTTCCTCCATAGATTTTATCACAGGCAGTTCTCTGACCATTTGTTCCTCTGCGACCCCAACCATTCATCTTATCGCAGGGGAGCGATAAGAAATCTGCTGCATGAGGTAACTTTCATTCTTCAGGGAACTTTTGATTTGTCTGAGAAACAATACAAGCTGATATCAACCGAAATGCATGATGCAAGACAGTCGCTGTCTTTTTCGTCCTCATCACTACTGGTCGACAAGAATGTCATTTTCATTCTGGTGGAGTCATATATGTCTTTTACTTCTGAAATGATGGTCAACGGTCAGGAGGTTACCCCGTTTCTGAACTCCCTAAAGCGGGACTCTACCGTCTATTACAATGGTAATATGAATGAGAATGTCACTATCGGGGAGTCTTCTGACGGACAGTTTATCTATATGACAGGCATTCTTCCCTTGCGTTCTGTTATTACAGTGTCAAAAGCTCGTTTCATCAGTCTGCCGGGACTTCCCAAAGTATTGGGCAGGGACTCAAGAATGATTATACCCACTACCAGTACGGTATGGAATCAAGATGAGATGTGCAGGCAGTATGGCTTTGACCATTATTACTCCAGTACCGACTATGAGGGAGATCATGAGGTTTATTTAAATGATGAGCAGATTTTTAAAATGGCTATGGAAAAAGACAAGAATGCAAAGCAGCCCTTCTTCTCTGTGATTCTGACGATGTCCATGCATCAGCCGTATACCTCTCAGATTTCCCCATTCTTCCCGAAGGCAGGTCACCATCTGGACAATGAGCTTGCGTGTTATCTGAGTGCTTGTCATTACACAGACCGGCAGATTGCTGATTATTTTGACCACTTGAAAAAGACAGGACTTTATGAGAATAGTCTTATCGTCATAGCCGCCGATCATCATGTGCATAATTCCGACTTAGGGGGTGACAACAAGCATATACCACTATATATAGTCAATGCTCCCATTAAGCCGAAGCAGATTTGGCAAGGTGAGTGTAACCAATTGGATGTATATACCACATTGTTCGATATGATAGGTGGTAGCGGTGAATGGTGTGGACTGGGACGTTCTCTGTTGTCTCCCAATTATGAGAAATATATATCAGTTCAAACATGGAATGTGTCTGAATGGGTTATCATGAGTAAATATTTTGATTTGGATAAAGTAAAAGAATCGTATGTTACAAAAAAGCAAAATAATTAGATTCCTTTCATGTTTTGTGCTAATAATAACGCTATCAATCATGTTTTTGACAATGCCTATGTCATTCCTTCCTAGTGGAAATCTATCAGAACATTTCATAGCTCATGGGGGTGGCATAATCTGTGGTAAAATATATACGAATAGTTATGAAGCTGTTGTCAATTCTTTGAAAAAAGGGTATAAATATATTGAATTAGACATGATGTTGACAGTCGATAGTCAACTTGTTTGTATGCATAGTTTTGAAGACTTCCGTAAGATAACGGCAATGCCAGATAGTATACCCTTGACCGAAGGATATTTTAAAAAACAACATGTCTATGGGCGATTTGTTCCTTTGACTGTAAAAAATGTTGTTGCTCTTCAGAAAAAATGTCATTTTACATTAGTGACTGATAAAACTTCAGATCCCCAAATAATTGACCGATATTTTTCAGGAATACGGAAAACCGTGATGGTAGAAGCTTTTAGTATCGAGGACTATGTGACTTTAAAGGGTATGGGATATACTCCCATGCTTAGTCAGAGTTTTAGATGTGAGTCTTTATGGAGAATAGGGTGGAAATGTATTCGTCATCACGTCGATTGGATATCTACCACATTGTATGCTCCAGAAGATGTGGTAAAAATCAGGATTCTTAAGCGACTCTTTGGCATTCATTTCGCAGTGTATCCTACTAATCCTAATCCAAGACTTTTTAGGAAATACATAGGCAAGGATATTGATCTTATATATGTTGATGACAAGGATATTTTCAATATAGATAATAATTCATACTAATGCGTTAAAGAAGTCTTTCGCAAACCTTTCTTTGTGGAAGTACTTGGAGCGCTCATACGACACAGCAGTCATTTGTGTTCGTTTTTCAGGGTGATAGTACAAATCAAGAATGGCAATGGTCAAATGGTCTGCCAAATGTTCGTCAGTCTCTAGAAGAATGGCGTTTTCTTCGCTTACTTCTTCTGGTATTCCACCCCGTAGAGTAGTAATGATAGGTAACCCCATTGCTTGAGCTTCAAGTTCTGTAGTAGGGAAGGGATCATTCCATATAGAGGGAATAACAGCAATATCTGAGAGTTGTAAATAATCAGGCATATTTTTATATGGAATGAAACCAGTGAAGATGATGTTGTCTTGAATAACTTTGGCCTTTTCTTTCAGTGAACGTATAAATTGATCTTCATTGTTCGTGTTACCGAAGAACGATCCGCCAATGATCATCAGTTTAATGTGTGGATTGTCTTTTAGTTTAAGCATAGCATCAATAAGTTGGGAAACTCCTTTCTCCGGATTAATACGACCGCTGTATATTATAATGAAATCATCCATAGCAAAGCCTAAACTCTCACGAGTCACGGACGGATGTTCCTTAGGATAGAAATTTTGGAGGTCTATGCCATTGTATACCGTTTGTATCTTTTCTATGGGGAAATAGACAGAAGCTTTTCTTTTTATGTAATCCGATACGGTGAGAATCTTTGTCAGACCTCCGAAGACTACATCATGGAATTTTTCCTGAGATGCCCGTACCTCATTATGCATGTGCAGAATGAGATTCTTGAAACCTCTTTGCGATAGCTTATACGCAAGACCAGCACCATTCTCTATGATAATATAGTCAAAGATTTTTTTCTTGAGATCAGCATATACTTTCTCAAAATAATATTCGATAAAGTGATTATAATATTCGTCATGATGCAGGTATCCATATAGTTTTCTTTCTATTCTCGCCTTGAGACTACTCACGTCTATAAAAATGTAATGATTGACGTTAGACAAGAGTGCCGGGTGATTGGCGATTTTAGGATCCCATGGGCTATATACAGTTATGTCATGGAGTTGGTGTTTGTCATTATATTCCAGATAGAAGTCTATTAGGTTCTCTACGGCTCCTCCTTGTACGGCAGGAATAGGGAGCATTCCACAGGTTAATACAGCTATTTTCATAACTACATGTCCTCCATTGAAAGACCAATTTGAGTGATGGTGTAATTCCTTAATTCTTTATTTAGAGTCGCAACTTTATTGCCAAGTTCTGTCGGGTTGAATTTTTTCTTTTGCCTTTTGACTTCTGCAATGACGGCAGTCTTGTCAATATCATTTAAGGCTATCATGTCAATTTCGTTTTGTCCTTTACGATCCCAGTAGTTGCCTATTGATGTCACTCGTTCTTCCTCCATCCATTTTTGGCGGAAATATTGTTCAAGCACAAAGCCTGTATATTGTTCGTATCCTTTCTCAACCATTTCAAGTAAAAGGTCATTACGTTCCATTTCAACGAGTGCCTGATTTTGCATGATAAAGCGAAACCAGAAACGCAGGAAACAGTCATCCAACTGCCATCGTGAGTTTCTGCTGTTTGGCCTACTAAACATGGGCAGTTTACGACTAATATAGCTATAGTCTTTTTCTAAGTTGTCAAGGTAAGCTCCCGTGTTTTTGCCAATAACTCCATCAATCTCACTCTGTGTTGTCATTCCCGATGCTATTAATTGGAGAATACTCAGATAGTTGGTGTAGTCTTTGCCAAATTCAGACATAATGAGTTCCGTACCTTCAGAGAGATATGGTGACCCTGTCTGAGTAACCCATTTTAGCATCTTCGACTTGGTGGTTGCTTTGGCATCCATCAGCCATGCTACATATTTTGCCACTCCTCCAGTCAGTGCATAAAGACAGAGCAAGTCCTCAGATGTGTATTGGGGATTGTGGTCATGAAGGATTTGTTTTAGCACGCTAATGTGAAAAGGCTGCATATTAAGGCGGCAGTCTTGGCGACCATAGAGTGGTTCGTCTTCGTTGTCGAAGATATTGTGCATCATATGATATATACTGCCACATGCCACCATATTAATTTTAGACTTTTCGTGATAGCGATCCCAGAGATCTTGAATATGGCTAGGAATCGCAGGATTCACCTTTAGGAAATTTTGGAATTCATCGAATACTAGTGTAAAATGGTGTTGTGTACCATATCGTAGCAGTTCTTCAAAGAATTGGGCAAAGGTTTCCATACGACCGAATATTTGCAATCCCAGAGAAAGCATAGCAGTCTTCTGAAATTTTCCTATCAAAACACGCTCGTTGTCTTTTGAGACATAGAGGTATAGCAAGTGCTGTCCGTCATTCTCGGCACTCTTAGTCAGTAGGGTGGTCTTTCCGATACGCCTCCGCCCTATAAGAACCGTTAGTCTGCCGTGTTTCGCAGTCTGTTTCCAGTTCGTCTGAAGTATATCCAATTCCTTATTTCTGTCGTAGAATCTCATATCGTAATATCCGTTAAATTAATGCGCATTAAAATAATGTCGGTTGCAAAGATACAAAGAATATGTGAATTACGCAAGTTTATGTGACTTATTTCGTTTTACTTAATCCTAATTTGTATATAATACGATCCTTCCACTGATAGTACTTGGTCATCAAGGAACGGTTGCGGCAGAGCCAGCGGAGTCTAAGATTGACAAAATGTTTCGGATAGTCAATGATGGCATTAGGAGTGACTAGAAAATGACTATAGTCAGTGACACGATCCTTCATGAATCCCCGATGCTGGAAATGGGCATAGAGTGACTCCTTTTTCTCCAGTTGTCCATGATAGAATCGTAGCATATACAGTTTGTTGTCAACATGCTCAAAAATGATTTGTTTCCATCCTCTGGTCAGACTATTGAAATGATAAGACTGCTTAGGCTTTGAGGCATTGTCAAATGACCATTCCAGCCAACAGTCCTCAGGGCGACAGTCATGCCATTTGTCACTACATCCTTTATGGCCATATTCATCAAAGAAGGTTATTTTGTTCGTCATGAAAGCGTCTTGATAGTTTTGGTAGCCATCCACCTGTTTCATAAAATAGGTGTTGGTGTCTTCGTCATTATGGAGTAGGGTTAAGTGTCCCCAGCCTAAAAGAAATTTGTATTTTAGTACACTATCAGTGAGGAAAGAACGGATATCGCCATAGACCAAGTCAAGGTCTCCAAATCCCCAGAAATCATAGTCCTTAATATAGTCGTGAAGGATATAGCCGTATGCCTGTTTGTATTCGCAGAGCTTATATGGACGGTCAAGCACAACGTCGAAATCGAATGCCTTTTGAACCAACTGTTGGAATTCACCAAACAGCATTTTGTGTACAATGATGTTCTTTGCAGGCTCTACGTCTGCATCGGTAAAAAACATAAAACTAACGCTTGGATTCTGAAGTGCTGAAGCACGCCACATTTTGTATTGTACGGGCAATTTACCGAAATAAGGGAATATGATGACTATAGATTTCATGCTGATGAAGTTTAAAATACAATTTTTTGTATGTGCTTGTTTTTATGTAGAAGTAAAGAGAATAGATAACCTCCTGCAAGGGCAAAAGTAAGTTGAATAAAAGATGTTAACACAGCAAAATGCAGGGGGAGCATGTCTGGTAAAATGCTGTTTGAAAACTGTTTCCCAAGAAGAATGAATGGAATTTCAATGCAAAAGATGGTCATAGAATGGTTACCTATTTGCTTTATAATAGTACCTAAAATGGTTTTTTGGATTAATCTAGCGACATAGATTAGGACAATGCTGCCACAAATTGCGGCAAGAAAATAAGTAAGAATGGATGAACCATAGTTCCTGATAGATATATTAATGCCATCACAGAAGGGTATCAAAACGCAATATGAAATAAAGGAAAGGAGAATTAATATGTGCGGTTTTCTGTTACTAAAGATATTAGGAACATATTTTCGAATTTGTGTACCGCAGAACATGATGATAGCCGTTAGAGGGGCAGTGTCAAGGCTCCATGGTAATAAAATGGGTAGGAATGTCGCACAAGTTGTTATCACCAGATATGTGGCTATAAGCCAGTATTGGTATTTTGGATAATAGATGAGGAGATCGTAGAGCAGATAGGCGACAACCATGCAGGTGAGGAACCACATGGGATAATTGCCAACAATAAATAAGGGAAAGATATCTGTTACAGTACCAAAAGGGAAAAGGCAGTATCTTGAATAAAATATGCCAAATATAGCTCGCAAGGAGAAGTCGTGGAAGTAAAAGAGCAATAAAATATTGAAAAAAAGGTAAGGTTTTAGTAACTTGATGGCTTGTCGACCAAAGCATATGGTTAGGTTGATATCTTTTTTTGAGGAGGTGTAGCCTGAACAGAAAAAGAAGATAGGGATATTGAATGCTAACGTATAGTAAGCGAGTTCCCAATGCTCGGTATGGCATAGGGTCGCAAATATGATACCCAAACCTTTGGCTATGTCAATATATTCTAGTCTCTGTTTCATGTCATTCCTTTTCAAAAGCGATGATGTAATTTCCCAGTGACAAGCCGAGTAATAATCTTTATAGCATAGGTAAGCCACTTGCGGCTACGGTCGTTCTCTAAAATGCGCATGAGTTTATACATGGTGCTCTTGTCTAGCAAATGAAGGGTTTCATAGTCTCGGATAGCGGCAGGAGGTAAAACTTCTGCGACAACTTGATGATGTTCTTGTAATCGTCGCTCATTGTAAGCTATACTAACACCGTCTGGTTCTCTTCGGCAGATAATATCATCTATAAGTTGTATACTGCACTGTTCCACACAAATTTTTTGAATGTAGAATTTAACATCAGCAACTAATCTTAGGGATTCGTCATAAAGGGAGTTTTTAAATAGCTCTCTTTTGAAAAAAGTGCTCTGATGAGGAAGAGTGTTATGAACAAATGTTAACATGGAGATTCGGGATGGTAAGATTGTAGCAAATCCCTGTTGAGTGGATTCTTTGAAATGGTAGTCCCTTCCAACAATAATATCTGAAGAAAATCCTTTTTCATACAGATTCTCTAATACGTTTTTATCATAAAAACAGTCACCAGAGTTCATGAAATTCAGGTAGTCGCCATGTGCTTGGACAATACCCTTGTTCATTGCATTATAGATACCCTTGTCGGGTTCAGATACCCAGTAGTCAATATCTTTGTCGTGTTCTTTCAGAACCTCTGCACTACCATCAGTAGAGCCACCATCAATGACAATGTACTCAAAATCACGATAGGTCTGGTGGATAACACTCTCAATGGTTTTCCTAAGCCCTTCCTTGTTGTTGTAATTGACGGTAATAATTGAATATTTCATAGTTTCTTATTTAGATTCTTTTAATTCTATTAAGACTATCCTTAGCTCCCTTGGCAAAAAGGAGAGTGAGGGTTAGGTCAATTGTTAGGAAAATGACCATGCCAATGGCAGCATATCCTATCCATGACCAGATGGTATGGTAGGGATTGATAGGTATTTGTTTTAATATATAAGTTGCAGAGAAAAAGGCGAAGAAGGAGATCGTGTAGTTACGCAATACCCCCTTCCAATAGATAGATACAGACTCCTTGAAACCAGAGGTAAAGAGATAATAAGGTTTCCAAAGTACGACAATGCTAAGGAGACTGCCAATTTTACCTAACAGGATACCAATAATACCCCATTTTAGTCCACAGATAATCGTAATCGAGACATTGATTATTAATTCTGCCCATGCAGACCAAACATCTGCATAGAGTCCGTGGGCATAATTAAAGGAATCAACGGCATTGCGCGAGTTGGCGATATAGATAAAGATAATAAGAAGTATCAGGATTTTATGGTCCATGATATACTCTGATCCTAACCAATGTGTAACGAAGGGCTCTAAAAAATTGTATAAAGAGAAACTTATAATGGCGGCAATTGTGTGCTGAATGGTTGTAAACTCCCAGAAAACGTTAAGCATCCGCTTCTTATCACCTTCAGCAACCAAGTTTCCCACACTTGCGCCTACGCTGCCTGTAACGGCAGAGAAAAGGGATATGAGCTTCGAGATAATAATCATATAGTTGCCATAATAAGCTACCATTTTCAGGGATACGAAAAGGAAAATGAAAAGTTCGTCACTTCTGACTAATACAAAGTCCTTGATTTTATGAATGAACACCTGTTTAGTCTTTGTGATAATCTCTGGATATTTTTTGAGTAATGCTTTGCCATCCTTTTTATTTACCTTTAACCAGGGATATTCCTTGTTGATTTTCCAATTTAAAATAATGCAAGCAATGATACCGAACAGGAATTCTACAACTACCCAAATATATAAGTTTTTGTAATGGTAGGCAAGATATATCTGAAGAGCGATTTTTACTAGGTTTGCCGACTGGTAATAGATGGCGACCAAATAGTTTTTCTGATCGGCGCTGAGCAGAATCTGTCGGTAATTGATGAAATAGCCAATGAGTGAAGAGCCTAAGAAAGAATAGAAAGCAAAATAGATGATACCAAGCCCTAAATTGGCATGGGTAAAGATAAGTGGGAAGAAGAGGCTAATTACAAAAGCTCCTGCAAAGATAATAGCTCCAATCCAATTGTACAGATATCCTAATAATGATAGGATTTCTTGTATCTTTTGGCGGTTATTTGACTGGAGAGGCTTGAATAGGAAATATCCAACACTTGCTGATATGCCTAATTCTGTAAGGTTCAGGTAGCCTAAAATGTTGGTCAAGGTACCAGTAAGTCCAATGAACTCTGCTCCTAAGTTATCTAGGAAGATCTTTCTGGAGAAAAAAGCGAAAAAGAGGGACAGGAAGTAAAAGATCAGATTTACTTCCGCATTCAATACACTTTTATGTACACGCCCACTCATTATTTAATAGATAGTACTCAGCCATTCTGCAAAGAAATGGTCATAGACCCGATAGACACCGTCTGTTTGTGTGATAAGGTCATTTTTAAGTAATAACTTGATAGCAGACTGAACAGAACTGGCTGAGCTAAGATTGTATTTCTTGATGAATTTTGCTGATGTGATATTCTTGGCAAGCCTCTCTTTGGCAATAGCTTGTAATACGATTTTCTGTTTAGGGGGAAGGTTGGACATTAAATCTTTATAACTCCCTTCCTGAGAAATAATCACATTGTTCTTTGCCTCTTTGACCATTGTTACCTGACAATGTCCGCCAGTTGGTGTCAAGGCATAAAGTTCATTCATCATCATCTGTACAAACCATGTGTAACCGTCAAACATACTCCAAACCATCTTAACGACCTCTTCGTCTATATCCTTTCCATTATCTTGGAATAAATGGCAAGCGAAGTCTGTATATGTATCCATAGGAATGGGGGCAAGTCCCATACTGATGGCACTTTGATAGAACGGTTTTGAGGGAGTGTTAAACATGTTGCTCATCATATGGCGTTTACTGCCGGCAAAAATGAATTGTGCCTTCTGGCATTGTTGTATTTTTGTTCTAAGCAATGCCTCTACATTTTTCTCTGCATATTCTCCTATCTGTTGAAACTCATCAATAGCGATGATGCAAGGTTTATCTGCCTCATCGATATAAGTAAAGATCTCATCCAAAGTAGTCAGTGGTGCTTGTATGTCCCCCAGCCCTAAATCGAAGGATGGAGCCCCTGTCATAGCGTCTAACTTAAAGCCAATACGGAAAGATGTAATGACTTGGAAAAACTTCTCTTTCCATAGCGTCTTTTGTGATTTTAATTGCTCATAGATCTCCTTTCCAAATGCATACACAAATTCAGCTAAGGAGGTCGTGGCATAGATATCAATATAAAAGACATAGTATTTATCTTTGATATCAGATTGATGGAAGAAATGCTGAATGAGCCCAGACTTTCCGATACGGCGAGGAGAGATCAGTGCGACATCACGCCCATTTGTCATATGCTTGCGAAGGAATTCTGTTTCTTTTACCCTATCACAAAAGTATTTGTCTGATAGGTATTTCCTAATGATAAAAGGGTTATTTACATCAATTACACTCATCTCGTCCTAATTTTATTGCAAATATAATTATTATGTTTATAATAAATATGATACACCGCTACTTTTTTACATTCTTTAACGGATTATTATTCTTATCATAAATGTATACGTCCACTCATTATTAGTCTTTTAAACAACCTATTGGAACAATATAAATGCCATCGTCACGGCGATAGGCAAAGGTACAAAAAACTCTTGTTATTACAAACTTTTAGAGTGATTATTTCCAAAGTTGGCTGGATTTCACTTCCAAAGTTGGCTGGTTTTTATTTTCAAAGTTGGCTTTTTCATCACGTAAAATGTGTGACGGAAATTCCGTGATGAATTGTTCGGCATTATTATCTTATAATTATCATACTATAATAATTATATTATGGTAAAGCCAACAATTAGTGACCCTATTTATCATGGGTTGTATGGAGGAAGTCTTTGCTCTTTAAATCCATTTTCAACAGGTTGCCCAACATCAGACCAACCAACTTGATGGTAGAGAAAAACTTGCCAAACAAAGCCTTAGTACGCATTCTCTTGGGAATGGCAATGAAGATAGAGAGGGAGATTATGAGGAAAAGTACCCACCATTTGATGCTCCATGAAAGATTGATGACGGTCATTAATATGGCAAAGAAACAAGAAAGTACCAAGAGTATGGAACGAGGAATCAGTGCCTGTTGCATTGTTTTGTCGATATAATGGATGTTCCCTGTCTTGATGGCGGTAGGCAAATAGGGGAGCATCAGCAAGAGACTTTGGATTTGTCCGGTCATCCAACGCAAACGCTGGCGTTGGAAATTCTCTGAACTGCTGACTTTCTCATCATAGACGGGAATATGCTCTTCATATTTGATGAATATATGCTCCTTCATCAGTTGAATCTCCATTTCCCGATCTTCGACTGCTGTCTCAAACAAACCGACATGGTTTTTAAACCATTCGTACTCAAAACACATACCAGAGCCGATGAGGGCGGAGGAGATGCCGATGGTATTATGTGCCTTGCGGAAAAGAGAGTTGTTAATCTCCTCGCTGATGCCATCTAAGACGGCAACATCATTGTCGCTGTTCTTTGCACAACGGTGGCATTGAATCGCCCGATAGCCTTGCTGACAGGAAGCATTGACTTGTTCTAAGAATTCTGGCAGAACCATATTGTCTGCATCTAAGATGATGAGATAATCATAGGACTCCTCTGTATGTTCTATGGCATATTGAAGAGCCTTTGCCTTGCTACTCTTCTCAAACTGAGGAGTGAACAAAGTGATGGGTAATTGACGCAATAACTCATTCGTCTCTTCTTGCATGTGATCAGAGATCACTCCAATGTGATAGTACTCTTTGGGATAAATCTGTTCCAGGCACTGGCGTACGGAATGGACAATAACCGCATCTTCCTTGTAGGCAGGGAAGAGGATGAGGAAGTTGGATGGCTGATGTTTGATGTCTGATGGATGAGGGCTGAGGGGGGAGGGACGGGAGGGGAAGAGGGAGACGAAAGCGTAGAAAGCGACATAGATGACAGAGGGCGCCATGAAAAGCCATAGCAACCAGTCTGTTATATGTATTGCGGTCCACATCAGTTAGTGCTAATCTTTCTTCTTCCCTTTTTGTTCCCTAATCTCAATCCAATCTGCTATTCTAGAGAGTCCTGGTATGGATTTCATAAAGACAAGGGGTGACTTGAAGAAGGTGGCATTCCAATTCTTGTCTACCAAATAGTCGGGTGTTGCCATGGCACAGACTAGCAGGGTAATAGTGAAGAGTCCCCACCATTTAAAGGCAAGGGTGGTGTAAATCATAGGCATAATGATGCTCATCAAAATGATAACAGCCATTAATACCATGCGTGGCATCAACATCCATTGAATGATTTTGTCTGCCCAGCTGTAGTGTCGATTGACTAAGGCGACGGGCAGGTATTGGATATTCTTTAATAGCGTCAGATATTGCGCTTTCAACCAGCGTCCTCTCTCCCGATTGAACTCATTTGATTCCCTCGTTTTCTCATTATAAACGTAAATCTGGTCAAAATAATCAACATGAACATGTTGACGCATCAGCATCGCGTCCAATTCCTTGTCTTCCCAAGCGGATTTGACTTTGAAGATATTGCCCTTAAACCAGTTGAAGTCAAAAGCGCAACCAGAGCCCATCAAACCAGCCGATAAGCCTACGGCGATATGTCCACGACGGAAAATAGAGTTGTTGATTTCCTCAAAGATAGCTCCCATGCGTGCTGCCGTGGTATCGCGGTTACGGGACAGAATATGAGTTTGTATTGCCTTGGTTCCTGCAGATTCAAATGCCGCATTCAAGTTTTCTAAGAACTCAGGCTCTACCAAGTCTCCTGCATCTAAGACAACGATAATATCATAAATCTTAAATTGAGGAAGGTTGTTGATGGCAAGTTGTAAATATTTTGCTTTGGTACTTTTCTCAAAATTGGGTGTCAATAAGGTAATAGGCTCTTGTGCAAGTCGCATATTTGTCATCTCATCATTGTGGTCAGAGACGACAGAGATGTCAAATTGACGTTGGGGGTATGTCTGTGCCAACATCGATCGGACTGTCTGGAGAACTCTCTTGTTTTTATAAGCAGGAATTAATATGATAAAACGGTTCTGGTGGTTAGTCTTGGGTAGTGCCCCTTTATGTGACAACATAGAAGTGATAGTAAAAAACAGCATATAGAGTACCGTCAGTACCGCAAATACAAACAATACCCAGTCAATTATATATAGTATATTCCAAAATTCCATAATTTTTATAGTTTCATAAATTGAATGATTCCGTTAAAAGTCGCCTTGGACAGGTCATTACGTCCCTGCCAACAATATTTAAGCATATCCTTTGGTGCCACAATCACCATTAGGTAGAGATAAGACACATATTTGGATATTCCCTTGACATTCCGTTTGGCAAAAAGGAGTCGGTTACGGGTGATATAGAATGTCTTCAAAGGAGATATATGCCCAGTTGTCTTGCTCTCTTTGTGGTAGACAGTACATGCAGGCTCATACCAAATCTCATAACCTGTCCGTCGTATCATGACAGACCAATCGAGTTCCTCATAATAAAGGAAATAGCATTCAGGCATTTGTCCTGCCTTTTCGACGACCTCCCTCTTTACCATCATCGCAGCTCCATGAGCGTATGGGGTGGGGTGAGGTGTATCATATTGCCCACGATCTTCCTCTCCACATCCAATAGGTTTGTTGCGCAAGGTAATATACGACAAAGGCGTATATCCCGTATATTGTATCTGTTGGTTTCCCCAACTGAACCGAATTTTAGGAGATACTATTCCTATTTCATCAGACGATTCTAATCGTTTGATGAGATGGCTGATGGCTGATGGCTGATGTATGATAGTGTCGTTATTGAGAAAAAAGAGATATTTGCCATGGGCTGCTTGGATACCAAGGTTATTACCGCCGGCAAAACCTAAATTCTCGTCGCTCCTTATGACCATCACATGAGGAAAACGGTTCTCAATTTCTGATGCTTCGTCTTGAGTAGAGGCATTATCCACCACAATTACCTCTAATGACTCGTCATCAGCAGGTAATGACTCAATCAATTCACAGGTGTCTTGCAGCCCGTTGTAATTGATAGTAATGATGGATAATAACTTTTCAACTTTCAACTTTCAATTATCAACTTAATTACACTCTCGAAGCTTTCTTCTTTTCTAATTTGAGTCGTTCTTTTTCTTCTTGTTTGGCGAGTTCTTTTGCTTCATATTCAACCCATTCCTTCTCCATGAAAGGTAAAACATAGACAATGGTCAGTCCTCCATAAAATATCAAGCAATTTGGAAATTGCATGAGTACTTGGTTTCCGTATGCACCCAATTGTATCCCAACAAAGGCGCAGCACATTCCTGCCCCAATTCCTCGTAACGAGGGACTGTCTATTTTAAATAAAACTATCCAACAAGCTCCGCCTAACATCAAGAGCATTGTGATAATAAATGTCGTAATACCAATTTTTCCAGTACGAAGCCAGATGAATACATACTCTGAATCTGGTGGAATACTAGACATTCTGGCATATTTATTATTGGCGGGAACATATTTATAATTCATGCCCAATCCAATACCCCAAGGTGCATCTTTCATATATTTACGCATCGTTTGCTGATTAATAGTACGAACATTGGCTGATTTGTCTTTAGGATCAAGAGCAGAACGCATACGACGAATTTGTTGATTACTGCCACCAATATTTGTAAAAGCAAGAATAATGTATGAAAATACAAAAAATAATGTCACAGAGACAGCAATCTTAATGGATTTGGAGAGAAAAATATATACCATTATTCCTGCACCTAAACATGCTATTGCCGTACGTGTTCCAGTTTGGAACATTGCCCATACACAAATAAATCCTGTTATTAAAAAAAAGTAACGATGTTTTTTAATTTTACTTGTGATTCCGATGATAAAAAATACTATCGCGGCACAAGCAATTCCTTCTCCATAATTTGCGGCATCACTATAAAAAGAAAAATTACGAATCAAGGTTCCACCTTGTAATACATGGGTCACACTATTTGCCAACCATGCATTTTCGGCAGCACTATATCCAAAATGTAATTGTTTCCAAGTGTACGCTGCTGCTAGAATGGATAGTCCTGCCCAGAAAAAAATATATTGGACAAGTCTTTTAGTATTATTAATATAAATGGTGAAGACCAAGAAAACATACATAATCTGGAAAGCCATCATACGAGCCCCTTGATACCACGCCCCTATATTGATCCCTAATCCACAGGTGTCGTTTAAAACCTCCAAAGTACAAAAACCGCACCAAATGAAAAGTGCATATAGCATAAGGTTAAATGTTCGATCGAAATGAGGTGTCTGACGTGCATCCATAATTGCCACAGCTAGTAGGACAATCTCCAATCCTTCAACCACTATTGATATCGGTAGACCATTAGGTAATAAATGATTTCTATCAAGACCAAATACGATGTAGTTAAAGACGCATAGTGTCCAGAATACTGCCATAGGGTATTTAAAAGCAATATATCCAAAAACTATAATAAGTGGAGTTGCGCATACTAAGGCATAGGCACTGAACCCTGCTGAAATGAACTGGTAAATGGCTAAACCAAACAAGAGAAAGAGCAATATTGCTCTTCCTCCCGTTTCTTGCGTATATGTCGCAAAGTTTTTTATCATTTATTTGGCGTGATTATTTTCAACAGCAGTCAAACCTAACTGGGACATACGATATACAAAGTTGTTAAACTTGGTATAAGGTGGTAATTGTCCGACGAACTCCTCTACCGCATAACGGCTTGCTTCGGTCAGGTACATAAAGAGACTGTCTTTATGCTCCTCATCCAACATTGCCTCTACTTCCTTCAAAGCTTTCTGGTCGACATCCTTCCAGGTGCGGTTGGCACGTGTCACCATCAAATTGACGGTTGCCATATTCAAAAGGGCAGGAGATATGGAGTTCTCGTCCAAGTTAGGATATTCGATGATAGCGATCTCTTCTGGTAAGATATCCGGACAAAGGTCTTTGATGCCGTTTGCCATGATGAACTTGCTGTCTTCGGCAAGGAAATCTTCATCGTATGTCAGACGGCGAACTTGCAAACCAATGGAAATCCAGTAATTCTCCAATTCCTGCGCCAAGAAACTCTTACCATTTCCGGAGTCGGTGGATAACAGGTTGAGGACGTTCTGCTGTCCTTCCTTGAACTTAGGTAGTAATGCCTTACTGAGCTGACGGAGCGACATGTCAGCAATCGTCTTGTTGAAACGGCGATAGCGCAGATTGCTCTCTTTCGGATAACAGCCCATGACAGGTATCTTCGTGATACGCTCAGAGCGCATACGGTCACGCAAGGTGCGGTCGAGCAGTTCGATGATAAAGAACCATAATGCCGTTAACATGAAGGTGAGCAGGAAAGCACCCAACAAAATCATCAGACGGTTGGTAGGTTGTGCATTCAACGGGAACATCGGTGGGTTCAATACACGCAAGGTTGCAGTAGACATCTGCAAATTCTTTTGACGCAGACGAGCTGCATTCAATGCTTTTAGCATCTCCATATAATTGCCCTCCACAAATCCTATGTGACGTGACTTACGATCCAACGTTGCTCCGATAGGAGAATAAAACAGATATTGACGATCCAAATCTTGTTTCATAATATCGGTAGCCGACATTTCGGCACGTGCTTTCTCCATCAAAAGCATCTGCTCCAACCAGCGATCAATCATGGTATTTGCTTTGACACCCGTCTCTGTACTATAGGTTCCAGCCTCAATCTCATGAGTCAAATCTTTAACATGATTTGTAGTTGTTTGCAACTCACGTTGTGCTTTCTGCATCTCTTCTTGTGCCTCATTGTTGAGGTCGCCGCCTTCTCCAGCCATCAAACGAAGGTTGGAGATACGGGACTGTAAACGGGAAATATCCTTAATATGATCCGTAAACTGCTTGTTGGCACGAATGACTCGGGCACGGTCGCCTAATTGCCGCTCCAGATAGTCCATCAACGCCTTGGAGGTGGTGTAGTCCATCAACTGTTGGTTACGGAAATTTTGCTGTTGCATTTCCAGAATGGTCAGTTGCTTAGTTTGTTCGCCATAGTTAATGATGCGTTTGGAGATATTGTAACGAATCAAATCATCTTCTGCTCCTGTTAAAATACGGTACAAACGTGCCACCTCACGCTCAAAGAACTTGATGACGTTGTTGGTCTCACCAAAGCGAAGTTGCTGGTAATGACGAGCAAAAACCTCGTTTAAAATGTCCAAAGTGTTATAGGCAATACCTGCGTCATTTGCTGAATAGCCAATATCAATAATATCACTATGTTGCAATTGCATGACTTTCAATCTTGCCGTGATGTTGTTGATACCAAAATAAGGATGGTAATTCAGAAGACCAAAGAGGTAGTTGTCCTGTGAAGGCTTCTCGTATGCCTTTAAATTGGCGTACGTTGCCGACTCACTATTGTGATTAATCAAAGCCTTGACATCAGCAGGGACAGAGGCATTCAACTGACGGAAATGCTCGGCAGAGATGTAGTTGTTATCCTTGTTGGGGTTACCATACATCATACAGCGGGCAAACAAACGCAAAGAGACTTCACGAATCGTGTTCTCCGTCGTGATAATCAGCATCAGGTTTGTGATGTTGGTCTGTGGATTACCACCAGCAATTCCAGAGCCTCCTTCAATGTTATACCCCGTGATCATACCCGTATAAATCGTGGTGTTGGTGTCATAAATACGCTCCATGTGACGGGTCATAAACCAAGCGACAACTAATGCGATTAGTGGTAAAATGACTAGATACCAACGAATTTTGTATAAAAAACGAACGATATATCTAAATAAATCCATAGCCTTTTATTTTATCGTTTATTATTTTCTTCTACTGCTTTTCTCGTATGCTCGTGCTGCTTTGGCAGATTTTGCCGCTTCACGTGCTGTAATCCTATCGGATTTCGCCTTTGCTTCTTTCTCCGCTTTTTCTAACTGCTGATAACGCTTCTCATCTGCTTTTACCTCTTTGGCAATACGTTTCTCCAAAGCTTTGTTTTCGCGGCGAATTTGTTTTTCGGATTTATGAATGGTACCATCTAAGGTCACCTCCGTCGTTGCATTGGTGATGATAGGAGTGCGGGATATAATCTCTAAGGTGAGGATATCTGTGATAATCTCTGTTTGTAAGTTTTGATAAGTTGACACCGTACTCATTTCATGCAGTTTTGTCCATGCATAATCTTCAATGGACATATTTCCCTGGTGGAAATCTTCCTGATTCAATGCACCGGCTCCTTGATAGGCAGCAGCACCCTCACTTGCTGTTTTTAGGGTCACCAAAGCATTGGTGATTTTTGCATAGAGTGTACTAATCTGAAGTTTCAAATCCTCAAATTTGATATCTTTGTCCAATTTTGCCTTATCTGCCTCTAAACGTTTACGCTTGATGGCGGATCCATAATCCAGAATGTCTTCTAATGGCAAGTTCAGGTTAACACCTACATTCCAATAGGATTGTTCCGTACCGTTTTTAGACTCAAAGATAGGCACAAAATTCATGGTTCCTGTCTGATTGTTCGTCATTTGACCATACACATCAGTCTTACCATAACTATAACTGGCATGGGCATGGACGTATGAGAAAATGTGACGTTTCTGTTTGGCTACCTCAGCCCTGGCAAGTTGTTCTGATTTTTCCATTGACAGAATCTGTGGATTCTGTTTGGCATTCTCAAAGAGAACAGACAATGGAGGCAGGTGGAACGTTGAGAAATTCAAGGTAGCCTCTTCGCTTGAGTCAAAGAAACCTGCACTGATACCGCTCTCATCTAATGACTGTGCCTGCATGGTCAACCCTAAGCATGCTACGGTAGTCAGTAATAGTAAACGTTTTATTTTGTTCATTTTTGTTTGGGTTTATCTGCGGTGTTAAACGTTTTCTTTCTGTACAAATGTAAATAAGGTACGGAAGATAATCTTCATGTCCAACATGAAGTTGTAAGTCTGTCCGTAGGTAATATCCAGTTGCTTGCGCTCTTCAGCAGACATGTTGCCGCCCTTGCCCCGCTCCTCGACCTGCCAGAGTCCTGTCAGTCCAGCGGGAGCCATGAAGCGGTCGATACTGGTGTCGGCAGTCAGCTTCTCTGCCTCGTAAAGTGGGAGAGGACGGTTGCCGACGATTGACATGTCACCTTTCAGGATGTTAAAGAGCTGTGGAAGCTCGTCGATACTGTATTTACGTATGAACTTACCCACCTTGGTGATGCGGGGATCGTTCTCAATCTTCACAAAGGCATTGTTGTTCTCTTCTTCTTTCTGCTTGTTGAAGTCACTCTCTGCCACAACGAAGTCGTCACCAATCAGCATGATCTCCTCGTCACTGATCATCATTCCGGACTCCATACCCATATTCAGCATATCCTGTTCAGCCTCTTCACCAAGTGGTGCCGTAATGGTCTTATGATCCTCCTCTTCCTCTTCTTTTTCCGCATACTGATTGCTGGACTTACTCAAATCTTTGAGCCGATCCTCTGCATCTGTGTACATGCTGCGGAATTTCAGGAAGTCGAAGATGGTGTAGTTGGTTCCTACCCGCTTGGACTTAAACAAGACAGGCCCCTTGCTCTCCAACTTGATGGCGATTGCCGTCAGTATGAAAATCGGGGAGAGGATGATAATGGCAAGTCCTGAGAACACAATGTCAAAGAGGCGTTTCCATACAGGAATCTTGAACTTCAGGATCTTGTATTTAGGAGCCTCGTCATCGAACAGGATGTTCTCACGGTCAGAGATAAACTGAATCTTCTTGTTCAATGCCGTGACAGAAGCGTCTTTGTTGATGGTGTCGTTCACACCACACTTCATATAGATGCCACGCTCCTCCGGTGTCATGTTGTCGGTCAGGAGAATGATATAGACATTACGGCATTTCTTGCGCAGATAGGTGATCGCGGTAATATCCTCACTACGGACATTACGCTCAAAGAAGACGATAAAGTGCTCATTGGATACGTGTGGGGTACATACCTGAGCAGCGTCCTTATAGGCATTTGCCATACGGACCAGTTGCCCCGGGATGTATTTGAGCCTTTCCTGTGTCTTTGGATTGTTACCTAAGTAAACAACACCTATCATATTTTATATATATACTATATCAATAATTAATTGGGAAGAATCTTTTTGACACGAATTTTCAACTCCATGGGGTTGAATGGTTTGACGATATAATCGACTGCGCCAATCTCCAGCAAACGGATACGCTCACTGGTGGAGTCCTCACTGGAGAGCATGATTACAGGAATATGGCGGAATAGCTCGTTCTGCTTGATCCACTCCAAGAAGTCGTCACCACGCATACCAGGCATACGGATATCAGAGATAATCAAGTCCGGTGTGTTTCCTGCCTGAAGCCATTTCACGCCTTGCAAACCATCAGGCAACCACTGTACATCATAGTCGCTCATCAAGTAGATGGAGAGAACCTTGGCGATGGTCTCTTTGTCATCAAGAATTAATATTTTTTTCTTCATATATGAATAAAACTTAGTTCACGCTTATATTGTTCCAATGTGCAAAGGTAAAAAAATATTTTTAATTGTAGTCAAATAATGATAAAAAAATGCCAAAAAAGAAGAAAAAAGTTGGTTTTTAAAAATATTTTAAAGAAATTTGGGGTCATAAACGTAATTTTAATGTTATAGTTAATTTTTTATCAAATTATGTCAAAGAGATATTTATTAGGTATTGATGTCGGCAGTTCTTCTGTAAAGACATCATTGGTGGACGCAGACAGTGGTAAATGTGCAGCATCAGCATTCTTTCCCGAGAAAGAGGCTCCTATTACTGCTGTGAAAGCCGGTTGGGCGGAACAGGATCCGCAGATGTGGTGGAACAACATGAAGCTTGGTTTGAAGAAAATCATGGCTGATGCAGGTGCCACCGCCGAGGATGTCAAGGCAATCGGTATTTCCTACCAGATGCACGGTCTGGTCTGTGTGGACAAAGACTTGCAGGCACTGCGTCCTTCTATTATCTGGTGTGACTCCCGTGCGGTGCCCTATGGCGAGAAGGCTTTCAACGACTTGGGGGCTGACCAGTGTCTGACCCATTTGTTGAACTCTCCTGGTAACTTCACGGCAGCCAAACTTGCCTGGGTGAAGGAAAACGAACCAGAGATTTTCGACAAGATTTACAAGATCATGTTACCGGGTGACTATATCGCTATGCGTCTCTCCGGTGTTGCCAATACAACGGTGAGTGGTCTCTCCGAGGGTATGTTCTGGGATTTCAAAAACAACCAGGTTGCTGATTTCCTGATGAAATACTATGGATTCGACTCCTCTCTGATTGCTGATATCGTACCGACATTCGGTATTCAGAGTGAGGTAAGTGCTGCCGCAGCCTCAGAACTGGGACTGAAAGCTGGTACACCTATTTCATATAGAGGTGGTGACCAGCCCAATAAAGCTCTGTCATTGAATGTGCTCAATCCTGGCGAGATCGCCGCTACGGCAGGAACATCTGGTGTGGTATATGGTGTCTTGGGAGAGGTGAACTATGACAAACAGAGTCGTGTGAATACCTTTGCCCATGTCAATCATACCGCCCAGCAGACTCGTCTTGGTGTATTACTGTGTATCAACGGAACAGGTATCCTCAACGCTTGGGTTCACCGTAACATCACACCGGATGTCGGCTATGCGGAGATGAATGACCTGGCAGCCTCTGTGCCCATCGGCAGTGAAGGCGTGACAATCGTTCCTTTCGGTAATGGTGCTGAGCGTGTCCTTGAGAACAAGGAGATCGGATGCTCTGTCAATGGCTTGAACTTCAACAAGCATAATAAGGCACATTTGGTGCGTGCAGCCCAGGAGGGTATTGTGTTCTCCTTCTGCTATGGTATGGAGATCATGCAGCAGATGGGTATGGATATCCGGAATATCCATGCGGGAAAAGCGAATATGTTCTTGAGTCCGTTGTTCCGTAATACCCTGGCAGGTGTCAGTGGCGCCACCATCGAACTTTATGATACGGATGGCTCTGTAGGTGCTGCCAAAGGTGCAGGTATGGGTGCTGGTATCTATAAGGATAACAACGAGGCATTCGCCACACTGGACAAGTTACAGGTCATCGAACCAGAGGAGGCTAATCGTGCGGAGTATCTGGCAGCGTATGCCCGTTGGAAAGAGACATTGAACGAGAAACTTTGACAACTGCGGTTGTGATGATAATAGGGGCGGTTATAACCGCCCCTATTTTATTGATATTCCTTTGCCTCCCGTTTACCTTGCAATACGGCAAGGGCATTGAGGGCAAGTGCTTCCATCTCATCCTCACCAGGGAACACATAGACAGGGGCGAGGAATCCAATGCGACGGCGAAGCTCACTGACTATATATTCACTATGTGCCATACCACCTGTCAGCAGGATAGCGTCTATCTGTCCACAGAGGACGGCAGACTCACTGGCTATCTGTTTAGCGGTATGGTAAAGCATGGCGTCCACCAGCAGTTGGGCATGCTCGTCTCCTTGATGAATACGTTCCAAGATTTCCCGCATATTATTCGTACCCAAATGTGCGGTTAGTCCCGCTTGTCCCGCAATACGCTTCAGGAGTTGTTTCTCAGTATATTTCCCACTGAAGCAGAGTCGTATCAGATCTGCTGCGGGAAGACTGCCGGCACGCTCGGGAGAGAGTGGCCCCTCACCGTCCAGTGCGTTATTGGCATCAATGGCACGACCGTGTTCGTGGGCAGCCACACTGATACCCCCGCCGAGATGACAGATAATCAGGTTCAAGTCTTCGTATTCCTTGCCGATACCACGGGCATAGCGACGAGCAATAGCACGCTGGTTAAGGGCATGCCAGATACAGATACGTGGCATGATGGGCGATCCGCTGATGCGGGCGAGGGGAGTCAGTTCGTCCACGACGCCAGGGTCGGCAAAGAAAGAACGGCATCCTGGAATGGTGGCAGCGATCTCATGGGCGATGAGACAGCCGAGGTTGCAGGCGTGGTTATGCATCACACAACCATGCAGGGTGTCGTCAATCATCTTCTGGTTGATCTCGTAGACACCACCGGCAATGGGCTTGACCAGTCCGCCCCTTCCAATCACCGCGTCAAAATCCAATGGGATATTTGCCTGCTGGAGTTCATCGAGTACCAGCTGGCGACGGAAAGACTGTTGTTCCGTGATATCCCCGAAAGGCGCCAGCTCTTCGGCTGTATGGGCGATGTGCCGGAGTAATATCGGCTTCTCATCTTTATATACAGCCATCTTGGTGGAGGTGGAACCGGGATTGATGACTAATATCTTCATAGGGCTGCTAAGGCAAGTGAGTAATATTTGGAGTCAGGACTGTCTGCACGGGAAGATACTACACAAGGACAGAGGGTCCCCTGTAATACACCAGCTGTCTTCGCATAGGCAAAGAGAGTCAAGGTCTTGTAAAAAACATTACCAGCTACGATATCGGGGAAGATCAGGGCATCCGCCTGTCCGTCGATGATACTGTGAATCCCTTTCTCATGCAGGCTGACAGCATCAAGCGATGTCTTCAGGTCAAGGGGACCATCGATGATGCAATGTCCGAAACATCCTGTCTGTGCCTCAGCGATAATCTCTAGATAGTCCGTTGTATAGGGAAACGCCTTGGCGCTCACTTTCTCTGCACAATGAATGAGTGAGATGCGTGGCTCCTCAATGCCCATGGCGTGACACACATAGTTCATGTAATGAATCTGCTGGCGTCGTTGGGCGGGAGTAGGGACCGGGATGACAGCGGCATCGGTGAAGAAAAGCAGTTTCTCGTATTTGGGAATCTCTGCCATCGCCACATGGGTCAATACGTGTCCCGGGCGGATGATTCCTTTTTCCTTGTCCAAGATGGCACGAAGAAGTACGTCCGTATTGATCAATCCCTTCATCAGGATATCTGCCTCACCATTCCTGCAGAGTGCTACTGCCTGTCGGGCACAAGCCTCCTTGTCGTCACCATCTATATAGATAGGTTCTATAAACCCCATCTCTTTGCCTTTCTCTACAGCGTATCGTGTACTGGCATCACTGGCGGATACGACAGCGACACGCTTACGGTCTCCCCGTTCTCGCAGGAAGATAATCATGTCATTCAAGGTCTTGATAGGTTGCATAGGCTTTTGTTTTAATTATTCTAAGGATTCTAGTTGACCGAGAGGGCTTTAGTTGAGGCTGTCCTGATACCACTCGAAAAGTTTACGGACACCCTCGTCTATCTCCACTTTATGATGCCAACCCAGAGAGTGCAGTTTGCTCACATCAATCAGTTTCCGCATGGTACCATCAGGCTTGCTGGCATCAAACTCCACTGTTACCTCAAAACCGACAGCTTTGACAACCAGTTCCGAGAGCTCCCGGATAGTCAGTTCCTTACCCGTTCCCACATTGATATGACAGTTGCGGATCTCACCCAGTGACGGGATGGCTCCACCACGACCGGCACTATGGTTGCGGTCGACGGCACCATCGGTGCTGGCACCGTAATGTACGGAGGAGTATTTCTCGATGCCAATGACATCCTTGAAGTCCACATTCAGCAACACATGGACGGAGGCATCCGCCATATCCTCGCTCCACAGGAACTCACGGAGTGGCGTACCGGTGCCCCAGAGGACGACTCGGTTATCAAAGATGCCATATTTGGCTAGTTTTGATAAAACCTCGTCTCGATGTGAGATGTATGAAGGCAGATGGCTGAGAAGACCTTCGCCGGTGACACCTTCTACTGGTCGTTTGTTTAGGTCAACGGCAATCTTTTCCCAGGCACCATCGTGTATCAACTTCGCTAGATAGACCTTACGCATCATGGCAGGCATCACGTGACTGTTCTCCAAGTGGAAGTTGTCATTAGGACCATACAGGTTGGTGGGAATCACGGCAATATAGTTAGTGCCATACTGCAGGTTATAACTCTCACACATCTTCAGACCTGCAATCTTCGCAATGGCATATTCCTCGTTGGTGTACTCCAGGGGAGAGGTCAACAGACAGTCCTCCTTCATGGGCTGGGGAGCATTCTTCGGATAGATACAGGTACTACCGAGGAATAACAGTTTCTTCACCCCATGGGCATACGCCTCACTGATGACATTACACTGAATCTTCATGTTCATCATGATGAAGTCGGCACGATACAGTGAGTTCGCCATGATACCACCCACAAAGGCAGCGGCAAGGACCACCGCGTCCGGCTGTTCATCATCAAAAAACTTCCTGACTGCCACCTGGTCCGTCAAGTCCAACTCCTTGTGCGAACGTCCTACGAGGTTCTCGTAACCACGAGCCTTCAGGTTATTCCATATCGCAGACCCAACGAGTCCATTGTGTCCAGCTACATATATTTTACTGTTTTTTGCTAACATCGTGAGAAAACACTCTATTAACCTTGTCCACAGAATTGTTTGATACGCTGTTCCTCTGAGAGCTTGCAAATAAGCAGGGTATCATTGTTCTCTGCCACGATATAGCCATCAAGTCCCTGAATGACCACCTTCTTCTCTTGGGCGGTATGAACCATGCAGTTATGCGACTCTATCATGGAGATGTCCGAACCGATACAGGCATTTCCGTAAAGATCCTGTTTGGTATTCTGCAACAGGGAACCCCATGTGCCAAGGTCACTCCATCCGAAGTCGGCAGGACAGACGAAAATCTCTTCTGCCTTCTCCATGATAGCGTAGTCTACGGATATATTCTCGCATTCAGGGAATAAACGGTTAATCTCCTCCTGTTCCCGGTCTGTGCCATAGACAGGCAACAAGGACTCAAAAATCTTCGCCATGGCAGGCTGGTAGATACGGAAGGCATTAACGATGGTCGACACGTTCCAAATGAAAATGCCGGCATTCCAGAAATAGTTGTTCTTGCTGATATACTGCTTGGCTGTGGCAAGGTCGGGCTTCTCACGGAAAGAGTCTACACGGAAGATTCCCTTGTTACGCAGTGAGTTGCTGGATAAAGCGGCTTGTATATAGCCATAACCCGTTTCTGGACGATTCGGTTTCATGCCCAAGGTGACAATGGCATCACTATCATAGGTAAATTCCATGCATTCTGTAATGACTCGCTGGAACTCGCTGGTATTCAGTACGATATGGTCGCTAGGGGATACTACGATATTCGCTTTTGGATCGGTAGACTTAATACGCCAGCTGACATAAGCAATACAGGGTGCTGTGTTACGGCGACAAGGTTCACAGAGGATATGGTTGCGTGGCATCTCTGGCAACTGTTTGGCAACGATGTCCACATATCTCTGGTTGGTCACTACCCATACGTTCTCACGGGGGATGATAGTGTCAAAGCGGTCAACAGTCAGTTGGAGAAGGGTCTTGCCGATACCCAGAACATCAATAAACTGTTTGGGATTCTCCTCAGTACTCATCGGCCAGAAACGACTTCCAACGCCTCCTGCCATGATGACCAAATGGTTGTTAATTCTTGCCATAGTGATAATTTCTAATAATTATTTGGCAAAAATACAAAAAATATTCGATAAGAACGAATATTAATCGGTTTTTCTTTTCAGAAGGTGCCGGATAACGAAATAGGCGATGGCTAACAATACCAGTGCGATGATGATGATCTTGATGTACTCAGCATACTCACTGATTTTGTCGTTGAGCTGGTCCTCTGGGACGATGGCATGCAGATACCAGCCTAGGGCGGCAAGGATACTGTGCCATACTCCTGCACCGATTGTCGTGTAAAACAAGAATTTCCAGTAGTTCATCTTTGCCAGACCTGCGGGAATGGAGATGAGGTGACGGATACCGGGAATCAGTCGTCCGGTCAAAGTCGCCACCACACCATGGTCGTCGAAGTATTTCTCACTTTTCTCTACTTTCTCTTGGTTCAACAGGCACATCTTCCCCCATTTGCTGTTGGCAAAACTGTAGATGACGGGTCTGCCGACATAATAGGCGACAACATAATTGATGGAAGCGCCAAGGTCTGCTCCGATGGTGGCGAAGAGAATCACCAGGAAAACATCCAAGTTTCCACCTGCGGCATGATAAGCTGCTGGTGTCACCACAAACTCTGAGGGGACAGGAACCACGGTGCTCTCCAGGAGCATCAGGAACAGGATTGTTCCATAATTGAGATTGGAAAGGAGGGAAGAGATGAAATTCATTTTCTAAGTTTTTGATACATATACTGATAATAATCTGTTACCGCCATGTCCTCAGGGAAGAGATGCCCTAACACCGTTTTTGCCTCATGTGGGTTACGCTCCACGGCAATACGGAGATATTTGAGAAACTCTTCTTTGTAGCCAAGGTCACAGCAACATAGTGCAAGATAGGAATACCCCTGATCGTATTGGTCATCGACAATCAATGAGAAGAATTTCTTGAACATCTCATAGGCGGCTTTCACATATTGATTGTCGTAGAGAGACACGATGATACGAATGATGATACCTGGGTCTTCATCGGAACGCTTGATGGCATCCTTGAATACTTCTTCCGCTTCATCTCTCTTGCCATTCTCCAGCAGGATATGCCCTTTCAATACCTGCATGTCAATATGGTCACAATCAAGGTCTTGTGTCTCATCGATATAGTGTATCGATTCCTCCAGACGGCGAAGGGCACTATAGCAGAAAGCCAGTTCTTGATAGATCTGTACAAGAGTCTGGGAGTCACGAGGACATACTGTCAATGCCTGTTGGAGGACAGCCAGTGCCTCCTCAGTTCGGCGAAGGTTGAACAAGCAGGATCCTTTGTGTAAAAGACTGAGCTCATCGGGTCCGGATATCTCTCCGTAGCGGTCGTAATAGCGTATGGCTTCCTCAAAGTTCCCTAGCCGGAACAACGCATTGGCTTTATTGAGGACTCCCTCCGGGTCATCAGGGTCAATGGCTATCGCATATTCACTGCTGGTAATAGCACCACTAATATCGTCATTCATTAACTGGGTGCTCGCCAAGGCATTCCAATATCGTTTAGAATAAGGATCCTTGTCCAGAAGCTCATTGAAGATACGTTCACTGTCCTTAAACTTCCCCAGTCCGAAGAGGGTGCGTGCCATCAGTTCTTTGAAATCATTACTGTCGTCACCTGTACTGCGCATAATCCACTCATACGCCTTGTCGTTCAGTCCGTAATCAAAGAAGATATTGGCAATATCCATGACAGAGTCCTGATACTCATCTGGTGGTACCGTCTTGAAATACTGGCGAAGATAAGTGTCTGCTTCCTCCACCAGGTCCTGTGCCATCAACAGTTCTGCCTGCATATAGTGGTACTCTGGGTCGTCCTTGCTTTCAATTTGAGCGATATATTCCCGGGCTGAGTCGATGTCGCCTGTCGTCAAAGCCTCACGTGCCTTGAAGACATTAGGGAGAGTGGCGTTCGGATATAATGACAACGCATAGTCTATCGTCTCATCGGCTTTTTTTTCTTTTCCCATGAAATGATAGTAATCAGCAATATCAGCCAAATCATCGGCATCCATAAAGAGAGGATGCCCTGACTTGACTGATTCCTCGTAATCGTTCAGGGTATTCCTGAACTCCTCGCTGTCAAAATAGTCGTCGCCTGTTTTCTTCATTATTTATTCATCTTCGCCCAGGTGTCCTTCAGCCCAACAGTCTTGTTGAAGATGAGATGTCCTTCCTTAGACGACTCATCGAGTGTGAAGTAACCAATGCGCTGGAATTGCAGGAAGTCACCAGGTTTCTTTTCCGTGAGGTATTGTTCTACGTAACAGTTCTGCAGTACAGTCAGCGAGTCCGGGTTGAGTAACTCACGGAAGTCACGCTCGTCGGCACCGGGATTCTCCACGGAGAACAGACGGTCGTAGAGGCGTACCTCTGCGGGTACAGCATTCTGACAACTCAGCCAGTGTAATGTCTTTCCCTTAATCTTACGGTCAGCACCAGGTTGTCCACTGCGGGTCTCTGGATCGTAGGTGGCATAAATCGTCGTGACATTTCCCTCAGCATCCTTGTCACAGGGATATTCCTCGTCACATTTGATAATATAGGCATTCTTCAGACGTACCTCTTTGCCAGGTGCCAGACGCATGAATTTCTTCTCGGCAATTTCCATGAAATCGTCGCGCTCTATCCATAACTCACGGCTAAATGTGATGGTATGCTTACCATCTGCCTCATTCTCAGGATTGTTAACAGCTTCCATCTGTTCTGTCTTTCCCTCGGGATAGTTGGTGATGACGAGTTTCACAGGATTCAATACGGCAGAGACACGGCACGCTTTCTTGTTCAGGTCGTCACGGACAGCTGCCTCCAACAATGCGTAGTCATTCAGCGCGTCGAATTTGGTGTATCCGATAGACTTGATGAAGTTACGGATACTCTGTGCGGAATAGCCACGACGGCGCATACCACAGACAGTCGGCATACGAGGGTCGCTCCATCCGTCTACCAGTCCCTCATCCACCAAAGCCTTCAACTTACGCTTGGACATCACGGTGTAGGTGAGGTTCAGGCGGTTGAACTCTATCTGGCGGGGACGATATGCTGTCTGTCCCTCTTTTTCTTGTAGGAAGTCTACAAACTTATCATAAAGTGGACGATGGGGAACGAACTCCAGTGTACAGATAGAGTGGGTGACACCTTCAAAATAGTCGCTCTGTCCATGGGCGAAGTCATACATTGGGTAGCAGTGCCATTTGGTACCAGTACGATGATGAGGTATCTGAATGATACGGTAGATAATCGGGTCACGGAAGTGCATGTTCGGGTTTGCCATGTCGAGCTTGGCACGTAATACCATGGAGCCCTCCACAGCCTCTGGTGTGTTCATCTGGCGGAACAGACGAAGGTTCTCCTCAATGGGACGGTCACGGAACGGACTAGGCCTTCCTGCCTGTGTCGGTGTTCCTTTCTGTTCCGCAATCTGCTCAGAGGTCTGCTCATCAACGTATGCGAGTCCCTTTTCAATGAGCCAGATAGCGAAATCCCATAATTTATCAAAATAATCGGAGGCATAATAAACGTTCTCCCAGTGGAAACCAAGCCACTTGATGTCGTTCATGATGTTCTCCACATATTCGGTATTCTCCTTGGTAGGATTGGTGTCATCGAAACGAAGATTACAGATTCCGCCGAATTTCTCCGCAACACCGAAGTCCATGCAGATAGCCTTGGCATGTCCGATATGTATATATCCGTTGGGCTCTGGTGGGAAACGGGTCTGTATTCTACCTCCGTTCTTACCTGCGGAGAGGTCGCCCTCCACCATTTGCTCCACGAAACTGAGACTCTTTTTCTCTTCGCCCTCAGTCATTTTCTTCTCTTCTATCATGATATATTAAACGTTTAATTGGGTGTGCAAAGGTACGAAAAAGTTTAGAGTTTATAGTTGAAAGTTTAGAGTTTTTTTGTTGTTTACCAAAAATATGTTATTTAACATAAGAAATAATTTGCGTGGGTATCAAAAAGGCAGTACCTTTGCCAACGTTATCCTGAATACAATCTTTTTACCTTAAAAAAGGACTAATACCGATTAAAAAATGCCCCTCGCTGTGAAGCAAGGAGCATTTTTTATTTAATACCTCTCTCGTTGAGTGCTTTGCTGTATTTCGCCGCATTCTTCAGATGCTCGGGATACGTCTTGGCGAAGTTATGGGTCCCGGAGAAGTCTTCTTTGGCACACATATACAGATACTCATGACTTACATGATTCAGAACGGCGTCAATACCCTTGATGGAGGCGATCTTAATGGGACCGGGAGGTAGTCCTTCGTTCTTATAGGTATTATAAGGACTGTCAATCTTGAGCATGTTGTTATAAATACGTTTGATGGCGAAGTCTTTGAGGGCAAACTTGATCGTGGGGTCAGCCTGTAATGGCATGTGCTGTCTCAGTCGGTTGATATACATTCCCGCAATCATGGGCTTCTCTGCTGTATTGGCAGTCTCCTCATCGATGATAGAGGCAAGGGTAGCTACCTCATTGGGAGATAATCCTATCTTCCGGGCTTTTGCCGTACGTCCCCCATTCCAAAAACGGTCATGCTCTTTCTTCATACGCTCCAGCAGCCCGTCAATGCTCACATTCCAGTAGATGTCATAAGTGTTGGGTACGAACATCGCAGAGATGGTACAAGTGTCATAGCCGTATTTCCCACAGGTCTCCTGAGAATGGAGCGCATCAGCGATAGCGGCAGAGTCAAGCATCAGTTTCTTACCCAATATCGCAGCAAGCCTGTCCATGGTCCTTGCCTCGGGAATTGTCAGGTTGAGACTCTCCTGTCGCCCGCTCTTCAGGTGGCGGTAGATGGTAACAGCTCCCTCTCCTTTCTTGATGGCATACCGTCCTGTCTTGATGTGATCGCCATAGTCGGCGTGACGCAACAAGGTTTGAAGTCCTGCCATAGCGGTAGGATAAGCTATCGGCTTGATCTTTGCGATGACACTGTCTTGGGTGTCGTCTTCATCTATATATATATAATGTGTCTCTTCTAATGTTGATACCCCCTTGAAGAAGAAATAGAAAGGGAGCCCTATTACCAATAGCAATCCTATGGCAGCAGGGATGAGATATCTCTTATAACCTGAAATCTTCATGTCTTTTTTGTTTTTACCCTGCAAAGATAATAAAAGTTTGGAGTTTGTAGTCTATAGTTTAGGATTTTTTCGTAACTTTGCCAAAAAGTTAGGAAAACATGAAGCTAAGATTCAGTATCAGATACCATACCGCATGGGGAGAGAGCCTCCATGTGAATATCGCCTATCATAGTCAGGACGGTACTGTCAAGAAATATAACTTGCTGATGCAGACAGAGGACGGAGAGCTATGGACTTTGGAGACGGCTGCCTTGGAGTCACGCCAGCATCCGCTTTCACATATTATATATATGTATCAGGTGGAGGATGCGGATGGTCACCTGTTGCGTCGTGAGTGGGACTTGGTGCCACGTATCTACCATTTTGACACGTCGAAAGACTATCTGTTCCCAGACCAATGGCGTGACCTGCCACTACCATATCATCTGTATACCAATGCTTATCTGACGACGGTTCATGGTCGTACCAATGAGCATGTTGAGGCGTTACGCCTCCCATTGTTCCGGCGTACCATCACCTTCCGTGTCTCCGCACCCCAGTTGCAACCAGGACAAGCTGTTGCTATCTGCGGAAGTCATCCTGCCATCGGCAGCTGGAATACTTCCCGTTATCTTCGGATGGAATATGCCGGGCAGCATGAGTGGATGCTCACCGTCAATGCGCTGGGTATGATCTTCCCGCTGGAGTATAAATATGTGGTGGTGGATGATCAGACGCATGCCTTTGTTGGATGGGAAGAGGGTGATAACAGAGTGATAGACAACAACCTACAGTCTATGACTAACAGTCAGGAGCTTATCAGCGACGGACAAGTGCTGGTGTTGTATGGTGAACAGTTACGCCTGAAAGAGCAGACCTGGCGTGCCGCCGGTGTCTCTATACCCGTATTCTCCCTGCGGAGTGAGCATAGCTATGGAGTGGGGGATTTCGGTGATCTCAAACGATTGGTCGACTGGGCTGAGCAGACGGGTATGAGCATTATTCAGATTCTACCAGTCAATGATACGACTGTCAGTCATGGGTGGCAAGACTCTTATCCCTATAATATTATCAGTGTCTTCGCCCTCCATCCACATTATGTTGATCTAGAGGCGGCAGGTTCTTTGAAGTCACGTCAGCAGATGATTCAGTTCCACCGTCGTCAACAGGAGCTCAATGCCTTGTCATATAGTGACTATGAGGCAGTTGACCGTGTCAAGCAGGAGTATCTGACACAACTCTTTGAGGAACAGAAAAAGAGTATTATGGCTTCCATGTGTTTTAAGGAGTTTGTCCATGATAACGCAGAATGGCTCAAACCTTATGCGGCTTTTCGCGCTGAAGATTATGATTATGTTTGTTTCGTGCAAATGCTGTTGCATACGCAGTTAAAGGAAGCTGCTGACTATGCCCGCTCCAAGGGTATCGTCCTTAAAGGCGACCTGCCTATTGGAGTGAACCGTGAAAGTGTGGAGACCAAGGTACATCCTGATCTGTTTCATCTTGACAGTCAGACAGGGGCTCCGCCAGATGCTTTTACGAAACAAGGTCAGAACTGGGGATTCCCAACCTACCATTGGGGGAACGAGGATTCACCCTCTTCTCTTGTAAACTGGTTCCACCTGCGACTGAAACATATGGCGCAGTATTTCGATGCCATACGTATCGATCATGTGCTGGGCTTTTTCCGTATTTGGGAGATCCCAGAGGAGGCTGTTGATGGTGTCTTGGGACATTTCTCACCAGCTTTGCCGCTTACTATTGCTGAAATAGAGTATTTCGGTCTTTCTTTCCGAAAAGAGCTCTATACGAAACCGTTTATTAATGACCGCCTCATCAATCGCCTCTTCGGTATACATGCCCAGTATGTCCGTGACAACTTCTTAGTGCGTAAGGCATATAATCTTTATGACTTACAGGAACCGTACGATACCCAGCGTAAGGTGGTCGCTTATTTTGCTGACCGGCGTGATGAAAGCAGTCTGTGGATACGAGACGGACTGTTGCGCTTGATCAGTGATGTGCTTTTTGTGGAGGATCCTCGTCAGTCAGAGATGTACCATCCACGGGTTGGGGCACTCCATGAGCCTATCTATGAGGCACTGAGTAATGAGGATAAGGATGCCTTTATGCGACTATACAATAACTATTTCTACCAGCGTCATTCCATCTATTGGGGACAACAGGCTCTCAAACGGTTGCCGGCTATCCTGAAAGACTCCCGCCTACTTGTCTGTGCTGAGGATCTTGGAATGTTGCCAGACTGTGTGGAGCCTGTGCTTGACCAATTGCGTATCCTTACCCTTGAGATTCAGCAAATGCCTAAGCAGCAGGGCTTTGAATTCGCCCATCTGGAGGCAAATCCTTATCGTTCCGTTGCCACCATCTCTACCCATGACATGTCGCCCTTACGGCTATGGTGGCAGGAAAATCCGGAGCTTCGTCAGCGTTTCTGTGTTACGATGCTACAAAAAGAGGGACGTGCCCCAGAGCAGTTGCCGGCTTTCTTGGCGGAGGAAATTATCGCACGCCATCTCTATTGTCCGTCGATGCTCTGTATCTTGTCCTTGCAAGATTGGCTCGCCATGGACGGCGAGCTACGCTCCAAACATCCACAGGAAGAGCGTATCAACATCCCCAGTGATCCTTATAATCGCTGGAAATACCGCATGCATCTCACTATCGAGCAGCTTATGGCTGCCGATCGGTATAATCATAAGGTACGTACGATGATAGTCCGCAGCAAACGCTGCAACTCCTGACTCTATCCTCCGAAATATGTCTCTAGCTCTGTGGCTGCACTTGCTTCCTCATTGGGCAGGTCACGGATGATGACGCCATGTTCCAATAATGCTATACGTGTTGAGATGTCAACTGTATGCTGAAGGTTATGACTTGAGATCAGCAGGGTCGCTCCTGTCTCACGGGAATAGTCAGTAAGGACGTGCTTGAGAGTGAGCTGGCTCGATGGGTCGAGGAAATTAAAAGGCTCATCGAGGATGACAATGTCCGGACGGCGGAAGAGGGCAGAGATGATGCCAACTTTCTGTTTGTTTCCTGCAGAGAGGTTGCGGATGAGTTTCTTCTGCCCGAAGATCTCACCAGCGGCAAACTGCTCGAAATCCTTCTGTCGCTCATCCACCTGTTGCTGTGTCATACCAGAAATCTTGCCTAGGAAAGCAAAATACTCCTCTGGGGTAAGAAAATCGATGAGGAAACCCTCGTCGATATAGGCTCCTACCTGTTGCTTCCATGCCTCACTGTCGGCAGGATTGATATCATTGATAGAGACGGTCCCCTCGTCCGCTTTCAGCAGGTCAAGAAGAAGGCGGAAGAGTGTCGTCTTCCCGGCACCGTTGTTACCTACGAGACCGAGGATGTCACCATCGTTAATGGTGAACCGCTCGATATCGCAGGCAACGGTATCGCCGAATTGTTTCTTGAGGTTTTCTATTTTGATCATAATTTTATAGGTCCAATAGTTCCTATAGTGACTATAATTTATACCAGACCGCGACCATGACAATGCTTGAACTTCTTACCGGAGCCACAGGGACATGGATCGTTGCGTCCAGGAAGCTTATCCTTGATAATCGGAGTGCGAGGCTGTTGGGAACGGGTGTCGTGGGCAGCGGCAGCAGCCTGATTCGGGTCGGTCATCTGTTCCTGTGACAAATTCTGCTTGCTCTCTGTGTACTGCTGGCGCTGGGTGCGCTGTTCTGGAGCTGCCTCACGGACATCCTGCTGTTGCATTTCAGGAATAGCTCCACGCATAAGAATGGAGACGATGCGGTTGTTCATCTCGTTAATCATCGTGTCCCATACTTTGGCACTCTCTAGTTTGAAGATCAGCAACGGGTCTTTCTGCTCATAGCTGGCATTCTGTACAGAGTGGCGCAGCTCATCGAGTTCACGGAGATTCTCTTTCCACGACTCATCGATGATATGCAGCAGCATCTGTTTCTCAAACTCCTTGACAATCGACTTACACTCACTCTCGTAAGCCTCCTTGAGGTTACAGGGGATGTTATACATCTTACGACCGTCTGTCAATGGTACCACGATACGCTCGTACATGTGACCTTGGTTCTCGTATACCTGTTTGATGATAGGTTGAGCTACCTCACGGATACGCTCTGTCTTACGGGTGAAGGTCTCCATCACCTGTTGGAAGGCGTTCTCCTCCAATTGCTCACGCTGCTCGTTGAGGAACTGCTCGTTCGTGAAAGGCACCTCCATAGCGAAGATATGCAGGAACTCCTCCTTACAACCATCATAGTCATTGTTCTCAATGATGTTCACCACACGGTCCCACATCATATTGGAGATATCCATACCGATGCGCTCACCCATCAAGGCGTGACGGCGTTTCTCGTAGATAACGGTACGTTGTTTGTTCATCACATCGTCATACTCAAGCAGACGCTTACGGATACCGAAGTTATTCTCCTCAACTTTCTTCTGGGCACGCTCAATCTGTTTGCTGATCATCGGACTCTCAATCATCTCGCCTTCCTTGAAACCAAGACGGTCCATCACATTGGCAATACGCTCAGAACCGAACAGACGCATCAGCTTATCTTCCAGAGAGACAAAGAACAATGAGCTACCCGGGTCACCTTGACGACCGGCACGACCACGCAACTGGCGGTCGACACGACGGCTCTCATGACGCTCTGTACCAATGATGGCAAGACCGCCTGCCGCCTTTACCTCGGGTGACAACTTGATATCGGTACCACGACCAGCCATGTTGGTGGCAATCGTCACAGCACCCAGTCCATTGGTCGACTGTCCGGCAAGTGCCACAATGTCTGCCTCTTTTTGGTGAAGCTTGGCATTCAGAACTTGATGGGGAATACCCTCACGCTTACCCGTCTCTGGGTTAACATACATATCGAGCATACGGCTCAGCAACTCAGAAATCTCCACGGAGGTTGTACCAATCAGGGTAGGACGTCCAGCTTTGCGCAGACGTACCACCTCTTCGATAACGGCACGATATTTCTCGCGGGCTGTCTTATAGACGCGGTCATCCATATCATCGCGGATGACGGGACGGTTGGTGGGAATCTCCACCACGTCAAGTTTGTAGATATCCCAAAGCTCACCAGCCTCTGTGATGGCGGTACCTGTCATACCTGCCAACTTATGGTACATACGGAAATAGTTCTGCAGGGTGATGGTGGCAAAGGTCTGTGTAGCGGCCTCTACCTTCACATGTTCCTTTGCCTCGACAGCTTGATGGAGCCCATCGCTCCAGCGGCGCCCCTCCATGATACGACCGGTCTGCTCGTCGACAATTTTTACTTCTCCGTCGATGACCACATATTCGTCGTCCTTGTTGAACATCGTGTATGCCTTCAACAACTGCTGAAGGGTGTGTACGCGCTCACTCTGTACGGCATAGTGGTTGAGCATCTCGTCTTTTTTGTTCAATCGTTCCTCGTCGCTGATAGTGGTGTCAGCCTCCAGTGCGGACAACTGACTGGTGATGTCGGGCAACACGAAGAGCTCAGCGTCATTCACCTGTTTGGCAAGCCATGCGGTACCCTTGTCTGTCAGGTCACAGGAGTTCAGCTTCTCATCAACCACGAAATACAGGGGCTCCACTGCCTCCGGCATACGGCGGTTGTTGTTCTCCATATACGTGTTTTCCGTATTCTGCATTCCTGACTTGATACCCTCTTCCGACAGGAACTTGATCAGGGGCTTGTTCTTGGGCAGACACTTATGGGAACGGAAGAGTGCGAGGAAACCTTCCTCCTCCAGCTTCTTGTCATTCTTCTCACGTCCTTCCGCAATTTTTTGTTTTGCCTCAGCAAGATACTGGGTGGCGAGCTGACGTTGTACGCCTACGAGTTTCTCTACCAAGGGCTGGTACTCCTCAAACATCTGGTCGTCGCCCTTAGGTACAGGACCAGAGATGATCAACGGGGTACGTGCATCGTCAATCAACACGGAGTCGACCTCGTCGACGATGGCATAGTTATGGGCACGCTGCACAAGGTCTTGTGGGGAGATTGCCATATTGTCACGCAGGTAGTCGAAACCGAACTCATTATTCGTACCGAAGGTGATGTCACATTGGTACGCCTTACGACGGGCCTCTGAGTTAGGCTGGTGCTTATCGATACAGTCGACGGACAATCCGTGGAACATATAAAGTGGTCCCATCCACTCGGAGTCACGCTTGGCGAGGTAGTCATTGACAGTAACTACATGTACGCCGTTACCGGTCAGTGCATTCAGGAAGACAGGTAGGGTTGCCACCAGTGTCTTACCTTCACCCGTTGCCATCTCAGCAATCTTGCCTTGATGCAGTACGACACCGCCGAAGAGCTGTACGTCATAATGTACCATCTCCCATTTCAGGTCGTTACCACCTGCAGTCCAGTGGTTATGATAGATAGCCTTGTCACCGTCAATCGTGATGAAGTCCTTCTTCGGGTCACCAGCCAACTCACGGTCGAAGTCTGTCGCAGTGACAATGGTCTCCTCATTCTCGGCAAAACGACGAGCTGTCTCTTTGACGATGCTGAAGACCTCAGGCATCACCTCATTCAATGCATCTTCGTAAATCTCCAGGGCCTCTTTCTCCAGTTTGTCAATCTTGGCAAAAATCTCCGCACGTTCGTCAATGGGTGTATCCTCAATAGTTTCTTTTAAACGCTCAATTTCTTCTTTCTGTTTTTTCGCAGAGTCCTGCACCTGACGTTGGATGTCCTTGGTACGCTGGCGCAACTGGTCGTTGTCGAGTTTCTGAATCTCAGGGTAAGCGGCTTTTACTTTCTCCACTAGAGGCTGGATCAGTTTCATGTCACGGGTGGACTTGTTACCGAACAACGATGTCAAAATCTTAGTTAAATTCATATCTTATTTCTTTTTATTTTACCTTAATGAACATAAACGGTTGCAAAGGTACGAATTTATTTTCGTACTTTCGACAGCCTTTTTACTTTTTTACCTTTTAATTCTTAAAAAAGTGGCTCAGAAGAACAAGCATTCGGAGCCCGGATGCGGATGGCACGAGCAATGGCAGGTGCGATACGGTCGACGGTGACAGGTGTCTGAACGCGCTCGGATTTAGTCCCAGCTCCGTAGATGATGATCGGGAATGGGACATGTGCAGAACGGGAGGTAGACTTTTCCAAAGTGTCTTCATTGATGAGTTTCCAACCTGGTGCGATGTCAATGATTAAGTCACCACATTTCTCGACATTAAAGCCATTTCGAATACTTTCAAGTAAATAACTATCGCTTGTCAGTAACTGGTTGGCTGTGTATACGTTACGAACCCCGGATAATTGAAGTAGAAACTCCTGGGAACGACTACAGATCTCTCCCAAATGGATATTCTTCTGACGGAGCAATTGATGATTGAAATAGACTTGGTTCTTATAACAGAACTCCACATATTTGGCTGGACCGAAAACGGCACCTAAATACATGTTCAACAGGTTGGCGGTTCGATTGATGTAGAAAGTACCTGTCGGGATGCGGTAACGTTCCTGATTCCCTTCTTCCTCTTCCTCGCGACTGGTGGTACCCGTGATGACAAATAGTACCCGGTCTCTTGGAATTTGCTGTTCTACACCGTTCAGAAGCCTTGTCATCTGACGGTCCAGTTCCACATATGACTCCATCTGGAGTCCTGCTGTATAAGTCAGACTGACGAGGTCGGTCTTATCATCGTTACCAATACCAGCCTGCTCGATACATTTCAATGCTGCGTCCGTTATTGTCTTGTTGGTGTCAGTGCCGGGATGGAAAAGACGTGTATACCCACTCAGCCACTGGTTGACAGGACGGTAATAGGTCGTTGTCGCCCATTGCCCGTTGCTAATCCAGGCAGCACCGTCTGCGGCATGGCCTGCTGACAGAATGGCAGCATCAGCGGTGGAAGCAAAGGAGAATACCTTGGCAATACCGTTGGTTGCCATCTTCAACTCGTCACTGATGGTTGAGGTTCCTAAGAATTGTGGGGAATATCCGATTTTCTGGTCTCTTACACAGTTCTGTGGACGGAGGGTCTGCTTGTCGAGCCATTCCTCAGCGGTAATCCCATTATAATACGGAACAGTGCCTGTGTGCAAGGAGGCGATGGCAGAGGCACGGTCAACGGGAGTGAAGTGGTAAGCTCCATTCGTGAATACCTTCCCTTCTGTCAGCAGTTTTTTTAGTCCCTCATTGCCGTAAAGCGGGACATAGGTCTCCAGGTAATCCGTGCGCAACTGGTCAATTGTAATACTGATAACCAGTCGGGGAGCTTGTGCTATGAGCTGCTCCTGTGCCTCGGCATTGAGTCCCAGGATACTGAGCAGGGTGATATATAGGTACTTATTCCTCATGTCTTTAGCCTGTCTTTAAGATGAATCCAACACTGAAGCAGCAAACACAATGCCAAACACCAAATACCTTCTGCATAATCTTGAAAGAGACCGCCTATCAAAAAAAGTACTGCCAATACTGCCGTGATACTCCAGTAGCGGGTTTTCCTGGCTCGGATCACTTTCCATAAGAAGAACCAGGGTAGTGGGTTCAATAGGATGATCTGCAGATTCACGTTGACTGTCGGATGCTGGGAGAACAGCATCAAGAAGAGGATGATGCCGAAGATACCTGTCGTGATTATCAAGAAAGTGTCCCACCAAAGGAAGATGCGCTTACCCCGCAACTGCAGGACGAACATGGCAATACCGATAACTGTAAAGATGATGGCACAGGTGAGAGGACGCAAAGGAAAACCTTGCTTCTTGATCTGTATGCCCGCAGGAACACTGATCCTACGTTCTTTCACCAACGGGCGGTAATCCCCGTTGGCGTAAATCTCGGCATGGTCGAAATCATACATCAGGTTGTAGGGTAAAAACTCCTGTTGCTGACGATCTGTCTTCTTGTCAGCAAGGATACCTAACAGGAGATCGTTGCCGAAAGTGGCCCACGGATGCTCCTTAGTCATCTCATGAACCATTTCCCGATAAGTCGGAGTATAGTCCTCACGGGACTGGTATGACACATTCCCCAGGATGCATTGTTCTATGATATCCCGTGCCTTGGTGGTACAGTTGTTATAGAAATAATTATAACGGTATACCCGGTTTTGGTCTTGCATGTTCACTGCGAGAGCCTGTTGGAGTGTCATTTTCTCCTCGTCTGTCAGGTTCAGCACCTGTTCTGTCACCATACTGCCCAAGCGTCGGTATTCTTGTTGGAAGAGGCGGTAGGGATAGGCTCCCAGCTCATAGTCTGTGATGCCGAATACAAACCGGAGTGTGAAGAAAGGCTTTCGGAAGTCAAAAACCCCATAATTGAAAGCGATGTCAAGTCCACCTTTCCGCATGTCATGGTAGCGGATGGCGGTATGTCCATAGAGACTGTAAACTTCGTCATGTGGCTGACATGTCAGCAAACTAATCTCCACAGAGTCCAGTCGAAGGGAGTCCTGCTGTGCCTCCATAGGGGTTACGGCAAGAAAAATAGCCCCTATGAGACCCCCTCTCAGCACATTAAAAATGATTTTTAAATGTTTCACGATGCAAAATTAACCTATATTTTCCACTTAACGTTCGGTTATTTCGTTTTTTTTCAATAATTTTGCAGTCGAATTTTGAATAAAGAAAGAAGAGAAAGAATGAAGAAGCTTCTATTTAGTAGCATTCTGCTGGGATTAGGCACCTTGTCTATGATAGCCCAGAGTGGTACGAAATCGCCATATAGTCAATATGGTTTGGGTATCCTGTCCGATCAGTCACAGGGCTTTAACCGTGGTATGAGTGGCTTGTTCCAAGGTTTCCGAAGCGGTAGTCAGGTAAATATGCAGAACCCCGCCTCGTATTCAGCAGTCGACTCCCTGAGTATGATTTTCGACTTGGGTGTGTCAGGACAGTTCACGAGTTTTAAGGAAGGGGGTGCGAAGGTGAATGCCAAGACGGCTAATTTTGAGTATGCCACCGCACTGTTCCGTATCTTTCCTAAGTTCGGTGTCAGTATCGGTTTGGTACCATATACGAATGTTGGCTATTCCTACCATACGACACAGCGTATCGGTACTTCCTCTACAACGTCGACAATGACATTTTCGGGCTCAGGTGGTCTTCGCCAGGCGTATATTGGCTTGGGATATGAGTTTTTCAAAGGTTTCTCCTTAGGTGCTAACGTCTCCTATTTCTGGGGCGATTATGAGCGTAAGATCGGGGTGACGAGCAGTGATGCCTATGTCAATGTGTTGACGAAAACGTATGGAGCAGAGATCAGCAGTTATAAGTTAGACTTCGGAATGCAATACAAGCAAGCCTTGTCGAAGAGCGATGCTCTGACAGTCGGTGCAACCTTCGGTCTGGGTCATAAGCTCAACGCAGATCCTTGGTTGTCAGTGACAAATATAGATACCCAGACTGGGGTATCTGCTTATTCCGCAGATACAATCACCAACGGACTATCCATCCCGATGACGATAGGTGGTGGTATTGCTTATTGTCATAAAAACTCATTGACAGTGGGTGCCGACTACCAGTTAATGCGTTGGGGGTCAGAGTCTTTCCCTATTGTCAATGAGAATACGGATAAGTATGAGTTAGTAAACAATTACTATATGGACCGCCATAAGGTGACGGTGGGTGCCGATTGGATTCCCAACCCCATGAGTCGTCGGTTCCTGAATCGTGTGCATTATCGTATAGGTGCCTCTTATGCTACACCTTATTATAAAATAAATGGGCAGGATGGTCCTAAGGAGATGACGGTGAGTGCTGGTTTCGCTATCCCATTGGTCAACTCATGGAACAACCGTTCTGTACTGAATGTCAGTTTCCAGTGGGCAAATCTGTCAGCGAAGAATCTTGTGACGGAGAACTCTTTCCGTGTCACGATAGGTCTGACATTCAATGAACGCTGGTTTGCTAAATGGAAAGTCGACTAAATATCCTTGCAGCGTTTCTGGTAGTGGTGTCGTTGCTCTCGTGTGAGCAACCACGGGAACATACCGCACCAGCCATTCATGACCGTGACTCCGTATCGATGATGACAACCTACGGAGTTAATACGTTGATATCCGACTCAGGTGTCATAAAATACCGTATCGTGACGGAACGATGGGACGTGAATACTATCAAACAACCTACCCGTTGGACCTTTGAGCGAGGACTCTTTCTGGAACAGTTTGATGAAAAATTCCATATCGAAGGATATATTTTCGCTGATACGGCATGGTATTATGACCAGTTAAAACTTTGGGAGTTACGAGGAAGGGTACGCATCCGTAATGTCAATGGTCTCGTATTCCGTAGTGAGGAACTTTTCTGGGATGGTATCAAACATGAGTTCTATTCACATAAGTACTCTCGTGTGGTGACACCTGAACGTGAACTGGAAGGCACCTATTTCCGAAGTGATGAGCATATGCGGCATTATGAGGTGACCAATAGCGTCGGCTCATTCCTGTCTGAGGATTTGGAACCAGAGGAGGAAGAGCCGGTAAAGGAACAAAAAGGTACGCCTGCGGATACTGCGAAACAGGAGAAACCGATTCGTCAGGCGGCAGTCAGACACAAGGCGACAACAAAATCCGCACAGCCATGACAAATCTGATTATAGGACTTATCATCACGATGGTTTTCTCCGCCTTTTTCTCTGGCATGGAGATTGCCTTTGTCTCCAGTAACCGTCTTCGTGCGGAGATGGACCGTGAGAAAAATGGCTTGTCACAGCGTGCCATCGCTTATTTCTACCAGCATCCCAATAATTTCGTGAGTACGATGCTGGTAGGTAATAATATTGCCCTGGTGGTCTATGGTATCCTGTTTGCCCGTATATTTGACGCTACTCTTTTCGAAGGGTTGACTGACGGGCTGAGGGTTACTGCAGATACACTGCTTTCTACTGTGGTAGTGCTCTTTACGGGTGAGTTCTTGCCGAAGACGGTATTCAAGGCGAGTCCCAATACCATGTTGACATTCTTTGCCATTCCTGCGTGGATATGTTATGTCATCTTATATCCTATCTCCCGTTTTGCCACATCGCTCTCGCGAGGACTTCTCCGCTTGATTGGTGTTCAGATACCCAAGGAAGAACAGGATAAGGGCTTCTCGAAAGTTGACCTGGACTATCTGGTGCAGTCGAGTATTGACAACGCGAAGAGTGAGGACGAGATAGAAGATGAGGTGAAAATCTTCCATAATGCCCTGGATTTCTCTGACACGAAGGTACGTGACTGTATGGTACCTCGTACGGAGATAGAGGCTGTGGATATGGAGGAGTGTACGATGGAGCAGCTTTTGAACCGGTTTGTCGAGAGTGGACATTCCAAAATTGTGGTTTATCGTGATGATATTGATCATGTCATCGGCTATATCCATTCTTCCGACCTTTTCAAACAGGCAGACTCCCAGCACGCTATGCTTAATCCTCAGCTTGTCAGGGAGATGCCTTTCGTCCCAGAAACCATGGCGGCAAGTAAACTGATGCATACTTTCCTGCAGGAGAAGAAATCGCTTGCAGTGGTAATTGATGAGTTTGGTGGCACCAGTGGACTGGTGTCCCTTGAGGATATCGTCGAGGAAATATTCGGTGATATTGAGGATGAGCATGACAATACGAAATATGTCGCTAGAGAGCTGGGGGAGGGGGAGTATATACTTTCCGCCCGCTTGGAAATAGAGAAAGTCAATGAGCTGTTCGGTATCGGATTACCTGAGAGTGATGACTATATGACAGTCGGCGGTCTCATCCTGCATGAGTATCAGAGTTTCCCGAAACTGAATGAAGTGGTTAAAATTGGACACTTTGAGTTCAAGATTATTAAAAATACGATGACAAAAATCGAGTTGGTACGACTAAAAGTGACGGAATAAACTAAATTTTTCGTTTTATCTTTCGCCGTTTGCCATTTATTTTGTAATTTTGTCGGCTGAATTTGAAAATAAGAAATAAAAATATAAAAATAAAAGCATAAAATGGCAGCAATTGGAAAAATCAGAAGCTGGGGTCCCGTTCTCGCTACAGTGATCGGTCTCGCCCTATTTGCATTCATTGCCGAGGAAATGTTCCGCTCTTGTGAGGCTACAAGCAACGAGAAGCGTCAGCAGGTCGGCGAAGTGTTAGGTAAGAAAATCTCCGTACAAGACTTTCAGGCTCTTGTCGATGAGTACCAGTCAGTCATCAAAATGACACAAGGTCGTGACAATCTCACTGAGGAGGAACTCAACCAGGTGAAAGATCAGGTATGGCAGCAGTTTGTCAATAACACCATCATGGAGACTGAGGCTGGGAAACTGGGACTCACTGTTACTGATGAGGAACTCCAGGAGATTCTCAAGACTGGAACAAACCCCATGCTGATGCAGACTCCTTTCGTCAATCAGCAGACGGGTCGTTTTGATGTGACTCAGCTCACCAAGTTCCTCGCAGATTATAAGAAGATGCAGGAACAGCCTCAGCAGGCACAGGTTGCTGAGCAGTATAAGCAGATTTACGACTACTGGAATTTCATCGAGAAGCAGCTCCGTCAGAATATATTGGGTATGAAGTATCAGTCCCTGCTCGCACAGTGTCTGTTATCTAACCCTGTTTCTGCTAAGATGGCTTTCGAGGCTCAGAACCAGGAGAGTGATATCCAGCTCGCCACCCTTCCTTATTCTGCTATCAAGGATAGCGATGTAGAGGTCAGCGAGTCTGACTTAAAGGCCAAGTACGATGCGGAGAAAGAGATGTTCAAGCAGTATGTGGAGAGCCGAAATATCAAGTATGTTGATTTCCAGGTGGTAGCTTCTGCTGCTGACCGTACCGCATTGATGAAGACCATCAATGACGCTCGTCAGAAACTGGAAAGTGGTGCTGCTCCCGCAGAGGTTGTCCGTAAGGCTCAGTCTCAGATTGCTTACTCAGGTATTGCCGCTACCAAGCGTGCCTTTGCTCCTGATATCGCCGCAAAACTAGACTCTATGCAGGTTGGTCAGGTAAGTGCTCCTTTCGAGACCGCCTATGACAATACCGTAAATGTTATCAAGCTGATAAATAAGGTAGAGGCTCCTGACTCTGTGGAGTATCGTCAAATTCAGGTCGGTGGTGAGACAGCTGAGGCTGCTCATAAGACTGCTGACAGTATCTATAACGCACTGAAGGCTGGTGCTGAGTTCGAGGCTCTTGCCAAGAAATACAACCAGACCGGTGAGAAGCAGTGGCTGACATCCTCCATGTATGAGAATGCTCCTTCAATTGATGCAGACTCCAAGGCTTACCTGACAGCTATCATCACACTGGCTCCTAACGAGGTGAAGAATGTGGAATTCTCACAGGGAAACATCATTGTACAGGTGCTCACTCGTAAGGCGATGGTGACTAAGTATGATGCTGCTGTCATCAAGCATACGATTGATTTCTCAAAAGATACTTATTCACAGGCTTATAACAAGTTCAGCCAGTATGTTAGTGAGAACAAGACGTTGGAGGGACTCGAGAAGAACGCCCAGAAGTTCGGCTTCAAGGTGCAGGAGCGTAAGGATATGTTCAACTCAGAGCACAACGTAGCAGGTCTGCGTTCTACCCGTGAGGCTATGAAGTGGATCTTCGATGCCAAGGAGGGTGATGTCTCTCCACTTTATGAGTGTGGTAATAATGACCATCTGCTGGTTCTCGCCCTTACCAAAGTCAACAAGGCTGGTTATCGTGACCTTGCCAGTGTGGAGGAGCAGGTGAAGCAGGAGGTTATCCGTGATAAGAAGTTTGCAAAGGCTGCTGAGATGCTGAAAGGTGTTAACAGTCTCGATGCCGCAAAGCAGAAGGGTGCTCAGATTGACAGTGTCCGTCAGATTACCTTCTCCGCTCCTGTCTTTGTACAGGCTACAGGTACTAGCGAGCCTGCTTTGAGTGGTGCTGTGGCAGCCGCTAAGGCTGGTCAGTTCAGTGCCGCTCCTGTCAAGGGTAATGGTGGCGCCTTCCTCTTCAAAGTACTGAACAAGAAACAGCGTGAGGGTGTCAAGTTTGATGCCAAAACACAGCAGGCTCAGTTGCAGCAGAGGGCTCTTCAGGCTGCTGGTCGTTTCATGAACGAGCTCTATCTGAAGGCTAACGTGGTAGACAACCGTTATCTGTTCTTCTAAAGAGTCGTATGTTAGAATATAAAGCGGCACCTGTCAAATCCGATAGGTGCCGCCTTTCTTTATCAGTGAAGACTACGATGTACTGGCATTTCGTACTCTTAATCTGATATTTACTACACGTTGCCTATTCCCGAGAATGCCATGGATTCCCATCAGTACGCTCAGGGCACAAGTACAACTGTGGGCAGCTCCGCGACAGCGGGGTTTGCTTCTGGTGCACCTACAGGTGCCTTGGGTCTGTCGTTCAGCCATACGGTGAGCAGCACGGTAAGCTACAGCATGGACGACATTGAATACACCCTGAACAGTTCAACGCGAGAAGTGTGCTACGACTATGAATCGAAGAATGTGAATGTGTACGATAGTGACGACAACAAAGACACGGCCTTCCAGATTCTGATAAACGGTAATATGCAGATTAGCTCTTATTGGTATGTATGGCACTGGAGCGGCGATTTCGGAGGTTATGAAGACGACTTCACGCCGCTCAAGATTGAGAACCAGGCATGGGAACTGCCGGCTCCTAACCGTAATTCTTGGGGGCTTACCTCCATCAAGAGCGAATATACAAATGCTGTGATGGTGAACATCAAATACTACATAACAAATAAGGAAGAGGAGGGTCCCGTGGCAGTGGATGAGTTGTCCTATCACCAGAACGATTTTGCACTCATGGGCCTGCCGGAAGGCAGCTACACCATCATCTACGAGACCAAGGATCCTAATACGGGTGAACACATGGACTATTGGAAATTTGAGAACGTAGTAGTGAAACAGGGACGCGACAAAGACGAAGCCACCACAGCTCTCTCATCAGTTAACGCCACTAAGATAGACGATAAGTAGAAAAAGTTGATGTGACAATAGCAAACGTAATAAGGCACTCCGTTTTGAATGCCTTATATTCGGAAAATTGCAAATAAATTTGCATTTTCGCTCACTTATTCGTACCTTTGCATCCGATTTCAAAATAATATACATCATTGCAATGAATATATCTTATAAATGGTTGAAGGAGTACGTGGATTTCGATCTCACACCGCAGCAGGTGTGTGATGCGCTAACATCAACGGGACTGGAAGTCGACGCACTCGAGGAAGTACAAAGTATCAAGGGAGGACTGAAAGGTCTGTATGTCGGTAAGGTGTTGACATGTGAGATGCACCCGAATTCAGACCATCTGCATGTGACGACGGTAGACCTGGGTAAAGGTGAGCCGTCACAGATTGTATGTGGTGCCCCAAATGTCGCTGCCGGTCAGAAAGTCATCGTTGCCGATTTAGGTTGTGTACTGTATGATGGTGATCAGGAGTTTGTCATCAAGAAGTCGAAACTCCGTGGTGTGGAGTCCAATGGTATGATCTGTGCCGAGGACGAGATAGGTATCGGTACCGATCACGCTGGTATCATCGTGTTGCCAGAGGACGCACCCGTCGGACTGCCTGCCGCAGAATATTACCACTTGGAGAGCGACTGGCTCATCGAGGTGGATATTACTGCCAACCGTGCAGATGCGCTGAGCCACTGGGGCGTGGCACGTGACCTATATGCCTGGTTAAAGCAGAATGGCTATCAGACAGCTACCCATAAACCGTCAGTAGCAGACTTCAAGGTCGACAATAATGACCTGCCTATTGACGTGAGGATAGAGAACACGGAGGCTTGTAAGCGTTATGCCTGTGTCAGTGTGACAGGCTGTGACGTGAAAGAGAGCCCTGAATGGTTGAAGAATAAGTTGACGACTATCGGACTGCGTCCTATTAATAATATTGTGGACATCACCAACTATGTGATGATGGCTCTCGGACAACCGCTGCACTGTTTTGATGCGGACATGGTGAAGGGGCATGAGATCGTGGTGAAGACTATGCCTGAGGGAACTCCCTTCCAGACACTGGACGGTGTGGAGCATAAGCTCTCAGACCGTGACCTCGCCATCTGTAATGCCGAGGAACCGATGTGTATCGCCGGCGTATTTGGAGGAAAGGGTAGTGGTACTTATGAGACGACGAAGAATGTCGTTTTAGAGAGCGCCTATTTCCATCCCACCTGGATACGCAAGTCCGCACGACGTCATGGGCTGTCTACCGATGCCTCTTTCCGTTTTGAGCGTGGCATCGATCCCAATGGCACCATTGAGGCACTGAAATATGCCGCTATCCTCTGTCAGCAACTGGCAGGCGGTAAGGTGTCAATGGAAATCAAGGATGTCTATCCTGAGAAGATAGAGGATTCTGTTGTAGAACTGAAATATGACTATGTCCACAACTTGATTGGCAAGGAGATAGGTGTAGAAACCATCAAGAATATCTGTCAGTCGCTGGAGATGCAGGTGATGAAGGAAGACACGAAGGGCTTGACCATTAAGGTTCCAGCCTATCGTGTGGATGTACAGCGTCCTTGTGATGTGGTGGAAGACATCTTGCGAATCTATGGATATAATAATGTGGAGATTCCTACCCAGCTGAAGTCATCACTCGTGATCAAGGGAGAGGAAGACCAGAAGCATAAGCTTGCCAATCTCGTCAGTGAACAGTTGGTAGGTGAGGGCTTTAATGAGATATTGAACAACTCACTGAGTAAATCGTCGTACTACGGTGATGAGCAGGAAATGCTGGTGAAAATCATGAATCCCCTTAGCAGTGACCTGAACGTGATGCGTCAGACACTGCTTTACGGCGGATTGGAGAGCATTGAGCATAATGCGAAGCGTAAGAACGGTAATTGTCGCTTCTTTGAGTTCGGGAATGTATATTTCTTCCATCCAGAGAAGAAAGATGAGGAGAACCCGATGAACGCTTATAAGGAGGAATACCACCTTGGATTGTGGTTGACAGGTAAGCGTGTCGAGGGATCATGGGCTCATGCCAATGAGGACAGTTCTTTCGCAGAGCTGAGCGCCTATGTGGAGAATATCTTTGCACGTATCGGTGTACAACAGGGTATGCTGGTACGTAAGAAGTCGGGAAATGCTATTTTCGCTACCGGTCTTACCATCGAGAATCGTGGTGGTAAACTGATTGCAGAGATGGGCGTGTTGGCGAAAAAGGTGCAGAAAGCTGCCGATATCGAGACACCGGTATATTACTGTGAGATAAACTGGACGGCACTGATGAAACTCATCCGTAACCAGAAAGTCCTTTATACGGAGATAGCCAAATATCCAGCTGTCAGCCGTGACCTCGCCCTGCTCATCGACCAGAATGTGGAGTTCGCACAGATTGAGGAGATAGCTCGTCAAACAGAGAAGAAACTGCTGAAGAAGGTTGAGCTCTTCGATGTCTACGAGGGTAAGAACCTGCCAGCTGGCAAGAAGAGCTATGCTGTCAACTTTATCCTGCAGGATGCGGAGAAGACCATGGGTGACAAGCAGATTGACGCCATCATGCAGAAACTCATCAATAACCTCAAACAGAAACTCGGTGCCGAGTTACGCTAATTTTTCATTTTTACATTTTTGAATTATAAAATTTTACAATAATGGGAAGAGCATTTGAATATCGCAAAGCTGCGAAACTGAAGAGATGGGGTCATATGGCAAAGACCTTTACCAAAATTGGTAAACAGATCGCCATTGCCGTGAAGGCTGGTGGACCCGAGCCTGACATGAACCCCGCATTGCGTGCTATCATCGCCAATGCGAAACGTGAGAACATGCCGAAGGACAATATTGAGCGTGCCATCAAGAACGCGATGGGTAAAGACCAGAGTGACTATAAGGAGGTGACTTATGAGGGATATGGTCCTCATGGTGTCGCTATCTTCGTTGATACGTTGACAGATAATACCACCCGTACCGTAGGTGATGTCCGTTCCGTGTTCAACAAGTTTAATGGTAACTTAGGTACACAGGGAAGTTTGTCTTTCTTGTTTGATCACAAGGCAGTGTTCACCTTTAAGAAAAAGGACGGACTGGATATGGACGAGCTGATTCTCGACTTGATTGACTATGGGGTAGAGGATGAGTTCGATGAGGACGAGGAGGAGAACAGCATCACGATTTATGGTGATCCTCAGTCATTCGGTGCCATCCAGAAACACTTGGAGGAGAACGGCTTCGAGGTGACAGGAGCAGAGTTCACTCGTATTCCTAACGACCTGAAGGATGTGACTCCTGAGGAGCGCGAGACCATCGACAAAATGATTGAGAAGTTGGAAGACTTCGACGATGTCCAGACGGTTTACACGAATATGAAACCAGAGATCGTGGAAGATTAAAGAAAAAATCAACGATAGTCTTTTTCAAGGAACGTGGCTTCAAAGAGCTTCGTTCCTTTGTTTTTGGTGGAGTAGTAGATATAACGGAAGTTATAGCCGGCATCCTTATATGGTTTCATCGCCGTGGCATTCTTCAGCTGCGTCAGCATCTGCTCCCTTGGATTGTTGCGAAGAATCACAGAAGGATCGTCGATGACACCGTTTAAGGTATATGAATAAGTGAGGGTGTGTGTCGCCACATCGAAACTCATACTGTCAATCGTCACCCCTTTGGCTATCGGGGCAGGGCAGTTTTTCTGAGAATATTCCTTCGCCTCACGGGCACAACGCTGCTCCAACGTCTCCTGGCATGCCGTCATCAACAGGGTACCAAGTATGATGAATAAACACTTTCTCATATCTTTCTTATAGTTGCTTGTTTATAATTTCTGCAAAATTACTAAAATAAAATTGGATAGAAAGGAAGGTATCTCATTTTTTTTTCGTAATTTTGCAAAAGATTGTACGTATACGAACTCATGGAACATATAAGAAACTTCTGTATCATCGCTCATATCGACCATGGAAAGTCGACATTGGCTGACCGTATGCTTGAATTCACTAAGACGATTCAAGTGACGGAAGGACAGATGCTGGACGATATGGATTTGGAGAAAGAGCGTGGCATCACCATTAAGAGTCATGCTATCCAGATGGAGTATATGTATAAAGGCGAGAAATATATCCTGAACCTCATCGATACTCCGGGACACGTTGACTTCTCTTACGAGGTGTCTCGTTCTATCGCGGCTTGCGAGGGTGCCTTGTTGGTGGTGGATGCCACACAAGGAGTACAGGCACAGACTATCTCCAACCTCTATCTCGCTATCGACCATGACTTGGAGATTATCCCTGTCATTAATAAAATCGACATGCCCAGTGCGATGCCTGATGAGGTGGAAGACGAGATTGTCGACCTCATCGGCTGTGATCCTGAGGACATTATCCGTGCCAGTGGTAAGACGGGTGAGGGTGTCGAGGATATCCTGAATGCCGTAGTAGAGCGTATCCCTCATCCGAAAGGTGACGCCAATGCTCCTTTGCAGGCACTGATCTTCGACTCTGTCTTCAACTCGTTCCGGGGCATCATCGCCTACTTCAAGATTGTGAACGGCACCATCCACAAAGGTGAGAAGGTGAAGTTCTTCAATACCGGGATGGAGTATGATGCTGACGAGGTGGGTGTGCTGAAGATGGATATGATACCCCGTCAGGAACTACGGGTAGGTGACGTGGGATATATCATCAGTGGTATCAAGAACTCCAAGGAGGTGAAAGTGGGTGACACTATCACCAGTGTGGCACGTCCTTGCGACAAGGCTATCGACGGCTTCCAGGAAGTGAAGCCAATGGTCTTCGCCGGTGTGTATCCTATTGATCCAACAGACTATGAGAACCTGCGTGCGTCGCTGGAGAAACTACAGCTCAATGATGCCTCATTGACTTTCACACCAGAAACCTCCGTGGCACTGGGCTTCGGATTCCGTTGTGGTTTCCTCGGTTTGCTCCACATGGAGATCGTGCAGGAACGTCTCGACCGTGAATTTGATATGGATGTGATAACCACTGTGCCTAATGTGACCTATATGTGTTACGACAAACAGGGTGGGGTAAAGGAGGTGCATAACCCCTCAGGACTGCCAGACCTTACCCTCATCGACCATATCGAGGAGCCGTATATCAAGGCTTCTATCATCACTGCCGCCGATTATATCGGTCCTATCATGACACTCTGTCTTGACAAGCGCGGTGAGCTCATCGACCAGCAGTATGTCAGCGGCAACCGTGTGGAGCTGCGTTTCATGCTTCCACTGGGTGAGATCGTGATTGACTTCTATGACAAATTAAAGTCGATATCTAAAGGCTATGCGTCGTTTGACTACCATGTCGACTGCTTCCGCCCCTCTAAACTGGCGAAGCTCGATATCCTGTTGAATGGTGAGTCCGTGGATGCCCTGTCGACACTGACGCATCAGGATAATGCCGTCACCTTTGGACGGCGGATGTGTGAGAAACTGAAAGAACTCATCCCACGCCAGCAGTTTGACATCGCTATCCAGGCAGCTATCGGAGCGAAGATCATTGCCCGTGAGACAGTGAAGCAGGTGCGTAAGGACGTGACTGCAAAATGTTATGGTGGTGATGTGAGCCGTAAACGTAAACTACTTGAGAAACAGAAACGAGGTAAGAAGCGCATGAAGCAGATTGGTAATGTGGAAGTGCCGCAGAAAGCTTTCCTCGCCGTATTGAAATTAGACTAAAACAATATCAAAGACAAACTGAAAATCCATAAAACATGACAACACTTGGACTGACACCACGAGACGTGGCGCGTGAACTGGCAAGGCGCTATAGTACGATGACACACGACGAGCTTGACGTGCTCGAGAGTATTCTTGTGCCTTTGAAATATCAGAAAGGGGAGATTATCCTCAAAGAGGGTGATGTCTGCCGTAGTATCTACTGGGTCGTAAAGGGACTGGTGCGCCAGTTCTATTTCAAGAACGGGAAGGAGCTGACCGAGTATATGGCAACGGAGAATACCATCTGTATGTGTATCGAGAGTCTTTTCAAAGAGCAGCCAACCCATCTGCAGATGATGGCTTTGGAGCCTACGATTATCTACGCTCTTCCTAAAGCGGCGCTGGAGCGTGAGGCTATCAAGAACGTCAACATCCAGATGCTCTATCGTAAGATATTGGAGGAGTCGCTGATCTTCTCACAGATCCATGCTGACATGCTCCGTTTCGAGTCGGCGCAAGACCGTTATGCCAAGTTGGTGAAGCGTAGTCCGCAACTGGTACTCCGGGCACCGCTGGTCTATATCGCCAGTTATCTCCAGATGACCCCAGAGACCCTCAGTCGCGTCCGTACTTCTGCCTTGTTGGAGGATAAAGGTTAAATAACGAGGATAGTTTCCTACCGACAAACGGGTGGTTTCCTACCGAGAAACCACCCGTTTGTTACCGACAGATTGTTTGTCGCATGTCGAGTAACAATAGAAGACCATAATTAAATAAGAATTATGTTTGTATCAGAGATTTCTTTGTGGGGCGCTGCAATAGTGGCATGTGTTGTGTTAGTAGCGATGATGGCATTGTCCCTCTTCAACAGACAGATGCTTCAGCGTATGTGGGTGATATTCGGAGCGACGGTGGCACAGATGGCTGTCGTAGTAGCTGTGGTGTGGACGGTCTATCAGACACACACCTGGTGGTCCAATCTGCTCTGGTTCCTGCTGGTACTGGTATTGTCGATATGCTGGTGCCTGTATCCGCTGCAGGCTATGTGGCGTAATATGCTGCGACCCGTTAGCGCGGCGATGCTCGTAGGCAGCATCGTGGTGGGAGGCAGTACGATGCTGATGCTGCCCATCAGTGTCTTCCTGTCGGTCTATTCGGTGCTGATGGCATGTATGACGGCTTCGCTCATGCAGACTATGATGAGCTACCAGCGCAACCAGCAAAAGCCGGAGGCTTTGCGTGAGGACATGCTTCATCAGGTAAGAAATCTGGCTCAGCCGTTGGTGATGGTCATGCCGATGCTCTATGCCGGTATGCTGCTGGGAGGAGTCCCCGCTCTTGAGGGGATGCTCGTCACGCTGTTGTTGATAGCCACCTCCTTCGTTGGCAATATATTGGCGGGTGTGATCGCACTTGGAATGGTCAAGAGTAAGAACAAGGTGTAAAAATGAAGCCTTTAAAGGGGTGCGGAAAGACATTGGTGGGTCATTACGTCATAAAAACGTATGAAAATTTTGCTGAATGGATTTTTTATATTACCTTTGCATGCGCAAAAAGAAAAGTGATCTTTGAGGCTGCCGATATGGCTCAGTTGGTAGAGCAACGCATTCGTAATGCGTGGGTCGCCGGTTCGAGTCCGGCTATCGGCTCTTTATGGTGCGAAGAGTCAGAGTGATCTGGCTCTTTTGCTTTTGCGAAGTTTTCGTGCAAGTAAGTGCAGAAAGTTTACTTTATGACGAGCGCAGCCGAAAATGCCGAAATCGAAGTTTGCGGAATTAGCTCAGTTGGTAGAGCATTGGCTTCCCAAGCCGAGGGTCGCGGGTTCGAGTCCCGTATTCCGCTCCACTTTCCGCAAAATATCAGGAGATGTGAAAAAAGTCTCTGAAAAATTTGCAGGAGTGAAATAAAAGCATTACCTTTGCACCCGCAATCAAGGAGATAACCCCAAGGTTTGCAGCTGAGACATCTGGAAGGATGGGTGAGTGGCTGAAACCAGCAGTTTGCTAAACTGCCGTACGGGTTCCCGTACCGGGGGTTCGAATCCCCCTCCTTCCGCAGCCGAGGGGATTTCTCTAAGAGTGCACACTAACAGGATGGTCGATTCATCTAATGGTTAGGATACAAGATTCTCAATCTTGGCATAGGGGTTCGATTCCCCTATCGACTACAAACAATCCCTTGCAAATGCCTATTTGCAGGGGATTTTGCTTTCTTAGGGTGTAAATTAAGGTGTTAATCAGCGAAATCTCTGTGTTTACCAAACTACTGCATGTGGGTTGCGAAGCCCCGGGCTCAGTGGGTCGAAGGTGCCGCCTCCGTGGGTCGAAGGTGCCGCCTCCGTGGGTCGAAGGTGCCGCCTCCGTGGGTCGAAGCCCTGGGCTTCAAGGGTCGAAGGTACGGGCTTCGTGAGGCTTGGGGATTATCCCTAAGGGTCATGGGGATAGTTCCTTTACCCCCTAAAGGATGTCTTGCGTCACCCATAGGAGGCATCGGAGTACCCCCTTAGGAGGTATCGGAACGAATGATAAACTATATCTCTGTCAAATGGATGCGTTAATCGTAATGAAAACAGGCTTTAGTCGGTAGGAAAGTGGGCTTCAGTCGGTAACTGAATGCCCTTCAGTCGGTAACAGATTTTTTATGAATTTCGCAAAAACATATAACCTTATAACATGACAGGGCGCAAACCCCGATAACCAGAGGCTTTAACGCATGTTATATGTTTGCTGAACATATAACATACATATAACATGCTTCTCACCCAAATGTTATATGTATGTTACATGTATGTTACATGTTTGAGCAACATGTAACATGGCTCAATCCCTTTGTACAAGGGCATTTGAGCCACATTATGTTATATGGTTATATGTTTTTGCGAAATCCGTAAGTGTTTTTCAAAATTCTTTTTGTACCTTTGCATCATGAATCAAGACACAAAAACTCCTCATCCCCTGGTGGCTGTCATCCCCGTGGTGATACTCATCGCTTTCCTCGCCACTGCCATATCCCTGTTCGGCAGTGACTCGCTGAGCGGTGGCAGTCAGATAGCCCTGCTGATGGGCATGGCTGTCTGTGTCAGTATCTCCATGGCGTTATACCGTACACCATGGCGGGTCTTCGAACAACAGATCAAGAAGACGTTAGGAGAGGTGTCCATCACGTTGCTCATCCTGCTCTGTGTGGGCATGCTGTCCGGTTCATGGATGATCAGCGGTATCGTCCCCACCTTAATATATTATGGGGTACAGATCATGTCACCCCAGTTCTTCCTCGTGTCGGCAAGCATCATCTGCGCACTGGTGTCGCTGTTGTCGGGCAGTTCATGGACGACGATAGCCACTATCGGTGTCGCCCTGTTGGGAATCGGTCATGCGTTGGATGTCTCGGAGGCATGGACGGCAGGAGCGATTATCTCCGGTGCTTATTTCGGTGACAAGCTGTCACCGCTGAGTGACACCACCATCCTCGCCTCGTCAGCCACCGGTACCGACCTCTTCGTGCATATCCGCTATATGATGCTGACGACGATACCCACCTTCCTCATCGCCCTGATGATATTCTTCATCGTAGGATTAGGAAACGGAGGTGCCACTGAGCTGCAGGTGGAACAATATACCGAAGGACTCTCACGCACCTTCCATATCTCGCTGTGGACCCTCCTTGTCCCCGTGCTGACTGGTGTGCTGATAGCCCGCAGGGTACCCTCGCTCATTGTCCTTTTCACCTCGTCCATCATGGCTGGTGTGGTGGCACTCATCCTGCAACCCCATATCCTCTGTGAGGTGGCAGGCACTGACAATCTGCTGCGGGGACTGGCGATGACCTATTACGGTGCCACCGCCGTTGACACGGGTAATGCCTCGTTGAACGAACTGGTATCCACGGGAGGGATGGCAGGTATGCTGAACACCATCTGGCTCATCCTCTGTGCCATGTGTTTCGGTGCGGTGATGGTGGCAAGCGGTATGATAGAGAGTCTGACGCGAGTGATTGTCAGTTGGGTGCGCCATCGGGTGTCACTCGTCTCCTCGACCGTCGGCACCGGCATCTTCCTCAACCTCACCACGGGCGACCAGTTTATCTCTATCGTGCTGACGGCAGACATCTTCAAGGAAGTATATGACGACCAGGGGTACGAGACCCGTCTGCTGAGCCGTACCTGTGAGGATGCCGCTACCGTGACATCAGTACTGATACCTTGGAATACGTGCGGTATGACACAGTCAACGGTGTTGGGTGTTCCCACGCTGACCTACCTGCCATACTGTTTCTTCAACCTGCTGAGTCCGCTGATGAGCATCATCATTGCTGCCATCGGCTGGCGTATCGTCAGAAGGAAATCTTAACCCAGTTTTTCACGCAGGAACTTTCCTGTGATGCTCTTTTCACAGGCTGCCACTTCCTCTGGTGTGCCGCATACGACAAGGTCGCCACCTCGGTCACCACCGTCCGGACCGAGGTCGATGACATGGTCGGCACACTTGATGATCTCCATGTTATGCTCGATGACGAGGATGGTATGCCCTCGTCCGATGAGTGCGTCGAAGGCGTGAAGCAGTCGCTGGATATCATGGAAGTGTAGACCGGTGGTAGGCTCGTCGAAGATGAAGAGTGAGGGCTCCTGGCGTTCCTGTCCGATGAAGTAGGCGAGTTTCACACGCTGGTTCTCACCACCAGAGAGGGTAGACGAGTTCTGTCCGAGTTTGATATAGCCGAGTCCCACGTCCTCCAAGGGTTTCAGTCTGTTGACGATCGTCTTGCAGAGGTTGGCAGTTCCTTTGCCAAAGAACTCAAGAGCCTCCGAGATTGTCATGTTCAGTACGTCATCGATGTTCTTTCCCTCATACCGTACGTCGAGGATGTCGTGCTTGAAACGATGCCCGTGACATGCCTCACACTCTAAGACGAGGTCAGCCATAAACTGCATCTCTACTGTGATGACACCAGCACCCTTACACTCGTCACAGCGTCCGCCGTCCGCATTGAACGAGAAATACTGTGACGTGAAGCCCAGTTGTTTCGACAGCGGCTGGTCGGCAAAGAGGTCACGGATGGCATCATAAGCCTTGACATAGGTGGCAGGATTGGAGCGTGTCGACTTGCCGATAGGGTTCTGGTCGACGAACTCGATATGTCTCACAGCGTCATAATCGCCACCCAGTCCCGTATACTCACCAGGAGCATCACACACATCCCCGTGGATGCGCTTGAGGGCAGGGTAGAGGATACCTTTGATGAGGCTCGACTTACCACTGCCGCTGACCCCTGTCACCACCGTCATCACGTTCAGGGGTATGGACACATCGATGCCTCGCAGGTTGTTCATACGTGCCCCTTTGATGTCGATCTTCCGATTCCAAGGGCGGCGACTCTTGGGAACAGGTATCTCCTCTTGGTGCAACAGGTATTTGACGGTATGGCTCTTGGGGAACTTTTTAAGTGATTGCTTATTGATATCCTCGGCATTACCCTCGAAGACAATCTCGCCGCCCAGTCTGCCGGCATCAGGACCCACGTCGATGAGATAGTCGGCAGCCCGCATCATCTCCTCGTCATGCTCTACTACGACAACGGTGTTCCCTAACGCCTGTAGTTCCTTCAGCACTTTGATAAGACGGTCGGTGTCACGACTATGCAGTCCGATACTTGGCTCGTCTAATATATATAAGGAACCCACGAGGGAGGAGCCCAGTGATGTCGTCAGGTTGATGCGCTGACTCTCACCGCCGCTGAGAGAGTTCGACATGCGGTTGAGGGTCAGGTAGCCCAGTCCTACGTCAAGCAGGAACTGCAGACGGGAGTTGATCTCTGTCAGCAGTCGCTTGCCAATCTCCTGCTCCTGTTCGGTGAGCTCCAGCTTGTCGAACCACTGCTTCAGTCGTATAACAGGCATCTCCACCAGGTCGGAGATGCTACGTCCTCCGATCTTCACAAAGTTTGCCTCAGGTTTCAGTCGTGTACCATGACATTTCGGACAGGTCGTCTTACCTCGGTATCGTGCCAGCATCACACGGTATTGTATCTTATACTGGTTCTCCTTCACCATCTGGAAGAAGGCATCGATACTCACCTGGTCGTGGATGTCCTTATGACGCTCGGAGGGCAGCCCAAGCCAGAGCATGTCCTTCTGCTTCTGTGTCAGGTTATAGTATGGCTCAAAGATGGGAAAGTCGTCCTTTGCGGCACGTCGGCAGAACTCATCCTTCCACATGCCCATCTTCTCACCATGCCAGCATACCACACAGCCGTCGTAGACCGACAGGGTGGTATTCGGTATCACCAGATGCTCGTCGATACCTATGATCTTACCGAAGCCCTGACACTCAGGACAGGCTCCTACCGGGGAGTTAAAGGAGAAGAGATTGTCGGAAGGCTCCTCAAACTTCATGCCGTCAGCCTCGAAACGCATGGAGAAGTCATAGCTGAGCATCGAAGGCAGGAACATCAGGCGGCACTCGCCATTGCCCTCATAAAAAGCTGTCTCGGCAGAGTCGACCAGTCTGGAGACAGCATCTTTGGCATCGTCTACCGTCAGGCGGTCGATGACGAGGTAGGGGAGCTCGGAGTACTCTGAGTTCTCTGAGCTCTCTGAGTTCTCTGAGTACTCAGAGATTCTCTGAATATCACCCTTCACGAAGATTCTCGTATAGCCATTGAGCACATACATCTTCAGTTGTTGCTCCAAGGTACGTCCCTCAGGGATGACCACAGGTGCCATCACCACGAATTTCGTCCCTTTCGTGTATTGTTGGGCGCATTGGATGATATCCTCTGTCGAGTGTTTCTTCACCTCCTGTCCGCTGATGGGAGAGAAGGTCCGTCCGATACGGGCATAGAGCAGGCGCAGATACTCATAGATCTCTGTGGTGGTGCCAACGGTGGAGCGGGGGTTGCGGGAGATGACCCGTTGCTCGATGGCGATGGCTGGGGGGATCCCTTTGATGAAGTCGCATTCTGGTTTGTTCATGCGCCCCAGGAACTGGCGGGCATAACTCGACAGGCTCTCCACATATCGGCGTTGTCCCTCAGCATATAGTGTGTCGAAGGCAAGTGATGACTTACCACTGCCGCTCACACCAGCCACCACCACCAGCTTGTCACGTGGGATCTTCACATCCACGTTCTTCAAGTTGTTGACCCTTGCTCCTTTTATCTCAATATAGTCGCTCATGATTTTTCCTTGATATAGTTTGCAAAGTTCGGGAATTTTTCTGAGATACACAAGAAAAAAGTGAGTTACCTTTCCAAGTAACTCACTTTATATATAATAAGGTGTATAATTACAGGATAGTCTTTACTGCCTCCAGCATACCCTTCTCCTGGATCAAGTCGAGGAACTGCTTCACCATTGCGTTCAGACCCTGGATCTTGTTGAGGTCCTCAGCCCAGATAAACTCTGCACCCAGTACACCATCGGCAACCTTCTGGGTGTCACCAGTAGCCCACAGATCCTTCAGCAGATCCATGATCTTCTGGTCGTCATTAGGAACGATCTCTACACCGTCGGCGCGCTTGCCCCCCTTGTAGTAAGTGATGATGGCGGCAAGACCGAATACCAAGCCCTTAGGCAGCTCGCCCTTACGCTCCAGATATGTCTTCACACCGGGGAGGTCGCGAGCCTGGAACTTCGGGAAGCTGTTGAGCATGATGCTCGTAACCTGATGGTCAACGAATGGGTTGTCGAAGCGCTCCAGGACGTCACCGGCAAACTTCTCCAGCTCCTCCATCGGCAGGTCGAGGGTCTGCATGAGCTCGTCGAACTGTACCTTGTGGATGTATTTGGAGATAACCTCATGATTGCAAGCGTCACGAACGATGTTGACACCACTCAGGAAGGCAACAGGACTCAAAACGGTATGCGGACCATTCAGCAGGGTCACCTTACGCTTGTGGTAGGGCTCCTCTGATGGAACGAAGAGTACATGCAGTCCAGCCTTGTCTGCGGGGAACTCCTTGGCAACCTCCTTCGGAGCCTCGATGACCCACAGGTGGAAGTTCTCTGCCTGAACGACAAGGTTGTCGCGATAGCCGACCTTCTCCTGAATCTCTGCAATCTCCTTGCGTGGGAAACCTGGTACGATACGGTCTACGAGGGTAGCGTAAACACCACAGCACTCGTCAAACCACTTCTTGAAGGCTGCGGGCAACTGCCACAGCTCGATGTATTTATTGATGCAATCCTTCAGCACGTGACCATTCAGGAAGATCAGCTCACAGGGGAAGATGATCAGTCCCTTCGTGGGGTCACCGTTGAAGGTCTGCCAGCGGCGATAAAGCAGCTGGACGAGTTTGCCAGGATAGGATGAGGCAGGCTTGTCTTCCAGTTTGCAGGCAGGGTCAAAAGCGATACCAGCCTCTGTGGTGTTTGAGATGACAAAACGAATCTCCGGCTGGTCGGCAAGAGCCATGAAGGCGTCGTTCTGAGAGTAGGGGTTCAGTGCACGGCTGATCACGTCGATACGCTCCAGCGTATTCACCGGCTGACCATTCTCACGACCTTGCAGGTTGACGTGATAGAGACAGTCCTGACCATTCAGCCACTCTACCATACCCTTGTCAATAGGCTGTACGACAACAACGGAACCATTGAAGTTGGTCTTCTGGTCCATATTCCAGATAATCCAATCAACAAAAGCACGGAGGAAATTACCCTCACCAAACTGAATCACCTTTTCAGGCATGACGCTCTTAGGCGCAAAATGTTTGTTTAACGGTTTCATAATAAATAATAATGTTTTAATTGATTTGTTTTATGTCCTGCAAAGATAGTACTTTTTTTCATTATGACCAAATATTGGCACGAAAATTTGCAAACATCAGATTTTTATATTATCTTTGCAGGACTATTGAAAACAATTTTAATGTTAATATAATAATACATTGCTAATCTTATGAGCCAAAAAAGAGTTTATCTCTTCGGTAATGGAAAAGCCGAAGGAAATGCAAAGATGCGTGAGGAACTGGGCGGTAAGGGTGCCAACCTTGCCGAGATGAACCATATTGGTGTTCCTGTTCCTCCAGGTTTCACCATCACAACTGACTGCTGTAATGAGTATTACCAGGTTGGTCAGGAGAAAATCATGGAACTGCTGAATGACGATGTGATGGCAGCAGTTAAGCATATCGAGGACTTGATGAATTGCAAGTTCGGTGATGCCGCTAACCCCCTGTTGGTTTCTGTACGTTCTGGTGCCCGTGCTTCCATGCCAGGTATGATGGATACTATCCTGAACCTCGGTCTGAATGACGAGGTGGCTGAGGGTATGGCAAAGAAGACCAATAATCCTCACTTCGTTTACGACTCTTATCGTCGTTTCGTCCAGATGTACGGTGATGTCGTACTGGAGATGAAACCTGTCAACAAAACCGATATCGATCCGTTTGAGGAGATCATCGAGAAGGTGAAGAAGGAGAGTGGTGTCGTTCTGGATAAGGACCTCTCTGTGGAAGACTTGAAGAAACTCGTTCAGTTGTTCAAGGCTGCTATCAAGGAGCGTACTGGTAAGGACTTCCCCAATGATCCTATCGAGCAGTTGTGGGGTGCTATCTGTGCTGTGTTCCGTTCTTGGATGAACGAGCGCGCTATTCTCTATCGTAAGATGGAGGGTATTCCTGACGAGTGGGGTACTGCCGTATCTGTCATGGCAATGGTATTCGGTAACATGGGTGATACCTCTGCTACTGGTGTTTGCTTCAGCCGTGATGCTGCCAATGGTGAGAACCTGTTCAATGGTGAGTATCTGGTCAACGCACAGGGTGAGGACGTTGTGGCTGGTATTCGTACCCCACAGCAGATCACGAAGATCGGTTCTCAGCGCTGGGCTGAGCGTGCAGGTATTTCTGAGGCTGAGCGTGTTGCTAAATATCCTTCTATGGAGGAGGCAATGCCTGAGATCTATGCTCAGCTGAATGGTATCCAGGAGAAACTGGAGGAGCACTACCGTGATATGCAGGATATGGAGTTCACCGTTCAGGAGGGTAAGTTGTGGTTCCTTCAGACTCGTAATGGTAAGCGCACTGGTGCCGCTATGGTGAAGATCGCCATCGACTTGCTCCATGAGGGTAAGATTGACGAGAAGACCGCTATCATGCGTTGTGAGCCTCAGAAACTCGACGAACTGTTGCACCCCGTCTTCGACAAGAAGGCTTTGACTTCTGCGAAAGTAATCGCACAGGGTCTTCCTGCATCTCCTGGTGCTGCCTGTGGTCAGATCGTGTTCCACGCTGACGACGCTCAGGCATGGCATGCCGATGGTCACAAGGTCGTGCTCGTTCGTATCGAGACCTCTCCTGAGGACCTCGCTGGTATGTCTGCAGCTGAAGGTATCCTGACAGCTCGTGGCGGTATGACTTCTCACGCTGCCGTTGTTGCCCGTGGTATGGGTAAGTGCTGCGTTTCAGGTGTCGGTTCACTGAATGTAAGCTATAAGGACAAGACCGTTGAGATTGACGGCGTTACATATAAGGAGGGTGACTACATTTCTCTGAATGGTACCACAGGTCAGGTATATGCTGGTGAGGTGCCTACTAAGGCTGCAGAACTCTCTGGTGACTTCAAGGAATTGATGGACCTCTGCGACAAGTATACCAAGTTGCAGGTTCGCACCAATGCTGATACTCCTCGCGACGCTCAGTTGGCGCGTGACTTCGGTGCCAAGGGTATCGGTCTGACACGTACCGAGCACATGTTCTTCGAGGATAAGAAGATTATTGCTATGCGTGAGATGATCCTCGCTGACAGTGTCGCTGGACGTGAGAAGGCTCTCGCTAAGTTGCTGCCTTACCAGAAAGCTGACTTCAAGGGCATCCTCGAGGCAATGGATGGTCTGCCCGTTAACATCCGTCTGCTGGATCCCCCTCTCCATGAGTTCGTTCCACACGATCTGGCTGGTCAGGAGACTATGGCAAAGGAGATGGGTGTCAGCGTAGAGGATATCAAGCGTCGTGTTGACTCTCTTGCTGAGAACAACCCAATGCTGGGTCATCGTGGTTGCCGTCTGGGTATCACCTTCCCTGAGATTACCGCTATGCAGACCAAGGCTATCCTGGGCGCTGCCTGCGAGTTGAAGAAGGAGGGTAAGAACCCGATGCCGGAGATCATGGTTCCGCTGATTGGTACGATGTACGAGCTGAAGCAGCAGAAGGAGGTCATCCAGTATGCCGCTAAGGAGGTGTTCCAGGAGTATGGCATTGAGGTAGAGTTTGAGATTGGTACGATGATCGAGATTCCACGTGCTGCCCTTACTGCCGACCGTATCGCTGAGGAGGCTCAATACTTCTCCTTCGGTACTAACGACCTGACACAGATGACCTTCGGTTACAGCCGTGACGATATCGCATCGTTCCTGCCTGTATACCTCGACAAGAAGATCCTGAAGGTTGACCCATTCCAGGTTCTCGACCAGAAGGGTGTAGGTCGTCTCATCAAGTACGCAGTGAACGAAGGTCGTGCCGTACGTCCTGACTTGCGTTGCGGTATCTGTGGTGAGCACGGTGGTGAGCCTTCAAGTGTGAAGTTCTGTGCTAAGATTGGCATGAACTACGCATCTTGCTCTCCATTCCGCGTGCCCATCGCACGTCTTGCCGCCGCACAGGCAGCAGTCGAAGAGTAATTATCACACTGATATAAATTTAAGGGACCTGTCCGTTTGGGCAGGTCTCTTTTTTCGTCTTCAGAAGAAGGCTTCCGACGATTGTAGAGCAAAAATGCCGCAGGATATGCGATATTTTGTGTTTTTATTTGGTAGTTCAGCGTTATTTTCGTATTTTTGCCGCAGAATTTGCGACGTTAATCGCTGTTTTATGTCGCCCAAAGTAGGAATGCATTATGTATATACACGAAAGAGACAATTGGACAAACTTCCGTTGGGACACTTCGCAGGTGTCACTCCTTCAAGAGAAGGTATTCCGTAAACAAGGTCTGCTTTACGGGAGGTTGAGCTCTCTGGGCTTTGACAGCAAATTACGTGCGATGGCAGAGAACCTGACATACGACGTAGTGTATTCTTCGGAAATAGAAGGAATCCGGCTGAACGTGGATCAGGTTCGTTCGTCTATTGCCAGAAAGCTTGGCATTGAGAACGTGAAATATACTGCTCCTTCGCATTATGTCGATTCCGTTGTTGGTGTGATGCTCGAAGCGGTTCAGCATTATGATATGCCCCTCAGTAAAGAGAAATTGTGCGCTTGGCAAGCCGCTTTCTTTCCAACAGGCTATAGCGATGGCGGGCAGATAGAGATTGGTAAATATAGAACAAACGAGGAGCATATTGTTAGCGGGATGTTCGGACGTGAGAAGATCCACTATATCGCTCCATCGCCTGACCGTGTTGAAGAGGAAATGCAAAAGTTCCTCACCTGGTTTGATGGGGAAGAGCAAGTGAGCAGTGTTATCCGTTCTGCCATCGCTCATTTCTGGTTTGTGAGCATCCATCCGTTTGAGGATGGCAATGGTCGATTGGCCCGTATCCTTTCAGACATGCTTCTGGCACGTGGCGAAAAGAGTGAGTTCCGCTTCTACAATGTCTCATCACAGATTAACAAGGACAAGAACCACTATTACGACATCTTGGAGCGGATGCAGCATGGCGATGGTGACCTTACTGAGTGGTTGGTGTGGTACATGCAGAAGTTGGTGGATGCGCTTGACGAGGCAGACACCATCGTCACCACAATCCTGAATAAGAGCTTCTTCTGGCAGAAGGCATCGGTAGTTCCAATGACAGAGCGTCAGACACAGATGCTCAATCTCTTTCTTGACGGCTATGAGGCAAAGATAACGTCAAAGACGTGGGCATCATTGGCCAAGTGCTCGAAAGACACAGCTATACGTGACATACAGGACTTGATTAACAAGAACATCCTGAAAGAGGACATTCCAGGAGCCAAGCGTCCAAGTTACTCCATCGTCTATGATGCTGAGGACATGACGCAATTCTTCGCAGAGATAAGCATTACTGAAGAAAATGGCATTCCATATCTCAATGCCTTGTATAAAGGTAAGAAACCAATTTGCGAAAGAATTCTCAGACTCGATGCTGACCGATTCCAGAAAGGCGATTTGCCATTGTCTAATCTACTCAGTAAATACTGTTCGTATATAGTTGCAAGTAATAGAGAATAGAAAAAATAGAAATGTAAACATATGAATTTAAAATTATGACCAGAGAAGAATCAAGAGCACGTAACGCATTGGAGAAAGTCTCAAATAAGTGTAGGAAACAAGTTGCAAAGAAGTTTGGTTGGAAACAAAGCGGCTATCTCAATTGGAGAATAGATTCAGGCTATTATTTCAGCTTGTGTCATTTGGTCTTGGAACAGGTTGAGCTTTCCGTGAAGCCATACTTTATTGATGATTTATGGTGGGACATATTTGAGTTGCCCGAATGCAAACAAGCACCAAAAAGTATAAGAGGCAAGGGGAGTTTTGCTGTTCCAGATGTACACTTAAAGGAGTACTTTGTCTTTGATACAGACAAAATTCCTGTTTACACAGAAGATGATGTGGTCGCCCGATGGGAAAGCACGTTCAATACCATAGAATCAGACATTGCTCATTTCCTCAGCGAGAATCCCAATCCCGATGCTTTTTGCCCAACGGGGCGAACTAACCGCATTTACGAACTAATGATGGACATACACTTAGGTAATCTTGACCAAGTTCAAGAAAAGATTGAATTATCCAAGACAAACCACATTGGAGTATTCTTTCAGGGGCCCAAAGGTTATGATTATGAATATATTGAAAGATGGCTGAGTGGTCAGAAGCGGTAAATTTCAATTTAGCGAAAAACAAGAAAATGACATAGAAATAGATTTTTCTGCCGTAAAAACACGTTTTCGTTGCCATGAGCGTGTAAAAACGTGCAGAATGTGTCGTAAAAGAGTCGCCAGTAGTTTACAATAACTCTGTAACTCGTTGATAATCAACATCTGTTAGCCGCCGCCCAGGCAGCAGTCGAAGAGTAATTATCACACTGATATAAAGAGAAGGGACCTGTCCGTTTGGGCAGGTCTCTTTTTTTAATGTTGAACAGGTAATAGCAAAAGTACTTATGTCTATGCATGATGACGTACCGCATCCAACCAAGGTTCAGATAAAGATTACCAATCTTGACAAGAGGCAAATACAGTTGTATCAAAAGATAATACGATAACAGATGTGCTATATGAACTGTCAACAAATTAGATTTCACTTTATTTCGGTTGAAGACTCATACGGTAATCGCTGGGCGACTGGCCAAGATGCTTGGTGCAGTAACGGCTGAAGTAAGAGAGCGATGTAAAATTCATAAGTTCTGCTATCTGGGTGAGGGACAGGCGTTCATTATTCAGATAGTCTTTTAATATAGGTACGGTGTGTCGGTCGATGTATGAGGTGACACTGTGTCCTGTCACGCGTTTGACGGTGGCCGAAAGATATTTAGGAGATACGTTCAGTCGCTCTGCATAGTAACTCACATCACGCTCTGTTCGACTGATGCCAGTAGCAAGCAGAGCCATCAGTTGTTTTACAATGTAGGCTGTGCGGTCAGTATGCGAATCGGTGGCTTCACGTTGAGCATGGGCCTCGAAGATGTCGTATATCATCGTCAGACAGAGACTGCCCATTAGCTCGCGATAGAACTGCAAGTGGCGGTCGTCCATGCGGTCGCGCAGACGATGGAAGTCCTCTCTCAGGTGCTGAGCCTGTTCTTCAGTTAGTTTGATGACAGGGTCTTGGTTCAGCGAGATACTGCCACCGATGCTGTAGTTGTTCGACGGCAGCAGGTTCTGCAGGAACTTATAATCAGCAGCAAACCATTCTACCTGCAAGTCATCATGTGCCGCCAGATTGCAGATACGATCAGGCATCGGTATCACTACCAGGTCGTTTTTGACAATGTGATAGCAATGCTCATTAAATACAAAACTTGCCTCACCTGTCAAGCAAAGCAGATGCATGCAGGTGTGGCTCAACTCATAGGAATTCATCCCATAGAAGTCTGTTGAATATTGAAAATCTGCCTTCATGACTGACAAAATTGCGATTAAGCGAGCGCAGAAAGCTTGCTTTTTGCCGAGCATGAGCAAGTTCGCGCAGTTTTACTGCGCAAAATTACACATTATTTTATATATAAAAGAACGATTTAGGCAAAAAGTGAAAATTGTGATGCAATTTGTGAAATCAAAGTGCCGGAAAATCGTTGTACCTTTGCACCGTGAAACTTAAAAAGAATAAGATAATGGATTTCAGAATGCAAGACCGCATGGAGTTGAAGGCATTAGTAGACTTCTATGCAACAGAGAGTGACAAGAACAACCAGGACTGCTACGTTGAGATTTTCCGTCCTGACATCAAACTGAACGTGTATTTCGGTGGTAAGCTGGGCATGACAGCAAACGACGTGCAGGACATGATCCGTCAGTACAAGGCTTTCGGTGCCGCTAAGGTGTCGTTCCACATGAACGGACAACAGAACGTAGATTTCGTAGATGAAACTCATGCCACAGGCACATGTTATGCATTGGCAACACTGGTTACTGAGCAGGACGGTAAGGATGTGCTGACCACTCACGCCGTACGCTACTATGACAAATACGAGAAGATTGATGGTCGCTGGTGGATAAGTGAGCGTGAGCAGCATTTCGAGTGGTCAACAAATCAGGCTCTGGGATAATATGGGCAAGTCATTGAAACTGATACTTGCATCAACTCTGTGCATGCTGGTTTATACTGCTTGTGGTGGGAACAGCAAGAAAGAGACTGATGCGAATAAACAAACAACGACAAACGGGAAAACATTTATGGCAAAAGACGGAAAGGCAATTGTAGTGTTCTTCTCGCATGCGGGAGACAACTACGCAGTAGGAAACATCGAAGTGGGCAACACAAAGATTGTGGCAGACTACATCACGGAACTGACAGGTGCTGAACAGTTTGAAATCATCACGCACAAGTATGACGGAATGGCGTACAATCCGCTGATCAAACTTGCGAAGGAAGAGGCTAAGAACGGTGAGTTGCCTGAATATGAAGGCGACATCGACCTAAACAAATACGACACTGTGTTTATCGGTGGCCCCGTATGGTGGGGCACTTATCCTCAAGTAATGTTTACCTTCTTCAAGAAGCATGTTAATGACCTGAAGGGTAAGACCGTCATTCCTTTCACCACTCACGAAGGTTCTGGATTGGCCAACTGTGTGGAGGATGTGAAGGAAGCATTCCCTGGGGCAAATGTCACCAAGGGCTTCAGCATCTACGGTCACGAGGTGCGCACAGAAAAGAAAAAGGTCGAGAAGTGGCTTAATAGTTTAGGATATTAATAACGAAGATTATGGAGTATATTAAACTATCAAACGGTGTCAAGATGCCGACATTGGGCTACGGCGTGTTTCTGGTAAGCCCTGACGAGTGTGAGCGTTGTGTAAGTGATGCGCTGAGTGTGGGCTATCGCCTGATTGACACGGCACAGGCCTACCAGAATGAAGAGGGTGTGGGTAATGCCTGGCGCAAGAGTGGCATCAAGCGCGAGGATCTGTTCCTTGTAACGAAGGTGTGGATATCGAACAATGGCGAGGAAAAGGCTGCCAAGAGCATCGACGAGAGCCTGCGCAAGTTGCAGACGGAGTATATCGACCTGCTGCTCATCCATCAGGCTTACGGCGACGTGTTCGGCACATGGCGGGCTATGGAGAAAGCTTATCGTGCAGGTAAGGTTCGTGCCATCGGTGTGAGCAACTTCCAGGCTGGCCGTTTCTTCGACTTCGCCCACTATGTAGAGCTGAAACCGATGGTGAATCAGTTGGAGTGCAACACGTTCTCTCAGCAAACAGGAATCGAGCCGATTCATGGCGAGTTTGGCACCAAGATGATGGCTTGGTATCCACTTGGCGGACAAGGTACTGACGGCATCGTAAAGAGTGAATTACTGGCTTCTATAGGTGCCAAGTACAACAAGACCGCTGCTCAGGTAGCCCTCCGTTGGCTCACCCAGCGTGGCATCGTGGCTATTCCTAAGTCGAGCCACAAGGAGCGCATGGCGCAGAATATCGACATCTTCGACTTCTCGCTGAGCGACGAGGAGATGGTTCATATAGCCAAGATGAACCAGCACGACGCAGGCACCAGAGATTTCGGTGACCCGCAGTTTGTGAAGTACTTGATTGAAACTTACGGTTAAACGAGAGCAGAGGGTGGATCAGGTGCGATTATCTCGTCACAAAGCGGTCATCGTCTGCCAGCCTTATCGCAGGAACAGAACGAGGCTTTAGCCACAACTCCTGTTGATAAGCTGCTGGAATTTCCGTTCTTGAAGGAGATCAACGACACACTAAATAGCCACCCACTTCCGTTATTTTGAAAAACAAATAAAAGTTATGGAAGATACTTACGGTTGTAATCTGATTAACGCGAAGCATGACGGACGACAAGTAAAGGAGTTCGTTGGCAAGTATCATGTGCACGTCCTTGTACGGCAGGGACAGATGACTTCGCGCTGTTCCGCAACCGTCTGTTGATGCCCGATACAGGTTTCAAACGTGAGATATTAGGCCGTGTGATGCAGATATTCATTTATTTGTACGCAAAATAATATAAATTAACATCTGATTAATATGGATAAGATAGTGTTGATAACAGGTGCGACGAGTGGTATAGGACTTAGTTGCGCGAGGAAATTCGCAGAGAATGGTGACAGGCTGATACTGACAGGACGTAACGCTCAAAAGCTCGAGGAGATTCGTCAGGAGCTGACAGCCAAAGGTACTGAGGTCATCACCTTGGTCTTTGACGTGAGAGACCGTGAGAAGGCTACGAGACTGATGGACGAGTTGCCGGCAGAATGGCAGGCTGTCGACGTGTTGATAAACAATGCCGGTCTGGCACTGGGCTTGGAACCTGAGTATGAGGGTGACCTCGATGAATGGGAGACGATGATAGATACGAATATCAAGGGTCTGTTGACGATGACGCGTCTTGTGGTACCTGGAATGGTGAAACGCAATCGTGGTCACATCATCAATGTCGGTTCTGTGGCAGGTGACGCCGCCTACGCTGGAGGGAATGTCTATTGTGCGAGCAAGGCTGCCGTAAAGGCTCTGACAGATGGACTGCGCATCGATGTGGCAGACACCGCCATCCGAGTGACCAACCTGAAACCTGGTCTCGTTGAGACGAATTTCAGCAATGTCCGTTTCAGGGGTGACAAGGAGCGTGCCAAGAAACTATATACGGGTATCATGCCCTTGACAGGTGATGACATCGCTGATGTCGCCGTCTATGCCGCCAATGCTCCTGAGCATGTGCAGATCGCAGAGGTGCTTATCCTTGCCACCCATCAGGCGAGTGGTAGTGTGATCGTAAGGAAATGAGATCGTAGAGGCAGCGTGATCCATGTAAAGAGGCAGGCTCATCGATGTGAAGAGCCTGCCTTTGCAGTTGTTGGAAGCTTCCTAACCGGTTGTCGACTCCAGTCAGCAACCCTGTCGACTCCAGTCAGCAACCCTGTCGACTCCAGTCAACAGACCTGCTGACTCCAGTCAACCGGTGGGAATCGTCGTCAGACTTGTTGTCTCGTTGCTTCCATATTACTTCTCCAGTCCTTTGCTGTTCATCAGCATGTCCACCAAAGGTTTGTCCTTGAAGTCGTGTTTCTTCTGATCCCAGAAGCCGAAGTCGGCATCATAGCACCATGTGGTCCATGCGATATTGAACTCGTCAAACACAGTCAGCATATCTTTCGTCCACTTATAGGCAAGTTCACGGTCTACTGGCTCATAGACACCCCACTCACCACAGAACAGTTGCAGGTTGTATTTCTTCGCAGCCTCGATGGCGTCCTTGAAGTCTGCGCGGATATGGTCGATGTTCCATACCTCTTTGGTATATGGCTCCAGTTCAGGTTTCAGTGAGTCTGGTGCTGCCTCATAGTCTTCCTTCGAAACCAGGACACCAGGATAGTTGATCTTGCCGGTATACTTGCCGAGGGGAGTCCACCATGCGCCGTAGTGTGTCAGGAGCATGGGGTTATAGTAATGGAAGGACAGTACGATGTTCTTGTCACCCTCAGGTACTTTCAGGTATTTCATGGTCTGGTAGCCTTGCCAGAGATTAGAGCCGATGACCAGTGTGCGCTGTGGCTCCCGCTCACGCAAAGCCTTATGTACCTTGGCAATCAACTGGTTCCATTGCTCGTGGTCTTCTGCTACGGGTTCGTTCATGAACTCATAGGCGACAGAGTCTGTGCTGTAGCCTTTTAGCTCGTCCGACAGCTGGTACCACATGTTGATAAGGTCCTGCTGTGCTTTCTCCGAGGTAAACAATGTGTTGGCATTGGCACCATCCTCGTTGACGGCATTGAAGTAGTGAGAACGGATGATGTGCAGGTCGACGATGGCACGCAGATGGTGCTTGCCACACTGGTCGAGGGCGAAGGTCAGCAGTTTCCATGCCTCAGGCAGCTTGTTGCCCTGCTCATCCCAGAACTGTACCTCATCGATGGGGATACGTACGAAGTCGAAGCCTAATGAGTCCAGTCGTGCGAAGTCGTCTTCCTGGATATGCTTCTCACGTGCCTCACCACGGTCCTCATTGTTCTGCGACAGCCAGTGGCTCAAGTTTGTTCCGCGTTTAATGCGGAAGTTGTTCTCTCCGTCATTTGTCTCATTCTTGGTGGCGCAGGCGCTTAGTACTAACATCGTCACAGCGATTAGTGCCAGGGAAAATAATAAATGCTTCATGTTTTTTGTTTTTAGTTAAAAATAATTCTGCTTTGCTGCAAAGGTAAACATTATATTTTGAAACACAATGGTTGTCATAGGAAAAAATATAAATATAGTTGCAATTATGCCTCTTCCTCTATCTTCCGTATAAGGAAGAACTGACGGGTCTTGAGGAAATAGAGAAGGACACCGGCGGCATTCGTGATGGCGACCGTCCAAAAGGCAGCTGTATAACCAAAAAGCTCGGCGATGGCTCCACCGGCAAGGATGCCGAGTCCCATACCGATATCCCAGGAGATAAGAATGGTGGAGTTGGCAGTGCCGCGCTCGTTATGATGCGCCATCGATATCATCATGTTCTGGAAGGCTGGCCACATATGACCGTTACCCAAGCCGATGAGGATGGCGGAGGAATAATATCCGAACATGTTTGGTGATGCCACGAAGAGTGTGTAGCCTACTAAGGAGATGACCATACCCTCTGAGGCGTTATGGGTAAGCAGTCCTTTGCGCAGAGCCTTGCCACCTTGCAGGCGGGAGAGGATGAGTCCGATGGAACAGAGCATGAACCATGTTCCTGTGCCGCCAGTGATACCCATCACCTGTTTGCCGTAGATGGCGAGATAGTTGCTCAACACACCGAAGCAGAATCCGAAGAACACCATATTCACTCCCAACAGCCAGCCTCGGGCGAGGAAGAAACGGTCTAATGAGAGTTTACGAGGTTTGATGGTCGGTGGCTGACGGCTGATGTCGGATGTCTGACCTCTTACATCATTCTTCTTATTTTTTACTTCTATCGTCGCGTCGACAATCCAGCCGAAGACGGCGATGGCAAAGGCAAGCCAGAACAGAAGCTCGAAGTTATGGGTCTCCGCATAGACAAAGATGGCGAAGGAGGGTGCTATCGCCATCGCGAGGTTGTTAGAGAGTCCGTAGTAGCCGATACCCTCGTTGCGACGGGATGATGGTAGTACGTCAATGGCAACGGTAGAGTTGGCAACAGTCAAGGCGCCGAAAGGACCTCCGTGTAGTGTCCTGACGATGGTGAAGAGCAGGAGAGTGCCTGCGGCGAGATAGCCTGCGAAAAAGATGGCAAAGGCTGCAAAACTCACCAGTAGTACGGTCTTACGAGGAAACGAGTCGACGAAATAGCCGCTGAATGGTCGGAAGAGGAGTGCCGTGATGGTATAGCCAGACAGCACCAGTCCGATGACGTCCTTCGTCGCTCCAAACGTCTCACTCAGATAGAGGGGTAGTAATGGGGTGAGCAAATAAAAGGCGAAGAACAGCGAAAAATTTGCTGTCATCACCTTGATATAGTTACTATTCCAGAGTCGTTCCATCTCTTTCTGGATTTTTTAGAGACTCCAGAGTATCTAGTATTGTCTTAACGCAGAGAGTAGTTCGTTATTCTCGCTCTTCATACCGATGGTAACACGCAGACAGTTGTGACAAAGCTGTACACGGGTACGGTTGCGGACGATGATACCCTTGTCGACCAGATAGTCGTAAATCTTCTGCGCGTCTGTCATCTTGGCGAGGAAGAAATTGGCATCCGTCTTATACACCTCCTCGCAAATGGGTAGCTCAGCAAATGCTTGCATGAGTCGACTGCGCTCGGCAAGGAGTGTCTTCACCCACTTGTCTATCTCGTATGGGTCCTTCAATGCCTCCAGCGCTTGTTGCTGAGTGAGCTGGTTGACATTATACGGATACTTCACCTTATTATATATTGATATAATCTCTTTGGAGGCGAAAGCCATTCCGAGCCGGATAGCAGCCAGTGCCCATGCCTTACTCATCGTATTGAGAACGATGAGGTTGGGGTATTTCACCAATTCCGTGCGGAGAGTCTGTTGTTGGGCGAAGTCGCTATATGCCTCGTCCACAATGACGATTCCCTCAAAAGCCTCAATGACCTTGATGATCTCATCGCGGTTGAGTGAATTACCCGTAGGGTTGTTGGGAGAGCATAGCCAGATCATCTTCGTATGGCTGTCACAAGCCTTGAGCAAGTCCGTTGCTTGGAAGTCGTAATTCTCGTCTAAACGTACAGGACGATACTCTATGTCGTTAATGTCGGCACATACCTTATACATCCCGTAGGTCGGTTCGATGGCAACCACATTGTCCTTGCCCGGCTCACAGAAGATCCGGTAGGGTAGGTCGATTGCCTCATCGCTGCCATTACCCAGGAATATCATCTGTTCTGGGATGCCCTTTATCTTGCTTATCTGTTTCTTTAACTCACGTTGCAATGGATCTGGATAACGGTTGTAGGGCGCACCGTATGGATTCTCGTTGGCATCAAGGAACACATGTGCCTCCTTCCCAGAGTATTCGTCACGGGCACTGCTGTATGGTGCCAGACTCCAGATGTTTTTTCTGACTAATTGCTCAAGTGGTTTCATAGGGCGGGTAGGTATGTTAGGGGAGTTAGGTGTGTTAGGTGAGACTCTTAATACGAACAGTCATCGCATTCTTATGGGCATCCAGTTGTTCTGCCTCAGCCATGAGTTCTACAGCATGACCGATATGGTGGATACCTTCTTCAGTAAGATGCTGGAATGTGATCTTGCGACAATAGCTGTCGAGATTCACACCATTATAGGCTGTGGCATATCCGTGAGTGGGGAGTGTATGGTTTGTGCCGCTGGCATAGTCACCGGCACTCTCACAGGCATAGGATCCTAAGAACACACTGCCTGCGTTTATGACCTTCTCTGCCAGTTCTTCGTAGTTCTTGGTCTGTATCACCAAATGCTCTGGTGCATAGAGATTCGTTAATGCCATCATCTCGTCATAGTCTTTGACGAGTACATAGCAACTGTTCTCTAATGCTTTGGAAGCCAGTTCTTTGCGTGGTAACACTTCAAGTTGTTTGTCAACCTGTTGATGGATCTCCTCCAGTTTACTCTCAGAGGTTGTGATGAGCAGAACCTGAGAGTCAATACCGTGCTCAGCCTGCGACAATAAGTCGGCAGCAACAAACTCAGCATTGGCAGTCTCATCGGCAAGGACACAGACCTCGGATGGTCCTGCGGGCATGTCGATAGCCACCTCGTCAAGACTGACCTGTTGCTTTGCCGCCATCACATATTGATTACCAGGACCGAAAATCTTAAAGACCTTAGGAACGGATTCCGTACCGTATGCCATCGCACCAATAGCCTGTACACCGCCGGCTTTGAAAATCTTGCTGACACCAGCGACACGGGCGGCATAGAGGATGGCAGGATTCACTTTGCCTTCCTTGTTGGGAGGAGTGCAGAGCACGATTTCTTTACAGCCAGCGATCTTGGCAGGAGTCGCAAGCATCAGGACGGTAGAGAAAAGTGGTGCCGTGCCGCCAGGGATATAGAGTCCCACCTTCTCGATGGCAACACTCTTCTGCCAGCAGGTCACTCCTTCCTGGGTCTTGATCTTCTGTCCTACGAAACGCTGGGAGATATGGAATACTTTGATGTTATGATGAGCGAGGATGATGGCGTCCTTCAAGTCGTTGCTGATAGCCTGCTCCGCCTCGTCCATCTCCTGCTCAGTGACAGCAAGAGAGGTAAGTATTGCCTTGTCGAACTTCTCCTCATATTCCTTTACCGCTGCATCTCCTCGCTGTCTCACGTCTGCAAGGACGCTGCTCACCGTAGCGTTCAGCTTCGTCAGGTCGAGTCGTGGACGTTCTACGATCTCTGCCCATTGCTCCCGTTTCGGATATTTAATGATTCTCATTTCAATTTTCAATCCTTTAGTTCTTCAGTCTTTAAAGAATCATTTTCTCAATTGGTGTCACTAAGATACCCTGTGCTCCCATCTCCTTCAACTTACCGATAATCTCCCAGAAACGTTTCTGGTCAAGGACGGTATGAACAGAGCACCACTCGTCGTCGGCGAGGGGGATGATGGTAGGACTCTTTAAGCCTGGCAATACGTTGATGATTTCCTGTAGACGGGACTTGGGGGCATTCATGCGTACATATTTCTTGTCCTCAGCATCTTTCACCGCCTTGAAGCGGAACAGCATCTGCTCCAGGATATCACGCTTCTCCTGCGTCATTCCCTTGTGTCCGATCAGCAAAGCCTCACTTTCCATCACTACCTCTACCTCTCGGAGATTATTGCTCACAAGGGTAGAGCCACTGCTGACAATATCAAAGATGCCATCTGCAAGACCGATGCCCGGGCTGATTTCCACAGAACCGGTGATGACATGAATCTCAGCATGGATACCTTTCTTTGTCATGAACTGACGGAGGATATTGGGGTAGGAGGTGGCAATTTTCTTGCCATTAAACCACTCTACACCCTGATAGTCGATTTCTTTGGGGATGGCAAGGGAGAGACGGCATTTGGAGAATCCTAGGCGAGAGATGACTTCCGCATCTTCACCTCGCTCTACAAACTCGTTCTCACCGACCACACCGATGTCGGCAACACCACTTGCCACACTTTGGGGAATGTCATCATCACGGAGATAGAGCACTTCCAATGGGAAGTTGCCCGACTGAACCAATAGTGTGCGTCGTCCTGAACTAACCTTGATATCTGCCTCTGCGAGCAGGTTCATGGTGTCGTCAAACAGACGACCTTTTGACTGTACTGCAATTCTTAACATATAACTAATTAGCTAATTTAGTGCGCAAAGGTACGCATTTCTCATCATATTTGCAAGAAAATGTTTTGTTTTGTGCTCGCTTAATCGTACCTTTGCACTCAAAATTCAAAGATTTTGACGCAAAAGAGTATATATATTCATCTTTTAGGGTTGATGATCCTGCTGGCTTCCTGTACTAAGAAACAACAGGAACCGATGACACCATGGGGTGGAGAGGAGGCAGATTCTGTTGCTGGCGACTTCGACTTGGAGCAAATTGTCAGTAATGGTGAGTTGATAGCACTCGCTGTGACAGGACCAGAGACCTATTATGACTATCGTGGAAAGCAACTGGGTACGGAATATATGCTCTGTCAGCGTTTTGCGAATAAGATAGGAGTGAGTCTTCGAGTGGAGGTCTGTCGTGACTCTCTTGAGATGGTACACCGTCTTGCCGATGGGGATGCTGACTTAATCTTGTTTCGCAACAGTTCTCTGTCTAAACGACTCGCTTGGAAGATAGGTGACGATAAACCCCAGTTGGTGAAGGCGCTAACGGAATGGTATACCCCTAAACTGTTGGATGAGGTGAAGAAGGAAGAGGATTACTTGTTGTCGTCACGTTCTGTTAAACGCCGTGTCTATGCTCCTATGCTGAATGCCAAGGGGGGTGTCATTTCCCATTATGACGCCTATTTCCAACAGTACTGTCGCAGCATCCGCTGGGATTGGCGTCTGATGGCGGCACAGTGCTATCAAGAGTCAACCTTCGACCCACAGGCTCGTTCGTGGGCTGGTGCCTGTGGACTGATGCAGATCATGCCTTCTACGGCTGACCATCTTGGATTGGCACGGTCGGATATGTTTAACCCGGAGAAGAGTATTGCCGCTGCTGCCAAACTCATTGGTGAACTTGACCGCTCATTCTCAGATATCCGTAATCAACAGGAGCGCATCAAGTTCATCCTAGCCGCCTATAATGGTGGTGCCAACCACGTTCGTGATGCGATGGCACTGGCAAGAAAAAACGGTCGTGACCCACAACGTTGGTCGGATGTCAGTCATTATATCTTGATGCTTGCCCAGCCGGAATACTACAACGACCCCGTCGTGAAGTATGGGTATATGCGAGGCTCGGAGACCGCGGGTTATGTCGATAAAATCATGCAGCGGTGGAACGGCTATCGTGGTGTGAAATCTCCGTCCATAGGCGGAATGTCCGGCACACCGCAACGAGCTGTCCATGAGAAGAAAAAGTATAAAATATGAAAACTAAGATATGTAACCTTTTAAAATGTAGGATATGTCAACATGGATTTTAATCAGTTTGATGAGTAGTTGGCTGGGTACCCAGTCCATACAGGGAATTTTCTCGAGGATGCCAAAAGGTCAATTGGTCATGATAGAGTATTCGGAGCAAGGGACAATGGCAGGGTATAGGTACTATGGGTGTGTGGAACTTCAGAAAGACGGTTCCGTTACTGTCAAGGCTCAAAAGGAAAGCTATGGTGAGATTATTGAGAAAAAAGTGAAGGCAGAGGTGCTTACGGAATTGAGAGACATCGTCAAAGGGCATAAGATGTACAGGTATAAGGAAAGATACCGTCCTTTCTTCGAAGTCTTGGATGGGTATTCATGGTCTTTCACCGCTAAGTTCTCTGACGGAGAGTCAATCAGCTCGGCTGGATACAATGCCCGTCCTAGTGGAGAGGGGTTGAAGACGTTGATGCAATATATGATGAAATTGGTAACTGATAACTAATAGCGAGGCTTGCCGGTCGGCAAGCCTCGCTGTGTTAAATTACTGATGTTGTTCACGTAGTAGGTCGTTGACGGTTTTTACGGGGTTGAAAGTGCCGAGGGGAACTTCTACAAAGATAGTACTCCAGTCACTCATGGCACCGTTCCACAGACCTGGCAATTCCAATGCCAGTAACTCCTTGCCACTCTTCGATTTCTGAGAGATGAATCCCGTAGTCGGGTCGACATACTTAGGCAGGTCGAAAGCATTGCCCTTGTAATCCTTAACTGCGCATACGAGGTCAACGGGATTGAAATGGGTGCCTTTAGTGAACATCTCCATATACTCCTTGTTTGACTTGTCAATCTGTGAGCTCTCCAAAATCTGTAACGATACGGTACCGTCCTGATTGTAAGTAAGGAACGGGCCACCACCAGGCTCACCTACGTTCTTTACCACACCGCAGACGCGCATCGGGCGGTTGAGCTTGTTGCGTAAGTAGATAACCAGTTCGGCATCCTCCAGTTCCTTGATATCCGACTTGCGGCAGCAGAGGTCTTGTTGTACAAAGCGGATGATCTCCTCAATCTGCTCATGGCTGTACTTTCCAGTATCCAACAGACGCAGATACTCAAAGGCTTTCTCCTGTAGGGTGACGAGTACACCAGCGATGATCTGTTTCCACTCTACTGTCTCAGGTTTCAGACGATCAGGTACCACATTGTCGATATTCTTCACAAAGATGACATCAGCCTCTATCTCGTTGAGGTTCTCAATCAGAGCACCATGACCGCCTGGACGGAACAGCAGGGTGCCGTCACTGTTGCGGAACGGGGTACCGTCAGGATTGGCAGCAATAGTATCAGTAGAAGGCTTCTGCTCAGAGAAGGTGATGTCGTACTTGATACCATATTTCTTGGCATAGACATCTGCCTTTTGCGCTACCTTTGCTTTGAAAAGATCCATGTGCTCGTGACTGACGGTGAAATGTACATGTGCCTCACCGTTAGATGCAGCATAGAGCGCTCCCTCAACAAGATGTTCCTCCATAGGGGTGCGAGGACCTTCTGGATAGTTGTGGAAGAGTAGCAAGCCCTTGGGTAATTGTCCGTAGTTGAGACCCTCTGCCTTCAACATGTTGGCAGCGACAGCCTTGTAGTTACCTTCGCTGATGAGTGCCTTGATGCCCTTGCCTTCATTCTTCTTACAAGCAGCATCGAGTTCATCATAGAAAGCAAACTTCTCGATATTGTCGAAATACTTCTTCTCGAAATCTGTAGTAGGCACGTCATAGTCAGCATCCACAAAGGCAAACATGTCTTTGAACATACGACTGGCAGCACCAGAGGCAGGAACGAATTTCACGACGCGCTTGCCGGCAGCCTTATACTGTTGCCAAGCCTCTACATACTTTTTACGGTCGGCTTCGTTAGGAGCGACAATGCCACGTTCAATACTGGCAGCGGCTTCCAGTTTCAGGAAAGGGAATCCCGTTTTGAACTGTCCGAGCTGATACTCAATCTGAGCTTCACTGATGCCCTTCTGGGCAAGTTGTTTTAGGTCTTGTTGTGATAACATAATATTAAAAATTATTTAGTAGATTCTAATCTGCAAAGATAAGGAAAAACCATGATAACTCCAAATGTTTTGCCAATTATTCTTTACTTAGCAAAAAAATTCGTACCTTTGTCGGCGAATATTAATAAAGGTAAGTCAAATTAATCAAAATAGATAAAAAATGAAAGCATTTGTTTTTCCCGGACAGGGAGCACAGTTCGTAGGTATGGGTAAGGACCTCTATGACAACAACGCCACAGCGAAAGAACTTTTTGAGAAGGCTAATGATATTCTGGGTTATCGTATTACCGATATCATGTTTGAGGGTACTGATGAGGATTTGAAGCAGACAAAGGTGACGCAGCCTGCCGTATTCCTTCACTCAGTGATCTCTGCCATCTGTATGGGTGATCAATTCCAGCCAGAGATGACGGCAGGTCACTCTCTGGGTGAGTTCTCTGCATTGGTAGCTGCCGGTGCGTTGAGCTTTGAGGATGGTCTGAAACTGGTATATGCCCGTGCAATGGCAATGCAGAAGGCATGTGAGGCACAGCCCTCCACGATGGCTGCCATTATAGGACTCCCAGACGAGAAAGTCGAAGAGGTATGCGCCGAGGTTAGCAAGATGGGCAAGGGTGTATGTGTCGCAGCTAACTATAATAACCCGGGTCAGTTGGTTATCTCAGGTAATATTGAAGCCATCAACGAGGCTTGTGAACAGTTGAAAGCTGCAGGTGCCAAGCGTGCATTGCCTCTGAAGGTGGGTGGCGCTTTCCATTCTCCTCTGATGCAGCCTGCTAAGGATGAGCTGCAGGCAGCTATTGAGAAGACTGAGTTCCAGACTCCGAAATGTCCAGTCTATCAGAATGTGGACGCTAAGCCTCATACGGATGCGGCAGAGATTAAGGCAAACCTGATCGCCCAGTTAACGAGCTCTGTACGTTGGACACAGATTGTGCAGAATATGATAGCCGATGGTGCTGACGACTTCACGGAGTGCGGTCCTGGTAAAGCCCTGCAGGGTATGATTGCCAAGATCAACAAAGAGGTATCTGCGCACGGTATCGAATAAATTCCTTAGAGGAACAGAATAATGAAAGAGAAGGTTATCATCTACCAGGTGTTCACCCGTCTTTACGGGAATCGGAACACGACACGACAAGAGAACGGCACCATCGAGGAGAACGGCTGCGGAAAGATGGCAGACTTTACTCCAGAGGTGTTGGAAGGCATGGCGCGGATGGGTATCAGTCATATGTGGTATACGGGAATTATCCGACATGCTACTGTCACTGATTATACAGCCTATGGTATCCCTCGACAGCACTCAGCTGTCGTCAAGGGGAAGGCAGGCTCTCCATATGCTATTACGGACTATTATGATATTGATCCGGATTTGGCAATGGATGTTAACCAGCGTATGCCTGAGTTCGAACAGTTGGTGGCGCGTACCCATGAGGCAGGACTGAAGGTCATCATCGACTTTGTTCCAAATCATGTGGCTCGTCAGTATCATTCTGTCTGTAAACCGGCAGGTGTGAAGGACTTGGGTGAGGATGACCGTTCTGACTGTGGTTTCGATCCGGTAAACAATAATTTTTACTATTGTCCAGGTCAGCGTTTTATGCCATCTTTTGACCTTTATCATGGGGAACAGGAACCATATGTTGAGGAACCTGCCAAGGCAACGGGAAATGACCGTTTCGACAATGCTCCAGGGAGGAATGACTGGTATGAGACAGTGAAACTGAACTACGGTGTCGATTATTATGCCGGTTGCGTTGGACATTTTGAACCGATTCCCAATACTTGGAAGAAGATGACAGATATCCTGTTGTTCTGGGCATCCAAAGGTATAGACGGTTTCCGTTGTGATATGGCGGAGATGGTACCAGCCGATTTCTGGGCATATGCCACAACGATTGTCAAGCGGAAATACAAGGATGTTGTCTTTGTGGGTGAGGTGTATAATCCCAATGAGTATCGTCATTATATCGCTTCTGGTTTTGATTGGCTGTATGACAAAGTAGGGATGTATGACACGATGCGTAACGTCATCTGTCATCAAGCTCCTACTAGTGCTATCAGTGGAGCCTGGCAGCAGACGGATGATATTCGTGACCACATGCTCTATTTCTTGGAGAATCATGATGAGCAGCGTATTGCCAGCGATTTCTTTGCGGCAGATGCCATGAAGGGCGTGCCGGCAATGATAGCCTCGTTGCTGATGCAACAGAATCCTTTCATGCTGTACGCTGGAGAGGAATATGGTGAGCATGGTATGGACAAAGAGGGTTTCAGTGGTAATGACGGTCGTACGACGATCTTCGACTATTGGAGTATTGATACCCTTTGTCGTGCGGCAGAGAATAAATTGACAGCAAAGGAGAAACAGCTTTTTGATATTCATAAGCGTGTCATGCAGATAGCCCGTAAGGAAAAGGCTGTCAGAGATGGTGTGTTCTTTGATTTGATGTATGTGAACCCACAGTTGGAGCGTCAGTATGTGTTCCTCAGGAAAGCAGGTAAGGATCTCTTGTTGGTAGCAGTGAATTTCGATGATTATGCTGTCGCAATTGATGTAATCATCCCGGCTCATGCCTTCGACTATCTGAAAATAGAAGAGGGAGTATATCCTACCGTGGATCTGTTGACAAAGGAGAAAGAGGATACAGAGTTGAAACGCGACGGTTCCATCCGTCTGACAATGGATGCAAGAGGCGGATACGTGCTAAAGATGAAAGTGTGAGATGGAAGATTTTATCTTAAACGAGCATCATAAAGAGGAATATCCTCCTGCACATACTGCAGAGCATCTCCTGAACCAGACGATGATTCGGTTGTTCGGGTGTGAGCGCTCCTATAATGCGCATATCGAACGGAAGAAGAGTAAGATGAGTTTTCATATCGACCATAAACCTTCTCGACAGGAGGAGAGGGAGATAGAACGGAGGATGAATGAACTTATCGACGAAGACCTTCCTGTTACTTTTGAGTTTGTGACCCGGGATAATCTTCCAGAAGGTGTGTCACCAGACCGACTGCCTGATGATGCTTCGGAGACCATCCGACTGGTGCGTATCGGTGACTATGATGTCTGTCCATGTATCGGGAAACATGTACGCTCCACTAGTCAGATAGGACGTTTCGAGATGTTAGGTACCAATTGGGACGAGCATGAACGGTCGTTCAGGGTGAGATTCAAGATTGTATAAACAAAACATCCCGACTGTGTGGTCGGGATGTTTCGTTTATTATGGTAATGCAATCTTCATAAACACTGGGTAGTGGTCAGAGTAGGTCAGTTCCGTTTTATGATACTCTAGTCCTTTATATCTCTCACTATGGAAGATATAGTCGATACGGACATTTTTCTTGCCACGGTAGGTTCCCATGTATCCGCCACTTCCACATTCCTTGAAACCGTCCACGAGGTCACCCAACATCGTCTTATAGACGTAAGAGTAGGGGACATCATTGAAGTCACCACACACAATACACGGTATTTCTGAGGAACGTATCTCGTTGGCAATGATATTTGCCTGAGAGGCACGGAACAGCATTCCTAACGAATAGTTGCCGTAAATGGCACTCAGCACACGGTTCTTGCTCACGTCATAGCCTTGTGCTTCCAGATTTCCAGCCTTATACATCGTTCCATTGATGCCTGTCGTCTCTAAGTGAACATTAAAGACACGAATCTTCTCTCCATTCACATCAATATCCACATACATACCCGCTTGTCCGGAATCTTCAAAAAGGAAGGGCTTCATCTTTTTGATGGGGTAACGGCTGAATACAACGACATCCCTTCCTGCTAATGCCACATAAGGAAAATACTCTTTGTAGGATTCAGTGTTTTTGATGTCACCGCCGGTCTCCATATATTCTTGAATACAGAAAACATCCACTTTCTGTCTCTTCATCTCTGCCAGTATGTCTTGTGCCAAGAAACCGGAGGTCTCCCTGTTGAATCTTGCCACGTTATAGGTTGCGATCTTCAGTCCCTTTTGTGCATCAACCGCTTTCTCGTCAATAGAGCGTATTTGGAAAAGGGTTCCGATATACGGGATACAGCAAAGTATCGTGATAAACGGAATGATGGCAATAAACCAACGCTTGCGTACTAACCAGTAGACGAGTAACACTAAGTTGGCGATAATCAATATCGGAAGGATATAGACCACCATGGCTCGTGCCATATTGCCCGCAGGGTTGACATCACCTCCAAATAAACCTAAGAAGGTATAGGCAGATACAATAAGTTGCAGCACTAGAAACATCATTGCCACATACTTATAAACAGCAAGTTTTCCCATAGAAATTATTTTTTCAAGTATTTCTGTATCATGTCAAGCAAATTCTCCACGCGGAAAGGCTTAGCAATAAAATCATTGCATCCAGCCTCTTTCGCTTCCTTGATATTCTCATCGAAGGCATAAGCGCTCAATGCGATGACAGGTACGTCATGGTTGACTTCCTTGATAATACGTGTGGCGTCTAAGCCATTCATGTCCGGCATGCGGATGTCCATCAGAATCAGGTCGGGATGCTCGTCTTCACAGATGGTTACTGCCTCAATGCCATTATGGGCACGTAGCAGACGGTAACGTTTTGACAAGACAACCTTAACCAGTTCGAAGTTATTGTCCTCATCTTCTGCTACCAGAATCAGTGGCGCATTCTCCACATCAGTGCGTGTGCTGACACGAATCGTTCTCGAATTCGTGGTGATACGAGTATTTTTAGCGACTCCTCCTATCGTTCCTTCGAAAGGCAGGTGAAAGCGGAAGGTGGAACCCTCTCCAAGTGTTGATGAGACAGAGATAGTGCCACCCAGTTTCTCCACAATAATCTTACTGAGCGGAAGTCCAAGACCATAGCCGTTCTGTGAGTTTTCCGCATCTTTAGAGACATATGTGTTAAAGATGACGTCCATATCTTCCGGTGCAATGCCTGTGCCTGTGTCCGATACGTAGAATTCTACTTCCTGACCATCATCAATCATGCGATAGCCGTAAGTAATACTACCTTTGGATGTATGCTTTAATGAATTACTGATCAGGTTGGAGAATACCTGCATGATACGATTGGCATCCGTATTTAGCGTAACAGCCATGTTGGGCTTATTCCATATCATCTGCACCGTTTCGGGGCATCTAAACTTAAAGGTGTTCATGATGTTATGGCACACCTCGTTCAGGTCAGTCATTGTCTTCTTGATGACAACCTCACCAGACTCAACTCTTGACAAGTCGAGAATCTCGTTGATAAGTGTCATCAAACGGGTATTATTGCTTTCAATAATCTCCATATATTTTGAACGCTCTTCCTGAGAGTCTGTCTCGCACATGACTCTGGAAAAACCTTCAATGGCATTGAGGGGAGTGCGGATTTCATGACTCATGTTAGCGAGGAAGAGGGATTTCATCTTGCTGGCTTTCTCAGCATCGTGAGCCTTCTCCTCATATTCTGCTAATTTGTTATTTGCCGCTAACAACTTCTGGTTGGCAGCATCTAACTTAGCATTGGCTTCTGCAATTTTCTGCAGGAGTAATTCACGTTCGTCTTGAGTCATTGCTTCTCACCGATTAAGTGATATATTTTGCAAAGGTATAGAATATTTTTCGAATTACAAAAATATTAATATGTTTTTTTATCCTCTTTTTGCTTTTTCCCATGCACCACTGTTCTGATGACTTTTCAAGTATGCCATACCACGGAACACATTAAGGTTCATAAACAGGAAATAATAAGGGATATAAAGGAGTTTGTTTTTTTTGCCATTCTTCTCTAACCAATAGCCTAAAAAAGCTGCTAAATAGAACAATATCTGTAGAATCCAGATGATGTTATACAGAATCCCGGCTTTCATAAATACCAATACCACGTTCAGGGGAATCAGTAAAAGGAGGGCAATAGGGGTGATGCTCCATCTTAAAACACGATGGGAAATCAACTGAAAGGCGACCAGTGGTTGACGGAAGGGGTTCATCATGTCGCGTAGCCACCATATACTCTGTAGTCCACCAGCAGCGATTCGACGCTTGCGTTTCGACTCTTCCGTTAAATCGGCAGAACCGTACTCCATTGCGTAGGCATCAGAGGTGTATGCGATTTTGTAACCTTTGTCCACCATACGGAGTGACATGACAAAATCATCGAGCAACGCATTCTCTGGCATCGGCTCATAGAGCGACCTGCGGATGGCGCATAATTCTCCTGCGGCTCCCATGGCAGAGTAGAGTTCTCCGTCCCACCGCTTGAGGGTACTCTCATATTTCCAATAGAGGCCTTCTCCTTCCGCTGCGGCTTGTCCTTCATGACGGGCTGTTACGTGTTTTTCTCCAGCGACGCATGCTACCTGTGGATCCATGAAGCAACGGACAATCTCAGTAATGGACTCAGGGTTCAGCATGGTGTTCGCATCAGTCATCACCACAAGCTCGTCTGTGACTTCACCCAGTCCGTGATTCAGGGCAGCGGTTTTCCCACGACGCTCAGGGGAAAAGATCACTTGAACGTCAGGATATTTTGCAAGATAGTCGTTGGTGGCGTCATTCGAACCGTCAGTTACCCATACAACGTGCAGTTTAGGGTAGGTGATCTGGTGGGTATTCTCCATCTTGATATCTACGATATCCTGCTCGTTGTATGCGCATATCATCAGGGTTACTTCTGGTAACTCATTCTCTGGAGGCAGTTGTGCCTTCTCTGGTTTCCCCTTAAAGAGACGTTTCAGTCGTATCAAGACCCAGAGCAAGATTCCATAACCTAAATAGGTATAGAATACCAAAGCCAGACATATCCAGAAGATAACTTTCAAAGTAACCATGACCTGACGGTATTTGTTTATTCGTTTGTTTCTATTTCCTCTTGCATGTCGATGAACTGGCGGTCCTTGTCATAGAACTCATATTGCAGGAAAGCCAGTTTCTGCGAAGGAATGATTCGGATTCCCCAGCCGTATTTCATCTGCCAGCGGCGTTTCAGTGAGATGACACCTTGGTTGATATAGGCTGCGACATAAGGGTGTACATGGAGTGAGAAACTGGTGATGCCTATCTTGTTGACTAAGCGGTCAATTTTGCTCTCTAACTGGTCTGTAAACAGGATAGATGATTTGATCTTTCCTTTACCAAAACAGGTGGGACAGGTCTCCTCGACATTCACATCCATAGCGGGACGGACACGCTGACGGGTAATCTGCATCAGTCCGAACTTGCTCAGTGGCAGGATGTTATGGCGTGCACGGTCTTTTTGCATGTTCTTGCACATTCGCTCATAAAGCATTTGGCGGTCTTCTGCAAGATTCATGTCGATAAAGTCAACCACGATAATGCCACCCATGTCACGAAGGCGCAGCTGACGAGCCAGTTCGTCGGCGGCTCCGAGGTTCACCTCCAGTGCGTTAGCCTCCTGTCCGTTTTCTGCTCGGGTGCGGTTGCCGCTGTTGACATCCACTACATGCATCGCCTCTGTGTGTTGGATAATCAGATAGGCTCCGCGCTTGTAGTTGACAGTCCGTCCAAAGGATGACTTCAGTTGCTTGGTGACGTTGAAATTGTCGAAGATGGGTACAGTGCCTGTATACTGCTTGACAATGTCTTTCTTATCTGGAGCGATCAGACCGACATAGTCTTTTACTTGCTGGAAGATTTCAGTGTCATTGACATAGATACCATCGTACGTGGGGTCGAAGAGGTCGCGTAGCATCGCGACAGCCCTGCCCGTCTCTTCGAAAGCCAATTGTGGTGTTGTGGTCGCTTTCTGTACTTTCGTGATGGTGTCTTCCCAGCGTTTTACCAATACTTTCATTTCCGCATCAAGCTCCGCGACACGCTTTCCTTCGGCGGAAGTCCTGACAATGACTCCGAAGTTTGCGGGCTTGATACTTTGTATGAGTTGTTTCAGACGTGTACGCTCTTCCCCTTTCTTGATCTTCGAGGATACAGACACTTTTTCCTGGAAAGGCATCAATACCATATACCTGCCGGCAAAACTAAGGTCGCAGGTCAGTCGGGGGCCTTTTGTGGAGATGGGCTCCTTGACAACTTGTACTAAGATCTCCTGTCCCTGCTTGAGAATGGTTTGTACACTTCCTTCTTTGGGCAGATCCGGCAGACGTGTTGCCTTGGAAATAGGAAAAAGCCGTTTCCTGTCGCTTTGTACCTGTTTGAGATACTTCTCGTAAGAGCTGAATTGAGTGCCTAAGTCAAGATAGTGTAAGAAGGCATCGCGTTCAGAACCCACATCCACGAAGCATGCGTTCAGTCCAGGCATGAGTTTACGAACCTTGCCCAGATAAATGTTCCCGACAGAGAAAGACGCCTCTCGTTTCTCATTCTGGTATTCCACCAGGTCTTTATCCTCGAGAAGGGCGATGGAGATCTCTTTCGGTTGGACGTCAATGATTACTTCACTATTCATACTTAGTTGTTTGTTCTTTAATGGAAAGGGTGTACCAACTTACCTGCCGGCTTGTCAGTACACTCCTTTCATTTCTTTTAGACTTAGCAAGACTTACTTGCTCTTGTGACGATTCTTGCGCAGTCTCTTCTTACGCTTGTGAGTAGCCATCTTGTGGCCCTTCTTTTTCTTTCCGTTTGGCATAATGTGTATAATTTAAATGTTTGATGTTTTATTTCATCTTAGCGATAAAGCTCTTGGCGGGCTTGAAGGAGGGGAAGTCGTGTGCGTCAATCACCAGTGTCGTGTTCTTGGAGATATTGCGAGCCGTCTTCTTGGCACGATGCTTGATGGTAAATGTGCCAAACCCACGTAGATATACGTTTTCTTTCTGTACTGCCATGCTCTGACGAATCTCTTCCATAAATGCCTCCACTGTGGCTGCTACGTCTTTTTTTGCAAGGCCAGTGTCCTCAACAATCTTGTTGATAATGTCTGCTTTTGTCATCTTGATATGGTATCTAAAATGTTTACTTGTACTGAATTATTTTATTTTGGACTGCAAAGATACTGATTTTCAGCGGGAAACGAAAATATATTAGCATTTTTTTTTGAAAAAAGATTGTTTCCTTGACGGAGGGAGGTTACTTTACACCTATTTATATAATAAGGTGGTATCTATTTCAATTGCTGCAGTCTGGCAATGTATTTCCCAATGATGTCGAATTCGAGATTCACGACACTGCCCACCTTGATGTCGCAAAAATTAGTATGCTCAAAGGTATAGGGGATAATCGCCACTTGGAAAGTGTTCTTGGTGGGATTGCATACGGTGAGTGATACTCCGTTGACGGTTACAGAGCCTTTGTCAACGGTGAAGTAGCCATTCTGTGCCATCTCCTTGTCCTCCTTGTATTCAAAGGTGAAGTAGGTAGATCCGTTGGCATCCTCGACGGCAATGCAGTTTGCTGTCTCATCGACATGTCCTTGTACGATATGTCCGTCAAGTCGTCCGTTCATCAGCATCGAGCGCTCCACGTTTACCTTGTCGCCCACCTGCAGCAGTCCGAGGTTGGAGCGTTCCAATGTCTCTTTCATTGCTGTGACGGTATAGGTTCCGTCCATAATACTGACCACAGTCAGGCATACGCCATTATGTGCAACGCTTTGGTCAATGCCCAGTTCATCAACAAACGAGCAGCGCAGGGTAAAGTCGATATTATCCCTGTCTTTGTGGATAGCTACTACAGTAGCAAACTCTTCTATGATACCGGAAAACATAATACTATCTATTGAAAAAAGAAAGGGCCGCATCGAGGATGTGATGAAAACTCCTTTGTTATAAGATGAAGAGCGCTCTCAGCCTTTGTAATCCACCGGTTTTACAACTTCTCCGAAGAGATGTGGCCCGCCATTGGCAAAAAGACAACTCAGTTTTCAATGTAATTTGATGAGTATCCCGATCGAATCGATACGGCCCCGTTTTCTTTATTTTAGTAAGCGAAAAGAGGATAGTCCTTCATGCGCTCATTGACGCGCTTGCGGACACTGGCAATGACTTGCTCGTCCTCTGGAGCATTCAGCACCTCTTCGATGAGGGCTGCGATCTCCACCATCAGGTCTTCCTTCGCACCACGGGTTGTGATGGCAGGAGTTCCCAGGCGGATACCACTGGTCTGGAATGCGGAACGGCTGTCGAAGGGCACCATGTTCTTGTTGACGGTGATGTCTGCGGCAACGAGGGCATTCTCTGCCACCTTACCTGTCAGCTCAGGATATTTTGAGCGGAGGTCAACCAGCATAGAGTGGTTGTCTGTGCCTCCACTGACGATGGTAAAGCCACGTTTGATCAGCTCCTCGGCAAGTACCTTGGCATTCTTCTGGACCTGCTTTGCCCACTCCTTGAACTCTGGTTTTAGCGCCTCACCGAAAGCTACCGCCTTGGCGGCGATGACATGCTCCAGTGGACCGCCCTGCTGACCAGGGAATACAGCGGAGTTCAGTAGTTGTGACATCATCTTTGTAGCGCCCTTTGGAGTCTTGTAGCCCCAAGGATTCTCAAAGTCTTTGCCCATGAGGATGATACCGCCACGAGGACCACGAAGGGTCTTGTGAGTAGTAGAGGTCACGATGTGAGCATACTTCACAGGATTGTCAAGCAGACCTGCGGCGATGAGTCCTGCAGGATGTGCCATGTCGATCATCAGCAGGGCACCTACCTTGTCGGCAATCTCACGCATCCGTTTGTAATCCCACTCACGACTGTAAGCAGAACCGCCGCCGATAATCAGTTTGGGCTTGTGCTCTAAAGCGAGGCGTTCCATCTCGTCATAGTCCACACGACCTGTCTCTTTGTTGAGGTTATAACCTACAGGCTTGTAGAGGATACCGCTGGTGTTCACCAGTGAGCCGTGAGAGAGGTGACCGCCGTGGTCGAGGTTCATACCCATGAAAGTATCACCTGGTTTCAGTACAGCAAGCAGCACAGCGGCATTCGCCTGTGCGCCAGAGTGTGGCTGTACGTTGGCATACTCTGCGCCAAACAGTTTGCAGACACGGTCGATAGCAAGCTGCTCCACCTCGTCAACTACCTGACAACCGCCATAGTAACGGTGTCCGGGGTAACCCTCTGCGTATTTGTTGGTCAGGTAACTACCCATAGCCTCCATTACTTGATCGCTGACGAAGTTCTCCGACGCAATCAGTTCGATACCTTTCAATTGGCGTTGATGCTCTTTCTCTATGAGCTCAAAAATCGCATTGTCTCTTTCCATTGTTTATTTAGTTTTGTATGTTAATTCTTTATTATATTTATCCATTCATGGCGAGCAGGAACTCTTCGTTGGAATGTGTCTGCACCAGTCTGTCGCGCACCGTGTTCATTGCCTCAATAGGATTCATCTCGGCGATGAACTTACGGATAATCCACATGCGGTTCAGTGTTGTCTGATCCTGTAACAGATCATCACGACGGGTAGATGACTGTACGAGGTTGACAGCAGGATATACACGTTTGTTGGCAAGCATGCGGTCGAGCTGCAACTCAGAGTTACCTGTACCCTTGAACTCCTCGAAGATCACTTCGTCCATCTTAGAACCAGTGTCAGTCAGTGCGGTGGCGATAATCGTCAGTGAGCCACCATTCTCAATGTTACGAGCTGCGCCAAAGAAACGCTTGGGTTTCTGCAGGGCATTAGCGTCGACACCACCCGTCAGTACTTTTCCACTTGCCGGTGCTACGGTGTTGTAAGCTCGTGCAAGACGAGTGATAGAGTCGAGGAAGATCACCACATCATGTCCGCACTCTACCATGCGCTTCGCCTTCTCCAATACGATACCTGCGATTTTCACATGACGGTCGGCTGGCTCGTCGAAGGTGGAGGCAATCACCTCGGCATTCACGGTACGTGCCATGTCTGTCACTTCCTCAGGACGCTCGTCAATCAGCAACATCATGATATAAGCCTCTGGGTGGTTGGCGGCGATGGCATTGGCGATATCTTTCATGAGGATCGTCTTACCTGTCTTCGGCTGGGCGACAATCAGGGCGCGCTGTCCCTTGCCGATTGGTGAGAACAAGTCGACAATGCGGACAGAGGGGTTTGTCGTGGCGGGGTCGCCACAGAGCGTGAATTTCTCGTCAGGGAAGAGTGGGGTGAGGTGTTCGAAGCTCACACGGTCACGTACTTCCTGTGGTTGGCGACCATTGATGGTCTCCACATCCGTCATGGCAAAATATTTCTCGTTATCATGGGGAGGACGTACGCTGCATGCAACGACATCACCGGTCTTGAGTCCATATTTCTTGATTTGTTGCGGACTTACGTAGATGTCATCTGGTGACGACAGATAGTTATAGTCGCTGGAACGCAGGAAACCGTAACCGTCTTGCAGCATCTCCAGTACGCCGTTGCCTGAAATCAGGTTGTCAAAATTGTATTTCTCAACAGGAGCTGTGTTCCGGGCTGGTGTATATGCATTCATCTCTGGTGCCATGGCAGCCGTATTCACTTGTGACATGGGACGGTCGAAGATGTCCAGTGTGGGAATAGCCTCGCCATCCTCGATGGGGATGTCAACGACAGTGATGAAGTCGGTGCCGTCACCGGGGTCTCCCTCCCATACACCATCGGGTGTAGCGACAGCGCCGTTGTCCTGTTGCTGCGGTGCCATCTTGTTTTGTAACTCTTCAATCACGTTGGGATCAATAGACTCCTCGTTATTCTGAGCAGCTTCGGGAACGTCAGCAACTTCCTGGGCAGGCTCTTCCGCTTGTTCCTTGGCAGCAGCCTCCGCAGCCTCACGGGCAGCGATTTCCTCAAGTTCTTTTTTCGACTTCCTTCCACGTTTCTTGGGAGCAGGTTTCGGCTCTTCTGCGGGAGCCTCAGCCGTGGCTTTCTCTTTTTGCTCTTCTTGTTTCTTAGCCTCTGCAGCGTCAGCCTCTGCGAACAGAGAGTCGAGTGAAGGTTTCTTCTCCTTGACGGGCTTGGTTGCTTTCGCGTCAAGATTCTCACCTTCAGCACCATTGACGGTATAAACCTTCTTGTTATCCTTCTTCGTGATTCTGGTACGCTTACGCTTGGTGGCGCCACCATTTGCGGCAGAGTCCTCGGCAGCTTTGTCGAGAATCGCATAGATCACTGTCTCCAGCTCGTCGTCCTGCGACACTTTAATACCGAGGTCATTGGCTATCTCCATCAACTGGGGGATATCCATTTGTTCTAATTCATTCTTCGTATACATATATATATCTGTATTCGTTTTCGATTTTGTTTGAAAAATAGGGTGGGAATGTTTCACGAGTGGAAACACCTTGATGAACAGGAAATCATCCCCGGGAGGGGTGGGATTCCTTAATTCGTGTGCAAAATTACAAAGAATAATCTGAACCGCCAAATTATTTAAGAGTTTTTTCCTTTCAGCTTTCCGGGGGTGTTTTACGAAGGCGGCACTTCCTGCCCCTGAAGGTGCCGCTTCCTCGGGTCGAAGGCGGCACTTCCTCGGGTCGAAGGCGGCACCTTCTTAGGGCGAAGTATGTATGAAGATGACTCTATACTCGACAATAAAAATAAAAAAAACTCCTTTTTATTTTGTATTTTGCTCACTTATTTGTATCTTTAAGCCTTCTTTGAAGGCATGAAGATAGGCTGCATCTCAAAAAAATTCAAATAATATTTGGTTTTTTGTTCGATTTGCACTATCTTTGCACCCAATTTGAGAAATTAGACGCGAAAAGAACAGTCGATGAAGAATGACAACATGAAGAATCAGTACCGCATTAACGAGCAGATCCGTGTTCGTGAGGTACGTATTGTAGGCGAGGGTGAGAGTACTGTCGTTCCTACTCGTCAAGCATTGGATATGGCGCATGACCAAGGTGTGGACCTTGTGGAGATATCGCCGAATGCCAATCCTCCAGTATGTCGACTGATTGACTATTCGAAATTCCTCTACCAGCAGAAGAAACGCCAGAAAGAGATGAAGGCGAAGCAAGTGAAGGTGGAGGTGAAGGAGATTCGTTTCGGACCCCAGACCGATGAGCACGACTATCAGTTTAAGCTGAAACACGCCAAGGAGTTCCTGGAAGAAGGTAATAAGGTACGCGCGTATGTGTTCTTCCGTGGTCGCTCTATTCTCTTCAAGGAGCAAGGTGAGGTGCTGTTGCTGCGTTTTGCCAATGACTTGGAGGAATATGGTAAGGTAGAGCACATGCCATCACTGGAGGGTAAGAAGATGTTCCTCTATCTCGCGCCTAAGAAAGCAGGTGTTGCAAAGAAGAGTCAGCAGGCTCGTGACCGTGAAAGGCTACGGGTAGGCGACGATGAGTCTGTTGCCGAGGCAAAAGAGGCAGAGAGACAACAGGCACCGTCGAACGGAGGACTTTTCGCCAATGCGAAGATCAGTGCCGACGCACTGAAGAAACTGACAGAGAGCGAGGAGGATTGAAAAAATGAAATGAAGAAGGTGGCGCGCCCGGTATATGCGTAGTCGCCGATTATAATAACAATTTAAATATTTAAAACAATGCCAAAAGTAAAGACAAATTCCGGTGCGAAGAAGAGATTCTCGTTCACGGGTACAGGTAAGGTCAAGAGACACCACGCTTACCACAGTCACATTCTGACGAAGAAGACCAAGAAGCAGAAGCGCAACTTGGTAGGTTCAACCATCGTTGATGTATCCAACATGAAGCAGGTTCGCGACCTGTTGTGTCTCCGTTAATTCACCTATTGTCAAACATTTAAAGTAAGAAGAAACTATGCCAAGATCAGTAAATCACGTTGCATCAAGAGCAAAACGTAAAAGAATTCTGAAACTCACTCGCGGTTACTTTGGTGCCCGCAAGAATGTTTGGACAGTAGCCAAGAACACTTGGGAGAAGGGTCTTACCTACGCTTATCGCGACCGTAAGAACAAGAAACGTAACTTCCGTGCCCTGTGGATTCAGCGTATCAACGCCGCAGCCCGCTTGGAGGGTATGAGCTACTCAGTCCTGATGGGTAAACTTGCCAAGGCTGGTATCGAGATCAACCGTAAGGTGCTCGCCGACCTCGCCATGAACAACCCTGAGGCTTTCAAGGCTATCGTGGATAAGGTGAAGTAAATCTCCGCATGGAATGAAAGAAAAAAGTCGTGACTCTTTGGAGTTGCGATTTTTTTTATTACCTTTGGCATCATGAAACGTTTCTATGTGACAGGGCTACTGACGATGCTGCTGTTGTCCGCATCGGCTCAGTTCTTACATGAGGGCGACACCATCGCCATCATCTCCCCATCGAGTGCTACAGATACTGCCACTATCAACGGAGGTGTCCGGACATTGGAGCGATGGGGCTTCCATACTGTTGTAGGACGGCATGCCCTGAACGACTATCGTGGTTTCGCCGGGACGATAGAGGAACGTAAGGCAGACCTGTTGTGGGCTTTGACGACACCGAGTGTGAAGGCTATCATGTGCTCCCGTGGCGGTGATGGTGCCGTCCACCTGTTGTGTGAGTTGTCTCCTAAGGTCTTTCGGCGTTATCCCAAACTGCTCATCGGCTTCAGCGACATCACCGCCTTACTCTCCGCAGAGGCATGTGCAGGCAACATGGGTATTCACGGCTCTATGTGTCATGCCATCAATACCTATGAGGGGAATGATACCGTCAGTCAGTCTTTGCGACGGATGATGACTGGCGACTTGCCAGAATACCATGTCGATGCTCATCCATTGAACCAGTCTGGAAAAGCGAGGGGCGTTCTCGTAGGAGGTAATATGTCCGTGCTGCATGGTCTTGCAGGATCCGACTATGACCCTCTGCGACTCCCGGGGATCATCCTTTTCGTTGAGGACACAGGGGAGGGGATGACGAAAGTCGACCGTATGTTGCATAACATAGAGGTACGCGGCTTGATGTCACATGTCAAGGGGGTTATCATCGGACAGTTTACCAGTTATAAGAAGGTGCCCAACACTTTTCCAGACATGAACTATATGTTCCATGAGTACCTGCGGAATTATCATATCCCCGTATGCTACGACTTCCCAGTAGGTCACCGTCACATGCATAACTTCCCTATGCTGGTAGGCAGCATGGCAGAACTGGAAGTAAGAGGGGAGGGCGTCACCCTTCGTTTCTGTCCGTAAGGTCGTGGTCGGTCATCGCACAGACACAGGAGTCACTCCATACATTGACTGCCGTCTCCACCATGTCGATAATGGTATAGATGGGGAGGATGATACCGAGTACGGCAACGGGGGCATTGATGCCTGACATCAAGGACAGTGTCAGGAAATAGCAACCCATCGGCACTCCTGCATTCCCTATTGCTGATACCACAGAGATAAGCAGCCATGACAACATGGTGGTCCAGGTGAGTGTGATACCGCCCTGTTGCATGACAAAGAGACTGGTGACGAGGATAAATGCCGCACATCCGTTCATGTTGATGGTCGTACAGATAGGCAGTACGAAACGTGCCACCTTTGACTGTACTCCTAACCGCTGCTCTGCCGTCTCCATCGTGACGGGCAGGGTGGCGGCACTGCTTTTGGTGAAGAGTGCCATCAGGACGGCTGGCATCATCTTCGACAGGGTACGGATGGGATTCAATCCCCTTAGCAACAGGAAGAGGGGAAGGACGACAAAGAACTGGAGGAGGTTGCCACCCAGTACGACGGCAACATACTTACCTAATGAGTCTGCGATGACGCCGGCATTGAGTTGTGCCGACAATTGTGCAGCAAAGGCGACAATACCGACTGGCAGTGTCCATATCAGTCCACGGATCATCATAAACAACAGGTCTTGCAACCCATGCAGGAATTTCACTACTACCGTCTTCTGTTCTGTCTCTGGCATTCGTGCTAAGGCAATACCAATTGCCGCTGCCAAAAGTAATAGCGAGAGCACATTCCCCTCCAGGAAGGGCTTGACAATATTATTGGGAATGACAGTTAACAGATGGTCTATGTAGGAGAGTTGAGTACTAGGGGTGGAGAGTGGAGAGTCAGTTTCCACAGTCTTTATATCCAACTGTCCCGGTGCGATAACCACATAAAGGAGGAGTCCTACCGCCGCTGCCACGATGGTGGTCAGCAGGGTATAGGAGATGGTGTGTCGGAAGATGCGTCCTGCCTCCTGTCCCTTTCCCAATGAGGTAAGTGTCGTCGCAACGGCAAGCACAATCGTCGGAACGGCAAGCAGTTGGAACAGCCGTACATAAATCGTGGCGACGAAGTTCATCACATCATCCAGCCATCCGGTCTGTAATAATCCAAGGATGGCGCCCACAATAAGGGCGCCAATCCATACTAACATTTGCTTCATTTAGATAATTAACGGAAAAAATGGCTGTTTATTGTTATTTCTTATGGGTCTGACGCCAGGTGTGCGCATAGTCAATGACAGCACGTAACTTCTCCCAGTCGGTATCTCCAGGAACGGTGCAGTCAGCACCCAGGATGAAGTTGGGAGAGGCATTCACCAAGACCTTGTCGACAGCAGCCTTCGCTTCCTCAACAGAGCCTGTGGCTATCACACCCAGTCGTTCCAGACCACCGAAGATAGGACGACCAAAACGCTGTTGTGCTTCTTTCAGATTAAGGGTAGAGCCGTCGGAGAAGTTCAAGGGAACGTTGATGATGCTGGCAGGATAGTCGGCAAAGGCATAGAGAGCCTCAGCGTTCTTAAAAGGAGTACCATAGTCGCAAATATGCAGGATATTGATCTCACCAATCTCGTTGGCAACCTCAGAGACATGTTTGTCCCACTGGCGTACCTGTTCGTTCCATATCTTGGATGAGAGGGAGTTGCCGTCACCACCTTGGCTGGATACATAGAAGCCGTCGGCACCATGCTTACGAGCAGAGCGCAGGTAGTTCTCGATAGAGAGGGAGAGATTCCTGATAGCCTTACCAAACGCCTCAGGATTCTCCTCTGCGAGTTTCTTCAGGTCCTTGCCACGACCTAAGGTCTGGTGGGCAAGTGCCAGGGGAGAGTAGACGGTAGGCAGTATGAATGCCTCTTTGCCGAACTCACGGGCAAGATCCTCGATGACGGCTACCTGAGGAGCGAAGAACGCCTCGTCATAGACGGGTACCTTTTCCCAGTCTTTGCCATTCTTGATGTCAATCTGCGGTACACTGATCTCATAGAACACCTTTACGAAGTCCATATTGGTGGCACGATAAAAGTCCTTGTGATCCTGTACTGCCTTGCGTCCGAGTTTGTTCTCGAAATGCAGGAAGAAACCTGCCGGCACATACTCGTTAGGACGACTCTGGTCGAGTACCTGCAGGATGCGCTCACGACGATTGTTAGCTACTTGTGACTGTGCGTCAACGGTTTGGAAACTTGCGGCTACAAGAAGAGCCACAGCGATAATTCTTAAATAATCTTTTTTCATTGTTTTTTTATTATTTATTGTTATTTCGATATTTCGAGATTTCGAGATTCTGTTATTCAAAAGTGCTGTCATAAGGTCCTTCGCCAGACTCACCGCTATAACCCCAGTTCTGTTCCAGATTCCGATTCAGGATGAGCTGGTCTTGTGGCAGTGGCAACAGGTAGTTCTTCTTCGACACATTCTGTGCTTTGGTGGTCTTCGTACCCAGCGTCTCCGCGTCAGTCGGCGTGTTTGCTTTCACATACTTGACGAGGATATGCCAGCGGATAAGGTCGAACCAACGCTGTCCTTCTAATACGAATTCCAAACGACGCTCCTCACGCAACCGCTCACGGAATTCCTCCTTGGTGAGTCCGGAAAGTTCAAGTGCAGAACCATCAGAGGGAGTGAACTGTGCGTGCTCATAGGGACTCCAATAGGCGCGACGGCGTACCTGGTTGATGGCATCATAGGCAGCAGCCGTGGGACCGTTCAGCTCGTTCTCTGCCTCAGCCTTGATGAGTAACACCTCCGCATAACGGATAATGGTGGTGTTGACAGACTGTCCTGCAGAGTTACCAGGAGAAGAAGGATTGGCATAGTTCAGCGAGTCGATATACTTACGGAAGCGTGGGATGGTAAACTCGAAATCCTCTCCCGTGTTGGGGTTGTAGAGACGCTTTGCCCAGGAACCGTCACGACGCTGGTCGCGAGGGTCTGTCTGCTCATAATATTTGTCACTGGTGGCGAGCAGCACAGGCTCTGAGTTACTCCAGTTGGTGGCAAATGTACAGTGTCCTGACACATTACCATTGATGGTACGGTCGTGCTCGATGGAAAAGATATGTTCCGCACCATTTTTCTTGTCTACCGACCAGTTGTCAATGAACTTATCCAGCAGACGGTACTTCCCAGAACTGATGACCTTATCTGCATACAGGATCGCTTTCTTGTAGTAATCACTTTGATTTGTCTTCCCTTTCTCACTGCTGGTCTGTGCCCATACCAGATATACCTTGGAGAGAAGGGCTGAAGCGGCAAGTGATGATGCCTTACTGTCGAGACTGGTATAGTTGGCTGGCAGGCTCTCACCTGCTGTAAGGTCGGCGACAATCTGCTCATACACCTCGTCCACACTATTACGGGGGGCACCCTCTCCCTCACCGTCATGCAGGACGATGGGAACTCCTCCGAAATAACGCACCAGGTTGAAGTACATGAAGCCACGGAGGAAACGAGCCTCGTTGATGTAGTTTTGTTTTGACTGCTCGTCGAGCCAGGAAGCCTCACTCACCTTGTCGATGACGACATTGGCACGGTTGATGGCAGTATAATGCTCCTCCCAGGCATAACTAACAAAGACATTCGTAGGTTGTACGGCAAAGTTGCTAAGCTCACGGATATGTGCCGAGTTTGTCTGTGCCCCAGCCTTCACATAGTCAGTCTGCAAGTCATTGATATAGATACTCTGGTTATTGAACATCCCATAGAAACCATCTACCGTGAATTCCTGATAGATACCATTGACGGCAGTCTCTATATCTTCCTTACTCTGATAGAAATTGTCCTTATCAATGGAACTGATGGATTTCTGCTCTAAGTCGGCGCAACTGCTGAGCAGAAGTGTTGCTATATATAGTAAATTCTTTTTCATAATTTTCGATATTCCGTTATTTCGATATTCCGTTATTTCGATATTCCGATATTCCGATATTCCGTTATAATGTGATGTTAAATCCAAAGAGTATGGTCTTGGCGGCAGGGTAGGCACCATAGTCCACTCCCTGATACAAAGCACTGGTCTCATCGATGCCGTTACGGTTGGCTTCTGGGTCATATCCATTGTAATTGGTAATCGTGAAGAAGTTCTGTAACGAGACATACAGACGTAGCTTGGCGTCCTTCGTGATCTGTGGGACAGACAGAGTGTAGCCTAATTGGATATTACGGAACTTCAGGTAGCTGGCATTCTCCACGAAACGGTCGTCAGCATAGATAGAGGTAGCACTGCTTGCCTTTTGGATGGTATTGCTGGGATTGGTCACCGTCCAACGGTCTGCCACTTCGGCAAGTGGATTGTAATAATAGCCGTTACCACGATCCAGACGACAGGCGAGGGCATTGAAGAGTTTGTTACCATAACTTCCGCTTATGCTTACGAAGAGATCCCAGTTCTTGTAAGCTACCTTGGTATTGAAACCATAGGTGAAGTTCGGCTGGATGTTTCCCAATACGACACGGTCTTGCTCGTTTACCACACCGTCGCCATTGATATCCTCAAACTTCGGATTACCAGGCTCTACAGTAGAGATGGTTTGGGCAGGCAGGCTGCTGAGGTCCTCGTCCGACTGGATGATACCTTTGAAGCGATAGCCGTAGAAGGTGCCAAGGGGCTCGCCGACCTTCACAATCAACGGGTTGATATACTGTAGCGTACCTACCGCCGCAAAATCAGGGAGGAAATACTCTGAGTCTCCTAGGCTGGTCACCTCGTTCTTGTTATGTGCGATATTCGCATTGACATTCCATTTCCACTTCTTATTGTCAATCAGTACTCCGCCGATTTCCAACTCCACACCTTTGTTCGTTACAGAGCCCACATTGCGAAGCACGGTGGAGAATCCTATAACCTGCTCGACAGGTACGTCTAACAACAGATCGTTGGTTTTTTTGTAATACGCATCCAACGTCACCGTCAGACGGTTTTGGAAAAAGCCGGTGCTCAATCCTATATTATATGAGGTTGTCGTCTCCCATTTCAGGTCAGGATTAGACTTGTTCTCGATGATGTAGCTCGTTGCCTTCTGGTTGTTGATAATCACGGTGCGAGGTACTACATTGGCGGCAAACTGGTAATCGCCAATCTCCTGGTTACCCACCGTACCGATAGAGGCACGTAACTGGATGAAGTCGACATTCTTGCCAAGATGGAGCCATTTCTCGCGGTCAATATTCCATGAGAGACCTAAAGAGGGAAACCATCCCCAGCGATGGTTGTCCGCAAAGCGACTGGAGCCGTCGGCACGCAATGTCAGCGATGCGTTATAACGGGAGTCGTAGCTGTAGTTTACACGACCGATCCATGACTGCAGGGTGGAGATATAATGACTGCTGACAGAAGGAAGGGTAGTTGCGGCGGCACCTAGATTGTCATAACCCGTGGCATCGTTGCTGAATCCATAGGAGGTGGTGGCGACACTGCTACGGTCGGTATGCTGAGCAGTATAACCTAACAGGACATTCAGGGAGTGTACCCGCTTGAACACATTGCTATAGGTGGCTGTATATTCAGTCTGCCATGTTGTGGTCTTTGTCTGCCCCACTGAGGCATAGCCGTTGTTGGCGAGACCGCCAGTCGTATAGGAGGGAGCATAGTAGCTCTGTCGGGTGTTGGAGATGTCAGCCCCCAGACTTGCCTTCAGTTTCAACTGTGGGATAACGGTCCACTCGGCGAAGCCAGTACCTATAAAACGAGTGTTCTCCGTCTCTGCCTTTGTGTTCTCCAGATCGCTGATAGGATTACCAACGCGTCCGTTATAGATATCCACACTGGTAGGAGTGGGCTCATAGTTATATGAACCGTCTGCATTATAAATAGGGGTATAAGGCGTATGTGAGATGGCGGCGACCCATGGGCTGGGGGAGAACATGCTTCCACTGTTGTCGGCAACACCTGTTACCTTGTTATAGGCACCATTGGCATTGATGCCCACCAGCAATGTCTTGAAGATATTTCGCTCATAGTTGGCACGACCTACATAACGCTTCAGACCTGTACCTTTCAAGATGCCGTCCTGACTCTTATAGCCACCACTGATACTGTAACGGGATATCTCATCACCACCGACAACTGACACCTGATGCTCTTGTGAGAAACCAGTGCGTAATGCGGCATCCTGCCAGTCGTAGCTCTGGGTGGGGGTGTCAATATGATAACCTACCTCCCCATTGTCATACAACTCATTCCACAGACCGACCCATTGCTGGGCATTCAGATAGCTCAGTCTCTTGGCGATGGAGCTCCATCCGAAAGAGGCGTTATAAGTAATGTTGTTACGACCATGAGATCCTTTCTTAGTGGTGATGATGATGACACCATTGGCACCGCGGGTACCATAGATGGCGGTGGCTGATACATCCTTCAAAACCTCGATACTTTCGATGTCAGCGGGATTGAGAAAGGCAAGTGGATCGAGGGTTGCATCACTGGTCTTGGCTCCTGTACGGTTAGACGCAGGGTCGTTATACACGATAAAGCCATCGATAACATAGAGAGGCTCATTACCTCCCGTGATGGAATTACCACCACGTATGCGGATGATGCTGGCGGCACCTGGTTGACCACTGGTCTGGGTGACGTTAAGACCAGCCACTGCACCTTGTAAGGCACTCTCCACGGAGTTGTTCTGCTGATGCAGGAGTTCACTGCCTACACTGGAGATAGCACTGGTCAGCTCCAAACGCTTCTGCTCACCATATCCAATCACTACTACCTCGTTCAGTCGACTGGCATTGTCGCTCAACTGGATATCAACGGGTTCAGAGGTGTCATAGACATCTACCTCTTGTGGACGGTAGCCGACATACTGAACACTAAGGGTAAGGGGCAACTCTACGTTGGTCACCAATGTGAAGTTTCCGTCTATATCTGTTACGGCACCTAACTCCTTGCTCGACTTGGGAACCACAGAAGCTCCAATCAATGACTCTCCTGTACGAGTATCCGAAATATGTCCCGTGATGGTGGTCTGTGCGACTGACGGCAATACCGTAGCCAGCACTATCAGTAATAGTACTAATCTTGTTTTCATCTTTTTACCTTTTTTGATTTACTTCTGTGCCAAGTCTTGTTGCTCAGTACGACGTATTTGTGCTGTCAGTTCCTTCTGTGGAAGCTGTAACAAACCGTACTCATGGACGTATTTGTTGCCGTCAGTCAATATCCAGCGGACAAATTTGCTCAACTGGCTATCGTGATGATTGTACTCTAATCCGATTTTACCTGTTGGAATCTCCGCAAACTGTTGTTGCTCCAATAGAAGGATGATGTCGTCAAGACGAGCTTCGTCCAATACCTGCTCACCATGCTTATCGATGTCGAGGGGGATGATGGAAAGGTTGCTGCGTAATTGGCGACTCTGTAAGTCGAAAATGTTGGAAAGTGAGTTGATGGCAATACCTAATGGGTCACGACTGATTGCTGTATTCAAAAAACTATCATCCCCAGAGATCTTCTTACCTTTATAATTACTCGTCTCCTGCTTAAAATTGTCTGCCCAGGCACGGGAGGCAGACTGCTGGCTATTACCTGTGTAGACATGAAGCGATTTCTCTACTTTGCTCTCCTTCGTGTCATCGTCAAACTCATCCTTCACGAAGAAGAGACTCTTCAGCTTCTTGGCATTCAGACGCTTGCTGCTCAATAATTGAAAAGCCTCTGATTCCTTTACGGTGATGGGCAGCACAGCATAACGCGCAAAAAATACAGCGTCAGCATCCTGCTCTGTCATAAATGATATCTGATGTTCTGTGTTGGTTGCTTTCCCTGAAACGATTTGGAAAGTGGCGTCATGGTTGGTTTTAGTATACTCGGTAACCCATTTCTCTACTAATGGTCGTACGGCATTCTGTACGCGAAGGGTTACCTGTTCGTTCTGTGCTCCTACTGTCTGACTAGCTTGCAGCCCTAAGAGCAATGCTATGGTGAATACTGATTTTCTCATGTTTTTGTCGTTCTTTATATATATTAATAATGTGTTGGTCTCTTCCCTCCTTGTCATTTCTCATCATGCGCATGCTGCTACAACAACAGCAACACATTCGTTTCATCATCATTGTTTTCATAACTCTTACGTTTTTTATTTGTTTGTTACTATGTCTTTTTGACACTGCAAAGGTACGGTGAAATCTACACTCTCGCAATACCCTTTAAATGGCATTTTCATATACCATAAGTTTGGTATGACAGATGATTTGATCGTTATGGAGAATGCTTGTAAACATGAAATGTTAAGTGAAGTAGGGATAAAAAAATTTGGTAGTTTGCTAAATTCTATGTAATTTTGCAACATAACCAATTAAACTTTTACGACTATGGGTAAGATTAAGACTATTGGAATTCTAACATCAGGAGGTGATGCCCCTGGTATGAATGCAGCCATTCGCGCCGTGACACGATCAGGTATTTATAATTGTTTTAACATTAAAGGTATCTATCGAGGCTTTGACGGTCTTATCAAGGGTGAGGTCAAAGATTTCACTACAGAGAATGTCAGTGGTATCATCACCAAAGGCGGTACTATCCTGAAGACAGCCCGGAGCAAGGAGTTTATGACCCCAGAGGGTAGGCAGAAGGCTTATGAGACTTGTCAACAACAGGGCATTGACGCATTGGTGGTGATTGGCGGCAACGGTTCGCTGACCGGAGCCTGGAACTTCGGTGTTGAGTTTGACTTCCCTGTCATCGGTCTGCCAGGAACCATCGATAATGACCTGTACGGCACCGATGCTACTATTGGTTATGATACGACGATGAACACTATCATGGAGTGTGTGGACCGTATTCGTGATACCGCCAACTCGCATGAGCGTATCTTCTTCATAGAGGTTATGGGACGTGACGCTGGTTTCCTGGCTCAGAATTGTGCCATCGCCTGTGGCGCTGAGGCAGCGATCGTACCAGAGGAAGCAACTGATGTCGACCAGTTGGCTGCCTTCATGGGGCGTGGCATCCGCAAGTCAAAGAAGTCATGTATCGTCATCGTCTCTGAGAGTCCCAAATGTGGTGCCCTTTACTACGCAGACCGTGTAAAGCACGAGTTCCCTGAGTTCGATGTACGTGTCTCTATCCTAGGACACTTGCAACGTGGAGGAAGCCCCTCTGCCCGCGACCGTATTCTGGCTAGTTGTATGGGCGTAGGAGCTATTGAGGCGATCAAACAAGGACAGCGTAATGTTATGGTGGGCTACCGTATGAATGAGATTGTCTATGTGCCTTTCACGGAATGTATCCGTACAGACAAACGCTTTGACAAGCGTCTTATCAATGTGCTTGATGAATTGAGTATTTAAGGGTGAAAGAGTATATACATATCCTATGTGGTATAGCCATTGTCTTTGTCATCACATTGACAATGAGCTCATGCAAACAAGGCAATAAGCCGACTGGTGCAGAAGAGCCTGCTGATAGTACAGTGACTATCGTAGAGGAGAAGAAAGCTGAATTGGATTATAACACCACAGACGCCAGGTCCTTTGGTCTTTACGGATGTGTGGCAAAGGTGGTGACAACAACCTATATGGCTACCCTTGAGGGCGACAAGCTGGTCAAGGGAATCATCTCTAACAGGACAGACAGTCTCGCCACTTTCGACGAGAAAGGACGCGTGACGCTTGATCCTTATGCGAACCCTTATGTCTATGATGCTGACGGGAAGTTTATCAAGGGACGCTCCAAGGCATCACAGATGAACCGTGACAAGGATGGACGTGTGATCAGTTATACTAACCGGGAAAATGAGAATCACTGGGAAGGATATAGCTACGAGTTCTCTTACGACAAAGAGGGTCGTATCACCACGATTGAATGGGGTGGATGGGAGGAAGGTGAGAGCTACGGTCTCACTTATCAAGACGGGAAGCTATATCCCAGCAGCGTGCATATCGATGGACTAGCTTGTGCCGATATCTATAAGACAGACATCCGTTACCGATATACGAAGTTTGATGAACAAGGAAACTGGACGGCACGTGAGATGTATTTCGATATTATGCAAACGACGGAGGAATACGAGGGTAATGAGAACCCTCCGAAGGACTATAGTAAGGAATACTATATCCAGGAAAGAATAATCACCTATTATTAATAAACGGAGACGAGGGTCTGCTCTTTATGACAAAACCAATCTTTCAACGTGCTGAGGCGTTGTTGGGTGCAGACGGTATGGAGCGTCTCCTCGAACAGCGTGTCATCCTCTTTGGTGTCGGGGGCGTGGGCTCCTGGTGTGCCGAGGCTTTGGTGCGTACCGGACTGAAGCATCTGACGATTGTGGACTTCGACAGTGTGGATGTGACCAATGTCAACCGGCAAATAATGGCGACCACCAAGACAGTGGGACAGGTGAAGGTGGCGGCATTGAAAGAGCGGTTGCTTGCCATCAATCCTGATGCGGAGATCACCGCCCTTCAGAAGACATTCACGGAAGAGACGGCTGCAGCGTTTCATCTTGAGACCTATGACTATATCATCGATGCCATTGACTCGTTGAAAGATAAGGCATTATTGATAGAACTAGCCTGTCAGACAAAGGCAAAGTTCTTCTCATCAATGGGTGCGGCATTGAAACTCGATCCTACAAAGATACAAGTAGCGGAGTTTTGGAAGGTGAAAGGAGACCCTCTGGCGCGTGCATTGAGAAACCGCTTCAAGAAAGAGAAACGATTTCCCAGGCACAAGTTCCAGTGTGTCTTCAGTGATGAGGTCTTTAACTCTCAACTCCAAATCAAGGGCTCTCTTGTACATATTACTTCAATCTTTGGGATGACCCTTGCAGGACTGGTCATTCAAGATGTTGCTTCTTTCAGTTGTAATAAAGCCTGAAGAAGAACACTTCTGGGAGTACCGACATTCATACGCATAAAACCCTCGCCACCTGCCCCGAACATCTCACCATCATTTAGTGCTAGGTGTGCTTTGTTGACAAAGAGGTCAATGAGTTGTTCGTGAGTAAATCCCAATCCGCGGCAATCGAGCCATACAAGGAAAGAGGCTTGTGGACGAAGGGGTTTTATTTTTGGAAGATGTTGCTGGAAGAAGTCTTCCAAGAATCGGATGTTCCCTTCCACGTAGTCAAGCATCTCCTTGAGCCAAGTCTCGCCCTGTTGATAAGCGGCGATGGTGGCGATGGGGGAGAACAGGGGAGGATCGTTCAACTCATTCGCCTCCAGCCACGTATAGAAACGACGGCGGATGGTGTCGTTGGGTACGATGGCATAACTGCTGACGATACCTGCGATATTAAACGTCTTCGAGGGCGCTCCGAAGGTGATACTGCACTGTGCCGCCTCCTCACTGACTGTAGCGAACGGGACGTGACGGTTGCCAAAGAGTGCCATGTCACTATGTATCTCGTCCGACAGGACGAGGATGCCGTGTTGATAACAGAAATGAGCTAACCGCCGAAGTGTCTCCTCTTTCCAACAGATGCCTGCAGGATTGTGAGGGTTGCTGAGAATCAGTATCTTGCACTGTTCATCTGTGATCTGTTCCAACTGCTCAAAGTCCATGTCGTAATTCCCGTCAGGCAGTCGCTTCAACGGATTATACACCACCTTGCGCCCGTTGCCTTGTGGGGTCAGCCGGAAAGGATGATAGACAGGAGGTTGGATAATCACCTTATCGCCTTCCTTCGAGAATATATTAACAGCCATCCCAATCCCTTTCACAATGCCGGGAATGTAGGTGAGCCACTCCCGTCGTATGTCCCACTGGTGATGGTCATGAACCCATCGGATGATGGTGTCCCACAGCTCCTCGGGTACCACCGTATAGCCGAACAAAGAGTGGTCGAGGCGTTGCCGTAGCGCCTCTGTGATAAACGGTGGTGTCTCGAAATCCATATCCGCCACCCACAGCGGGAGCAGGTCGCTGCGTCCGTATCGTTCCAGCAGTACCCCGTGTTTCAGGTCGTTACTGCCTCTGCGGTCTATGATTTTGTCAAAACTATAAGTCATCTTCTAAAGCTTGTTGTAAGTCTTCCAATAAATCTTCTACAGCCTCCAGTCCTACTGACAGACGGATCGTGGTCTGTCGTACATTCATCTTTTCTAGTTGATGTTCGGGGAAGAGACCGAAAATCGTGCTTGCCGGATGAATAGCCAACGTACGGTTGTCGAAGAGATTGGTGGCACGATGGATGAGTCTCAGGCGGTTGAGGAACCGGAAACATGCATCCTTGCTTGCCAGATCGATAGTCAGCATTGCTCCTGCCGTCTTGCCGAACTGGCGTTGGGCAAGTTGATAATAGGGATTATCTTTCAATCCAATGTAATTGACATTCTGTATCATACCCAGTTCCCTCAACCCTTCAGCCAACTGGAGGGCGTTGGCAGCCTGCCGCTGATAACGTACATCCAGGGTTTCCAGTCCTAAGGTCTGAAGATAAGCTGCCTGTGATGTCATATAGGCACCGAGATTAAATAGCAGCTCGTATTTGATGCGTTGGTTTATCAGAGGGAAGGTACCATAATCGATGACTAATCCACCCAATGACGTACCACCCCCGGAGAGGTATTTGGTACTTGACACTACCTCAACATCCACGCCCAGCTCCCTCAGATGTGTCTCTGTGAAGGGAATCACAGTCGAGTCGACAATCAGAGGAACACCTTTCTGATGGGCGATCTCCGCAATAGCGTGAAGGTCGGCGACCTCCAATTGCGGATTAGTGACAATCTCCAGGAACACACAACAAGTATGCTCGTCAATAGCGTCCTCTACAGCTTGCAGGTCGGTCAAGTCTCGTAAACGAGGTTTCACGCCAAAACGCAATAGGGTGTTGGATATTAAGGCAAGTGTATTACCAAAGAGATGATGTGAGGTCACGATATTCTTGCCCTGTGAGGCAACGGCAAGGAGCGTGTTGCTGATAGCCGCCATGCCAGAGTTAAAGGCAGTCACATGAGCAGCATTCGTCAGCAACCGTACACGCTGTTCCAGGTTAGTCACGGTAGGATTCTCCACTCTGGCATAGTCGGGAGCTTTGATGCGATTGCAGAAGGCATCTGCCATCTCCGCGGCATCATCAAATTCAAACGCAACATTATTATATATGGGTACGGCCAGCGAGCCATAGGCATCGGGACGTACATAGGGTGTGTCAATAGCAATAGTCTGTTTCTTCATAATCATTTAAATATAGAATTCAGAAGGGTCTACCAGTCCGGCGCGGAAAGCATATTTAATAGCTTCGTGAGCAGTATTCACCTGTAGTTTCCTGAATATGTTCTTTTTATGGGTGTTTACGGTGTGGATACTGGAATAGCGCTCATAGGCAATCTCCTTGGTTGTCTTCCCCTGTGCCACACCACGCAGGATCTCGATCTCCGTTTCTGTCAGTACCTTCGGACGTTGTTCTTCGTCAGCCTGTTGACAGATCAGTACCTCTGCGGCACGCTGGCAGAGGTAACGATCGCCGCGTGTGGCATAATCAATGGCATGGCGGAACAATTTGAAAGGGGAGTCTTTGAATACGATACTCACATTACGTACGGTATAAACCAGTTTGCGCATGACCTGAATGGTCAGATCATCGCTCACCATGATCCATTGAGTACGTGGGAAACGCTCGATAATAACGAGAAGTTGTTCCTCGTCCTGAATATCATATAAGGTATAGTCGAGCACGACGATGCTCTTTTCCTCTTTCTGTAACTGACTGATTAGCTGATCCTTGTTGACAGCAACATGGATAGTCGCACTCTCAAGTTCTCTGATAAGGGTCCTCAGGGCGAAAGCAGTAAGCTCCTGATTGTCTGCCAAGATAAAATTCACCATACTTTTGTCTCATTTAGTTTGTCGGTGCAAAGGTAAGGTGAATATAGAAGGTGTACAATACCGCTTTTCGGTTATTCCATCTACCTAATGTTTGGTATATCGCTATTTGTTGCCCATTCCCTTCATACTGAGTGAGATGCGGTTACGGCGGAGATCAATGCCGATGACCCTTACTCTCACATGCTGGTGGAGGCGTACCACTTTCGTCGGGTCACTGACATACTTGTCGGCAAGTTGGGAGATGTGTACCAGTCCGTCCTGATGGACACCGATATCCACGAAGGCACCGAAGTTGGTGATATTCGTCACGATGCCAGGCAGTTCCATCCCTTCCTGCAGTTCCTCGATGGTCTGGATATTCGGGTCGAACTCAAACTCCTCTATCTGTTCCCGAGGGTCACGACCAGGCTTCTCCAATTCTCTCATGATATCAGTGAGGGTGGGGAGCCCTGTCTCTGTCGTCACATAGTGCCTGATGTCAATTGCGTCACGCTTCTCCTTGTCATTGATAAGGTCGATGACGGTGCAGTGCTGATCTTTAGCCATCTGCTCGACGATACCGTAGCTCTCAGGGTGGACGGCACTGTTGTCAAGGGGGTTCCTCGCCTGAGGGATGCGCAGGAAACCCGCACACTGCTGAAAGGCGGCAGGACCGAGACGAGGTACCTTCTTCAGTTGCGCACGACTGGTGAACGCTCCGTTCTCTTTGCGGTAGTCCACGATATTCTTCGCCAGTGTCGGACCTAAACCGCTGACGTACATCAGCAAGTGTTGTGATGCCGTATTGAGGTTGACACCCACTAAGTTCACACAACTCTCCACCGTCTGGTCGAGGGAGTGCTTGAGTTTTGCCTGGTCCACATCATGTTGGTATTGTCCCACACCGATACTCTTCGGGTCAATCTTCACCAGTTCCGCCAAAGGATCCATCAGTCGTCTGCCGATGCTGACGGCACCGCGTACTGTGACATCCTCGTCGGGAAACTCCTCACGGGCAACCTTGGAAGCGGAATAGACGGAAGCACCATCCTCGCTGACAACGAAAAGCCTCACCCCAGCCCCCTCTCCAAAAAGCGAGGGGAGTGATTGAATGCAATCTTCTACGAACTCCTTGGTCTCCCGGCTTGCCGTACCGTTGCCGATGGCTATTGCCTCAATATGATAGTCTGTTATCATCTGCTGGACATGGACGGTAGCCTGCATGCGGTGATTGACAGGCGGATGGGGGAAGATTGCCTCGTGATGCAGCAGATTGCCCTGTGCGTCCAGACACACGACCTTACATCCTGTGCGGAAGCCAGGGTCGATACCCATGACCCGTTTCTGTCCTAATGGAGCACCTAGCAGCAGTTGGCGCAGGTTCTCTGTGAAGACGTTAATCGCTTCCTCATCGGCTTTCTCCTTGCTGATATTGGCAAATTCCGTCTCAATAGAGGGGTATAGCAGACGCTTATAACCATCCTCCACCGCTTCGGCAACGAGTCGTTGACATGCACCGTTGCCATGCACATAATGGCGTTGCAGTCTGTTGACAGCCTCCTCATCGTCAATCGTAATACTGACCCGCAGGATACCTTCGTTCTCACCACGGCGCATGGCGAGCAACCGGTGGGAGGAACAGCGTCTCAAAGGCTCTTCCCAGTCGAAATAGTCAGCATATTTCGCTGCCTCGTCCGTATCTTTCTTCGTTTTGACGACTTTTGATACGATGAATGCCTCACGGCGGAAAGCGGCACGGATCTGGTTACGGGATCCTTCTTCCTCGCTGACCTGCTCGGCGATGATGTCCTGGGCACCATGGAGAGCAGAGGCGATGTCGGTAATGTCACCTCTGACGAAACGCTTGGCAGCCTGTTCTGGATGAGGCTCCCGTTGGAGCATGAGGAGGGTGGCAAGCGGCTCTAGTCCTTGTTCCCTTGCCACTTGTGCACGGGTACGCCGCTTAGGCTTATAGGGTAGGTAGATGTCCTCCAATACCGTTGCTTCCCAACAGTCGTTGATGCGTTTCTGCAACTCTGGGGTCATCTTTTCCAGTTCGGTGATGGTCTTGATGACAGTCTCCTTCCGTTTGGCAATCTCCTGCAACTGTTCGCAACGGTTGCTAATAGCGGTTATCTGTACTTCATCGAGTCCTCCCGTCCGTTCTTTGCGGTAACGGGAGATAAAAGGTATGGTACATCCCTCGTCCAGCAGTTTAAGGGTGTTCTCAACGGCATGCTCTTGGAGATGCAGCTCGTTGGCTATCAGTTGGGTGAATATCCTCAAATGTTCCATGTCATGATGTTTGATGCCACAAAAGTACGTAAAAAAAACGAGAAAGGCTTTCCTCCTCTCTCTAATAAATATTAATTTATTTTGCATTTTAGTGGATTTATACTATCTTTGCATGCCAAATTGAAAAAGATGATTTCCGTAGAAGGACTAAGTGTGGAATTCAGTGCTAAGCCATTGTTCACCAATGCGAGTTTTGTGGTGAACGATCGTGACCGTATTGCCTTGGTGGGTAAGAACGGGGCAGGGAAATCCACATTATTGAAAATCCTGTGTGGTATGCAGCAGCCAACCGGTGGGGTGGTCAGTATACCGAACGACACAACCATCGGTTATCTTCCGCAGGTCATGATATTGCAAGATGACACCACTGTCCGGGAAGAGGCTCAGAAAGCATTCTCACATGTTCATGCGTTGAAAGAACGAATTGATAGAATGAATCAAGAACTGTCGGAACGTACTGATTATGAGAGTGATAGTTATCTTTCCCTCGTGGAACGCTTTACGCAGGAGCATGACCGTTACATGATGATGGGGGCAGAGAATTGCGAGGCGGAAATCGAGCGCACACTGATAGGACTTGGTTTTGTCCGTACGGATTTTGAACGTCCTACGAGTGAGTTCTCCGGAGGGTGGCGTATGCGTATCGAACTGGCGAAGATTTTGTTGCAGAAACCTGATGTGTTGTTGCTTGACGAGCCGACCAACCATCTGGACATCGAGTCGATACAATGGCTGGAGCAGTTCCTGGCGCAGAGTGCCAAGGCGGTGGTGCTGGTCAGTCACGACCGTGCGTTCATCAATCACGTGTCGAACAGGACGCTGGAGATCTCATGTGGACATATTATTGACTATAGGGTAAAATACGACGAGTATGTGGTGCTTCGCAAAGAGCGTCGGGAGCAACAGCTGCGTGCCTACGAGAATCAGCAGAAGGAGATTGCGGATATGCGCCAGTTTATAGAGCGTTTCCGTTATCAGGCAACCAAGGCTGTGCAGGTACAGCAGAAAATCAAACAGTTGGAGAAGATCGTACCGATAGAGGTGGATGAGGTTGATAATGCCGCCATGCACCTGAAGTTCCCGCCCTGTCTTCGTAGTGGTGACTATCCTGTGATATGCGAGGGCGTCAGAAAGGCCTATGGTGAGCATACGGTGTTCTCGCAGGTCGATATGACCATCAAAAGAGGTGAGAAAGTCGCCTTTGTAGGAAAGAACGGTGAGGGAAAGTCGACCCTGGTGAAATGTATCATGGGAGAGATCCCGTTTGATGGAAACCTGAAAGTCGGGCATAATATCCAGATCGGTTATTTTGCCCAGAATCAGGCACAGCTGTTGGATGAGTCATTGACGGTATTCCAGACAATAGATAATGTAGCGAAAGGCGATATCCGTTTGAGAATCAATGATATATTAGGTGCTTTTATGTTTGGAGGGGAAGCCTCCGACAAGAAGGTGAAAGTGCTTAGTGGTGGCGAACGAAGTCGCTTGGCGATGATCCGTTTGCTATTGGAACCTGTCAATCTGTTGATACTCGACGAGCCCACCAACCATCTCGACATGCCTTCCAAGGATGTGCTCAAAGAAGCCATCAAGGCATTCGACGGTACCGCCATTATTGTCAGCCACGACCGTGAGTTCTTGGACGGTCTGGTGACGAAAGTCTATGAGTTCGGAGGGGGCAAGGTGAGAGAGCATCTAGGTGGTATCTACGACTTCTTGCGGTCGAAACAGATCAGTGAACTGTCGGAACTTCAGAGAACTCCGAGTTCTCCGAGTTCTCCGAGTACTCCGAGTTCTCCGAGTACTCCGAGTACTCCGAGTACTCAGAAAAACAATTACGTTGAGCATAAGGAGCAACAGAAGCGTCTTCGCAAGGCAGAGCGTGCCGTGGAAGAGTCGGAGCGTAAGATCAGTGACATGGAGCGGCGGTTGAAAGAGCTGGACACCCTGTTGATGGATCCTGTCAATGCCTCGAATATGGAGCTGGTCACAGAGTACACCTCTGTCAAGAAAGCCGTGGACGAGGAGGTGGAGCGCTGGGAAAAACTCTCGGAGGAATTAGAACAACTAACATAAATAGAAATGAACATTAAAGGATTTTTCATGATGATTGCCTTGTCATCGTTGTCGACTGCTTCTATGGCGCAGGCGGCACAGAGGTCGGGGATTGACCTGACAGACCTCAACCGGCAGGTAAAGCCTGGTGAGGACTTTTACGATTACGCTTGTGGCGGATGGATGCAGAAGAACCCGCTGCCTGCCGCTTATTCTCGTTATGGTAGTTTCGACCGTCTGGCGGAAGACAATAACAAGCGTATCAATGTGATCTTGAAAGAGTTACAGGAGAAGACCTACCCACAGGGTAGCGTGGAGCAGAAACTGAGTGACTTGTATAAGCTTGCCATGGACTCGGCACGTCGTGAGCAGGACGGTCTGACCCCGGTGATGGGACTGATTCAGAAAATGGAGAGTGCCAAGACGACAGCCCAGCTTTTCGATATCCAGTTGGAGATGATGCCTTACGGCGACTCGGAGTTCTTCCGTGCCTATATAGGTGCCGATGACAAGAATGCCATCCGAAACATCCTGAACATCAATCAGGGAGGGTTGACACTGGGACAGAAAGACTACTATCTGGAGACAGATGAGGCTACGACGAAGATCCGTGAGAGCTATAAGAGACATATTGTCCGTATGTTCCAGCTCTTCGGTTTCAAGAAGGCGGCTGCCGAGAAGAAGATGAGGAACATCTTCGCTGTAGAACTCGCCTTGGCGAAGGTCTCGAAGTCACGTACCGAGTTGCGTGACCCCATCGCAAACTACAATAAGATGACCCTGAAGGAGTTTGACGGCAAGTATCCACACTTCCAGCTGGAGAGACAGATGAATGCCAAGGGTATTGCCAGCCAGTATATCCAGGAGATGATTGTCGGACAGCCAGCCTTCATGAGTGGCGCTGACCAACTTTTCGGTAAGATGTCACCGGCAGAGTACCGTGACTATATGGAGTGGGGTGTCATCTGTTCCGCCGCAGGATATCTGAATGACGCGGTGCGCGCGGCACATTTCGACTTCTTCGGCAAGGTGATGTCGGGTAGGAAAGAGGACCATCCTCTGTGGCGTCGCTCCACCAACCAGGTGCAAGGTGTGATGGGTGAGGCGCTGGGTAAGATCTATGTGGAGAAATATTTCCCAGCCTCTTCCAAGGAGCGTATGAAGACCCTGGTGGAGAATCTCCGTATCGCCTTAGGCGAGCGTATCGCTGCCCAGGAGTGGATGGATGACTCGACTAAGGTCAATGCCCTGTTGAAGTTGAATACTTTCTATGTGAAGATCGGATATCCCGACCGCTGGACGGATTTGTCAGACCTGAGGATAGATGCGAAAAAATCTTACTATGACAACATGCAGGAGTGTAGTCGCTTTTGGAATAAATGGCATATTGCCCATACGGCAGGTAAGCCTGTTGACCGTGAAGACTGGCACATGACACCACAGACGGTCAATGCGTACTATAATCCTACTACCAATGAAATTTGCTTCCCTGCTGGAATCCTGCAAGTGCCGTTCTTTGACCCCACTGCTGATGATGCCTTCAACTATGGTGCGATCGGTGTCGTGATCGGTCATGAGATGACCCATGGGTTTGACGATCAGGGTCGTCGCTATGACAAGGACGGGAATATGCATGACTGGTGGACGGAAATGGATGGAAAAAACTTTACGGAGCGTACGGATAAGTATGCGGACTTCTTTTCCGCCATCAAGGTGTTGCCCGACTTGAATGCCAATGGTCGCCTGACATTGGGTGAGAACCTTGCCGACCATGGTGGTCTGCAGGTGGCATGGTATGCCTATAAGAACGCTACGAAATATAGTTCACTTCCCGTGATTGACGGTCTGACCGCTGATCAGCGTTTCTTCCTTGCCTATGCCGGTGTATGGGCAGGTAACATCACAGAGGCGGAGATCCGTAACCGTACCAAGAGCGACCCTCACTCACTGGGACGTTGGCGTGTCAACGGAGCCCTTCCGCATGTCGATATGTGGTATGAGGCATTTGGTATCAAAGAGGGCGATAAAATGTATGTTCCTAAGGAAAAACGCCTTTCTTTGTGGTAAAATATAGCCAAAATGAAGAAAAATGCCGTCGTAAATGTAAATTTACGGCGGTTTTTTGTTTGATTTAAGAAATAATTACTATCTTTGCATCTAACTTAATTAATGCTATCCTAAAAATGATAAACGATAACCCCCAAGATACTGAGAGGACACAGCGTACGGTACGTCCCCAGGAGATTGCCCGTGAAAGAGTGCGGGAGAGGGAAGACGACTCTCAGCAGCCGTTGATGCAACAACAACAGCAACAACAGCAGGCAATCGGTAAGAAATGTCCATTCTGTGGTGCCATCAATGAGCCGGAGGTCATGTTCTGTGCCCAGTGCGGACAGCCTATCAGCAAGATGTCCTGTCCCTTCTGTGGCTCAGAGGTAGACCCTGACGCGGATTTCTGTGAGACCTGTCATCATTACATCCGTAAAGACATTTGTTCCTATTGCGGAGCTCACCTGAGAGGTAACGAGGCATACTGCCCGGAATGCGGAAGTCCTCGCGGCGGTCTGGTGTGTCCTACCTGCCATACGATGAACGACTTCGCGTTCTGCAAGCAGTGCGGTACCGCTCTGACGGCAGAGGCGAAAGAGTTGGTGAAGGAGTTACAGAAGAACCCTGACTACAAGGAACTGATGGATGTCGTACAGGAGTATTCCCGTCTGGAGGGCTCTTTGCCATACAACTCAGAGCGTGATGTCGTCCGCGAGCAGATGAATATGAAGTTGCGAGAGCGGATGCTGACGTTGTTGGCAAAGGACGCCGGTGTGGAGAACCCGGTCATTCCCAAAGTGGTGACAAAACGTATGACGAAAGAGGAGCTGGAGGAGCAGAAATCAGAGAAGATCAAGAAGCTCTCCGCTATCCTCGATAAGTTGGCGGTTCCCCCCACATCCTCACCGGTACAGGCACGTAACTATGCGATGGCGAGCAAACCGATGGGTGTCCGTCTTGCCTGGGTATGTAATTTCAAACATGCCTTGCATAGCAGTCCGTGCGGTTGTGCCAAGCCACATCTCGGTGGGAAATGGGTCGTGTTAGGAAAGAATAGTACTGCGGAAATTAAAGACGATAAATAATGGATCAAACCATAAGAACTCCAGAGCAGCAGCCTTCGACAGTCCGAGTGGCTCCCATGGGCGGGGCAAAGGCGGGGGATTCTACTTATATTCCTGGTAGAAGTAAGCCTTCCTCTTCTTCTTCGAATGATGCTGGTGACTTTGTTATTAAAGGGAAAGTCTATCATAACCTCAAATGCCTGAGTGATAATTCCGGTGAGGCACAAGTGTTCCTGGTAGAGTGTGACCAGGTGCGGATGGTGTTGAAGATCTACTATCCGAACTTCACCATCAAGAAGACCTTGTTGCGTATCATCCAGAGCTTCGGCATGGAGACCATCGTGAAAATCTATGATTATGGAAAGACGTATGTGGATGGCAAGAACCGTGACTATGAGTTGATGGAGTACCTGGAGGGAGGCACCCTCGCAGGTTATGACCTGGACGGTGACTTTAACCAGTTCCGGCGTATCGCCCTGCAGGCTGCCGCCACTCTTGCCTACTGCCATAACAGTAATATCATCCATAAGGACATCAAACCGGGCAACTTCTTCTTCCGTGACGAGAAGCATCAGGAGATCGTGTTGGGAGACTTCGGTATCTCCAGCGTGCTGGATAATGACGAGCGCGTCCACAAGACGACACAGGCTCGTACACCGGTCTATGCGGCTCCGGAGATGTACAATGATGTCATTGACGGTGAGGTGGAGATAACACCCTCCGTGGATTTCTATTCTTTGGGTATTACGCTGATGACACTTTGGCTGGGTGAGAATCCGTTGAACCAGAATGAGCGGGTGATGATGCGCAAGAAGAACGAGGGTCGTCTGCCCCGCATCAATGAGTTGCCTGACCGTGTGAAGATGCTGATACAGGGTCTCACCTCTGTCAATCCCCAGAAACGATGGAAATATGACGAGGTGGAGCGCTGGTTCTTGGGTGAGGACGTGGAAGTGGATATCTCCTCACCGATCCTGAAATACCGCAGCTTTATCGTCGACCCGGAGAAGAACCTCGTCGCCGATAACGTCCATGAGCTGATACCCTTGCTATTGGACAACGAGCGTCTCGCCATCAATTATTTGTATAATGGCAGGATCGCCGGTTGGCTGGAGCAGTGTGGTAACGTGAAGCTCAGTTCCGTTGTCAAGGACATCGTCGTCAACCGCTATCCTGCTGACCAGCATGCGGGACTGATGGCGGCGGTGTATGTGATGGAGCCTACCTATCCTTACCGTGACCTGCACGGCAACCTCTGCGATGACCTGCATAGCGTCAGCATTTCTGTGTTAAGCTACCAGGAAGAGTACTCCATCGCGCTGAGGAATCCCAATGATACGTTATTCCTCTACCTGGAGTCACACTCCAAGGCGAATGTGGACAGGCTCCGCTCTTATTTCTCCGAGAAGGATTTCGACGGACGTGTAGCCATCATGCGCACGGTCTATGAGTTTGACAAGGATATTCCTTTCCTGAACCAGTATCCTTCCGCCACCTTACAGGAGATCGTCCATTCCTTCGGCTATGAGGACTGCTCTGAGGACGCATGGATATCCTTGAGCGACGGCAGACTGTTGTCGTGGATGTATTGCCATGAGGACCGTATGGCGTGTGAGGCGTTACGTATCCTGACAAATGGACAGAAACCTTCCCGCTCGTTGGGGTATAAGGTACTGTATAACATCGACCGTGACGCTGCTTTCGACTTACAGGAGGCAGACACACCATATCGTGTCGGCGCGTTGCTGGCACAGCAGATGCAGCAGTGGCAGCATTTGAGCGAGAAGGAGTTCAACGAGGTCATCAAGGACTTCTCCGACCCGAATGGACGCTTCGCCTATTTCGCCCAGTTGCATGGATGGTATGAGCAACTGAACCAGGCACGTGCCTGCTTTGACCTGAAGAGTGCGGAGAATACCGAGCGCCTGGGTGTCTATGACTTACGGACGGCGGCATATCGCTTCTGCCGTATCCTTGGTGCCCGTCCCACCTATATGCTGGATGACGGCATGGAACTGACTGAGGGACTGACTATCGACAAGATCGGTCATCGCCCGGAGATGGTCCAGGAGTTGAAGCGGGGCGCCTTGAAACAGTGGCTCTCCATCTTCTACCATGAGGATCCTGAGAAAGACTTCAGTGAGGCTTATTCCTATGAGCGTTGTCTGGAGCGTTGGATCCTGATGCTGGGAGAGATAGACCCCAACCAGCCTTACTTTAAGCGTTTCGGCACTGCCAAGGAGGAGACGGCAGCAAAGTACACAGAGGTACGGCAGCGTTTCTTTAAGGCGAAGAATAAGGAAAAGACATGGCGTATGGTCTTCTATTCGTTATGTGGTGTCTGGATACTCTTCGTCCTGCTCTTCGGTGTTAACAGCCGTGAGTATCTGCTGGATCACCCGGGGATGGCTATCGTATTGCCTCTTGGTGGTATGTCGGCAATTATAATAGGTACACGTGCCTTTTTTAAAGGATATGGATTTGTCTTCTCATGCTTGTGGGGTCTGTTGGGAATCCTTTCCTCCTATATCCCTGTGATCATATTAAGATATGTCAACAACTCCTCACCGAGTCTCTTCATACCGGTCATTATTCTCATTACACTTGTTTATATGGCGATCTGTCATTTCACGGACTTCCGTGCCGACACCAATAGTGAGAATCTCCTGATCTCTGAGGTGATGGATGATGATATCAAGTCTTCCCTGTTAGAACCATTATACTATACTTTCAAGGAAAAGAAGTTCAAGTTCAAAGGTTCCAACTTCGGCCTGTTAGATGACGTGACCAATCAGGTGCGCTCCTTGAGTGGGGAGTCCGTGATGCACTATATCTTATGGTCGGCACTAGTGGGAATAATGTTGATGGAGTTAGTGTTATTCAGTCGCAATCTGTTGAATGTGAATAATCCGAATCTGGATAGCTGGAAACTGAAACCGTCGGCTGTGGTTAAACAAATACAAAAGGACGTGGAATAATTATGGTTTGTGAGCATTGTCATAAAGAAAACCGTTCGATAGCGAAGTTCTGTAAGTGGTGTGGTAAACCCCTGATCTCCCAGAACGTTCTCGACCAGTTGGTAGGTCTTGATGATGTAAAGAAACAGCTCAAGACTGTTGTCGATACCTATACCTATCTCCATTCCCGTAAGGACATTATGAAGGTGCGCCTGAGCGTGAATGCCATTATCATCGGTGAGACGGGAACGGGTAAGACCGCCCTGTCGGAGATTATCAGGGATTATTTCTATCAGCATAAGATCATCGACAAGCCGAAGCTGACGATGGTGGATGCTGTCGATTACCAGCGGTTTGTCGACAAGTGGGACGACAATATCAAGAAGGCAAAGGACGGTATCCTGTTCTTTGATAACGTGCAGAAGCTGTTGCCGGACCGTTATTCTAACCAGGTGAACCCGCTCGATAAGTTGTTCGTGGAGATGGATAAGTGGGACGATAACCCTATCGTCATCATCTCCGGTTTACCCAAGGGACTGGATGACTTCCTGGTGAATAACCCTGCCGCCCAGAACCGTTTCAAATATATCTTCCGACTGCCGACTCCCGGTTTCTCGGAGTTGTGTGATGTCTGCAAACAGGAGCTGCGCGTCAAATATGGTATTTCCGCCTATACTCCTGAGGCAGAGCATAAACTGGAACGCTATTTCCAGTATCAGGTCAAGATCAAGGACGACACATTTGGCTACCGCCACCTTGCCGTGAAGACGGCGGAGGATATCTTCACGTCATTTATCAGCAGGGGTTCCGATGCCATCATGATAGAGGAGGGGGATATCCGTGGCTATGTGCCTGAGGAGCGTACGCTGGATGACATCCTCAGTGACCTGAACCAGTATATCGGTATGGACGAGGTGAAGAAGGCGGTCCGTGAGATCGCCTACTCGGTACAGAACAGTGTGCAGCGTGCCCAGCGCGGACTGGGAGAGCAGCAGAAGGCTGGTATCCATATCGTTCTGACAGGTAATCCCGGTACGGGTAAGACAACGATAGCCCGTAAGCTGGGAGAGATATTGGAGGCGATCGGCTATCTGGACAGCGGACATGTCGTAGAGTGCGACCGTGCCAAGATGGTCAGCCCGTATCAGGGTGAGACACCTAAGGTCGTCGACCGTCTGTGTGACAAGGCGATGGGCGGTATCCTCTTCGTGGACGAGGCTTATACCCTTGCCCCTGTCAGCCAGGGTGGTGACCGTGACAACCAGGGTGCCCAGGCACTGGAGCAGTTGATGAAACGCATGGAGGACGACCGTGGCAAGTTTGTCGTTATCGCCGCCGGCTACCGCACGGAGATGGAGAACCTGTTCCGTATCAACCCCGGTGTGCGCAGCCGTTTCAGTTACTTCCTGAATATCGACGACTATAATCCTGACGAGCTGTACCAGATCATGCAGGTCTTCGCCACGTCGAAGAAATATGTCTTCGCACCTGACGCGGAGGAGCTGACTCGTAAGATGATCAAGGAGATGTATGACTCCCGTGACAAGGACTTCGCTAACGGACGTACCATGCGCCAGTTGTTCGACAAGATCACGGCAAAGCAGGCGGAGCGTCTGCAGAAGGAGGATATGTCGACGAAGACCAACGAGGAGTTGATGACCATCACACAGGAGGATATCCCGTACGAGGCTCCGAAGACCGTCGACTATACCGAGTGTCTGGAGAAACTCAACGGTATGGTGGGCTTGTCGGCTGTCAAGCAGGAGATCTCCAACCTTGCCGCCTTCCTCAACCTACAGATACGTCGTGGGGAGACCAATACGTTCCAGGGAAAGCATTATGTCTTCACGGGTAATCCCGGTACTGGTAAGACAACGGTCGCACGTATCATGGCGGATGTGTTCCGTACACTGGGTATCCTCTCCAGGGGACAGCTGGTGGAGTGTGACCGTAGCAAACTCGTATCCGGCTACTCCGGACAGACAGCGATCAAGACGAATCAGTTGATAGACTCTGCGATGGGTGGCGTGTTGTTCATCGACGAGGCGTATACCTTGAAGTCTGGTGATAACGACTCCTTCGGAGGTGAGGCTATTGACACGTTGCTCAAGCGACTGGAGGACGACCGTGGCAAGTTCATCTGTATCGTTGCCGGTTACACCGACCAGATGCACGACTTTATCGATACCAACCCGGGACTGAAGAGCCGCTTCACACAGACGATACATTTCGACGACTATACCCCGGATGAGTTGACACAGATATTCATCAATCTTGCCAAGGGTAAGAACTTCACCGTTGATGACACCACCCGCGATGCGGTACACCGCCAGTTCGAACAGTTGTACCTGCGTCGTGACAAGAACTTCGGTAATGCCCGTGAGGCACGTCGCATCTTCGATGCCGCTGTCGAGAAACAGAGTCAGCGCCTGATGGCGGAGGTGAACAACCCCGACTTCAAGGACGAGGATATGTACCGTATCACGGAGGCGGACCTCGCCGTTCAGCAGAGCGAGAAGGTACGTCCGCTCGATGAGGTGCTCAACGAGCTCGACGAGTTCATTGGTATGCGCTCTGTCAAGAACATGATCCGTCGCCTCGCCGTACAGAGCATGTTCATGAAGCAGCGTGCCGCCATGGGTGCCGGTAAGGTACAGCAGATGGCGATGAACTTCATCCTGACGGGTAATCCCGGTACGGGTAAGACCTCTATCGCCCGTAAGATGGGTGAGGTGCTGCAGAGTATGGAGATCCTGCCCACCAGTCGTGTCATCGAGGCAAGTCGTGCCACCCTAGTAGGTAAATATATGGGTGAGACCCCGAAGATCGTCAATAACATGTGTGACAAGGCGATGGGCGGTATCCTGTTCATCGACGAGGCATACACCCTGTCGTCGGAGAACGACCAGTATGGCAAGGAAGCCATCGACACCCTGATGAAGCGCATGGAGGATGACCGTGGTAAGTTCGTGGTCATCGCCGCTGGCTATCAGAAGGAGATGGAGGACTTCATGAATGTCAACCCGGGTCTTGCCAGTCGCTTCACCCATAAGATGCATATAGAGGACTATAACGAGGACGAGCTGCTTGCCATTTACAAGAAGATGGCGTCGAAGGACAACTACACGTTGTCGCCCGCAGCAGAGTTCAAGTTGATGGATCTGATCTGCCGTAAGGTTGTCAGCAAGAGCGACTCCTTCGGTAATGCCCGTGAGATGCGTAACATGCTTGATGAAACAATCCAGCAGTTGTCTGTCCGTGTAAGTGAAATGCCTCAGAGTGAGGTGACACAGGAGACTTACCAGATGATTATGCCGGAAGATATAAAGGATGAGTTATGATTATATGTCCAAGTTGTAGAGAGGAGATAGAAGAGCAGTCATGCTACTGTGACCAGTGTGGTCAGGCTTTACAATATTGCTCCAATTGTGGTCGTGTAGGTACAGGACGGCGTTGTACATTCTGTGGCGGTTTGATGGCGGCACCAGGTGCGGAACCGGAGAGCGCCAGCGTAGCGAGCGCCCATCCCACCGCTGCGGATATCAGCCGTACCTTCGCGTCAGAGCGGAATCATGGAACGCCTCCTCCTGATGTCCAGATACAGGGGATCCCCACGCTGACACTGTACAATCCTTCCTTGAACATCCGTATGGTAGGTATCAATGGTGCCATCATCGGACGCAGACAAGGACCGTACCAGCAGATGTTCGAGGGTAATATGTTTGTGTCGGGTGCCCATGCGCAACTGATTTACAAACCAGATTCCGGATGGTGCATCATCGACAAGCATTCCTCCAATGGCACGAAGCTCAATGACCGTGAGTTGTTACCAGACATCCCCATGTCTATCAAGAGCGGTGACATCGTGTCTTTGGCAAATATTAACTTGCAGGTTACCGTCAGCTGACAGACCTGAGACGGATTAAGGATTGTATTTAGAAGTAATATGAGCAGAATCGTCATTACGGCGGCAAGTCGTGTGGGATGTGTGAGAAATAATAACGAGGACATGGTCTTCGCCTATGATAAGTTCGTACGTAGTGAGGCTTACCAGACGGAGTTCATGACGGAGAATGTCGACCGTTTCGTCATTGCCTTGGCTGACGGGATGGGGGGACATCTGGCTGGTGAGGTGGCGAGTGCCGATACCCTTGAGAACTTACGCTTCTTTGTCTCTGACATGCCCAAAGGGCTTTCCGTCAGTGAGGTGAATAAGACCATGGAGGTATGGCTTGACTCCATCCATAAGATCATCACCTCCAAGGGACATGCCGACCCTTCCATGGAGGGGATGGGTACCACGCTCGTGGCTGTCATCTATTATGAGGGGAAGTATTTCTGGATCAACTGCGGCGACAGTCGTCTGTACCGCCTCCGTGACGGGAAACTGGCTCAGCTCACCACTGACCACTCGCTGAACACCCTGCGGGGTGAAAAGCGTCATTCCAATATAATCACCAACTGTATCGGTGCCGGCTGTAAGCATACCTATATGGATATGGTGGAGTTCACCGATGATTTCCGTCACGGTGATGTTTATATGGTATGCTCCGACGGGTTGAGCGACATGGTGAGCGACGACGTTATCGAGCAGATGATGATAAACGGTGTCTCCGCCAACCGCCTTTGTGAAGCTGCGATAGAGAAGGGAGGCTTCGACAATGTCTCTGTTTGTGTTTTTTCTGTAATGTGATAAATTATGCCTTTAAGACTACCAGATAAATTACCCGCTATCGACCTGCTGAAGCAGGAGAATATCTTTGTGATGGACGACTCCCGCGCACACATGCAGGATATCCGTCCGTTGAAGATCGTCATCCTCAACCTCATGCCGTTGAAGATCACGACAGAGACCGACCTCATCCGTCTGCTGTCTAACACCCCGTTGCAGCTGGAGATCAGTTTCATGAAACTCCGCAGCCATACTCCGAAGAACACGCCTATCGAGCACATGATGATGTTCTACCGTGACTTTGAGCAGATGCGCAAGGAGAAATATGACGGCATGATCATCACGGGAGCGCCGGTGGAGACACTCGACTTCGAGGAGGTGACCTATTGGGATGAGATGAAGGACATCTTCGCATGGGCGCGCACGCACGTGACGAGTACCTTATATATATGTTGGGCGGCACAGGCTGGACTCTATTACCATTACGGAATCCCTAAATACCCGCTGCGGAAGAAGATGTTCGGTATCTTCCCGCAGATACCGCTGGAACCCCAGCTGCCCATCTTCCGGGGCTTCGACGATGTGTTCCAGATGCCGCATAGCCGCCATACGGAACTGCATCGTGAGGATATCCTTGCCAATCCGGCACTGACACTGATCGCTGAGTCACCGGACTGTGGCGTGTCGATGGTGATGGCGCGCAACGGTCGTGAGTTCTTCATCACGGGACACCTGGAGTATGCGCCGAACACACTCGACAAGGAGTATAAGCGTGATAAGGATATCCGTGATGACGTGGAGCTCCCGAGGAATTACTACCGTGACGATAATCCTGCCAACGAGCCTCTGGTGACATGGCGTGCCCATGCCAACCTGCTCTATAGTAACTGGATCAACTATTACGTCTATCAGGAGACACCATACGATATCAATCAGATTGAATGACACCACTCGAACTGCTCGCACCGGCAAAGAACCTCGCCTGTGGGATGGCGGCGGTCGACCATGGCGCTGATGCTGTGTATATCGGTGCACAGCGCTTTGGCGCAAGGGTGGCTGCGGGCAATAGCGTGGAGGATATCCGACAACTTTGTGACTATGCTCATCCGTATGGCGTGAGGGTGTATGTCACAGTGAATACCATCATCTACGACGAGGAGCTGGAGGAGACGGAGCAACTGATCCGCCAGCTGGAGGAGATAGGGGTGGATGCCATCCTCGTGCAGGACATGGGTGTCCTGCGGATGGACATTCCACCCATCGCCCTTCATGCCTCCACACAGACGGATAACCGTACCGCCGGGAAGGTGCGCTGGCTCCGTGACCTGGGCTTCCAGCGTGTCGTCCTCGCCCGTGAGTTGTCTGTCAGTGAGATAGCGGCAATCCATCAAGAGGTTCCCGACATGCCCTTGGAGGTCTTTGTGCATGGTGCCCTGTGTGTCAGCTACAGCGGTCTGTGCTATGCGTCACAGTATTGTTTCGGACGCTCCGCCAACCGGGGTGCCTGTGCCCAGTTCTGTCGTATGAGGTTTGACCTGCTGGATGCTGACGGAAATGAGTTAGAGCACCAGCGGCACCTGTTATCGCTCAAGGACATGAACCTCAGTGACCATCTGGAGGAGCTTATAGAGGCGGGCGCCACGTCGTTTAAGATAGAGGGGCGACTGAAGGAGGTCAGCTATGTGAAGAACGTGGTGGCTGCCTACAGCCAGCGGCTCGATGCGGTCATCGCACGCCATCCCGACCGTTACTGTCGTGCCTCACAAGGACACTGTACCTACTCGTTCACACCGAATCTCAATAAGACCTTCAACCGTGGGTTTACCACCTATTTCCTCCATGGCAGACAGCCTGATATCTTTTCCCCTGACACCCCCAAGGCGATGGGGGAGTATGTGGGGTATGTCAAGGAGATACGGCGTGACTCGTTCAATGTGGCGGGTACGGCGTCCTTTGCCAATGGCGACGGACTCTGTTTCATCAACAAGGAACGGGAGTTGGAGGGCTTCCGTGTGAACCGTGCCGAGGGTAACCGCCTCTATCCACATGAGATGCCGCGACACCTGCATGCGGGGATGGCTCTCTATAGGAATAACGACCAGGATTTCGAGCGACAGCTCTCCAGACAGTCTGGTGAGCGTAAGATACCATGGGTGATGCGGCTGAGGGCGACGGACGACGGTTTCGCCCTGTCGGCTGACGGCGTGGAGGTGAGTATCACTTGTGAGCACCAGCAGGCGGAGAAACCGCAACGGGAGAATATCATCCGCCAGTTGTCACGACTGGGGGGTACTCCTTATGAGTGTAGTAGGGTGGAAATGCCGGACGACTTCCGGTATTTCATCCCCAGTAGTATGTTGGCGGAACTGCGGCGCAGACTGGTCGAAGGTGCCGCCTCCGCCCCCCGGAGGTGCCGCCTTCGCCCCTCGGAGGTGCCGCCTTCGACCCCCGGAGGTGCCGCCTTCACAGGTCAGAGGTACGGGCTTCCTTATCTGTATAATATCGCCAACCATCAGGCACGTGCCTTTTATGAAGGACAGGGACTGCCGGACGTGACACCTGCCTTTGAGACACACCGTCCTAAGGGTGACGTGTTACTGATGCAGTGCCGCCATTGCCTTCGTTACTCCCTGGGCTGTTGTGTGAGAAACGGCGGCGGCAGACCCCAGTGGAAGGAACCCCTTTTCCTCCGTCTGGGTGACGGCAGACGGTTCCGGCTGGACTTCGATTGTAAACATTGTCAGATGAATGTGTATGCGGCAGATTAAGTTCTATATCCTCACACTCTGTGCGTTGCTGTTGACCGCCTGTTATAACCACGGTCCGCAGACACCTGACGCATGGGACCTCACGGAGAAACAGATCGACAGTATCTCTTTCTTCACCACGCATCACTATACGCAGAACTATAATTTCGTGGTGAATGCCGCCAGTATGCCACTGTCCGACCAACCTGGTGAGATGGCTTTCGACACCCTCTATGTGATGAAGGGGGAGCGACTCGTCGTGGCGGATATCATGACGGTATCCACCGACTCTATCGACTCGGTATGGGTGAAGGTGGCTCGTGACCAGATGACGCAGGGGTGGATCAGGGAGAGTGAGATGCTGGAGGGGGTGTCACCGGATGACCCTATCTCACAGTTCATCGACCTCTTCTCGGATACCCATTTGTTGGTATTCCTCGCCTTCCTCGTCATCGTCGTCGTCGCCTATGGACTCTACCGCCTGAACCGTCATGCCGCCTATATCGTGCATTTCAAGGACATCGACTCGTTCTATCCCACACTGTTATGCCTGCTGGTGGCGTCGTCGGCAACACTCTATGCCTCTATCCAGATGTTTGGCGCAGAGTCATGGCGGCATTTCTATTACCACCCGTCACTGAACCCTTTCGCCCTCCCGTGGCACCTGGGACTCTTCATCGCCTCGGTATGGGCGATCATCATTGTGGCTGTGGCTTCTCTGGATGACGTGCTGCGCCATCTCACGGGTATCGAGGCGATTCTCTATTTAGGTGGACTGGCGGGTGTGTGTGCCGTCGACTATGTGGTGTTCAGCGTCTCCACCTTGTATTATATAGGCTACCTGTTGCTGATCGCCTATTTCATCTATGCCCTCTATCGTTACACACATTTCGCCAGATGCCGCTTCACCTGTGGGAAATGTGGGGCTCTCCTGAGTGAAAAAGGACGTTGCCCGCACTGCGGAACGGTCAACACCTGAAAAATCCCTATAAATAAGGATTGCACAGAATAACGGAAAGCTGTACCTTTGCACCCGTTATGAAAAAGAACAAGCAATTAATCTTGACGGGCTTGTTGTGTATGATGCCTGTCCTGTCGCAAGCCTACGAGGTGAACGACTCTTCTCGTGTGATAGACTTAGATGAGGTCATTGTGGTCTCCCAACCCAAGGAGAGCTTCCTGTTACGTCAGCAACCGATGAGCAGTAATGTCTTCGGTGCCAGCGAGATGCAGCAGTTGAATGTGCGTGACCTCAGCCAGTTGTCACTGTATGTTCCCTCCTTCGTGATGCCAGCCTATGGCTCGCGTCTGACCTCCTCTCTATATATAAGAGGTATAGGCTCACGTATCAATAATCCGGCAGTGGGCGTTTATTACGATAATATCCCCTTGATGTCGAAGGCTGCCTATAATAACCATTTCTATATGCTCGACCGAGTGGATGTGCTGCGTGGTCCTCAGGCAACGCTCTATGGGCAGAATACCGAGGGCGGCTTGGTGCGTATCTATTCCAAGAACCCGATGAGCTACCAGGGTACGGATATCCGACTGGGCATCGGTACGGGACTCTATACGAATGTGGAGGTGGCGCATTACCATCGCCCCAGCGATAAACTGGCTTTCTCGGTGGCAGGCTTTTACAGTGGACTGAAAGGCTTCATCGACAACCAGAATTTCTCAGAGAAAAACGATAAGAGTAATGAGGCGGGCGCTAAGGTGCGTCTGATCTTTGCTCCTAATCATAAGTTGAAACTTGACTGGACGGTTGACTATCAGTACGTCAACCAGAACGGTTTTGGCTATGGAGAGTTCCAGCCGATAGAGACAAGCTCGGTCAGCCCATACACGCTTGATGTCGCTGATCCCGCCACCACCATCATGAATGGTTACAAGCGTAACATGCTGAATACAGGGCTTTCCATCAGCTATGATATGGGGAAACTGCTCTTCACCTCAACGACCAGTTATCAGTTCCTGCAGGACCAGATGATGATGGACCAGGACTATATGACACCTGACTTCCTGCGTCTGGAACAACGTCAGAAGATGAACGCACTGACACAGGAGTTTGTGCTCCGTTCTCAGCATACAGGCTGCTGGCAGCATGCCACGGGTGTCTTCGGCTCCTATCAGTGGTTGCATACCGATGCACCCGTCTATTTCGGTGATGCCATTACAGGTCCTATCGGTACTGCCATCGAGAATTCCATGAAGAATGCGATGATCCAGGCAATGGTGGGACGCTTCATAGGACAGGGAATGTCACCGGAACAGGCTCAGCAGATGGCACAGCGCACCGTGGACGGCATGGGTGTCACCATGTCGGCGGAGATGGGAGTGCCAGAGTCCTTCAAGACTCCTTCCATGAACTTCGCCCTTTTCCATGAGACGAATATCCAGTTGGTTGACCGCTTGAAACTGACGCTAGGCTTGCGCTTTAATGTCGACAGGGTGAAAGTCGACTATGACGCACTTGCTTATATGAACATGACAGGTGGTACTGCCAATGCGATGGCTACCTATCACCTCACCTCTCATGTGGTTGACAACCGCTCGAAGACCTTTACGCAGTTGCTGCCGAAAATAGGTCTTACTTACAGTTTTAATAAGGTGGGGAATGCTTACGCCCTCGTCTCTAAGGGCTATCGTGCCGGAGGCTACAATATCCAGATGTTCAGTGATATCCTCCAGACGGATTTGAATGCGAATCAGCAGAAAGCCATGCGTGGTGACTATGATGTGGAGCATAGTGCTGAAGACTATGACGCTATCGAGGAGACGATTGCCTATAAACCCGAGGAGTCCTGGAACTTCGAGGTGGGCACACACCTGAACCTCTTCGACTCTCAGGTTCATTTCGACCTCGCGCTCTTCTATATGAAGATCCGTAACCAGCAACTCTCCATCATGGAGCCTCACAGCAATTACGGTCGTATCATAGTGAATGCGGGTAAGAGCCACTCCTGCGGACTGGAGATGTCTTTGCGTGGACGTGCCTTCGACAATGCGCTTGACTGGGGCATGACCTACAGTTTTACCAACACGAAATTCGATAAATACCTGGTGACAAAGGGTGGGGCTGTCGCTCCAGATGTAGACGCTTTTGATGTCGATTACGATGGGAATTATGTGCCTTTCGTACCCCGCCATACGTTCAGTGCGATGGCGGATTACCACATCGGTAAATTTACCATTGGCGCGAATGTCTCAGGACAGGGTAAGACCTGGTGGGACGAGGCGAATACCTATTCGCAGAAGTTCTATGCGGTTCTCGGCGCCCATGCCGACTATGACTTCGGTCCTGTTGTCGTCACGGTCTGGGGACGTAACCTGACGGACACGAAATACAATACATTTGCCGTATCATCCACAGCGGCGGGAGGACAGCGCTATTTTGCACAGCGCGCCAATCCTATACAGGTCGGCATGGACGTAAACATACACTTCTAAGACGCATATATAAAACTAAACTCAGCCATTATTGTTAATAACGTTAAATTTAACGGAATTAATTAACTAAACGACTTCTTCGTATCGGTAAAAGCAGTATCTTTGCTTTCGATATGAAGAAGTCTACTATTTGGGCAATAGCCATCGTCATGGGACTCGCTTTCCTGGGTCTGCTTTATCTCCAGTTCTCCTATGTCGAGGAGATGGTGAAGATGAAGAAAGAACAGTTTGACGAGAGCGTGAACCGCAGTCTGTATCAGGCATCCCGTAACCTGGAGATGAATGAGACACTTCGTTACTTGGAGAAAGACGTACAGGCGACGGAGCGTCGTGCCTTCAGCCAGGACTCTATGATGGTTGACGGGCTCGACGGTACCATCAAGCAGTCGCACCAGTTTGCAGTGGCTGCCGACGATGGCACGGTATACTCCTCGTTCCAGTTGAAGACTTTCGAGATGAAGCCCGCCTCTGTGCCCAAGGCGATGATCCTGCGTAAAGACAAGAGCTCGCTCTCCGAGGCGGCGAAGTCGATGCAGGAGATCGTGCGTAACCGCTATGTCTACCAGAAAGCGTTGCTCGACGAGGTGGTGTATAATATCCTCTATACCGCCAGTGACAAACCGCTGAAGGAGCGTATCAACTTCCGGATGCTGGATCAGGATATCCGTGCGGAGCTGATGAACAACGGGGTCAATATCCCTTACCATTTCACCGTCTCCACATCGGACGGTCGTGAGGTGTATCGTTGTCCGGACTACACCGATGAGGGGGAGAAATACAGTTATACGCAGTTGCTGTTCCGTAACGACCCGCAGTCGAAGATGGGTGTGGTGAAGATTCACTTCCCGGACATGAGCAGCTATATCTTCTCCTCTGTACGCTTTATGATACCGTCATTGGTGTTCACGATGGTATTGCTCATCACGTTCATCTTCACCATCGTACTGATCTTCCGTCAGAAACGCTATACGGAGATCAAGAACGACTTCATCAATAATATGACGCATGAGCTAAAGACCCCTATCGCCTCTATCTCACTTGCCGCGCAGATGATGAATGACGACAGTGTGACGAAGAGTGAGCAGATGACGAAGCACCTGGGTGGCATCATCGCCGATGAGTCGAAGCGCCTCCGCTTCCTCGTGGAGAAAGTGCTGCAGATGTCGATGTTCGACAAGAAGAGTGTGGTGTTCAAGAAGAAACAACTCGACCTCAACGAGATGGTAGAGACCATCGCCTCCACCTTCTCCTTGCGTGTGGAGCATACGGGCGGTAAGATATACACCCAGATAGAGGCTGTCGACTCCGGTATCTATGTCGATGAGGTGCATTTCCAGAATGCCATCACCAACCTGATGGATAACGCCGTGAAATACCGGAAACCGGAGGAGCCGCTGGATATCTATATCCGTACGTGGAACGACCATGACCGTCTGTTGCTGAGTATCCGTGACACTGGTCAGGGCATCAAGAAGGAGAATATCAAGAAGATCTTCGATAAGTTCTACCGTGTGCATACGGGTAACAAGCACGATGTGAAGGGCTTCGGTCTCGGTCTTGCCTATGTGAAGAAAGTGGTGGATCTCCACCAGGGTGAGATCAAGTGTGAGAGTGACTTGGGAAAGGGTACCAAGTTCACCATCTCCCTGCCTGTTATGAAAGAGAATCAAGAATAATATATTAACAATTAAAAGAATAAGATTATGGACGAGAAACTGAAAATTCTTCTTTGTGAAGACGACGAGAACCTGGGAATGCTGTTGCGTGAGTATCTGGCAGCTAAGGGCTACCAGGCAGAGCTGTGCCCCGACGGTGAGGCAGGCTATAAGGCTTTCCTGAAGACGAAGTTTGACATCTGTGTGCTCGACGTGATGATGCCGAAGAAAGACGGTTTCACACTGGCACAGGAGATCCGCAGTGCCAATGCGGAGATACCTATCATCTTCCTCACGGCAAAGACATTGAAGGAGGACATCCTCGAAGGCTTTAAGATCGGTGCGGACGACTATATCACCAAGCCCTTCTCGATGGAGGAACTGGTGTTCCGTGTAGAGGCTATCCTGCGCCGCGTACGTGGTAAGAAGAACAAGGAGAGTTCCGTATATCATATCGGACGCTTCACCTTCGATACCCAGAAGCAGTTGCTGGTGATTGGTGACAAGCAGACGAAGCTGACGACGAAGGAGAATGAGTTGCTGGCACTGTTGTGCTCTCACGCCAATGAGATCCTGCAGCGTGACTTCGCCCTGAAGACCATCTGGATTGACGATAACTATTTCAATGCCCGCTCGATGGATGTGTATATCACCAAGCTGCGTAAGCATCTGAAGGACGACGACCAGATTGAGATCATCAATATCCACGGCAAAGGCTATAAGCTCATTGCGCCAGACGAGGAATAATCTATTGTGGTAAGATAATAACAGGAGAGGGACGGTCAGTGATTTGACCGCCCCTCTTTTCTATTCAGTGTTTGTGTCGGAAACATTCTTTATACAATGCCCTGGCTCATCATGGCAGAAGCCACCTTCATGAAACCGGCGACGTTAGCGCCCTTCACGTAGTTGATGTAACCGTCAGGCTGTGTACCGTACTTCACGCAGTTCTCGTGAATATCGTTCATGATACGCTTCAGGTAGTCGTCCACCTCCTTAGCGGTCCATGACAGACGCTCAGAGTTCTGTGACATCTCCAGACCAGATACAGACACACCACCAGCGTTAGAAGCCTTACCGGGAGCGTACAGGATCTTGGCATCCTGGAAGATCTTGATAGCCTCGGGCAGTGAAGGCATGTTAGCACCCTCAGCGACGGCGATGACACCATTGTCTACGAGTGCCTGAGCCTGCTCACCGTTGATCTCGTTCTGGGTAGCGCATGGCAGGGCGATGTCAGCCTTCTCGTGCCAGGGACGCTCACCAGCGTGGTATACTGCGTTAGGATACTCCTCAGCATACTCCTTGATACGTCCGCGCTCTACATTCTTCAACTCCTTCACGTAAGCGAGCTTAGCCTCGTCGATACCGTCTGGGTCGTAGATGTAACCGTCAGAGTCAGAGAGGGTCATGGGGATAGCACCGAGCTGGATGCACTTCTCAGTAGCATACTGTGCCACGTTACCGGAACCGGAGATCAGCACCTTCTTACCCTTGATGTCGATATTACGGGTAGCGAGCATAGAGGTCAGGAAGTAAACACAACCGTAACCAGTAGCCTCGGGACGGATCAGTGAGCCGCCGAAGGGGATACCCTTACCTGTGAGCACACCCTGGAACTGGTGGGTCAGCTTCTTGTACTGTCCGAAGAGGTAACCTACCTCACGACCACCTACACCGATATCACCAGCGGGAACGTCCTCATCGGGACCGATCACACGATATAACTCATTCATGAATGCCTGGCAGAAACGCATCACCTCAGCGTCGCTCTTACCACGGGGAGAGAAGTCGGAACCACCCTTGGCACCACCCATAGGCAGGGTTGTCAGTGAGTTCTTGAAGGTCTGCTCGAAGGCGAGGAACTTCAGGATACCGAGGTTCACGCTCTTGTGATAACGGAGACCGCCTTTGTACGGACCGATAGCATTGTTGTGCTGAATACGGTAACCCATGTTGGTCTGTACCTTACCCTGGTCGTCTACCCATGTGATACGGAACTCACATACGCGATCGGGGATGCAGAGGCGCTCGATGAGGTTTGCCTTCTCAAACTCAGGGTGCTTGTTGTACTCTTCTTCGATAGTGGGAAGAACTTGACTTACTGCCTGGATGTACTCCGGCTCGTTGGGGAAGCGTTGCTTCAGATTCTCAACAACTTGTGCTGCATTCATAATCTTTTTCCTTTTTTGGTTATTATACTATTGAAATTTGTATCTCGAATTATTTCGGATGCAAAATTACATCAAAAAATTGAATTACCAAACATTTTATCAAAAAAAATACGAAAAAAGTTTCTTTTTGTCACGAATTGACTCAAATCAAGGGAAAAATGACAAAAATATGCAGGTTATATGTGTGCGGGAACAACAAACGTCTGCCTGGAGGGCAGACGTTTGGGTTGTATGTAAGGGGGTTGTATGTTAATGTGTGAACGACAGCTCGTCTTTTCCTTCCACCTTATTAATATGTATGGTGTCTCCATTCTGGAGGTCGCCATTGACGATCAGTTCCGAGATGCCGTCCTCGATATAGCTCTGGATGGCACGTTTCAGGGGGCGTGCACCGAACTGCACGTCATAGCCCTTCTCAGCGACATACTGTTTCGCCTCGTCGCTCAGGTCGATGGTGTAGCCGAGGTCTCCGATGCGCTTGTAGAGCCCCTGCAGTTCCACGTCGATGATCCTCTTGATGGCGTCGAGGTCGAGCTGGTCGAAGGTGATGATCTCGTCCAGGCGGTTGAGGAACTCAGGTGAGAACTGCTTAGACAGAGCTTTCTGTACGATCTGGCGGGCGTGCTCCTTATCCTGTTCGTTCAGCATCAGGGCGCCAGAGCCTGCGCTGGTGAATCCCACGCCTCGTCCGAAGTCCTTCAGTTGTCGTGTTCCCGCGTTCGATGTCATAATGATCACCGTGTTACGGAAGTCCACGAAGCGCCCGTTACCATCCGTCAGTCGTCCCTCGTCGAGAACCTGCAGCAACAGGTTGAACACGTTGCCGTGGGCTTTCTCTATCTCGTCGAGCAGTACGATGGAGTAGGGATGGCGGCGCACCCGCTCCGTCAGTTGTCCACCCTCCTCATAGCCGACATAGCCCGGAGGAGCGCCGATCAGTCGTGACACGTTGAACGACTCCGTATACTCACTCATATCGACACGTATCAAGGCGTCGCTGCTGCCAAACATAAACTCCGCGAGTTTCTTGGCGAGGTAAGTCTTGCCGACACCCGTAGGACCGAGGAACATAAAGGCGCCGATGGGGTGGTTAGGGTCTTTCAGTCCCACCCTGTTACGCTGGATGGCACGTACCATCTTCTCGATAGCCTTGTCCTGTGCGATGACATGCGTCTTGAGTTCCTGCGCCATGCCTTTCAGTCGGATACCCTCCTCCTGTGCCATGCGCTGTACGGGGACACCCGTCATCATCGACACCACGTCCTGCACCTCTTTCTCCGTGACCGTCTGTTTGTCGTCGATATCCCCCTCCTGCCATTTGCGGTTCATCTCCGCCAGCTGGCTCTCCATCACCGTCTGGCGGTCGCGGAAGCCTGCGGCAAGTTCGAAGTTCTGGTTCTTGACAGCCAGTTGTTTCTTCTCCGTCACCTCTTTCAGTTCCAGTTCCAGTTGTGCGATCTCAGGGGGTACCTTTACATTATTAAGATGTACGCGTGAGCCCACCTCATCCATTGCGTCGATCGCCTTGTCGGGTTGCTGGCGGTCACTGATATAGCGGTCTGTCAATTTGACACATGCCGCCAAAGCGTCATCCGTATAGTTCACATGGTGGTGCAGCTCATAGCGTCCTTTGATGTTATGCAGGATCTGCAGTGTCTCCTCGGCGTTAGTCGGTTCGATGAGGACTTTCTGGAAGCGGCGTTCCAGGGCACCGTCTTTCTCGATGGAGTTACGGTACTCGTCGAGTGTCGTGGCGCCGATACACTGGATGGTGCCCCTTGCCAGTGCGGGTTTCAGGATGTTGGCGGCATCCATGGAGCCAGGTGTCGAACCCGCTCCGATAAGGGTGTGTATCTCATCGATGAAGACGATCACGTCCGGGTTCTGTTCCAGTTCCTTGATCAGTTGTCGGATACGCTCCTCAAACTGTCCTCTGTATTTCGTGCCGGCGACGACCCCAGTCAGGTCGAGTGTCACCAGTCGTTTGCCGAAGAGCATGGGAGAGCACTCCCTGCGGGCGATCATCTGTGCGAGACCCTCCACGATGGCACTCTTGCCCACACCGGGCTCACCGATGAGGATGGGGTTGTTCTTCTTCCTTCTGCCCAGGATCTCCACCACGCGCTGTATCTCCCGCTCACGACCCACCACGGGGTCGAGTTTGTCGTCCAGCGCCTGTTGTGTCAGGTCTGTCGAGAAATTGTCGAGCACGGGTGTCTTCGACTTCGTCTGTTTGGTCTGTGTCGTGGTATGGCTGTTGGATGCCGACGGGCGCTGGCTGTTAGAGGTCTGTTCCTCTTCCTCCTCATAGTCCTCGTCGGGCAGTCCGATACCGTTCTTGACGCTCAGCAGCGTCAGTGTATCCTCGTAATTCATATTATTCATTTCCAATACTATTTTAGCTCCGTTGTCCACCTGGTCGTGCAGGATGGCGAGCAGCAGGTGTTGCTCGTCCACACGGGTGGTGCGCTGGATACGTGCCTCCAGCACCGCCAGTTTCAGGATATTGCTGGCTTTCTCGTTAAGTACCAGTTCATTGGTATTGATAGGCATGCCGATCTCATCCTCCCTCACGCGTGACTCCAGTTCTGTCTTCACATTCGACAGGTTGATGGCGAGTCGTCGGAACACGTCATTGACGGGTCCCTCCTTGATACGCAGCATACCGAGCAGCAGGTGCTCCGGTCCCACGCTTCGGCTGGCGAGGCGTGCGGCTTCCTCACGGGAGTAGGCGAGTATCTCCGATACCTTAGGTGAAAATTGACTTGTCATACATCCGTCTTCATGCAAACACCGTGCCAAAAAAATGCCCTTTTCTTGTCAAAATCGACAAAAAAAGGGCGTTTTTTTTGTGGGATGAGACAAATATGAAAACATTTGAGACAAATTTGAAAGTTTATTTTCAAAAAAGTTTGTACATTTGCAACACCTTTCCGAAGGTAAAGCGATCTTTTCTTTATCAAGAATAAAAGAGTCTAAGTTTTCGATTAACAAAAAAGACCAAACAAGAATTATTCCGATTACGAAGACTACCTGGCTCACTCCCCATGGGGCGTGGGCATTGGTAGTTTGTGGCTGTAATCGGAATGGGGATTGGTCTCCCCTTGTTAATCGGTCAGGAACTCGATATGCCCGCGTCTCTTCTATATATTTAATAAGGTGAAACTATGAATAGTATAATTATTAGAAGAAGCGTATGATATTCCTTTCTTGTTATCAGCATTTCACAGACACATGTCCGGTGAAGACGACGATGGAGAACATCGTCAGGCTGATTAAAGACGATGCCTCGGTGGCGGCGAAGACGGCTGCCCACCGTAACGACCCCCAGGCAGGACACAAGAGTGCCTGTCCCCTGTTTGCCGTCGCCGCCGTCATGGAGGGCGGCAAGAGTGAGCGTCACATCGTGGAGATGACAGGCGTGTCGATGGTCGATGTCGACCATATCAGCCAGCATACCGATAGTCCCGGGGCGTGCGACAAGGTGGCGGAGCTGTTTCAGCGGCTCATCACCGACCCCCACACACTCCTCTGCTACCGTACCATCAGCGGCGACGGCATCAGGACGCTCTTCCGCTATGAGCTGGACGAGCGTTACGACCTGGCGTTGCAGAAACGGTATTATCCCAAGGCGTTCCTCTATGGCAACGAGTACTATGCCCGGACGTATGGCGTGATGTATGACGAGCAGTGTAAGAATGTCGGCAGACTGAGTGGTGTCGCCCATGACCCGGAGGTGTATTACAATCCCGATGCCGTGCCCTTCGGCAAGGAGGAGATACAGGCGGCAGCGGAGCAGGTACTCCAGCGGAAGAGGGAGCGGCGCAAACGGGAGCGGGAGCTGAAGCGTATCACCGCCTGTTACGAGCAGGTCATCCGTCCGGAGGTGGAGGCTGACGGTGCTGTCTATGCCCCCGGCTCCCATAACGACTACGTGATGCGCGTAGGGTATAAGTTGAATCAGTTCGGTTTTAGTCCAGAGGCGGCGAGGGAGTGGGCATGCCAGACCTTCCGTGAGTATGAGATGGCAGGGAATGTGGTTGATAGCTGCTATCGGAAAACGGAGGAGTTTGGTGTCCGCAACAGACATAAGTCCCGCTCCTCCCGCCCGCCTCAAGGTGACAGTTCGTACTGGGCGACGGTGGAGGATATCCAGGCGTTCCTCACCGGTCATATCAAGTTGCGGCATAATATCATCACGGGTAGGGTGGAGTATGCGACGCCCTCCGACTCCCCCTCTACAGGGGGAGAGAGCGGGCACTGGGAACCCATCACCGACCGTGTCATGAACTCCCTGTGGTGTGAGATGTCGAAGACACAGAAAGTCAACTCGCAGGACATCTACCGGGTCGTCCAGAGTGACTATGTGCCGCAGTACCATCCGTTCAGGGAGTATCTGGAGGGGCTGGAGCACTCCGAGTCCTCCGAGCATGACTATATCCGTGACCTCGCCAACACCATCACCCTCAAATGTCCTCCCCCTAAACAGGGGGAGTCAGAGGGGGTCTGGCATTGTTACCTCAAGAAATGGCTCGTCGCCATGATAGCGGGATGGCTCGACCCGACCGTCGTCAATAATGTCATCCTGGTACTCATCGGGGAACAGGGCTCGTATAAGACGACATGGTTCTCGTACCTGCTGCCGCCACCGCTCCGTTGTTATTTCTATACTAAGACGAATGCCAACCGCATGGGGCGTGACGACCTGTTGACGCTGGCGCAGTATGGGTTGGTGTGCTGCGAGGAGCTGGACACCATGCGACCGTCGGAGCTCAACCAACTGAAGGCGGCGGTCACCATGACGACTGTCGACGAGCGAGCGGCATACGCCCATTTCCATGAGCACCGACCGCATATCGCCTCGTTCTGCGGCACGGGAAACAACAAACAGTTTCTCAGCGACCCGACAGGGAACCGGCGGTGGCTCCCCTTCGAGGTGGAGGCGATACGCTCTCCCCGTGACCATCCCCTCGACTATGACGGCATCTACCGGCAGGCATACCGCCTGTACAAGAGTGGCTACCAGTACTGGTTCTCGCAGGACGAGATCAAACGTCTTGCCGAGCATAACCGTCAGTTTGAGACACCCCGTCTTGAACAGGAACTGGTGGATACCTACTTCCGGGTGCCTGAGAATGGGGAGCAGGGGGAGTTTATGACCATCTCCATGGCGATTCAGACGATGGGTGGGAACCTCGCCAACAAACTCAATCATATCCTGGTGGGCAGGGCGTTTGTGGAAAAAGGTTTCCAATCCATACGACGCTCAGAAAGGGGCTATGTCGTCATGCGCCGTAGCACAGAGGAGATCAGAATCAGGAACAGACAACTTGCTAACGTCGGATTGACGTTTGACGGATGATTTTTAAGACCCTCACGTGCGTGAGCGCGCAGGAACGCTAAAAAGAGGGCGAAATTCCACGTTCCTGCGCGCGCACGTATAACACTTTAGAAAATGATCCGTCAAGTGTCAATCCGTCAATCTTTCATAACCTGATTCATTAACCAACACACCATGAAAAATTTAGAGATAAGGATCTACGGGAAGCGTGAGCTTGCCAGACTGTACTTCCCGAAGACGAAAACGGAAAAGGGCGCTCTTAACAACCTGAAATTATGGATCAAGGGAAACACCGAGCTGACGGAAGCTCTCCTCGCCTGTGGCAGAGCGAAGTGCGCCCAGCGATACTTCCCAGAGGAGGTGACATTGATCATCTACTACCTGGGGGAGCCGTAGGAAGGCGGCACCTCCTGGGGTCGAAGGCGCCGCCTTCGCCCCCAGGAAGCGGCACCTTCGGCGGCGGAAGGCGCCGCCTTCGGAATCCCGGCATTTCGGAATCTCGGAATCCCGAAATCCCGAAATCTCGAAAAAAAAATCCCCAAATAATTTTGCCCCGTCAAAATTATTTGATACCTTTGCGACATTATTCATCAAACTATACATTACAATGATCAGCATCAATAACTTCAGCTATTACTGGCTTGACACATGGGTCTTTGCCAATGTCATCCAACTGGCAACACAGGATTTCTGCATCCGCTTCCTGAACCATTCCAACGACCCTTGCGGACGACAGTTCGACCAGATGACGCAGGCGGCACGCTCCGTTCCTGCCAATATCGCCGAGGGTAGCTCCAGACGCTCCACCTCGAAGGAGACGGAGATGAAACTCACGGACGTGGCGCGTGCCAGTCTTGCGGAACTGGCTAACGACTACCTTAACTGGATACTGCTCCATGAGCGTGTCCCTTGGTCTAACCGCTCTGCGGAATATAATACCGTCAATCAGATCTCCCTTGACCGACCGGACTATAAAGGTGATGTGCAACACCTGAGCAGCATCCACATCCTGAACCAGAGGCGGAAGTTTGACGCGTGGCTGAAGGGTAATGACTCCCTGGTGGCGGCTAATTGTATATTGGTTCTCTGCAACAGGCTCATCATGATGTTAGGACAACAGATGAAACGGCAGTTGGAGAGTTTCAAGGCGGAAGGCGGATTCACCGAGGGACTGACGGCGGAGCGCCTTGCCTTCCGCACCCAGCAGAGCGTGGCGGCGGATGCACCGGCATGCCCGAGATGTGGTAAGCCGATGATCAAGCGGGTGGCGAAGAAAGGCATCCATTCCGGCAGGGAGTTCTGGAGCTGCAGCGCCTATCCCCAGTGCAATGGCACCCTCGATGTGAAGTGATTCCCGGAATTTCGGAATCTCGGAATCTCGGAATCTCGGAATTTCGGAATCTCGGAATCTCGAAATGCCGAAATCCCGAAAAAATCCCCCGCAAATGCTCGAAGAGCACAGCGGGGGAATTTTTTTTTATTACCTTTGCAGTGGATATCCAAAAGAACAGTTAAACCATTTAAAACACACAAAAATTATGACAACACACAAAATCGCATTGAAGATCAATTACCGTAAGAACAACAGCGTACGCTCCACCAACTACGGCAGGTACTATCCCGAGGTGGACCGCAACGAGACACTGTCGCTGCGTGGTCTCTCCGAGCATATCAAGAGCCACGGCACCATCTACACCCGTGACGTCATCGAGGGCGTGCTCATCAAGATGTCGGAGTGTATCCCCGAGCTCATCTCCCAGGGCATCGGTGTGAAACTCGACGGACTGGGTAAGTTCTATCCCACTGCCAAATCGGTGAAGGGCGGTGTGGCAGAGGCTGACCTGAAGGGTGTCAACTCTAACGACGTGGTGAAGGGCATCCGTATCCGCTTCCTGCCAGACAGTCAGTCGCTCGACAACATCACCAGTGTGGAGTTCAAGAAGAAATGCTCCCTGGAGTCCGCTCATATCATCGAGACGACGAAGGTCGGCGGCAAGCGTGTCTCCACGAAGACGCCCATCGCAGAGTGGTTGGTGGCGCACGGTGCTGAAGTACAGGAACCTTAATCTTTTAATACCATGAAAGCACTATGAAGAAAGAGTTAATCAAGAAGATCATCCAGATCGTCATCACGATCCTCACCGCAGTCAGCTCGACACTGTTTGTCCAGTCGTGTTATTAAAATGAAGAACACAAGAGTAGCAAGGGGGTTGCGTAACAACAACCCCCTTAACATCATCAAGAACAAGACCGTCAGGTGGCTGGGAGAAACCAACTGTGACAGTGAACGGACATTCTGTCAGTTCTCCACCATGGCGTTCGGGCTGCGTGCCGCCCTCAAGCTCCTCCGTACCTACTATGTGAGACACGGCTGCATCACCCTCCGGCAGATCATCCGGCGATGGGCTCCGGAGACGGAGAACAAGACAGTAGCCTATATCCATACTGTCTGCCACCTGACAGACAAGCTCCCGGACAGTCCGCTGCCGCCGATGAGCCGGGACACAAGCGACGTGTGGCAGACTGTCGTCCTCGCTATGGCGACGGTGGAGTGCGGACTCGACGAGCTAGGGCGTGAGCATCTCAGGGCTGACCTCGAGAACGCATGGAGCATGCTCTACTACTAACAAATATCATCCAGAATGGAAAGAAATATGTCGTAAAATAGGCAATAAACGTTAATTTATTTTGATATTTGCCCGCTAATGCTTAACTTTGCATGCTAATTGAAACAAAGGAAAACGCGTTAGCGGGCTTTAAAATGCCCTTAAACGCGAAAAACGGGAAAATTTGAATAATTGAAACAATAATGGATCAGACAATCGACAACGACAGAATTCTGAAAATCAACATCGAGGAGGAGATGAAGTCCTCGTACATCGACTACTCTATGTCGGTCATCGTGGCACGTGCCCTCCCTGATGTGCGTGACGGCTTTAAGCCAGTACATCGCCGTATCCTGTATGGTATGATGAATATCAATAACGTATCGACACAGCCGTATAAGAAATGCGCGCGCGTCGTCGGTGAGGTGCTCGGTAAATACCACCCCCATGGCGACTCCTCCGTGTACGGAGCACTGGTGCGCATGGCACAGGACTGGAACCTGCGCTATACACTGGTGGACGGACAGGGTAACTTCGGTAGTGTGGACGGCGACTCTCCCGCAGCCATGCGTTATACAGAGTGCCGCCTCTCGAAGATGGGTGAGCATATCATGGACGACCTGGAGAAAGACACGGTCGACATGATGAACAACTTCGACGACTCGCTGGTGGAGCCTACGGTGATGCCTACGAAGATCCCTAACCTGCTGGTGAACGGCGGTAACGGTATCGCAGTGGGTATGGCGACGAACATGCCGACGCATAACCTCGGTGAAGTGATCGACGGCTGTTGTGCGTATATCGACAATCCTGATATCGACACAGAGGGTCTGATGCAGTATATCCCCGGTCCTGACTTCCCCACGGGAGCGTATATCTACGGTCTGCAGGGTGTGAAGGATGCCTACGAGACCGGTCGTGGACGTATCGTGATGCGCGCCAAGGCTGAGATCGAGACGGGCGAGACGCACGACAAGATCGTCGTGACGGAGATCCCATACGGTGTCAACAAGGCGGATCTGGTGAAGTATATCGCCGACCTCGCCAACGAGCATAAGATAGAGGGTGTCGCCAATGTCAATGATGAGTCGGGTCGTCAGGGTATGCGTATCGTGGTCGACTGCAAGCGTGACTGTAATGCCAACGTGCTGTTAAACAAACTGTTTAAGATGACAGCGCTACAGAGCTCATTCTCAGTGAATAACATCGCTTTGGTAAAGGGTCGCCCACGTCTGCTGAACCTCAAGGAATGCGTGAAATATTTCGTGGAGCACCGTCATGACGTGACCATCCGCCGCACGAAGTTCGACCTGAAGAAAGCACAGGAGCGCGCCCATATCCTGGAGGGCTTGATCATCGCCGTCAACAATATCGACGAGGTCGTACATATTATAAGGAATAGTAAGACCCCCAGTGATGCCCAGCATAACCTGGAGGTACGCTTCGAACTCGACGAGCTCCAGTCGAAGGCTATCGTGGACATGCGTCTCGCACAGTTGACGGGTCTGCGTGTCGACCAGCTCCACCAGGAGTTCGACGACCTGCAGAAACTGATCGCCGACTTGCAGGAGATCCTGGACAACCCGGAGCGTTGCAAGCAGGTGATGAAGGACGAGTTGCAGGAGGTGAAGGAGAAATACGGCGACGACCGTCGTACGGAGATCATCCCCTTCGACCATGAGTTCAATGCCGAGGACTTCTATCCCGATGACCCTGTGGTCATCACCATCTCACACATGGGCTATATCAAGCGTACCAAGCTCGATGAGTTCCATGAGCAGGGCAGGGGTGGTGTCGGCGCCAAGGCGGCACGCCATCGTGACAACGACTTCACGGAGTATATCTATCCTGCCACGATGCATAACACACTGCTCTTCTTCACGCAGAAGGGCCGCTGCTACTGGCAGAAGTGCTATGAAATTCCTGAGGGTGACAAGAACTCGAAGGGACGCGCCATCCAGAACATGCTGAATATCGAGCCGGATGACGCCATCAATGCCGTACTGCGCATCAAGAACTTCAATGACACGGAGTTTGTCAATTCCCATTATGTGGTATTCGCCACCAAGAACGGTATTGTCAAGAAGACCTGTCTGGAGGCATATAGCCGTCCGCGTGCCAATGGTGTCATCGCCATCAATATCAACGAGGGCGACAAGGTGGTGGGCGTACGCCTGACCAACGGTCATAACGAGATCCTGCTCGCCAACCGCAACGGTCGCGCCGTCCGCTTCAACGAGGATCAGATTCGTAGCATGGGTCGTGTGTCCACCGGTGTGATCGGTATGCGTATCGACGGCGGCGACGACGAGGTCATCGGTATGGTATGTGTCAACGACCCGCAGACGGAGACCATCATGGTGGTCAGCGAGAACGGCTACGGCAAGCGCTCTGAGGTAGAGGACTACCGTAAGACGGCACGTGGCACGAAGGGTGTGAAGACCCTCGCTATCACGGAGAAAACGGGTCGTCTGGTGGCTATCAAGGTGGTGACTGACGAGAACGACCTGATGATCATCAACAAGAGTGGTATCCTCATCCGTCTGAAGGTGGCTGATGTCCGTGTCATGGGACGTGCCACCCAGGGTGTGCGCCTGATCAACCTGACGAAGAAGAACGACACCATCGCCTCTGTCTGCAAGGTGACAAGCAGTCAGGAGGAGGATGTGGAATACTCCGAGAACTCTGAGAACTCTGAGAACTCTGAGAACTCCGAGAACCAAGAATAATTATAGTTTAACCAATATTAAAAGCTTATGAAAAAAGTAATGATGATGGCATTGGCACTCGTAGCAAGTGCTACCGCCTTTGCCGGTGACAGTGACGCTTTGAAGGCTATCAAAAAGGCTAAGACCTATGCCGAGGCGGCACAGCTCGTGAAGACCTCACAGCTCGCTAATGACGAGGAGCGTGCCGAGGCATACAATAAACTGGTTGACCTCGCCATGGAGAAAGTGGGCAAAGAGACGGGCACGATCGCCCAGAACCAGGCCGCCGTACAGTTGGGAACCGGTAAGGAAGAGGCTTATGACACCCTCGGACTTGCTGACGCTATCTGCAACGCTATCGCTTCCGCTATCGAGTGTAACAAATATGACCAGCTTCCTAACGCCAAGGGTAAGGTGAAGCCACAGTATGATGAGAAGAACGCCCAGCGTATATGGGCTGTCCGTACACACCTGGTGAATATCGGACAGGACGAGGCTCGTAAGGGTAATAACGCCGGTGTACTGAAATACTGGGGTGCCTTCCTCGACTCAGACTCTGATCCTCTGTTCGCCGCACAGGACCACGAGGCTGAGAAGGGATATATCGGACAGGTCGCTTACTTCGCCGGACGCTATGCCTTCGATGCCAAGGACCTGGCTCGTGCCGACAAATACTTCGATATCGCCATGCAGGATCCTGAGCAGAAGAAGGACGCTCTGACCTTCAAGCTCTATGCCGCTGGCAGCAACCTGAAGAGTAAGGCTGACTCCCTGCAGTATATCGAACAGCTGAAGGGGCTCTATGCCAATGATCCTGAGAATGACGTACTGCTCGACAAGCTCTTCTCCATGTACGATGGTATGAAGGACAAGGCTGCCCAGACAGCACTCCTCGACAACCACCTCGCTAAGTATCCTAACAGCTTCTCTGCCCTTGCCAACAAGGGTATGATGGCGATCGCTGAGAATAATGCGGAGGAGGGTGCCAAATGGCTTCGCAAGGCTGCTGTCGCCAGTCCTGAGAATGCTGTCATCCAGACCTATCTGGGTATCTGCCTGAATGCACAGGCTGGACAGATGGACGACACCGCTAAACGTAAGGAGTTGTTCCAGGAGGCTATCGTTGCCTTTGACAAGGCAAAGGAACTGGATCCCGGAAGACAGGCTCCTTGGGCTTATAACCGTTATCAGGCTTACTATAACCTCTATGGCGCTGATGACCCCAAGACCAAGGAAGCTGAACTGGACGCTAAATAAACAGATTTAATACTCGCAGATGAAGAAGCAAAAGACGATTGCGCTGCTTCTCCTCCTGCTCATGATAACACCGTGCCTGAGAGCTCAGAAGAAAGAGCTCAGTCAGGCACGGTCTTATATCAAGAGCGGCAAGGATTTCGACAAGGCGGAGAAACTGATGACCGACTTGTTGGAGAAAGACTCAGCCAACAAAACCAACAAGAAAATTTACCTGACATGGTTTCAGGCTGTCACAGAACAATATAAGGCAGCCAATGAGAAACTGTATCTCAAACAGCAGTATGACACCGCTGCCTTCTTCAATCTGACACGAAGGCTATATGCCATTGCAGAGACGCTGGACACTCTTGATGCACAACCTGATGGGAAAGGAAGGGTGAAGTTGCGCTATAGGGAGGATCATGCCCGACAGCTCAACTTATTACGCCCTAACCTTTATTTCGGAGGGACTTATCACTTGCGGAAAGAGAATTATCAGACAGCTTTTGACTTCTTTGAGACGTATATCGACGCAGCAGAAAAGCCCTTGTTCAAGGGATATGATTATAACAAGACGGACAAACGCTTGCCCGAGGTAGCCTACTGGGCATCGTATGCAGGGTATAAGATGCAGGATGCACCAAAGACCTTGAAGTATTTCGATATGGCAGTGAAAGACACGTCAAAGGCTAGTTATGCCATGCAGTATGCTTGTGAGGCATATCGCTGGCAGCAGAATGAACAGGCGTATCTTGCCATGCTCAAAAGAGGCTTTGCAGCTTATCCTGACTTCCCTTATTTCTTCCCCCGACTGGTCGACTACTATAATGCGAGGGAGCATCCAGACTCTGCACTCTATTATGCGGATGCAGCACTGAAGAGTAATCCCAATAGTGAACTCTTCCTGCTTGCCAAGTCTGTCGCTTTGCTGAATCTGGAACGTTACGACGAGTGTATACAGGTTAGTGAACGGCTGATAGCTAATAACGACTCCCTGGCGGAACCTTATTTCACCATCGCCACGGCAAAACTCAACCAGGTGCTGGAGCTCGACCGCCGTAACCAACCGCGTGTCTACCGACAACAGATACGGAAGTTGTATATGGAGGCACGACCGTATATGGAGGCATACCGCAAACTGGCTCCTGACGAGAAACGGAAATGGGCACCTGCCCTCTACCGCATCTATCTTAACCTGAATATGGGCAAGCAATTCGAGGAGATTGACAAGGTGATGAGGAAGCTCTAATGCTAAAAAATCGAAAATAAATACACAGGTCGTATTTGTTTTCGATTTTTTTCTTATCTTTGTAGACTAATATACGAACATATCTAAAACAAATTTAAGTATTATGGAAAATAACGAACTTATTGCCCAGTGTGAGGCACGGGCGAAAGAATGGCTCTCTCCAGCCTTTGACGAAGAGACACGTAAGGAAGTACAGGCGATGTTGGATAACCCCGACAAGACCGCGTTAATTGATGCTTTCTATCAGAACCTGGAATTCGGTACGGGTGGACTCCGTGGTATCATGGGCGCCGGTACGAATCGTATGAACAAGTATATCGTGGGTATGGCGACACAGGGTTTTGCCAACTATATCCTGAAGGCATTCCCCGGCAAACAGTGCTCTGTAGTCGTAGGGCATGACTGCCGTAATAACGGACGTATGTTCGCAGAGACTGTCGCAGACATCTTCTCAGCGAACGGCATCAAGGTATATCTCTTCGAGAGCCTTCGTCCTACACCGGAGATCTCCTTCGCCATCCGTGAGCTGGGCGCACAGGCTGGTGTGAACGTCACCGCCTCTCATAACCCTCGTGAGTATAACGGCTACAAGGCTTACTGGGATGATGGCGCACAGGTGTTGTCTCCGCATGACACGGGTATCATCGACGAGGTGAACAAGGTGACCATCAATGACGTGAAGTTCGAGGGTAACAAGGAACTCATCGAGATCATCGGTGGTGAGATGGACTGGGATTATATCCAGGCTGTCCATGAGGCATTGATCGACCAGGAGGTCATCAACCGTCAGAAAGACCTGAATATCGTCTATTCCGCAATGCACGGCACGGGTCGTCATATCGTTCCTATGGCACTGCGCTCTTGGGGCTTCCAGAATATTCATGTCGTCCCAGAGCAGATGGTGGTGGATGGTAACTTCCCAACAGTGGTCTCTCCGAACCCGGAGAACGCTGAGGCGATGACACTGGGTATGAAACTGGGTACCCGTCTGAATGCCGACCTCGTGATTGCCTCTGACCCTGACGCCGACCGCCTCGCTATCGTCGTTCGTAACCCGAAGGGTGAGTGGGAGATCATCAATGGTAACCAGACGGCTATGATGTTCTGCTGGTATATCATCACCAACCGTAAGAAGCTGGGTCTGATGAAGGGCAATGAGTTCCTGGTGAAGACCATCGTGACCTCTGAGGTGATCGCACAGATTGCCAAGAAGAACAATGTCGAGCTGTTCGACGAGTTCACAGGCTTCAAGTGGATTGCATACCGCATCCGTGTCAACGAGGGTAAGAAAAAGTATATCGGCGGTGGTGAGGAGAGCTTCGGCTTCCTGCCCTTCGACAAGGTTCGTGACAAGGATGCTCCTGCCTCTATCTGTCTGATCTGTGAGATTGCCGCATGGGCTAAGGATCAGGGCAAGACACTCTACGACCTGCTGATGGACATCTATGCTGAGTATGGCTTCTCGAAGGAGACGACGATCAACGTGGTGAAGCCGGGTAAGAGTGGCGCCGACGAGATCAAGCAGATGATGGAGGACTTCCGTAAGAATCCTCCTACGGAGATCGGCGGTTCTAAGATCTGTGTGTGGAAGGACTTCCGTTCTCTGGAACAGAAGAATGCTGACGGCACGACCTCTAAGATTGACATGCCTGCCACCTCTAACGTGCTGCAGTGGTTCTGCGAGGATGGCACGAAGATCAGTGTCCGTCCTTCCGGTACGGAGCCGAAGATCAAGTTCTACTGTGAGATCAAGGATCCTTCCTTCAAGTGCGCCGGGTGCTACGAGCGTTGCACCAATGCCGCTATGGAGAAGGTTGCCGCTATCAAGAAGAGCCTAAACCTCGACTAATCATATAGGTTCTACCAAAAAGTCCCTGCCTGGCATCATGCCTGGCAGGGACTTTTATCTTTGCATTAAAAAAGGGATTGGCATTTGCCTATCCCTTTCGTGATCCGGTCGGGATTCGAACCCGAGACCCACAGCTTAGAAGGCTGTTGCTCTATCCAGCTGAGCTACCAGACCATCAAATCGGGTGCAAAATTAAACAAAAATTGGGAGATAGCCAAATTTTATACTTTAAATCTTACATAGGTCCTGTCATCAAAGGAATCCTGCCCCTTCATAAACGCCTTGCTGGCAAGAAAGGTGTTGATGTTCAGCGGGTCGTTCTGTCGTTGTTCGTCAAGTCGTCGCTCACTCTCAGCAAGGGTGGGGCACAGGAAGGGATAGCCGTCGGTGGCAAAGACAAGCTCATGGGGCTGGAAGTCGAGGGTGAAGACGGGTACGTGTTGCTCAGCAATAGGGAAACCGTCAATCACAGAGAATGTGACGTTCTGTCGTTTCATGCTGTCGACGATATCCTGGAGGATATAGTCACGTGCCGTGTCATGGGTCAGTAACTCTTCCTGTGTGACCCCTTCCGCCAGCAGCTGTCTGGCATACTGGGCTCGTTTGGCGGCATAGACAGCCTCTTCGGGCTTGGGGTTGTCAAAGTATTGTCCGTCAATCAGACACTGGCAGTCGCCAATCATCCATATCTGTCGCTGCAGGCGGCTGTAGATGACAGCGGAGCAGGTCAACCGTTCCTCAGGATGCTCGATAAGTCGTTGCAGGCGTGACTTCTTGTAATGTTTGCGGATATAGGCAGTGACCCCGCGCAGGAACTCATGACAGGTCATCTGCCTGGGGGCATGACGCAGGTAGCGGCAGACCAGCCACATCGCCTGTCGCCCGTTACTGCGGAAGATGCTATGGCGATAGTCTGTCTTCGAGGTCGACCCGTCGATGACGGCGATAAAGTCAGGGGTGACGACGATGCCGTCCTCGCTTTTCTTTTGCGGGTTCTTCGCGATAAGGCTTTGCTCGATGATGGTCATGATACTTGCTGTCTGATGTATGCTGTCTGCTGTCTGTTGCCCGTTGGCTATTGTTCGTTTCCTTGTACCAGAAGAAATACTGTCGCTGGGCGAGTTTCTCCTTTTGGCTGTGGGCACTGTACACCTTCTCTAACGTATAGGGGTCATAGCCCGTATACCATGTCTCTGTGGACACCGTCATGGGTGTCGGCGTGAAGTCCTGAACCTGTTCCAAATGGAAGTTCAACTGTTTGGTAATCTCCGCCAGTTGTGCCATGTCCTGTTCTGTGCAGCCAGGGTGACTGGAGATGAAGTAGGGGATGATCTGCTGGTTGAGGTGCTCCTCTTTGTTGATACGGTCGAAGATACGCTTGAAGTCGTAGAACTGTTGGAACGACGGCTTCCGCATCAACTGCAACACCTTATCGCTGGTATGCTCTGGCGCTACCTTTAAGCGTCCGCTCACATGACGGGTGATCAACTCATGGGCATACTCCTTGGCGGCTTGGTTGCTTGCCTCGTCCTTGCTGTGGTGCAGGATGAGGTCGTAGCGCACACCACTGCCGATGAAACTCTTCTTCACACCGGGTACGGCATCCACGGCACGGTAGATATCCAGTAGTGCCGAATGGTTGGTGTCGAGGTTAGGACATATCTGTGGATGAACACAACTGGGACGCTTGCATTTCTCACATGCCTTGATATTACGCCCTTTCATGCCATACATATTCGCGGAGGGACCACCGAGGTCGGAGAGGTAGCCTTTGAAGTCGGGCATCTGAACGACCTGTCGGACCTCTTTGAGAATACTCTCTTTCGAGCGGCAGGCGATAAACTTACCCTGATGGGCAGAGATGGTACAGAATGCACAACCGCCAAAGCATCCGCGGTGGATATTGACGCTGTGTTTGATCATCTCGTAGGCAGGAATACGCTTACCCTTGTATTTCGGATGTGGCTGACGGGTATAGGGCAGGTCGAAGGAAGCATCCAGCTCCGCTGTCGTCATAGGAGGATAGGGTGGGTTCACGACCACACATGATGGCTGACGGCTGCTGTCGGATGTCAGACACCTGCCTTCTGCCTTCAGACTTCCCAGGGGTTGTATCAGTCGCTGTGCATGAATCATGTTCGACTGTTCCTCGATATGTCGGAAGTTCTCCGCTTGTTTCCGTTTGTCCTGCAGACATTCTTCATGAGAGTGAAGAACGATGTCCTGTTCCGTGATTCCACCCGGGATATCCTGTTTGTTGGCAAGGTATACTATCTGCGGCAAGTCATGTAACGCACTGACAGGTTGTCCCTCATCCAGTCGGCGAGCCAGTTCCAAAGTCGTCTTCTCTCCCATGCCATAGGTGATGATGTCGGCAGGAGCATCACAGAGGATACAGGGACGTAACCTGTCCTGCCAGTAGTCATAATGGGTCAGGCGGCGCAGGGAAGCCTCGATACCTCCCAGTACGATGGGCACGTCAGGATAGAGCTCTCGCAGGATGCGGCTATAGACGATGGTGGGATATTCCGGTCGCATGTCATGTCGTCCGTCAGGGCTATAGGCATCCTCGGAGCGCAGACGGCGGTTAGCTGTGTATTTGTTGACCATTGAGTCCATGCAACCTGGTGAGATACCGAAGAACAGGCGTGGGCGTCCCAGTTTCTTAAAGTCACGATAGTCACCATGCCAGTCGGGCTGTGGTACTATCGCCACCTTATAGCCCGCAGCTTCCAGTACTCGTCCGATAACAGCGGCACCGAAGGAGGGGTGGTCGACGTAAGCATCTCCACTAAACAGGATCACATCGACCTCCGTCCATCCGCGGAGGTCGAGTTCCTTCTTTGTCGTAGGTAGAAAATCCGTCAGCCTATATTCCATCCCTCAACTCTCAACTTTCAACTCTCAACTCTCAACTAATTAAACGGTGTCCCCTGGAAGGCGCGTGTTGTCATGCCGAGATTCCCATTACCACGGTTCTTCCAGTTAATAAACAACAGGACGAGTTGCTGCAGCCCGTATGCCTTCATGTTCTGGTGATAGATCACATCCAGGCAAAGGTCCAGCAGGTTCTTGTCCTTACCAGCGTCTGACTCCAGCATAGAGCGGATGTTCAGTTTCAGTTTGTCGAGGACCTGCTCGTCTACATAGCCGTTGGAGTCAATCAGGTCACGGAAGAGTTGATACTTCTCAATGGTTTCCAAATGTTGGTCGCTGATCTCGATACTTCGTGTACCGCTTGAATTGGTTTGAATCTTGTACATAATCTTAGATTTTTAGTTATTTTAATAAGAAATTTAATATACCACGCATGATAGATCTTTGTTTCTGTTCGTCTTTGATACACTCGAAGGGAAAGCCCATCACGAAAGAACGGTAATCTTTCCCTTTGTAGGCGACAGCCGCATCTTGTCCATCCGCATACTGCATGACAGTGAACGCGGGTGCCATAGGTCGGAGGATGTCAGCAGAGGTAGCGGCATAATGCTCCTCGTTGAGACGATTATAATAATATATCTGTGTGCCCATGCCATTGACCTGGTTGCTCTCGGATCGGTATTGTCCGCCATAGGTACATTTCAAGGTCTGAGCAACAAACTGCTCATCCTCCGAGCCAGCGATGTCCGTACCGATATAGGCGCCACTCACCAACAGTGCTCCTCCCTTATGGGTGTAGTTCTGCAGGACTTTCCGCATGGCAGGAACAAAAGACTTATAGTAAACCAGGCTGTGCCCGTCATTACGCTCCAGACCTAATACAAGGTCAACCAAGTCATAGCCCTTCAGTTTCACCTTCCCGGTCTCTACCGCCTTGCTGGAGGCACTGACGAAATTGTATTCGTTAGCCGATGCTATTGCCTTTGCGTGGGTAGTGACATAGTTGAAATCATTCCCCGCAATGAACATGCCAGCCAGCTCCTCACTGCTCCATCCGAGGTCATTCATGGTCTCTCCACCCGCCTGGTCCCTGTTGAAACAACGTTGCATGCCCACCCATCCGGCTGTTGCTCCGTAGGTGATACCGGGGTCGTCATCCATATTGAAACCTTGTTCTCGACTATTGTTGAGGACAGCTGGTGATGACAGACGATGGAAGCCATTGACAATCATAACGGTCTTCTTTGCCGAAGGAGTGTAATAGGCGGAAAGGACCTCTGTCGGGAAACTCCTTCCTCCTTTATTGACAGCCGCTACTTTGAAGTGGTAGAGGATGTTGGGCTCTAACTCTATCTCATGACTCTTTCCTTTGACGAGTACCCCATTGTCGAAATCGGCACCGCCCTCTGATGTAAAGATGATATAGCCAGTAGGAGAGGCTGACGGCTCTTGTGGGTCTTTCACCTCTTCCCATGACAGGTGTGCCTTGTTCTTTGATAGTTCAATGTGGAAATGATCAGGAGCTAACGGGGTGACCGTGCATGCCAAATTGTGTTGTTCACTGACATAGCGCAGGATGGTCTTGTAGATGATACGTGCCAGGGTAAACTTGAAATTGGGGTCTTGTCCATAGCGCATGTCAGGGAAGTTCTGGTGTGACAGGGTCTCCAGAATAGCACATGGTACGGCAGGGACACGACTCTCGGAGTAGTTGCGGTCATAAAGCTCCCTTCTGTTCCACCGTCCGTATTTATATTGGAGCTCATTGGTGACATTGGTCAATAACGCGTCAGCAAAATCACGGGAGGCCAGACGGGAAAGTCCCGCATTAAGCTTGCCGTCATTGAAATTAGAGGTGATAACAGATAAGCTGCCAATCAGTCCCTCACCATCTTTGGCAAAACCGGCATCACTATGTACTGCCAGAGCCAGCTCGATAGGAACGCCGAGTCCTTCACTATTGGGGACAAATGGGGAACCGCCGGCAAGATAGTTGGTCATATTTGACCGTACATTGATATCGTCAGCATAGTCGTCGGTGCCCTCTCTGCCGCTATATACCGTATAAGGCATACCAGCCCACTGTGCATAGTAACGGGCACCCTCTATGGCACGAGGCAGTCCACTGACCGTCTCACCGCGTTTGATGTTACCCATACCACCGCCGAAGCGCACGGCATCCGTGGTCACTACACCGTTACGGTCGCTCTGGTTAGTCAGTGTCACACGGTTGAACTCACTATATCCCTTGTCAAACTCAAAGGTACCGAGGTACACCCACGTACCTCCACCCATCTTCTGGTTGACATGGAAGACAGTGCGTTCACCCTTGTGCCAGATGGTGTATTCGGCATTGTCAATGCTGTTGTCCAAGGTCTGGTAACTTACATATACGGCATAACGACCTGTCTTGGGGAAGTCCGGCTGATAACTGGCAAGAGAATAACGGCTCTTGCTGTTTGTCGTCTTCACCATCCGTGCGGTACCAGCCTCAAAAGGATTCTCGTTGTCGATGTATGCAGAGTCGTGACAGGCAAAACCCGGAATATCTGTCGTCCTCCATTTGCCATGGGATGTCGCCTCGATATAGTTACGCTTACTGCCATCGTTATCCACAATGACTTCCTCTTTCTGCCATACGCGCTCCCGGGGAGTGAAAACGACGGCTCCCGCATGCTCCAACATCGGGATGAGGTAAGGTACTACGATGGTTTGGGTAAAGAGATCCTCTGTCGTTCCGAAGAGCTTGGGACGTTGCCATTTCCACAGTCCTGTCTTGTTGTCGAAATATCGTCCGTGGCTTGCCCATAGCGAGAGATGCCTGCCCTGCAGTCCTTCCTTGATATCATAGGGTATGTTCACGTTCCTCACCCATGGCTCCCCTTGGTAGTCTGTGCTCCATATGCGACTGTCATCTTTGTGCTTCTTGAGACGGTTAGGAACTAGTTCCTGTATCTCATACTGGTGGGTCTCCACCTTCAGATAGTAGCTGGCATAGGGTGATGGCAGTAGTTGTTTGATCTTACTATAAATATTTTCTACCACCTGGGGGGTGAAAGACTGTTCGGCAAAGGCATCGTTGGCGGTAACGGTGATCGTCTCGCTCTCGTCGTCTATCTGTAGGTCGGTCAGGTGGGCAGCTCTTGAAAACTGTGCCCCCTCTGGCTTATAGTTCTTGAAATAGTTCTCTAATTTGTCCTTGATGCCAGTAGTGTTCTCCTTTTGTGCCCAGCCATGATATGGACAGAGCACGGCAATCAGGATCATGATGATTGTCAGTCTTTTCATTCTATGTCTCCTAATGCGAAGTTCTCTGGTTTCTTTCCCTTGAACTTACTGAAATATAGTTTGATCTCTCGCATTTGCTGGTCGAGGTCACCATTGGGTATAATCGTTTTTGTACATTCAATCAGTCGTTTCTCGTAGTCGATACCATAGAGCAGGATAGGCAGCTCCGCCTTGAGGGCGATAAAGTAGAAACCTTTCTTCCAGTCGGGATTCGGTGAGCGGGTTCCCTCTGGTGTGATACACAGCCGGAAGGTCTTTGCCTGCCGTGCCGTCTCAGCCAGGTTGTCAGTCATACTCGTATGCTTGGAGCGCCATACGGGGATGCCGCCTAACCGCTTGAAGATAGGACCGAGGGGCCAGAAGAACCATTCTTTCTTCATCAGGAAGTTACTGTCAAGACCTGTGGCACCGTTATAAAGCTGTCCGAGAACAAAATCCCAGTTGGTGGTGTGGGGAGCCAGACAGATAATATACTTGTCGGGGTGAGCCTCCGTCACTTCGGCGGTCCACCCCATGTGTTTGTACAGTAACCAGTTACAAAATTTTCTCCACATGTTTCTTACAGATTATTAATATGGTCAAGAATCTCAACGACTTCCTTACTGAACTTTTCCTTGAGGTCCTTGTAATATTGTTTTGCGGGCATTCCCGGTTCTGGATGGGAAATACGGCTGATGTAGTTCTTTTGAACTTTAGCGATAGAGAGCAGGATCGTTTCTGCCTCAGGGTGATTAGGTGAGTTTCCATACAACGATGCTGCTACGAAGTCTACAAAGAGTTCCTCACAGATAAGGTTGATTTGTTTTTTCAATGTTTTCTTGTTTGCCATAAATAGTGTCCTCCTTAAATTGTTATTTGTTTTGAACTCCAAAGATACGGATAAATTTTGACTTACATCATATTTCATCACATAAAAAAGATTAAAAAGCAGAAAATAGCACTTATTCTTTCTTATTTCTTACAGAAATTGATTAATTTTGTCAGCCAATTGAGCATTATCGTTATTTAATTAAATAAGAATTTATGGAAAAGAGTGCATTGCAGAACGCAAGAGCAGCCTATCAGCCTAAATTGCCAAAGGCTCTTCAAGGCGCAGTGAAAATCAAAGAAGGTAAGGCAACACAGAGTGTTGGTGATCAGGAAGAAATCAAGAAACTGTTCCCTAACACCTATGGTATGCCTATCGTAGAGTTCGAGCCTGCTACCGAGGCAAACACGAAGAAGATGAACGTGGGTATCATCCTTTCAGGTGGTCAGGCTCCTGGCGGTCACAACGTCATTACCGGTCTTTTCGACCAGATTAAGAAGCTGAATCCCGAAAACCGTCTGTACGGTTTCATCCTTGGTCCTGGTGGTCTGGTAGACCATAATTATATGGAGCTGACCAAGGATATTATTGACGAGTATCGTAATACCGGTGGTTTCGATATGATCGGCTCTGGTCGTACGAAACTGGAGAAGGTAGACCAGTTTGAGAAGGGTTTGGAGATTATCCGTGAGCTCGACATCAAGGCTATTGTGATTATCGGTGGTGACGACTCAAATACCAATGCCTGCGTACTCGCAGAGTATTATGCTGCAAAGAACTATGGCGTACAGGTGATCGGTTGTCCGAAAACCATCGATGGTGACCTGAAAAATGATCAGATTGAGACCTCTTTCGGTTTCGATACCGCTTGTAAGACATACTCAGAGCTCATCGGTAATATCGAGCGTGACTGTAACTCTGCCCGTAAATACTGGCACTTTATCAAGGTGATGGGTCGCTCAGCCTCTCATATCGCCCTGGAGTGTGCATTACAGACACAGCCAAATATCTGCCTTGTCTCTGAGGAGATAGAGGCAAAGTCTATGAGTCTCGACGATGTCGTGGCGTATATCGCCAATGCCGTATGCGTACGTGCTGCCGAGGGAAATAACTTTGGTACAGTCATCATCCCAGAGGGTGTTATCGAGTTCATTCCTGCCATCAAGAAATTGATCGCACAGCTTAATGACGTACTTGCTATGCCTGAGGCTAAGGATATCAGCCGTGATGAGCAGGTTGACTTCGCCAAGAGTCATCTCACCGAGGAGAACCTTGCGGTATTCAACAGCCTGCCTGTTGGTGTGGCTCGTCAGCTTGCCCTCGACCGTGATCCTCACGGAAACGTACAGGTGTCACTCATTGAGACAGAGAAACTGCTCTCTACCATGGTGGCACAGAAGCTCGAGAAGATGAAGAAGGCAGGTAAGTACGCTGGTAAGTTCTCTGCCCAGCACCATTTCTTCGGCTATGAGGGACGTTGCGCGGCACCTTCTAATTTCGATGCCGACTATTGTTATGCGCTTGGTACCTCTGCAGCCCAGTTGATCGCTAATGGTAAGACAGGTTACATGGCTATCGTGAAGAATACTACGGCTCCTGCCGACAAGTGGATCGCAGGTGGTGTGCCCATTACCATGATGATGAACATGGAGAAGCGTAATGGTGAGATGAAGCCTGTTATCCGTAAGGCACTCGTAGAACTTGACGGTGCGCCTTTCAAATGCTTCGCGGCACAACGTGACCGTTGGGCCAAGGAGACCTGCTATGTATATCCCGGACCTATCCAGTATTGGGGACCGTCTGAGGTATGCGACCAGCCCACAATGACGCTGGCTCTTGAGCAGGCAAAATAATTGAATATGCCGACAAAGCGTAAACCGCAACAAAAGCGACGCTTGACGAGTCCTGTCCGCCATAAGCGGCCAGGACTCTTAGTGCGTCTTATCCAACGTATGCCAGGTTGGGCGTGGTGGATTGGCGGTGCTTTAATCGTCGCGTTATATGTCTTTTTCTTCTATTACATTTTTGTAGGTCCCTTTGGATTCCGTTGGCGTGCCCTTTACGGTGATGTCAATTACCCCGAGGGATATGAGATTCATGGTATTGACATCAGTCATCATCAGGGTACCATTGACTGGCAGGAACTGAAGGACAACGGCCAGATAGACAAGTATCCCGTGCGTTTCATTTATATGAAAGCGACGGAGGGTGCCAGTATCGTTGACGAGAATTTTTACGACAACTTTCATCAGGCTCGTGAGTATGGCTTTACTCGCGGTGCCTATCATTTTTATAGTGTCCATTCTCCGGCAAAGGCTCAGGCGGAATATTTCATCCGCCATGTGAAATTGGAGAATGGTGACCTTCCACCGGTACTTGACGTGGAGCACAAGCCCAAGAACCAGACTGACGAGCAGTTTAAGGCGAGTGTCTTGGAATGGTTGGATATTGTGGAGAAACACTATAAGGTAAAGCCTATAATCTATACGTATTATAAGTTTAAGTTAAAATACCTAAGTGACTCGGTATTTGATAGTTATCCGTATTGGATAGCTCACTATTATGTCGAGCAGGTGGAGTATGAGGGACCATGGAAATTCTGGCAGCATACCGATAATGGTCGTCTTCCAGGCATCAAGGGTACGGTCGATTTTAATATTTACAATGGCTCTTTTTATGACCTTCGTAAACTCACGATCGGAGCTCGTGAGCAGATCGGGGAGGATGCCTATCTGGACGAATAAGGACAAAATATCTGCATTTTCGTTGGGATTTAGACGGAAAATGTGTAATTTTGCAAACTAAATTAGGAAAAGAACAAATACTTGATATAAAATGAAACATCCATTACGCAGTGCGGTATGCACAGAAGGAAGAAGAATGGCAGGAGCGCGTGCGCTCTGGGTTGCCACAGGTATGAAACATGAGCAGTTCGGTAAGCCGATCATCGCCGTCGTCAACTCGTTTACCCAGTTTGTGCCAGGACATACGCATCTGCATGAGATAGGACAGATCGTCCGTGAGGAGATAGAGAAGATGGGTTGTTATGCCGCAGAGTTCAATACCATCGCCATTGACGACGGTATCGCCATGGGACATGACGGTATGCTCTATTCCTTGCCCTCACGCGATATCATCGCCGACTCAGTGGAGTATATGGTGAACGCTCATAAGGCAGATGCGATGATATGTATCTCCAACTGTGACAAGGTGACACCAGGTATGCTGATGGCATCGATGCGCCTGAATATCCCCACCATCTTCTGCTCTGGCGGTCCGATGGAGGCAGGAAAGTGGCGTGGTGAGAATGCCGACCTTATCACGGCGATGGTGAAAGGTGCCGATCCTTCTGTAACGGATGAGGAGATGAAAGAGATAGAAGGTTGTGCTTGCCCAGGCTGCGGTAGCTGTTCGGGTATGTTTACCGCTAACTCGATGAACTCCCTGACGGAGGCCATCGGACTCTCTCTGCCTGGTAACGGTACCATTCTCGCTACCCATACCAACCGTGTGGAGTTGTTTAAGCAGGCTGCCCGTCAGATCGTGAAGAATGCCTTTGCGTACTATCAAGATGGTGACGAGAGCGTGTTGCCTCGGAATATCGCTACCCGTCAGGCTTTCCTGAATGCGATGACACTGGATATCGCTATGGGTGGTTCAACCAATACAGTACTCCACCTGTTAGCAGTAGCTCAAGAAGCTGGTGCAGACTTCACCATCAATGATATTGACGCATTGAGTCGTAAGACCCCATGTCTCTGCAAACTGGCTCCTAATACGCAGAAGTATAGTGTACAGGAGTGTAACCGCGCAGGTGGTATCCTTGGTATTATGCATGAATTATCCAAGGGCGGACTCATCGAGAAGTCGGCACCTCGTGTCGATGGTATGACGATCGGAGAGGCAATGGACAAGTATTGTATCACGGACGGACGTGTCGACTATGACGCCAACCGTATCTACCAGAGTGCTCCCGGCAACCGCTTCTCCACAAAGATGGGAAGTCAGAGTGAGGAGTGGGGCACCCTTGACACCGACCGTGCCAACGGGTGTATCCGTGACTTGGAGCATGCCTACACAAAAGACGGCGGTCTTGCCGTACTTTTTGGAAACATCGCACAGGACGGCTGTGTGGTGAAGACTGCTGGTGTGGATGAAAGCCTGTGGCATTTCGAAGGTCCTGCCGTCTGCTTCGACTCACAGGAAGATGCCTGTGAGGGAATCCTTGGCGGTAAGGTGAAGAAAGGCGACTGTGTCGTCATCACTCATGAGGGACCGAAGGGTGGACCGGGTATGCAGGAGATGTTATATCCTACCAGTTATATCAAGTCAATGCATATGGGTAAAGAGTGTGCCCTTATTACTGACGGACGTTTCTCCGGCGGTACCAGCGGACTCTCTATCGGACATATCTCACCAGAGGCTGCCGCTGGTGGTAATATCGGTAAGATCAAGGACGGTGACATTATTGTAATAGACATTCCTAACCGCAGTATCAATGTAAAACTCTCTGACGAGGAGCTGGCGGCACGTCCGCAGCAGCCGCTGAAGCGCCAGCGTGAGATCAGCAAGGCACTGAGAGCTTACGCCCAGAGTGTCAGCTCAGCCGATAAGGGAGGAGTAAGAATTATAGACTAGAACATCTAGAGCATCTAGAAAATCTAGAGTATCTAGAGCATCTAGAAAAAATAAGAATTATGAGAGACAGAATTACAGGATCGAAGGCGCTGATGCGTGCCTTACAGGCAGAAGGGGTAAAGACCATCTTTGGTTACCCGGGCGGAAGTATCATGCCCGTCTACGACGCGCTCTTCGACTATACACGAGGTGAAAAGAAGTGTTTTGACCATATCCTGGTACGCCATGAACAAGGTGCTACCCATGCCGCAGAGGGCTATGCCCGTGTCTCTGGCGAGGTGGGTGTTGCCCTGGTGACCAGTGGTCCTGGTGTGACAAACACCCTGACAGGTATTGCTGATGCGATGTTGGACTCTACGCCCATCGTGGTGATTGCCGGACAGGTAGCCATCAATGCGTTGGGTACTGATGCCTTTCAGGAGGTTGACCTCGTGGGTGTCGCCCAGCCAATCTCCAAATGGAGCTATCAGATCCGTCATGCCGAGGATGTCGCATGGGCAGTAAGTCGTGCTTTCTATATTGCCCGTACGGGCAGACCAGGTCCTGTCGTCCTTGACTTCCCTCGTAACGCACAGGTGGAAGAGATAGACTGGGAACCTGCGAAGGTGGACTTCGTCCGTTCCTATGTGGCTTATCCGAAACTGAACATGGAGGCTGTCCGTGAGGCTGCCGAACTGATCAATAACGCCAAGAAACCTCTTGCGCTGGTAGGGCAGGGTGTTGAGTTAGGTCATGCTCAGGAAGAGCTGAAGACTTTCTTGGAGAAAGCGGATATCCCCGCTGGTCGTACGATGCTCGGACTGAGTGCCTTACCCTCTGACCATCCGCTGAATGTAGGTATGCTGGGTATGCATGGTAACTACGCTGTTAACCTGAAGGAGCAGGAGTGTGACGTGCTGATAGCTATCGGTATGCGTTTCAGTGACCGTGTGACGGGTAATACCAAGACGTATGCCAAGCAGGCGAAGATCATTCATCTGGATATCGACCGCAGTGAGATAGACAAGAATGTGAAGACCGATGTGGCTGTCGTCGCCGACTGTAAGGAGTCGCTGCCCGCCCTCACGGCATTGTTGAATAAGAACAAGCATACGGAATGGCGTAACTCGTTCAGGGAGTTGGATGAGAAGGAGCGTACGAAAGTCATCGAGCCTGCCATCCACCCCAAGGAAGGACCGCTGTTGATGGGTGAGGTCGTCAATGCCGTCGCAGAGAAAGCCCCGAAGGGAACAGTCCTCGTAACGGATGTGGGACAGAATCAGCTCTTTGCTACCCGTTATTTCAAATATCCTGAGAAGCGTAGTATCTGTACCAGTGGCGGTCTGGGTACGATGGGCTATGGTATGCCTGCCGCCATCGGCGCAACATTTGCCACTGACCGTATGGTGGTCTGTTTCATGGGTGACGGTGGTTTCCAGATGAACATCCAGGAGTTAGGTACTATCATGGAGCAGCAGGCTCCTGTGAAGATGATAGTCATGAACAATAACTATCTGGGTAATGTGCGCCAGTGGCAGGATATGTTCTGGCGTCGTCGTAAGTCATTCACGAAGATGCTCAACCCCTGTTACGAGCTGATAGCGAAGGGCTATGGTATTGCCTACGAGGCAGTGACCGACCGTGCCAACCTTGCCGCTGCCGTGGAGAAGATGCTGGCGACCAAGGGTCCGTATATCTTGGAGTGTGCCATCAAGGAGGATGATGACGTGTTGCCGATGACACCTCCGGGAATGAATGTGAATGACATGATGTTGGAGATTTGATGTAAGAAGTAAGATGAAAGAGAAGAATAAACTATATACACTGCTGGTATACTCAGAGAACGTCGCAGGTATCCTGAATCAGATCACGGCAGTCTTTACGCGCCGTCAGGTGAATATCGAGAGTCTGAACGTGTCGGCATCCAGTATTGAGGGAGTACATAAGTACACCATCACCGCCTGGAGCGATGAGGACCAGATTATCAAGATCACCAAACAGATTGAGAAGAAGATTGACGTGGTGAAGGCAAACTATTTCACCGATGACCAGTTGTTTATCCGTGAGACAGGACTTTATAAGTTGTCCACGGACTTGGTGATGCAGAATCCGGAGATATCACGCACCATCCGCAGGTCTGACGCCAGTATCACGGAAGTCAATCCCACCTATATCATCGTGATGAAGAATGGTCGTACGGAGGACATCATCTCTCTCTACCGTGCTCTGAATGAGTTCGGTTGCGTACTCCAGTACACCCGCAGCGGACGTATCGCCGTCACCCGTGGCACACAGGAGCAGGTCAGCGAGTTCTTAGAGGAAAGGGAACGCCAGCATGGATAAGGTCGGTTGTTATCCTTTTATGGCAGAACCGTTCCACTGTGACTTCAGTGGCAGACTGTTTATGGGGCATCTGGGTAACCACATGCTCAATGCCGCTGATTTTCATAGCTCGGCACGTGGCTTCGGCATGAAGTACCTCATGACGATCAAGCGTTCATGGGTGCTGTCACGCCTTGCCATCGAGATGGAGGAGATGCCGTTGCAATACACGAAGTTTAATGTGGAGACGTGGGTGGAGAGTGCTATGCGCTATTTCACCAGCCGTAACTTCGCGGTTGTCGATGAGTCCGGCAAGGTATATGGCTACGGTCGCTCTATCTGGGCGATGATAGACACCGAGAGTCGCCAGCCCACTGATATCTACGCCATCGACAATGGTGCCATCGAACAGTGGATCGTCAAGGACAAGGAGTGTCCCATCGACAAGGGTGGGAGAGTGAGGATGGGTGATGCCGCGAGACTGGCGCGTACCATCGACACCTATTATAATGATGTGGACATCAACGGACATATCAACTCAGTGAAGTATATCGAGCACGTACTCGACCTCTGGGATATGGCATGGTATAAGGAGCACCGTATCAAACGTTTCGAGATCGCCTACGTCGCTGAGGCACATGCCGGTGACCGTCTCTCGTTCTATATCGAGGAAGAGACGCCCTCCACTTTCAATGTCCGCATCTGTAAAGATAACGATGTGGAGTGCTGCCGTAGTAAAGTCGTCTTTGTTTAACTAAAATCGATATCATGCGCTCTCTGCTACTGTTTTTACTGTTCTTGCCACTTAGTGTCATGGCGCAGGAGACGGAGGAGGAAACAGCCGAGTTCACCTCCGACCTGTTTGGAGGTCCGGTGCTGGCACCTGACGTGATGCCTAAGGGGCGCCTGCAGTGGGAGCCTTATGCCTTTTATCAGCACGATAAGATGTTCGACGAGGATTACCATACGTGGTCGCCGTTCTCCTTTGTCCTTCGTTATGGTATCTCCAGTACCACAGAGCTTCGCTTCCAGGCGGCATGGCTGCACACGAATGACGAGGGAGAGAACTACCATGGAATAGGTGATCTCGCCTTTGGCTTCAAGACTAAACTGTTTGAGGGATGGAAAGCAGTCCCTGCTATCTCGCTATTGGGAAATGTCTATATTCCTGGTGGGGAGAACTACTCGTTCCTGCCCGACAACTTCGGTGGACAGCTCGGACTGCTCTTTGCCAATGAACTCACGTCCTGGTGCTCGCTGAACTATTCGGGAGGACTAATATGGGATGACACCCCGCGGCCTACCGTGACCTGGGGCGCTTTCTTTGACATCGCGCTCAATGACCGGCTCACCCTCTCTCTTGAAGAGAGTAATTATTATTATGGTGCGGATGAGGATGAACAGGTGCAGCCGTGGGCATGTGTGACACTCTCTTATCAACTCAAGCCACGCATAGAGTTGGGAATCTGTACGGATATCAGTCTCAGGCATCACAATCGCTTCTTCGATGTCATGGTGGGTGTGGCATGGCAGTTGACAAAGAAATAAAAGTAAAATAAACATAATTTATTTTGTGTTTTACGCACTAATTCGTAATTTTGCAACCAATTAATCAGTTAAGCCCTCGTCGGTGTCTCGCGCAGGCACTGAGCAGACTAACAAAACGACGGCTCTCGGGTAGGGCTGGCATGGTCGGCAAGGGATAAGTATAACATTTTAAACAACAAATCGCAATTATGGCAGAAATGAATTTTGGTGGCGTGATGGAGACTGTAGTCACCAGCAAGGAGTTCTCTTTGGAGAAAGCACGTGAGGTTTTGAAGGATGAGGTTATTGCAGTCATCGGTTATGGTGTGCAGGGTCCTGGACAGGCTTGCAACCTGCGTGACAACGGCTTTAACGTGATCGTTGGACAGCGTCAGGGTAAGACCTATGACAAGGCTGTTGCCGACGGCTGGGTTCCTGGTAAGACACTGTTCTCTATCGAGGAGGCTGCTGAGAAGGGTACTATCCTCTGCATGCTGCTCTCTGATGCTGGTCAGATGCAGCAGTGGCCTACCATCAAGCAATATCTGAAGCCCGGTAAGACCTTGTACTACAGTCATGGTTTCGCTATCAACTGGAGCGACCGCACAGGTGTTGTTCCTCCCAAGGATGTTGACGTTATCATGGTGGCTCCTAAGGGTTCCGGTACCTCTCTCCGCACGATGTTCTGCGAGGGTCGTGGCCTGAACTGCTCTTATGCTGTTTATCAGGATGCTACTGGTAAGGCTAAGGAGAAGACACTCGCCTTCGGTATCGGTATCGGTGCTGGTTATATGTTCGAGACGACCTTCCAGCGTGAGGCTACCTCTGACCTGACTGGTGAGCGTGGCTCACTGATGGGTGCTATCCAGGGCTTGCTGCTCGCACAGTATGAGGTGCTCCGTGAGAACGGTCACTCTCCCTCTGAGGCTTTCAACGAGACTGTTGAGGAGCTGACCCAGAGCCTTGGTCCGTTGTTCGGTGCCAAAGGTATGGACTGGATGTACGCTAACTGCTCTACTACCGCACAGCGTGGTGCCCTCGACTGGGCTCCCCGTTTCCACGACGCTATCAAGCCTGTGATGGAGTGGCTGTACTACTCTGTGAAGACGGGTAATGAGGCTCAGATCACCATCGACGCTAACTCTAAGCCCGACTATCGTGCCGGTCTGGAGAAGGAACTCGAGGCTATGCGCAACCAGGAGATGTGGCGTGCCGGTGAGACTGTCCGCAAGCTGCGTCCCGAGAATCAGGAAGATTAATTCTGTCTGATAAATATTTAACAAAAGACCGCTCAGGTTTCGCGTGAAATCCACCAAGTCCTAACTTGGTGTCAAATACGCAAAATCTGAGCGGTTTTCGTATTCCCTTGATACTGAGTGTGTTCCCCGTTTCTCCCTCTTTCTGACCCTCGGAAAACACCCTGAAAACACGCAAAAAAGCCCTTAAAAGGCACTGTTTTTCACTTTGAAAGGCGGCACCTAAAGGGTCCGAAGGCGGCACCTAAAGGGTAGGAAGGTGCCGCCTAACCCCTCCGAAGGTACGTCCTTCCTCCGTTTTTGCCCCAAACACCCCTGTTTTTTGCTTCCTCTCATCCTAGAATGCACAAAAATCCATACACGATTTTTGACCAAATTTTTTGACAATATATAGTTTGCAATCACGTTTCTAATCTTTGTCATAAACACGAATTCTATGGAATATGGTCAAATTAATTATCGGATAATCTTGGAAGTTATTAGATTTCTTACAGAATGAGATACGGAATGCAAGAGTGGCATAACAGAATTCTTGCTTGATGCAATATCTTATTATAAAGCAAGAACCCTGTCATGTTTTTAACTATATTGATGCAGTTTACATTCGGCTCTTCTCTGCATTGCCAGCACCTGTTCCCTTGTACTTCGAGCGGGTGGCGTTGAAGTTGTATTGCAGTGATATGCCGATTTCCCTGGAATATTGGTTGGCATTGCGGGTCAGGACCTCTACAGGGTAGTAGCCCTCCCATTTGTCACGGAGCGTACGGAAGATGTCGTTGGCAAAGAGTACTGCCGTTAGTTGACCATTCATGAAAGTCTTTTGCAAGCGGGCGTTCACGTTGAACTCATAATGCTGGCGGCTGAAGCCATAGTCGTGGGTGGTGGCGTAGTGGATATAGACCATCGCTTTGGCAGTCTTTCCCAATGCCAGCCAGTTGCGCAGGTTGATGCTCCACTCAGGTCTGTTAAGACTATGGACAATGCCATGTTGCCTTACATCGAAGAACTGCTGGAAGTAGCCGAGGGTGAGTGTCGGTGTGTAGATGCCCCATTTAGGTGAGGCTACTATCGAGGCGTGACAGCAGTTGAAATCGTCGAAGTTCTCGTTGCGCCACATGATGATGTCTCTGCCCTGCTGATAGAGACTGCTGAAGTTCAGAATCTTGTCGCTGTAGTGCTCGAAGCCAGCATTGAAACTAAGCCAAGAGTAAGTAACGCTGAGGTCGATGTCCTGACGGATTGCCGGACGCAGCATCGGGTTACCACCCTCTACCTGATAGCGGTTGTCGTATTGCACATAGTTGCTCAATGAGCGATAACTGGGGCGGTTGATTCGCTTGGTATAACTGAGTTGCAGTCCCCACTTGTCCTTCTGCCAGCCTATAGACACATTAGGGAAGAGGTCATTGTAGGTTCGGCTCGGCTCTGGCTGAATATCGCTGCGGATACTATATGACTCATAATCGGTGCTTACGTGCTCATAGCGCAGACCAGCATTAAGGCTCCAGTGTTCTAACTGCACTTTGTACTCGGCAAAACCCGCCAGATTGTTTTCCTTGATATGGTTTTCGGAGGCAGGTACCCATCCTTCTATATTCTCACTCATGCCGTTACTATGGGTGCTGGTGGTCTCAGAGCCTACGCTCAGTTCGCCTTTCCACACGGGATAGGAGAGTACGAGTTTTGCAGCCAGCATCCTGCGACGGTCCTCTGCATTGCTGTGGATGTCGCGGTTTTCCAGTTCTGTGCTTCTTTCCGTCTCGATGTCTCTGCGTACAGTCTTCTGCCAAAGCCATGTGCCATTGAAGTCAATACCCAGTTTGCCTATCTTGCCTACATAATAGATGTTGGCATCATGGTCGGGTATGGTGGTGTGGTTGACGTGCATCCATTGGCTCACTTTGCCCTCCAACTGTCCATTACGATAGATTGTTTGCGAACCATTCATCTCACCACTACCATAGAGTTCGCCAGAACAACTGTATGTCATTCCTATGGAGTTGTTTTCATCGATGTCATAACTGAGTCCGGCTTTGCCGTGTACAGAGGTGAACCATATAGAATTGGGGGCAGTCTGGTCGATGTGGATGGGGTTGTTGTCGAACAGGAGTTCTGATGAAAGAACCGGGTCTTCTGAATAATGGTGGTTGTAGAAAGTACCTGTGCCGAAGACTTCCAACCCGCCAGTACGGTATCTTAGGGTGAAGTCCTCATAGTTGGTCCACCAGTCGTTGTATTTTGTTTGAGTGAATGCCTCTACGCTCAGACCGTTGTCTTGTCGCTTGATGGTCTTGATACGGATGACGGCACAGACTTCGGCGTTGTATTTCGCACCAGGCGAGGTGATGATATCGACACTTTTGATGTCCGTCGATTTGAGTTGTTTCAGTTCCTTCGCGTCACGTACCTTTTTATTATTGATATAAATCTCCGGCTCGCCTTTGGCAAAGACGGTGAACTTGCCGTCGCCGCCCTCCACACGAGGCAGCATCGAGAGCAGGTCATCGGCTGTCCCTACGTCTTTCAGGATGGAGTTCTGTATCTCAACGGTCATGCCGCCAGGGGTGGACTTATACTGCGGAATCTCGCCCTTCACCACGACGTTCTTCAATACGATGGCATCACGACGGAGGCGGATGTTGCCCACCTCACCGACGGTGCAGGGCTGGTAGTGCGTCTTGTAGCCGACGAACGACACACGGATAAGCATGTGGCCAGGGCGGCAGGGGATGACGAAATCGCCGTTGGCATTTGTCACACCGCCATTGATGAACGAGGAATCGGCAGGCAGCAGCAAGGCTACGTTGGCAAACTCCACGGGCTCCCCCTGTTCGTTAATCACGCACCCGATGACCTTCTGCGCCTCTTTTTGGATGCACTCTACGGTGATGAGACTGTCGGTCTCAGTAATCTTCATCGGATAAAAGCCTACCACCTGACGCACAGCATTGCCGATGGTCTGGTTGCGGAAACTGGTGGTGACAGTGAAGTCCTCCAGTTCGTTGTAGATGAAACTGATGCGGCTGTCCGCTTGTGAACGGTTCAGGTCGATGAGCACGTCGGAGAGCGAGACTTCGGTGTAACTCTTACTCAGTTTCTGCGCTTGTGCTTCGACTAAGCCAAGGCACAATATAATAAGGTATAATATATGTCTCATGGCTTACTCGATGATTAGCGTGTCGCCGTTAAGTGTCAGGTGTACTTTCTCGAATCGGTTCAGTTCCTCCACGACCTGCTGGAGTGGCATCTGCGGATTCCACGGGTAGTAGAGACGCAAGGCAGCGGTCTCGGCATTCCTTATCTCGATGGTTATGCGGTAGGCAGATGCTAGTTCGACAGCGATGTCCTTGAGGGGGACGTTCTCAAAAGTCTTCGGTTCACAAAGTGTCAGACTCTCTTGTGAGGACTGTCTTACAGCAGGGGCTGATGTTTTGTGAACAATGACTGTCGTATCTTGGACTTCAGTCTTTTGTGAGTGGCTGTTGCTGATGATATGGATAGCGGCATAGGCAATCCCTGACAGCATCAGTACGCCGATAAAGAGTGCCGCTATCTGCGTCCATCCCCAAGACTTGCGTTTAGGGGTAAAGTGCTTTACCTCGAACTTCTGCCATTCCTCGTCAAGGTCCACCTGTGTCTCCTCAGCATACATCTGCCGTAGCAGCTCCTCTAATTTGTCATTTGATTCCATAACCTAAGGATTTTAAGTGTTCTTTAATTCGTTTGAGTGACTGTGACAGATGGTTATGAACAGTGACTTCGCTGACTTGTAACTCCTCGGCGATCTCCCTGTATTTCAGTCCTTGCTGGTAGCGCAGACGGAGTACCTGTTGGGAGAGGGGAGGCAGCTCGTTGCTGACAAAGCGGTGAATCATTCCCAGTAGTTCCTCATCCACCTCGGATGTCGTGGGATTCCAGTCCGCTATGACTGCTTGTGTCCGCTGCTGATGAGCCAGCAAGTTGATACAGCGGTTGCGCACACTGGTCAGCAGAAATCCTTGAAGAGTTGTGGAGTGGAGGTCGACGGTGCTGTTTAGCAGTTGGGTGAACACATCGCTTACCACGTCCTTGCTGTCCGCCTCGTCATGGAGCATACGCAGTGCAAAAGCGTACATCCCTTTGTAATAGTGTCGGAATACAGCCTCAAACTCTTGCTTGTCTTTCATCTGTCACTTAGTCTTTTTATCCTATATACAAACGAATACCTTGTTTTCCTAAGCAAAAAGACGGGAAAATATCAGGGAATTATCAGATAGCCGTCCTTCTGCATGATATATTCCTCTTGCAGAAGGTAGGTGAGGGCTTTGTCCAGCTCTTCCTTGGGCAGTTGCAGCCGGAGGAGCTCTGTGACGTGATGACGCTGGCGGTCGGAGAGTAGGGTGAGGATCTGCTGTTTCGCCTGTTGGATGTCCGTCTTGCTGGTGTGATGGCAGACATCACACTGTCCGCAGTCCTTCGTGTCTTTCTCACCGAAATACTCCAGCAACTGGCGACTGCGGCACTTGCTGTTATCCTTGGCATACCGCAACATCGCCTCGATGCGCTCCTTGTATTGTGTCAGGCGCTCCTCATAGACTTCCTTTGACAGCAGCACATGCTCGCTGTCCTCCCTCCGCTGCATATAACGGATATACGGCACCTGTTTGCGGGGGATGAAATGGAGGACGTGTTTCTCGGAAAGTCCCTTCAGCGTCTGATAGACCTCATGCGACTTCATGCCACACTGGTTGGCTATCATACTCTCGTCGATGAAGCCGTAGTCAGCAAACAATCCTCCGTAGTTGCGTAGCAGGGCGATGATGACTTTTTCCTCGTTGGGATTCTCGCCTCGGAGACGGTACAGGTCGTCACGGGTCACCAAGAACTTGACTCGTGCCTGATTGTCTTGTTCCTCCGTATACTCGATATAACCGGCACGCTGCAGGATCTGCAGGGCGGAATGTACGCGGATGGGGAAGTGGTTGAACTTATGACAGAAGTCGTCGATATTGAACTCACGCGATACGCCATAGCCGTCGCCTGTGGCTATCTGATAGTAGTAGGCGAGATGGTCGTACACCTTACGGATATAGTCTTTCTCCGGGAAGGTATCGCTGACACGCTTGATGAGTTTCGGCTCGTCGGCATTATTATATAATAGGACGGCGCGAGCCGGTTGTCCGTCACGTCCCGCACGTCCCGCCTCCTGGAAGTAAGCTTCGATGGAGTCGGGGAGGTCGTAATGTGCCACGATACGCACATCAGGTTTGTCGATACCCATGCCGAAAGCATTCGTCGCCACCATGATACGCACCCGGTCGTGCTGCCAGTCACGCTGTCGCTTGTCTTTCTCCGCATGCTCCAGTCCAGCATGATAGAAGGTGGCGCTGAGACCTGCCTCTGTCAGATGCTCCGCTATCTCACGGGCATGGCGGCGACTACGTACATAGACGATGGCAGCGCCTTTCTCTCCCTCCAATAGTTGAATCAGTTCCGTCCGCTTGTCCACCGCATAACTCACGAGGTAGGTGAGGTTCTTACGCTCGAAACTCATCCTAAAGACATTGAACTTTTCCCTTTGCCATTCGTCTATTGACAATCTCTCACAGATATCCTCCACAACCTTGGGAGTCGCTGTCGCTGTCAAAGCGAGGACGGGGACATCGGGACAGATACGGCGGATGTCAGCGATCTGGAGATAGGAGGGACGGAAGTCATAGCCCCACTGACTGATACAGTGTGCCTCGTCGACCGTGATAAAACTGACCTGCATGTGCTTGAGCTTCGTCTGGAAGAGCTCACTGCCCAGACGCTCAGGGGAGACATAAAGGAGCTTGGTATTTCCCAAGATACAGTTCTCCAGTACTCGCAGGATATCATCACGCTGCATACCGCTATAGACGGCAGCCGCCATGATACCCCGCTGGCGCAGGTGATGCACCTGGTCTTTCATCAGGGCTATCAGGGGGGTGATGACGATGCAGACACCCTCCATGGCAAGTGCCGGTACCTGAAAGGTGATGGACTTGCCACCACCTGTAGGCATCAGTCCCAGTGTGTCATGTCCGGCACCGACAGACTCGATGATCTCCCGTTGAATACCCCGGAAGTCATCATAGCCCCAGTATTGTTTAAGGATTTGTTGATAGTTGCTCATCTTCCGATGGTCGGATATCCTCTATCTGCAACTGTACCTCCCCACGCTTGTAGGTGTTCTCCTCAATCGTATAGACAATGTCGAAAGAGTGTTTCGACTTGATATAACGAGCCTCGGCACTCTGTCCGAAGGCGATACCGTTCATGACGACAGCCGACTTGGAGTCGACGAGTTCCAGTTTGATATGCTCTTGATGACGCCCCACCACCTTCGAGGTACCGAAGTCGTAGACATTACGGGTCAGGAACAGGGGCTTGGGATTCTCAGGACCATGAGGTGCCAGGCGACGCAACTCGTTATGCAGTTTCTTGGAGATATCCTTGAAGTCTATCTCCTCGTCGATGTCGAGGGTAGGCAAAGTCTGCTCTGGCAGGATATGTCCGCTGACATACTCCTGGAAGCGACGGCGGAACTCCGGGATATTCTCCTGTTTGAGTGTCAGTCCGACGGCATAGGTATGTCCTCCGAAATTCTCCAGGATGTCACGACAACTTTTGATGGCGTCATAGATGTCGAAGCCGGCAACACTACGTGCTGAGCCAGAGGCGATACCATCGATAATCGTCAGGACGACGGTGGGGCGGAAATACAGCTCCGTCAGACGGGAGGCGACGATGCCTACCACTCCTTTCTTCCATCCCTCGTCATAGAGCACGATAGACTGCATGTGCTGCTGGCTCTCCAGGCGCGCCACGATATCGTTCGCCTCCTTGGTCATCTCCTTGTCGACATCCTTACGCTGCTCGTTATACTCGTTGATGCGATTTGCCTCAGTCAGTGCTTTCTGTAAGTCTTTCTCCACCAACAGCTCCACAGCCTCCTTGCCGTTCTGCATACGTCCGCTGGCATTGATACGGGGTCCGATCTTAAAGACGATATCACTCATCGTCAGCTCACGACCGGTGAGTCCGCAGATCTCTATGATCGCCTTCAGACCTATCGACGGACTCTGGTTCAACTGTTTGAGTCCATGGAAGGCAAGGATACGGTTCTCTCCCGTCACAGGGACAAGGTCAGCGGCAATACTCACGGCGCAGAAGTCGAGTAGGGGTATCAGCCGGGCAAAGGGAATGCCATTGTTCTTGGCAAACGCCTGCATCAGCTTAAAGCCTACGCCGCATCCGCACAGGTCCTTGAACGGATAAGTGGAGTCCTCCCGTTTGGGATTGAGGATGGCGACGGCAGGAGGCATCACCTCATCAGGGACATGATGGTCACAGATGATGAAGTCGATACCCTGCTGCTTCGCATAGGTAATCTCCTCGATAGCCTTGATACCGCAGTCGAGGACGATAATCAGTTTCACACCAGTCTCCTTGGCATAGTCTATTCCCTTGATACTGACACCATAACCCTCCTCTTCACGGTTGGGGATATAGTACTCTATATTGGAATAGAACTGCTGCAGGAACTTGTATACTAATGCCACCGCGGTACACCCGTCGACATCGTAGTCGCCATATACCATGATACGCTCCTTGCGTCCCATCGCATCGTTCAGGCGGTCAACGGCTACATCCATGTCGTTCATCAGGAACGGGTCGATGAGCTCGTTCATCATCGGTCTGAAGAATCGCTTTGCCGCACTCTCCGTCTTGATGCCGCGACCTATCAGCAGGTCGGCGACGATTGGACTCATGCCAATCTTCTCCGCCAGCTCCTTAGCCGCTTGTTGTCTTTCGGGTGTAGGTGGTTCGTAATTCCATTGATAATGCATTTCTAAAGACCGAGTTTCTTGCGGATGTCCTTGGGAATCGCATTCTTATTGACGGTATAGTCCATAGTGTTGGCGGCGATGAAGGTCTTGGTCATATACCAGATACCTTTGTAGTCGCCACTCTCACCCCATGAGTTCTTTACCATATAGTACTCCTTGCCGTTCTGATCCTTGGCGATACCATAGATCAGCATACCATGGTCGTCGGTGAGCTCCCAGTTGTCGTAACGCTCCTGACGCATCTCCTGGGTGGGGACAATCTCAGGGACGGTGCAGCCAAGGGAGTCGATGAGGTTACGCTTCTTGGCGGTGGTCATCTTCAGCCATCTCGCCATGTCACTGCCTTGCAGGCTCTCGGTCTTCTTGGTGTCGATAGCATAGGCGAGACCCTTGCGAGTGAAGCCGTCCTCGCTGACATCACCGCCCCATGCCACGGTATAACCGTTCATGACGGCATTGTCGATGACCTGCATCATCTCGTCCATCGGGAGGTTATAGGACAGCGGGTTACGCCAGTTGTCCTGTACCTCCACGGCAAAAGCGGTGTAGAAAGGATGGTGGGTGTAACTGGTGATGCTCACATAGTCGTTCCAGTCGAGTCCCAGGCTGGCGGCGAAGGTCTGTGGGGTATAGGTCTTGCCCTCATAGGTGAAGGTCTCTGGACACTTTCCGAGATATGCGTCAAGGATGCCTTGCAAGCCCACCTTCCACTGAGAAGACAACTTGTTTGCCTTGTTCTTGGCAACAGCCTCTACGTACGGCTCCAGGATGGAGAAGAACTCGTTGAAGTTGTTCAGGGAGTCACCATAGAGAGACCCCGGGAAAGGCATGGCATCGTCAGGACAGATACCGTAGTGCTGCAGCACGTAGTGTACGTCATAGGCGGAGCCACCCTGTGCGAACTGACAGTCACCATGCAGGCGTACTACCTGAATGGCACGGTCCATATAGGTCTTGTTGGCAACGAAAGACTCACAGAGGTTGTAAGTCTTACCGCTCTTCTTCAGAATCTCTGCCTCGAAGAAGGAGAGGGTAGAGTAATCCCAGCACGTCCCGCTTCGGTTCTGGTCCTTGATGGAGGTGATGGGATTCTCCTTAATCACCGTGAACACGGGTTTGTTGCTTTTGACGGAGTCTTTGTCCTCCGCTTGTGCGCCTACCGCCACAAGGGCGAGTAGCGCAAGGGTCATTAGTTTCTTCATTTTTTTTCTTTTTTATTTTGTTATTTCGGTATTTCGGTATTTCGGTATTCCGGTATTTCGGTATTCCGGGTATTCCGGGATTCCGTTATTTCTTGTTGTTGGCCATGAACTCTTCGAGTTCCTGGGGATGGTAGGGGATGCGCTTGCTTCCTAAGAAGCGGCAGCCATCGCTGGTGATGAGCACGTCATCCTCAATGCGGATACCACCGAAGTCTTTGTAGGTCTCCAGCTTGTCGAAGTTGATAAACTCCTTGCAGTGTCCGTTCGCCTTCCACTCGTCGATGAGGGCAGGGATGAAATAGATGCCTGGCTCGTCGGTGACGACGAAGCCTTCCTCTAAGGTACGTCCCATGCGCAGACAGTTGGTGCCGAACTGTTCCAGATCAGGTCGTGTCTCCTCATCGAAGCCCACATAGATCTGTCCCAGACCCTCCATGTCGTGAACGTCCATACCCATCATGTGTCCTAAACCGTGGGGCAGGAACATGGCATGGGCGCCGGCACGGACAGCCTCCTCCGTATCGCCTCTCATGAGTCCGAGCTCTTTCAAGCGCTCCGTCATCATACGGCAGACGGCAAAATGCACGTCTTTATATTTCACACCGGGTTTTGCCACCTCTAACACATAGTCGTGGCATGCCTCTACGATGCTGTAGATCTCCAACTGACGCTGGTCGAACTTACCCGTCACTGGCATCGTACGAGTATGGTCGCTGCAATAGTCGTCCAGTTCGCAACCGGCATCACATAAGGCAAGTCGTCCTGCCTCCAGTTTCGCGTCAGAAGGATTACCGTGCATGATCTCGCCATGCTGTGAGAAGATGGTGGCAAAACTGGTGCCGTTGGCAATACTGCGGGCTATACCGTCGACCTGTCCACCGACAAAGCGTTCTGTCACACCGGGTTTGATAAGCAGTTGGGCAGTGGTATGCATGGCATAGCCCACATCACAGGCTCTGTCGATAGCCGCTATCTCCTGTGGCTCCTTGGTGGCACGCATCTTCACTACGGCATGGATGAGTTCCACGGAGGCTGCCTCCTTTTGTCGGGAAGGATGGATCCCTAACAGATCCATGATCTGTATCTTGGTGTCATGACGATAGGGGGGCAGGAAATGAATGTGAGAGGTCTGATGTTTGATGTACGACGTCAGATGTGACATCGGGGCGGTCTTGTTCACGCCGACCTCGGCAGCTAAGTCACTGACGGAGGGTGTGAACCCCATCCATACGATATCCTCTACGTCGATGTCGTCGCCAAAGATCCATTCCTCGTCGTTGTCGATGTCTATGACTCCCACCAGTCCGTCACGATGTTGTCCGAAATAGTAAAGGAATGAGGAGTCCTGACGCATAGGAGCATAACAGTTGGCAGGATAGTTGCATGGTGCCTCGTTATTGCCGAAGAGCACGATAATCCCTTTGCCCACCAGCTTTTTGAGTTCAGCGCGACGCTGAATATATGTATTCTTATCAAACATATGTCTATAATTCGGTAATATTATCCAATTAGTTCGCAAAGTTACACATTATTTATGAAATTATACTACCTTTGCATCATAAAAAGCATTAAAATGCAAATAACGTCTAACACAGGACTGGTTCTCGAAGGTGGGGGGATGCGTGGTGTCTTCACCTCTGGTGTACTTGATGCGTTTATGAAGCATGAGGTCTATTTCCCTTATGTGGTAGCCGTGTCGGCGGGTGCCTGTAACGGTCTGTCGTATATGAGTCAGCAGCCCCGCCGTGCCCGTTTCTCGAACATCGACATGCTACAGAGATATGATTACATCTCATTGAAGAACCTGATCGTCAACGGCAGTATCTTCGACCCGGAGATCCTGTATGAGCGTTTCCCTAATGAGATCGTGCCTTTCGACTATGACACTTACGAGCAGAATCCTTGTGTCTTCGAGGTGGTCACCACCAACTGTAGGACAGGACGTGCCATGTATCTCTCAGAGAAGCACGACCACCGTCGCCTGACACAGATCGTCAAGGCTTCCAGTTCCCTGCCTTTCGTCGCACATATCACGACGGTTGACGGCATACCTATGCTTGACGGCGGTATTGTCGACAGCATTCCTATTGTGCGTGCCATTGACACAGGGCATCATGAGAATGTGGTGGTGCTGACGCGCAACCGTGGCTATCGCTCGTCGGAATTTGATTTCAAGACACCTAAGTTCATCTACAGGAACTATCCTCGTCTGCGGGTGGCGTTGAGTCACAGGACGGAAGAGTATAACAAGCAACTGGAATTGATAGAGCGTATGGAGGACTGGGGCGAGGTTATGGTTATTCGTCCTGAGCGTCCCCTGGAGGTAGGACGTATCTGTGAGGATGTGGTGAAACTGGAACGCCTCTATGAAGAAGGGTTCCAGCTTGGTGAGAAGTTTATTCTCTCAGAAGGTCTGGCCTGAGCTTGCGGGTGCGCTCCATCGCCTGTTCCAATTCCCAGTTGCGTATTTTAGCCTCATTGCCTGAAAGCAATATCTCTGGTACTTTCCATCCCTTATAGTCCGCGGGACGGGTGTAGATAGGGGCGGCGAGGAGGTCGTCCTGAAAACAGTCTGACAGTGCCGACTGCTCATCACCAATCACACCCGGTACTACTCTCACAATAGCGTCAGCGATCATTGCCGCCACCAGTTCACCTCCTGTGAGAACGAAGTCTCCGATTGATATCTCTTTGGTAATCAGGTGGTCACGCACTCTTTGGTCAACTCCTTTATAGTGTCCCGCAAGGATGATGAGGTTACCTTTCAGAGAGAGCTCGTTTGCCATGTGCTGGTCGAAACGCTCCCCGTCAGGTGACGTGAAAATCACCTCGTCGTAGTCACGTTCCGCCTTCAGTGCTGTGATACAACGGTCGATGGGTTCACACTGCATCACCATACCCGCACTACCCCCATAGGGATAATCGTCTACACGTCTCCATTTGTCAAGCGTATAGTCACGCAGGTTATGCAACCGTATCTCGGCAAGTCCTTTCTTCTCGGCACGGGCGAGGATACTCTCATGTACAAAGCCCTCCAGCATTTCGGGCAGCACCGTGATAATGTCAATTCTCATGATTTATAAAACTCCTTGATCTGTTCGATATAACGTTCTCCGATGGTACGCCCCATTTCATAGACATGTCTCATCTCATCAGGGTTGTGGGAGATATGACCGATGGGGATCTTCCCGTCAGGGCGGATGACTAGGCAGCGTCCTTGTCGTTCTGCCTCTGCCACATAGTCCAGCTCGTGGTTATACATGACATGCCGCTCGTCCATCGCCTTGAGCATCTTAGGATATTTCCTAAGTGCGATGCGCATGACGGGCATCAGTTTGTTGGGTTCCTTCACGAAGCCTTTGGGCTGTGTCAGGATGACCACATTGCGGTTGAAGCCCTGTCGCTCGTAATACTCCAGGGGGATGGAGTCGCTGACACCACCGTCCAGCAACTGGTGTCCTTGTACCTTAACCACCTTTGAAGCCAGGGGCATGGACGCCGAAGCCCTCAGCCACTCCAGTTCCTCATAGTCCACATGGTCGATGTCGTGATAGACCGCCTGTCCTGTCAGTACGTCTGTGCATACGACAGTAAACCTCATGGGGTTCTGCTCGAAGGTCTGTGTGTCAAAGACGTCATACTCGTAAGGCACCACGTGATAGCCGAACTCAGCATTGAAATAATTGCCACTCCTCAGCAATGAGCGTATTCCACTATAGCGGGCATCCTTCGCAAAACGGGTGTTATAACGGATAGCCCGTCCTATCTGCCGGGACTTGTAGTTACAGCCGAAGGCGGCACCCGCCGATACACCGATGAGTCCGTCAGGCTCGACACCGTGCTCCATCATCACGTCTGTCACTCCTGCCGACCACAGCCCCCGCATGGCGCCCCCTTCCAATACCAGTCCTCGTCTCATCATAGCTTTTTCAGATGTTTGGCTCGTCCCAGACAGTTGTCTGTGAGCAGGTCGTACCCACCGTCTGGTTACCTACCTTCAGCTCGAAGTCACCCTCTTCTAATGTCCAGCGTCCGTCAGCACCTACAAAAGCGAGGTCTTTGGCTGGCAGTTGGAAGGTAACGGTCTTTGTCTCACCAGGTTGCAACTCCACTTTGGTGAAGTCACGAAGTCGTTTGTTGTCAGGAATGACAGAGGCGACGAGGTCACTGGAGTAGAGCAGTACCGCCTCTTTACCGGCACGACTGCCCGTATTCTTCACATTGACTGTGACGGTCAGTATGTCATTGGCAGTGAAACTGGTTTTGTCCACTTTCAGGTTGGAGTATTCATAAGTGGTATAGCTGATGCCATAGCCGAAAGGCCACTGCAGACTGATCTTCGCGTCGTAGTTATAGGCACCAGACATCGTGCCGACCTCCTCGCTGACCTTATAATCGTAAGTGTTAAGGGAGTTGATCTCACGCGGGTAGGTGTATGGCATCTTTGCCGAGAAATTGGCGTCTCCAGCCAGCAGGTTAGCCAGTGCGTCACCACCGTAGTTGCCAGGAATCAGGATGTCGACAACAGCCTTGGCAAGTGGCTCGATATCTGCTATCAGACGGGGGCGCCCTTCGTTCAGTATCAGGATGATAGGCTTGTTTGTCTTGGCAAGTTCCTTGACCAGATCACGCTGGTTGTCCGATAACCAGAGGTCGGTAAGGTTGCCGGGAGTCTCTGTATATGAGTTCTCACCGATACAGGCGATGATGACATCAGCACCTGCGGCAGCATTGACGGCTTTCTGGATCTGTGGCTCGTTCTCATCATAGTAGGCGCCATCCTCCCGGTAGGTCACACCTTGCTCCAGAATGATGTTCTCCTTTCCGTATTTGTTACACAGTGCCTCGTAGATGGTGTTGTATTTCTCTGCCAGGTCTTCTGCATTCGATCCCTGCCAAGTGTAGCTCCATCCGCCATGCAGACAGCGCATCTGGTTGGCGTTGGGACCCGTCAAAAGAATCTTCTTTCCTTTTGCCAAAGGCAGGATGTTGCCTTCGTTCTTCAGCAACACCTCACTCTCCTCGGCGGCATGAAGAGACTTCTGGGCAAACTCGTCACTTCCGAATTTCTCATAGCCTTTGCCACCGGTGTTGGGTTTCTCGAACAACCCTAAACGGTATTTGGCACGGAGGATACGACGTACAGCGTCATCGATACGTGTCATGGACACCTTTCCCTCGTTGACAAGTTCTTTTAGCAGGATACAGAATTCCACACTGTAGGGATCCATCGACATGTCGATACCGGCATTGATGGCAATACGGATGGCATCTTTCTTGTCTTTAGCCACTTTCTCACGAGAGTAGAGGTTGTTGATGTCTGCCCAGTCGGTAACCAGGAATCCGTCCCATTGCAAGTCTTCCTTCAACCACTTGGTCAGGTACTCGTAACTGGCATGAACAGGTACGCCGTTGACGGAGGCAGAGTTGACCATCATCGTCAATGTCCCTGCAAGAGCAGCCTGCTTGAAAGGCTCAAAGTATTTCTCACGGATCATCTGAGGTGACAGATAGGCGGGAGTACGGTCCTTGCCGGTCCAGGGCGCACCGTAAGCGAAATAATGCTTGGTACTGGTTCCTACGTGGTATTGGTCAATATGATTGGGGTCATTACCCTGGTAGCCCTTGATTTCTGCCACCACCATCTTGGCGTTCACAATGGCGTCCTCACCGAAACTCTCGTAGACACGAGGCCATCGTGGGTCACGACTCAGGTCAACGACAGGATTGTATACCCAGGGACAGTTGGCGGCACGGCTTTCATAGGCGGTAATCTCAGCACCGATGCGAACCAGTTCCGTATTAAACGAGGCTCCCATATTGATAGGCTGGGGGAAGAGTGTTCCGCCCTGAGTATAGGTGACGCCATGGTTATGGTCGAGACCATAGATGTCTGGTATACCGATATATTTCATCGATTTCTCTTGAATCAGGCGAATCCATTTCTGCCACTGCTCAACACTGGAGGCACGGGTGCCCGGGGCATTCAGTATGGAACCGACTTTCCACTTCGAGATCAGTGTGTCGAGCATCATCTCGTTTAACTTCCAAACTCTTTTGGTGGTGCCTTCATAGATGTCTATAGGGTAGTTGCCCATCTTGTCGAGAATCTGTTGGTCAGTCATTTTCATGACCTCATCAACCTGAGCCTTTGGCGCTCCAAATTGTTGCAGCACCTGACGTACCTTCTCACGGTCGATCTTGGCATTCTCAACGGATGACTTACCCATCACATCGAGGTTTAGCTCCAGCATCTGCCCGATTTTCTCATCAAGGGTCATCTTGGCGAGTGTTTTCTCAATCTTTGCCTCCAATGCCACATCGCGTGGAATAGCTGGCTTTTGTGCCTGCACTATTACTGTTGTGCAGCTCAGTACTAAGGTAAATAATGTTGTTCTCATACTTAGTTAATACGTTATTTGAGTTATTGTTTTTTGTAGTAGGGACTATCCGTAAACGATAATCGCCTACAAAATTAATCAAAAAAAAGTGATTCCATGCGTCACATCTTAAAAAAGTGTTATCTTTGCAAAAAGAAAATGCTATTCAAATGGACAGTAAGATGATATTGGACTTCTTGCGGGAAGTGATGAAGAATAATAACCGTCCTTGGTTCCAGGAGCACAAGGACGAGTATATGGCAGCACGGAAAGCCTTCGAGACGGATATTGCAAAGGCGATAACGAGGATTACGGCATTTGACAGTTCCGTGGCGCATGTCACCGTGAAGGATTGTACTTATCGTTTTTATCGGGACACACGTTTTTCACCGGATAAGTCGCCCTATAAGAATCATTTTGGAGCTTATATCAATGCTCATGGCAAGAAGGCCTTGCGGGGTGGTTACTATATCCACTTAGAGCCAGACCATTGTTTGCTGGCGGTAGGTAACTATTGGTTACCCACGAATATCCTGACCTCTTGCCGAAATGAGATCATGGCGAATGAGGAAGAGTGGCTGCGATGTGTGGAGTCGAGGGATTTCCTGAAATATTTCGGAGCTCCAGAGGACGCAGACTGGGAAAGTCCTCAGGGGTTTGGGCTTGAGAAACTAAAGACCTGTCCTGCTGGCTTTCCTCGTGACTATCCCTATCTGCACTATCTCCGTCAGAAAGATTATTGTGCATGGCATCATGTCGACGAGCATTTCTTCGAAGGTGAGCAATGGCTCGACCAGATGGTCAAGATCTTCAAGGCGGCAAAACCGATGCTGGATTTTATGAACTCAGTGATAGATGATTATGAGTAGAGGATGGGGACTGGTTATTGGTTGCTGGTTACTGACTGTAGGCTCCTTCGCACAGGACCGTGTTGTGTTGAACAAACAACGCTCGTTCCATAGTACGATTCCTGCGGGAAACTATAGTGGTATCACTTGGTTAGGTGGTAATCAGTATGCTGTGGTCAATGACAAGGCATTAGAGAGTGGCTTTCACCTTTTCACGATAGACATAGACTCTGTTACGGGGAATATCCGTCATGCCTCGGAACATGGTTTCCGTTCTTCCGGGAAAATGAACCGTGATGATGAGGGTATCTGTTTCTTTCCGAAAGACAGTACGGTATGGATAAGTGGGGAAACTGATAATGAAGTGCTGGAATATGCGATGAGCGGGATACTGACCGGGCGCAGGCTCCAGATGCCTTCCGTCTTCAAAAAGGCGAAAAGTAACAAAGGGTTGGAGGCACTGACTTATCAGCCGCAAACAGGTCGGTTCTATACGATAACGGAGAAACCGATGAAAGGTGACAGCCTCTCTCGTCTGCAGAGCTTTGGAGATGATTTCCGTCCCGCCTGCTATTGGCTTTACCGGATGGATGCAAAGTCACAGGAAAAACGTGAGGGGAAACACACACTGGGTGTCCCTGCCTTGGCGGCATTGGAAGATGGCAGGTTGTTGGTGATGGAGCGTGAGATGTTCAACCCCAAGAAGAATATCGGCTCCTATGTATATAATAAGGTATATATAGTGACACCCGCCAAAGAGAACGAAGGACAGCTCCTTGAGAAAAAACTGCTGGTATCCTTTAAGACGAAATTGAACTTGACGGCACGTAGCTTTGCCAATTATGAGGGGATGTGCGTAGGTCCCCGTCTTGCCGATGGCAGACAGGTTGTGGTGCTGATCAGTGACTCACAGAATCAATATAAGGGTTTTCTCAAGGATTGGTTACGGACGATTGTCTTTTAGCGTAATCGAGGTAGTAGCCTATTTTATAGAGCTTGAAGATCCATAGTTGTGGGTGATTGCCGGCGAGTTGTTGACGTTCCCAGGTTCCCATGATATGATGCCATTTCTGCAGCAACCACAGAGTCAGACTAAGCTGCGATGAGATAAACTGTAACATTCGGGAATGGTCTTTTAGCTCGTCACGGAAAGTATACAGGGTACGTAATCCTTCTTCCGTCTTGAGAAGAAAATCCACGTTATTCTCGAAAATCTCAAAGCTCATGGGATTGGCGATATGTTGGATAGTAATGTGGTGTTCTTCTAGTGTGATACCAAAGAAGACATCCTCATATCCATAATACCGAAAACGTTCATCGAAAGGAAATTGCAACATCAGTTCACGGCGTATCATGAAGTTGGCAGTGTGGAAATCCCGGTAGGGCTGTTGCATTCTCTTTTCCACCCGATGTTCATGTTCGGAAGCATGCTCGTAGAGATAGCGCAAATTACCATCAACAGCACCTCTGATGGTCACTCCGCCATATACTACGTCATTCTTGCATTGTATATATTTCTGTAAGAAATCATGACGGCACACGACCATGTCGCTGTCGAGAAACAGCAGCCAAGGGAAGGAGGCTTGCTGGGCTAGGAAGTTGCGAATGGCAGCACGTCCTTTGTTAGAGGAACGGACCAGATAGCGACAATGATCCATCTCTGCTATAGGTGCGTTCTCTTGTAAGACCTCTTGCTGATTGGAGCCATCGTCGGCAACAATGATCTCGTAGTCAATATTCAATATGGCAGCTTGTTCCAGAAGTGTACGAACAAGCGTGATACAACGGTCGTTATAAGTGGGAATGAGAATTGACAAACCTTCCATACGGAAAACAAAATTACGAAAAAATAGTTATAAACCCAAATTTCCTTTAATTTATTTTGGTGTTATCGTCCAAAATAGTAATTTTGCCGCAATTTTGTAAAATAATGAAATAGTAATGAATAAAACATGATGAAAACATTGATGGTGTGCCTGATGATCCTGATGGGAAATGTTGCTCAGGCTCAAGACGTGAAAGATATCCTAAACGGTGTGTTGGGAGGCTCGTCGACAGACGGTGTTGTGAGTAACCTGACGACAGTGTTCTCTAAGAGTAAACAAGCTACTCAAGACAAGATCATCGGTACTTGGTCATATACAGAACCCGCTATCGTCTTCACGTCAGATAATATTCTCGCGAAGGTAGGTTCCAAAATCGCAGCGAATAAACTCGAGAACAAACTGCAGGAGTATCTTACACGCTATGGTATCAAGCCAGGAGCTTTCGTAATGACTTTCAAAGAGGATGGCACTTTCACAGAGACCCTGAATGGTAAGACATCAAAGGGAAAGTGGACTGTCAAAGACTCTAAGCTGCAGTTGACGATTGCTGGTGTGAAGGCACTCAATGTCACTACCCAGATAGATGGTAAGGATATGCAGTTCGTCACAGATGCTACCAAACTGCTGAATCTTTTCAAGAGCCTGGGTGCTAAATCAAGTAACTCGCAGATCAGGACAGTCACCTCGCTGATGAAGAGTGTCAATGGCATGCAGGCAGGTGTCACCTTGCGCAAACAGTAAGTTTTTGCAGAATAATTTGGCGGAATGCAAAAAAAAGCGTACCTTTGCAGCCGCTATTACGAGATAGTAGCATAAAACCGTCGTAAAGACGCTTTTACAAAGCTCAACGACTAAAAGAAATTCAAATTATTAATTAACAATTAAAGTCAAAAACAATGGCAACAAAAATCAGACTGCAGCGCGGTGGACGTAAAGGCTATGCCTTCTACAGCATCGTTATCGCTGACGTAAGAGCACCACGTGATGGTAAATTTACTGAGAAGATTGGTACTTACAATCCAAACACCAATCCTGCCACAGTAGATTTGAATTTCGATCGTGCACTTTACTGGGTGGAAGTCGGCGCACAGCCCACAGACACTGTTCGTAACATCCTCAGCCGTGAGGGCGTTTATTTGATGAAGCACCTGAAGGGTGGCGTGAAGAAGGGCGCTTTCGACGAGGCTGCTGCTCAGAAGAAGTTCGACGCATGGAAGGCTGATAAGCAGAAGGGTCTTGAGAAGATCGCCGCTGAAGAGGCTAAGGCAAAGAAGGATGCTGCTGCCAAGGAACTTGCACAGGAGAAGAAAGTGAATGAGGAGATTGCAAAGAAAGTAGCCGAGAAGAAGGCTGCCGCTGAAGCTGCTAAGGCAGAGGAAGAGGCTGCAAAAGCTGCTGAGGCTGCTGCCGCTGAGGCTCCTGCAGAGGAGGCTCCTGCTGCTGAGGCTGAGGCACCTGCTGCTGAGTAAATCAAACTCCTTGAGAAGAATAAAGGCTGATGCTCGAAAGAGTCTCAGCCTTTTTCTTTGTAGAAAGTCTCGTACTTTTGTGCTACTTTGAGGTAGTCATGGTGTCTCCGTATGTATTCTGTGCTTTGCCGTTTCAGTTCCGGGATGCGTTCAGGATGCAGCACCAGTTCTTCCAGTTCATGGCATACACTCTCGTAGTTGGGTAACACATTGATGACAGGACGTAACTCTTTCTCTCCCAGTATCTCATAATTCTCTGGTTCTCCGCCTCCCACGACAATAATACCTTTCGACATAGCCAAGAGTGCGTTCATTGCTGGTGTGTAACTATAAAGCTGGTCGAGAATCACATCACAATCATCCATCATGTGCTGATACTGTTCAAAGGGTATTCCTTCAGCAACTCTCAGTTCTACCTGCTGTGGATATTTCTTGGCGACCTCCTGCGCTGCCCTCAGCATAATATCAGTTCCCTTGTAAGCACTCCTGTTCTTACTGATACCAGTGAAGATACGCAGTTTACTATGTGTTGTCGGCTGATGGTCGGTGGTTGGCAATACTATGGGAAAAGGTATGAAACGTGTCTTGTCAGGAAAAGCAGGTTGATAGCATACCTGATATTCGTAGAGTCCAGTGATGATGCCATCACAATCCATGGCAATTCTTTTGTTCAGTCGTTCCTTCTCTGTACCAATCCAGTCATTCTGGTCTTTCACCGCTTCCGGATCTGTACGTACCTCAGCACCGAAATTGAAATCACTATATCTGAGGGGCTTTTGATGGGTACAGGTGTACACCCAATACCAATCCATGCCGTATGCTCCAAGGAAGATATGCTTGTTATGCTTTCTCAGATAGTCGTAGAAAAAATAAAGCCGTTCCGCTTTGAGTTCAAAGAACATTGGGTTGATCAGTTGTACGACATCATAGCCTCGCATTTTTGGTAGCAGTGTCCATAGTCTGCAGAGTAGTTGGATGCCCCCAATCTTTCCGGGTTTCCGCGAGACGTCAATGTCTCGTGGATAGTTCTTCCAGAAGTCACCATTGGATATCACGCACACTTCATGCCCCAACTCACGCAGTCCCTTGGCTAATGTGTTGTGTACGTTGCTATATTCTCCTATGAGCAATATTTTCATCTTTCTTTCTTTAATAGTGGAAGCGTATGGAGCAGGATGGAACGTCCCATGCTGTTATTCACTATCCGCTGGAACCATGTATATTGGGAAGTGTATTTACCTTCAGGAAGCGGGAACAGTCCGTTATCGTATAGTTGTTGGATGCGATGGTCCAGTTCTTTCTTAGATTTTGTTTTCACGATGATATTATAGATATAATCCATGGTCAGTTGGGCTATTCTCCGTTGTAGTGCGAGCTTATCCGTATGCGCCATCTTGTCGGTGAGCGTATTCATTTTTGTGATGATGGTATATGAGTCGTCCAGCCGTTTCTGTATATGGGTAGGGTCGGTCTGACTGGTAACCGAAGACTGGTGCTTCCGGTAAAAGTACGCCTGATAATTGGTGGCATATAACTTCTCAGCCCTTAGTATCAACAGAGCCGTGAACTCCTCGTCTTCACCATATTGTATACTGGGGGTGAATCGTAATTCCCCGAGGATAGCTTTGTTGAACAGGTATCCCCATGCTGCCCCATGAATATTGTTGTTGCGCATGAAATAGGAGCCATTGACGGGCGTGACTGACTCTGGTGTCACATGGCTATGCCGGTTGGTGGAGAAATCGAACATCACCATATCCACATTCTCCTGATAGCGCATGATATCCAAGCATTGCTCGTAGGGAGCCTGTATCAGGATGTCATCAGCATCCACAAACTGAATAAATGTTCCCTTAGCGATGTCCAGTCCCTTGTTGCGTGCCACGCTGACCCCTCCGTTCTTCTGTCGTACATAGATGATGTCGTCCTCATATGCTCCCAACTCATTGATAGGACTCTTTTCAGAGCCGTCATCGATAATGATAATCTCCCGTTCGAAGGAGCGCAGGGAGAGTTGCAGGATACTGTCTAAGCATTCCTGTAACATCTGTACGGGCATTTGATAATAGGTGATGATAAAGCTCACCAGCGGCTGGGTTTCTTGAAGAGATGTATGAGTTTGTTGGTTTGGCATAATTTCTTTATTCCTAGTGTGTTGAGTATAATTGCTTTTAGCTTGTCTTTCCCATGGAAGTGTGCTATGTCAACTTGTCTTGCAGCCAAGCGGATTGGTTGTCCGGTGCGTTCCCATACGTCCGACTGGATATTGGCGAGATGTAGATAATAGATGTCGTCCATCGGCATTCCGTTTTGCAGATGGGCATCCAGCAGCATCGACAAGGCGGCACCATCAGCCTGTGCTGTAATGCTCTGAGGGTTGGGGCAATAGTGATAGCCCCCCATTTGCGTGGTAGCTATGGTGGTCGCTGCTCTCAGAAGTCGTGGGAAGGTGTATACGTCCTCGAAGATCTTTCCTACGGGGAAGCGTATGTCATCAAACAAATGCCGCCGGTATATCTTGTTCCATGCGTAAGTATGGAGATATGCTTTGGTGTCCAGCCAGTACTCCTGTGTCTGCTGGTAGGTCCTGTCTTCCAAAGAGAGTCTGTTGACAATCGGATATTCCAAGAGATCATAATCGGGATGTTCTGCCATGATCTGCAGAAGGGCAGGGTAGGTGTCGTCTTCTACATAGTCGTCACTATCCACAAAGGTGAGATAGTCACCTGTCGCCATCTCAATGCCCGCATTACGGGCATCACTCAACCCTCCGTTGTCCTTATGGATCACTTTCACCCGAGCGTCTTTCTCTGCCCAACCGTCACATAACACAGGACAATTGTCTGGTGAACCATCATCCACCAGGATGACCTCCATGTTGTCCACACCTTGGCTCAGCACACTTTCCACACAGCGTTGGAGGGTATGCTCTACTCGATAGACAGGTATGATGACAGACAGTAACATGCGACAAAGGTACGAAATAATTTGTAAATTCATAATATTATTCGTACTTTTGCGTTCATATTATTATAAAAAATGGAAGCAGCCGACAATAATAGTTATCGTCACATCCTGAGGTATACAAGTGTTTTTGGTGGCGTACAGGGCTTGAATATTCTTGTAAGTCTTGTGCGTAATAAGTTTGTCGCCCTGATACTCGGTCCTTCTGGCATGGGTCTTGTTTCCCTTTTCAATACAACTGTTAACTTCGTATCCCAGTCTACCACTCTTGGTATCTCAACAAGTGCTGTACGTCATTTGTCAGAGTTTCCTGAGGATGACCAGCATCCACAGATAGTCCAATTCGTGAAAGTAGTGCGTGCATGGAGCTTGTTGACGGCATTGCTGGGAATGCTGGTATGTATGGTGTTGGGACCGATTCTCAGCAGTACCACGTTTGCATGGGGTGATCATACGTTGCACTTCATACTGTTGGCACCTGCGGTGGGGATGTTAGCAATAACAGGTGGTGAGACGGCTATTCTGAAAGGTCGCCGAAGACTCCGTTCACTGGCGTTAGTGCAGGTAGGAGCTGTGATGGCGGCATTGCTGATATCGGTGCCAGTCTATTATTTTTTCGGTGAAGCGGGTATTGTTCCTGTCATTGTGACGATGGCTTTTGTGACGATGCTCCTAACCGTCAAGAATTCCTATCGTCTTTATCCTTTGCAGTTATGGGGTGTTAGGGGCATCTTAGGAGACGGTATGGAGATGGTGCGTCTTGGTGTCGCCTTTACGTTGGCAGGTATTATCGGCAGTGGTGCTGAGATGCTGATACGCTCCTGGTTGAATGTTGAGGGCAATCTTGGGACGTTAGGACTCTATAATGCCGGCTATATGATCACGGTGACCTATGCAGGGATGGTGTTCTCTGCCATGGAGACGGATTATTTCCCCCGTCTCTCTGCTGTCAATACTGATATAGTGGCGACCAATGAGACGGTCAACAAGCAGATAGAGGTCTCTATCCTGATAGTGTCACCGATGTTGGTTGTACTGATTATATTCTTACCAGTGCTTATCCCTTTGCTATTCAGTAATGAGTTCATACCTGTCATTACGATGACACAGGTGGCGACTTTAGCGATGTTCTTTAAAGCCCTTACATTACCTGTGGCGTATATTACGCTGGCACGAGGCTATTCCATGATGTACTTGTTTCTTGAATCGACCTATTTCGTGGTGTTTGTGCTGCTGATAATCTTCGGCTACCAGCAATGGGGACTGTTGGGAACGGGTATAGCCATTACTCTTGCCAACCTGTTTGACTATTTGATGATTAATGGTGTGGCGCGTTGGCGGTATGGATATAAAATGTCATCGACTGTGATGCAGTATAGTGCCATACATATCCTTGTCGGTCTATTGGCATACTTTACCACCATCACAGTCGATGGCTATGCTTATTGGATTTTCGGTATCGGGTTTTCATTTGTCAGTGTTCTGTTCTCCTTGTTAATCCTCCATCAGAAGACCCATTTGTGGGAGGCTCTGACACGACGCTTCAGGACTCATTAGAACCTGAAATCCAACTGAATGTCTGCGAAATTGTAATTGTGCTTGCCGAGAGTGCGGTCATTTACACGTGCATATTCTGCATTGATCTGGATGTTTTTGGTGATGTAATAGTTCAAACCAACCTCATACATTGTCTTGGAGGTTGACCATTCCTTGGTGGGGCGATACATGTTGTAACGTGCCTTGGCATGGAGTTTCGACTTGATGACGGGTACAATGCCGAAGACATAGAAACCATCTGCTTTGTCGCCTTTTGAGAAGTCTACCGTCCTACTGTCTACTTTTGTGGCTCCCCAACCCTGGCTGTGGATATACTCAGCCCGGAAAGTCCACTCGTCTTTGTCGTATTCTGCGGAGAGGGCATAGCGGTTCTTGCTAATACTGCCGTTATGGGCATTCCCTTCTGCATCCACCCAATTCATGTCACCACGGGAGCCTGTCCATCCGAAGGCACCAATGCGAACTCCTTCAACAGGCATGACCCATATACCTCCGATGATATCCTTACGGTTGTCTTTGTCTTTCTGGTTGATACCCTCACCATTATAGACACCAATCTGATAATGGAGGAGGTTGCGCCCTGCAGCGTTCTTCAAGAAGTCACCTTGTATCTGCAAACCGATATCACGACCACTGGAAGATTTCTCACCAGAACGGTCACCAAAAGCAGAGAGGGCATTGATAACCAAGGCATAAGCATACCATCCTTGTGTGATGGGGTTGGTGGGATTCTCAAAGGTAAAGGCACGCTTGAACTGACCGGCTTTTACACGGAAGAAATCATATTTCTGCCATTCTGCGTAGAGATCAACTAGCATCACGGTAGGATTACCAGCACCAGCATTGGAACTTCCTTGAAATTGAGCACGCCAAGCAAAATCACCAATTTTACCGTCCATCATCAGACGCATCAGACGGATGTTGAAGGCATTCTCATGATTCTTAATGGGATTACCTTCTTCATCAAGTGTGGAACTATATTTGTCGTCTGCTTGGTATTGTAACATACCATATCCACTGATTTTTATGTTTTTCACCCATTGAGGGAGTTCTATGATAGTTTTTTTCTTTTCACTCTCTTGACTAAAAGAATTCAATGCGAAGCCCGTTATGAAGAGCGCAAGAATCATTATTTTTTTCATCATTCATTTATCGTTTAGTTAATAATACTACATTCTCCACATGTGGGGTATGGGGGAACATATCGACAGGCTGAACCTCTACTACTCTATAGTCTGCATCCAGCTCCTGCAAGTCACGAGCTTGTGTGGCAGGGTTACAGGACACATAGACGATACGTTGTGGGGCAGCCCTGAGGATTGTCTTGACGACGTCAGGATGCATGCCTGCACGGGGTGGGTCTGTGATGATGACATCTGGACGACCATGCTCGGCGATGAAATCATCTGTCAGGATGTCCTTCATGTCACCAGCAAAGAACAGGGTGTTGTCGATATGATTTATTTCAGAGTTAATTTTGGCATCTTCTATCGCCTCTGGTACATATTCAATACCAATTACCTTACGTGCTTTCTTTGCAACGAAGTTGGCAATGGTACCTGTTCCTGTATAGAGGTCATAGACCAAAGGTTTGGAGTTCTCGGAGTTCTCTGAGTTCTCTGAGTTCTCGGAGAACGCAAAATCCCTTGCCACCGAATATAGATGGTATGCCTGTTCCGTATTCGTCTGGTAGAAAGACTTGGGACCCACCTTGAAACGCAGTTCCTCCATCGTCTCGTAGATGTGGTCGTTGCCCTTGAAGGTCAAGATGTCCTGATCACCAATGGTATCATTACATTTCTGGTTATTGAGATACATCAGTGCCGTGATTTGCGGAAACTTGTCTGCAAGGTGCTGTAACAATCCCTTGGCACGTTGCTCGTCGCCTTCCTCATCATAATGGAACTGTACAATGACGAGCCACTCACCTGTATTAGAGTTGCGAATGATGATATCACGTAGCAACCCCACCTGCTGACGTAGGTCGAAGAAGGTCAGTCCATTCTCAATGGCATAGTCACGTACCTCATTACGTATCTGGTTATGCAGGTCGTCCATAAGCCAGCATTTCTCAATAGGTAGAATCTTGTCGAAGGCGCCTGTGATGTGAAAGCCGATAGCGTCGCGGGCGAACTCTTTGCCAGTGGCAATCTCCTCATTGGTGAGATATCGACGGTTAGAACATCCGAAGTCGAGCTTGTTACGATACTCTTTGGTCTTCACACTGCCAAGGATAGGATGGAACACAGGCAACTCAATCTTGCCGATACGTGTCAACTGGTCAAACACCTGTTGCTGTTTCATCTTCAACTGCTCTTCATAGGGGAGTTGTTGCCACTTGCACCCTCCACATGTCCCAAAATGTTCACAGAAAGGTTGAATTCGTATCGGACTAGGAGTATGGAGACGGACTATCTCCGCCTCCATAAAACTGTGTTTCTTCTTACGGACCTGTAAGTCACACACATCACCAGGCACTGCCCATGGCACGAATACCACCATATCATTAACCCTTGCCAAAGCCTTACCCTCGGCTGCAAAGTCGGTGATGGTGATATTTTCCAACAGAGGGAGTGTTTTCTTCTTTCTGGTCATGTGTTTATCTTGCTGCTACATATTTATGTAAGGTGGCACGAACGGCACCCTTACCAGCATACAGTTCTTTCACCATGCTCTCTATCTGCTCACCAAGTCCTGCTTCATAAAGGTCGAGTCCGAAAACATCCTTGCGACTATATAATTTGCGCAGACAGCTCCAGTCCTGATCTGGTTTGCCAATTTCTAATGGAGCGACGATTGCCTGCATCTCTTCCAACATAGGATCGGGTGATGGCTCGAAAGTCGTTCCGTCATCTTTGATACCTTTCAAATAGCGGGCATAGCCTGCCAGTGTTAGAGGTATCAGGATGAGGTTCGATATGTCGAGTCCACGGCTGATGTATTTCTTGATAGTCTCACCAAAACGGATAGGTAGTTTCTGTGATGTGTCCATGGCGATGCGCTGTGGAGCGTCAGGCATAAATGGATTAGGTAAGCGACGATTGATGACTGCACCAACAAACTCGTATGGATTCAGAATACCTGGGTCTGTTACGACAGGCATTGCCTCTATATAGCCGATTTTCTGGATAAATGAACGCAGGTCTTCATCTGCCATCTCTGCGGAAATGAGGGTATAACCCAGCATACATCCATAGATAGACATGGCGGTATGCAGAGGGTTCAGACAGGTTGTCACCTTCATCGTCTCCACCTTGTCCACGGTCTCACGGGTGGTATAAAGTGCGCCGCCCAAATCGAGTGGGGGACGTCCATTGGTATAGCTGTCCTCGATGACAAGATACTGTGTCTCCTCAGCATTGACAAAAGGAGCCGTGAAGGTGTGCTTCTCTGTCTCGATATAGTCGTTATCCTCGAAACCATCAGCGGCAAGCAGCTCCTTCACCTTCTCATGAGGGCGAGGGGTGATCTTGTCTATCATTGACCAAGGGAAGGTGATTTTTGTATTGTCTTTCAGATAATCGAGGAAGTCAGCAGGAACGAGTCCGTCCTTCACCCAACGCTCTGCATAGGCGAACACACCAGCCTTTACCTTGTCACCATTGTGTGAACAGTTATCCATGCTTTGTACAGTGAGAGGTAGCTTCCCTGCTTGGTAGCGCTCGTAGAGCAATGCCGTCACCTTGCCTAATGCGAAGACTGGTTTCAGACCGCGCTGCAGGTCTGCTTCATTATAGCCATACCCCTTTTCCGTAATGGTGAAGGATATCATCTGGAGTGAAGGGTTGCGGAAAATATCCACCAGTCTGTTCCAGTCGTTAAACTGATAGTCTGCCTTCAATGCCTCAGTTACTGATGCTATCACTTTTTTCTCTACTGTTCCATCGCTTTTCAGTGATACAAGCAGGGATAGGTTATTATAAGGAGTATAAGCCTTATCGATAACCTCAAAGTCGAAAGTCTCTGCAACGATGACTCCACGGTCATATTTACCAGTGTTCAATGCGTCGTTAAGGATGGCGGCAGGGAAAGCACGAAAAATGTTGCCACCTCCGAAATGTACCCATGTAGGGGTGTCATGTGTTTTACGGCGTACTGCCTCAATATCGAATTTAGGAAGCTGATAACCTTTTGCCTCCCATGCTGTGGCATCGAAACTGCCACTCATTATTTCGTTTAATTTCATAATTTCAATTTTAATCAAAGAACCCTGGTTGTTTATATTCTATTCCTAACTCACGATCTACAGTGGCGAGGATGCCCTGTACTTGTCCGAGGGCGAACATACGTCCTAGCAAGGTATAACCAGCATTGTGTCCGTGGCTGCTCTCATCCATGATGCCACCTTGCTGGTCCGTAAAGGTCATGCCGTGGTCGACACGCATGGGCAGTTGTGGATTTTCTTTTTCAAATATTCTGCACAATTCTATGAGGTCTGCGCGACCACCTAAGTGACTTGCCTCTGTAAAGTCTCCGTTGGGGAAGATATGACAGGAGCGCAAATGAACGAAATGGGTGCGGGAGGCAAATTTTTTAGCCATCTCCACTACATTGTTATAAGCTCCGGCAGAAAGACTTCCTGCGCAGAATGTCAGACCGTTATGTTTGTTAGGAACGGCATCTAAGAACCACTGGATGTCCTCTTCTGTGCGAACAATACGAGGCAAACCAAGTATCTCAATGGGGGGATCATCAGGATGCACGCACATATTCATATTACATTCCTCACAGACTGGCATGATAGCCTCCAGGAAGTATTTCATATTGGCACGGAGTTGTGCTTTGTCAATACCTTTGTAAAGTTCCAAGAACTCACGGAATTTCTGTACGGGAGCTTCATCATTCTCAGAGAAATTGCCACTGACGAAGCCTTGTGTTTTGATGACGATGTTCTCCACTAATTTGTGGTCTTTCTCAGGTGTCATCGTCTTGGCAAGTTCATCGCACTCCGCAAGGACGTTACGACCTTTACCAACGCCTTCTGGGAACTTGAATTTTTCCCATTCCTCACGGGCACCTTTACGTTTCAGGATATAGATGTCGAAATAAGCAAATTCCGCATAGTTGAAATACAGGTTAGTCGACCCGTTGGGATTGTTGTGCAAAAGGTCGGTACGAGCCCAGTCGAGAACGGGCATGAAGTTGTAGCAGATACAATGGATACCCTCTGCTGCGAGGTTACGCAGTGACTGTTTGTAAACTTCTATCTGTTCGTCGCGGTCAGGACCGCCGTATTTGATGGTCTCCACGACAGGCAGACTCTCCACTACGCTCCAGCGCATGCCGTAGCTCTCGATGTACTCACGTAGGTCGCGAATCTTCTCTCTTGTCCAAACCTCTCCGAGAGGAACGTCATGCAATGCCGTGACGATACCCTCCACTCCGATTTGTCTTAGTTGAGCAAGTGTGATTTTGTCCTTCTTGCCAAACCATCTCCATGTTCTTTCCATAATAGCTGATATATTTACAGGTTAATACTAATTGTTTTTCGCCATTTTCTTTTTTATGTAAGCGAGTGCTTTCTCCCAATTGGTATCGAGCGAGAAGCGTATCAGACTCTCACCGTTGTTATAGTAGCTCAATACCATCTCCTTGTCTTTGTCTTTGAAAAGGGGGTTGTCTTTGCTGGCTTCCATGAACATTTTTGTCATCTCCTCCTGCAGTGCTTTCGGCATCTCGTTATATTGAACGAGTTTCTGAATGTAGTAAGTCACATATTCATTCATGGAAATAGCTTGATTGTCGAGGAAATAGACCGATGAGTCGGGCATTTCCTCTTGCATCTTGATGGCGAGGTAATTGAGGGCATCAAGTTTAAACTGGCTGATGCCACGTGCGATAGCACTTGATTGTGGATTCTCTACGACAGTCTTGTTCTTCTGGCGTAATTCGTTGAATACTTCTTGAGCTTGCACTGTCATGCCGACAAAGAGCATGAGGACTAATAAAATCTTTTTCATAGTCATGTTATTGTTGTTTTGTTAAGTATTTCTTATGGGTTATTACATTGGGCAATTCCTCCTCATAATGAGTCACCATCACCATCGTTTTGTTTTTACGCTGACAGAATGTCTCGATGATATCCTTTACTCGTCTGCGATTCCAAAGATCCAATCCGTGTAAGGGCTCATCGAGAATCAATAACTGAGGGTCTTTTACAAAAGCGCGGGCCAGCAATACCAGTCGTTGCTCACCGCTGGAGAGCTTCAAAAAAGAACGGTTGTACTTGCCTTCCAGTCCGAACATGTCAAGCCACCACTTACAGGTGGCAAATTCTTCCTCATTAGGTTTTACGTAAAGTCCCACCGAGTCTTTCAGTCCACTTGCCACAATTCTCACAGCGGGTATGTCACGCAGGTAGGAACGGTGCATCTCAGGTGACACATAGCCGATGTGTTTTTTGATGTCCCAGATACTCTCACCGGTACCTCGTTGATGATCGAAGAGGGTGATGTCACAAGCATAGCTCTGTGGATTGTCCGCACAGACGAGTGAGAGAAGAGTGGATTTCCCACTTCCGTTCTGTCCCGACAGAGCCCAGCGCTCACCGTTATGCACCGTCCAGTTGAGGTCACGCAAAATGGTGCGGTTGCCATAACGGATAGATACATTACGCATATTGATAACCTCATCGGTATGGTAGTCATTGTCTTGATAGGGTAGGTCGAGGATGGCATCCATTTCATGCTTTGTCAACACATGCTCTGGAATATTCACCTGTCGGAACTCATACTCTTCTTTGGTACATGGTGATAATACATGTGCGTCTCTGATCTCGATAACTTCCGATACAGAGTCGGGAATATCATCGGTCTTCGATAGTACTAACATAATATTAATCTCATGTTTCTCTACCAGTAACTTCAGCAAATCCTTCAGTTGGTCGCGTGTCTCTGCGTCAAGTCCGATAAACGGGTTCTCCATAATGAGCAGCTTGGGATTGGCGAAAAGTGTCTTTGTCAGTTGAAACTTTCTCAATTCTCCACTTGACAGTGTAATGACGTATTTGTCAAGCAGTGGCTCCATGTGAAAGAGGTCGTATAGGTGGCGTTGCAGTTCTCTACGTTCTGGGGTGTCCTCACCAGCCAGTTTATAAGCCTTTTCTAAGAGCTCCCCAACGTTAGGTGTTTCTGGGTCGATATCGTGCTGATTCCATCTCAGTTGCAGGTAATATGCTTTGTCGACGGCAGGACCGTATGAGTCACTAAAAGCGATATAGCGTAACCGGTCACTTGCCATATCCCTGCGCAGTTTCTCGATATACAAAGTCTTTCCGCTTCCGTTTCTTCCTACGACGGCTGTTATTTTTTGCATAATTTACTCACCTTTTCCTGGTTCTTGTTCACAAAGTCCTTCCATCCCCTGTAGTGTGCTTGGGATTCCGGACGGTTCATTTGCATATAATGGCAGTAGGCAGCACCTAACGCATCGGTAGCATCCATGAACTTTACCATAGCGTCCTCGTCGAATTTCAACAATCGTTGCAACATCCCGGCAACCTGTTCCTTCGAGGCGGCACCATTACCCGTTATCGCCATTTTGATTTTCAGGGGCGCATATTCGTGGATAGGTACTCCGTGGTGGATGGCGGCTGCGATCGCCGTACCCTGTGCCCTCCCGAGTTTCAGCATCGACTGCACATTCTTTCCGAAGAAAGGTGCCTCGATTGCCATCTCATCGGGTAAGTATGCATCGATGATACCTGTCACCCTCTCGAAGATGTGCCCCAGTTTCAAATAGGCATCCCCGAATTTCCTAAGGTCAATCACACCCATGGTCATCATCTCAGCTTTCCCGTCCTTCACTTTTAGGACGCCATAGCCCATGATATTCGTTCCAGGGTCGATGCCCAGTATCACCTTTTCCATATCGTGTACAAAGGTACAAATAAGTGCGTAAAACACCAAATTTCTTCGCTTATTTCTCATATCTTAGGTGCCGCCTTCGTAAAACATCCCCGTTAGTCGCTTTTTATTCCAATAGCTCCTATCTCAGTAAATTCACTGAATTTGGTGAGTAAATTCACTGAATTTACTGAGTAAACACACTGAATTTACTTTCATAGGAGATACTTCCATATAAGGACAATTCGAAAAAAACTACTCCCCTTCTCCCGTTTCCTTCTGAAAAGCCCATGTACAGGGCGTTTCGGGACGGGAGTAGTTGATTCAACTACTCCCGTACTAGTCCTTTTTTCGTGAGACGGGAGTAGTATGGGAGATGTTTCGCCAACATCTCCCGTGCCTTGCACCCTTTGTTTATCGGGGTTTGAGCCACATAACGGGAGAAAGGGAGTAGTTTTTGCGAATTCTAACAATTATATGAAATGAGTTGCCGACTGAAGCTTGTTTTCTAGTTAATTAAAGCCTCCATTCATGTCAAATAAAGCCTCCATTTGCTCGTGATGCCTTGCGTAAGGGTAAAAGGTTACTGGTAATGGGGTGTTAGTGCCTACCTTCGAGGGAGTTAGGTACGCCCTTTCAACCGTTCGGCTATAGCCAAACAACTGAACGGCTCCAGCCAA
>NZ_FOWK01000022.1 GCF_900115435.1 Prevotella sp. tf2-5
ACGCCGATGTACAGGGCGTTTGCGGGCAGTTGGAGGTTGCTCTAACCTCCAACTAAGCTCTCACTAACCTCTAACATAGTGGGAGGTGGGTTGGACGTTAGTGGGAGGTTCAGATAACCTCCAACTGGTCTTGCACCCTTTATTTATCGAGGTTTGCGGCATTTTTAGTTGGAGGTTAGGGGTGTTATCGAAAGTTCCCAGTATCCTCCTACACATAATTTCTATAACCCTTGCCACCGTTGCCACCTTGCAAAACTATTTGATTATCAAGTGGTTGCGAGTAACAATGAGGCGGCAACGGCAGTAATATGGAGATGAATAGAAGTTATTGTTTTTTCATGATTGGAACTATTTAAGTTAATATTGTTGCTTATATACAAAAAATTTTATTGGTTTGACATTATTGTTTATTTAATAAATCTCTAATGGAATTGATGAAATCTCTTGCCTTGGGGGTATATTCATCTATCATCTCCTGATCACAATACACAAAATCATCATAATCACCGCTGTGCCGAATCTCAAATAGGCGACTGAAGGTTTTACCTTGTTCTATTGAAAGCAATCCTTTGGAAACGAAATTCATTCCTAACATAGTTTTGATTCCTGCATGTGATGATGTTACAATGCTATTAGCTACCATTAATGCTGAAGCCGCATAAAAGCAAGCATAGTATAAACGATTGACAGCAGCATTAAAATGAGATTCCTTTGCTAAAATTGAAACCTCTTTCATCGTTTCTTCTGCTCTTTCAAGACGATATTGTACCAAAGCCTGTCGGCTATTTTCATCTAAAGTCTCCTTCATAGTTTAATCCCCTCATTCATTACATTTATGTAGAAAGGTGTTTTAAAAGGTCGGTTCTCCCATTGTTTACGCAGCATTATCATTGGGCTAATAATGATTCCCGTGCGTAACTCTATATCGTATAGAGCCCCTGATAACTCAGATTCCCGATGCAAATCACGTTTCTCACCATCCAGCAAAACTAATAGATCAATGTCGCTTTCAGCACGAGCATCACCTCGAGCCTCCGAACCATATAATATTGTTGTTGCTGTTGGCTCGGTCTCCATAATCTTTTCCTTAATTTGCTTAACTATTTCAGGTCTCTGCATGTAAAACTATTGTTATTTCATTGGCAAAGATAAAAAATACTTTTGAAACTTCCAAATTATTGACGGGAAAAGTAGGCTTGTCTGATCGCTATTGATTTCAGTTTTCAGTTTTCAGTAAGCGTTTGACAGTTTGACAGTTGACAGTTAGTGAGAGTCAACTTTTCCAATGTAAGCGTCAACGTTCTTAGTAAAAGCGTCAACGATTCCCAGGGTAGGGTGTCAACTTCTTCCGTATGGTAATGCAGTCTCAGTCTCAGAATCTCAGTTTTTTAAAGCGAACGAACAGTTGAACAGTTATTCCATTTGCCAAAAATTGTTGACAACTAATTTTATTATATATATATTATATATAATATATATAATAATATAATATATAGACTTTTAGTTATATTTCTACTTTAGTAAACTGTTCGCTGTTCGTTCGTTCGCTTACTGAGATTCTGAGACTAAGATTGTTTCCCTCTTTTTCGCTAACTGTTATCTGTTATCTGTTTGAAAATCCGATCAAATGATAAACTGTCATTTGTCATTTGTCATAGATTACTGAAATCTGAAATCTGAAATCGCAAACTGTAATTTAACAGTTTAACAGTTACTATGTTTGCAGTCGGAAACACCAATAGACCAATAGGATACGATCTTTAGGTAGAGGAATATTCCGCACCGTGAGGTGCAGAGAAC
>NZ_FOWK01000017.1 GCF_900115435.1 Prevotella sp. tf2-5
TGCGCGTGTATCGGACATCAGCCGCACGTCCTTCACCAGCCAGGTGATGAATGCCCTTGACCAGTGGGTCTGCTTCTTTGAGAACCGCTCCGGGTATTCCACGCCATGACAATGCAGCATGTGCTTGACTCTCGACTTGTATGCGCCGAGTTGCTTCTGTATCGTCCTGCGTATGCGCACTACAGAGCGGTCGTCGATATACTGCTTCTCTAAGATGTAGTTGCCCATGAGATGTTCTGCCTTCAAGGATCTCGCCAGTTTCACCGCATCCACCCTGTCGGTCTTCATCACCTCCTCATACTGCGTTGTCGGAACGTCTGCAGCATGGATTACCATGCACTCAATACCAACATCCTTCAGGGCATAGTAGGTAGAGAAGCCACTGAAGCCAGACTCATAGACAGCCTGATACTTGCCATCCGGGTAATTCTTCTTCAAAAAGTCAAAGAGCTCTTTTGCTGAAGGCTTCTGGGAATGCCTCCTTACAATTCCTATTTCAGGGGCTATCGCCACCTCCCAATTTTTCGCATGGACATCAATTCCTATGAAAATCTTTTGTCCTTTGAAAGAAATTTTGTTCCTTTGCATCACGGTACGGTATTTAATTGTGAATGTATATTGTTTATTTGCACTTACAAAAATACAATCCAATTATTATCGTACCAAATTTTTCTACTTTTTTTTCTTCGCGTAGCCCTTTTCACGCAACGTGAGATGTAGAGGTTCTCGAAGCTTAGCGAAGAGGTTCTCTGCACCTCACGGTGCGGAATATTCCTCTACCTAAAGATCGTATCCTATTGGTCTATTGGTGTTTCCGACTGCAAACATAGTAACTGTTATTCAAACTGTAATCTGTAATCTGTAATGCTTTGCTATAAAAAGAAGACCTAAAAAAATGTCAATCAATTCCTTTTTCGCAAAAAAAGAATTAACTTTGTAGCGAGGAACTGAACGAGAATGGTATTTCTTAATAGTACAGGAATATGAATGTGAAATTCAATGTATAACAATAAAAACATCAAGGATTATGAGAAAGATTTTTTTACTCGCAGCATTTGTTTGTTTCGCTGCACTGAGTGTCAGCGCTCAGACGGAAGAATCGGAAAGCAAGACTGAGAAGATGCTTCGCTTGACGAAAACAGCCAACGAGAACCCTACGGACTGGAAAGCCCAGTTAGAGGCAGGTCATTTCTTGCTCGACAAGGAAAAAGGAGTGTATAATCAGTCGCAGGCTGAGAAGTATTATGAGCGCATTTATCATCTGGCTACCGACTATAACAAGGAGATACCCGATTCGGTCATCCGCGAAACTGGCTTCATGCTGATGTCAGTGGCTGCTGACAAGAAAAACTTTGATAAGGCATTATTCTATATTGACGCGATGACCCATGCCCGAAGAGTAGGTGTGGATATCAGTGACGAGTACATGAATTCGATCGACGTTTGTGGTATAATGTACAGCATGATAAAAGAGGACATGGTAAAACCATTGGCATACATAATGAATATTCGTGAGAGGCTAACCAAGAACAAGACTCCGGGAATTGAATACACGGATGTGTTAACCACAATATTGTTTGAACGGCTGATGGAAAAATACAAGGATATGTTCGGCGACAAGATGATGGAATTGACCCTCGATGACAAGAAATATATCATGATATCAAAGGGTGATTGGAACATAGAAAAGCCTCTCGTGGGGTGGATGCAGAAAGAGGAAGGAAGTCCAATGGTGCTATATGGCGAGGACGGTAAGGTTTATGATGACAAGCACGGCAAAATGGAGTACGGTTTCGATTGGTACAAGAACGGGGTTGTGCCAAAGGAGGGGGTGAACATGCGGTTGATTACCGTCACGCCCGAACGCCGTCAGCAGATGGTCGAGGCATACCGTAACTATCTGAAGAATGCTAAGAAGAATAAGTAACAAGAGTATGAATCTTAATCATTTTTCTATATGAGATTTTTTTTAGTGACGCTCGCAGCAGTCCTTTGCTGCTCAATGACAGTTTTTGCCCAGACGGACAGGAACAGGACGTATAGAATTACGTTGAACAACGTACAGTATGCCCACCACAACGAGAAAATGTCGGCGGGTGATGCCGTGGGCAAAATTCTCGGTGGCGTACTGACTGGACAGACCTCTGTGCAGGCTACCAAGTATGAAGATGATGTTAAGAGTGCTATCATCAAGGGACTTTCTGGTGCCTACCGCTTCAGATACAACGACGGATTGTTAAAGTTGGACGATGTCGTGGAGGAAGGCAATCTCGTGGTCGATGCGATTATCACCAATATAATGGCGAATTCAAGCGGTCGCTCATGGAAGGACAAGGATGACAAGACACAGGTATCCACCACATATACGGGCGTGGCTGAGGTGATACTTACGCTGAAGGATGCCAAGACGGGTGAGATTATGGCAAATCCCTCGTTTAAAGGTCAGGGAATGTCGGGTTCATCTTATTCAACTTCCGATAAGGCCATCCAGGATGCACTCAATGGACTCTCAAGCCGCATCACTGTCTGGCTCAACAATTACTGTCCGCTACGTGCCAACATCATAGAAGGTGGTGCTACCAAGAAGGACAAGCAGAAAGAAGTATATATTGACCTCGGGAGCAGCGAAGGTGCTTTCGTAGGCTTGCATATGGGCGTCTATGAAGTGAAGTCTATCGCCGGTCGTGAGGCAAAATCACAAATCGGGAAACTGAAAGTCGAGGCTGTGGAGGGCGACGACATCAGTCGCTGCAAGGTGCAGAGCGGTGGCAAAGAGATAAAGGCCGCCATTGGCGCAGGACAGCAACTTAAGGTAATAAGTCTCGGCAAGTAATCAGCACATGAATAAATTCCCCAACAACCAAACGGACTGTTGGGGAATTTATTATAATCTGTTTCAACTAGCGTTTACTCTCTCGGATACAAATACCAGTCGGCATGCTCTGCACCATTTGACAGCACCCATGGCAGGAAAGAAGGATATAATTCATCAATCTTGACACTTTCATTCGAACGCAACAGAAGTGTCTCTTTAAAGTTGTCAAGGTTAGCACCTTCCAGATAGAAAGCGAAAGGATAGTTTCCGCTACGTACGAAATACTTGCCTTCTGATGGCACAGACTTGTCGTCCATAGTTCCAAAATAACTTGTTATCATCTTGGAGGTAGGAGCCTCAAAAGGAATATGAACCTCCCAACGACCAGTGCCCTCTGTGCGATAGATGAACGGCTTGATCTCAGCAACATTGCTGATCTTCTTAAGTCCAGGCGACTCATAGTTCAACTCTAAGATATAGGTTGTCCCCAACTCAGCCTTGATATTAAATAAGTGTAAAAAGGACAAAATAAAATTGTATTATCTTTTTCATCACAATTAAAATTTTCTCTAAGACGACTATAAGACGCGCCAAGTGCCCGATGGTGTAGATAAAGACGGACATACTAAATACAGGACTGACGACCTCAACGTTATGTTGCGTTTAAGTCGTTAGAAAAATAAAATGATAATGACAGTTGGTACACACTGGGGGCGTGAAACTGAACGGCAAACCCACCCAAGAGGGAGTGTATATCAATAAGGGGAAAAAGCGATTGAAGTACTCTCGGTAATCATCAAGGCAGGGCAGCAGCCACCTGGTCGGCGATAGCCTTCATACCTTTCTGTGAGGGATGTCCCCATTGCTTCTCAATATCCACCAACTGGATATACTTCACGTTATAATGATCGCAGATGGTCTTCATGGAGGAAGTCACCTCCTCCGACAGTTCCGTATTGATAATGACATACACCTCCGTACCCGGGTAATAGTTCTGCAGGTTGGCGAGAAGATACGCCATAGCAGGACGGAAATTGTAGAGGTCGCTCTTCTGCCAGTTGCCATACTGGAAATCCCCGATGGGAGACTTCGCCCAGCTATCATTCGTACCCCCGAATACCAAGATGACATCAGGAGAGCCCAGATACCTCAGACGAGTACAGAAAGAACGGTCGCTGTAGTCGTCCCCCTTATAACCCGTATGACAGATGGTAGCGCCAGAGAACGAGTTGTTCTGGCAAAGGCGGTAGCCATGCTCGCGGATCATTTGGTGCCACCACAACTGGCGCACGTCCTGAACATCATTATTCTCAGCCTTCTCCTGCGGATACCACACATAGTTCGTGTCAGGAACCACATACCCCTTAAAGGTGCTGTAGGAATCACCCAGGATAGAGATACCACGTTTGGACTGTGCCTGCACGGCGATGCAAGCAATGACGACAACTGTAAATAAAGCGACTTTTCTCATCTCACAAAATGGTTAGTTAAACAAAAAGCTCACTGAATCGTGATTCAATGAGCTTTTGCGGTGCGTACGAGACTCGAACTCGTGACCTCCTGCGTGACAGGCAGGCATTCTAACCAACTGAACTAACGCACCAGTTTCTGTTTTGCGGGTGCAAAGGTAGAGAGAAAATCTTATATTGCAAAACTATTTATGTTAAAATTTATAAAATCCTCTGCAATAAAATCGCGTCATGGTACTCACGTCCATCATACAGCCAGTCACTTAATCTGGCTGACTCCTTGAAAGCCAATTTGTTAAAGAGGTTTATGACCTCCACATGTTGCTCGTTGATGATCACATACACCTGATGAAGATGTAGGATGTGAAGTGAGTACTGCAAGACCTCCTGAACGGCAGCAAAGGCATAGCCGGCATGCCGGAAGTCTTTCTGAATGACGATTCCCAGTTCCGCACGACGGTGCTGAGGATCAAAATTCACCACGTCCGCCATACCGACCACCTCACCGTCCTCGTTCTCCACGATGAGTCGTACCTGACGGTCGCTATAGATATCATCCTTGGCTTGAGCGATATAGTCATGCAAGACATATCGGGAGTACGGCACATTAGTGATACCGACATCCCAAAGCGACATGTCATTCTCTATGGTATAGAGGAGGTCGAGGTCCTCCGGCTCCAAGGCTCTCAGCTTAATCTTTTTCATAAATGTCAAAACTGTCTTTACGAGGATTTACAAAATGCCGCATCCTGCCTGCCATCATCTTGAACATAGCCAGGGTCGCACTGAAATAGATGGCGACCTGTATCGGCAGCGAGAAGAAGAAACTCAGATGACCGTAGTGTTTACGGAAGAAGATGAGCATCGCCTGATAGAACACATGGACATAGCGGAACGAGCTCTTCTGTGTCGATTCCCCCTTATAATGAATAATGTCATAGGGAAGATACCAGTTCTGCCATCCCCCATGCAGCATACGGTATGACAGGTCGATATCCTCTCCGTACATGAAGAAGTCCTCGTCCAAGAGTCCTATCTGATCCAGTGCCTTACGTCGCAGCAGACAGTAGGCACCGCTGACGACCTCTATCTGACAAGGCTCGTCCCAAGGGAGACTACTCATGTAGTAACGACGGGTAAAGCCCAGCATCTTAAGCATCGCCACCCAGGGTGTCGGGATCGCGCGGCGTGACTCTGGCGCCGGTTTCCCCTCACGTGTCAACATACGCACTCCTGCCCCACCCGCCTCTGGATGGGCATCCATGAAGGTGAGACACCCGCGGATGGTATTCTCATAGACGACCGTATCCGGATTCAGCAACAACACATATTCTGACTCCGACTGGCGAATCGCCTGGTTGTTGGCACGAGCAAAACCGACATTCTCCTGATTGGCTATCAGTTGGACATCCGGACAATGGTCCCGCAGGTAGCTGACGGTGTCATCCCTCGAGCAGTTGTCGACGACGATGATCTCCCCGTCAATACCCTCCAGAGCCTTACGGACACTGTCAATACACTCCACCAGGATCTCGCGGACATTATAGCTGACGATGACGACACTGATCTTTTTCATACCACACTATTTGTTTATGACTCCGTCTCTGCCAAACAACGAGCCATCGACGGGTAGACGAAGGGCTGGCAGATCAGCAGGATGATCGCCATATAACCGAATGTCGTATTCAGATACCACTCATAGAAAAGGGTATTGGCTATCAGGGGGACATCCAGCAGTTCCATCCGGAGGAGTCCCCATTTCTTCAAGGCGACCTCTTTGCGAGTGACCAGGTCCTGGTGGATCTTCTCCATCTTAAAAAAGCGCAGGGCAAGGTATATAGACGCAAGCGTCAAGATCTCCATCGTTGTCAACGTGATAAACTCCATTTCTTTTTTCTCTGCCATAGCGCCAGACTCCAGGACACCTGTCTCATAGACGAGGACGATCAGACCTGTCAGCACCAATGCGCCGACGAATAACGTCATTAGGAAATTACGAGTCTCTTTCATATTCTGATATCATTATTTCCCCTCAAAGGGAGTTCTGTTTATAATCGACCGACCGAGTGTCACCTCGTCGGCATATTCCAACTCATCACCGACAGGGATGCCCCGAGCGATGACACTCAACTTCACATCGTATGGAGCCAGTTTACGGGAGATATAGAAATTGGTAGTGTCACCCTCCATCGTCGAGCTGAGAGCCAGGATCACCTCCCGAATGTCATCCTCCTCCACCCTCTTCACCAGAGAGTCGATCTCTAAGTCCGCGGGACCTATCCCGTCCATCGGAGAGATGACACCACCCAACACGTGATAGAGTCCCGTATACTGCTGGGTGTTCTCCACAGCCATCACATCCTGTATGTTCTCCACCACACAGATGATGGAGGTGTCACGACGACTGTCCGCACATATCGGACAGATATCCGCGTCACTGATGTTATGGCAACGCTGGCAATAGTGCACTTCCTGTCTCATCCTCGCGATAGCCTCTACGAAAGACTGTACGTCCTCCGCATCCTGTCTCAACTGATAGAGCACCAGTCGTAATGCCGTCCGTCTGCCGATACCTGGTAGTTTTGAAAACTCCTGAACGGCTTTCTCCAGTAATTGTGATGGATATTTTTGTACCATAGTTTCAATCTTCAATCTCCGACAACTCCAGCCAGCGCATGGATTTCTCATCTAACTCGTCTTTCAACAGTGGGAGACGCTTGCTCTTCTCCGTCAACTCCTCCACGCTCAACGTACCACTGCACAGTTGTTCCTCCAGCATACGCTGTTCCTCCTCCAAGGCGGCAATCTCACGCTCCAGCTGTTCCAGTTCCCGTTTCTCCTTATAGGACAGACGGCGACGGTCGTCGTGGCGATAGCTCGACTTTGTCTGAGGACTCTGAGTACTCTGAGTACTCTGAGAGCTCTGGTCCTGCAGCCCCTGCCACTCCCGATACTGCGTATAGTTCCCTGGGAAATCCTTGACCTCACCATTGCCCTTGAACACCAGCAGGTGGTCGACGACCTTATCCATGAAATAGCGGTCGTGACTCACCACGATCACACACCCAGGGAAATCCTGCAGGTATTCCTCAAGGATCTGCAGCGTCACAATATCAAGGTCGTTTGTCGGCTCGTCGAGTACGAGGAAGTTAGGATTCCTCATCAGCACCGTACAGAGATAGAGTTTGCGGCGCTCTCCCCCACTGAGCTTGTACACATAATTATATTGTTGCTCGGGGGTGAAGAGGAAATACTGCAACAACTGGGAGGCGGAGAGCTTCTTACCACCTCCTAACTCGACATAGTCCGCGATAGCGGTGATGACATCAATAACCTTCTGGTTCTCGTCAAACTGCAAGCCCTCTTGTGAGAAATAACCGAAACGGACGGTATCGCCAATGACGATACGTCCCTCATCCGGCTGTATTTGCGACAACAGCATCTTGAGGAAGGTAGACTTTCCCGTACCATTATTCCCCACGATACCCATCTTCTCGAAACGCGAGAAGTTATAATAGAAGTCCTTGAGGATGACGATATCATCGAAACGCTTCGAGATATACTGGCATTCAAAAATCTTAGAGCCGATGTACACGTTGCTAGCCTTCAGACGTAACTGGCGTTCCTCCATCCGTTGTTTTGCCACCTTCTCCAACTCATAGAAAGCCTCCTCACGATAACGAGCCTTATGACCACGAGCCTGCGGCATCCGACGCATCCACTCCAGCTCCGTACGATAGAGATTGTTGGCTCGTGCGATCTCCGCCCGTCTGGCATCCACCCGTTCTTGTCGTTTCTCCAGATAATAGGAGTAGTTGCCACGATAAGTATAGATGGTATGGTCGTCCAATTCCAAGATGACGGAGCAGACACGATCCAGAAAGAAACGGTCATGCGTCACCATCAGCAAGGTCTTGTTACCTCTTCCCAGATAACCTTCGAGCCATTCTATCATCTCCAAGTCAAGGTGGTTGGTAGGCTCGTCAAGAATCAGCAGGTCAGGCTCCATCAGCAACACGTTAGCAAGAGCCACCCGTTTCTGCTGACCACCGCTCAGTTGTCCCATCGGCTGGTTGAGGTCGCGTATCTTCAACTGTGTCAGCACCTGTTTAGCCTTCAGCACCTTCTCCTCTTCCCCATGATGATTAAAACAGGCGTCAAGGACACTCTCCTGAGGGTCAAACTGAGGTGACTGCTCCAAGAAACCGATCGTCAGGTCACGACGGAAGATGATATCCCCCGTATCGTGTCCTTCCTTACCAGCGAGTACAGAGAGTAACGTGGATTTGCCCATTCCGTTCTTGGCGATCAGTCCCACCTTCTGTCCTTCGGCAATACTGAAACTGATGTTACTGAACAGGTTCAGTGCCCCGAACGACTTCGAGAGGTTCTGTACGTCAACGTATGGAGTATCCTTAGCCATTACCCTTCAGTTCTCTATTAATCCTGTCGATATAGTCCAGCACCTCGTCCCTGCCCTGTTTCTTCTCGGCAGATGTCAGGAACATAGGAGGCAGCTCCTCCCAGGTCTCCAGCAACTTGTTCTTATATGCCTCCACACTCTGGTTTGCCTTGTTTGCCGTCAACTTATCCGCTTTGGTGAAGACGATGGCGAAGGGGATACTGGATAGCCCTAACCACTCGATGAACTCCAAGTCTATCTTCTGGGGCTCCAGTCGGATATCCACCAGCACGAAGACATTCACCAGTTGCTCACGCTGCAGGATATAGCCGCGGATCATCTGATCCAACTTGTCTACCTCTTTCTTCGAACGCTTGGCATAGCCGTATCCGGGCAGGTCGACCAAGTACCATTCCTTATTAATAATAAAATGGTTGATAAGCAACGTCTTGCCAGGTGTCGAGGAAGTCTTGGCGAGTTTCTTATTGTTGGTCAGCATGTTAATCAAACTCGACTTACCCACATTAGAGCGTCCGATAAAGGCATACTCCGGTTTTGTGTCTTTGGGACACATACTTACCATCGGGGCACTCAGCGAAAATTCAGCAGTTTTTATATCCATCGCTCTACGTTTTGCTTGCAAAGGTACGATTAAGTGAGAAGAAAACCAAAAGATTTTTGAGTTTTCTCGAACGGGAGTACCTTAAACGAAGTTAAAGGTACAACTTTTATCTCCTTCTATATTATCATCATGTTAAATGTCGCCATGATTAAATTATTTAATCTATCAAATGTTGCGAAGGTAGTATTTGTTCTTTTGCTTTAAGGCATCAATAAATGTTTGTTCATCTGTATCCAAGGAATGAATAACAATACTTGTCAGTGCACAGCTATTTGTCATATAGACCATTCTTAAGAAAAAGTTATGTTTCCTGATTCCTTGGTATGCGATGAGATTATCTCTGTCTTTTACTTCAATGCGATATTCGACAATGTTGTTTCTCGTATTCTTTATCCTATAAATACCTGTTATTTCATCCCATGGTATACAAATATAGTCATTAATCCATGCATTATATTGTCGCATTTCTTTGGGGGTAAAAATCAATACTGGCAGTCCTTTTGAAACAAAAAAATAGGTACGAAAAGCAGGATAGAGTCCGAACATGATTAAAATGAACAGGAAAGGGCTTGCATATAAACATATCTTTTGTTTTATTGAAGCTGTCTCTGCACAGAAAGAAGGAAACATATAAATATAGCCCCCTAAGTATATGATTGCTGTAAGAAGCAATATAAATAGTCCTTTAAAAATCTTTCCCTTTTTAGAATAAAAATTGACTGTCTCTTCCATTTTATGCTATATTTGCGAATATTTCTTAGTTCAGGAAAATCATGGGGTCAGTTCTAGTGATCATTTACTTGTAGTCTTCGTCATCCTCAAAGATGTCCTGACGATTGATGCGAGAATTACATGGTAGATACCTGTCCCACTTTTCTTCCATATCTGTCACGCCATATTCTTTCCTGAATATCGCCTAACGAATGCAAAAATACTAACATTTTCTGATACAACCAAATTAATTACTAAAAATGATTACTAGAACCATGACCAATTTTTTATCTCCTTCTATAAAATGATTGCGCAGGAAAGTGGGACTTTAGGGTACCACTATTTCCCTACACGTAATTTTTAAAACCCTTGTCACCCTTGCCGCCTTGCAAAACTATTTGACTGTCAGATGGTTGTGGGTAACAACGTAGCGGCAACGGTGACAACGAATATAAAGAAGTATCTACTATGAAAGTAAATTCAGTGTGTTTACTCAGTAAATTCAGTGAATTTACTCACCAAATTCAGTGAATTTACTGAGATAGGAGATATCGGAAATAAAAAACAACTTTTTCCTTTGTATTTCGCTCACTTATTCGTACCTTTGTACGGAAGACGGTACAGGGGACTGATTCCTGTTTCACTAAAACGTAAAAACAAGAACTATACATATTTTCTTTTATTAATAACTAAAACCAATACATTTATGGAAATCAAAGCAGTAAAATTCAGACGTGACGGGTTCTATACCCAACCATTCGTTATGGGTGGCGAAGACGGAAGAGAGAAATATGACCAAAACATCCGCTATCGTGGCAGTCTGCAGAACTATCTGATTGACACAGGCAGCGAGGTGATTCTAGTTGATACTGGTATCCCAGCAGGAACTCCTGAGGAGGTACCCGATGAGACTTCATTTGGTTTTACGGGGAAGGACATCTGTACATATATGGAAGCTTTTGCGGCTCTTGGCTATAAGCCCGAGCAGGTAACGAAAATATTGCTGACCCATCGTCATGCAGACCATAGTGGTGAACTGAAAAGCTTTCCCAATGCAAAAGTTTATGTAAACCAAGATGAGATGGATGCTGCCGAGTTGCAAGGACTCACCAACCTCGTTCCTGTAAGTTACACTGATGGACCTTATTACAATTTCCCAGAGGCACAGAAGATCCAGGATGGTATCTATCTCATCAAAGCGAAAGGACATACTAAAGGTAACAGCATCATCATTGTCGAGATGGATGGATTGTTCTATATGATACATGGTGATATCACTTATGTGGATGAAGCCTTGTATGAAGATAAGCTATCTGTGGTATATGATGACCTGTCAGCTGCTCGCGAGACACAGAATCGTATTCGTGAGTTCATCCGCAACCACCCGACAGTCTACTGCGGAACTCATACTCCTCAGGGTTATGAAAACTTGGAGACTAAGCGCGTGATGGATCTGGACAATCCTGTTCCGACTGTTCTTGCAGAAGTGGATTTCTCCAAACAAGAAGCTTCTGGCAAGTACGTCTGCTCCATCTGTGGCTATGTGTATGATCCTGCAGAGCATGATGGCGTAGCGTTCGAAGATCTGCCAGATGACTGGAAGTGCCCACGCTGCAAACAAAGCAAGGAGAAATTCAACAAAGCATGACAGCAGGTACTGGAACCTGTTTCACCAGAAATATTAAACAGCATCATCTATTATACCCCCATCGTGATGCCTGGAATACCCCCATAGGAGATATGGGAACAAGGGATGCAAGGCATCGGAATAAAAAGCAACTAACAGGGGTGTTTTTCGAAGGCGGCACCTCCTGCCTGCGAAGGTGCCGCCTTCAAGGGTCGAAGGTGCCGCCTTCAAGGGTCGAAGGTGCCGCCTTCATAGATGGAGGGTTAGACTGTCTAAATTAGTCGGAATACAAAATAAATTTCCTGCAATGTGCACAGATATGGAAAAAATACCGTACCTTTGTACGGATAAATCAAAACCTAAAGGAGCACAATATATGGAAAAGCATGATTTTGTAACCATTGCTGACCTCACCCGTGAGAAGATTCTCTATATGATAGAGATGGCACAGGAGTTTGAGAAGCATCCTAACCGAGAGATATTGAAAGGAAAAGTGGTCGCTACCCTCTTCTTCGAGCCCTCCACCCGTACCCGTCTGAGTTTCGAGACTGCCGCAAACAGACTGGGTGCCCGTGTCATCGGTTTCGCTGACCCGAAGATTACCAGCGGTACGAAGGGAGAGACGCTGAAAGACACCATCTCGATGGTGGCGAACTACGCTGACGTCATCGTGATGCGTCATTTCATAGAAGGTGCCGCGCAGTATGCCTCTGAGGTCACTGAGGTACCTATCGTCAACGCCGGTGACGGTGCGCACCAGCATCCCTCACAATGTATGCTCGACCTCTATAGTATCTACAAGACACAAGGGACCCTCGACAACCTGAACATCTATCTGGTCGGTGACTTGAAATACGGTCGTACAGTCCACTCCCTGCTCATGGCGATGCGTCATTTCAACCCCACCTTCCATTTCGTGGCACCTAAAGAGCTCGCCATGCCGAATGAGTACAAGCTATACTGCAAGGAGCACGGTATCAAGTTCCAGGAGCATACCGCCTTCAACGAGAAGGTGATTGCCGACGCGGATATCCTGTATATGACGAGAGTCCAGAAGGAGCGTTTCTCCGACCTGATGGAATACGAGCGTGTCAAGAACGTGTATATCCTGAATAACGACATGCTGCGTCTTGCCAAGCCGAATATGAAGATCCTGCACCCACTGCCCCGTGTCAATGAGATCGCGTATGATGTGGATGAGAACCCGCATGCCTACTATATCCAGCAGGCAGGCAACGGACTCTTTGCCCGTGAGGCGATCTTCTGTGATGTGCTCGGTATCAGTTTAGAAGAAGTAAAGAACGATAAAACGATTATATCATGAACAAGAACCAGATGCTCGTTGCCGCTATTGAGAACGGCACCGTAATAGACCACATACCTTCCGAGAAGACCTATCAGGTGGCACAGTTGCTGAAGCTTGACGAACTGGGCACACCTGTCACCATCGGCTATAACTTCCCCTCCAAGAAAGTGGGAAAGAAAGGGTTTATCAAAGTAGAGAACAAATGGTTCACGGATGAGGAGATCTCCCGTCTCTCCGTTGTTGCTCCCAATGTCGTACTGAATATCATCCACGATTTTGAGGTGGTGGAGAAGAAAACCGTCCGCACCCCAGATGAAATTCGCGGTATTGTGAAATGCAACAACCCCAAGTGTATCACCAACAACGAGCCTATGCAGACCCTTTTCCATGTGACAGACGGAATACTGACCTGTCACTATTGTGAGATGGAGCAGGACATCAATAAAGTGGAACTCGTCTGAGTTCCACTTTTCTTTTATTCTGGTGAGGTGTAACGCTCACCGGTCTCCTTCACGAGACGACGCGCGAAAGGTTTCGGATAACCCGGTCGCTCCACCGTTGCCCCCAGTCCATATTTGCTTTGCTTAAACCGTCCCTGGCTGTCAACGGGTTTTCGTGCCATATCATTATGACGGACAATGAGGAAGACGGCAAGTTGTTTCCAACGTGCCAGCATCCCCTGAGCCTGTACAACAGAATAGTCGTTCAGATACTCCCGCATCGCCGGTGCAGACATCGTCAGCGCTTTCTCCTCGACGGCAGGTTGTTGCATGAGATAGGCATGCTGCAAGGAGTCACGCACTTGTTTCAGGTCAGGGAACAACGCGGAATAACGGGGATAGACCATATTGCTGACCCAGTTACATACCCAATAGGCACTCTTGTCAGAGAAGGTGATATCATTGGCTCCCGGAGCATTGAAGCATTCAGGAAGACGGGTCATTGAGCAATAGACAGGGACATAGGCAATCATATTGCCATCATCATTACCAAACCAGAAACAGCCTCCCACCTCACGGGGCAGCCAGGAGCGCATCTGCGAGACGAAAGAGAAAGCCGTCTGCTGGGTAGAGATTGGACGCTCGTTGAAATATTTTTTCCCGTCCACCTTATAATATAAAGGTGTAGGACGGTATGGCATGTGCCAGATACCACCTCCCACATCGGTAGAGTCTATCTCCAAGGGAGTCCCCTCAAAGTGGTCACGCATGTCATTCATGACATCCTCCACACTCACTTTCTGGTCGGGCACCACCCATAGCGGCATATCCTCAGCTTCTTTGTCAATACCCATCGCCCAGGGCAGATAACGCTCCATACCCTTCTTGTGATGATTGAAGAAACTCCAGGCACGGGCATCACAGATACGGCGTCCGGAGAAGTCGGGAGCGGCATACACCATCTTCCAGGAGAATTCCTCGTCCTTACCGGTATACCATCCTTTCTTACGGGCATACTTGATGACATTCTTAGAATAAAGCACGTTCTGCTTGTCTTTCATATCAAACTTCCCGATACGACTCTGGTTGGCATGGGCACAGATGGCATCGTCAGGAATACGGACAGCGACCCATACGGTACGCTCTTTAGAGACAGCACGGTCAGGACCGCACCCCTGCATCTCTAATATCCATGCCTCATCAGGGTCACAGATCGTGAATGTCTCTCCCTCGGAACAATAGCCATACTGCTCCACCAGGGTCGTCATCGTCTGAATAGCCTCACGTGCCGACTTGGCACGTTGCAGGGTGATATAGATCAGAGAGCCATAGTCAATGACTCCCGTGGAGTCCACCATCTCCTCACGACCGCCATAGGTCGTCTCACCGATAGTCACCTGCCACTCATTGATGTTTCCCACCACATTATAGGTCTCCAGTGCCTCGTCAATCTCTCCTAAGTATTTATTGGTGTCCCACTCATACACTTTCCGCTTATCACCTTTCTGATGCCTGGCGGCAGGATAATGGTAGAGGGGCATATAGGCGCCATAGGAGTCTGCGTTATAGCTGCAGATGACAGAGCCGTCGGTACTTGCTTTCTTCCCGACAATCAAATTCGTACACGCATTGGCTGATGCCACCGTCATCATGACAATCGCCATTAGAAGAAATCTCCTCATGATTATTCTTTGTTGTTTTTTAGTTTCAGTTCATAAGTGGCTCCCAGCTCACGGATACGGGTGGTTATCCATCCGTCCTGACAAACGCCACCCATATCATGTCCGCCACTGTCAATATAGAGAAGGGACGAGTCCACACCCTCGGGTATCGCAAGACTCAGTTCCGCCCAGCCGAATAACGGACATGCCTGCTGGGCAAACGTGTAACGGTTGGAGACACTGCCCTGACCTACTTTGGGAACCACCATCAGACCCTCCTCCACCATACCTGCCGGGATGACCAGTTGCATACCCGGAAGGGAGATCATAGACAACCTGTCGTATCTCACATTATAAGATGTTCTCTTCGAGGGAGAAATCTCGCTTTTCTTCCCTAAAACCGTAAACTCATACTGTGACTCGTTACCCATGAAGTCACGAAGGATATACGTCACACGATACGGACGCTCTTCGTTAAACAACACATAGCCATCGTTCTCGTCAGCCTGGAGGATAGGCAGTGTGACACCCTTGGGGATATACGACCGCATATACCAGGTCTTGTGATGCAGCCAGTGCTGATAGTCACCCCATGAGTTGACTTGGCGGTTACTATAGACAGGGATACGATGGACATTCGAGCGGAACACCTCTTTTCCATCCACCTGCAATATCGTCTCACGAATACCATAATGGTTATACACCCCCTGCATATAGTCATCAGCCCACAGGGCAAAGCCTACCTTTCCCCAGGCTGTCAGCTCCTTCTCTATACGCTGGGAGGAGAAGGCGAAAGTCTGTTTGTTGTCAGACCCGTTAAACACCCCTTCTCCTGCCTGCGGACACGCCATGACACTATGTGCCTGAGGAGCTACCGAGTCATTGACATAAGGAGAAAGGAATTCCAATGGGTCCATCATGTCCCATGTCCTGGTGTCATGTATCTCCAAATGCAGATGAGGTCCCGTACTATGACCCGTATTTCCACTCAAAGCTATCAACTGTCCCTGCGAGACAGGGAAGTCAAGAGGTGTGAATCGCAAGTCTATCTGCTCATCACCTTTTCCTGTACGATGAACCATACGCTCCAATCTCGGGGAGAACTTCTTCAGGTGACAGTAAATACTAGTATAGCCTTCGGGATGAGTGACATAGACGGCATTTCCGAAGCCGCTGATTCCCACAGTGAGACGACTCACATAGCCGTCACCGATAGAATAGATGTGTTTGCCCTCTACATTATCTGTCTTCACATCCAACCCACCATGAAAATGGTTTGGACGAGGCTCACCAAAATTACCCGCCAGTGTGATTTTGTAATCCACTGGCGGATGATATTGTACACGGTCTGCTGCCTGCGATCCGACAGCCAACAGCCAACAACTGACAGCTAACAGGCTCCGTATCAGCATGCCTTGAAACTCATGTCGAGTCCTTTGACAGAGTGTGTCAGTGCTCCTACGGATATGAAGTCGACACCCTGCTCTGCATAGTCACGAATCGTATCAAAGGTGATGCCGCCACTTGACTCTGTCTCATAACGTCCGGCTATCAGGTCGACAGCCTTCTTCGTATCGGGCACGGAAAAATTGTCGAGCATGATACGGTCGACACCACCATGATCCAATACCTGTTGCAGTTCCTCAAAGGAACGTACCTCTATCTCTATCTTCAGGTCAAGTCCTTTCTCTTTGAGATATTGATGACAACGGTCGATGGCATTGACGATACCTCCAGCGAAATCCACATGATTGTCTTTCAGCAGGATCATATCAAACAAGCCGATGCGATGGTTCACACCGCCACCGATCTTCACTGCCTGCTTTTCCAACATACGCATACCTGGTGTGGTCTTACGAGTGTCCAGCACACGGGTATGAGTGCCTTTCAGACGCTCCACATAACGATTGGTCATGGTGGCAATACCACTCATGCGCTGCATGATGTTCAGCATCAGACGCTCCGTCTGCAACAAGGAACGAACACGACCTGTCACAATCATGGCAATGTCGCCTTTCTTGACTTTCGCACCATCCTGCATCAATACTTCCACCTTCATCTCCGGGTCGAAACGACGGAACACCTCCTTGGCGATCTCCACACCCGCCAATATGCCGTCTTCTTTGATGAGCAGATGAGACTTACCCATCGCATCCTCCGGGATACAGCATAAAGTGGTATGATCACCATCTCCGATATCCTCCGCGAACGAGAGGTCTATCAGACGGTCTACTAACTCTTCTACACTTAACATAGAATTATTTTTTAAACGTATATTGATCCTTGAACAAATAAACGCCGATACCGACACCTAAGCCGAAAGCAGAGTTCTCGAACTTCTTAGTAGAGATGTCGAAGTAGAGTTCAGGCTCAACGGTTACCGTACGAGTGAGGAAGAAGGCATAGCCCACCTGCACACCTGGACGGAAATCGTTAATGCCATCTGCACGGTGGAATTTCAGAGAAGCACCTAGGTAAAGACCATTCTGGATGATATAATAACGACCGCCTACACCTAATGTAAACGCATCAGGAGTATCATCCAAATGATCATAGCCTACCTGTGCCAAAGCCATCAGATTGTCCATAAACAGGTAACCTGCCTTTACATTGGCTCCGAAATGGAATTTCTTAGCCTGACTGCTGATATCCAAGCCACTAAGTCCTGCACCTAAATATGCCTTACCCTTCTCAAACTGTGCGCTGGCTGTCAATGATGTTGCCAAAACTGCCAATAATAAAATAACTTTCTTCATAGCTTTAATGATTTATTGATGATTATTCTGATATTTACGATACCACAGGCAGAACCACACCAATGCCACTACGAAACAGGCGCCACCCATGGGATAACTGACAGAAGCCGGCAGGTGGAACGCTTGTTTGGAGATAAACAGGAAGGTGGAACATACCGTCGTCATAAAGAGCGCAGGGATGAGAGTGATGATAAATGGTTTCTTCTCTTGTACCAGATAAACGGTCAGTGTCCATAACGTAAATACAGAGAGTGCCTGATTGGAGAAACCGAAATACTGCCAGATGGTATTGAAACCATCAGGGTTCTCTATCTGCCATATAAGCATAGCGACTGAGATTCCAAACATCGGTATACAGATATAGAAACGGTTCATGACAGGACGCTGGTTGAGCTTCAACCACTCCGCGACAATCAGTCGAGCGGAACGGAACGCTGTATCACCACTGGTAATTGGAGCTGCCACCACACCTAACATGGCAAGGATAGCACCAACCACTCCCAGCCAGTCGTTACAAACCAAATTCACAACGGCAGGAGCAGAAGTGTAAAAACCCTTATGCGCACCGGCTATCAGCTCATAACCTGGTGTCGGATCGCCATAAAAGAACCAAGAGGCTACTGTTGCCCATATCAAAGCCACTACACCCTCTGTGATCATCGCACCATAGAAAATGGGACGACCCATACGCTCGGACTTCACACAACGAGCCATCAACGGACTCTGAGTGGCATGGAAACCACTGATAGCACCACAGGCAATAGTAATAAACAATGCCGGGAAGATAGCATCCGTCCATTTCTCCGGCTGTGCTTCCGCACCCATATTATACAGGTGACTCCACAACTCGGGTAATTGCGGCCACTTCACATAGAGCACCATCATCAAAGCACCTGCCATAAACAACAGGGAGAAGGCAAACAAAGGATAGACCTTACCAATAATCTTGTCAATAGGCAACATCGTGGCAATGATATAATATGCGAAGATAATACCTACCCACATCATCGTACCACCACCTATAGAATGTAATATCTCTGCCGGGCTGTATACAAAAACAGTACCCACCATGATCAGCAGCAACACCGTAAACACCAGCATCAGACTCTTGGTGGTCTTTCCTAAATATTTACCTATCAGCTCAGGAAGTCCAGCGCCCTCATTACGCATCGACAACATCCCCGACAAATAGTCGTGGGTGGCACCAGCGAAGATACAACCGAGAACAATCCACAGATAAGCTACTGGTCCGAACTTAGCTCCCATAATAGCACCGAAGATAGGACCTGTCCCTGCTATATTCAGAAACTGAATCATAAAAATCTTCCAACCGGGAAGCACAATGTAGTCCAGGCCGTCTGCCTTGGAGACTGCTGGTGTCACACGATTATCCGGACGGAATATACGTTCCACCAAACGGCCATATAACAGATAGCCAAGCAAAAGAGCCACAAGGCTCAATGTAAATGAAATCATTTTTTATGTTATAATTTATAATCTTTGCTGCAAAGGTAAGAATAAATTATGAATTATGAACTATGAATTATGAATTATTTCGTACCTTTGCATCCAAAATTGATAGTATATATGAAACGATATTCTTTTATTATATTGTTGCTCTGGGCTGTTCTTTCCTTGAATGCACAGCCCAAACAAGAGTTGCGCGCCGTATGGCTTACCACGTTAGAAGGACTTGACTGGCCCAGCACCAAAGGGACGTCCGTTGCCGTAGAGCAGAAGCAGAAACAAGAGCTTTGCCGTATTCTTGACCAGTTGAAGCATGCGAATGTCAACACCGTTCTCTATCAGGCACGTATTCGTGGAACGGTCACCTACCCTTCCCGTATCGAGCCATGGGATGGCTGTATCAGTGGACGGTTTGGTACAGCGCCAAACTATGACCCGTTGCAGTTTGCCATCGAGGAGACACATAAACGTGGTATGGAGCTACATGCCTGGGTTGTCACGGTACCTACCGGAAAATGGAACAGCTATGGGGCAAAGAACCTGCGACGGACACATCCTGAGCTGATGCGTCATATAGGAGAAGATGCCTGCATGATCCCAGAGGACTCACGGACAGCTGACTATATCTCCTCTATCTGCGAGGAGATTACCAAGCGATATGATATTGACGGCATTCATCTCGACTACATCCGCTATCCAGAAACCTATCCGTTGCGTATCTCTCGTCAACAGGCACGAGAGAACATCACCCGTATTGTCCGTTCTATCCATCAGAAAGTCAAAGGGTTAAAACCATGGGTTAAACTAAGTTGTTCCCCTCTGGGTAAGTTCGATGACCTCACTCGTTATCCAAGTGGCGGTTGGAATGCTTATAATAAGGTATGTCAGGACGCACAGGGTTGGCTACGAGACGGATTAATGGACCAGCTCTTCCCTATGATGTATTATGACGGCAAACATTATTATCCCTTTGCCGCAGACTGGAGTGAGCACCGCTATGGACGTGAGGTCGCTGCTGGTCTGGGTATCTACCGACTGATACGCAGTGAGGGCAACTGGTCGCTGGACGCTATCAAACGACAGATGCATGTGGCTCGTGACCTCGGACTCGGGCATTGCTATTTCCGCAGCCGTTTTCTCACGGATAACACCAAGGGGCTTTATGATTTCGTATGTGATTTCGACGCATATCCTGCTATAGTTCCTCCTATGCAGGTTCGCCAACCGACTCCTCTGGCTCCTGCTTCTTTGCAGATAGAGCGTACCACAAATGGTGACAACCTGCGTTGGAATGGTGCCACCGATACCAGCAATGGAGACTACCTCACCTATAATGTCTATGCGTCAACCAATTTTCCTGTGGATATAAATGATGCACGCAACCTCATTGCTGTTCGTCAGATGCAACAGCATCTTTCCATACGTCGATCTACGGAGGACGCCCCACTCTATTATGTTGTCACAGCCGTAAACCGCTATGGTATTGAGAGCAAACCCATGAATGCCCAACAGTCAATGCTCAACACGACCAGCACGGCAAACAACACGGCATTAATTCCCAATGACGGCTACAGCCTGCAAGTGCCCAACTTCAATGAGCTCCCACAGACCAATTATCTTGCCATCTATACGATGATAGGTAATATCATTGCCACCAAACCCTTTGGTCCTGTAGTCTCGATTGCTGGTATTCCCAAGGGAGTCTATGAGTTACGAACCCTCAACGACAAAGGCGACTCTCACCATATAGGACATTTCCTCATTAAGTAACCTATTCTTCCATCAGCTTACGATAGCGGGCACGCTTAGGCTCTTCCAATCCTAAGCGCTGAGCCTTATTCGACTCATACTCTGAATAGTTGCCCTCAAAATAGAAGACATTCCCGTCACCCTCATAAGCAAGGATATGGGTGCAGATACGATCAAGGAACCAACGGTCGTGACTGATGATTACGGCACAGCCGGCAAAAGCCTCCAAGCCTTCCTCTAAGGCACGAAGGGTGTTGACATCGATATCGTTGGTAGGCTCGTCGAGTAAGAGTACATTCCCCTCTTGTTTCAGGGCAATAGCGAGATGAAGACGGTTACGCTCACCACCAGAAAGCACCCCACATTTTTTCTCCTGATCGGCACCACTGAAGTTAAAACGTGACAGATAAGCACGCACATTGACGTCTTTCCCACCCATACGGATGGTCTCGTTACCACCGCTCACCACTTCATAAACAGACTTATCGGGATCAATATCCTTATGCTGCTGGTCAACATAGCTGAGTTTGACTGTCTCACCCACATTAAATGAGCCAGCGTCAGCCTGTTCCAACCCCATAATCAGTCGGAACAAAGTCGTCTTACCTGCGCCATTAGGACCTATCACACCCACAATTCCATTCGGGGGAAGCATGAAGTTAAGGTCGCTGAAGAGGACTTTTTCACCATAAGCCTTAGCCACATGTTCTGCTTCTATTACTTTATTACCCAGACGAGGTCCGTTAGGAATGAAGATTTCCAATTTCTCCTCTTTCTGTTTCTGTTCCTCGTTGAGCATCTTGTCATAAGAGTTCAGGCGAGCCTTACCTTTAGCATGACGTGCTTTAGGAGCCATACGCACCCACTCCAATTCACGCTCTAATGTCTTGCGACGCTTCGAAGCAGTCTTCTCCTCAAGAGCCAGTCGCTGACTCTTCTGTTCCAGCCATGATGAGTAGTTTCCCTTCCAAGGTATTCCCTCTCCACGGTCAAGTTCAAGGATCCACTCAGCCACATCATCCAAGAAATAACGGTCGTGGGTCACAGCGATAACCGTTCCTTCATATTGCTGGAGATGCTGTTCCAACCAATCAATCGACTCCGCGTCAAGATGGTTGGTTGGCTCATCAAGCAACAGCACATCAGGTTTTTGCAACAGCAAACGACAAAGAGCCACACGACGACGCTCACCACCTGAGAGATTCTCTACGCTCCTATCTCCTGGAGGGCAGTTCAATGCCGCCATCGCACGATCGAGCTTAGAATCCATGTTCCAGGCATCCGTTGCATCGATGATATCCTGTAACTCAGCCTGACGGGTCATCAGTTTCTCCATCTTGTCAGCATCCTCATAGTACTCTGGGAGTCCGAACTTCACATTGATATCATCATACTCTGCAAGTGCGTCATATACGTGTTGTACACCCTCCATCACATTCTCCTTGACAGTCTTGGTCTCGTCCAAAGGAGGGTCCTGTGGCAGATAGCCCACACTATAGCCGGGGCTCCACACCACATTCCCCTGATACTGCTGGTCAAGACCAGCGATAATTTTCATCAAGGTCGACTTTCCTGCGCCGTTAAGACCGATAATACCAATCTTCGCTCCATAGAAGAAGCTGAGATAGATATTCTTGAGCACCTGTTTTTGATTCTGCTGAATGGTCTTGCTCACCCCGACCATCGAGAAAATGACTTTCTTGTCGTCTACTGTTGCCATATTTTAATTGTTACTGATTTCGAATTGCATAAAGATATCCCATCAATGCCATCTTACCACGCATGGTCTCACGAGGCGTAAACTCTCCGTTCACCCAGAAATAACGCTGGTTGAAATAAGACTCCTGACGAGGCCATCCTCCATCATTCCATGAAGGATAACAAAGGTTTGTCAACAGACGACCATCACCGCCATTATGTCCAGGCGACCAAGTCTCTGTGCCATTAAAAGGAGTCTGTCCGGGGTGAGTTCCAGGGGCTCCGTCATTACGACCTGTGGAATAGACATTCTCCAGATGTCGTGTCCCCAGTCCTGTCATCTCCACGATATTGCCGGGGTTACGTCCCAGACTCCAGCTCGCCTCTGTGTACATCACGTCCTCTAACATGTCGCGCTCCTGCGGGTCTGTCGTCAGATTATGCGCTAACATCACAAGTTGCAGATTCTGCGATGTTTGCCAGCGTACATCGGTAGCGGCACGGCGGGAGGGGCGAAGTGACACCTTATTAATATTATAGTCAGCCGCATGTGCCTTAACACTTGCTTTCAGATTCTCATAGAACGCGCCATCATGGCGATTAGTTGGACAGGTGAGATAGGCTGCTGCTGCCCACAACTGATAGTAGCCGTCATGACCTCGTTTAAAAAGCGGCGTATGATCATCTTTTATCACACTTCCGTCCACCATGATCTTCTCCCAAGAGGTATCACAGGTAAGGTTGTAAAGGAAGGCGGCTGCCATCTGCCGGAAGTCTCTGCCACGCATGCGGATGCTTCCGATGTCTTGGAAGTCATCCAACTGCTGATTCTCTTGTCGACTGGCAAAGTTGAATGCCTTGACCGCCTCGTTGGTATAGTAATTTCTCAAACTGTCGATACCGGCAATACGGAAGGCGTCGGCAAGCATGGCACAATTGGCGGCATTTGCCCATGCCGCCATCGTGGTACACCCTGCCTGGAACATCGTCGTCCAGTCGGCACTGGGATTCGTCACTCCTTGTGAATAGGCTTCGCCATCACGGATGCTGAGGAAAAAATCCACCTCATTACGAGCTTCGTCTATCAAGTCAGGAATACCATTACCACTTTCACGGATTCCCAAATTGTCTTCTGTCAAGCGTCCTCCTGATAAGATATAGGGCAGCAACATATCATAGATATTACTGACATGTGCCAGATGACGGTCCCAGTCAAAAGCGTCCGAATGACCGCCTATGGCACCATTAGTCGTGGGATTGCCGGATAAACGGTGCTGCCAGAACACGGACTCCTCAGGTTTCTTGAAATGTGGCTCATCCCACACGTCACCACGTAACTTGCGCCATTCAGGATGCCATGGATGAATATCCGTCTTGTAGATCTTGAATCCCTTTGGATTAACATCTGCAATAAACTGAGGCTGTCGGGGAATGGGGAACACATGGGTTGGGTCGACAGGTTCTCCAAGACGCATATAATAATAGCCTCTGACAGAATAGCGATAAGGTTCGTAATACACCCCTTCCGCTATGTCAAAGTCCATACTGCAACCGACATCCTCCACAACCAATCGGTAACGTCCTGGCTTTGAAGTCTTGAAATCAATATTCCACACATCCGTACCTACCAAGTTTTTCTCACCAGCCTCTTCCTTGTAGGCACTATTGGGTTTCCAGAACTTCACCACACCTACCGTATCCTTCTTGTGCGTGTTCACATCATAGAGGAATACCTTCTTTCCTTCCATGGCATGATAGTCACGACTGCCACCGTCACCCAGCCACTGGTACAGGTCAGCAACCTTGTTAGTTTGGGAAGGATGGTATCCTATGATATTCACATGAACGGCCTCTGACTGGGAGTTCCATATATCGAAGCATACAGTAGCAGTCTTCTGGTCGGCATTCAAACTCTTAGGAATCGTCACCTGATAGGTGCATCCTTGACGCATGGACTTGGGTAATTTCAAGAACAGCCAATGATCGAGTTCACTCGTCAGCGTATGGTCAGTATTCATCGGTTTTGATTTCCTCCATACCACAGAAGGCTGTAACTTAGAGAAAGCCTTATCGTCCTTTGAGGAAACCGTCCAAAGATCCGCTTTCTGGGCATCCACCACATTCAACCGTTGCCCAAAGACAAACAGGGTATCATCACCTTCCTCGAAAGAATGCCCGAGATAGGCACTCTTACCCGTTCCATTATCTCGATAATGCACTTCACCGTCTCGGAACTGAATCATCAGGTAATCCTTGTCGATGATTTTCAAACTAATCAGTTTGGTTGCGAAAGTTGGTGCCGCAGCTATCAGCAAAAGTGCTACTAATCCTTTTCTCATGAACGTTCATTATTTAGCCATCTGATAAATCTTCTCCATATCCTCTGCCTGCAACACCTTAAAACAGCCACAAGTAGAAGAATAGTTACGGCTACACTTACGCACCATCTCCTTGATTTCGTCGTCCGTAATCTCACGACCGATCAACTCATGGATATTAATAGGCATACCAATAGCATGATAGAAACGCTCCATTGCCTCAATACCACGCAGTGCAGTTCCCTCCGGGTCAGCGAAGTCATTGGGCACATCCATTACATTGACGGCAAAGCGGACGAAGCGACTGACATCCTCCTTGTAGACATAACGAGCCCAACTGGGCCAGATAGCCGCAAGACCAGCACCATGGGTGACATCAAACATACCACTTAGCTCATGCTCCAACTGATGTGTTGCCCAATCGTCATGAATACCACAACCCGTCAGGCCATTATGAGCCACACTGCCTCCCCACATAATCTGGGCACGGAAACGATAGTCTTCCGGATTTTTCAACACATAGAAGATATTATCTTTCATGGTACGCAGCACTGCCTCTGCAATTGCCGTCGTCAAATCCATATCACCATCATGGGTAAAATAACGCTCCATCGTGTGCATCATCATATCCGTCACACCAGCAGCCGTTTGATAAGGAGGCAGCGTATAGGTACGCTCAGGATTCATGATGGCAAATTTCGGGCGACTGATATTATTTGAGTAACCAAGCTTGATATCACCATTCTCATTCGTAATGACACTCGACTCACTCATCTCACTACCCGCTGCGGGAATGGTCAGTACGGAGGCGACAGGAAGGCATTCCTTCGCATCAGCCTTTCTCGTGTAGAAATCCCATACATCGCCCTCATAACAAACTCCATAAGCTATAGCCTTGGCAGAATCAATCACACTACCTCCTCCTACTGCAAGGATGAAGTCTATCTGTTGCTCTTTACAAAGTTGAATACCCTTATGAACCAATGATAGTCGTGGATTGGGGACCACCCCACCCAACTCCGTATGAAACACTCCGCCCTCATCCAACAGACGGCATATCTTATCCAACAGACCAGATCGCTTGGCACTCTGACCTCCATAATGGACAAGGACACGATGTCCATCATATTTCTTTATCAAATGAGCAACCTGCTCTTCCGACCCTTTTCCAAACACCACTTCCGTTGGTGCATAATAATTGAAATCTTTCATAATACGCAAATGTTTTGTGTTAGTAATTCTGAGTTGCAAATATACGAATTAAATTTTAAATATTCATACATTAAACATGCGCATTAGTATTTTTTATAAGAAAGATGCTTTGTATTTCCCATAAAAAACACTAACTTTGCATCCCGAAATTAGCACATTATTTTAATCTACGATATGAAGAAACAATTAAAGAAAGTGCTCGTGCTAGGTTCGGGTGCCCTTAAAATCGGACAGGCTGGCGAGTTTGACTACTCAGGCTCACAGGCTCTGAAAGCATTACGTGAGGAAGGTATCTCTTCCGTGTTGGTAAACCCAAACATCGCTACGATCCAGACATCAGAAGGTATCGCCGACAAGGTATACTTCCAACCTGTAACCACTCATTTCGTCACAGAAATTATTAAGAAGGAGCGTCCTGACGGTATCCTTCTCGCTTTTGGTGGACAGACCGCCTTAAACTGTGGTACGGAATTGTACCAGACAGGTGTCTTGAAGGAATATGGCGTAGAGGTATTAGGAACCAGCGTCGAGGCCATCATGAACACAGAGGATCGCGACCTCTTTGTAAAGAAACTGGCAGAAGTCGACCTGAAGGTGCCTGTCTCCCATGCTGTAGAGAACATGGAGGATGCCCTGAAGGCTGCCCGTGAGATTGGTTTCCCCATTATGATCCGTTCTGCCTATGCATTGGGTGGTCTTGGCAGTGGTATTTGTCCTGACGAGAAAGCTTTCGTAGAATTGGCAGAGAGTGCTTTCACTTTTGCACCCCAGATTCTCGTCGAGGAGTCTTTAAAGGGTTGGAAAGAGATTGAGTTCGAGTGCATCCGTGATGCTAACGATCGTTGCTTTACGGTAGCTTCTATGGAGAACTTCGACCCTCTGGGCATCCACACTGGAGAGTCTATTGTCGTAGCTCCAACTTGTTCATTATCAGAGGAACAAGTAAAAATGTTACAGGAAATTACGATCAAGTGCGTGAAACACTTAGGCATTGTCGGAGAGTGCAACATCCAGTTTGCTTTCAATGCCAACACCAATGACTACCGTATCATTGAGATCAACGCTCGTCTGAGTCGTTCCTCCGCTCTTGCCTCTAAGGCTACAGGTTATCCTTTGGCTTTTGTGGCAGCCAAGATTGCCCTGGGCTATACCCTCGACCAGATTGGTGAGATGGGTACGACCTCCTCTGCCTATGTAGCCCCCAGTCTTGACTATATGATTTGTAAGATTCCTCGTTGGGACCTTACCAAATTCGCAGGTGTCAGTCGTCTGATTGGTTCCAGCATGAAGTCTGTTGGTGAGATCATGTCTATCGGACGCTCATTCGAGGAAATGATACAGAAGGGACTCCGTATGATTGGACAGGGCATGCATGGTTTCGTAGGCAATGACCACACCAAGTTCGACAATTTGGAAGACGCCTTGGCGAATCCTACTGACCTTCGCATTTTCGCTATCGCACAGGCTTTAGAAGAAGGTTATACCATCGATCATATTGAAGAACTCACCAAAATTGACAAGTGGTTCTTAGAGCGACTGAAGCATATCGTAGACCTGAAGCATCAGTTGATGGAGTATAACAAGTTGGAAGACCTGCCCACTTCTTTATTATTAGAGGTGAAACAATGTGGTTTCTCTGATTTCCAGATCGCCCGTTTCGTCCTGAAACCCCAGAGTGGTAACATGGAGAAGGAAAACCTGGAGGTACGCCAGTATCGTAAGTCAAAAGGTATCTTGCCATCCGTCAAGCGCATCCCGACAGTTGCCTCTGAGCATCCTGAGCTCACCAACTATCTATATTTCACATACACCCACACCCCTGCCTTCGGCACTCCTGATGGCAAGGCATATACAGCAAAGCATGACATCAACTACTATAAGAACGAGAAGTCTGTCATCGTATTAGGCTCTGGTGCTTATCGTATTGGTTCCAGTGTGGAGTTTGACTGGTGTTCTGTGAATGCCATCAATACGGCTCGCAAACTGGGTTATAAATCTATTATGATTAACTACAACCCAGAGACTGTCTCAACCGACTATGATATGTGCGACCGTCTCTATTTCGACGAACTATCATTGGAACGTGTGCTTGATGTCATTGACTTGGAGGAACCTCGTGGTGTCGTTGTCAGCGTGGGAGGTCAGATTCCTAATAACCTGGCAATGAAACTGCATCGCCAAGGTGTTCCCGTATTGGGAACCAGTCCTGTGAACATCGACCGTGCAGAGAACCGCGATAAATTTTCCGCTATGCTCGACAAGTTGGATATTGACCAGCCAGCATGGCGTGCCCTCACCTCTTTTGACGACATCAAAGAGTTCGTCAGCGAGGTAGGCTATCCCGTATTGGTACGTCCTTCTTACGTGCTCTCCGGTGCTGCCATGAATGTCTGCTACGATGATGAGGAGCTGCATCGTTTCCTCTCGATGGCTACTGAGGTGTCAAAGGAATTCCCTGTGGTCGTTTCTAAGTTCATGACAGAGACTAAAGAGATTGAGTTTGATGCTGTTGCTGACAAGGGAGAGGTTGTTGAGTATGCTATCTCTGAGCATGTAGAGTATGCTGGTGTACACTCTGGTGATGCTACGATGGTATTCCCTGCACAACATATTTATTTCTCTACCATCCGTCAGATTAAGAAGATTTCCCGTAAAATTGCGAAGGAACTGAATATCTCTGGTCCTTTCAACATCCAGTTCCTTGCCAAGAATCGTGAGGTAAAGGTGATTGAGTGTAACCTGCGCGCTTCTCGTTCGTTCCCCTTCGTATCTAAGATCCTGAAGCGTAACTTCATCGAGACAGCTACCAAGATTATGCTCGATGCTCCTTATAGTAAACCCGACAAGAGTGAGTTTGACATCGACCGTATTGGTGTGAAGGCTTCACAATTCTCATTTGCCCGCTTGCAGAATGCCGACCCTGTCCTGGGTGTGGATATGAGTTCTACTGGCGAGGTAGGCTGTCTGGGTGATGATCTCAATGAAGCATTGCTCAACGCACTCATTGCTACAGGTTACCGCCTGCCAAAGACAAGTGTACTGATTTCCAGTGGTGATGCCAAGGGGAAGGTCAGTCTGTTGGAACCTGCCAAGCAATTGGTGAAAAAAGGGTATAAGGTTTATGCTACAGGTGGAACGGCTAAGTTCTTCAACGAGAACGGTGTGGAAGCGACAGCAGTCAGTTGGCCTGATGAAGATGGTGAGAACAACGTGATGGACATGATTGCCAACCACCAATTTGACCTCATCGTTAATGTTCCCAAGAACCATACCAAGCGTGAGCTGACCAATGGCTATCGCATCCGTCGTGGTGCCATTGACCATAATATTCCTCTGATGACGAATGTTCGTCTTGCCAAAGCTTTCATTGAGGCATTCACTGCCATGAAGGAAGAGGATATCAAGATCAAGTCATGGCAGGAATACAATTCATAAATAAGAGTTGAATACTGATAGTTTAGACTTTATAGATTTGAGACAAATATTAAATTTATTCTTTACACTCCTGTGCCTGTTGTTCCCATTAGGGACACAGGCACAGGAGACTCCTAATGCCCAACAAGCAAGACGCATGTTCGACCAAGCCTATCAGATGGTGTTTGGTCCTGAAGGGTCGCAACTTCACTATGCCGTCAATATCATCGGCATCTATAAGACAGAGGGGACTATTTGGACAAAAGGCAAAAAGAGCAAGTTCATCGATGAGAAATATATCGCATGGAACGATGATGTCACCTACTACCGTTTAGAACGTAAGAAAAAGACGATTACTATCTACGATGCTCATTCTGAAGAACGTGACAAGTATGCCACCAAGTTTAAGTTTACTCCAGACAACTACACTTACAGCATCAAAAATGATGAAAAAAAAGGTTATTATATTACCCTGAAGGCGAAGAAAGGAGTCAAGGGTATCAAGGAAGCCCGTGTCTTGCTCGACCATCATACCCACTACCCTATCAATGTACGTGTAAAGGTGGGTATCTTCCATACTACCATTAAAATCAGCAATTTCAAGGTCGGTGGCATTCCCGATCAAATGTTCACTTTCCCTCGTTCACAATATCTTGATTACAAGTTTATTGACAAACGTTGACAACTTGTCCGAAAGATATTAAGCAGTAAGTCTCACTCTTCATTGTACGAGCGAGTCCACCCTTTTTTCTCCATCATCTGTTTTTGGGCATCTGTAAGGGTACGGTTACCAAGACTGACATAAGGGTCTTCAAACATTACATGGTCTGACCAGGATGTGTCCAATTTCACTCCTTCAGGCAATGTAGTGAGAAATGTATTTAATTGTGTGTCATTCATAGGATTGTCACCAAGAAAAACACAATGAAGGTTTTTCTGCGTACTCAAGTCAAGTTTAGTAAACATATTCTGATGCACGTCCAGAATAAACAGCGAGTCTGTACCCTCCATCATTATCTCTGTGAGCAGGTTCTCATCGGCGTATAGTTGTTCGAGTCTGGACAGATGACTCACATCCAGTTTAGTTATCTTATTTTTACTGCATTTCAACTCAACAAGATTGGGACACTGTGACACATCAAGTCCTGTCAACTGACAGTCTATACAATACAATCTATACAATTCCTCCAATCTCGGCATGGTAAGCTGACCCAACATCTGACTACTCATACGCAGGTCTCCAAGATATGGAAAGTGCTCTATGCCCTGAAGAGAACGAATTCCACTTACAGGGATTGACAGTTCATCAATCTTCTTTTGCTCCTCGATAGTGAGAATAGAGTCCTTGCCAAAGTCCAAGCCTAACAGATAAGTGCGGAAAACATCGTCAGGGAAATTCGCTTTGTCAATAGAGACGCCTGTAACCGTCTCTTTTGTTTCATTATTGTTGTCGTCAATATCCTGACGGGAAAAGAAGAATACCGCAAGTAATATCAATCCACCAATGGCAACGACACAATATGTTAGAGAAGACTTTTTCATCACACATTGAATTATTTAGTTATTTCTACGATTGCAAAAATACGAAATCTTTCTCATATAGGAACATTATTTCACTAATATGCTATTATAGACGAGCACACTTTCATTTCTAACAAGTCTGAACTGAGAAAATAAAAGAACTCCGTTTTAACAAGTCGCTTGCCGATCCAAACGGGGCTCTTACCCTAAACAGGTTCCTTTCATTTGCAAAGATAAGAGTTTAATTTCAATTCCCCAAATAAAATAGTACTTTTTTCTTTCCCTCCCCCTCAACAGGGGGAGGTCAGGAGAGGGTCTTCACTTTTTCCTCCAAATCCTTTGGCGTTTTACAAATTATTCGTATCTTTTAGTCTTCTCTGAAGCCTTGGAGATACTTTCGCTCGAGAATAAAAACCAAAAAATTTCTCTTTTATTTTGTATTTTACTCACTTATTTGTATCTTTGCCAATGGAAACATCAAGTTCTGCCTATGAGTACACAGCTAATGACAGAGAAAATCGCAGAGTACTTCAAGACTCAGCCCGTCTTGAGAGCATGGCTGTTTGGTTCTTTTGCTCGTGGTGAAGAGACTCCGGATAGTGATGTGGATATATTGGTTGAGTTTGATCATAGTTCACCAATTGGTCTTTTTGCATATGCTCGAATGCATCGTGAATTAGAAGAACATTTAAGACGAAAAGTTGATTTGGTAGAAGAAGGTTCTTTGAGACCTGCAGTTCTAAATCACGCATTACATGATATTAAGATTATCTATGAGAGAAGCAATTAGAGACATAGACAGACTCTGTCATATAGAGGAGTCCATAAAGCATGTGATGGATTTTCTTAAAGGTAAAACATACGAAGAGATGAAGTCTGATGTTATGTGTTATCATGCTGTTGTCTACAATATAATGATTATTGGAGAGGCGGCAAATCTGCTCACAAAAGACTTTAGAGAGAAACACCCTGAGGTTCCTTGGCGAGATATTGTGGACATGCGCAATGTTTTAGTTCATGGTTATTTTACGACGAGTGCTCTATTCATATGGGAAACTTATACGAAAGATTTGCCAATCCTTTTACAACAGGTTGAAAAATATATTAAAGAATTAAGGAACAATGTTGAACTAAAATAAAACGACAATGCTTATGGGCTGAGACAGAAATTACACATATACTAACGAGGAAGCGACATGCTTCCTCGTTTGCTTTTTCCCTCCCCCTCAATGAATCATTCAGTCATCGACGAAGTCGCTTGCCAGAGCAAGAAACCCAACTTTCTTGTCATAAAAGAGATCAAGAGACGTACTCCTAATCCATTTAGGGCACCCTCCCAAATTAGGAGGGTGCTTATGAGACTCGAGCCATCATCATTGTTTTCCAAGTGAGACAGGTACCAGTCCCTGAGTGTCTTGTAGCAGCCTCCCAAGGTCTACAATCGTTTCAATTTCCTACAAACAAACAATTCGTTGTCGTTATTTCCTTTAATATGGAAAGTAAGAACGTCAGGAATAATGTTCGACGGAGCATTTATAGGTTGCCTTTTCCATAGGGATTCACAATCCTTTTTCCACCATTCATTAATGACAAATACATTTTCAGAAGGAAAGAGCGTGTTTGTTGCATTGAGAACATTTTCCTCGCCAACAATGTCCGCCAAACTTGCAGTGATAATTTTCTCGGCAAGCAAGATCTGACATTTTATGGGGTGTTTGAGGTTTGACAGGTATCCAACATAAATGGAATTCAGCCGATCTTTTATTTCTTCAATGTGGTGCCCTTTGTCTTGTAATCGCTTGTAGATATTTCGGATGGACATACCACAATAATACTTCTCTCTGGTCTTCGCAAATTTTGGTTTGCCGTGCAATAAGTATAGAGAACAATTGAATTGTTGTTCTTGTTCCCATTCTTTGACTTCCTTCTGGCTCGTAAACGGGCCATACCATTTGATTAGAAATACGTTTTTCTCCATATATTATGTCGTTTGCAAAAAGGTGTTTATAATTCCTTACTCTCAATAGAGCGGACGCAAATCAGTGAACAATTCAAAGAACTCATGTTTGTAGTCGTTCATGTAAACTTGTGCACTACCATCTGCTTGTATGACAAGGATTCCATCAGTTTTTACTGGTCCATCATCTTCCATTCTGGGAATAAAATAGATGGGCGTCCCGTTAGCCAAATTGAAATATTCGCCATTATGCGAATTTGCGTCATGGAATAAAATCTCTGAGCCGCTTGTGATTTTCCTCGGCTCGCATGAATAGTATATACCACCAATTTTAATTCTATAACTCCCGTCTCGCTTAATTTTTTCCAATCTGCATTCCTGAGAAGTTGAACCTTGATTGATTTCTCGCCATCTGTTGATGATATCATAATCAGATTTTGGTAAAGCTTCTCTTATAATTGCTTCGCCATCGACAGCGACCAATTCACGGGTCTCATCTTCTTCAGAAGTATTGACTTTCGTTTCGGTTTGGAACTGCTGAGGGGCAGATTGTGATTCTTTCTTATCTTTTGTGGCAAACAAATAGAAAATGATAACTGCTAATAGAAAAAGACCTGCATTTCTCCATGTGCGATTTGGATAGCCCATTGTGCTACCGTCTATCCAGCGAGTACTGATTGTCTTTTTCAAAGGATTAGAAAAATCTTGATTACAGATATTGCAACGAAGAAAATCATCATTTTCAAACTGCTTCGGCAAACTCAATAGACTACCACAATAAGGGCATTGAATCTGCTTGGGTAAATTCACATTAACACGTCTTGCCTGTGCGTTCAGACCAGTAGGCAGATTCTTATCTTCCAATACAACAGGATCTTCCTGACCACAATACTTACAAGTTGTCGCATCCTTTGCAACGAACTTTCCGCAGTTTTTACATTTGTATGCCATATCTGTATTGTTAAGGAATTGTTATTGTCATTTCTTCATCATCATTGCTCCAATCACCAGATGTTACCCATCTGCTAACCTCAATCGTTTTACCTGATGCCATAGATTTAATGACTGACTGGATGTAAAGCTTCTGAACTTCCTCTTTACTGCATCCAAAAATGCTATAGTTTTCAAAGCCTTTTTTTCGCCCCCCAAGCCCTCTATTAGTACATCTTTCAAAGAGGGAGAAACTTGTGCATTTTTACTTGTTCTATTGTTTTCTATTGATAGGTCTGCAACCCTATTTCCACTTTCATCATATAATGCATCGTTCCGAAGATAAAACATATATCCGTTTATCTCAAACGGACGACCTATACTATCAGTTTTCGTCACTACGTGAACAGGCTTGTCAAAATTGATAAAAGACATATAAAGTCCATAGCCTCCAACCAATACTATTCCACATAGTATTAAAATAGCGAAGCAACGTGTGATGATTTGCTTTCCGTTAATCATAAGCAGTTTAATATACCTTATCCTTTATCCAAATATATCCATCTGCACGACCGAAGATGTTCTTGTACCTATTAAGCCGCGCACTTACCTGATTGACAGGTAGTGTAGCATTGTCACCTCTTGAATATAAATGACGGGTATTTATGTAATCGGTAACGTCTTGGATGTGTTGTTTCCCTCCACCCAATTCATTTATAGCCTTAATCATTGCTTCGTGTAAAGTCATCACTTCTAATCCTTTTTACTATTAATCTGTTCGTCAGGTGGGCTAATACACAAAAAAAAGCGCAGCCCCGCCATATCTCTCTCAGGCTCACCACAAGCCCCAAAAACGCTATGGAGAAGTCTGCGCTATGGAGCGCGACCTCTGCGTTTTTGGATATTTGCTCGTCTTCTTTTCCGAGGTGGTGATTCGAGAGAGAAAATTGAGCAATAAGTAATGCCTCTTAAGAGAACACGATGCAAAAGTACAAAAAACTTTCAAAATATAATGAGAAAAACGGAAAATTTGCACAAAACAAATACAAATTCACAAATAAATAAAGCAAAGGGATAGGCTTAAGCCTAAATCCCTTCCTTTGAGTCTCTTTTTGAGATAATCCATATTCACAAGGGGATGAAGTGAACCCAGAAAGTTGGACACAACTTTAAGGTTCACTTCAGGACTGTCCCCCTGTGAGCATGACGACTGGCAGAACACCGATTCTGCCAATCGTTTTTCTGTCTCTATGTGTAAAAACAAAACATCCTGCTATCCCTGCTACAATGTGGGTGAATGCCGATAAATAAAGGGTGGAGCCTGTAGCACGATTGGGATTTATCCTGCTACAATGGTGCTACAATCCTGCTACCATCCTACACCCAAACAGCAACTGTTTTTTGAGCGGTTTGCTTTCGGCTATAGGCGTTCGGTTGTTTGGCTGGAGCCGTTCAGTCGTTTGGCTATAGCCGAACGGTTGAAAGGGCGTACCTAACTCCCTCGAAGGTAGGCACTAACACCCCATTACCAGTAACCTTTTACCCTTACGCAAGGCATCACGAGCAAATGGAGGCTTTATTTGACATGAATGGAGGCTTTAATTAACTAGAAAACAAGCTTCAGTCGGCAACTCATTTCATATAATTGTTAGAATTCGCAAAAACTACTCCCCTTCTCCCGTTATGTGGCTCAAACCCCGATAAAC
>NZ_FOWK01000023.1 GCF_900115435.1 Prevotella sp. tf2-5
TCATTAGTGTCCACTAAATAAAATTAAGAGTCAATTGACCATCATCAGCAACATACTCAGGTTCCTTGGTAAAAAGTTCCTTGATTGGAGTCTTATCCAACAGCGAAGCGCTCAAAATTCTCAACACTTCGTAGGTGCTCCTGTGCAGTTTGAGGTCGTGCTCAACGATAGCCACCATGCAATATGCGGTGATGGCAGAGTATATCTGGATTCTGACAGCAGTCTCTGTCGTACCCCAAAAGGACTTAATCTTAAGATGCTGCTTAATCCATTTAAAGAAGAGTTCTACACGCCAACGATATTTGTAGAGAAGAGCGACCTGCGTGGCAGGCATCTCCATATTGTTGGTCAGGTAGACAAATGTCTTGTTCTTGTCAGCCGCATAGTATGTGACGCGACGAAGAACAGCAGGATATTTCTGTTTGGTGAGGTAATTCGTAAGTCTTATAACCTGGTCAGAGAGTACGCCATCTGCGTTATGCATGGTGTCGCTTTCGTTAATGACCTCATATTGAAGATTTCCTCTTTGCCTTATCACAAAATAGGCTTCAATTTCATTGATATGATAGAGTCTCTTCAGGTCAAAGTATCCTCGGTCAAACACATAGTAAGCTCCCTGTTCATAAGGGATCTCGTCCATTGCTCGTTGGTCGTGTACCTTCGCCTCAGTAATGTGGATGAACGTAGGAATATCCGTCTGAATTTCATAGAGCGTATGCATCTTGATGCCCGCTTTTGTACGGCGAAACTTTGCCCACCAGAAGACGCTCAAGCAAAGATCGATAGTAGTCGAGTCAAAGGCAAAGACCTTCCCTTCTATCTCAAACTCTTTGTAGATTCTCTTTCGTCTCGCAATGTCTATCATATGGTAGGCAAACTCTTCGAAAATACGAGGTTCTCGTCTTTCGTTGACCTTCGCGAGATTGCTTCTCGTTACGTTCTTACCAAAGCCAAGGTGATAGGCCTTATTGGAATGCGCAGAAATAATACTGGTCAGATCACGAAGGCTGTCACGATTGCTCAGCTGCCCGAACATCATGACGAGCAACTGGTTCCAGCATGTGAAATGCTTCACGTATTTGTTCCCTTCGTATTTCATTACAATTCTATCAAAAATTCTCTGTGGCAAGAACTCTATGAGCTGAGCAAAGATATATTTTCCGGTGTTCATCGAATGACTGATTTGCTTTTGGATAGCAAAGATAGTCAATTCAAATCGTCACCGTCAATTTCTCGCTCTAAAACTCTATATTTAAATAACTTACAAACATCTCCGCTAATTTTTAGTGGACACTAGTG
>NZ_FOWK01000012.1 GCF_900115435.1 Prevotella sp. tf2-5
ATGCTCCAGCGTATCAAAGACGATGTAATAAACATCTTGATACCACGAGTGAAGTCGAAGATCCACTCTCAGAAAGTGCTTGCACTTTTTGGTGACGACATCAAATACTACGTGAACCCGACGGGTAAGTTCGTGATTGGAGGTCCTCATGGTGACACAGGTCTGACGGGCCGTAAGATTATCGTAGACACCTATGGTGGCAAGGGCGCTCATGGTGGAGGCGCTTTCTCTGGTAAGGACTCCTCGAAGGTTGACCGTTCCGCAGCTTATGCCGCACGTCATATTGCCAAGAATATGGTAGCGGCTGGTGTTGCCGATGAGATGCTGGTACAGATCAGCTATGCCATCGGTGTGGCGAAACCGATGAATATCTATGTGAACACCTATGGACGTTCGAAGGTGCAGATGACGGACGGCGAGATAGCCAAGAAGATAGAGGAGCTCTTCGACCTTCGTCCGAAGGCTATTGAGCGTTCATTGAAGTTGCGTCAGCCGATGTATCTGGAGACGGCGGCATATGGACATATGGGACGTCAGTGTGAAGTGGTGAAGAAAACGTTCACCAGTCGTTATCACGAGACCAAGACAATGGATATCGAGTTGTTTACATGGGAGAAACTTGACCGTGTAGAGGATATTAAGAAGGCATTCGGACTATAATTGTTGCAACAGGACTCCATAGCAAACGTCTCAACGGACATATCTGGAAGCGACTCTGCAGCCGTCAAACACCATCCGTTGACACCTGCTCAAGTATTGAGCTGGCTGCCTCATAATGCAACTCCTGCCCAACAGGACTCTGCAATCCAGTCGCGCTTCCACCCAGGAGAGATTCATTGGAGTGAGCATCCTGACACACTCCATCTTCCAGGACATCCGCCAGGCGTCGATCTGATGAAAGCCGAAATACCGCAGTATTATCGGGAAGGTTTTTTTTCGAAAGATTCTTTATTTCATCCGGAATTACAAGGCGGTCGTATCGGAGTGGCGGGTGATCCCGTACCCTATAGGGTACATAATGACAATGTCATCACCTCCCTTTTGCTGGCGTGCTTCCTCGTCTCTATCTATTTATTCGCCAATGCCAGACAGTTCTTCATCAAGGAGGCAAAGAACTTCTTCTACACACCCCGTGAAGAAAGGACAGACTTTTCTGAAACAGGTAATGAGTTACGCTATCAGGTCTTCCTGGTTGGTATTACTAGTTTGCTTATCTCTCTCCTTTTCTATTTCCACACATTGTATTACATAGGTGAAACCTTTATCCTGCAGTCACAATACACGTTAATAGCAATCTATTTTGTTATTGTTATTATCTATGTCGGGGTTAAAATGGGTCTCTATACCTTTGTCAATCTCGTTTTCTTTAATGGTAAAAGAAATCAACAATGGCTTAAGTCTTTCCTTTTTATTATAACGCTGGAAGGCGTATTACTTTTTCCTGCGGTATTATTAGGAGGATATTATGAAATGGACATTCATAATGTCACTACTTATGTCATTATTTCAATACTTTTTGTTAAATTACTAACGATTTATAAGTGTTTCATCATCTTTTTCCGTCCAAATGTCGTTAGTTTGCAAATTATTTTGTACTTTTGCACCCTCGAAATAGTACCTTTGCTCGCCTTATGGGGCGTGCTAGTCATGACAGCGAATAATTTAAAAATCAATTTTTAGGACACCAAGATGATAAAGAAGATTCTGGTTTCTCAGCCCAAACCATCTAGCGAGAAGTCGCCGTATTACGACATCGCAGAAAAGTACGGAGTGGAGTTGGTTTTCCGTCCGTTTATCAAGGTTGAAGGAATGACTGCTAAAGAGTTTCGTACACAAAAGGTGAATATTCTAGACTTTACCGCCATTGTATTTACGTCACGTCACGCTATTGACCATTTCTTTACGCTGGCGAAAGAGTTGCGTGTGGCAATTCCCGAGGATATGAAATATTTTTGTGTAACGGAGACGGTTTCACTCTATATCCAGAAATACGTACAGTATCGTAAACGTAAGGTGTTCTTTGGTACTACAGGTAAAATTGATGATTTGATACCGACAATGGTCAAGCATAAGCAAGAGAAATACTTGGTGCCAATGAGTGATGTCCACAACAATAGCGTGACAAAGATGCTGGATGCCAAAAAACTACAGCATCAAGAGTGTGTCATGTATCGTACGGTAAGCAATGATTTCACACCTGAGGAGGTCAAGACTTTTGATTATGACATGCTGATTTTCTTTAGTCCCTCTGGTATTGAGTCGCTGACCAAAAATTTCCCTGACTTCAAGCAGGAAAAAATTGCGATTGCCACCTTTGGTCCCGCTACGGCGAAAGCAGTGAAGGATGCAGGTCTTCGTCTTGATTTAGAAGCTCCATCCGCGAATTATCCCTCCATGACAAGTGCTTTACAGGATTTCCTGCAAAAGAAGCATAAATAGTAGATACCAGATACTATGGCAGCCTATTCGTTTCATAAGCGAGAGCGGTTGTGTAGTATGAAACTCACAGACCGACTATTTAACGGAGCGGGTAGTCTTTCCATGGCGGCCTTTCCCATACGAATGGTATGGATAGAGAAAGAACGTGAGGCACAAGAGCCACCTGTACAGATAATGGTCAGTGTCTCAAAGCGTCATTTCAAGCATGCGGTTAAGCGAAACCGCGTCAAGAGACAGTTGCGCGAAGCCTATCGGTTAGCAAAACTACCATTGATGGAAAAGATAGAGAAAACGCCTCAGCGTACGCTACTGATTGCGTTCATCTGGCTTGCTGATGAGTTATATAGTAGTGCAGCGGTAGCCAGCAGGATGGAGCAACTGCTACTACGTTTGATGGAGAAGTTATGAAACGGTTATTACATTATCTATCACAGGGCTTGGCTTGGATTCTCATATTACCAATTCGCTTCTATCAGACAGCTATCTCGCCCTACACGCCTCCCTCTTGTCGTTTTACGCCAACATGTAGTGAATATGCGCGACAGGCATTATTGAAACATGGTCCTATCAAGGGACTTTATCTCGCTATCAAGCGGATACTGAGGTGTCATCCCTGGGGAGGCAGTGGTTACGATCCGGTTCCATAATAGTCGAATATCTAAATCTCGATATATCGGTATAATGAAATAACAAAAAAGAAAAATAAAAATGAAGAATTTTGTAGAAGAACTTCGTTGGCGCGGAATGCTGGCACAGATGATGCCTGGCACGGAAGAATTGCTCCAGAAGGAAATGGTGACAGCCTATTTAGGAACAGATCCGACAGCAGACTCCCTGCACATCGGACACTTGTGTGGCATCATGATGTTACGACATCTACAGCGTTGTGGTCATAGACCTATCATCTTGGTAGGTGGTGCTACAGGTATGATAGGAGACCCTTCCGGTAAGAGTCAGGAGCGTAACCTCTTGAATGATGAGACCTTACGCCATAACCAGGAGTGTATCAAGAAACAAGTGGCTAAGTTCCTCGATTTTGAGTCAAAGGAAGCCAATGCCGCAGTAATGGTGAATAACTATGACTGGATGAAAGACTTTACATTCCTTGATTTTGCTCGTGAGGTGGGTAAGCATATTACCGTTAACTATATGATGGCAAAGGAAAGTGTGCAGCAGCGTCTGAATGGTACGGCTCGTGATGGTTTGTCCTTCACCGAGTTTACCTATCAGCTCCTGCAAGGTTATGATTTCCTGTATCTCTACCAACACTATGGGGTGAAGCTCCAGCTGGGTGGTAATGACCAGTGGGGTAATATGACTACCGGTACAGAATTGATTCGTCGTACCTTGGGTAATGACGTTGAGACATTCGCCCTCACTTGTCCGCTGATTACCAAGAGCGATGGTAAGAAGTTCGGTAAGACGGAGAGTGGAAACATCTGGCTCGATCCTGCCCGCACCACTCCATATAAGTTCTATCAGTTCTGGCTCAATGTCAGCGATGAGGATGCGGAGCGCTATATCAAGATATTCACTTCGTTGGATAAAGAGACGATTGACGCTCTCGTAGAGGAACATAAGCAGGACCCGGGTCGTCGTGTACTACAGAAACGTCTTGCTGAAGAGGTGACTGTGATGGTACATTCACAGGAGGCCTTGGATACCGCTATAGAGGCTTCCAGCATCTTGTTTGGCAAGTCCACCAAAGAAGGACTGGAGAAGCTTGATGAACAAACCTTCCTCGATGTGTTCGATGGTGTTCCTCAGTATGAGATCTCCAAAGACCAGTTAGGTCAGCCTGCTATTGAGTTACTGACCATGGCAGCTCCAGTATTCCCCTCTAAAGGTGAAATGCGTAAGATGGTACAAGGTGGCGGTGTCTCACTGAACAAAGAGAAACTGACAGACCAGAACCGTCCTATCACTACAGAGGATCTGATAGACGGAAAGTATCTCCTAGCCCAGAAGGGAAAGAAGAATTATTACCTTCTGATAGTGAAATAATTGGCGAAAAATTTGGTAGTGGCATGAAAAACCACTACCTTTGCACTCGCTTAGAAGCACATGGTGTCCAATGGTGTAATGGTAGCACAACAGGTTTTGGTTCTGTTTGTGGTGGTTCGAATCCGCCTTGGACAACGATTTTAAATCATCCACATGCACCATGTGGATGATTTCACGATTAAATAGGTATACCAAATGAAGATTGAATCGCAAATCATGAATGCCGCCATAGAAGCAGTAAAAGCTTTGTATGGACAGGACGTACCGGAGAAAATGGTACAGTTGCAAAAGACACGCAGTGAGTTTGAGGGAAACTTGACATTGGTTGTTTTTCCCTTTTTGAAGATATCCAAGAAGAATCCAGAGCAGACAGCCCAGGAGATAGGACAGTATCTGGTAGACAACTGCGAGGCTATTGCTGCGTTTAATGTCGTAAAGGGTTTCTTGAATCTGGTCATAGCACCTGCGGCATGGCTCTCCCTGCTCGCCGATATTGATGCGGATGAGCAATATGGTCACAAGCAGGTCACCGATGCGAGTCCGTTAGTCATGATTGAATATTCATCGCCAAATACCAACAAACCTCTTCATCTGGGTCATGTGCGCAACAACCTTCTGGGTTGGTCTTTGGCGCAGATCATGCAGGCTAATGGTAATAAAGTCATTAAGACGAATATTGTCAATGATCGTGGTATCCATATCTGTAAGTCGATGTTGGCATGGTTGAAGTGGGGTAATGGTGAGACCCCTGAGACCAGTGGTAAGAAGGGCGACCATCTGATAGGTGACTATTATGTGGCTTTTGACAAGCATTATCGTGAGGAAATCAAGCAACTGGTGGCTCAAGGGATGGATGAGGAGACGGCAAAGCAAGAGGCTCCGCTCATCAAGGAGGCGCATGAGATGCTCGTCAAATGGGAACAGAACGATCCAGAGGTGCGTGCCCTTTGGGAGAAGATGAACAACTGGGTATATGCTGGATTTGACGAGACCTATAAAAGAATGGGTGTTTCCTTCGATAAGATATACTATGAGTCGCAGACTTATCTGAAAGGTAAGGCAAAAGTAGAGGAAGGTCTTGCCAAAGGACTCTTCGAACGTCATGAGGATAACAGTGTATGGGCTGATCTTACCAATGAGGGACTCGACCAGAAACTGTTGCTGCGTAGTGACGGTACCAGCGTTTATATGACGCAGGACATCGGTACTGCTGAGATGCGCTTCCAGGACTATCCCATCGACAAGATGATCTATGTTGTAGGTAACGAACAGAACTACCACTTCCAAGTGCTCTCTATCTTGCTTGACCGCTTAGGTTTCAAGTGGGGTAAGGAACTCGTGCATTTCTCTTATGGTATGGTGGAATTGCCTAATGGTAAGATGAAGAGTCGTGAAGGAACAGTAGTGGATGCTGACGACCTCATGCAACTGATGATTGACGATGCGCTGAAAACCTCTATGGAACTAGGCAAGTTTGCCGATATGGAGGAAGAAGAGCGCAACGAGATAGCCCGTATCGTGGGTATGGGTGCCCTGAAATATTTTATCCTCAAAGTAGATGCTCGCAAGAATATGCTGTTTAATCCTGAGGAGTCTATTGATTTCAATGGAAATACAGGACCTTTCATCCAGTATACCTATGCGAGAATACGTAGTATTCTTCGTAAGGCTCCGAGTACTCCGAGTTCTCTGAGTTCTCTGAGTACTCTGAATGATAAGGAAATCGAACTCATCCAAAAGATGAGCGAATACGGTGCAGCCGTCGAGCAGGCAGGCAAAGATTATTCACCCAGCGGTATTGCTAACTACTGCTATGAGTTGACGAAGGTCTTCAACCAGTTTTATCACGACTACAGCATCCTCAACGAGGAAGACGAGCAGAAGCGTCAGGTACGCTTAGCCATTGCCCGTAATGTAGGCAAGATCATCAAGAATGGTATGGCACTCTTGGGCATTGAAGTTCCAGAGAGAATGTAATGCAGAACCCTCCAGACTATAGACACGATACTGTTTTGCCACTTCCAATGGAAGTGAGGGCAGATGCATGGGCTGTGGATGCTGCTTGTAGTGGCAATCCTGGTCCGATGGAATACCAGGCAATAGACCTTGCCACAGGGGCTCGTGTATTCCATTTCGGTCCGATGAAAGGTACGAATAATATCGGGGAGTTCCTCGCTATCGTTCATGCTCTTGCCTTGATGCAACAACAGGGACTGCATGACAAGACAATCTATAGCGATTCTTATAATGCCATCCTCTGGGTAAATAAACGGAAGTGTAAGACGAAGTTGGAACGTACCCCAGAGACAGAAGAACTCTATCAAATCATCCTCCGTGCTGAGAGATGGTTACAGACACATCAATGGCATAACCCCATCGTTAAATGGGAGACCCAGAAATGGGGTGAAGTCCCCGCAGACTTCGGCAGAAAGAAATAAGCGTATGATGTGTCCCAACGTATGGGACGACCTTTCTCAAACTATGGTACAACTTTTGAGACGCATTGTCTCAACCTCTATTGAGACTTTTTGCTAAAGATAGTAACGGTATTCTCCCCATATTCCTTCTTATCAAATAGGGTGATATCGGAGGGAAGTTGGGGTGCGCGAGTGCCGTCAGAGACTGTGATGGGAGCGACTTCCATGCGTATTTCATCCCAGAGTCCTGCTTGGATGAAACTCTCGTGTGTCTGACAACCCCCTTCGACAATGAGCGACTGGATACCATGTTGATAGAGGTCGTCCATTAGTTGAGGCAAGGGACGGTCGTGTGTCAATACGATTCGCTTGGGATCAGGACCATGCCAGTGACGTACATTCAGTGAGGGATGGTCGCGATCGAAGGTGGTATGTCCCACAAGGATGGCATCCTCCTCAGCACGGAGTTGATGGGAAAGCATCTGAGTCTGTTCGTTGGAAATCATCAACTGCTTGAAGTGGTCGTCGATGAAACCGTTGGCTGTCTGAGCCCATTTTAGGATAATGTATGGGCGATGCTTGGAATGATAAGTGAAGAAACGACGATTCAACCACTGACACTCCTTTTCCAATACGCCAACCTCCACTTCAATACCAGCCTTGCGAATCCTCTCGATGCCTCGTCCTTTCACTTCTGCAAAGGGATCGATACACCCTACCACCACACGCTTCACGCCTTTCTTGATAATCAAATCGGCGCAAGGGGGCGTTTTGCCATAATGCGCACAAGGCTCCAAAGAGACATAGATGGTAGCATCTTTCAACAAAGACTCATCTTTGACAGAGGCAAAGGCATTCACTTCTGCATGTCCTTCACCACAGCGCACATGATACCCTTCGCCGATAATAGCCTCATCCCCCGCCCTCTCCATCAGAGAGGGAGCTACAATAACTGCACCTACCATCGGGTTGGGACGTGCCCCTTGTATTCCGTTGGCTGCCAGTTGCAGACAGCGTCGCATGTATTTCTCGTCGTTCATATTTGCAAAGGTAAGGAAATATTTTGAAATATCAATGGTCATTTATCAATTATTTATTACCTTTGCAAAGATGAATTATCAGGCATTATGGCGTAGATTGGCGCAGGTCTATGGTGAGGGCGAAGCAAAAGCGATTGCCCGTATGGTGTATGAGGTGCGCTATGGACTGAGTTGGGGTGATGTCTTGATGGGGAAAGATGCTGATGTTCCTCAGAATGAGTTAGAGGAAATCGCCCAACGACTGGAGCGATACGAGCCAATACAATACATTCTGGGGAAAGCGGAGTTCATGGGAGAATGGTTTGATGTGGAGCCAGGAGTATTGATTCCCAGACCAGAAACCGAAGAGTTGGTAAGGTGGATATGCCTCTCCCCCGACCACTCTCCAAGTAAAGAGGGGAGACATTTTCTTGACATAGGGACGGGGAGCGGATGTATTGCCATCACGTTGGCAGCCAAGTGTCCTAAAGCAAAAGTAACAGCATGGGATATCTCAGAAAAAGCGTTGGAAGTAGCGAGAGCAAATGCGATTTGCCTTAAAGTGAACGTGTCATTCCAGCAAGTCGATATTCTTTCTGAAAGCCTCCTCCCTTTGGAGGGGGATGGGGGAGGCTTCTCTATCATCGTCAGCAATCCACCTTATATATGTAATAAGGAACGCGAGGCAATGGAACAGAACGTCCTCGACTATGAGCCGCATACTGCCCTGTTCGTGCCCGATGACGACCCGTTGCTGTTCTATCGCGCTATTGCGGAATACGGAACCAAAGCGTTGAAACCTGATGGCTGGCTCTATTTCGAAATCAATCCCCTTTATGCGGAGCCTCTTTGCGAATTATTGAGTGCGATGTCGTATCACGATATTGAATGCAAGACTGACCAATATGGCAAACAACGATTTATCAGAGCACGCCGATGAAACAGATTACTGAACAAGAAGCCTATTTGCGACTGGCTGCCCTCTGTGCTCAAGCAGAGCACTGCCAATACGAGATGCAGGAGAAAATGCGTCGTTGGGAACTCTCGAAGGAGGCGCAGGCTCGTGTGATGCAACGGCTTGTGACAGATAGATATGTGGATGACGAGCGTTATGCCCGTGCTTTCATCAAGGACAAGGTGCGCTATAACAAATGGGGTAGAAGGAAAGTGGAGCAGGCTTTATGGGCAAAACATATTGATGAGGATATCCGTCAACGTGTCTTGGATGAGGTCGATGACGAGGAATATATTGCAGTTCTTCGTCCCTTGCTGCAACAAAAACGCAAGTCGACAAAAGCGAACAGCGACTATGAACTGAATGGCAAGCTCATCAAGTTCGCTATGAGTCGTGGCTTTACAATGGATATCATCAAACAGTGTATCAACGTAACAGATGAAGACGAGTTTTTGGACTAGGATCCTTGACCTCATTTCACCTCGACAATGTGTGATTTGTGGGGAACGACTGAGTGTTACGGAGCGCGCTCTCTGCTCGTCGTGTTACCTTCATCTGCCTCGTACGTCTTATCAGTTTACACCTTATGACAACCCCATGGCACAACTTTTCTGGGGGCTAGCTCCGGTGAGTCGTGCCGCAGCCCTTTTCTTCTATGAGCCTCATTCTGAGGGAGCTCAGTTGGTATACGACCTGAAATATGCAGACCGTCCTGATATCGGAGAGGATATAGGAAGGATGATGGCGGAGGAAATGAGGGTCGCAGGCTATTTGGATGAAGTGGATATGATCGTCCCAGTACCGCTCTCTCCAAAACGTCAGCAACAACGAGGCTATAACCAAAGTGAGCGAATAGCCCAAGGTATTCATGAGGTGACAGGACTACCTGTTTACGCCAAGGCACTCCGGCGTAAGCATTTCCATCAGAGTCAGACAACACTCATGCGCCACCAGCGTCAGGAGAATGTGGCAGAGATTTTCAAACTCGGTGATGCTAAAGATATGGAGGGTAAACATATCCTTCTCGTTGATGATGTATGTACTACTGGAGCAACTCTTTCTGCCTGTGCTCGTATACTTGACAGCATTCCTCGTGTCCGTATCAGTGTCCTTACCCTCGCTTTTACGAAGTCTTAAGAAAAAACTCTCCGCACTTCACTCTAAACTCTCAACTTTTTTGTATCTTTGCAGTCGCAAAGATACAAAAATAAAGATTATGGACGCAATCAAGAAACTATTTGCCAAGAAACTGATGGAGATTAAAGCCATCAAGTTACAGCCCAACGAGCCGTTCACATGGGCATCGGGTTGGAAATCACCTATCTACACCGATAATCGAAAGACACTGGGATATGCCGATGTGCGCTCTTTTGTGAAGCTGGAGCTTTGTCATCTCATCCAGCAATACTTCCCTGAGGCTGAGGCGGTGGCAGGTGTTGCCACAGGTGCTATCGCACAGGGTGCGCTGGTAGCTGATGAGTTAGGTCTTCCTTATGCCTATGTCCGTCCGAAACCAAAAGACCATGGGATGGGTAATCAGGTAGAGGGTGAGCTCGCTAAAGGTACTAAGGTCATCGTCGTCGAAGACTTGATCTCCACAGGAGGAAGCAGTCTGAAGGCTGTAGAGGCTTTGCGTCAGTATGGTGTGGAGGTTATTGGTATGGTTGCCTCTTTCACCTATGGATTCCCTGTCGCCGAACAGGCTTTTAAAGACGCTGGTGTACAGCTTATCACATTGAGTGACTATGCTGCCGTTCTCGAGCAAGCTGCCGAGACGGGGTATATCTCTGAAGAAGACAAGGTCGTATTGGCTGAATGGCGTAAAGACCCCAGCAATTGGAAAAAATAAAGATAGTTACTATTGTCCCTATAGACACTATATTTTAGTCCTATGGAAAAATTTGAGAGCAGTGTGAAACCGATACCCTATCCCGTAGAGGATGTCTATCGCAATATCAGTGACTTACGTAACCTTGACCGGGTGCGCGACCGTGTCCCCGAGGATAAATTGTCTGACTTCGCCTTCGACGAGGACTCTGTTCAGGTGAATGTTGACCCTGTTGGACTCCTCAAACTCCGTATCATCGAGCGTGAGGAGGGTAAGTGTGTAAAGTTCGAGACAGAGCAGTCGCCACTGCCTTTTAACCTTTGGATACAGGTGTTGCCTGTCACAGAGACAACCAGTAAAATGCGAGTGACAGTGAAGGCGGACATTCCCTTCATGCTGAAAGGTATGGTTAGTGGTCCCTTGCAGGATGGTGTCGAGAAGATTGCCGATGCACTGGCACAAGTACCGTATGTTTAATCTATCGTTCCTATAGTCATTATAGTTCCTATAATTCTAAAATAAACAATGAACAAACTCTGGGAAAAAAACTTTGAGGTGAATGCTGAGATTGAGCGCTTCACTGTAGGACGTGACCGTGAGATGGATCTCTATCTCGCACCCTATGATGTGTTGGGTTCCATGGCTCATATCACCATGCTGGAGTCCATCGGTCTTTTGGAGGCTGACGAGCTCCGACAGTTGCTGAGCGAGTTGAAGAATATCTATGCCGTCTGTGAGCGTGGTGAGTTTGTCATCGAAGAGGGAGTTGAGGATGTCCACTCGCAGGTGGAGCTGATGCTCACCCGTAAACTTGGGGATATGGGTAAGAAAATTCACTCAGGACGCTCCCGTAATGATCAGGTATTGGTCGATTTGAAACTGTTTACGCGGCATGAGCTGATGGAGATTGCCGATAGTGTGAAAGTGCTCTTTGACGAGTTGCAGTCAAAAAGTGAGCAGTATAAGAATGTACTCATGCCAGGTTATACACATTTGCAAGTCGCCATGCCCTCGTCATTCGGGTTGTGGTTTGGGGCTTATGCTGAATCACTAGCAGATGATATGTTGTTCTTGCAGGCTGCCTATAAGATGACTAATCGTAATCCGCTGGGGTCTGCCGCAGGTTATGGTTCGTCATTTCCTCTTAACCGTCAGATGACGACCGACCTGTTGGGTTTCGACTCGATGGATTATAACGTGGTGTATGCCCAGATGGGACGTGGAAAGATGGAGCGTAATGTAGGGTTCGCCATCGCCACTATCGCAGGAACACTTGCCAAACTCGCTTTCGACGCATGCCTGTTTAACTCCCAGAATTTCTCATTCGTCAAACTACCGAAGGAGTGTACCACAGGTTCTAGCATCATGCCACATAAGAAAAATCCGGATGTTTTCGAACTCATCCGTGCCAAGTGTAACAAGCTGCAGGCATTACCTCAGCAAGTGACACTCATCATGAATAATCTTCCCGTGGGTTATTTCCGTGACTTACAGATTATCAAGGAGGTGTTCCTTCCTGCCTTTGATGAATTGAAGGATTGTCTGCAGATGGCTGCGTATATTATCAATAAGATAGAGGTTTGCGAGGACATCCTCGACAATCCGATGTATGATCCGATGTTCTCTGTCGAAGAAGTCAACCGTCTGGCTGCTGAGGGCATGCCGTTCCGTGATGCCTATAAGAAAGTGGGACTCGATATCGAAGCGGGCACGTTTACGCCGAATAAGGACATCCATCACACCCATGAAGGCTCCATTGGTAACCTCTGTACTGATCGTATCGCAGTCCTCATGCAACAGGTCATGGACGGCTTTGGTTTCGAACGAGTGCGTCAGGCAGAGAAAAAACTACTGAAATAGAAAGGCTTGCTATGAATAAACTTACCTCTTACCTCTTACTTCTTGCTTCTTGCTTCTTGCTGTCTTCCTGCGGAGCAGAACAGGAATATTCGTCATGGTCGTGTCGCTTTATCTTTAATAACGGGACCTATCTTGACCAAACACTGGGAGCTGCTATCAACCCTACCATCCCGGGTATCTTCTGTAAAGTAACAGAACAGTCGAAAGGCGGTACACGCTACCTGATCTTCGAGAATAACCAAGGTGCGTCTTCTCAGCATCAGATGATGGCAGAGGAACTGCGCCAGAACCTGCGCATTGGACAGAATAACGGTATTATCGTGGGGGTACAGAACTTCGACGGTTTTACCGCCTACGACTTACAGTGTCCCAATTGTGCCCGCAGAGAGAACAATTATGTCACACCTTATTATCCCGTCACCCTCGACAAAAAAGGCTCAGGCATCGTTACCTGCTCCAAGTGCGGTGATCAGTATGATCTCAACAATGGTGGACTGCTTGTCAAGGGACAGGAGGGGGACAAAGGACTGGAACGCTATCGTAATGCACGTACTGAGGGTCCCACAGGCAGGGTCGTTGTCCTCTCACAATAGAAAGGAATAGGCAAGGAAAGTAAAAGAAATAGCAAGAAAAAGTAAAAAATCTAATGACTATTTACTAATTTCTAATTTATTTTCGTAACTTTGCAACCGCAAAACTGAAAAGTCTGCCGCCGCGATGGTGGAATGGTAGACACGAGGGACTTAAAATCCCTTGGCCAGTAATGGCTGTGCGGGTTCGAGTCCCGCTCGCGGCACAAGAGTCTGACAATCGTCAGACTCTTTTGTTTTCTAATATCTCTAACAACTCTCCGAACCGCTGGATCTTAAACAGACGCTCATGCGGATACTCCTCCGTTTTCTCCAATGCCCATACCACATGATAAGGGATATGGACTGCCCAGGCACCTGTCTCCAAGGCTGGTATGATATCACTGCGGAAGGAGTTTCCCACCATCAGGGTCTGTTCAGGAGCTACGTGCAGGTTCTCACAGAGCTGACGGTACTCCTGTTCCGTCTTGTTCGATACCGTCTCCATATATGAGAAATAACCCTCCAGTCCTGACCGTCTCAATTTATCCTCTTGATCCATCAGTTCTCCCTTTGTAAACACCACCAGGCGATAACGACGGGTCTGTGACAACACCTCTAATGTCTCCTTTACCTCTGACAATGGGGTCGTGGGAAAGCGCAACAACTCCTTGCCCATATCTATCAACTGCATCACCTTGTCACCCGTTAATTCCCCCTTGCTGATGCGGATGGCATTCTCTATCAGTGAAAGGGTAAAAGCCTTGGTGCCGTAGCCCGTCAAAGGCAAGTTCCTATGTTCAGTATCAAACAAACCCTCGCTGACCTCCCGTGCCGTCGCCCAGGGTTTCAACATCTCACAACATTTCCGTTCTACCTCGTCAAACCATGACTGGCAGTCCCATAATGTGTCATCCGCGTCGAAGGCGATTACTTTGATTTCTGTCGGTATTGCCATAATTCAAAAGAGTTAATGATATTCTGCCATAGCACATAACAGCCAGCTCCGATGGAGGCAACGGGATGTAGGTACATATAGGCGACCCAGATACTCAGGGCGGTATTCTTCTGGAAGAGTGCCTGACCACAGTTAATCTCCTCACCCAACCGTTTGCCGATACCTCGTCCGATAAAGAACTGCACCCAGCAGAGGATGAACGTCGACAGGGCGATGATCATCAATAGCAGCAGTGAGGCATTGCTATGCACGATGTTTTTCACTGTGATGCCTGATGTGATAGACAGGGAGAATGCCCAGCAGTAGAAGCTGAGGTTGGGCATCGCCGCTATCCTCGCACAGATACCTTTCACATAGTGTTGCATCAGCCATCCTAACACCAATGGCAGCAACAGCACCATCGACACTTTCTCCAAGATAATCAGGAAGGCATCGAAGAAAGCGACATGTACCATCTGTTCTAGTATTGGGAAAACCAAAGGGATCATCAGGGCGGAGAAGAACGATGACAGCAATGTATAGGTCGTCATCGTTGAGATATTACCTCCTAACTTTCCTACTACCACAGGAGCTGCAGCAGCCGACGGGCCTATCACACATGTCAGTATCGCCTCCCATACCAATTTTGAGTCAGGACAGTCTCTTAATGACAGGCATATCCCCACGATCACCGCCACCAGTAACAACTGTGCCATCAGTATCCCAGTATGCCAACGGTGCGGACGCATCTCGTGGAAGTTGACCTTACAGAATGTCACGAGAAGGGTGAGGAATACAGAGATAGGGAAGACCGTGTCAATGATAGGACTGAGCGTGTTACCTAACTCATCCAACTGCGGCACATAGTAGAATGTCAGGTAACAGACTGTTCCCGTAGCAATCGCCACAGGCAAGGTCCAGTCCTTTAGAAAACGGATGATTCCCATGTCTCCTTAAAATTTTGTTGCAAAGGTACGCATTTCTTTAAACTTTTTCGTATCTTTGCACCAGAATCTTTTAGGTGTCTCTTATTCAGAGATTATTCATTACGTTATGCTAGTAAATACATATTGTGCTGCCGTCAATGGACTGGAAGTCAACACGGTAAAAGTAGAGATCAGTATGGCAAGAGGTGTGCAGTTTCATCTTACAGGACTTGCCGACACAGCAGTAAAGGAGAGTCATGACCGTATCAGGGCAGCTCTTCAGAATAATGGATTTAAGATGCCTGTGATGGACATCACCATCAATTTGTCACCTGCTGATATCAAGAAAGAGGGCTCAGGATACGACCTTCCTCTTGCCATAGGAATATTGGCGGCAAATGGTAAGGTGACCGAGGACCATCTGGGTGAGTATATGATGGTTGGTGAACTGGGTCTGGATGGGAAACTACAACCTGTCCGAGGTGCGTTACCTATTGCCATCAGGGCTCGTGCGGAACATTTCAAAGGTCTCATCGTTCCTCGTCAGAATGTGCGTGAGGCTGCTGTAGTGAATCAATTGAATGTCTATGGCATGGACACACTCATGGAGGTAATTCATTTTTTCAATGGTGTCAAGGAATTTAAACCTACTATTGTGGATGCCCGTCAGGAATTCTCTGATCATCAGGATGTTTTTGAACTTGATTTTGCGGATGTCAGGGGACAAGAGAGTGTGAAACGGGCGTTGGAGGTGGCTGCTGCAGGTGGGCATAACCTCATAAAAATAAGTCCGATTATCCGACAGCAGCAAATGCTTGATAAACAGTTCTTTATGCTATATTTCATTATTCAAAATCCTTTTTTGCTTCAAAAACAGGCGGCTTAGAAATTTTGTCATTTCACAAATTCTTTGTACCTTTACCGCCGAATTAAAGAGAGTTATAGCCACCAGGCACTCAAATTTTCGACAAAGATAAGCATAAAAGTTGAGATAATGATAGATTTCGGTAAAAAATGTATTATTTTAACGCGAGTTTCTACTACTCAGCAAGATTATCAATTCCAGTTGGATGCTCTTTATAAGTATGCGGAAGACTTAGGACTTGATAAGCCCCTCATTGACATATCTACAAAGGAATCTGGTTTCAGAAGCATGGAAGCCAAAGACGGCTTCAAGAAAGTTATCAAGTTCCTTTCGGAGAATAACTGTCGCATCGTTCTATGCACAGAACTTAGTCGATTAGCCAGAGAAAAAATCATCCTTGAACAAATTAAAGAGTGGTTCGTTAACAATAAGATTCAACTCTATGTGAAGGATCAGAACTTCAAGCTCTTTAATGATAATGGCGAGGTCGATATGACAACCGACATTATTTTCTCAGTATATGCGTCGATGGCACAGTCTGAAATGCGCGAAAAAAAGAAGCGTATGTCTCGCGGCCTCGGAACTTTGTTATCATCTGGGTACGCTGTAGTTGGCCCAACTGCTTTCGGTTATGCCAAGCGCAAGACAACCGAAAAGATAAACGGCAAATATAGAACGGAACTAATTATAGACGAAGAAAAGGCAGAACAGGTGAAGAAAGTCTTTGATTGGTGCCTCTATGGAATAGGTGGCGACAAGACAAGATGCTCTGTTAATGCCATTGTGAAAGAAAGTATAGCCAGAGGATTTGACCCTTATCTGACAAGTCCAAGCAACGTAAAGAAGTGTCTTGCCAATGAAGGCTACACAGGCTCAAAGACAACTCATAACAGACGTAAGAATCCTGCATATTGGGATTACGGACACAAAGACGAACCTCGATATATTGAAAGTCGTAGCCATACCATCAAATACCCTGCTATCATTTCCAGAGAGAAATTCGAGGCAGTTCAGAAAAAAATGAGGTCGGGCTACAACCATTTGGATGAAGTCGGATTGAATGTGTATGCTGACAAGTCGCGCACGCACATAACCCTCTTAGCCAAAATCCTGATTTGTCCTGTTTGTGGTCGTTTCTTGACAGGCAACTATAGACAAAGAGAAGATCGGTTAATGGCCTATTATCGTTGTGGCGAATTTCATCAATCAAGAAATACATTCGCCATGCCGCTATTCGATACCGCCATTTGGGAGTTCTGCAAAAGCAATTATGAAACCTATCTCGACTTCTTGAAGAAATCTGCTGGAACTGATACGACTGAGATAGACAAAAGGATTGTCAATTACCATTCAATGATTGATAACATTGAAAAGGAGAAAGACGAATACCTGGCACAAATTCTTAGTCTGGGTAGAATGTCACCTAAACTACAAGCGAAAGTTAAGGCGAAGGTTGATGAATATGACAGCCAGATTGCAGAATTAAACTCGTCGATACTCAGAGAGCAAGAAACGCTCGAAACCATTAAGATGATGTCTGACCTCTCAGACACAGAGCTTGCTTTGGAAACATCAAAGGAAGAAATGCGGAAGTATATTCAGTTACTCGTCCATCAAGTTCTCCCTGTTTACAAGACAGTCAGATCGTATGTCCTGAAGGTAACACTTAATCGAGGTATCTTAGTTCCATACACTACCCATGAGGAAAGTCAAGTTGAAGTTGATGATGTGCCAGTATATCTTATCATCGACGGCATACAGGGGTGCAGCCCTAAAGTCAGGTGCGTATATTCCCCATCAGTCGTTTTTGATCAGGACAACGGAACCTTCACAGTAGATGGCACAACCGTAAATGCAAAAGATGTGTTTGAAGATGTCGAAGATGAGTTCTCCAGAGAGATAGTATTTAGGCGACTGAATATCTACCAAGACGATACACCCAAGAACAAATAAGAGTACACATTACTTATATATAGGCACTGGTTACTGATAGTTTCCAGTGCTTTTTTTGTATTCCAAAATCTCTAAATCTGATACAAAATAAATGCAAAATGCAAAATGAATCTAATATGAATCTAAAGCCGTAATTACTTGAAAATCAGCAGACATTTCTTTTGTTCTATATCCCAAAACTACTCTACCTTTGCATAGCCTTTCGAGATAATAAGGCTATGTAATATGATAGATGACGTAAGACACCCAATCCTGCAGGCGGTCAACTCTATTCTCAAATTCCCGACAATAGAGGATCTGCTATGTGAAGGACGGACGGTAAGCCTGGCACAGTTCAAAGAGACAGTCGGCAACCGCTTCGTTCTCCCCAACAGGAGGCTTTGCGCTTCTCATGTTAGAGGGCTGGCAGCTTCTATCTCGAAACATGGTGAGGTGGTCGTACCTATTCTTATCGAGCGCACGCAAGACAACAAATATATCATCGTTGATGGTCTCCACCGTCTCGCGGCTCTGGATTTGATAAAAGAGACTTCACCATCAGAAGCAATCTCAGCGCGTGTAAAGTTGAGAAAGCAGAAGTGAGTGAGCACTCGATCTTTGACATATTGAAACAATCAGTAGCCAACCAATAACGCCAAAGTATTAGGGGTGGCATCCCATCAGCGTAGAGTATGCGCCGTGCTACTGGAAATATCATACTCAACCAAACAATAATCCGTAAGGAAAATGTGAATGATAACCGTCACCAGCATAACAGCAATATGGTTGTTAGTGGTGGCTATTTAACAATTAACCCCAAATGATTAAAAGAAAAAATGTAGTTAGAAATTACAGACCAGTCAGCCGTTCACTGAAAATGCAGCAAGGCGACATAAATATTAAATGTAATAACTTAAATGAGTGTAAGGAACTAGCAGGTATAGCTAACAATCTTAGAGAATCTACACCGCCCCAATTCAAATATGGTAATTGTTCAGTTTCAGTAGGCACGATACGACAAGCATTTGTACTTGTTGGAGGTGGCCTCGCACTGTTGGGCGCATATAAATATATATGTAATAGGTGGATCAAGGCTAATAAAAACTATAATGTCGAAGATACTCCCCAAAAAGATATTCCAGAACTATTGAAGAATAACGAGAAACAGCCAGAGGAAGTAACGCTTAATCAGATTGGAAAACAAGATGTAGATGAACTTGTACCCTTGTTAGGTGATTACTATTATGCAGGTGATATTGTCTTCTTATTCAGTATCACGAACAAAGGTAAGACGCTAACAGGAATACAGAACGCTATCGAGCTTGCGCAAGGTGTTAAGACTAAAATTATTCCAACTGATTCAACTCCACCCAAGCAAGATGTAATATACTACAATTTTGAAATGAGAATGGCGCAAATCAAGAAAAGATATTTTAGTAACGATCCTAATGCGACCTATCCCGATAATCTGAGAATCATTAACAGCGGCTATTCTATAAAGACTGTTGATGACCTTCTCAATGATACCGCTTCACGCGCTGAGACATTGCAACATGACACCGTAATCTTCTATGACACGATTAAAGATGTTTGTCCGACGTTCTTCTCAAATGAGGCAAACAGGGTAATCAATTCTCTTAGGAATATTATAGAGAATGTGCGCGTGAAGAAGGGCATACGGCTTACTTTTGTGTTGATTGGCCAGACTGTCAAGAAGAATGTTTGGAAATCAATCGAAATAGAAGATCTCTCAGGTAGTTTCAATCAGCAAGGACTAGCAGATTCAGTTTTTGCACTTGGGCCAACTCGCTTCGGTAAGAACGTTAGAATGTTGAAGATGTTGAAGGGGCGCAACGATGGCCTGCATGATGAAGTGGATTTGGTGCGCATTATGGATAAGCCATACCTTCACATTGAATATTTGAAATCTGTCGATGAAACGGATGCTCTGCCCTTAGAACCCAAGGGAAAGAAGAATGGTAGTAAAATTGTTCTGCCTGATAAATCTCCTTTGGAAGCAGCAGAAAATGTATTGCCCAAAATCCCGCATGAAGTGGTCGAACAGATGAAGGCAATGTATAAGAATGGAGTACCTGGGCGCGGCTTAGAGGCAGTCCGAAAGAAATACGGTATTCCCTATGGCCTCAATCACGCAACCCAAGTTAAGCGTTTACTTGAAGAATATGATAAGATGGCAAAATCGTAAATCTGTGAGAGGGGCAAGCCTGATTGGTAGCCCCTTCTTACACTATAACAAAGGTATGACAAGCCTATAACATGGGCTATAACATTGTCATAGGTTGTCATAGGTGGCTGTTATAGAGGATAAGCCAATAGTTCAACACTTTACGCATCTGGTGACAGGGTATAACAGAGATTTCAAAAAATGCTTCTACACGCGCACGCGAGAAGCAAAAGAAAAGGGGTAGTCAAACTAATGGCTATCCCTTTTTCCTTTTTACTACCATGCGTCTGATCCGTCGCCTTCTTCTTCACTAACATTGAAGTCATCACTCAGACCACGAACACCACGAACACCGCCACTTCCAGCCAAAATATGACATTGGTGCTGCAACTGTATGACTTGCACATTGGGCTTCAAATATTCTTTCTTCATAGGGCTATATTATTTAATGATTTTCTTTCCGTTTACTAAGTACACACCCTTTGGCAATGCGTTAAGGTCATCACCGACATACTGACCGCCAACAGTATAAATCTTCTGAGGCAGACCAAGCAATTCTTCACCTCCGACAATATCCTCAATGGCGGTTGTCATTCCGTCAATACTGATAGCTCTAGCCTTTGCTGCATTTGGACTAGCTGGTTCGAAATAAGCACGGAAGGCATTTATTGTGCCTCCTGATGCAAGAGGCTTTATAGTATTCCCTTCAGATAGGTAATAAGTACCATCGGCAGGCTGAACTGGATTTAGAGAGCCGACAAAGTTATAGTCACCACCATTAACCGTTTGTGGAGAAACATAAGTGAAATTCTCTCCATATATGTAGTTATTATTTACCTTGGACTTATAAAGAAATGGCGTTCCTGCTGGAATAGTGCCACTTGTTTTGCTGCTAAAAGTCATAACGCCATCATCACATGATTCAAATAATGCAGCTTCACCATAAACAGAAGCAACATTGAAACTCATTGGTAAACACAAGGTATGCCACTTCCCTGAATAGAGCCTTCTCATAACCCGAATCATCGCATTAGGTATATTTTCATAAACGATATTAACATCATCGTTGAGAATAACATATAACTCTAACGTAGATGGAACTAAAATACGAGGTCGATTATCGTTTGTGACATAAGCAATTCCACATACTTCAAATTTTTGACTTACAGTGTTAATCGTTATCCCATTATAATTATTAAATGGGTCATCAATGACACCATCCACATGATCAAGCGTAGCACGAACCATAGTCCCGAGGTTGTCATAATAATCACTGATAGACACGTTCTTATAGTTCATATCCCAGTCATCATAATCTTCTCTTACTGATGTTACCATATCACCGTAAGCTGCTTTTAATTCTGGTAAACCATCCCATCGCCGAGTTAGTCGCCCCTTTATAGTTCCGCTTACATTATAATGATAATATAAATTTGATAGTGGAAGGTCAAGTAGTAAGATTCCCGTACCATCACCCAAAATCGCTTTATTTCTATAAGTATAGTGACACCAAGCAGAGTCAATAGATGCTTCTATTAGTTGATTTTCCACCAAATTTTTAATTTCTGAGAAAGATGAAATCTGAACAGGTTCGTCATGCTGTGTAACTGTTATTCCAGTAAGGACACACGACCTAATATACCATTTCAAATTATATGAACCTTGATATTTTAATCTGAAGGCAAATTGAAGTTGATGACCATGAAGTGAACTTATATCTATAACACCATTCACATAATTGTAATTTACAGGCGACCAAGAATAACCGCCTTTAGTGCTTTCAGCATATTCGCTAATTTTGAATTGAATCCAATCACCATCATCTAATTTAACCCATGAAGATAACACTTGATTCATGTTTCCCCATGAACTACCCTTGAACATATAGGAGTGATCGATTGTGATTTTCAATGAATCTTTGTTCGTTATATCAATTTGGGGAGATATAAGCCAAGCGTCTGCACTTCCTGAATCATTTTCATCATCCGAATATGCAGATGTTCCTAAATATCCTGAATCACCTCCTACTCTCCATCGTCCAGAATAGTAATCCTCAACATTGTTGTTGGTAAACCCGCTCCAACCATTTAACACTTCTGTTGTAAAAATGGTCTCTTGCCCATAACTCGGTAATACCGCCATTGAAAGCAGCATCGCCATTCCTAAAAGTAGTTTTTTCTTCATACGATTACCTATTAAAATATGACTTGAATAAAAGAAATTTGGTGCAAAGATCGGCAGTTTTTGCTACCCTACAAAATCACATAGTTTGTGGAATGACCTATTATATTATATAGAAAGCTCTATTGGTTAACCTCTCTGTCTGAGTGCTCGCAAGAACCAGGAGCATAGTATTAACCCGTCCTGTTCCCCCACTGAGTAGGACACGAAAACTATGTATTCCTATGGATCACATTAAACGAGAAATTGAGAGATTGGTAAGACTTCTGAGAGAAAAAGGAGTGAGTGAAAATGAAATTAGAGAGCTATTCGAGGTAAAGAGACCTCTAAGCCGTCTGTTAGTGACAAAAGACTACAGGCTTATTCTGCTCGACTATGGAAACATCGAGGTAAAGATGGAGCCGATACACAAGGCCGTCTATCTTCTGTTCCTTAACCATCCTGAAGGCATACGTTTCAAGGAACTGCCAGATTATCGGGAAGAACTGGCTGGCATCTATCGGGCAATGAAGCTATCGACGCAGGCAAAGAAAAAGGTTGAGCGTAGCATCATCGACGTAACAGACCCCCTAAAGCCATCCATGAGTGAGAAATGTGTGAGAATCCGCTATGCTTTTCAAAAGGCGGTTGATGCTGAGACGGCGAAGAACTATTATATCAATGGCGGTCGTGGGGAATATAAGCGGATTGAACTTAACAGGGAACTGGTGATATATGAGCAAAAAGAAAGCCCACCTGAATGATGGGCTATAAATGTTATTGGTTTTGGTTTAAGTACGGAATCAAGAAACTTTCCCAATATTGTTTTACGCTTGAAGTCAAAGATTCATTATAAATGGATCCCATTTTAGGTGCTGCTTCTTGTGCTATTTCCCCTGTCTGGTTGATTGCAGCCTCTATCTCTTTATACATTTCCATACCTTTAACAAGAAAGTCCGATCTCTTTAATGTTGGCCTTTGTGCTTGTTTATAAACAAAGTCAATAAAAAGCATAGACTTAGTGCCTATCAGATCCAAATCAGCCTGCGAGATTTGAGTATCATTTTTGAGACCTTGAAGGGATTTTGCCTTTTCCCCCATGTCGCCCAACATCTTCGATATGGTTTGGAATGTGTTGTTGCTCTCGTAGAATTTCTGACGTTGATCAAGAACCATATCCTCTATGTGAAATCTGGTAAGTTCGTTTTTCTCGTCATATACTTTCTCGCCTTTTTCCATCAATTCCCAATTTACCCCATAATCCAAAAAGATATATAGGGAGATTTGTTTCAGAGCAATAGCTTCAGAAACAAACTCTACGGCAATTTCTCTATAGGCTTTGGTCGGGGCTTGGGGAGCCGCTTCTTGCTTTGTTCCCTCACTTGAATTGGCTTGTTTACCCGAATTGCCACAAGAAATAATAATTGTGGCTATGCACCCAATACAAATGATTTGAATGGTCTTTTTCATATATCAGTAGTCGTTTTTAATAGTAATGTTCCATTGTATAACCACGCCCATAGCAATTTGTACAGCGCGACCTTGTAAGAGTTGCCGAACCAACAGGGAAATACTCTGTATATCCCTTGCCACCACAGAATATGCAAGTAATCTCTTTAGCTTGTTTATGATATTTGGGCTTATTTCTTTCTTCTTCTGCTTTCTCAAATCTTTCTCCGCGTGCTAAGAGCGTCTTTTCTGCCTGCATTGTTGGTTTCCTGATATTATTGCTTAAATCGAGAACCATTGTTCCAGTTGACAGATTAACAAGGTACAGACCTATAGGATTTGCTATAGAATATGGAATGGAATTAACTTTGCCGCCCATAAATGGTTTGAATACCAGAAGAAGTGCCATGTCAGATGCAGAAGTACGAATCTGCTGCAACTTATCCACATCACTACAAGCAAATTTATATAGCTCTCCATCCTTGACCCATATCTGAGGTTTAACGGGGAATAGGAATCGTGGTAGTCTCAAATAATTTGGATAGATCGGGTTCTCTCTGAGCGTACCAGTTGCAAAACTGTTTATAGTAAACCCATTAGCAGAGAATTTCATTGAGTTATTCTTCAATTCAACAACTACTGCATAAGTTCCATTGCGTTTTGTGTCAAACTCCTTTTTATCACGTTGAAACTCGGAAGACTTCTTATATAACGCTTTGTCTAAGTCATCCAAATTGTCTTTACCAAAAAATAGCAGTTGGTCATTATTGCATAGAGCAGAAAAACGCCCCCACATAGAAGCATTAGTTTCTTTGGATATTACAGGATTTCCCCAACCGCGATCTGTAGTCATATCGTTGCGCTCTACACAATTAGATGTTAACCAGTTAATCGTTGGGAGTTTACGACCAGATGCAATGTCAATAGAATCTTGACGGCGTAGTTCTTCTGACTGCAAACGGAGCCGTTCTGCTTCAACCCTTGCTATAGAATCACGTTGAGCAGCTTCAAGTGCTAATCTTCTTGCTTCCGCTTCGGCTACTTCCTTTTCGTGCTGCAATATCAATTCATGTTGCCGTGTAGCCTGTTCATGCCCTTTATTTGCAGCTTTCCGAAACCAAGACTTTGCCTCGCTCTCATTATTTTCAGAAAGAAGAAACATAGCATACTCGTACTGAGCATCTGCATTGTCTTGGATTGCAGCCCTGAAAAACCAGTCCTTTGCTTCTGTCATCTTGTTTTGTTCCTTCAGGCTATTTGCTAATAACATTTGGGATGCAACATTACCCACATTAGCCGCTTTAACATACCATGACCAGGCCATTTCTGAATTTCCATCTTTGACCTTACCATCCTCGTACATATTACCAAGTCGGTACATGGCTTCTGCATCGCCACCTTCAGCAGCAAGCGAGAGCCACTTAAATGCTTTCTTGTTATCTACTTTATAACCTTCAAGATAGCCTATACCTGTCAGTCTTTGGGCTACAACATCACCCTTCTTCGCTTTCTTTTCCAAGTCTTTAATATCCGATTGTGACATAACACACATCGAGACAAGGAATAATAATAATGTAAAAATGTATCTCATAGACTATTTCTTTGAATTAGATTTTACCGTATTCATAACACTTTCCAAAAACGCTGCTAAGTGTTCACCATCCTTAATAATACTTGTATCATTTGACACTTTATGTAATACTCCTTTATAATAAGACTTATAGGGGATGGCCTCCTCTGATGCTATCATTGGGATTAGCACCTCTTTTGTTTTTATAAAGTAAGTGACAGCAAGCGGATCTGCACCAGATAATCCTTTAACAGCTTCATTTGGATCATCATTAGGACGCGCCATGAGAAAGGCATAAGTTCCTGTAAACTTACCTATGTCTTCTGGTAGTGGAATCGAAGCAATCATTGAAAGTGAATAGCCTAAACCAAACAAAAGAGAATCTACAGTAGTCGTTAATTTAACATCGCTGACTTCCGACAAAGTTACAGGCTCCATTTTCTGTGCTGATAGATTATTTATACTACCAACAACTAATAACAGTACGAAAGCAATTCTTTTCATATAGTTTACCAGTTTAAGCCGGTATCGCTCCGACGGTTAACTGCCAGCAAGCCCAAACAGGCAAACTACATTATCATTAAGGTATATATACGAAAAAGCGTGGGCTTTCAAACAATTAACTCGCTCACGTCTTTCTGGGTGCTCGCATTACCCTCTCCTGATGAACGAGCAATCGCAAGACACCCACGCCAGATATGATTAGACAAGCAGCCCCAAAGTATAGATATACGATGATGCAGCCCTACTAAGTGCATATCCAGAGTGGCGTCACACGATGCTTGTTTTCCACAGGAGCTTATCTTCTTTGGTTGCGAGCCTTCGAAAGACCTATTTGAACAAGCGTTATGTAAACGCCATTTCTATATATATGCGTCCTGCCTACCCATACAAGCGGAAGTGCAGTCTGCGACTGCAAAGGTAGTGAAAAAATATTAAATCACCTCCGTTTCCGCTATCTGAGAGTAGAAATATATGAAAATTTAACTCCAAACGCCCTAAAACAGCACATATTTGAACATTTGAGCAAAGAAAAAAGAAAAGCGTATCGTCATTGATACGCCTCTCTTATCGGTGCTAACTAGCCCAATCAGTCCAGTAGCTATCACCGTCGCCATCATCGTAAAGTTCAAGGTATTCTTCATCGGTCATTTCTGTGTGCATACATTCGTCACTACAGTAATACGAAACACCATTCTCAATACAATAGCCTTCAGTCATAGCCCTGCCACATACGCTACAGCACCTGACATGATCCAAACACAATTCATCTACAAGCTCTCCTACCTCAGAGTGCTTGATGACAAAATCGGTCATCATCTGCCTTATGTCATCGTCTGCCTTTTCAGATTTCTTCTTTTCAAGCAGTCGATTATAGTAGTCCTCCAGATCGTCGGATTTGAGGACATCGTTTCTCAGGACTTCAAGGGCATATTCTTCATCTGTAGATTCAAACCCAATCTTCCTGACTTTCATTTCGTCGCCAAAGGTCATATAGGAACAGTTCAATAAGTGAAACTGGTAATGATCCTCCAACGTACTGAGGAATACAGCGAAATCGTCATATTGCTTCATATCCTGCAATTCCTCTTGTGTGAATTTAATCACTAAGACCTCTCCTTTCTCAGCGTTGAGGAGGGTCACAGACTTAATTACTTCACTCATGGTCATTCTTTTTGTTAAGTGGCCAAGGGTCGGTAAACAGAATGTATGCTACAATCGTTATCGCAACCCTTAATAAAATTCTTGTTGATTTTTTCATTTTGCTTATAATTTTAAGATTCACAAATTTGGAACTCATGGAACGAATAGAATATATCTTCGTCCTCATGTTCTTCTTCGTAGTCATTCAATGCTTCTTCAATGGCTTCAACTGTTGCCTTAACCTCATGTCCGACAATTCCAGAGACGCTTTCCGCAGCTTCTTCGATTGTCTCGTAGTATAGCGGTTCGTCGTAGTTGTCGAGCAAATAGCGGTCAGGGAAATAGTCGCCATTGGTATCATTCGTATAGTACACCTCGTTTCCTGGTTCCTCCTCACGGTAGTAAACCTTGATAGATGGAAACTTCTTTTCAATGCACTCCCTAAAGCCCTCCTGCTCACACCAAGCAGTATTTTGGCAGATAGTCAGTACATTGCCGTCCAGTTCGTAATAGTATATTGACCCTCTACATCTTAACTTCTCCCAATCTTCACCGAGAGCGTCGATAATGTTTCCGAGCCACAGAGTACCAAAGCCGTTTTTGATGCGAGACGTTTTTCTCTTATCATTTGCCTTGATGGTTTTGTAGAGCGACCTTACTTCCTTCAGATCGCCCACACATTTGTAAGTCGTATCACAGCAATTTGCCATATCATTCAATTTTTGAGATTTAATCATCTGAAATCTTCTCACTTCTCACAAGGTGTATCTTCTCTGCCATCGGATTCTGTCGCTTAACTTTTCCGTAGGCAGACTGTTGATTTCTTGCGTTCACGTTCACCCTGACACGGACACCTTGCACCGTTATGGAATAATGGTATCGTATCATGCTATCGGGGTAAAATAAGTGAGGTGATTAAAATTCGTTGAGTAGGGCGAAGTGGTTATCATCTTGAAGCCGTTGCCAAACTTACCTCTGTATTTTTCCACTCGCCAATGCTTTCTACCAGATAGCCCCTTTCCAACACTAGTATGGTGCGGAAGGAAACCATGACTGATAAGCTGCACTATCTTAGCACGTTGTTCTCCACTGTATATGAAAGCGCGTGCTACAGGGTTAGGATTGAGCGTTATAATGGTTGCTCGATCCTGATTACTGATATTCTCTTTTGTTTTCATTGTCTATAAATTTTTTCTTGATACGTTGAACTGTGCTAATGCCGACACCGCAACTGGTGGCGATCATCCGAATGGGATAGCCTTTTCTTAGCTGCTTGATGACGGCTGCATATTCTTCTTGAAATTTCTCATCGGACTTCTTGTAGCCTTCCTTTCGGCCAACCTTACCGCCTTTGGCTATGAACTGTGCTTTACCTGAGTTGAGCCTGAATTTGATGTTTTCACGCTCCATTTCGGCACACGTTCCCAGCACGGCAATAAAGATGGTCAGAAAGGGATGCTCTTTTCCGTCCGCATTGAAAATTGATAGTTGCTCTTTCTGGAAATACACGTTGAGGTGGTTTTCCTTGCAGAGCTTCACGTTAGAGAGTACATCATCAACATTCCTTCCCAGACGTGATAATTCTGAGAGAAGTAGAACGCTGACATGATTTGAGATACAGTATTGCAGGCACTCTGTTAGAATTGGTCTTTCCTGAGTTTTCTTTGCGCCTGAAATATGTTCTTCGTAGGTTTTCACGACTTTGAGAGATTTTTCTTTCGCTAAGATTTCCAAATCTCTTATTTGTCGGCTTGTGTCCTGCCTGTCACCGACTGAGGACACTCTCGCATAAATCACTGCTGTTTCATTCATTTAATTCTTTGTTTTAATTGAACACTAAAAGATGTGCTCAGAATGGGTCATGTGCTATTATTTGAACACAAAACGGATTGAACACATTTTCTTCGTTGGATATACGGAAAATGGAGAATATGCGAGATTTTCATTTCTCACATACTCCCCACCTCCGTCAAAAGTAGGATTATCACACGGCTATTCTTTCTGGTCTGATGCCGGTTATTGAGCAAACCGATTTTTCAGATATTGAGCCGTGCTTCACAGCGTCATCTATTGTAGGAACGAGCCTGCCTAATATCAGTCGCTCACACACAATTTGATTTTTCTGTTTGTCGTCAGGTATGATTGTCACTTTGAACAAATCCACCTGCATCATGTACTGGATATGTACCCATGCAGCTTTGACGTGAAAGGCCGTGCCGTTCTCTATCGTCTTTATGCTGCTAAAGTCCAATCCCCACGAAAACGGCTGAAAGGAACGTTGCAGAGCATTGTTCCAAATGTGCTTTGCCGCTTTCTCGTTGGTCATTTCTTTTTCTGCCATAGTCTAAAAGAAACTTAGGTGAAGGTAGTCAATATCAGGATCACCATTGTTAAGATAGTATTCCATCATTTCGATTACCTCGTCAGTTGTACTTGCCAAATCATCTACAGCCCCTTTGATTTCGTCTCTTTCATCTTCATCTTCGAGGTCATACAGATGCTTTAGCTTATCAATCGCTTTTTGCCATTCATCTTTCTGGACTTCAAAATCGCTATCGTACTCGTCGCCTGTGTATTCCACTTTGAGAGCCGAAAGCAAATTATGAAATTCCTCACTTTTATGTGAGAAGGCATCGCCAAGGGCATACTCTACTTTGTACACTCTGGCTACATGAAGTCTATATCCCATTTTCTAATTGATTTTGAATTTTGGATTTTACTTCTTTGTTCTCGCAATGATAGACAATTATACAATCGTCATCTTCTTGCCAGTCCACCTTGTCAACTGTTCCACCATTTTCAATGATAATTGATTTGTAGTGGTCGATGTCGCCTTGGTGTTCCACTTCACAGGTAATGAATATTCCTCGTACCATTGTTCTACGGTATATAGGTGTTATTCACAACTGTCTTATAGTGCCTGTACCCATTAGCATCAGCTTCGGGGATTCGCACCTTTCGCCATACCAAGCCCCACCAAGCATCATCTTTCGGGTTGGGCTTGTCGTTCATAAGCATATCAACTGTTGCCTTATGCAAAGGAAAACAATATGTCAATGCTCGCCGTTTGCTACCCTCACTGAGACTATCCCAGTATTTGAGGGTCATCTTTTTTGTTTTCGCCATTTCTTATTTGGTTATTACTTGTTTAACTTGATCGAAGTAGCACCAGTGATGATTGTCAAATGTGATAGTACCATTGTTATGTTGGTCTATGTCACAACTGCTTACACTGTTGCCGTACTTCTCACCTATCCTGCAAATCTCGATATTAACCACGATTGCAGTTTTCTGAGAGCCGTTATAAGGTACATAAAGCACCTCGTCACCTATCTTCACCTGTTTCATGCCGCTTGCTGTGTTAGTTTTGCAGCATATTTGGTAAAGACATATTCAAGTAGGATAGACTTCATAACGCTTGCCTTATCGGAAGGGTTATACATGAAATAGTAGGTTCTACCATTACCATATCTGTCTAAACGTCGGACTTCACCACGATAATTCCCATTTCTGAAAAATTCGTCGTATTCCTCACTGGTAGAGGTATCTGTGTTTTCATATTGCAGATATACCTCCAGATGCAGTTTTCCTTTGATAAGTTGTACCTCATCAATGGAGGAGTTCCAAGCGTTCCCTGCTCGTCGTTCCTGACTAATACGGAGCCGCTTGTCTCTGGTTTTCCAAATCCTACGGCCTGCGTCCTTAACGATACGCTTAACCGTTTCTTCACGGATGGATAACAGTTCACCCTCTGTAAGAGCATTGATAGTATCAATTTTCTTTTGGGGCTGAGTTCTTGAAAAGATAAATTCGTTGATGTTCATTTTCTTGTTATTTATTTGGTTCTACATTACATTCATCATACAGGCGGTAGGCTTCTTCCATCCCGCAACCTAATTTTGCGTTTATGACAGCCATTGCCGTGTATTTCATCTTATAAGTGCTTTTGATACGCCTGATATGTTCTTTGGCAGTCGCATCAAGTCGCTTTGAGTTCTCTACAGCCATGCTTCTTCTAATACAGTTTCTTCCAGCTCCTCATACTTGCGAAGTTCGCCGTTCTGCAAGCGTGAGTACCATTCTTTGTTAACTAAATAGCTTCCGCAATCCAGACCATCGCCCATGATGAAGGTGCAATAGTCTGTGTAGTTCTCGTAGGATGCCAGGTCTTGCGATTCTGGCCAAGATACCACAACAAAACTGTCCTGATCCTCGTCGTTGTTGACTAATCGGACATCGTTTATTTTGTGGCAGTCGTTTTCGTTCTTGATTAAGCAGTCGGGTATTATGTTGTTTGTCGCCCAACGCTCTGTATCGTCTTGCAGTTCATCCCAAGGGGCTTGCACTACAATGTCGATAGTCTTTCTGATGTGATAATTTCTTGTTTGCATAATTGTTTATTTTCTGATAAAGTATTCTATGCCGGAATGGATAAGTATGTAGTATTGCTTATTCCTACAACACTGTCCTTCCCAGGGATTATAGAAGTTCAGGCAAAGTGCCTCGTACAACTGAGGCAAATGCTTCTTAATCTTGTTTACCAGCCATTTGTAATTGATTGGCTTCGTATGCTTCATCTTCTGCTCCCATTCAGCAAGCGTGATCTGGCAGCAAGTACACTCCAGTTCCATGCTTAGATAAAGGGCAAATAGATGTCATCGAGTATGCCACTTTCCACCATCTTCTTAGCGGCTTCGTGGCTTCCCTCATTTCTGAGGTCATATCCATAATCGTCACTTCCCATCACACGGATAGTAGCGACCATCGTTCTAGTCAGTTCCTGTTGCAACGTCCTATGCTGTAGGGCTACTGACATAGCAAACTTTTTAGGATTCCAGCCCATCGTATTCATTGCATCAGTCAGGGCTTCTGCCGCTTTATATTCACGGCTTTCTTTCAGTTGTGCTAATTCTTGATAACTCATATTTTCTTGTATTTAATTGTAAGTGATTAAAAGAAAAGAGGGAAAACCGCAACTAGTACGATTCCCCCTCCTCGGTAGGATAGTGATAGGCATTTTGTCTCTGCCTACACCGTTATCATCAGACTGCCAGCCACCTGAGAAATTTTCTCATAAGGGCTAAAGTCCATATCGGGATGATCCGCCTTGAACAAAGAGCTATTGAATGATGCCCTTGTCGATGGCAATTTTCGGGTCAGGCGCATTGTATTTGTCGCCCAAGTCCGAATGTCGAGTGATTCCATTTTGCTAAGGATATTGGCTTTGATGGTTGCCAGTCTTTCCTCAACGGATGTTTTTGTTTCCATCAACTCACGGATTTCTGCCTCCTGTGAGCTAATATCATCTGGAATTTCAAAGGGGTCTTTGAACTGTTCCCCTCTGAGGTCGGTTTCGAGGAGGTCTTTACAAATCTCACTCGGAATACGATCCACAAAAATGATGTCGTTAATATGGTCGAAAGTTCCATCCTTCTTCATTTTGTTTCTGAGGTGGATAATGAATAATCGACCAACTTTTGCCTTCTTGTTCTGTAGTTCAAACAGATAGGCATAGATGCTTAACTGCCATCGAGCTTTAGCCTGCTTCTCTGGTGTCATCACGCCGTAACTTTTTACATCGCATAAATCAAACGTGTCATCCGATTGGCGGTACACCTTATCAATCATGCTTGCATAGTTCTCACCATCAGAAATTAGATATTCTGACGCAGAGTGTTTTAAGCCATTATTTTTGCAGATTTCTATGTAATCTGCCAATTCTTGTGACCCTGTGTTTTCCCAAAGAGAATCGAAGGCTTCTAGTTCTTTATGCAACATTGTTCCATAAATTCGAGCTTCTTCAAGCACATCTTTCGGCACACTATCATAAGAGTACCCAAATTGTCTGTCTAATAAACTTGTTATGCCAGACAGGAAACGTCCATTGAGCTGATAAGTATGGGCTTCTTCGTCAAATATGACGTTGCTCTCTTTCAACTCAATTCTTTTTGTTGTTGCCATATATTACGCTGCTTGTTTAAGTTGAAGTTTACGCTCTGTAAAGAGCTTCTTAATCTCAGGATTACCTTCTACTTCTGGCTGGTGAAGTAGGTAGAGGTCAAGAAGGGCATCCGTATCGGCTACGCTGTTGATGGCGTTCTTGATAGGAGCAAAACGATCTACAGGCTGAGTTGGCTGCGGTGTTGGTGCAGGGATTGTCTTAGCCCGACGTACAGTAGTTTTCTTCTGGTCGGCTGCATTGTCGGCAGCGTTATCAGAATTTTCACAAGGAATGTCCTCGCCCTGGTATAATTTCAGACCAAGGCCGAAAAGTGCAAGATTCTTAGTAAGACAGCGTGCTATTCCACGATTTATGTCTGTCATGGTTGCGGCCTCACAAGTCTTATCGATATAGCGGCGATTCTGCTTGTCATACACTTGATAGGTGTAGGGTTCAAGTCTCATAGCCCGATTGCTGCTGTTCATAACAGGCAAAAACATCGATTGCGTCTGATCGTCGGCAGTGACTTCTGTAAACACCATAATGCCGACATTCGGATCAACGAAATAAGGGAGCTTCGTGTCGGGGTTGCAGATGACACGGAACGTTGCAGATGGATAAACCTCCTTAAAGGCTTTCCATGCGTTAGACCACGATAGATAAGATAAGTTGTCTTTCTTCTCTACCATTTCACCAAGCTTCATGTTGTAAAGAGCATCGAAGCACAGGGTTCTTTTCTCGTCGAGGGTAGCACCCTCTGGAATTTGAATTTTACACATAATTCTGAAAATTAAAATTGTTATTAAATTGGTTGTTTGCAAAAAAGAAGGAAAGCGAACTGCCACTTTTTTACAGTAGCAATTCGCCTCCTCAGCGAACATTTGAGGTTGTTGTACCTCGCTGTTCTATGTTCCTTTATGACAGGAACCAGCTATAGCCCTCGGTATCTTCACCATTAAGGGCTTTCTGGATTCCACAGGAGAAATCTACACAGGCATTATTTCTGGAAACGAATCTGTCTATGTAAGCAGATTTCACCGATTCCGTTGCTAATTGCAGTAGATTCCAACAGGTGATGTCTTGACCCTCTTTCTTGCCGAAGTTGGGGTTGTTGACATATCCTTTAACCATAGCGTTCACGGCCTGGTCGCCGATGTCGAACGATGGTAATTGTTTCTGTTCTGCTGCGGGCAAGAACTGATATAGTCTCAGTCTGCCAACAATCTTACAGAATTGTTCCTCTGTGAGTACCGTTGTCTGAAGGTTCTCCAAGAGGTGAAGGGCGTTTTCTTTGTTAGGCTCAAAACTGGAAAAGAGTTCAGAGGCTCTTTGGAAGATGTCTGCCTCACTCATACACTCTATAGTTCCACTGTTGCCGTCACAAGTCAACATTAGGTTTGAACAAACTCTTACCTGCCAGCCCACGAAAATCTTAAATTTCATCGGGCTTTTTTTGCCGTATAATTTGTCCTCATTATAAGCTCTAACTCCTCCGATACACAGATGTACCGTTTGGTCATTGATGGAACGAGACAGTGCTGCAACGTGGCATACAAACGCCATACGCTGATAATAGACTGTTAATTCATTCTCGTTACAATCGCTTGCTTTCTTATGCAGAGCTGACGGTACACGACCGTTAATCTGGTGTGATACCCTAATCTCTACAGGGGTTAGTTCCCCAAACACTTTTCTACCAGCCTCCACAACACTTTCAATGAAGCTCTGATGGCTTACGGTAAGTGTGTTGTCTGCGAAGGTCGGCACAATACATTTTTCAGAGAGTTCTTCCAAAGTGATGCCTTGGGTGTTGCTCTCAATGAAATTCGGGTGGTTGTTCGGATCGATTTCTTCTTCCATAACCACAGCTTCCTCTACGTCATCAGCAGGGATGACAAGGGGGGATGACACAGTACCCTCAATGGGTTCAATGGTCATCTGTTCGTTTTGTTTTGTTGTTTTTTTAGTCATAATTGTTTTATAGATTAAAATTGTTGTTTTTACTTAGGGTGGCTTACTAGCTTTGATTTTCTTTGCTAGAGCCACCCCCTTTTTAATACACCGACATATTGCCAAAATCGTCTCAGCGGCGATAATGATTGCATCATTCAGATCGTCCGCTTTCATCAACTACTGGCGCATCGGCTACTACTTTCTTGTTTCTACAGAGCCGAGGAATGACGTGCTGACGGGTAAAGGTACAGATATGTACCACCATTTCAGCAAGGATTACGATTTCCCCAGCGTAACGGATGCCTCTAAGGGCATTTACAAAAATTGCTTTTTTCATTTTGATGTTATTTTTTAAGTGTTAATAAATAATGTTATTTGTTCTCTTGTTGTTGTTCTTTCAAAAATAAAGCGAGCCAATTTTACCTTTTTCAGATAAAATCAGCTCTACTTCGATTTAGGCTTTTGCAAATCCTCAAATATAACAACTCCAGTGTTACAGTTGAAAATCCAATCCTAACGCCAAGGTCTTGGGTGTCTGTAGCTCTCCGCGTACAGTCCTCTTAAAACCTAATATTTGAAATTAAAGTACGGGTCTTAAAGGCTCTTTTGGCCTCTCGCCGTACAACGTTGTATATGATTCATATATAAGGCTTTCAGGTGATCTGGTACGGTGTATGAAAAATGCGCTTAAAACAGCCTATTTTTCTTATAATTGTGAAACTCGAAAACACAATCATTTTCCGAAGGGGCTGTCTGTGAAGATAGCCCTTTCTATTTTGTGATTTTGCGCTTCACAAGCCATCACCTCCTTACCAATAATGAATAAATTATACATTAAATTTTTGAAGTTATGTTCAGTTTGTTTAATGCCCTGTTTGGTACTAACTCACGACCAGACTTAGGGCAGGTGCAGGAGGCTACAACTGCGCCAAAAAAAAACAGTAGCCCATCGGTATCAGTTCAACCAGAGCCACCAAAGGCAAAAGGTAAGTATGATGCAGATGTTGAAGCATTAGAGGCCGAATTTGGCTCTCTTAACTCAACTGGACTCTCTATTAGCCTTCAGGACTTATTACAGATATGCCCACGCAAGCGACCACGCATAGAGGCGTTTCAGGGTCTCATTAGTTATCTGAAGGCAGAGTACGGCGCAACACTAACCATTAAATCCAGAAAGACGAAATGAAAAAGATATGGATTCACAAGAAAGTTTATTCCCTCGATATGCCGTTAGATGACATAGAGAAGGATTTGGAAACGGAACTGCGCGACTATTTCAAAACTGAGATAGGTGTGAGTGTGAAGATGGTTGGTGATAATGTGGTTGAGGTACTTTTCCATCGGACTATGAATGTCGATGCTCACGAAGATACGATTTTAGAGCAAGATACATGGCTACTGACTGGTGAAGGACATGATAATTTTGTGCCTGCCTATAGTTCTGCAGGTTCTTTCGCACACTTCCCGAACATGGTTTATTACATTGATAAAACGGATTTTGAAGATGCGTATAAGAGAAATGCAGAGTTTTACAGTGGCTGCAAAATTAAGAAAGTTACTGTAACTGAATGGAGCACTATGCTGATCCTGAGAGTTGAATTTGAGCAATGAAGTACATGGGGAATAAGCGGAGAATTGTTAAAGAGATAATGCCGCTTATGCTTGCAGAGCTACAACCAGGTCAATGCTTTGTAGATGCTTTTTCAGGAAGCGGTACTATAACAGAAAATGTACCCCAGGATCACAGGCGCATTGCTAATGATGCGCACAGATGGCTCATTGCTATGTGGGAACGACTGACTACTACAGACTGGCAACCGCCTACGACTATTGAAAAAGAGTTGTACGATAAAGTAAAAGCATCGTGGCGTGCCGATGATGGCAAGTACGATGATGCTACTATTGGTTGGATTGGCTTTATGGCTAGTAGAAGTGGCAAATGGTGGGAGGCTGGATATAGCGGCCACAATGTTAAGGGGCGTGACTATATCGCTGAGAATATCCGAAATACCACCAAGCAAATTGAGAACCTAAAGGGCGTAGAATGGCATACTGGCAGCTATGCAGACTTAGTTATTCCCCCAAATTCGCTGATTTATTGTGACCCACCATATAGAGGCACAAGCACATACAGCGTTTCAAGGGATTTTGATTATGATGCGTTCTACAGTTGGTGTAGGACAAAATCTGCTGAAGGACATACTGTATTCGTATCTGAATACTCAATGCCCCCAGATTTTACGGAAGTGTGGCACAAGTCGATTAAGACTACACTTAACCCAACTAACACATTTTCTGTAACAGAAAAACTATATAAGATTTAATCCTGTGAGAGATTTATTTTTCAGAGCAAAACGGAAAAATAGTTCATTCACCTAAACATTACTACGATGGTACATGACATAAATGTTGAAGAAAGATTGTTCTGTGCCGATATTCAAGCACTTTGCAATTATGATGATGGATTTAATGAGGCATGGGAGAGCGGAGCCACCTATCAACTGGTGGTGAACCTCTCAGACCTCTATACTATCTGTCCGAGGAAATACCAACGGACACTAATGTATGGCCGATTGGTAAGATTTCTCAAAACGAAGAACATCACCCTAACGGTGGTATCACAGAAGAATAAACTTAAAAACGAGTTATTATGAAAGAGTATCAAGAATGGAGAGAATATTATGCCATCAAAGGGCTTGAAGTCTCTGAAAAAGGCTATGTCAGAAGATGGTATGATGACATAAGAACTATAAACGGAAAAAGTGAGTTTCCGCATAAATTGAAACCAAAGGCTGATAAGGATGGTACACTATATATCAGAATTAAAGAGGGGAAGAAAGCGGTAGATGTAATCGTCTGCACTTGTTTCTGGGGCAAACCTAAAGGGGATAAAAATTGTGTTATTCATAAGGATGGAAACCTCAGTAACAACCATAAAGATAACCTTAAATGGGCAACAATAAAAGAGCGAGAGGATTATTATAGTGATCCATCGAAATTCGTTGCTTTTGTTCCTAAACATAATGATTATAGATATGTAACGGATGGCCTATATGTCTCGAAAGATGCAAAGGTAAAACAAAACGGTAAGATACTTAATGTTTACGATAGTTCATTTGATCCAGATATGGATATTGAAGCAGCTATTGACCCTCATGTTGTGGTATATCATGGCATCTTTCCTAACAGAAGTAATACTTTAGAGAAATTAGTAACTGCTGCATATCTTCCTAAACCAAGCGGATTGAAATCTCCTGCTATACTACATATTGACAATGATTATAAGAACTGTTCACTAGATAACCTAAAATGGGTAGAGGACAACAGCGACGAATACCAAGCCTATCTCAAACAAAGAACTGCTGATATTGAGAAACGTACACAGGAACTTAACCCACACCCTGTTAAACACCTGATGATAGGATAAACCATATAAAACTTTACTTACGATGAAACAAACTATTAAGTATCTGCCAACAGGACAGACTTTCGATAATCGCAAAGAAGCGAAGATCGCATTGGGGCATAGTAATTTCAACCATGCCCTGAGAGACGGAAAGATTGTGTTTATAACAACCTATTCGCCTACGGACATTATAATTTAGTTTAACTTCAATTCATTTGCAATGCTATGATAGTAAATGCAAATTTTAGATTTCTGGTGAATATCTCACTGGAAGGGTACAAGTGTAAAACCGATGCTACGGCCTGCCTCAGTAGAGCAGGCTCAAAGGCTATCGGGATGAATAAGATGGCTTTTCAGGAAATGTATGTTACCCCGATGGAATTTCTTTCATACGCCACCAGTGGCCACACCTTTTGTAATATCTTTGAATTTGACAAAGATAGTTATTGGATAACCACAGAAAAAGGTCATTTTAAGTGTAGCCCATTCTATCACCGTGGAGCTAATAAAGGTGCAATGAAACTGAGCTTTAAGGCTGATGAATACTTCAAAGGGGCGCAGGTCGTATTTGTTGATGTTGACTATACATCGTTTACGACTATTGAAGAATATGTAGATTCTATCATGTTAAAGCCCACAGCAGTATATCCGTCCTACTCAGATAACACGGATAAGCACGGTGTTATATCGAGGCGTTTCAGATTGGTATATGTATTCTCGCATCTACTGACTCCAGATGAATTTTGCAAATTCTCTGATGCCGTCCATGAGCACGTTAAGCTATGCACAAACGAGCCAATGGATGACTATTGCGGAACAAGGCCATCACAGTACATGAATGGTGTATATGGCACAAATGAAGTTTATTGCACCAACTGTATTTATAGTGGCTATGAGTTTCCAGAGCCAATAGAAGATGATCCTGTAGTGCCGATGGTAACAAATATCGAAGCACTTGATGAAAACTTACTTGCTGACATGAACCTTATGGACTATAATGTTTTCATGCACAAGTATTCCAGACAATATAGGTATCTGTATCGCACGGAAACTGACAACTGGACTAATTCATTAAAATGCAGTGCTGAATACCAGTTGACAGACGAGAACTATTTGCAACTATGGTATTATCGGGAGCCTGTTGTGGATGGTGAGCATAGAAGAAGAAAACTATTGAAAAATGCTTGCCTGAGACGTTTAATGTTCCCTGAGATTACAGCCAATGAATTACTTTTCAATCTGTATATCGACTTGCACAGATTCTTTGATAATTCAGATGATGTTATAACTGTTGATGTCCTGAAAAGGAGGGTCAACAAAGCAATGTCAATGAGCATCGAGGAACTGAAAGAATACTGCAAATTTGAGATTGAATATTGGAACCAGGAACGACCAAAATTTATCGTTAAAACTGACTATTGCCTGGATCTCCAAAGGGCGGTTAATATCATCGGGGCAGAATTGAGATATAAAGAGCTTGACTTGATATATAACACTTCCATATCAGTTAGTGAAAACTTTGCTAGTGGGATGGGGGTTTCAAGGGCTACGCTTTATCGCTATTGTGCTGATCGAAGAATTGAAACATCGCCGAGAGATACGCCGACACAGTTTGAAATGAGGTTGGAAAATAGGAGTGCCAAACAGAAAGACATAGACCTTTTCATTGAACTATATGATGAAAAACTATCCTTGCGGAAGCTAAAAGAAAAATTGGCAAAACATGGCCTACGTCTATCTTTAACAACAATCAGAAAATGGATAAAGAAACATATCAAGCCTTCAGAAGATACCATTGGATTTGATGCGTCTGAGTTCACATTTACGCCCCTTTTCCAAAATCCAAGCAGTACCTTCGAAGACCCAGCAGACTTGCCCAATTATAATATTCCTTTCTATACACCTCCATTTCAATATGGTAGCTATCTATAATTCATTCTGTAGAGAGAGTTTCTTGTGAAATGGAAACTCTCTCACTTAGCAGATAATCATAAAGTAGTAGTTGGATAGACTACTACATATTATGTTAGAATGAGAAAATCCACCAAAAGTGTACACTTTGTGCTTAGAGTAATAGTAGCCCAATAACTGCTATTACTCTTTTCTTTTTTACGCCAAAATAGCGGTTTTCACTTCAATTTGATAATGTCCGACCACCGCGTTGTTGGGTTCGGGCTTTTATAGTCATGCTTGATAGCGTTGGCAAACACATTGGCTTTCCCCTTGCCGTCCTTTTGGGTGTACTGCTGTGATCCAAGTACAATAGTTTCGCTACCTTGCATCCTGTTTATCCTGTCTATCACTTCATCGAGCCGCTTCATCTTCTGGAACTGTTCAGCGTTGATGTCGAATAGGTCTTGTTGGATGGGGGAGTCAGCACCAACACCCATCACAATAACGCCAGCCTTTTTGTACTGGTAGCCTTGACGGTATATCTTCTTTAGCACGTCGTTGGCTGTCTCAATGATGGTGATAGTTGAGTTTGTCGGTGTGATAAGCCTTTGTTCTTGAAAGTTCCAGTATTGGGGCAAATCCTCTCTGAAATAGTTTGTATTCAGGAACACGCCAACGATAGATGCAACTGTTTTCTGCATCCTCAGTTTCTCAGCGCATCGAGCAGCATAGTTGGCTACATGGGTACGGATGGTGTCATAGTCAGTTATCATGCCATTAAATGAGCGACTGGTGCAGATACTTTTCTTTTTAGCCAGTTCCTCATTTGGCACGCAGTCATCGCCATTGAGTTCGCGCCACGTCCTGTAGATATTGATGTTGTTGAATGTGAGTTTGACCCAATCGCCATGATGTTGAGCAAAGTCATAAGCCGTCTTTACACCAAGGGCTTGAAGTTTGGCTGCATATCTTCTACCGATGCCCCACACATCTTCAATCGGATAGAGTTTTAGAGCCTTGATCCGTTTCTCGTCGGTATCTATCATGCAGCAATGCCTATATCCCTGGTACTTCTTAGCAAAGTGTGAGGCCATCTTCGCTAAAGTCTTATTTGGAGCCAGTCCGATACTGATAGGCATACCAACATACTGCTTAACCTTCTTATGCAGATTCTCTCCCCATTGCTTCAAATCCACATTTTCCATGTCATCGAGGTACACAAAGCACTCGTCAATGGAATAGCGGAAGTATGCAGGTGCTTCTTGTCTGATAATGCTAACCACACGGCCAGTAAGTTCACCGTACAATTCGTAATTTGAAGAAAATACCGCTATCTTATTATTGGGGAACTGTTGGGCTATCTGGAAATATGGTGTACCTGCCTTGATACCTAATGCTTTTGCTTCATTGCTTCGAGCCACTACACAGCCGTCATTATTGCTTAATACTATAACAGGAGTGTCGTTCAGATCAGGCCGAAAGACACGCTCGCATGAAACGTAGCAGTTATCACAATCGCAGATACCGTAGAACTTCATTTAGAAATTGATATGAGTTTCGCCAGCCCAAGTAGTATCACACGTTATGGTTATTCTTAGCGAGGCAGATTTAATGTTTGCCTGAATTTTAGGGTACAATGAATGTTCCTTAGATTCGGGGTACTCAGTAGTGTAGTCATTAACCTTTGTGGAAAACAACTTAACGCTATCTATCGTCACGGCAGGCAGGCCACAAGATTCGACATAGAAGCCTTCCATTTCAGGGTAGCCCTCGCCAATCACTTCTTTTTCACAACCAATCGCCATAAAGCAAATGGCGAATAGAAACAGTATCTTCTTCATATTTTCTCAAAGGTTCTTATCAGGTGAACAACTACGCCCCAGACTTGGAACTGTTCGGGGTCATCTATACGGAACACAGGATAATCGGGGTTAGCAGGACGCAATTCAATATATCCGTCTTTCTTATGGGTCAGATCGAGGTACTTCATTGTAAAGCCTTCACCGCCCCACCATGCAATAACTATGCTTCCATCGTGAGGTTCTACAGCCCTGTCAATAATAACACGGTCGCCGTCAAAGATACCAGCATCTTTCATACTATCCCCCTCGACATCACCATAGAAAGAAGCCTCTGGATGCCGGATATAATCACGGTTGAAGTCCAAAGTCTCATGCGTATAATCGTCCGCAGGGGAAGGAAAGCCAGCCACTACGCTAGCGTGTTCCAGTTCAAGTTTCGTGTCAAATACACCTTGTCGTATCTTTATGTTTCCCATATACTTATTATATCATAAATGATGCTTCCTCTAAATAATCAAATACCTTTGCCTTATATGCCTTATGTGACCTTGCACATAATGCGAATTTATTGCACGTTACAACCTCCACACAGAAACACCTAAGAATTTCATTCATTGGAAATTCGTGGAAAGAGCCTTTTAACAGAATTAAAGTGCCTAATGGGTCTATATAATAGTAAACCTTATCGTGTAGATTATTTGGTAAAATCCGTTTTATATCCTCTACTGGCTCTGTGTACCAACTATCCTGACTTCCTACTACATCTATAGTGTGATAAAGAACAAATGGCTCATTACGGAATTGGAATATTGTTTTCTTGAAGGTAATAATACCATCTTTGAAATATTCAAATGAAATGTTAGAAATTGGATTGTTTCTACATTTCTGCCATAGCTTGTAACCGCTATCTATTTTGACTTCTCTCGGTGGTGTATATTCAACTCTCATAATATAACTATTTGAATAATAAAACTGCGAAGAAAGCGATTGCAGCAATAATCGCTATTATCTTCCAGAGGGTGCTTCCGCTATTGGATAACGCCTCAGATAGTTGTTTCTCCAGTTGACGTGCTTTGTCCTTTGCCTCATTCAAATCTTTGTTAGCCTGAGTATTTTGTGCTGTCAGCTTCTCCATCGACTTTTGAAGTTGGCCGTTGGTTTCCTGCATCTTTTTCAGGCTTTCGTTGAACTCTTTGGACTGCTTGCTGCTTGCCTCAGTCTGTGCCTTCAGTTGGACTTGCAGCTTACCCAACTGTTCTGCATGAGCCTTTTGTGCCGTCTCGTTGGCCTTGGTTATCTCAGTGAGTTTCTTTTGTAATTCCTCATTCTGCTTGTTGGCCTTTTCGACTTGCTCTTTATGCTGCTTCTGAGTTTCCTCCTGTGTCTTTGTTAACTTGGTCAATTTCTCTTGCAGTTCCTTGTTCTGCTTTTGACCAGCCTCCAGTTGATCCTTAAACTGCTTCTTGATTTGCTCTGTCAATGCAGCACGAGATTTAGTTTTCTTCTCAGATACCGTTTCTACCATATCAGAGAAATACTGCCCCAATCCGTTAGGTGTCGGAGCCTCTTTGTCTGCAAGCTGCTTGATGAATAGCTTTTCTTCGACATGACCAATGGCAGCGATAATGGCGGTTTTCATATTGCCTACCGTCTCTAACACCTCCAATTCATCGAGCTTTTCAATACCACCGCCACCGCCTCGGATAATAGCGATAACATTATAGCCTTTGGTGTCGATGTTTTTAAGTGCCTGGCATAGTTCCTGAGAGTTTGAGAAATTAACACGGTATTCTTCAAAATCAATAGCCGCCTTAGCCGCCTGAATACCAGCGTTGAAATCTGACATGGTGATCGAGGTGGCAGCAAATACCAATGCTACCTTGGGGCGTTGGTCGATGAATAGTAGTTGCTCCAAAATGGAATCCACGTTCTTGAAGCCTTTTGTGGACTTCTGACGGCGTAGTTCCATCCGCTTAATCTCGTTTTCATCTATAGCCTGTTCCTGAACTACCTCAACACGGCTAACCACAAGCATCAACTGGATATGACTATTATTCTGAACACGCCTACCCAGCACACCGCCAACAGTTACCAAATTACCATCTTTCAAGTCCTCACAGAGTTTGTAAGGTATCTGAAGGGTTATCTCTGTTTGGGTGTTTTCATCACGGAGAATGTCATATCTGGATGACCACCTTGTATCATGCTTCGGGTTCTTCAAATATATACCCTGAAGGAATATGAGTTGTTTGTTCATGTCCTGTTGTGAGAGATAGGACGTGAACATTCCAAGCAGTTCTGATGGCTTATAGTATTTGACTACTTGCCCTGCCTGTTGTTGCGATATGTATTGAGCATTATCTTGCATACTTCTTTCTTTTCTTAAACCGCACGGTCTTCGCAGATGGTGCGGTGACATTGTGGGTAAATATAGTATCTAATTCCTAGAGGCTCCAAATAGTCCAGCCAAAACAATGACACGAACCTCGGAGAAGGAATACGCCTCAGTGGGTTGGCTTCGCAGATTTCCCACTGGCTCTATTATTTTATTCCTCACTAAGTTCATCACCCATTCGGTACTTAATATCGTAATTGATAATGAAATCTAATTCTTCATCCGTGAAACCATAATATCCAGATAGGACTTTATCTATTTCATCAATTATAGACTTTGAATACTTAATGAAGAAATGCTGTTTCTGCATAGTAAACACTCGCCCTTTTTTTGAATAATTTCTCTCTTTAACATGACTGTGTTTTTGGTAGTCTTCTTGAAGCCGTGCTCCAAGATTTGCTAAAGATTCTCTTTCATCTGCTGTCAATGATGAGAAATCAAATGGAATATTGAAATCTCGACTATTTACCACCTGACAACTAGACCAAATTATATAATTCAAAAAGAATAGGTTCGACGAAAGAATTGCTATTGCAGCGTTACGTTTTGCAAGGCTATCAAAACCCAATGGTTTCATTTCGCCTGTTGTTTTATGTACCCCATCTTCTTCAAAGATAGGTTCTCTATCTAATATCTTGAACCAATATTGAACAGCCCTAAAGTAGAATAATTTGTGGTTCGATGTTTCTACGAAAGATTCTGGCAAGATATGATTTCCAGCCTTTGCCTTCATATCCTTCAGAATAGAAACTACAAAGTCCGAGGGCAATTTGGGAATAGAACCATCTATTTTGGTCGTTGTGGCTTCTGTATATTTGATACATTTGAATAAGCTGCTTCTATATTCATTATACCACTTATGATAAATGGTAGAATATATTTTAGATTTGTTAGAATGGCATCTTAAAATAATCGCTAAGAGCATATCTGCCCCCTCAAATAGTTTTGACGGTCTCCATGAGTAATTACTTATCCATGTGTTACTATTTTGAGTGATTATTTTTTGTAAAGGCAACATTTTGTTTGCTGAGATACTACTATTTGGTACTATCATACCAAATCGTCCATTGATATTCAATATATTTTGACTTCTCTCAACACAATAAGCATACAAATTTGCGCAATCTTTTGTTTTGTAGTCTGCACTAACACGGTACTGTGATTTTGATTCAGTATAGACCACATAAGGAGGATTACCTATTATTATATCAAAACCTCCATCATTTATTATTTCATAAAATTCAGCAAGCCAATGGAAAGGTTGATGGGTGCGAAGCCATTCATCATAATTTGTTCCATTTGCCAAAGATGAACACATCTGATGATTTAACAAATCATTCAATGATGTAAGGCTTTCTTTCAACTCCTTTTTTGCCAATTTGAAGGTTGCCAAATCTTCTGTTTGCCGCAACTGAGTTTCTTTGAACTTATCAAAAACCTGCGCCACGAAGCCCATCTCCTTACGAACCTTTTCCTTGAACTCGGCAATAGCAAACATATCACCTTCGAACAAATCTTTTTCAAGTTCATTTTCTGTTGCATAGCCGACCAAAGTATTGCCACATCGAATATTAAAATCAATATCAGGCAAAGGATCTAAGCCTAAATTTTTATCTCTCTTATCTACCTCAACTACTGCGACCATCTTTAGGAATAGTCTTAGTTTTGCAATTTCTATTGCTTCAACCATAATATCTACTCCGTAAAGATTTCTAAGAATTATACTTTTATAAATAAAATATTGAATATTAGAACGATATTTGTTCTCAATTTCTTTAAGTTGTCTGACGAACAAACAGTTATCTTTTTCATTAAACTCTTGCATCCGTGAGATACAAATCTCATAGAGAGGTTCAAGAATATTGAGGGCTGCAAACAGGAAAGCACCAGAACCACACGTCGGATCAAGAATCGTAATTGATTGAAGTTCATCATATAACAATTCTATAAATCTTGAATCCTGAGTTTTTGTCAAATAATCAAGAAGGAACTGGCGAATATCCAAGTTGTAAGTAACAAAATCGTCTATTTCTGTTAATTCTCCATTATTTATCTTTGACCTTGTGCTTTTGTAGTATTCTATTCGGCCTATCGTCTCACGCCATATCTCAGTAGGTAAAGCATAGGCTTCAGGAGTTTTGTCATTCCAACATTTACGACGCTCTATTAACTGTGGCGTTGTTGTATCAAATCCGTCTGCTACATCATTGGGGATTGGCAAATTTGCTCCTTTCTTTACGGAATCAAATATATATTTGTCATCGCTATTTTTTAGGTATTGCCAAAACTCATTAGTAGGAGTGAAATAACTGGAGTCTTTTTGCTTTACTGAGTTTAGAAGGTATGGAATAATTGTATTACGTCCAATATATTCAGTAATATCTTCCTTTGTATAGTAGGCTCCCATTTCAGCGCGATCATTTATATATTGCTCAAAAATGTAACCAAGGACATCAGGATTTATGTCTTTTCCTGTAGCTGTCATCCTATCATCCAAATGCCAGTGCCATTTATCAAAGAAATCAAAAAGACTTATAAATGCTTCATCAGCTATATCATGTCCTTTATACTCATTTTCTAATTGGTGTATGTCAAACATACCTCCATTCAAGTATGGAATACGCCCATAGGTCTCTTCAAACTTTGCATCATGTTCAGGTGCATTTAATCCATCATGGAATAGGTTTACAAGAAAACCTTTATAGAATGTACTAAAAAAGCGGTTTTCACCTTGTTCTTGTTGAGTCCATTCTAATTTATGCCTTAAATAATCAACGTCACCATTTAAGAATCCTTTTTTCTGAATAAAATAGCAGAACATCAGTCGATTTAGCATGACAGATGTGTACCATTGTTTTTTCTTATTATCATCGTCTGCTATTTCATCATCAATGCCTGATATAAACTTCACGAAATTAGTATGTTCCTTTTTGAAACCAGCGTAAAAGTCTTTTGTTACTTTTTCTGAATTGACGATAAAAGCATTTTGTACGCGGTCGATAACATCAATAATTGTCGGTTGAGCATCGAATGAGAAAGACAACCCCTCCATCTTCTCGAATAAGAAGCTGGCTTTGTCTATAGTATCATATTCCACCAGTACCAGGTCACGTTTTTCTACCTTCTTTACTGGAGTTACCCATAGATGATGCAATGTGTTCGGCACGCTGAAAATACAGATGTAGTGCTCCGCATTTTTGCGTAGTTTAGTATCTAATTTCTTGCAAATTGAAGATGATGGGATTTCGTCTGTCTGACATTGTAGTATCTGAAATCCTCTACAATCGGCAATCTGCTCAATAGAATACACTTTTTCATCGATGGTATATTCTGGCAACAATGTAGCACCAGAAGGATTGTTCCATCCCATTTCAGAGATAAACAACTCACGGAAATTAGATTCCGATAAAAAGTTACTGAAGGTTCTCTTATTCATAGTTATTCAGCTTTTAATCCCATCGAGCAAATGATGGTTGGGTCTTTATGTTTATTCTTATCTTCATCAATACGACACAGATTACCATTTTCGTACATTTCTATAATCGTATCTACTATATCATCATGCGAAGTGTTATTTGAGCGCATCATGCGGCCAATGATAAATTTCGAGTTTTCCAATAGCGGATAATTGTAGATTTGATCGATGGCAAACTTTAGCAGTGCTTTCTTGTCCTGAGTATAGAACAAGTCCAATGGCTTCTCATAATAGTGGTTTAGCAAGTCGTATATCTTACGTTTGGTGCTAAAGCGACTACCAAGTATGCCCCCGACATTTGTATTTTCATTCTTAATACCTTTTACCGCCTTGTCAACTAGTTCAAGATGGTTTTCTTGTGGTTCAAGGCAAGGCTCGTTAATCGGACACGCCAACGCCTGAAGGATTCTTTTCTGTGATTGACTGACGATTTCACCTTTAGAGTTATACCATGTCAATACGTCAAAGTCATTGTAGGTACGAGCATAGGTAATAACTCCATCTTCAAGCGTACTTGTGGCTTTCTTTGTAGAATAAACGATATTGCTTAACTCAGGAATGATACGTTTTAACTCAGGGTTGGCATCAGTAGCGTTTTTCCAAATTTGGTATGCTTGTGATCCCAAGTCAACATCAACGTCATCTTCATCTTCATCTAAGCTGCCGCTTTTCTCATTATACATATCGCGTAAGTTCTGCTCATTACCTTCAAAGAAGATTTCGTCACTACCTACAATGTTCGCATTTTCATTTATACGAGCATTTAAGCGCGTGCGCAACCTGATAATTTCTTCCACTTTGTCAGCAGGGAAGAAAGAATAGCAGAATATCTGTTCGGAACTCTGATCAATACGGTCAACACGGCCTGCACGCTGAATCAGGCGAATGATAGCCCAAGGTAAATCGTAATTTACGATAACATGGGAATCCTGCAGGTTTTGTCCTTCACTGAGTACATCGGTTGCTATCAGCACCCTAATTTCATTTTCTGCCGCCACATCTGCCTTATTGCTCAATGGCGAGAATCTTTCCACAATAGCGGTTGGATTCTGTGTGTTACCAGTCGCTTTTCCAATTTGCTTAACACCTCTTTTCTTCAACTGGTAATAAATATAGTTGGCTGTGTCTGAATACTGAGTGAATACAATGATTTTCTCATTTTCGTGTTTCTGCTGCAATAGTTCTTCCAGTTCATTTAGCTTTTGGTCTGTATTGGGGTTCCAATCCTCACACAGATTTATCATTGCTATTAACTGTTCGCAATCCTTCTTCAACTGTTGTTTGAGTGTGCGCTTGAAATACTTAGATTCAATCCATTGCACGTTATTCTTACCAATAAGCCCATTATAATACTCAGCAGCTTTCTTCATATAGACTTCCATTTCATTAGGAATCTTTATGAGGTTGTCACCAGAGGCTTTTTCTTCTTCATCATCGTCATTTGAGAAGATGTCGTTAATATCGGCATCGTCTATAAAATCTTCGGGGAAGGTATTTTCATCACTGATAGGCAACTTTAACTTGTTATCTATAGCGTAGATAAATACGGCATTTCTCAAAATATGACGGAATAGCGTTAGCAAGAAAGAAAAACCGCTACTGTCTATGCGCTTAAAGAAGGTACTCTTACAGAATCCCATCATTCGGACACCAGCGCGAGATAAGTTCTCAATCAATGCCTTTTCAAAGGCAGAGGCTTCTTCCGCTTTGCTTTCATCCAAATAGTTGATAAGTCCGTAGCGTGGAAGTTTCAAACTTTCCATAAGACCAATCATTTCAGTGGAGTATAGACGGCTATATTGATCGCCTTTCTCAGTCTTAAATTTAATTGCTTTCGGCACGCGGTCTGGGAAATATGACTTGTGGCCATCTCTAAATTCAAGATATTTTCTTCCGTTCTTTGGATCAGTCTTAGCATAATTTTCTTTTATGAATGTTCTTGTACGGCGAACCAGGAATAGCTTCATCAACTCCTGCCAGTCTTCTTGACATTCGCTTCTTTCAAATGCTTTGATGCTACGGATGAAATCTTCATGCTTTTCTGCAAATTTGCGCTCACCGCCAATCTCACGGATATACGCCTCTGGCCTTATTCCTAAATCGGCATCGTCATCAAGGAACAAACGTAACTGGCTACTCAGGTCTTTATACTGTTTGTTGTAGGGTGTAGCCGTTAGTAAAAGCACCTTGCAGTCTTGTTTGTCTATAAGTTCTTTGATGTTATGGTATCTTGTTCCCTGACTGTTGCGCAAATTGTGGCTTTCATCGACAATGATAAGTTTATAATAACGAGCATTATCAACGTCAATAGGTTTAGCCATTGACATAATATCTGCTTTCAGGTCATATTCCTTTCTATATTTTGCCCACATATCTTGAAGATTAGCAGGGCATATTATCAGCGTGTTACTTCCAAAAGTGTTTTCATACATCTTTGCTATAGCGCACGCGGTAATTGTTTTTCCCAATCCCACAACGTCACCAATCATAGCACCACCTCGCTTTTCATTATTCAAATGACGGGCTGCTATCTTAACCGCTGTTTGCTGGAACTCAAATAACGAACTTCTAAATTCTGGTGGGATAGTGAACTCTTTAACACCTGAACGTGCTTCTTCGCTCAGATGATAAGCTGTTTTAAGATATATGTAATATGGTGGTATATCCCTTTCTCCTGCCCAACTGTTATCTATAATTTCTATCAGTTCCTTGCTTATATCGAGGCAGAATTTGTCCTCCCAACGTTCATCAAACCATCTGGATAGTTTTGCTGCACTATCGCTGTCGGCAAACTCAGCATTTAACTCCCCTTGTTTTGTTAAACCTGAATAGGTTAAATTGCTACTACCCATAATGGCCTGAATCTTATTGAAGTTGTCATCAGGGCGATGTGCAAGATATAGTTTTGCGTGCAGAGGCTCACGAAGATATAATTTAACGCAGACTTTTTCATCTTTCAACTGTGCAGAAAGACGGCGCAAAGTAAATTCATCTTGCTTTGTCGGGAGTCCAATAAGCAGTTGTCGTTTGAAGTCTCGCGCAATTTCCAACTTGCATTGACTAACGAAATTTGCATCAGGCAATGTTTTTTCCATATACAGTTGTCTGATCAATTCCTCTGCTGGGCGGTGCATACCTATAAGCAGTCTGCATTTACGGAATACTCGTTTATCATTCTCATAAACGAAATCACCAGTCAGATTATCGACCTGTTCCACAACCAGGTTCCAACCACGAAGATTGAAATATCCAACACAGAAGTCAACTCGCTTAACACCTACGTTAGTAATAATACCCTGTAGCCCTTCTGTAAATTTGGTTTCTATGTTATCGTAAATCCTTGCCATAGGTCACTCGGTTATTAGTTCTCTTTTCTCACACCCTAACAGTTCCGCTATTCGCGCCAACGTCTGAAGGTCTGGTTGTGATGTATTGGTACACCATTTGCTGACTGTTGCAGGGGTAACGCCAAGTTGTTCTGACAGCCACTTACTCGTTCTCTGCTTCTCCACAAGAACGACTTTTACCCGATTAAGAGGATTATTGTTCATATTTGAAAAATTATATTTGAACGCAAAGAAAGCAAATTTTTACGATATAACCGCACATTTCTTCTTAAAACATATTAAATTGGGGCAAGAAAGGCATTTTTTATATGTTTTGATACCTGATAATTCAAATTTTCTCATTATTTTTGCCGAACAATTAACAAAGTTCATTGCGCGATGAAGATACAAGACTGCAATCTGAAAGCATACGCAGATCAGCTTCAAAGCATCCCCCTTAATAGGGTAGGCATTGACAGACTGATCCAAGTAGCATCATGTCCTGACGGTAAACTCGTTGAGGACGTGCAGCCAATCTTCGGTGCATTTTGTGAGTTCGTTACGTTCAATGAGTGTATTAGGCGACCATTCTTTGAGATTCTTAGCACCACTCTGAATAATAAGATTGGCAGTCTGTTTTCACTGCTATTAGCAAGCAACAAGCCTTCAATCTCTTTGACCTATGAAGAAGCATTTGAGTTCTTCATGCTTATAGGCAAAAAGCAGGTGCGTGACATACTCGATTCTTACAAATGCAACTCTTTCACATATAATGGAGTCCTCGATGCCATTGCTAAAAAGGACTATGCAGCGTTCTTGTCAGCATTAGGCAGCACGGACTTTCACGATATGATGGCGACCCTTTGGCAACTGCGCTATATCTTATTAGGTATCAAGTCATCTGGTCGTAATAATAGCAAAGGTAGATTAGAGAATTACAACCTGTGGATTACAGGTGCAGACTTCTCAGCGTATTTCAGAGCGTTCACCTCTGTTTATGAAGATAAGTTTGTTGAGAACCGTGTGAAGTCCTATATCTCTCACAGTCTTGTAGAGAAACCACGCCGTCAACGAATAACCAGGGAACTTAACGATGACGAACTACAACAGTTATATTCCGCTACGACAATAGCCGATGGTCGTTACTATTCTGAATGGATTGATAAGTTCACGAAGATGTCATTTGACCAGTCGGGCATTGCTACATATCTCGACAGTATCACTAATTGGGATAGCGAAATTATAGCTGATGGCGAAGTGATTGCACACCTTATTATAAAAATGGCGGTTAATGGCCATAAGTCTGAGTTAATCCAGCACTTCCAACTCGACCCGATTAAGTGTAAAGAAGGTGATGGTGATTGGGATGAATATTACTGTGACTATCATAACACCGACAAGCTGGGAGATTACATTATTATCTATACAGCAAAAATGCTCTCCATATATAATAATGTAAAGAATGTGCTGAGTGATGAGGAAAGGTGTGTTTTAGAATGGCTCATAGGATGCTCACGATATACCAACTTCTTTATGAATGGTACATCTGAGGCTGAAATTGTGCCTGCCGTCGAATCGCCAATAGTTGAAGATACTACAGATACACGACCCCTGACACCTCCAGATATTCAGAATAGAAAGAGATTAAGGAATGACCTCCTAATCAACAGGACTTGTGAGTATCTGCAAAGTTGGTTCAAATGTGCAAACATCAAAGACATTAAGTTTGTGTTCTTCGGGATAGGCGAGCGACCATCAAAGAGTTTGGAGCTTACCACTCAAAAGAGCAATTTGTGTATGTTCATATCATACCTTATCGGTAAAAAGAACATTCAAAAGGAAACTTGGATTCATTTTGCATTTTGTATTAACTTTAGAGGGAAACCTGTATTCCCAACAGATCCAGACGATAAGGCATGGGTAAGCAATCCACCTTCAGGACTGGCTAAAGCTAAAGACAAAGAGGAATACGAGAATAGCGGTTTTAGATTGATTTTAGAAAATTCGCTCAATCGTAAATTGACAAAAGAGGAACAGGAGGACGTAAAATGAGAATGGCTAATAACTGTTGAATATTCAATATGAACAATAATATGGAGCTTTTGTATGTTGTTTCGCGTAATGGCAAACTCGGTTTTATCGATTATAAAGGAGACCCTGTAATAGGATATGAATTTACGGGTCTTATTGGCGGTTTTGGTAATCCTAACGGTTTGCTTATAGTAACCCAAGGAGAAAAGTGCGGGTTGATTAACTCTAAAGGGTTAATTGCTCCCTGTGTCTATGACGCAATAGACTCACTAGTTACGGATGGATGTGTAACCGTTACTAAGGACAACAAAAAAGGTCTTATAGGAATAGATGGTTCCATTAGAGTTCCTTGTGACTATGAATATATAGGCTACGGCGATTATACGGATTTCATTCGTGTTAAACGTGATGGGAAATGGGGATTTGTTGATAAGTCGGGTGAGGAAGTTATACCTTGCATTTATGATGAAGTTAATGATTTTGCAGAAGGAATAGATGTGACATTCGCAAAGGCTGATAACAAATATGCTATAATAAATAAACAAGGAATACTTTTGACCCCTTTTTGTTATTCTGACACTAAAGGATTCAGTGATAATATTCCTGTCGCTCCTGTTGCTCTTGATGGTAAATATGGTTGTATTGATACCAAAGGTAATCCCGTAGTTCCTTTTGTGTATTCTGGGATGTATGGGTTTAAGAATGGCTTATGCTGTGTTTGCATGGGCGAGAAATGGGGTTTTATAGACCCTAAAGGCCGTCTCGTAATACCCTGTATTTATGATGGTTTTTCCTATTTTGATTCGGATGGTATAGCGGTGCTATCAAAGGAAAAAGAAATATGTATAGTAAATAAAAGGAACAAGATAATCTCTGGCGTATTGCAGTTTTATGAAGATTATACTGCACTTAATGAGGACTGGCCTTCTTATTTTCGTGAGGGATTAGGGAAAATAAAAATAAATGGAAAATACGGCTTTGTTGATACAGACGGAAATAATATCATACCGTGTAAATTTGATGAAGTCGGAGAGTTCAGATATGGTTTTGTTAAAGCAAGAATAGGCGAGAAATGGGGATTTGTTGATAAAACAGGTAACGATCTTACAGCATTTGATTATGATAAAGTAGAAAGTTTCAGCCAGTCTTATGCCATTGTTAAGAAATACCATCCTATTACAAGAATATTGTCTAGCGGACTTATTGATAAGCATGGTAATGAAATTGTGCCATGTGAATATAGTTATGTGACAGTAACAAATAGTCATCTTGAACCACAGGATAACGGTCTTAGAGGAATTGCTGACTTAAAAGGCAATATGATTTCTCCATGTATATACTCCAGCATAAAAGTAATGAATGACAATTATTATATCATAGGGACAAATAAGAAATATGGTGTAATCGATCTGTCTGGAGCAACAGTATTACCTTTTATGTATGACGAAATTGCTGACGAATACAATGGTCTATTCGTGGTCAAATTAGAGAATAAATATGGTGTCGTTGATTCCCAAAATGAAATAATAATCCCATTTAGCGAAGATACTGCACCCCAAATATCTAATGGCTATATTATGGTTGGTTCAGGAAATGGTATGAACCATTTAGTTGATATGAACAATAGTCCACAGTCACAGGACTTTAGGTTATTTGGTTTTGTGAAACTTGGAGATTATACCTCATTTACGAGATTTAAAAAGGAGAGCAAATGAGACGTAGCAGGTTAAGAACCCGTAAAATTGGTTATAATTTAATCATGATAGGACCACCTGGAAGTGGAAAATCAATGTTGGCAAAACGATTGCCGGGTATCTTGCCACCATTGTCACTGAGCGAAAGCTTGGAGACGACACAGATACATAGTGTGGCAGGGAAGTTACCTCGGGATACGAGTCTTATTTCACAACGTCCCTTCCGGGCTCCACATCATACTATCTCACAAGTAGCCCTCGTGGGTGGTGGCAACAATCCGCAACCTGGCGAGATCAGTCTGGCACACAATGGCGTTCTTTTCCTGGATGAGATGCCTGAGTTGTCACGCTCCGTCCTTGAGGTGCTCCGCCAGCCGTTGGAAGACCGTAGGATAACGATATCCCGTGCTAAGTACAGCGTGGAATATCCATGCTCTTTCATGCTTGTTGCCTCCATGAATCCTTGTCCCTGTGGTTACTATGGTGACCCCACCCACAACTGTGCCTGTACCCCAGGTCAGATACAACGGTATATGAACAAAATCTCCGGTCCCCTGCTTGACCGCATCGACATTCATTGTGAGATACAGGCAGTTCCCTTTGCGCAACTTTCGCAGATGCAGCCTGGTGAACCAAGTCAGATGATTCGTGAGCGTGTCATGAAGGCTCGCCAGATCCAGACGGAGCGTTTTAGCTCCCTCCCAAAACAGGTCGGGGCGGTGAAGGTCTATTGCAACGCACAGATGACTGAACGTATGCTCCATGAGTTCGCAGAGCCTGATGCTGCCTCTATGGATATGCTACGCATGGCGATGGAGCGTCTTAAACTCTCAGCTCGTGCTTACAGCCGTATTCTGAAAGTCGCCCGTACCATTGCCGATCTTGAAGGCTCCGAGAAAGTGCTGTCGCAACATATTGCCGAAGCCATCGGCTACAGAAGCTTAGACAGAGGTGACTGGGCAGAGAGAGGAGTATAAAAAGTATCATTATTGTACTGTTTTTCATGAAGAAATAAAACGACAGACATAGATAGTGAATAATTACAAAACTGCAACATTGTGAACTGATTCCTTTGTTATGCCGAATATTATTACTACCTTTGCATCATAGATCACTCCTTTAATGATGCTAAGAAGAAAGAGATGACAAAGAATTGGATAATGGTGTTTAGCTGTTGGCTCTTAACCATAGGATGCGGAGCACAGCGTCCTGCGAAAGTGGAATGTGACATGGGACAGGCAATAGCATACGAGAGGGAATATACGAAAGAGGACAGTGCCTTGGTGGTGAAACTGCTGGACGAGGCGAAGACCAAGCGAGGCAAGGAGAACCGCATGATGTATTTTGGCAAGAAATTCTTGGGACTTCCTTATGTGGGGAGTACCTTGGAGAATGGAGACCATGAGCATCTGATTGTCAATCTCCATGGACTTGACTGTACGACATTTGTAGAGACAGTACTGGCTCTCGCCTTATGTGACAAGGACGATACCCGTACTTTTGATGACTATTGCAACAACCTGGTGAAGATTCGTTATCGGAATGGAGAGATGACAGACTATACCTCACGTCTTCACTATTTCACTTGGTGGGGAGACGATAATGTGAAACTGGGTCTTGTGAAGGATATCGGGTTGATGGACGCTCCTTTTATGGGCATACAGAAAGTGCATGTCAATTATATGTCGACACATCCTCAGTTGTATAAGCAGTTGAAGAACCATCCGGAGTTCGTGCCTGTCATCAAGAAGTACGAGGATGAGACAGAAGGCAAGGAATACCCCTTTATCCTCAAGCAAGACCTCAACTGGCATCCGTCGACCCCATTGGCGATGGTTCGTGATGGTGACATTGTTGCCATGCTGACCGACAAGGATGGTCTGGACACCCGTCATATCGGTATCGTCTTCTGGCAACAAGGTAAGCTACACCTGCTCCATGCCTCTAGTCTCTACAAAAAGGTGCTGATGAGCAAGGAGACGTTTTATGAGTATGAAAAGAAACAACCGAAACATACAGGTATCAGAGTGTGGAGAATGGTGGAATGAGAAAGATTACAGAAATCAAGGAATTGCGGGAAATACAGATGGGCATCCTCGATGATGTGCATCGCTTCTGTGAGGAACAGGGACTGCGCTACTCGCTGTCAAGTGGTACACTGATTGGTGCCGTGCGCCATCAAGGGTATATCCCTTGGGATGATGATATAGATATCTATATGCTCAGAAGTGACTATGAGCGTTTCCTTAAGTCTTATCATGACCAAAACGGACACTATCGGGTACTGAATCCCAAGAAAGAGGATCACTACTATTATACTTTCGCCAAAGTCGTCGACCAGCGCACGAAGATGGTAGAGAAGGAGACAGAAGGTTATGAGATAGGAGTGTATATTGACGTGTTCCCCGTTGACTATGTGCCAGATGACATGAAGGAGCGTGAGCGTATCTTCCGACTTAAGAAACTACTCTATAAGATCCGTCGATGCAAAATATCGCAATCGAACCCGTTATACTCCCGCTTGGCTTATTTGTGCTATCGTCACCTGCCCATCTCCGTGGGGATGCTGAACCGTTGGATTGACAGGTTGATAATCCAGCATAAACCGACAGACACCTTATGCCACATGACAGAGGCAGGACCGCTCACTCCTAAAGGTTGTTTTCCTGCGGCTGACATGAAAAAAATGATGGACATGAAGTTTGAGGAACGTGTCTATAAGGTAATGATTGGCTATGATGACTATCTCAGACGTACTTACGGTAATTATATGAAACTGCCGCCCGAAGATCAGCGGACGACACATCAGTTTGAAGCGTATTGGTTATGAAGATTTGTATCTGCGGAGGAGGTAACCTCGGACATGTCATCACAGGTTTTGTGGCAGCGAAGAAGGATTACGAGGTCAGTCTGTTGACGCGTCGTCCAGAACAATGGAATAAGACGTTGCACATCTATACACCAGATGGCAAGACCATTGAGGGAACGCTACAACAGATTACTTCCAATGCGGCAGAAGTTATTCCACAAGCAGATATCGTACTTCTTTGTCTTCCTGGTTATGGCATCGTTGATACTTTACAGACAATTCTCCCTTACCTGAAGTCTCAGACTCCTGTGGGTAGTATTGTCAGCAGTACGGGTTTCTTCTTTGAGGCGATGAAAATACTGCCAGAGACGGTGCCCTTATTCGGTTTTCAGCGCGTTCCCTTTATTGCTCGTGTAGAGGACTATGGTAAGTCTGCTCACCTGTTAGGTTATAAGCCGTCACTGAGTATGGCAGTGGAGCGAGGTGATGGTGCTGTTTTGGCAAGGATCATTGAAGAGATGCTTGATACGCCTGTTCAGTTGCTTGCCAACTATTACGAGGCAAGTCTCACCAATAGTAACCCATTGTTGCACACTTCTCGACTATATAGTATGTGGCATGACTGGCATGAAGGAGTCGTCTATCCTGTACAACCCCAATTCTATAGTGACTGGACGGACGAAGCCTCCCAGTTGTTGATAGATATGGATGCTGAATTCTTTCGTTTGTTGGAAGTACTGCCCGTCACCCCTGGTAGTATCCCTACTGTCTTAGACTATTATGAGAGTACGGATGCTGCTTCGTTGACACGTAAGTTGCATAGTATCGAAGCCTTCAAAGGTCTCCTTTCACCCATGAGGAAAGTAGGAGACGGTTTTGTTCCCGACTTCCAGAGTCGTTATTTCACAGAAGATTTTCCTTATGGTCTTGCTATCATCCATCGTTTGATGCAAGAACATCATATCGATGGTCCTCATATCCAACAAGTCTACGATTGGGGCAGTTCCCTTAGTGCTTGAATCAAGCGGCTGTTATCTTCATGGTTGCGGACGGCAATACGCATATACTGTTTGTGGGGGGCAAGGCCAGGTTTCCCACTACAATCCCGAGTCAGGATATTATGCTTCTTGAGCATATAGATGACAATCTCACTGGCAGTATAGGGAGGCAGTACTTCACAAAGGAAATAGTTAGCCTGGGAGGACATGACACGGAAGAAAGGGATGGTGCCCAACTGGCATCCGAAGTCGTCACGCTCTGCTACGAACTTGGCACAGGCGCGCTGGTAGTCTTTCTCGTATTTATTGTAAATCTGCATGTAGAACTCTGCGAACGAATTGAGGTTCCAGATGCTCACCTCTTTCTTGATGGTGGCTATCAGCCCCTTGTCTGAGGAGGCGAGGATACCCAGACGCAACCCTGGTACTCCAAAACTCTTTGAGATACTCTTCATCACAACCATGTGGGGATAGTCCTCTAATGTCTTATCGCTGAGCAGGGAGTTGGTGGCATAATCCGTGCTGAAATCAACGAAGCTCTCATCGACAACCAAGCGGATATGGTTGTCCTCGCACCACTGGGCAAGGCGCAGCACGTCCGTCTTGGGGATGAAGTTGCCAGAGGGGTTGTCTGGGTTGATGAGCATCAACTGCTGGATGCCTTTATCACCAAAGAATGCCATCAGATCGTTTGCCGTATAGCGATAGTCATCATTCCGTGGCACGTAGGTCACCTGCTGCTCTTTATCATAGCGATTAGGATATTCCTCAAAAGTGGGACGGATGAAACCGACCTTGTGAGTTGACTGTTCCATCAGTATTTTGATGAGCTCAGCGGCACCGTTACCAGGAACAATATAATCCTCGCTCACTCCAAAGCACTTGCTGGCAATGAGGGTGTTGACCTTCATACCCGATGGATACTCCGTGAGTAGGATATCGAAGTTAGCACGTAGCTCGTCTTTCATTCGCTGACTGGGGAAATAGGGGTTTACCAGATAGCAGAAATCAAGCATCTGGGGGAAGCGCCAGAAACCGCCATAGCGTCCGTAGTATTTACGTAGCACGTCTTTCTCGTCAGCAAACAAAGCCTCGGCAATATCCAAGTCTTGCTTGTCGTCTATCTCATACCATTTCTCATTTCCGATAGGTAGTGCCTTCAACTCATGTCCGCTCAGGAGGGAGATGATGCGCAGCACATTTTCATAGTACTCATTCAGTCCAACCGCCTTGGTATAGGCATCGAGGAAAGGAACATATTTCTCTCTCAGGAACTGTTTGTCGAACTTATAGACATTGACAGTCTTATAGTAGGAAGAGACATCGTTGTAGTCGAAGGCGTCTTTAGAGATGAAGTTGACGATATTGTCATCGGCGTCGATGCGGACCATCGTACCATCCATCCATGTCTCGTATTTGGCAACGAGGGCAAGGTTCGGGTAGGGATTCTCCAGTATCATCTCAAAGAGACGGTCGCTGAGGATGAGGTCACTCTCGATGAGCAGGGTGTCATCCTCCTGTAATTGGTCTTTTACCAGTGACAATGAGTAGATATTGTTCGTCTTGTCGTAGATGGGATTCTCAACAAACTCTACTTTTAGCCCCTTCCTTTTGGAGGAGGACAAGGGGAGGCTCTCTATATGCTCACGGAGCTCTTTCCCCTTATAACCAGTGACGATGATGACCCGCTGGAGTTGTAACTTTGATAACTGTCCCAATACCCGGTCAATCAGTCGCACTCCATTCACAGGAACCATACATTTCGTCTGGTTCTTCGTGTATTCTCCGAGTCTGCGACCCATACCAGCCGCCAAGATAATCGCCTGCATCTCTTATTGCTTTTGCTTTAGAAGATTATCCAACTTGATTGTCGTCTTGGGGTTTCTCCTTGCCATGGACGCTCTTTACCTTCATGCCGAGTTTGTTGGGAAGACAGGCGTTGAGAACGATACCTACGAGGGCAGAGAGAGCCAGTCCGGAGAAGTGGATGGGACCGATGTTCACATTATCCTCAGCACCATATTTCACACCAATGGCAATGACTAGGATCAAGGCTGCCACAAACACATTACGTGACGAGCTGAAATCTACGCCCGCCTCAACCAGGTTGCGTACACCGACAGCTGATATCATACCATAGAGAATGAGACTGACACCACCAATGGTAGCAGCAGGCATCAGACCTATCAAGCAGGCGAACTTAGGACAGAAGGAAAGAAGTATTGCCAAGATGGCAGCCAGTCGGATGACGGCAGGGTCAAAGACTTTGGTGAGGTTCAGTACACCAGTATTCTCTCCGTATGTCGTGTTGGCTGGGGCTCCGAAGAGAGATGCCAATGCGGTGGCAAGACCGTCTCCCATCAGGGTACGGTGCAGACCGGGTTCCTTCAGATAGTCCTTGCCTACAGTAGAGGAGATGGCACACATATCACCAATATGCTCCATAATGGTGGCAATGGCTATGGGCATGATGGCAATAATGGTGGAGATCAGAAAGGTGGTGTCCATATGATCGAGGACAGCCAGTACTGTCTGTTCTCTGCTGACGGGCAAGCCAACCCATGCTGCTTCGTGTAATGCTGAGAAGTCTACTTCACCAGTTACCGCAGCCACGGCATAGCTGACCAGCACACCAAGGAGGATAGGGATAATCTTAATGATGCCCTTGCCCCATATGCTAGTGCAGATAACAGTCAGGATGGCAACAAGTGCCAGTGTCCAGTTGGTGGTACAGTTGTGTATGGCACTACCCGACAGGACGAGTCCGATGGCGATGATCATAGGACCTGTCACTACTGGTGGGAAGTAGTGCATAATCTTATCGATGCCGAAAGTCTTGATGAAACCAGCCATGATAAAATAGCACATACCTGCAAAGAAGACACCTATGCACGCATAACTCAATGCCAAGGTCTCTGTCATACCTTGTTCGACACCCAGTGTCTTGACAGAGAGATAGCCTCCGATGAAGGCAAACGAGGAACCTAAGAATGCAGGTACCTTCAACTTGGTGATGCAGTGGAACACTAAGGTTCCGATACCGGCAAACAGCAGGGTTGTCGACACAGACAGACCAGTGAGTACAGGTACCAGGATAGTGGCACCAAACATGGCGAAAAGGTGTTGTATACCTAAGATGGTATACTTAGGCAGGCCTAGCTTCCTGGCATCTGTGATGCCTTCTTTGGGAGTAATCGTTATCATGGGTAATTTTTTTATTCTTTATCCTACTTGACTTCCAGGTTTCACGTCTTTCGTCGTGGTCACAACGCTAAGGCTCTCATCGAAATCGACGGCAGAGAGAATCATACCCTGACTCTCGATACCCATCATCTGACGGGGGGCAAAGTTAGCAACGAAGAGGATGCGCTTGCCTACCAAGACAGAGGGATCCTCATAGAAGGCGGCAATACCACTGAGGATGGTGCGATCGGTACCAGTGCCGTCGTCAATAGTGAACTGCAAGAGCTTTTTCGATTTCTTCACCTTCTCACAAGCCTTAATCAGTCCTACACGGATATCGAGTTTCTCAAAGTCCTCGAAAGAAACGGTATCCTTGATGGGCGAAGCCTGATGGGTGGCAGCCTCGTTAGCTTTTTTGGTAGCCTCTAGTTTGTCGAGTTGCTTCTGAATGGTCTCGTCCTCAATTTTCTCGAAGAGCAGAGCAGGCTCTCCTAACTGGTGACCAGCTTTTAACAACTCAGTGCTGCCTAACTGCTCCCACTCGAAATTCTCAAGATGGAGCATCTCACGTAGTTTCTTGCTTGAGAACGGCAGGAACGGCTCGAAGGCGATAGCGAGGTTGGCAGTGAGTTGCAGACAGATGTTCAGAATTGTCTCACAACGCTTTGGGTCAGTCTTCCATACCTTCCACGGCTCACACTCCGTGATATAACGGTTGCCGATACGGGCAAGGTTCATCGCCTCAAACTGGGCATCGCGGAACTTAAACTGGTTGAGATTATCTTCTATTTTACTTTTTACATTTTTAAATTCCTCAATTGCCTGACGATCAACGTCAAGCCACTCACCACAGGCAGGAACGACACCGTTCCAGTACTTCTTGGTGAGTTGTAAGGCACGGTTCACAAAGTTTCCATAGACAGCTACAAGCTCGTTGTTGTTACGGTCCTGGAAATCTTTCCATGTAAAGTTGTTGTCTTTGGTCTCTGGGGCATTTGCCGTCAACACATAACGCAGTACGTCCTGTTTGCCGGGCATGTCCACGAGGTATTCATGCAACCACACCGCCCAGTTGCGGGAAGTGGATATCTTGTCGTTTTCCAGGTTCAGGAACTCATTGGCAGGCACATTGTCTGGCAGGATATATTTGCCGTGTGCCTTCATCATGGTGGGGAAGATGATACAGTGGAACACGATATTGTCCTTGCCGATGAAGTGTACCAGACGGGTATCCTCATCTTGCCACCATTTCTCCCAGTTGCCCCACTTCTCAGGCTCTTTCTCGCAGAGCTCAACAGTATTGGAGACATAACCGATGGGGGCGTCAAACCAGACATAAAGTACTTTTCCTTCTGCTCCCTCAATGGGTACAGGAATACCCCAGTCCAAGTCACGTGTCATCGCACGGGGCTGCAGGTCCATGTCAAGCCAACTCTTACACTGTCCATAGACATTCGGACGCCATTCTTTATGCTCCTCGAGGATCCACTGTTTCAACCACTCCTGATACTCGTTCAGGGGCAGATACCAGTTCTTGGTCTCCTTCAGCACAGGGGTAGAACCACTGATGGTCGATTTGGGGTTGATGAGTTCCGTAGGACTCAGGTCACGTCCGCATTTCTCACACTGGTCACCATAGGCCCCCTCGTTATGGCAATGGGGGCACTCACCAGTCACATAACGGTCGGCAAGGAACTGCTTGGCTTCCTCGTCATAGAGTTGTGCTGTGGTCTCCTCCACCAGTTTACCCTCGTCATAGAGCTTACGGAACCACTCGGCTGCAAACTTATGATGGGTCTCTGAGGTGGTACGGCTGTAGATATCGAACGAGATACCGAACTCCTTGAAAGAGTCCTTGATCATCTTATGATAGCGGTCTACCACATCCTGTGGGGTGATACCCTCCTTACGGGCACGGACGGTAATGGGTACACCATGCTCGTCGGAACCGCCGATAAACAGCACGTCTTCTTTCTTCAGTCTCAAATATCTTACGTAGATGTCGGCAGGCACATACACACCTGCCAAGTGACCGATATGCACACCACCATTGGCATAGGGCAGTGCCGAGGTCACAGTCGTTCTCTTGAATTTTTTTTCTGCCATTCTTTCCTTATTTATTATATTTGAGTGCAAAGGTACGATTAAGTGAGCAAAAAGCCAAATTTTATTTGATGATTTTCGAACGTGAGTACTTTCGACTGAAAGTCAAAGGTACGATTAAGTGAGCAAAAAGCCAAATTTTATTTGATGATTTTCGAACGTGAGTACTTTCGACTGAAAGTCAAAGGTACAAAATAATTAAGAATTGACCATTGAGAATTGATAATTATTTGTAATTTTGCAGTCATGGAGAAAGAAGAGAAATACAAATTGCTGACCGCTCAGGTCAAGTCATTGATACAAGGAGAGACGGATACAGTCTCTGTGATGGCGAATATCAGTGCTGCCATCCATGAGGAGATGGGCTTTTTCTGGACAGGTTTTTATGTTGTAAAAGAAAAGGAGAACGGGGAGGGAAAGGAGTTGCGTCTGGGTCCTTTCCAGGGCAGTGTCGCTTGTATGCACATCCCCTTCGGACGTGGTGTCTGTGGTACTGCATGGCAGCGTCAGAAAACAATCATCGTCCCTGATGTGGAGGAGTTCCCTGGTCATATCGCCTGCAGCAGTCTCTCCCGTTCGGAGATTGTCGTCCCCGTCTTTAACGAATCGAATGAGGTGGTGGCAGTCCTTGATATCGATAGTCGCGACCTCAACACTTTTGATGAAATCGATAAAAAATGGCTGGAAGAGATCGTGAAATTACTCACAAAATAAAAAAGAGGTCTTTATGACCTCTTTTCTGTGATCCGTTTGGGGCTCGTCATCGTTTCGCAGAAACGCTTTCATAAAGCGAAAGCGACTGAAAGAACCCAAGCCCCCAACATTAAAAGTGTTGTGCCCTACCAACTGAGCTAACGGATCATTGCATTAAAAGCGGGTGCAAAGGTACAAAGAAGTGAGCAAAATACAAAATAAAAAAACGCAAAAACACCTACCCTCCTACCTACACATGCCTCAAACCACGATGTACAGGGCGTTTGAGAGCAGGTAGGTGTTTGGTAAACAGGTACCTAGTCTCAATTCCTTTATTTATCGGTATTTCAAGCGTATTAGGGTAGAAGGGTAGGTGTCTTCGCAAAATTCTAAATGTTTTTCTTTTGAAAAACTTGGGACTTTAAGAAATATTCTCTATCTTTGCGACATAATAACTAATAAAAATATGAAGAAGCTAACCTTTTTAATCACAAGTCTCTTCCTCTCTTTGATTTCTTTTGCAGGAGAGGTGACAGAAGAGCAGGCATTACAGAAAGCGCAACAGTTTATGCAAGGCAAGCAGTTCAAACAGAAGAATCTGCGTCGTGCAGCTGCTATTGGAGGTAATTCTTTCTATATTTTCAATGCAGAACAGAATGGTGGTTTCGTTATAGTCAGTGCAGACGATCGTACAGAACCCATTTTAGGTTACGCCGACCAGGGTAACATTGATATCAACAAATTACCGGAGAACACCAAGAAATGGTTGGAAGGTTATGAGCAGCAAATTAATGCTTTGCGTCTTTCCTCACTACCAAAAGTCAGTTCCCATCGTGCTATTGGAGGTGCTATAGCTCCGTTGCTTTCTTGCCATTGGGCCCAAGAACCTCCTTTCAATGGTATGTGTCCTTTGGATGGAGAGATAAGGTGTGTGGCAGGATGTGTAGCCACCATGATGGCTCAAATTATGTATTATCACAAATGGCCTAAGACCGTTGTTGGTCCATTGGAATCATATACAACTAGCCAAGGAATTTTTGTTCCAGAGTTACCTGCTACTACATTCAAATGGGACAAAATGAAATACATATATCATTATGAGGATACTGGTGAAGCTTGTGATGCTGTTGCAGAACTGATGCGTTATTGCGGACAGGCGGTAAAGATGGATTATACGGCTTTTATTTCAGGTGCTGGACATTTTCGTGAGCAAATGAAAAACATTTTTGGTTTTAGCAAGACAGCTCAGGAGATAACCCGCTCAAACTTTACCACTCAAGACTGGGAAGAAATAATATATAATGAACTTAAAGAAAAGCGACCAGTACCATATCAAGGCTTTGTCGGTGTAGGACATCAGTTCATTGTAGATGGCTATGATGGACAAGGACTCTTCCACGTCAATTGGGGATGGGGTGGACTGAATGATGGTTATTATGCCTTGTCTATACTGAATAATAATGATTTTTTATTGGGAGCAAATGGATGGTGCATGGGACAAGGTGCAACTATCGGTTTGGAACCTGACAATGGTGAAAACAGTGGTCTGCTCAGAGTCTACAGCCAATCATCATTTAATAATAGCACTTATTCACGAACAGGCACAGAAGACTTTGACATCAACGTAAATGCAAGTTTTGGCAGTTGGGCATGTAAGGATATAACAATTGATTACCGTTGGGTGATTTGTAAAGATGGAACCATCGTAAAGGAATTCGACCCCAATACCAATGTCACCATCAAAAATAACGAGTGGCTCGACAAGTCAGACGATCTTTCTTTAGGAGCTTCCCTTGATAACGGTGACTACGAATTAAGACAGATGTATCGATTGGGTAGTGCCGACTCATGGAATTATTGTGATTATTATATTGACCCCAATATCATTCTACTTACAATTGACGGGACCACTCTCACATTGAAATACACATATCAACTGACAGATATCTATCAGATTAATAATGTGAAACTTGAGGGCAAAAGAAAAACATTTAGAGGTATGACTGCTATTGTAAATTGGACCAATAAAGGATATAATTACGAAAACCAGTTCTACCTTTGGGATGGAGTTAAAGGCTATCCTGTAGGCGAAACATCTTCATACCTTAACCATAATGAAACAGGCGACGTTTATATCAATTTCCCTGGTCCTGAAACAGCAGGAAAACATACACTTAAGATTACCAGTGATTATGCTGGAACAAATGTCCTATGGACTAGCGAGCCACAAACATTTGAAGAGTCCTTACCACAAAACCTTACTGGTCAGATTGATATAGCTAATAGTGAAATTGTCGATGATCCTAAAAACCCTGGATGGGCATTAACAATGGTTAAAGGAACAACAATCAATGCTACTGTCAAATTCAAGAATGAGGGTGAACATACATATAATGATATTGTATGCATTGGGCTTCGTACTAATGATGATGACGCGTTGGTGAAGGATGGTGAAAGGAAAGAAGAGACTTTCATGAAAGAGATCTCACTGGGCGTTGGAGAGGAAACGACTTTGACAGCGCAGTTTACTAATTTGGTTAAAGGGGTAAGATATTCACTTGATGCTGATTTTGTATATGTTTATCCTAATCAAGTAGGATGGGTAAGCGCCGCAAATATGGCATGCGAAGTAGAAGGAGGGAGCTACATCCCTGGTGATGTCAATGGTGATAGCCTTGTGAATGTTACGGACATCGTAGCAACGGTGAATTACATCATGGAGAAACCTTCTGATGATTTTAATAAAGATGCTGCTGACTTGAATGGTGATGGCCTTGTAAATGTGACGGATATCGTGAAGATGGTGTCCATCATCATGGCTGGTGGTAATTAATAAAGGTCTTTATACACACGAAAAAAGAGAGGCGTTGACCTCTCTTTTTCTGTGATCCGTTTGGGGCTCGAACCCAAGACCCCAACATTAAAAGTGTTGTGCTCTACCAACTGAGCTAACGGATCAACCTTAGGTGATTTTTTCAAAATCGCCTGCAAAGGTACGATTAAATTTTGAATCTGCCAAATTTCTTGGGATGTTTTTTCTATTAGTGCTCATGAAGGTGCCATACACTCATCATTTTACGACGGATGGCAAAGTAGTTGAGGAGTGTCATATATTGACGAAGTCAAGAAACAGAGAGTCCATTTCCTGCCTCACTTGGGGCAAAGAAATGGACTCTTTCGTTTTGTTATCCTCAGACCTTAGTCCTTACTTGATAATTACCTTTTTACCGTTGATGATGTTCAGCCCCTTGCGAGGAGCAAAGAGGCGCTGACCATTCAGGTTGAAGATACCCTCGATGGTGTTCTGACGAAGACCATCCGCCTCGACATTCTCGATGAACGTGCTAATCGGCTCATCGTCGCCGAAGTCAAGCGTGATCTCGCGGGCCATACTGATACCGCTACCGCTGGTATAGGTGAAGTAGGCGCGGGTGGCATAGACGTAAAATACATCATTAGGCTTATAGAACTTGTTCTCTGCACCGAGCAGGAGCGTCTTGCTGCCAGAGGTCACCTGAACCGGAGCAATCAAGCCCTGGAAACGGAGACCATTGTCCTCTTTCTCGTACGTGTCGGCAGTCTCCCGATCTTCGTCTTCGTCGAGATCCTTATTATCAAACAGTTCAATAGTTACATTGGTGAAGCTCGGATTGTAAATAACCTCGCCGGTAGCTGTTTCGGGTGTTCCCCAACGGATGATGTAGGGCACACCGGCATCAATCTTACCTTCGTTTGAGTCACTGAAGTTAATGGTCAGCTTCTGGTTTTCGCTGTCCCAACTGGCGTTATCGAACCGGCGGATGTCGGCACCGGCCAGACAGGTGGTAGCCAGCTTGCTGGCATCAAGGCTGAAGGGCAGTGTCAGCGTGTTCCAGTAGCCGTCCTTATAGAGCTTGCGACCCTTCAGATCGACAATGGTGTATTTTTGAGTAAATGCAGTGTTATAAAGTAACTGGTAACCACTTGACCATGTGTCGGCACACTCAATCTCACAGCCTACATAAACGGCACAGAACTCGATGTCGCCATAGATGTTGCTGAGGTCAACCTCATCGCCCGGTGCATAGACATCACCGTTAGGACCGCCACAATGACCAGAGGTCTCTCCGAGCACATTACCATAGATGCTCAAGATCCACTTGTATTTGTTGTCGCCTTGGTTCAGAGAAGGCAAGGTGATCTTAGTACTGTTGCTTGGCTGGAAGGTATCAGTATTCTTAGTGGGTGTCACACCAATGGCATAGTACTTAACATTGTATGTGGGAGCGACAGCTTCGCCAACCGACGAAGCCAAGTCAGCGCTTACGGGTGTGCCAGCAGCACCGCCAGTGCCACCAGGCTTGTGATTGTCTTCATCGTCGAAGATGTTGTCATCACCCTGGAACCAGAAAGTAACACCAGCAGCACCATTATTGTCCTCGGGGCCATAACCACCTTGACCGCCACCGGCACCTACAGAGCCCCAGTTGTCGTTTATCCAACCGTTCTTTGCACAACCGCTGCCGCAGGCACCCGAGGCACCGCCTCCGCCACCAGCACCACCGGTACCGATAGCATGGGCACTGCCACCTCCGGCGCCGCCGCCGCCGCCACCGCCGCCGGCAATTGACTGCAAGTCTGTGATGTCAAATTCAGGAATAGGGATAGGAATACCATTTATCGTTTGAATCTCAATATCCATTGTGACATTGCCACCGTTGAAAACTCCTTTACCTGTATAACCAGCAGCACCACCATTACCTTTGGCACCGCCACTGATCTGCTGCGTGATGGTGCTTGCAATGTTGAGCGTACCCATAGTAGCTACTGCTGCCGAGCCGGCACTACCGGGATCACCAGCACGTCCAGCGAGGTCGCCACCTTCCCAGTCCGGTCTTGATGAAGGTACACGGTCGTCCTCCGAAGAGAGCATGGCAGCACCCTCGCCGCCATTGCCGCCAGCCGTACCGATACCGGCACCGGCACCACCGCCGCCATAACCACCGTAGCCGCCACGTCCAGCAGTACTTTTTGAGCCTAAGAGCCATGCCCATTCATCGGCTTCACCTTCATCGCCATCTTCATCAGGAGTAAAAATAGCGTCTGTTCCGTTACCGCCTTTCTCTCCATCGGCAGCATTACCGCCCGTGGCTTTCAGCGTACCGTTGCCGATGATGTTGAGCGTAGTGCCCGAAGGCAGCAGGATACCGGCACCGGCACCTGTGGTTCCCTGAGCGTCAGCACCCTTTACGGTCAGCGTCACACCGGCAGGGATGTAGAGGTTCACAGTCTTGCCTTCCTGCACATACATACCGCTGCCCTGACCGGGACCGCTGATGGTATTGGTGAAGGTGAGGTCTTCCGTCACGTAGTAGTAAGCGTCTTTCAGCTCGTAGCCCGAGGTCGAGCCCTCGGTGATGTGTGTCCACTCACTGGTGATGGTCTTCACCTGACCCCAGTTGTCGTCTTTCGTATCCGTATCCTGCGCCCAAGCGCTACCCTGATGTGTCAGGGTTGCCGCAAAGAGGGCGAGGAGTGTCATTATAGATAGTCTTTTCATTGTTACCTATATATTTATGTCATATTAACGGATATCGTCCTCAGAGAAGCCTGAAGGAGTCTCACCTCCATACTCAAAGAGAACATTCGACTTAACACTTGCACAGAGCATCTTAGTGGTCTGCACGGGGACTGCCTGCATGGTGGGCGCAATATAATTCTTTTTCATTGTTCTAAATATGTTTAAATGATTATTTTACCAATACCTTTTTACCGTTCACGATGTTAATTCCCTTCTGGGGAGCGCTGAGGCGCTGACCGTTCAGGTTGAAGAAGGTGTCAGAATCCTTACTGCCATTATTGAGCTTAGGCGTCTGGATTGCGGTAGTCATCTCGTCGTCGAAGCTCAACACCATCTCACGTGCGGAGGCTGCTGCTGCAGGGATGATAAAGTAAGCACGGCAGGCACCCACGTTGATATTCTTAGAGGGATAGTAGAGCTTGTTGTCAGCACCAAGAATCAACTTCGTCTTGTCGCCGGCGGTCAGCGTTGCCGATGACGAGAACGTGCCCTGGAAAGTGACACCATTAGCAGCGGGAGCCTGAGGCGCCAGTTTTGTAACTGTCACGTTGTAGAAGTCTACTTCATGGCGAGTGTTGCCATCTGAGGTGTTGTCCACAAAGTTGGTGCCTGACGTCCACTTCACCAAATAAGGTTTGCCGGCTTCAAGCCCATTAGTAGAAGCGTTTACAAGATCGAACTTGAGGTAAAGCACTGGACCTTCTTTCCTATACATCGCATCTGGTATTTGCGTCCCGTCAGGATAGTAGCCTGTAGCGGTTGTATTCATCTCATATATTGTGGCTCCTTGCAGAATAGAAATATTAAACTGAGAAGGTGTCATGCCGAAAGGCAGGCAGAGGGTGTTATACTTGTCGTCTGTGTAGAGCGTGCGGTTCTGCAGACGAACGGTAACCGGGTACTTCTGCGACATAATCGCTTCATTGTAGAAGAAGTCGGTGAGCGTCTCGCTGTTGTCGCCAGAACTCTTGAGCTTACAGGTGGTTGCCACCTCTACGAAGGTCATGTCGCCATAGACGTCGTTGAGCACTATTGTACGCAATGCATCGTCTGTCTCTTCGCCGCCAAAGAATTCCTTTGTTGCCGTAGTGAAGACACTGCCTGCCGTACCGTCAGCCTTACAGCTCTTACCATAGACGAGCAATGCCCACTGGTAGCCGCTCTTGTTCTTCGGGAGGATGAACGTCGTAAGTGTAGAAGGAGCATATGTCTTGGTGACAGCATCAAGATTCGTACCGTTCACCTTTGTCTTTGTGGGCTGCAAAGTAATGGTGTACGTCTTCTCGCCGGTGTTCATCGAGCCAGCTGCACTGGATGAGCCGGTGCCACCACCAGAGCCACCTTTACTATCGAGATCATCTCGCCACGTTTGTGTAGCACTTTCCAACCAACTATTTTCGGCATTAGTTAGACATAGACCATCAGTAATAGCCTGCCAAGATACACGAGTTTCACCACCATCGTTGGCATAAGTGCCGTCTGCATTCATACCACCTCTACCACCACGTGATTCAAATCCGTAGTAACCCGTAGATTCGCGATCCTGTGAGCCTTTGGCACCGCCGCCACCGCCGCCGCCGCCGGGGCCACCCGTTCCGATGTTAGCAGCTGCGCCACCGAAGCCACCAGCACCGCCGCCACCGCCACCAGTGACACTGTATTCATTACCTCCGTAGCGCATACAACTTTTTCCAGCACTTCCTGCAGTACCGGCAGAGCCTTTGCTGCCGCCCTTAGCATTCACTGTGAAGCCATTGACTACATACAATTGACCCATGGATTGGGCGCTGGTACCTGCAGAACCGCTACCGCCATCTGCGCCTTTCACGCCAAAAGTTGAATAAAACCATTCCATGCCTTCGGCACTACCACCAGCACCGCCATTGCCACCGCATGTGCCGATGCCAGCACCAGCACCGCCGCCGCCGTTGCCGCCAGCGCCACCACCGCCAACAGCGACACCAGAGCATTCATCCCAACCACCTATTATAGCTGCGTCTTGGCCATTGCCGCCATTGCCACCGTTGGCAGCGTTACCGCCCGTGGCAGTCACTGTGGCGCCATTGCCGCCGCCGATGATGTAGAGTGTGTTGCCTTCAGTCAGCTCGATACCGGCACCGGCACCCGTTGCACCGTTGGCGTTGGCTCCCACACAGGTGATATTCACGCCTGCAGGCAGATAGAGATATACCGTACCCAGGATGGTCAGTCCGCTGCCACCGGCAGTGGTGTTGGTGAAGTTCAGCGACTTCGTCAGCCGATAATAGGAGGTGGTTCCTGAACCACCCAGCGTTTTACCAGTAGTGGAACCCTCCGACAGGGCTGCCCAGGTGTCAGAATTGGTCTCCTCCTGTGTGTAGACATAATCCCAACTGGTCTGCGCCATTGCCTCGCTGCCGCCTGTGAAGGTGCCCAGCGCGAGGGCAAGCGTTGTGAAAAGTAAGTGTCTTTTCTTCATGTCGTTAAAATTTAGTTATTGTTAAATTGTTATAAAAAAGATATTTTTCGTGTAAATTCGATTTGCAAAATTATCGTTTCCTATTTAAAAGGAGTATCTTTTGCGTGTTTTGTGTAAAAATAAATTGTACAATCGGGCGGCAGGTTGTTTGAATGAAGAAAAATTGTTTCTTTGACAATCGGAAATTGTTTGTTTGACAACTTACGGAAGCAAGTTCTCTATGCAAAAGAAATGGTCTCTTTTTTTTATTCTTTTTTTTTTCATACCTTTGCAGTAAATACAGTTAACTAAGGGAAACCTACATGACAACTATAGCGTTTTACCAATACCTCATTCACTTCGCAGTGATGCTGACCATCCTTATAATGATGGCCGTGTATCTGCTGACATCAAGGCGTAACGCTTTCGGCGGCGAGCTTGTCACCGACCAGCGCCTGCGGCGCAAGGCGGGCAGGCTGATTTTTATCTACACACTCATCTATCTGACTAATATCCCGATGGTGCTATGGCTTGCTGATGACCTGCAGCTCCTGCAGATGGTATCTGTCACAGTCGACATGACAATATGGTGTCCCGTGGTACTGCATTTCTTGCTCGAACTGCTGCAAGACCGCCGGCACTGGGACAACCGGCTGTTGCTGATCAGCATGCTGGCAGTGATGCCCCTGACGGGGTGGCTGCTCACTGGACACGCGTGGTGGAAATGGGCAGTATATGGCATGTACATAGCTGAAGTGGTCTTCTTCATCGGCTGGTACATCAGAGCTGCAATAGCCTACCGCCGCTTCCTGGCTGACAACTACGCAGACCTGGAGCATAAGGAGGTCACCTGGAGCTGGATTATTCTAAGCTCCATGTTCTTTTCCCTCATCAACTATCTGCTGATGCTGTTCCAAAGCGACATGCAGATATGCGTAGACTTATCATACATTTTCCACCTTGCTGACATCCTGTTCATCGGTATCATTGTCTGGTACATTGACCATCAGCAAATACTGGAGCCGTTGACGGCGGAGGCCGGGGTGGAGAAGCTGCCAAAGGAACAGGAAGCAGAGACTGACGAAACAGCCCACACCCTGACAGACCAAATCACCAGGGAGGACATCATTATCGCCAAGACGGGTGCTCTGTTGCGTAAGCACTGCGAGGAGGCGCAGCTTTACCTGCAGCACGACCTGTCACTCAAGACAGTGGCCCAGGTGTGCAATACCAATCGCACCTACCTGGGCCGCTATTTCGCCTCGCAGGGTCTTACCTACTATACTTATATTAACAAGTTACGCATCAACCACTTCCAGTCGCTCTATCGTGAAGCTCTAAAAGGGGGAAATACCCCCCCCACACTCCAACAGCTGTCAAAAGACAGCGGCTTCGTCAGCTATAACACCTTCTCACGTGCCTTCCTTGCTTGCACGGGCATCAGCGTCCGCCACTGGTTAGAACAAGTGAAACTGGAAGAGTAGGCTTATATCATTCTATCTTTTTATTTTAATGCTCATGGAGGTGCCATACACTCATCACTTTACGACGGATGGCAAAGTAGTTGAGGAGGGCTACTAACAGATAGAGTCCGACACCCGTGAGAAGGGCAGGGATGAGGCTTGCGGCACTATAACTGGGATAGAGTTGTCCGAAGAGTGGGAGGTAGTATCCGCGCAATAGTAAGACGATGACGATGGATGACACAAGAACCAGTGTGTTGAGACAGATCGTCAGCAAGTGATAAGGACGTGCCACAGCCTGTGGGGAGTAGCCTATCAGCAAGAGATTGTCAATCTTCTCCGTGTTTTTCTGCAGCAGCAGGAAGATGCTGAGCAGGAGGACGTAGAAGGCGAGCGCACTGATGATGAGTCCTATGGCGAGGACGATACTGATGATGATACGCAGGAAATGTGCAGTACGTGCCGCTTCATTATCATTCGCCTCTGTCTCATAACCTTTTGTGGCGAGGAACTCGGCGATCTTCTCGTCAGTGGGATTGCTGACGGTGACGATGAGTCGTGAGGGCTTAGCCTCCCGGTCAGGAGAGAGGGCGGCATTCATCTCGTCCATGAATTTCTGTGGGACGAGGATGGTGTTGAGTCTCTTGGAGAATGCCACGACATGACCTGTCAACTCCTTGCTTCCTGCTGTGCCACGAAGGTGGAAGTGTATCTTCGCCATCGACACAAGGTCTTCGGAGAGGACGGGTAGTCCCTGACTGCTGGCAAAGCCGAAATTATAAAGATTGAGATAGTTGCGGGGCAGTACGATAGGAATCTCATTTCTGCCGGGCTCCCATTTCCAACGGTAGAGGTCGATATCCATGAAGTCATCAGGTACTGCCTCGAAGAACATCTCCGTAGAGAACTGAACGCCCATTCGTTCACTGCCAATGGTGGCGACGACGCTGAAAAGGGAGGGAGTAAAAGACCCCACATTGCTGACAAAAGGCTGTTTACGCACTTCCTCAATATCCTTTGTCGAGAAGGTAGGAGCCTTACCAGTCAGTGTGCGCATCGTACTCACATGCTTAGCCATCACCATCTGTCCCGGCTTCATGAAACTGTCGCTACCCGTGAACATCGGGATGACATCGGTTGCAAACTGGATGGCAGCCAGGACGATGGTCATACCACAGAGGTTGGCGAGCACGAAGCCCGCCAACTGTCCTGCGTTCATATGTCGGCTTAATAGCCTGTAGAGTAACTTATTCAAAGGATTAGAACTGTTTTGCTATCAGGTCTATGAGGTATTCGACAGGATCCTTGTCGGCATCCTTCATCTTCAGAATGAGCTCACCAGCAGTATCACTGGTGTCAAAGAACTCAACAGTCTTGATATGGTCGCTTGCCATTTGTGCGGCACTAGCAGCATCGTTGTTAACCTTTCCAGCCAGGTTGCTGATCAGAGCGACATCAAGGTATACATAAACACGGCGTCCACTGATAACACCCTTGTCGAAACCGTCTTTCACCTCGGTGAAAGCAGCATTCTCACCAACGGCTACATAGGTAGCACCATCCTTGAAGCCGAAGTCCAGGCCCTTCTCAGGATTGAGACCTTGCTCCTTAGCCATATCGGCAATGCTGGCATCCTTCGTCTTCAGGTAAGCTCCAACCTCAGGCAGTTCACCCTTGAACTCTCCCACACCAATAGCGAAGTCGCCATCGATAACCTCCAGGATCTTCTTGATCATGTCCTTCTGGTCCTCTATGCCTGCCTGACTGAAGACACCATTCTTGTCAAACATTTCAAATACTTTCTTACCATTGATGTTGGCGTACATCATGAAGGCACCCTTCGGGAGATATTTCAGGTAGTCACCACTGATCTTGCCGCACATATCGGTAGAACTTTTGATATAGTTCTTCCAAGCGTCAGACTTGGCGATGCACTCAAAGGAGAACTTAGCCTCACCCTTGTCGGTGGAAAGACCGAGAAGGAGACTGAGGTCTTTCAGCTCCGCACCCTCTGGCAGCATCTTCTTGGAGTTGGCATCTACCTGGTCCTCAAGGGCTTCCATAGGAATCAGAGCCTTGACGAAACCCTTGGAATCAATGAGTTTGGCGAAATCGTCGCTCTCAGCCATCGTGTCCTTGGTGTCGTCGTTCTTGAACTTAGCGATGATGTCGTCGAGGCTATAGCTCTCAGAGGCAAAGAAAGTAGCGTCGTCGAAGGCGATGATATTCTTGTCGTCCTGCAGATACATGATGCCGTCCTTCTCCTTGCAGCCATCCTCGCCACCTTCCTTAGCGGCAGTATTGATAAGCTGGGCGAAGTCGTCCTTGTCGAGAATCGTACCAATAGCGGCGTTCTTTTCCCCCTTTACGGTAAAGATGTAAATAGGCTCACGCAGGTCAACACCAGCCTTGGCAGGATCCTCTACGATTTTCTTGATGAGGTCCTTGGTGTCCTGGTTCTTGGCATTCTCCTCTATGGTCTCCAGCATTTTTTTCTTGGCATCCTCGTTGTCGCCCAGTTTACTCTTCTCAAACATCTGCTTGATGTCAAGGCTGACAACAGCAGCGTCAGCAGGGATGAACTTAGAGTTCTTAGAGGATTTCGCACACGATGAGAGTACAAATACTGCAATCAGCAGCAAGTACATCAGATTAAACTTTCTCTGTTTCATAATAAAAATCATTTTTGGGTTAAAGCATGCTATTTTTGCAAATCATGCCACAAAGATAAGTAAAAAAAGTGGACTTAAAGGAGAATATGGAGTTAAAGGGAGTTAAAGGACGGAAGATTTATGCAAAAAGCAGTATCTTTGCACCCGTCATGGGCATATTATATATTGTTCCCACACCTGTAGGCAATATGGAGGATATGACACTCCGTGCCATCCGTATCCTGAAAGAAGCCGACCTCGTGCTGGCTGAGGATACGCGGACATCAGGTATCCTGCTGAAGCACTTCCAGATTCAGCAGCATCTCCTTTCCCATCATAAGTTCAATGAGCATGGTACGAGTGCCGCTATTGTGGAACGCCTGCAGGCAGGACAGACCATTGCCCTGATCAGTGATGCCGGCACACCAGGAATCTCCGACCCTGGGTTCTATCTGGTACGGGAGGCTGTCCGTGCCGGTGTCGAGGTACAGACGCTGCCGGGTGCCACCGCTTTCGTACCAGCCTTGGTGAGCAGCGGTCTTCCTTGTGACCGTTTCTGTTTTGAGGGTTTCCTCCCTCAGAAGAAAGGTCGTCAGACGAAGATACAGAGTCTTGCCGACGAGGAGCGCACGATGGTGTTCTACGAGTCACCCTACCGGGTGCTGAAGACTTTACAGCAGTTTGCGGAGGTGATGGGTGCAGACCGCCAGGTGAGTGTCTGTCGGGAGATTAGTAAGGTACACGAGGAGAGTGTCCGCGGCACGTTGGAAGAGGTCATCGCCCATTTCACTGAGCATGAGCCGCGAGGGGAGTTTGTTATCGTCCTTGCAGGACGATAAGATGAAAAATTAAAGATTAAAAATGAAATATTATAAGAATATGAAAAAGTTATTGATTTTGGCACTTGGTGCCGTAGCAGTGGTAGCCTGCAAACAGCAGGGACCGAAGACAGAGGATTTGATGATGGCACAGCAGGCTGACTCGCTGAACCGTATCATCCAGCAGAAAGACAATGAGATTAATGACATGATGGCTACCTTCAACGAGATCGAGGAGGGTTTCCGCGCCATCAATGCCGCCCAGGACCGTGTGACACTTGCCAAGGATGGTGAGGGCTCCAACCGTACCCAGCGTATCCGTGACAATATCGCACAGATCCAGCAGACGATGCAGCACAACCGTGAGCTCATCAACAAACTCAAGAACCAGTTGCGTACCAGTTCCGTGAAGGGTGACGAGTTACGTAAGACCATCGAGAACCTCGTGGCACAGATGGAGGCGAAAGACAAGGAGATCAACCAGTTGAAACTCGACTTGAAGTCTCGTGACATCCGTCTTACCGAACTGGGTAATGAGGTTGCCGACCTTACCGTGGAGACTTCTCAGCAGAAAGCAGAGATCTCACAGAAGGCAGAGACCATCTCGGCTCAGGACAAGGCGCTCAATACCGCCTGGTTTGTGTTCGGCACGAAGAAAGAGTTGAAGGAACAGCGTATCATCGAGGACGGCAAGGTGCTCCAGTCGAATTTCAATCGTGAGTATTTCACGAAGATTGATATCCGTGTCGACAAAGAGATCAAGCTCTATTCCCGTTCGGCAAAACTGCTGACGGCTCACCCTGCTTCCAGCTATGTACTGGAGCGTGATGCCAACAAACAGTATGTGCTCCGCATCACCAACCCGCAACTGTTCTGGTCTACCAGCAAGTACCTGGTGGTATTAGTGAGCTAAACTATGAAGGGCAGGAACACAAATTCCTGCCCTTCATAGTTTTTATGGTTATCAATTTAAATACCTAATACAATAGCTGGATCAATATTCAGTTTTATACTTAACTCTCTTCCTATCTTAAGTGACGGTTCACTTTTACCATTCATAATCTCACTGACTCTGGCATTGCTTAACCCAAGCATTTCCGCAAGTTTAGTCTGATTGAGCCCCATCTCATACAAGCGAAGTTTGATGATGTCAACCAATGAGGGCTTTCCTATTGGGTAATGAATATCCTCATATTCCTCTACCATATCTGAAATCATGTCCAATTCCAGATAGTTCTTGTCATCAGCAGGCGTCTCGTCATTCACCAGCGGAAGGAGTTCTTCTATTCTTTGCAATGCTGCACGATAAGCAGCTTCACTCTTTATCTGTGCCATGTCCTAAATATTTTGAATGTCCCTAATTGCATCATATTCCTTATGAGTTCCCACAAAACGAATGTAAACCGTTTTTGGGGTAAACTGAATAAGTACCACCAATCTATAGTCATTGCCTTTAATATTGAACACGTAACGTTGGTTACCAACGGCATCGACACTGTTGAATGTATTCTTAATGTCAGCAAAACATGTCCACTCAGACCTCTTTGTCTTCTCATACCACTCTTCTAATGCGGTTTTTGCCTGTGGTACCTTTGTATAGTATTCTACTATTGTGCTTTTTGAAATGACTCTCATTATTACACGCTTGTATTTGGGTACAAAAATAAGGTAATTTTTTAGAATATCAAAATATTTTTCGTTAATTCTTAAATTACGAGTAGATAGGTCAGAATTCTCTACACGTATTTTTAAAAACCCTTGTCACCGTTGCCGCCTTGCAAAACAGCTTGATTGTCAGGAATTTGTGGGTAACAACGAAGCGGCAACGGTGACAACGATTAGTGTTTTTGGTATGGAATGACGAGATATTCCGTACCAAAATGAGTGCGTCGGCGCTTGATATTGTCGATATTAGAGAGGAATTGTCCGAAGACACGGATGTTACCAGTTCGTATGGCGGAGCCGCCTTTCTTCTTGACGGCGGCGAAGATGGCGGCAGTCGTCATATATTGTCCCTCTCCCTCATGCTCAGGTATCCTAAAGCATTCCTCGAAGAACATCTCCTCGGGGGAACGGAGTTTAAACTGGCGGTTCGACTCCATGACTTCCAAGGTTTGCTTTTCATCCATCCAATAGGGCTCGTTCTGGTCTATCAATGCCACAGCCTGCGCATAGAGCTGGTCGTAATTGATGGGTTGTGACATATCGATAGGTCCTGTCAGTTCGATACCGATGAAACGACGACTTCCTGTGGGGTCAGAGAGGATATCCGTCACGTTAGCCGTAGCGATGAAGGAGGCTAGACGTGGGAACTCCTCTACATGTTTGCCATAGGGACGTTTCACCTTCACGGAGGCGAGTTGTACGAGATTCTTCAGGAAACCCTCCTGTATCTTAGGTGATATCTGGTTGAACTCATCGAGGTTGATGAGTAGGAACTGACTCATCGCCTGCAATACCGATTTACGTTCCGAGAGGACGAGGCTGTCGTTATAGCCCCATTGCATATCCGTGGGAATCAGCGACTTGCAGAATGTCGACTTGTTAAAGCCCTGTTTGGAGATCAACAGGGGCACGATGGAGTTTCCATAGCGGCGGCTCTTTCCCAGCCATTGCGCCACCATCCCTAAGAACCAGATGCGGAACCACTCCTCCCAATGGGGATTCTTGGTAGGCACCCGTTTGGCAAGGTCGGTGATATAGTCGTGTCCGTCCCATTTGCGATACAGCCCCCAGAGGTATTCCTCCACAGGGTTATAGGCTCGTACCAAGTTGGAGCGCAGGTAACGGGTGATATCCTTGTCCCACACGTTCAGACCAGCCAGCCGTGCCTCCATGGCAAGACCGTTCTGCACCCGCTCGTCAACAGGTCGCCATCCATAGTGCCATTTCTCTTTCGACCGGTATTCCACATAGCCCATCACCATATTCATGCGGAAGGCATAACGCTGATCCATCAGGGAAATGAGTTCTTTCGTGTTCTGGATGACTGTTTCCGAGGCGTTTTCTTGCGTATCGGCGAGCGTCACCTTTCCTTTCTCCGACATCGTGATACCATCGGGGATGAGCAAGGGTGTCGCCTCCGTGTTGCAGTAAGGGTGTTGGTCTGCCGTCATGCGGAAACCAGTCATCCACGAGGGTTGTCCCTCTCCCCGGATGGCAGGTGCCACCTGCAGGACATCCGCAGTCTGTGTCATCGTCACCAAAGGCTCATAGAGTCCGCAGAGGATTGGGTATACCTGTTTGCAGAACGCCTCCATCCCCTCTTCCGTCTGGGGCAGGGAGCCATCTGGGCGACATGCCCTCACGATGACTTTCAGACTCCTGCCACTACTTCCCAGCAGGGAAAGCATCGTACTTGGCAGGATGGCGGTCATGCGTTTGACTGCCTCTGCTTCCTCCTCGTCCTTAAGAGGGGAGATGGTCAAGGTGAAGAGTCCGTTAAACTGCTGGGCGATGAGGTTGCCTTCCTTGTTTGTCTTCATGACAGCCGACGGGTAGATGACAGGTAGTCTGTGCATCCTCTCAAAGATACTCCACGACTCTGCATATCGCACAAAGGTACGCAGTGCGTCCACATCCTCGAAATAGTTGTCTTCCTGTACCCGTTCCATGAAGGACTCAAAGGGTACCAGACTCACGTGTTGTTTGTTCTTCTTGTCTGTTTTGATACATGTTAGTTTCATATTCCTTAGTAAGTTATGTTGAGTTATGTTACGGTTGTCGGTTTATTCCACCCTATGGAACACTTTGTTCCACCCTATGGAACAAGTTGTTCCACCCCATGGAACATTTGCTCCCCTTTATCCTGATACATGGTTTCCAAGCACTGGAATACATTGTTCCAGGCAATGGGACGGCGGGTGGCTGATTAATCTCTCATGTTGTAGCCGATCTCGTAGTGGTCGAAAGGACGCTCCTCTTTGCTTCCGTATTCTGCCATGTAGCCTTTGATGACCTCCTGCTGGGCAGGTGACAGCTTACGCTCACCCTTGTCATAACGATAGTAAGTGCCCACGCTGCCCAGAAAACCAGTGATATCATGGCGTAAGGAGGAGCGCAGATGTTTCGGCACTCCGGCATACACCTTATGGAACCCGTAGGCAAGTTCCACCAGCTCGGCTTTCTGGAAATACTCACACTTGCCGTCGTGCAGGGCATTCGGAAATACGGTCAGCCCCCATGTCCGCTTCTGGGAAATCTGTTGTCCCACGACATAGCGCAGGCATTCACTGCAAGTTGTACACTCGCGATTGAAACACATCAGGAAGTTACCTGTGTTTTCGTTGAAAATAAAGTCGTTCTCTACCATATAGAATAATCGATAGTAGGTTAAAGATCTGATTTGAAATATGATGCTGCGAAGTTACAAAAAAACGAGCAAAATTGCAAGTAAAATACCCCTAAAAATGCAAAAAAAGTGGCATCGTTGTCACCCTTGCCGCTTCGTTGTTACTCGCAAATACTTGACAATCAAATAGCTTTGCAAGGCGGCAACGGTGACAAGGGTTTAAAAAATTATGTGTAGAAAGTCTCGCGCGCGTACCTTAATTATATTATATAGGAGCTTTCCCCCTTTTTCTCTCTATAGATCATTTTTTGCAATTTATCACAATAGTTTGGTACAGAAAGGAGGTAAAATGTTAAAAATGGACGCAAAAAGGTAGTTTTTTATAAAAATTATTTGCGGATTGTGAATAATTGTTGTAATTTTGCAAAATCTTGTGCGTGGACCTCGCGCGGGGAGGTGTATGTTAATAAGACGTTGATTGGATAAAAATAGTATATTCAAAATAAAATATTAACAAGAGAGTGTTTATGGAAAAAAGACTAACGATGTTTATGGCGTGCTTGTTCCTGAGCTTAGGAATGGCACTTGCCCAAACGAAAGTTTCTGGTACCGTCATCTCTGGAGAAGACAACCAGCCCATTATCGGCGCTACAGTCTTGGTACAGGGACAGAAGACAGGTACTGTAACAGATGCCGACGGTCAGTTCACCATCTCAGTACCCTCCGGCAAAAAGATTGTAGTGAGCTATATCGGTATGGAGACACAGACAGTGACTCCTAAAAGCGGTATGACCATTACGTTGCAGCCCAGTGCCGCCCTTGAGGAGGTTGTTGTAACGGGTATGACTCGTATGGACCGCCGTATGTTTACAGGTGCCACCGATAAGGTGAACGCAGAAGATGCCCTTCTGAACGGTATTGCCGACGTGAGCCGTTCTCTGGAAGGTCGTTCTGCCGGTGTCAGCGTGCAGAACGTGACAGGTACCTTTGGTACAGCTCCCAAGATCCGTGTGCGTGGTGCTACGTCTATTTATGGTTCGTCAAAGCCATTGTGGGTTGTTGACGGTGTCATCATGGAGGACGTAACGGATATCGACGCAGACGCTTTGTCCTCTGGTGACCCTGAGACGCTGATTTCCTCAGCTATCGCAGGTTTGAACTCTGATGATATTGAGTCATTCCAGATTCTGAAAGACGGTAGTGCTACCTCTATCTATGGTGCCCGCGCCATGGCTGGTGTGATTGTCGTTACCACCAAGAAAGGTAAGTCAGGACAGGCTCACATCAACTATACGGGTGAGTTCACCACTCGTCTGAAGCCCAGCTACTCCAACTTCAACATCCTGAACTCTCAGGATCAGATGGGCATCTATCGTGAGTTGCAGGATAAGGGTTGGTTGACCTTCAGTGATGTATTGAACGGCTCTGATTATGGTGTCTATGGTAAGATGTATGAGTTGATTAATACCTATAACCCAGAGACTGGTGCTTTCGCACTTGCCAACACAGAGTCTGCCCGTAATGCTTATCTGCAGAATGCGGAGTTCCGCAATACAGACTGGTTCTCTGAGCTCTTCTCTGGCGCTATCCAGCAGAACCACTCTCTCAGCGTGAGCGGTGGTACGGCAAAGTCAAACTACTACGCTTCTATCTCTGCTATGGTTGATCCAGGATGGTACAAACAGTCTAAGGTAGAGCGTTATACCATGAACTTGAATGTCAGCCATAAGATTCTGGATAACCTGACCATTAACCTGATTGGTAGTGGCAGCTATCGTAAGCAGCGCGCCCCTGGTACGCTGAGTCAGGATGTCGACGTCGTTTCCGGTAATGTGAAGCGTGACTTCGATATCAACCCCTATTCTTATGCGTTGAACACTTCCCGTGCTTTGGATCCTGACACCTACTATCAGTCCAACTATGCTCCTTTCAACATCATGCATGAGTTGAATACCAACTATATCGACGTGAACTTCGTTGATACCAAGTTCCAGGCAGAGTTGAAGTACAAGCCCATCCCTGACCTCGAACTGTCAGCGCTGGGTGCCTTGAAATATACAACGACATCCCAGGAGTATAAGATCCTGGATGACTCTAACCAGGCAGAGGCTTATCGTGCTGCAGGTAACTCTATCATCCGTGATGCCAACAAGTATCTGTATACTGACCCGGATAAGTTGTACGCGCTGCCTATCACCGTTCTTCCTAATGGTGGTATGTACAAACGTACAGATAACAAAATGACAGACCTTAACTTCCGTCTGACAGCTAACTACACCCACACCTTTGGCGGCAAGCACTATGTAAATGCCTTCGGAGGTATGGAGAGTACCAGTATCGAGCGTAGCCGCTCTTGGTTCAACGGCTGGGGTATGCAATATGCAAAGGGTGAGATTCCTTACTATGTATACCAGTTCTTCAAGAAGAGCCTGGAGGAGAATACAGACTATTATTCATTGAGTAATACGAACTCTCGTTCAGTAGCTTTCTTCGCGAATGCCACTTATGGCTTTGACAACCGTTACGTCATCAACGGTACCTATCGTTATGAGGGATCTAACGCCATGGGTAAGAGCCGCAGCGCCCGTTGGACTCCGACATGGAACATCTCTGGTTCTTGGAACGTAGACCAGGAGAAGTTCTTCGAGAAGTTCAATAAGGTGCTCTCTCACCTGAAATTGAAGCTGTCTTACTCTTTGACCGCTACACCTCCTCCCACAGCTTATTGTAGCTCTACCAATGTGTTTAAGGCATATAACCCCTACCGTATTTTCACTCAAGACAAGGAGACGGGTATCGAGTTGAGCGACCTGGAGAACAGTGAGCTGACCTACGAGAAGAAGCACGAGTTCAACTTCGGTTTCGAGGCAGGTTTCCTGAACGACCGCATCAATGTCGCCTTCGATATCTATTCTCGTAGGAACTTCGATGAGATTGGTCCTGTTGCCACACAGGGTATCGGTGGTCAGATCATCCGCTGGGCAAATGCCGCCGACATGAAGTCAAGTGGTCAGGAGCTGTCAATCAGTACCACCAACATCAAGAACAAAGACTTCAGCTGGACAACCTCTTTGGTATATTCTCACTCCACGACAGAGATTACCAACCTTGCTAGCCGTGATCGTGTCATCGACTTGATTACCAACTTCGGTGGTCGTCGTGAGGGCTATCCTGTCCGCGCCTTGTTCTCTATTCCTTTCATGGGTCTGAACGAGGATGGTATGCCTACCTTCTTGAATGAGGCAGGTGAGATCACTACTTATGACATCAATTTCCAGGAGCGTGAGAAACTGGACTTTCTGAAGTATGAAGGACCGACAGACCCGACAGTACAGGGCTCTTTCGGTAACCTCTTCAAGTGGAAGGGTTTCACCCTGAACCTCTTTATCACTTACAGCTTTGGTAATGTAGTTCGCCTGGATCCTGTCTTCGCAGGTAAATATACTGATCTGACCTCTATGACGAAGGAGTTCAAGGATCGTTGGATGGTTCCTGGTGACGAGCTCCGCACGAACGTTCCTGTTATCTTGAGCAAGACGCAATATGATAACAACCGTTACCTGCGTTATGGCTATAATGCCTATAATTACTCTGATGTGCGTATCGCCAAGGGTGACTTCATCCGCATGAAGGAGATTTCCTTGCAGTATGACTTCCCCAAGACTTGGATTAAGCCGTTGAACAACCTCTCTCTGAAACTTCAGGCAACCAACCTGTTCCTGATTTATGCCGACAAGAAGCTGAACGGTCAGGATCCTGAATTCTTCCGCTCTGGTGGTGTTTCTTCCCCTGTGCCCAAGCAGTTCACAGCTACACTGAAGGTGGGATTCTAAAAAGGTATAACAGTATATAAAGTAAAAAAGATATTATTATGAAGAAATATATAGGATTATCCATCATTGCCTTGAGCATGGGACTGACCTCCTGCAACGACTGGCTGGACAAACTGCCTGATAATCGTATGGAGCTTCAGACAGTGGATGATGTCAAAGGTTTGTTAGTGAGTGCCTATCCGGATCGTCATCCTGCTTATCTGTTGGAGATGTATTCCGACAATACGGACGAGTGTATTGGTCCTGACTGGTCTGAGGCAGACCGTTTCCAGCGTCAAGCTTACCACTGGGAGGATATCACAGAGACGGGTGATGATGAATCACCTCAGATGTTGTGGAATTCCCACTATCGTGCCATCGCTTCTGCCAATGCGGCTATCGATTTTATCGAGGCTAGTGGTGATCAGGCTAAGTTCAGCGAGCAGCTGGGTGAGGCGCTGATGTGTCGTGCATATGCCATGTTCCAGTTGTCCACGATATTCTGTAACGCCTATAATCCAGCAACTGCAGCACAGGAGAAAGGACTTCCTTACCCAACTCATCCAGAGACGGTAGTTGGACAAGTATATGAGCGTGGAACTTTGGAAGATTTATATAGTCAGATTGATGAGGACATCCAGAAAGCACTTCCTTTGCTGGGTAGTTCTTATGATAAACCTAAGTTCCACTTCACGCCGGATGCCGGTAATGCCTTTGCAGCCCGTTTCTACCTCTATAAAGGTGATTTCGACAAGGCCATCCAGTATGCTAGCAAGGCGTTAGGCGCCACCCCCGCTGCCAAGGCTCGTGACTGGGACTATTATGCGTCACTGAATGCTAACCGTCAGGTTCGTCCAGAAGCATACGTCAATGCTAACGAGAAGACAAATATGTTCTTGCAGACAGTTTACTCTGAGTGGGGCGCCGTTATCTATGGAGGTTATCAATATGGAGACCAGTATGCACATAGTTACCGTATCTCATACGATGAGGACATTTGTTCTATCGGTCCTTGGGGACAAGCTAGTGATAGAACATTGTTCAAGAACTCTGTGTGGTATAATCCTGTTTGTGCTGACTTATTCCACGGAAAAATCCCATACGAGTTTGAGTATACCGACCTTCAGGCAGGTATTGGTTATGCACATTCTGAGTTCTCTGTATTCAATATTGAAACACTCTTGCTGGAGCGTGCAGAGGCTTACGCATTGAGTGGTGAACTACAGTTGGCTGTTAATGACTATAATACGCTACTCTCAGTATACATGAGGAGTCCGAAGAAATATACGCTGACCCAATTGGTGACTTTCTACAAGAATCTTGCATACTACCAACCAAAAGAGCCTACGGTCAAGAAACGTTTCGAGGCTCCAGTCTATCAGATAGACGAAGATGGTTCAGATCAGGAGAGCCTGTTGCAAGCAATCATTCACATGCGTCGTATCATGACTGTTCATGAGGGATTCCGTATGCAGGATGTGAAGCGTTATGGTATTGTCATCTACCGTCGTCAGACGGACAGCGACAACGTCATCACAGGTGTGACGGATACCATGACAGCGAAAGACCCACGCCGTGCCATCCAGTTGCCACAAGATGTTATTACCGCCGGTCTGGAAGGTAATGACCGTGTGACTGTTGCTGACAAAGGCGAAGAGCGTTTCTCTGATGCATCATACTTTTTTGAGTAAGAATACTAAAAAATGACGACAATGAAAAAAATATATATTTTACTTATAGCTGCTGCAGTGATGTTGAACTTCACTGCCTGCTCTGAGGATAAACCTGGTGGAGAGAGTATCTTCCCCACCAACCCCACGACGCAGTACGACAAATTTGAACAGTGGCTGCTGGAGAACTTCACTTATCCTTATAATATAGATGTGCTCTATCGTATGAAGGATATTGAGATTGACCACAAATATACACTGACCCCGGCAGACTCTGCTAAGTGTGCCAAGTTGGCTATCATTGTGAAGTATCTTTGGTTCGATGCCTACGCAGAGGTGGCAGGTCCTGACTTTGTCAAAGTGAACGTCCCCCGTACGCTCCAATTCATTGGTTCCCTCGCCATGGAGAGCAATGGAACAGTGGTAATGGGTACTGCCGAGGGTGGTTATAAGATTACTCTTTATAATGTGAATAATCTAGGCGTGGCTGATGGTGGCTATGGAGTCCCCTTGGATGACTATGATGCACTGAACAAGTGGTATTTCACCACGCTGCACCATGAGTTCCAGCATATCCTGAACCAGAAGAAACCTTATGATCCTACATTCGACCTTATTTCTGAGGGTGACTATGTGAGTGGTGACTGGTATCAGTATAACACCAATACACAGGCATTGCCTAAGGGCTTTATCCGCAACTATGCCATGGTGGAGCCTCGTGAGGACTATGCAGAGCTCTATTCTCAGTATCTGACCAACAACGATGCGTTGTGGGCTTCCAAGATGGCATATGCTGGTAAAGAGGGTCAGGCTATCATCGAGCAGAAACTGGCTCATATCCGCAACTACATGCGTGAGAACTGGAATATCGACTTGGAGGAGATGCGTGCATGTGTTCAGCGTCGTTCCGCAGAGTATATGAAACTTGATTTCGAACACTTAAACTAATTCCAAGGTTATGAAGAAACTATTTTTATATATAATGTTTGCAGCAGTGGGACTGGGACTTCAGTCTTGTCTGCATGACAACGATGAAATCTTCGAGCAGTCTGCCGCCGAGCGTATTAATACGGCGATTGAGAGTGCTGAAAAAGTGTTGACAAGCGCAGAGAAAGGCTGGGTAATGCATTATTATTTAGGTCATGATTACACTTACGGAGGTATCAATATTACCATGTCATTTAAAAATGGCAAAGTAACGATGCGTGAGGCAGGGGTGGTAGATGCTGCCGGCGAGTATGTCGCTCTTACCTCTACATATAAACTGACTCGTGACCAGGGACCAGTTCTCGCCTTTGATACATATAATGATATGCTGCATAACTGGGGTGACCCTGATAAGGACAAGAATGGTGCGCCCACAGAGGTTGACGGATGGGAGGCTGACTATGAGTTTGTCATCATGAGCATCAGTGAGGATGAGAACACCATTAAACTGAAAGGCAAGAAGTATGGTAATACTATTATTATGGAGCGCCTTAAGATAGATGCATCAGAGTATTTAAATGCTGCTGATGCTGTTGAAGAGGGTATGTCTCAATTCGCGGTAATGAAATACGTTGACGGTTCGTTTACGGCGAAGTTCATGTATGGCGATAACTATACCATTAGTTATATCAATGAGAATGGTGAGAAAGAGACCCTGACGGTTCCTTTTACTTTCACGGATGAAGGCGTTCTCTTCAACCAGCCTATCACCTTAGGAGACAATATTATTTCTGGTATCCTTTATGTCGACGGGGCAGAGTCTCTTCCTTTGATTGACACCAAGGGTCTATCTATCACTGTATCTACTGATCCTGTTGATGTATTCCAGGCAGGTTCCTGGTATCTTGCAGCAAGTAACTTGGGCGAGGTAGGTAAGCCTGCTTTGTTAGGATTCACAGATGCTTGTATGAAAGAAGAGGGCGAAACCGTTTACTACTGCTTTATCGGAAATGGTTCCTTCAAAGGAACTGCTGCTTTCGGATATTGGTTCAATAGTGGCGGTTATGTCGGAGCCTGTGAATTCAGTGTTGAGACAGAAGGCGAGGATTTGATAACCTTTGGAAACGCCGGCTTTGTTGGAAATGGTGGCTACTACAATACTAAATGTAATTTCTCCAGTGCCATTGCACCGTTCTTCAGTACATTCAAGTTGACAAATGATGATGCGAAGAATCCTACCTACTTTATTTTGACGGATGTTAACAATGATAAGAACGTCATGAAACTGGTAAAGGATCAGGTTTTAATTCCAGCCGATAATTAATAATCGATGAAATATTGTAATATGAAAAAGATATTAGGTTTATTCGTTTTGGCTATGGGATGTCTGATGTGGACATCCTGTAGCAGCGATGACTACACGGAGAAAGTAAACTCTGTGCAGGTGGAGCGTGCTGAGACAACGATTGCCGCTGCAGGTGGCACTGCCACTATTCAAGTAACAGGAACGGGAATTAAGGCTACTTCAGCTGCCTCATGGCTGTCCGTTGCTGTCAATGGCAATACGATTGTGGCTACCGCTACAGCCAACCCTATGCGTGAGTCACGTGCTACTCATGTCACTGTTACTGCCAGCAATGGTGACGAGCAGCTGATAAGCGTTGTTCAGTATGGCTTGGTTCTCTCATTGTCTGTTGGGGAATTAGATGTGAACGGCTCTACTCAGGAGTATGTGATTGAAGCGGAGACGACAGTGCCTCTTACAGTAACTTCAGATGTTGAATGGATTACAGCTGTCTATGATGCGGAGAATCACGTTATTAATGTCACCATCATGCACAACGTGGATGAGAATCCTCGTGAAGGCCATATCACCGTTCAGGGCGAGGGTGTCACCGAGACGATCACTATTAAGCAGGGTGGTATCGTGCTGGAAGTAGCGAAAGACAAGTATGTGTCTTCCACTAACAAGGCCTCAAAACTCTCTATTCCAGTAATTCGTAGTATTGAGGTAGAGGTTACTAGCGATGCTGACTGGTTAACTGCTACTTTCAATGAGGAGACGAACAAACTGGAGGTGAGCATTGCGGCAAGCACGGAAGTGCAACGTTCAGGTAATATTACACTGACTTCTGGCTCATTGACAAAGACTGTTACTATCGAGCAGTATGAGTTGTTTGGACAATATTACCTCTTGTATACGGACGCAGAAACCGGTAAGACATATTATTATAAATCAATGTTGGATGACAAAGGTCTGTACTATGATTACATGGAAGGATTGACGCTTACTTATCCGTTCGTAAAGACAGGTGACTATGAGCTGACAGTGGGTCCTGCAGGATCACCTATCGGTAATTATGGAACAGCCTTATACTTCTTCCTTGCTTGGGGTAATCACGAAGGATATTGGTCTACCTATAATGGAACAGAGAGTGCCACAATGAATGTTGTCTTCGAAGAGGGTGACCAGTACATTGACGAACTGACTGGAACATTCGGAGAAAGCGAAAGGGTGATTGACTGTTGGTTCATGTGGGGATGCAGCGCACCAGAGTTCAGCAGCACTTATGGTCGTGGATATTATGACTGGTTGATTTATCCATACTTGTATAAGGTACCTGAAAATGCTGGAGCACGCCGCAGCGCTACTCGTGCTATCCGTACAAGGGATGGTCAGGAGGCTATGCCTGCTGTGCTGAAAAACATTCTTCGTCCATGTGAATTGAAGAAATAAAGATAAATCTATATGACAATTATCGGGCAGGAACTTAACTTCCTACCCGATTTACTTTTCCTACAATTCATTGGGAAGTTTGGAGAATAATGCTTGTTTTTACAACCTAAAATGTCCTTCATTTAGCGAAAAACAAGAAAAATGCATTTTAAAGTGCAAATTTTAACTAAATTTCATTGTCATTTAAAAAAATTATTCTATCTTTGCAGCAGAGTTAATAAACATTATTCACTAAATTTGAATAGCATTATGAAAAAGATTATGATGATCGCTGCTATGATGATTGCAGCAGTTAGCGCAAACGCACAGAACGAGGTTGGTCAGATTACCTTGCAGCCAAAGGTTGGTATCAATATCTCTACAGTAACCAATTCAGATAGTAAAGCAAAAGTAGGTCTCGCTGCAGGTGTTGAGGCTGAGTATGGTGTTGCTGAGAATTTTGGTGTAACTCTTGGACTTTTGTATTCTATGCAGGGTGACAAGCCCAAAGTTGGATCTGGTAGTGAGAAACTTGACTACATCAACATCCCCATCATGGCTCAGTACTATGTAATTCCTGGTCTTGCCATTAAGGCAGGTATTCAGCCTGGTTTCCTAGTAAGAGCAAAGCAAAAGTATGACTATGAGAATGGTGGTATTGCAATTCACACTGACGGAGACATTAAGGATGGTTGCAAGAAGTTTGATTTCTCTATTCCTGTAGGTATTTCTTACGAGTACAAGAGCTTTGTTCTGGATGCACGTTACAACATTGGTCTGACCAAGGTTTACAAGGATATAGACGCAGATGCTGCTGAGTTATTGGGTATCAGCAACAAGACATGCCGCAACAGTGTATTCCAGATTACTCTTGGTTACAAGTTCGCTCTCTAATCACAATTAGATACAAAGACGAATGCGCTCCCTCCAGGGGGCGCATTTTTTGTTTGGGGAATAGTGTCTCAAAAGACGGGAGTCTTGACAGAACGTGTCCCGATGATGAAGAAAAGTCAGGTTTTTCTTTGTTTTTTCTCTATTTTGCGCTAACTTTGTGGCATTGTTATGCGGAAGATAATACCTATTATATTGATGCTTGTGGCACTTACAGGCAGTCTGTCGGCACAAGATGCGCTGACAGGTCATTATCAAATGACCACCCTTGACCTTTCCACTGGGCTTCCGAATAATAATGTCAACCAGTTTTTTGTTGACAGTAAAGGGTTTGTGTGGATCTCCACCTATGGCGGCGGTGCCGTGCGTTATGACGGTTTCTCTTTTATGCCTATCGGACAGAAAAGTTCCCAAGGCCTAAGTAGTATCTCCTGTAAGGGGATGACGGAAGACCTGTTCCAGCGTCTTTGGATAGCATACGATGAACGTACTGATGTTATCGATATGAGGACGATGAGCCGCACGACCCCTCCTTATGGCAAGGATAATATCAGCAGGATGCTCGACAGACCCTCCGTTGCCGTCTATCACGATGCCAAAGGTGCCATATGGCAGGTGACCACTGACACCATCTATCGCTATACCTTTGATGAGAAGGGGAATGTCAGTTATGTCAGTCATTATCGCTATATCGGTAATACCCCAGACGTGTGTATTGAGGACATCGAGCAGAATGGTACGGTATGGGCATGTGTTGACGGAGGTCTTTACCGTCTTGCCGAGCGTGACGGTAAGATCGTCCGTGAGGAGATAGCTTCTGTGATGAGCCAGTTGCAGGGACTTTATGTGACTGACCTACTGAAGCGTGATGACAAAATATGGATATCCACTAATAATGGGCTTTTTGTCTATGCTCCCTATACGCATTCGTTACAGGTTTTCCATCACTCCAACGAGGTATCGTCATTGTCTCATGATTTCACGACTTCCTTGGCGAAGGCTCCTGATGGCAGGTTGCTGATAGGTTCCTTAAGAGGAATCAATATCCTCACGGATCAACAGGATTCTTTTATTCATTGGGATAATACTAGTGCGGAGAATCCATTGCCCAGTGACTTTGTACACTGTCTGATGGTGCGTGATGGTCAGGTATGGATAGGTACGGAGACTGCGGGAATCGCAAAACTGTCTCCTCGTCCGTTATTGCTTCGTAACTATGCCCATCAGCCTGCTGATCCTGGCTCGTTGTCACCTCGTCCGGTGAATGCGATGTATGTTGAGCCTGATGGAACCCTATGGGTAGGTACGGTGGAGGGTGGACTGAACAGGAAAGCCGCAGGAAGTCGGAGCTTTGAGCATTGGACGATGCAGAATTCTGCCCTTTCGCATAACTCTGTCTCGGTGTTAGAGGCAGATGCCCATGGACAGTTATGGATTGGCACATGGGGCGGTGGTCTTAACAAGATCTCTCTTAAAGACAAAGTCCTGACACATATTGATATGCCTGCGGAGCTGACTGCTGTGACAAACTATATAGGTGTATTGGTCTACGACAAATACCATGATGCCCTGTGGGTCGGTTCTAATGATGGTGTGTTCTATTATGACCTGAAAACGGGTAAGTTGGAAGTGCCTTTTGAGGGTAATGACCTGATCAGAGGGTGTATCGGCGGATATATCGATAAGAAAGCCCATTTATGGATAGGATGTATCACAGGACTGCGTGACATTGACTTACGCTCTCGCCAGATGGGAGAAGGCAAGTTCCGGTATAGGAGTCTCTTTGCGAAACTTGATCATCCTGACTCTCGTATTGTTGAGAAGATTTGTTGCTTCTGTGAGGCAAAGGATGGTACGTTGTGGCTTGGCTCTAATGGTTATGGCATTTACCGGCGTGTGGTGGACCCTCAGTCGGGTAAAGAGACCTTTGAGTCATTTACGACAGATGACGGCTTGGCAAACAATACGGTCCGTGGTATTGTGGAAGATGCCAAAGGAAGGTTGTGGATTACTACGGTAAACGGTGTTTCTTTGTTTGACCCTCTCACGCGTACCTTTATTAATTATGGGGAGAAAGACGGTCTTCTCTGTCAGCGCTTTTATTGGAACTCTGCTGTCAAAGGCGTCGATGGAACGCTTTACCTGGGAGGGATGAATGGTCTGACAGAGGTGGTGGACGAAAATCGGGATGCCGTTTATCCTGTCCATCTCACCTTCACGCAGTTGATGGTTGACAACCAAACTGTAACTGTTGATAACAGTGATGTTATTGATTTAGACATCACACAGGCGAAAGTCATCCGGTTGCATGAGTCTACCAAATCGTTTTCCATTGCCTTCTCTGCTTTGACATACGCTGGTGAGACAACAGGTCATTACAGCTATCGCCTGAAAGGTTTCGAAGACGACTGGATCAGTTTGAAGCCCGGGGAGCATACCGTGCGATATACGAGTATGAAGCCCGGCAACTATACCTTTGAGGTGAAATACAGTAGTGACTTGAGTAGTGAGGATGAGCAGATGATCTCTGTCCAGGTGTCTGTCGCTCCCTATTTCTGGAAGAGCTGGTGGTTCAACCTGTTGCTTGTCTTCGCTCTCATCGCTTTTGTTGTCTGGTTCTATCGCTATAAGGAGAGAGAATGGAGGAAACAGGAGTCAGAGAAGTTGCTGACCCCCATTCGCAAGGTGTTGGAGGAGGCGGAGGAACCACAGCAGTTGCAGACTCGTATCCAGAACATTCTTGACAACCATGAGAAGATGAAGAAAAGTCTCCATAAGAGTGTGGAGGCAGACAAGAAGGAAGTGATGCGTTCTAATAAGCCTTTCATGGACCGTGCCATGGAGATTATGGAACTTCACTATTCTGACAGCGAGTTCGGTGTGACGGAATTTGCGGAGGCGATAGGCATGAGTAAACCGTTGTTGTCTAAACGTCTCAATGCCGAAGCTGGTGTCAGCACAGGTCAGTTTATCCGCAACTATCGTTTGACCATTGCCAAACGCCTGTTGCTCGAAAACGATGCGAATCGTAACATTACTGAAATAGCCTATAAGGTAGGCTTCAACGATCCTAAGTATTTTACTCGTTGCTTTACAAACCAGTTTGGGTGTAGTCCAAGCAATTATGTAGAGGATAATTAGCGTTTCAATACATTTTGTCCACCTTTTATATTATTTTGTCCACCTTTGAAGTGTACAAAAGCAATATCTTTGCCGTCAAATTATTAATAATTAACAATAGTTCTAACCTAAAAACATTAACAATGAGAAAAGAAGTATTATTCTCTTTGATGCTGTCTTTCGGTGTCATGGGTGGACTTACCGTCTCTCCTGTGTCTGTGAAGGCGGCAGTGACCCAGCAGACGATCAAAGTCAAGGGTCAGGTTGTGGACCAGGACGGGGAACCCCTGATTGGTGCAACAGTTAGAGTGAAGGGTGCTCAGACGGGAAGTGTGACCGATATTGACGGTAACTTCACGATTGACGCAGCCTCTAACGCAACTCTCGTGATTAGTTATGTGGGCTACAAGGACCGTGAAATCGCTGTCCGTGGTCGTGCTGTGATTGATGCCATCCAGATGGAGTCTGACTCTCAGGTTCTCGATCAGGTGGTCGTCGTGGGTTACGGTACACAGAAGAAGGCAGACCTGACGGGTTCTGTCTCTATCGTCAACGCTGATGAGTTGAAGCGTGTCTCTAACTCCAACATCTCTACGATGCTGGAAGGTAAGGTCGCCGGTGTGCAGATTACCTCTGACGGTCAGCCTGGTGCAGACCCTGCTGTAAAAATTCGTGGTTTGGGTACCTTTGGCAGTACCGCTCCGTTGTATGTTATTGACGGTGTGCCCATGGGTACCAGTATCCGTGACTTCTCTCCTAACGATATTGAGACCATTCAGGTGTTGAAGGATGCGTCAGCAGGTGCCATCTACGGCTCCCGTGCTGCTAATGGTGTGGTAATCATCACGACTAAGAACGGTAAGAAGGATCAACCCCTGAAGGTGGACTATAAAGGTTATTTCGGTGTTGACTGGATTCCTACTGGTGAGTATAAGATGATGAATGCCGATCAGTATAGCCAATACTTAGGACAGGCTTTTGCCAACACCAGTCAGGTATCAGGTGTCCAAAGAGCTCTGCCTGGCGGTTACAACTATAATGCCGAGACTGGCAGATACGCATTCCAGGATAACACCAATACCGACTGGATAAACGAGGCATTTAAGACAGGATTCCGCCAGAACCACAATGTTAACTTGAGTGGTGGTGGCGCACATAATACATATAATGTGGGTCTTGACTATTTCCAGCAGAAGGGAACCTTAAAGGGCGCCGGTCCTAATTACCAACGTTTTACGGCACGTGTGAACAACACGATGGAGACGAAGTTCATCAACTTCCATACCAGCCTCGTTTACTCTCACTCCAACCAGGATGGTATTGGTATCGGTAATGATCAGGAGTACATCCAGGGACTTTATGGTATGGACGGTGCCAACGTGTTAAGCAACTCTTTGCTGATGCCGCCAACTATCAAAGCATACGACGAGTCAACATGGTATCTGGACGATGTTGTCTCTGCTGCCAAGAATTACAGTTATGACAGTTATGGCTATGGCACTTACTACGAGTCAGTGCATGGACCTATCATGCGTGCCAACCCTCTGTTGGTCAACAACTTGATTACACGTAACACTTTGGTGGACCGTGTACTTGCTACCGGTTCTGCTGATGTGAACCTGCTGAAGATGATTGGTATCGACAGCAAGAATCACAAATTGAACTATAAGCTCAACCTCTCTTACAGCAAGACCTATGCATCGTATAAGAACTGGACATCAGCATGGATCCAAAGTGGTAAAGTATATTTGGATAAGAGTAATGAGAAACTAAGCAAGGAAACACGTCAATGGTCTGACTTCCTGGTGGAAAATACCATTACCTATGACGGAACATTCGGATTACACCATTTTAATTTATTAGGCGGTATCACCTATGAGGAGGAAAACTACAACTCTCTATGGGGTGAGGGAAAGAACTTCCCAGAGCCTTATTTCCTCCAATTGGGTAATGCAAGCGACAGAAATTCCAGCTCCTACGAAAGCAAGCATGCTCTGACCTCATTCATCGGTCGTCTGATCTATGATTATGACAGCAAGTACCTTTTCTCTTTCGTTATCCGTCGTGACGGTAGTTCCCGTCTGACCAAAAATATCCGTTGGGGTACTTTCCCGTCTGTTTCTATAGGTTGGCGTTTCGACAAGGAGAAGTTCTTCCCAATCAGCCGTGACATCGTCAACATGTTCAAGATCCGTGCCAGTTACGGTGAACTCGGTAACGAGAATATCGGAGAATACATGTATCAGGCAACAATGCGTTATGGATACCTTCTCTATAGCTTTGGTAACAATGTAGTTTCTGGTTCTGCTATTGAGAGATATGTGAATGAGAATATTACATGGGAGAAGAAGAAGACAACCAATATTGGTATCGACCTCGCCATGTTCAATAACCGTTTAGAGTTCACCGCAGAATGGTATAAGAACAAGTCGTCTGAGTTGTTGTACAGTGTTCCTGTTCCCACAACGGCAGGCGCAGGTTCTTTGAATAACCCCGCCTATAAGGTGACGATGAATGCTGCTACCATGCAGAACAGTGGCTTCGAGTTCTCTGCTACCTATCGAAACAACGACCATCCTTTCAAGTGGCAGGTGAGTGCCAACCTAAGCACTCTGAAGAACAAGGTGACCTCGCTCGGTTTCACCAATGAGCCATATTTGGAAGGCGACTGTATCACAAGGGTAGGTGAGGAAGTCGGTCAGTTCTACGGTTATATCTATGAGGGTATTGCCCGCACACAGGCAGACTTGGACGATCACGCCGCACAGGTTGGTGCCAATGTCGGTGACTGTCTTTATAAGGACATCAGTGGTCCTGACGGTACACCCGATGGTGTCATTGACACCTATGATCGCACGACCATCGGCAGTGGTATGCCTAAGGTAAACTTCGGCATCAGCGCACGTTTCGAGTATAAGAATTTCGACTTGGCTATCTCTACCTTCGGTGCGATGAACTATCATGTTACAGACGGTCTGTATAACACACTGACCTCTTCCTATGGCTATCTCAACAAGGAGGTTTCTGTATCAGGAGCCAATCGATGGTCTGACGATGGTCTGACATATATTTCCAATGTTCCTCGTACTTATATAGAAAGCACTGCGTCTCAGCCATGGAACGACTTGTTCAGTGACCGTAGGATCCAGAATGCTGCATACTGGAAGATTGCCAACATCGAGTTAGGATATAACTTCCCCGACAAGTGGTTTAAGGGAGTGGTTTCCGGTGCCCGTGTCTATGTATCGGCTCAGAATCTCTATACCTTTACCAAGTATAAGGGCTACAATGTAGACTTTGCCGGTGCTCCTTTCCAGCCAGGTAACAACTGGTGTTCTTACCCCAGCGCACGCACTTTTATGGCTGGTATTCTTTTCTCATTCTAATATATAAAAGAGGTAATTATTATGAAACTATATAAAGTAACATTTGCCCTGATATTGGGTATCGGTTCGCTGACTTCGTGCAGCGAAAAACTGGACTTGGCAAACCCTAACGAACCGACTACGGCAACCTTCGGTAATACAGTAGATGACTTGGAGGAGGCTGTGATTGCATGTTACCATCACATGCGTATGGAAGGCACCTATGCTCGTGTCGGCTATGCTCATGATGCGGTTCGCGGTGATGAGATGTGGAACCCACAACATGCATGGTATTTAGGTATTGACCATTTCAATGCGGCTGCCACCTACGATGTTGCCGCAGACTGGATCTGGCGTGACCAGTATTTTGCCATCAACGTTTGTAATTTTGTCATCACCAAATGCGGTGAGGATGATACAGTACTGACGGAAACGATGAAGCGTATCAAGGGACAGGCATTGTTCCTTCGTGGTCTCGCTTACTTTAATCTTGCCAACTATTACCAGAATCCTGCACTTATTACCAGTTACAACGACTACTCCACGATGGAAGGTCTGTATGCTTATAACTGGCAGGAAGGCGATGAGGATGAGTTCGACCAGTATGACCGCGTCATGGATCAGGTGGAGAAAGACTTTGAGGAAGCTTTGGAACTGCTGCCTACTAAGGATTTAGGTGGTGAGTGGGCGAAAGGTCGTGCCAACAAGGGAGCCGCCGCAGGCTTCTATGCCCGTGCTCTGATGCAACGTCATAAGTACAGCGAGGCTCTCGATGTGCTGAAAACCATTATTGCCGGCACATATGGCAAATATGAGTTGGTGAAGGATTATGGTGACAACTTCCGTGAAGGTTCCGCTTACGAGAACAATGCCGAAAGCCTTTTTGAGATCCAGTTCATGGATTATGGCACCCAACAGGGCTCAGACGATGAGTGGACTCAGGTGAATGTTAGTAAGAACTCTGCCCAAGGGCATGCTTTAGAGGCTAACTTCGCTGGTGAATATGCAAGTGGTTGGGCAGACCTGTCTGCTTCTCCTTGGCTCTACCATCTTTACAAAAGCCAGAGGACAAAGGGTAACTCTCTTGACCCCCGCCTTTATTGGACGATTGCTACTTATGAGCCAGAGTGGGACAACTATGCTTTTGGCAACTCATACTATACAGAGACGCTGACAGAAGAGGATTATGTTTATGTGAAGCCTGCGCCAGGAGAGACACCCAAACAGGTGAAGTCAGTTACACGTCCAAGCGATAATGGTGGTCTGCCTATTGCCAAGTGGACTAACCTGCGCACAAACCTTTATTCCTCTGCTATCACTGGTCTGAGATGTGGTATCAACCTCCGATTGATGCGTTACTCTGATGTACTGTTGCGTGCCGCTGAGTGCGAGAATGAGGTGAGCGGTCCCACGCAGCAGGCTATCGACTGGATTAATGAGGTACGACGTCGCGCCAATCTGGAAGACCTGCAGTTGTCTGATTATGTAGGGAATGCCGATAAACTCTTCGAGCAGATTGCCAACGTGGAGCGTCCGACGGAATTCGGTTGTGAGCACGGTCGTGGCTTCGACCTGATCCGCTGGGGATTCTTCCATACCCCAGATCGTTTGAAGCAGATGAAGGAGCATTCCGCATACATCCTGACTCCTGACTGCTCAAAGGTGAAGGATGAGGTGAAATATGGTGATACTGGTGTTATCAGTTCATTCGACGACTATGTTCCAGGACATGAGTTCCTGCCTATCTTCCAGTCAACATTGAACAATAATGCTAACCTGAGAGGAAATTCTGCCAATCTTAATAGAGACAACTCCGGCTACTTCTCAAAGAAGGGATGGAAGATTCATCCAGTTGTTGAGTTGCCCAAAAAGTAAAGTGAAACTGTAAAAAGATACAATTATGAAATATATCAATAAATTAGCATCTGTCTTTTTCATGGCAGCCCTTGCCTTGCTGACTATGACGAGTTGTGAGGGTGGAGACCTTTATAACGTAGGTGCTCCTGACTGGCTAGCTGAGATGGGCGGTGATGAAGAGGAAGAGTCTATCATCTCTGTCACTCCCAATCCCAATGTATTGGGTGCCACAGACAACACTACACCATGGTGGACTGTGTTCACAGATGATTACAAGACTGAAGCCGGCAAGGCTTACCAGATTAAGTTCATGAACTATGGTGGTTCCAGTAACTGGAATAACTTCGTACTCATTCTGCGTAATGAGGCAAAGGACTTTGAATATGCTGTGCTTCGTGCCGATAACTGGGGCTGGGGTACAGGCTATGCAGGTGAGGAGTCGGATGCGCACTTCTCTAAGAAGATAGAAAACGAAAATCGTGACTGGGGTGCTTGGGCAAAAGCCATGAGCTTGTCAAAGTGTACGATGAATCTCTATAATAATGGTGACGGTACAGCTGATGTTAAAATCACTATGTTAGGTGCTGATGGTAACACCTATACTCAAGAGTACACCGGTATCTCTGTAGAAAAAGATAACCTGTATTTCTCTTTCACTGTGGATAACAGCCACGTTGAGTTTGGAGATGTCGACGTAGAGGATAGTGAGCCTACAGCCCTTACACTGAATGGTGTTCCGAGTGAAGTGGTGGTTGGCACAGAGTTTAGCGAGTTTATCGCTAATGTTACTGCTACGGTGACTTTCGCAGAGGGTGTTACCAAGGATGTAACCGCTGAGGAACTGCAGTTTGAGGTTATTCCTGATTTTGAGGAGCTGGGACAGAAGACGCTTGTTGCCATTTACAACAAGACATACATGGGTAATAATTGTAGCAAGCCTGTTGTTGCCAGCAAGACATTCAGTATCGTAAAAGAACTCTCCGCATTCACAGAGACGGTTGTTGTTCCTACTCCGCTGATGATTGGTCTTGAGGACAATACGACTCCTTGGTGGTCAGCATTTACCGATAATATCAAGGTTGCTCCCAAGGAGACAAAGGTGGTGAACTTCACCAACTACACTGTTGGCGATGCCAACTATAAGAACTTTGTTATCATTCTGAATAAGGCAGATAACGCAGAGTACGGTGTAGTACGTGCCGACTGCTGGGGCTGGGGTGCCGGTATAGACGGTAATGCTAACTTCCAGAAGATTGGTGGCTTTGGCGCTGACGATGATGCGTGGGCTGCCTGGCGTGGTGCTATGAATGGTGCCAAGTGTACTGCTTATATTACCAATAATGGTGATGGTACAGCAGATATCAAGATCGTGATGCATGGTACTGATGGAAAAGACTATACTCAGGATTACCTAGGTATCAATACCATTGATCCGGATAATCTCTACTTCCGCTTTACCTGTGAGGGTGCTCACCTTGTATTCGACAATGCAATCGGTGCTACGGATAATACCACTCCATGGTGGTCAGTATTCACCCCCAATGTGCAAGTACCGGCTCATACTGAATGTACCGTCAACTTCATCAACTACACTGCTGGCGATGCCAACTTCAAGAACTTTGTTATCATTCTGAATAAGGCTGATAATACTGAGTATGGCGTAGTACGTGCCGACTGCTGGGGCTGGGGTGCCGGTATTGACGGTAATGCTAACTTCCAGAAGATTGGTGGCTTTGGCGCTGACGATGCTGCGTGGGCTGCGTGGCGTAATGCTATGAATGGTGCTAAGTGTACTGCCAAAATCGTGAATAATGGTGATGGTACAGCAGATATCAAGATCGTGATGCATGGTACTGATGGAAAAGACTATACTCAGGACTACCTAGGTATTAATACCATTGATCCGGATAATTTCTACTTCCGTTTCACCTGTGAGGGTGCTCACTTGGTATTTGAATAATCATTTAAAAAGAATCGTATTATGAAATATATATCTAAACTATTAGCGCTGTTTGCCATCGGAATGATGGCAACAGCCTGTAGCAACGACGTTAATGAGGTAAACCGTCCTCTGACGGTTACTGCCCCCACGGTGACATCTGTTTCCGGTAGCTCTGCTATTGTGACTTTGACGGCTACTGGCTCGCACATCACCCATCGTGGTGTATGTTACTCTACTTCCCCTAATCCTACTATTAGTGATGATAAGGTATATTCTACCAGTAAGGATATGGTTCTGACCATTGGCGGTCTTGCCAAGAGCACTACCTACTACGTTCGTGGTTTCGCCCAGACGAGTTATGATATCGTTTATTCAGATGAGGTGTCTTTCACGACTTCGTCTTCAGAATCTACTGACGATGATCCTCAGACAGAGGGACCGTCGGCATTGAAACGTGTCAGTGTTCATGATCCAAGTGTGGTTTGGGATCCGACGACAAGCAGCTATTATATCTTCGGCTCACACCGTGCCGCTGCTAAGTGTAACAATATGATGTCATGGGAGGCATTTACTGCTCCTTGGGCTACTGCTACCAGCAAAGATGCTGCTAATGAAGATGCGTTTACCACTCCTCAGGTGACTAAGGTAAAGAAGGGTGGAGTAGAGTACGACCTCAACTTCAACGCTCTTGCTTGGTCTCAGCGTGGTAGTGAGACATACGATATCGGTGGTAATATGTGGGCACCTGATGTCATCTACAACAAGAAGATGGGTAAGTGGTGTATGTATCTCAGCATTAACGGTGATTTCTGGTATTCAAGTATCATCATGCTGACAGCTGACAACATCGTTGGTCCTTATCGTTATCAGTCACCTGTTGTCATTAGTGGATTCCGTTCTGGTGACTCCTATAAGTCTACCGATTTGGAGATTGTCCTGGGTGAGCAGGCTTCTCTGCCTTCACGTTATGCTCCAAGCGATAACTACGGCAATCACTGGCCTAACTGTATCGACCCCTGTGTGTTCTATGATGAGAATGGCAAGTTGTGGATGTCCTATGGCTCTTGGAGCGGTGGTATCTTCATGCTGGAGCTCGACGAGGAGACTGGTCTGCGTGACTATGATGTCACTTATGCAGAGAGCGAGACCTCAGATCCTTACTTCGGTAAGAAGATCGCAGGTGGTCATTATGTCTCTGGTGAGGCTTCTTATATCGAGTTTATCGGTGGCTATTACTTCCTGTTCATGACCTATGGTGGTCTGGATGCTGCTGGTGGTTATCAGATGCGTGTGTTCCGTTCACTGAATCCTGACGGACCTTTTGTTGACAGCAAGGGAACTTCTGCCGTTTATGATACTTACCAGCTGAACTTCGGTCCTACGGAAAATGACGGCTTCCGTGGTGTAAACATCTTCGGTGCTTATGATGAGTGGGGTGCCCAGACTGTAGGTGCTTGGGGTGAGCGTGCCCAGGGTCATAACAGTATCATTGCCGCACAAGACGGACGTACCTATCTGGTATATCATACGCGTTTCCAGGATCAGGGAGAGGGTCACCAGGTACGTGTTCACCAGGTTTATCAGAACGAGGAAGGCTGGCTCGTCGCCGCTCCGTTTGAGTACACTGGTGAAGGTATCAAGAGTGCTGGTATTGCTGTCGCACAGAAGGTGGCTACAACAGACATCCCTGGTGCTTATAAGTTGCTGATTCATAGATATGGACTGGATCATGCTGCCAAGGAATATGCTGCGCCTGTTGATGTGACCCTGAATGCTGATGGTTCTATCTCCGGTGGAGCTGTTGGTACTTGGTCAATCAAGTCTGGTACGTCATATATCACCATCAATATTGGTTCAGACTATAAGGGTGTCATGGTTCCTCAGACGTTGGAGCCGACGGATACAAAGGCTCCTTGCTTCACTGCTCTTGACAGTAAGACTGGTGTTACCATCTGGGGTTATAAGGCTCCTCTGCAATAGTAAAAAACTAAACGATGAAACGAATTCTATTTATAGTAGTGGTGCTCGCAATGAGCACCACTCTATATTCTCAACCCCAACGCAAAGGACATCCGCCCAGGGCTTTCCAGACGGAGACACCCATGACGCACGACCCGGTGATGGCGTATGCGGACAGCACTTATTATCTGTTCTGCACAGGTATGGGTATCCAGCAGATGACCTCCAAGGACCGTAAGACATGGACGGTGATGCCTGAGCCTGTGATGACGGTGATGCCGGGATGGACACAGGACTCTGTACCTGGATTCAAATATCATGTGTGGGCTCCGGATATCATCCGTTGGCATGACAAATGGTGGCTTGCCTATAGTTGTTCTACCTTTGGCAAGAACGGCTCGGCAATAGGTTTGTTAAGTACTCCCTCCCTGAGTTTTCCTATCTGGAAAGATGAGGGGTGTATAGTGACTTCTCGTGCGAACAGGGACAACTGGAACGCTATTGATCCTAACTTCGTGATTGATGAGGACGACCAACCTTGGATGGTATGGGGCTCTTTCTGGGATGGCATACAAATGGCCCGCTTGGATACGACGATGCATATCGCCAAGGGCGAGATTCCTCGAACGATAGCTCGCCGCTACTCACCCAAGAACCATAACCGTATGGAGAATCCTACCTCTAAGTATGCTGGAACGAACGCTATCGAGGCTCCGTTTATCATGAGACACGGAGATTATTATTATCTCTTCGTGTCCTGGGACTATTGTTGCATGGGCAGCAAGAGTACCTATCGCGTGGTGGTAGGACGCAGCAAGACGGTGGATGGTCCATACGTGGATCGTGATGGTGTGGATATGCGAGAGGGCGGTGGTACTCCGGTCATCGCTGGTGACAAGAAAAAGTTTGAGGCTGTCGGACATTGTGCTGTCTACCATTTTAATGGCGAGGATATATATATCAGTCATGGCTATAGTGTGGAACATAAGGGGGCGGCTGTCTTGGTACAGCGTCCTATCCACTGGACTGCCGACGGATGGCCGGAATTAGTTGAAAGTTTATAGTTTATAGTTCATAGTTATGCGACGGATCCTTTTATTACTGCTTACCTCTTACCTCTTGCCTCTTCCATCTGCCGCGCAGTCGTGGACGGCGGACAATGGGAACGGGACCTATACGAACCCGTTGTTCTATGATGAGTTCTCAGACCCTGATATCCTGCGGGTGGGTGATGACTATTATCTTGCTGGTACGACGATGCATACAGTACCAGGACTGGTCATCCTGCATTCGAAAGACTTGGTGAACTGGGAGAATATCAGTTATTGCTTTGACCGTTTTGACTTCGGGGATGATGCTTTCTCGTTGAGAAACCATCAGGAGATCTATGGACAGGGTATCTGGGCTCCGTGCATCCGTTATGCCAACGGACAGTTCTATGTCTATTCGAATGTCAATGGCAAGGGGTTGCAGTGCTATACCTCGAAAGATATTCGTGGTCCGTGGAAGCACCATAACATGCAGGGACGTATCTACGACCTGAGTGTGCTCTTTGATGATGATGGCAAGATCTATGCTATTCATGGTTATGGGGAGGTGAAATGTACGGAATTGAAGCCGGACATGAGTGGTCCTATTGAGGATACCGAGCGTACGATTATACCGGAGGGCAATGCTGTGGGTGAGGGTCATCACATGTACAAGATCAATGGTATGTACTACCTGATCTCTACTGACTATAAACCCAATGGTCGTACCTTGTGCTCTCGTTCTAAGAGTATCTGGGGTCCATACGAGACGATCACTATTACTGCTGATGAGACATTCGGCTATCATGCGGCATCATTGACACAGGTGCCCAAGGGTGAGAAATATCGTATCGGGCAGGATGGGACGCAATTTGGTATACCAAAGGTCGATGAGGATGCTACGGCTTGTACGAATATCCATCAGGGAGGTATCGTACAGGATCAGAGTGGACAGTGGTGGGCCTTGTTGATGATGGACTTCCATAGCATCGGACGCACAGTGACCCTTGCTCCCATCACATGGAAGGATGGTTGGCCTATGCTTGGACTGGAGGGCAACCTCGGTCGTGCACCCCGTACGTGGTTCAAACCCACCGTCCAGTCTGTTGCGGTGCCACAGCAACAAACAGCCCCCCATGCTCCCTACCAGCGCAACGAGGATTTCAATGGCAAGACTCTTGGCAGGGTATGGCAATGGAACCACAACCCTGATGATACGAAATGGAGCCTGAAGAACGGACGACTTCGTCTGCAGTCCATGCCTGCCGAACAACTGATGTGGGCTCGTAATACACTGACCCAGCGTGCCATCGGACCAACCAGCATTGTTACTGTAGAACTCTATGTACAGGGTATGAAGGAAGGTGACGTTGCCGGACTGGGCAATATCAACGTGCCCTGCTCTTGGATTGGTGTCGAGCAGGGTCACTATGGCTTGCTCCTGCGCTGCTTTGAGCAAGCTACCAACGACACCGTCACTCTGGGCATCGCCTCCTGCGACGCACCGTTGCAGAAGGTATGGCTTCGTTTGGTAGGCGACTTCGACAATGATAAGGCGCACTATGAGTTCTCGCTGAACGGTAAGTATTACCGTCCGCTGGGGCGCGAGATGCCCCTGTCGTATCAGCTCATCACCTTCCAAGGATCACGTCCGTCGCTCTTCGCTTTCAATCATAAAGGAATGCGGGGCGGCTATGCGGAGTTTGACAACTTTACTGTCCAGGAGCCGAAGGCGGATCGTAGTGGGAATATCCCTTATGGTAAGACGTTCCGTATCATCAACCTTGGAACAGGGAAGGCGATGGCTGCTCTGGAGCACGGACTGGTTTATGATGCCGATAGTACCATGTCTGAAAAGCAGACACTGTTTCGTCTGGTAGATAAAGGACAGGGTAAGGTGATCCTGCAATGTGCGGACGGACGGTATGTGTTCTGTGCCGGCTATGGGTTGGCTGGTGATGTGCGACTGACTACAGACGAGTCGAAAGCGGAGGTGTTCTTATGGCAGGACTATCTCGACCATGAGTTTATGCTGATGTCTATGCGTACGCATCGCTATATCGGCAAGAGCCCGACAACGGGGAGTCCTTACTCGATGGACTTCCCTGGTGCTGATCCTGCACGCCGGAACGGTGCTGTGCTTAGGTGGGAATAACTAATAGAAGAGGAGTAACCCAGCCAGGGCACTATAGCAGATCATGTGGATGGGATTGATCTTCAAGACTCCGGTCCCGAAAGCTGTGGCAGCGAAGAGCGCACAACTGATATAGAACTGCCAGGGATTCTCTGAGGGAGTCGAGAAGTTATCCCGCGTACATAATAATAAGGTGGCTGCGGCTAGGAGTCCTACGACTGCTGGTCGCAGTCCTTTGAATACAGACTGTACGGGATGGGAGTTCATGTATTTCATGAACATTTTGCTGATCAGGATCATCAGGATAAGGGAGGGTAATACCAATGCGAAGGTGGCGGTAAAGGAGCCGAGGACAGCAATGGGGACGCTATAGCCTGCGTTCTTTATCGCCGTATAACCACAATAGGTGGCGGAATTGATACCGATAGGGCCCGGGGTCATCTGCGAGATGGCGACGATATCCGTAAACTCTGCGGCGTTCAGCCATCCCCAGTGCTCTACCGTCTCGTTCTGTATCAGCGACAGCATACCATAGCCCCCTCCAAAACCAAAGAGCCCGATCTCAAAGAATGTGATGAATAAATAAAGGAATATCATAAACTCTCTTATCTCTCAACTCTCAACTCTCAACTTACCATAAACATACCCTCCGATGCCTGCGAGAATGATAATCCAGATTGGTGATACACCCAACAGCCAGATGGCAAGGGCGGACACAATGGGAATCCATATCGTAAACCAGTTCAGTTGGGCTCGACGGGCAAGATTGAATGTCGGTACTGCTATTAAAGCGACTACCGCAGGACGGATGCCCTTGAACATAGCGGCAATCACCTTGTTGTCCTCAAACTGATGGAAGAAGATGGCAATGGCAAGGATGATCAGGAAAGAGGGGAGTGCCGTCCCTAAGGCTGTGGCGATGGCTCCCTGGGTCTTCCTCAACTTATAACCGATAAAGATACTGATATTAATAGCAAACACACCCGGACAACTCTGGGCGATGGCTATCAGGTCGAGCATCTCTTCCTTGCTGACCCACTTGTGGTGGTTGACAACCTCTTCCTCTATCAAAGGAATCATGGCATATCCACCCCCAAGGGTGAACATGCCAATCTTAAAGAAAGTCTTGAATGACTCTAAATAGATATTCAATTTAATTTTTTATCTTAAATCTTTAATCTTTATTCCCCTCTACCCATTTGCGGGCATTGACGAATGCCTCTATCCATGGGGTCACCTCATCCATGCGACGCTCACGTGGATACCAGGCGTTCTGCCAAGGGAAGATGGCACGCTCTAAGTGGGGCATCATACAGAGATGACGACCGTCTGCAGAGCAGATACCTGCGACATCATAGTCTGAGCCGTTGGGGTTGGCGGGATAACCATGATAGTTATACTTGGCAATCACGTTATAGGTGCTCTCTGCCTCTGGCAACGAGAACTTTCCTTCTCCGTGGGCTACCCACAGACCAAGCTTGTTGCCACTCAGTGAACCAAACATCACACTGTTGTTCTGTGGGATGGTCAGACTGATGAACTCACTCTCAAACTTATGGGAGTCGTTATGCAGCATCTTGGCACCTTTGGCACCTGTCAGTCCGAGCTCTACCATCAACTGGCATCCGTTACAGATACCAAGGGAGAGGGTGTCCTTGCGGGCATAGAACTTGTCGAGGGCCTCTTTTGCCTTGGGATTATAGAGGAAGGCACCTGCCCATCCTTTGGCGGAGCCGAGTACGTCGGAGTTGGAGAAACCACCACAGAACACAATCATATTGATGTCCTCCAAAGTCTCACGACCACTGATCAGGTCTGTCATCATCACGTCCTTCACGTCGAAGCCGGCAAGATACAGACAGTATGCCATCTCACGCTCACCATTGGTTCCTTTCTCACGGATGATAGCTGCCTTCGGAGTATTCTGAGAACTCTGAGCTCTCCGAGGCTCCAGGCCATACTGGGCAAGGGTACCAGTGAAGTTCTTGTTGAACTTCATCTCAATAGGTTGCTGCTTGTAGTTCTCATAACGCTCCTTTGCCTTACCGTTGAAACTCTGTTTGCGGTCAAGCAGATAGGAGGTCTTATACCATGTGTCACGAAGGGCGTCGATATCAAAGGTGTGCTCTTCGTCACCAGCCTTCACGACGATGGTACGGCTGTCCTCTACAGGATAACCGATCTTGGCATAACCGACACCCAGGTCCTCCATGAACTCCTTGAACTCGAACTTGTGCTCGTCGCTGACCTCGATGACGACACCAGGGTTCTCTGCGAAGAGGGTCTTGACGATGTCTCCGTCAGCACAGAGGTCGTGCAGGTTGATATGCATACCTCCCTTGGTGTTGGCAAAGCACATCTCTAAGAGGGTGGTGATGAGACCACCGGCGGAGATGTCGTGACCTGCCATGATCCATCCTTTCTCTATCATCTTCTGGACAGCCATGAAGGCGTCAGCGAAATACTCTGCGTTCTTCACGGTCGGCACGTCACTGCCTACCTTACCTAGACTCTGGGCAAAGGCGGAACCTCCCAGACGCTGCTCGTCAAAGGAGAAGTCGATATGATAGATGGAGGCGTGTTTGTCATTGACGATAACAGGACTGACCACCTTGCGGATGTCAGAGACCTCACCACCGGCACTGACGATGACAGTACCTGGGGAGATGATCTTCTCACCATTGGGATATTGCTGACTCAGTGAGAGGGAGTCCTTACCTGTCGGCACGTTGATATGTAACTCGCAGCAGAAATCACTTAATGCCTTGACGGCTGTATACAGACGGGCGTCCTCTCCTTCCTGACTGCGACAGGGCCACATCCAGTTGGCGGAGAGAGAGAGGGACTCCATACCGTCGGCAAGGGGTGCCCATACGATATTCGTCAGTGCCTCTGCGACAGAGAGGACACTGCCTGCCTCCGGGGAGGCGAGTCCTGCCTGTGGGGCATGACCGATAGCGGTAGCGATACCTTTGCGACCACGATAATCGAGGGCAACGACACCACAGTCGCTCAACGGCAACTGGATCTCACCCTGACACTGCTGACGGGCAATCTTACCTGTCACGGAGCGGTCTACCTTATTCGTCAACCAGTCTTTGCAGGCGACAGCCTCCAGCTGAAGCACTCGCTTGACGAGTTTATCTATCGTCTCTATAGTTCCTGTAGTATCTACATTCTCATACTTCCGCTCTACGGTATTGTCACGCATGATGGTCTTGGGAGAGTGTCCGAACATCTGTGCCACATCAAGGTCGAAAGGCTTCACACCGTCTCCTTGTTTGAAGGAGAAATGGGCATCACCGGTGGTCTCACCGACTACATACATCGGGGCACGCTCACGCTCTGCGATCTTTTGCACATGCTCAATATGTTTCTCGTCGATGAGCAGACCCATGCGCTCCTGACTCTCATTGGCGATGATCTCCTTGCTGGAGAGGGTCTTGTCACCAATAGGTAACTTCGTCATGTCGATCTCACCACCACACTCCTCTACCAACTCGGAGAGACAGTTCAGGTGACCGGCACTACCATGATCATGGATGGACACAACAGGGTTGGTGTCTTCTTCACAGAGGGCACGGACGAGGTTATAAGCTCGCTTCTGCATCTCTGGGTTAGCACGCTGGATGGCATTCAGCTCAATACCATTGCTGTAACGACCTGTGTCTACGGAGGATACACTACCACCGCCGAGTCCGATACGATAGTTGTCACCACCTACGACCACCACTTTATTCCCCTTCTGGGGTTCTTTCTTCAGACAGTCTCGCTTCGTGCCGTAACCAACACCACCTGCCAGCATGATCACTTTGTCATAGGCGTATTTGGTGTCGTTAGGCTCCTGGTGCTCAAAGGTCAGCACGGATCCGCAAATCAGCGGTTGTCCGAACTTATTACCAAAGTCGGAGGCACCGTTGGATGCCTTGATCAGAATCTGTTCTGGTGTCTGGTAGAGCCACTGGCGGACAGGAAGGATATTCTCCCAGTCACGCTCCTCATCCTCAATGCGGGGGTAAGCGGTCATATAGACGGCTGTTCCGGCAATAGGCCATGAGCCGACACCACCACCCATACGGTCACGAATCTCACCACCGGTACCTGTAGCGGCTCCGTTGAAGGGCTCTACTGTCGTGGGGAAGTTGTGGGTCTCTGCCTTCAGCGAGATGACACTCTCAATGTCTTTTATACGGAAATAGTCACTGGTCGACTGGTCGGCTGGGGCGAATTGCTCTACAACGGGACCTTGGGCGAAAGCGACATTATCCTTATAGGCAGAGAGAATCTTGTTGGGGTTCTCCTGGGTGGTCTTCTTGATCATCGCGAAAAGACTTGACTCCATCTCCTTGCCGTCGATGATAAAGGTACCACCGAAAATCTTGTGACGACAGTGCTCGGAGTTAATCTGGGCAAAACCGAAGATCTCGGAATCGGTCAGTGGACGACCGTTCTCCTTCTCTATCTTATGGAGATACTCTATCTCCTCGGGAGAAAGGGCAAGTCCTTCCTGCTCGTTGTACTCTTCCAGGTTGTCTACGTACTTGATGGGCTCCGGCTGGATGTTGATCGTGAAAATATCCTGGTTCAGCCCTTTGTACATACGCTGCAACATGGGGTCATGCTCCGCGTCCTCTGATTCAACAGGGAAATATTCCTCAATACGCTGGATACCTTTCAGTCCCATGTTCTGGGTGATCTCAACGGCATTGGTTGACCAAGGGGTCACCATCTCACGACGCGGACCGACATAGTAGCCTTCCAGCGTCTCTTCATTATACATCTCTGCCTCACCATAAAGCCAACAGAGTTCCTTTACTTCGTCTTGATTGAGCTGATGGTCTGCCTGTGTGGCAATCACGCTCTTTTGGGGGGTCTTGAAAAAGAGAATCATGTCTTTTACCTTGATTTATTTATAATTTTGTTGCAAAGGTACGAATAAGTGAGTAAAATGCCAAATTTATTTGAGCATTTTCGAACGGCAGTACTTTCGACGTTAGTCAAAGGTACGAATAAGTGAGTAAAATGCCAAATTTATTTGAGCATTTTCGAACGGGAGTACTTTCGACGTTAGTCAAAGGTACTTAAAATATTCTAAAACAACATCGTTTTGATTTGAAATAATACATAAATCGTTATCTTTGCACCCGTATTCATGTTTAATCAAAAGAAATAGAATGATGAGAAAAAGTATTTTAGTGATGACTATTGCTGCAGCTTCTATGTTGATTACAAGCTGCTCGTCAAAAAAAGAACTGGTGGCTTGTCAGGAGGAGAATAAAGCCCTTCAGACTAATTATACCGACACAAAAGAGAAGCTGGCTGCATCAACGGCTCGCGTGGCAAGTCTTGAACAACAGTTGAGCCAGGCGGAGAAGGCTAACGCCGCACTCCAAAACGCACTCGAAAAGAGTCTGGCGAATACTAGCCAGAACAATGTCAGCATTGAGAAACTGGTTGACCAGATCAATGAGTCGAATAAGTATATCCGCCACTTGGTGGAGGTGAAGTCGAAGAGTGACTCGCTCAACATGGTGCTCACCAACAACTTGACCCGCTCGCTCTCCAAGGAGGAGCTGAAGGATGTTGACGTTCAGGTGTTGAAGGGCGTGGTATATATCTCACTGGCTGACAACATGCTTTATAAGAGTGGTTCTTACGAGATTAGCGACCGGGCTTCTGAGACGCTCTCGAAGATTGCCAAGATCATCAAGGACTATAAGGACTACGACGTGCTCATCGAGGGTAATACGGATAATGTACCCATCAAGCGCGAGAATATCCGTAACAACTGGGACCTCTCATGTCTTCGTGCCTCTTCTGTAGTACAGGCTCTTCAAAATCAGTATGGTGTCGATCCTAAACGCCTGACAGCTGGTGGTCGCGGTGAGTATAACCCTCTTCAGCCTAACAGCTCTGAGGCTGGTAAGCAGCGTAACCGTCGTACACAGATTATCATCACACCGAAACTTGACGAGTTCATGGAACTCATCGGTCAGGCTCCCGCAGAGGAATAATCATTTCTTCAAAAACATATAACCATATAACATGACATGCTTCAAACGCCCTTGTACAAAGGGTTTGAAGCATGTTATATGTTGCTCAAACATGTAACATACATCTAACATACATCTCACCAAAAAGATATATCCATGTTATATGTATGTTATATGTTGTTAGAACATCTAACATACCGCAAAGCCCCTGTTTATCGGCATTTGAGCCACATCATGTTATATGGTTATATGTTTTTCGAAAATTCATAAAAATCAGTTACCGACTGAAGCCCACTTTGTTACCGACTAACTGTTGTTTTGTTACCGACTAACCCCCACTTTCATACCGATTAAGGGCTTTATTCGACCCGATTAAAGCCTTCATTTGCTAATCACCCTAACCCTGAACCCTGAACCGTGAACCTATGAAGGCGGCACCTTCAAGGGTCGAATGTGCCGCCTTCGACCCGAGGAAGCGGCACCTTCGCAGGCAGGAGGTGCCGCCTTCGTAACACACCCCTGTTGGTTGCTTTTTATTCCGATGCCTCCTATCTCAGTAAATTCACTGAATTTGGTGAGTAAATTCACTGAATTTACCGAGTAAACACACTGAATTTACTTTCATAGGAGATACTTCTTCATAATCCTTGTCACCGTTGCCGCTTCGTTGTTACCCACAATCCCTTGACAATCAAACACTTTTGCAAGGCGGCAACGGTAACAAGGGTTTTAAAAATTACGTGTAGGGAAATGGTGGTACTTCTCTTCTTTTATGTCATCGTGCTGGCAGGATGCGACAGACAGTCTGCCTATGAGCGGCAAAGAAAATCCGCCGAAAATCCGGGACTCTCCCTGATCCACTTTCCTATCCAAATATTTTCTTTTGATAGAAATGTTGTACCTTTGTGGTGGATCACTGAGAACCCCAGCTTTCTCAATTTGCAAACACTTTTACAACTTTTACTGAAAAGAAAAGCACGTAAAGTGGTGACGGTGACGGTTACAGTTTAGTGAAATCGTACTGAAAAGGTTGACTATAACTTTTACTATATATATAATATATATATTATATATATAGTAATATAAATATACATGTTTTATTCGCATTTTGGGATTCTCATTTTTGGAAAACTGTAACCGTCACCGTCACCGTTTTATTGTGCACGTTTTCGTACACGTTTGGGGCAGGAACTCTTGACATCGCATGTTAAATGTTGTACCTTTGCCGTTGCAATGAGGAAGGAAGTCAGTTACCGACTGAAGGACGCTCAGTTACCGACTAACTGTTGTTTTGTTACCGACTGAAGCCCACTTTCATACCGACTAAAGCCCACTTTCATACCGATTAAGGGCTTTATTCGACCCGATTAAAGCCCTCATTCAAGTTAATTAAAGCCTTTATTTGCTAATCACCTTAACCATGAACCCTTAACCCTTAACCAGAAAATTTGGGATTCCCCAAATTTCACTACTCCTATTTCTATTATTTTTGTGCCCAGATGCTACAAAATGTTCAAAAATCAACGTTAAACTGACGAAAGAATATTGCTGTTTAAGAAAATTGTCGTAACTTTGAAGCCGAATATTCAACCATGGGCGATGAGAAAGATTGAGATGATAACAATGTTTAACGCGAATTGTTTGGCTACGTCAAATAATTCGTTAACTCACTCACTCACTCACTCACTCACTCACTCACTCAACTCTAAACATCAGAATGGAGCGACGCCCGATGGGCGGCGCGACAGGCGACATATACGGCTTGGCTTGCAGAAATGCAAGTGAAGCCGTAAGGCTTTTTTTATGCATTCACCAGAGAAATCAATAAAAATCAAACAATAAACAACAATGAGTAAGACCAACAGGAAAAACTATTTCGCGCCCTCGACCTTGGGGCTGGGCGCCATGCGACGGGCATCGATGATGCTCCTCGTGATGATGCTCTCTGTCTTGACGACATGGGCAGATGATTATCCAGCGTACATCACCGACATCATCCTTGTCGGTGGTACGGAAAGTGAGGTGAACACAGCGAAGAATGCTCACAGCGACTACACCTTCATCAGTCAAGACCTGAACCAAGGTGCCGGTGGTGACTACATCAACCTGGGTTACAAGACAAGTAACCGCGCCAGTACCAACGGCGGCTACATCACCGATATCATTGTCATTGACGCAGAAGGCACTAATCCTCCTTCGACAGTGACCTACCAAGGGCGCACCTACTATCTCTGCGACTACTACGGCGGCAGCTGGTTCGAGAGTGCCAAGGGTAACCTGAACAGCCATTGCGGGGATGGATGGAACCTCTACCTCTATTATACCAAGCAGGAATATAGCTCAACAATGCGAGCCGTCGACGGCATCACCGTCAACAGCACCAAAGGCGGTTCCATTAACTGCTATTACACAAACGGAAATCTCCATGAGGACCAAATCGACCTTAACCGTGGTATCTCGGGCAGTGGCGATGTCTACATGCACCTCTCCACCACTACGAAGAAGAACCGCCCTGCCAGCGACCCCACCATGAAGACGGCACTCGTCTATAACGGAGAGCCGCAGCAGTTGGTGAACTACAACCCCACGTCGCAGTGTACGATGTACTACCGCGTGGGCACATCGGGCAGTTATACGTCCACTGTGGCTAATGTGACCGCCACCAACGCTGGTACCTATACCGTTTATTATTATGCCGGCTCCAACAGCTACGGCGACTCCGGCCCGACGTTCTCCAAGTCGGTCACCATCGCCAAGGCGGCCAACAGCGGCGTCACCGTGTCGTGTGCCGACCTGTTGGAAGGCAACGCCCCGCAGCCCACCCTCGGCGGTACCAACCTGAGCACGGGAGCCGTCACCTATAAGTACAGCACGTCGCAGAACGGCACTTACTCTACCACAGTGCCCACCGCCGCCGGCACTTACTGGGTGAAGGCGACCATCGCCAGCGACGGCAACTGCAACGAATACACCACCGCTGCCGCCAGCTTCAAGATGACACCCGACTGGGCACTGCACAACAGCGGCGACTCGGAGGCCGATGCCTACGTCATCAACACGACCGGCGACCTCGACCTGCTGGCGCAGCGTGTGAACAGCGGTAACGATTACCAAGACACGTACTTCGAACTGGGTGCCAACATCACGTACGATAAGGGCGTAACGAATAACTTTACACCAATCGGCAACGGGAGCTACATCTTTAAAGGCAAGTTCGATGGAAAAGGTTTCACTATCAGCGGACTCAACATCAATCTGCCAGGTAATAATAAAGTAGCTCTATTCGGTGCTACAGGATCTTCTGCTGAAATCAAGAACTTGACCATCGCCAACAGCACCATCACCGCCGATAGCAAAGTCGGTGCCATCATTGGCTTTGGAGATAATGCAACCATAAAGAACTGTGTCGTTGCTAATAATGTCTCCGTCAGTGGAGCATATTTTGTCGGAGGTGTTGTGGGTCACTACGGTAAAATTTCTGGCTGTGTCAGTGCTGCCAGTGTCAGCGGAACACAGTTTGTCGGTGGTGTCATCGGCGCAATAGGTAATGGGAGCGCCATCCAGGATAATCTCTACATCGGCAGTTCTGTAACAGGCGAGGATTTTATCGGAGCCATCGTTGGTCGATGGGACAGTGGCGCCCTCACCAACAACTACCATACCGTCAATGGACTGGGGGCGGTCAGAAATGCAGACACCGACGGTGCCCGTAAGGCAGTGGAAATCAAAGCCGCCACAGGGGTGACACTCGTCCCGACAGGTACTGCCACCACCTATTGCTTGAGCGGCATCACCATCTACGAGGGCAATAAGGGTATCGGCTATGGCGGCAAGCTCTATGCCGGCGCCACAGAGCAGGTAATGCTCTTCGTGGGTATCAGCAGTCTGCCCGAGGGCTTCGAGTTCAGTGGCTATACTGACGGATTAGGTAATGACCTCATCGATAACGACAATGATGTTTACACCCTGACGATGATCTCTACTGCTCCTACTGTCTCCCCCTCTGGTACCGACCACTGGCTGGCACTGACCGAGGGTCGCAACGGATCATCGGCTGAGAAGGCATATAAGATCACCACTACCGCAGGTCTCAACCTGCTGGCACAACGCGTGAATAACGGAACCAACTACAGCGGCAAATACTTTGAGTTGGGTGCCGACATCACGTACGACGGCACAGAGAATAACTTTACGCCCATCGGCACAGGAGACTATGTTTTTCGTGGCATTTTTGACGGCAAGGGGCACGTCATCAACGGCATTAATGTCAATTTGCCAAATAATGATTTCGTTGGACTTTTCGGCAATCTCCGTAGTGCTACAATAAAGAATGTCACACTCACCAACAGCAATATAACGGGGAGAGACTGGATAGGTGGTATCGTAGGCAACTGCGAACCTGCTGTTATCGAAAACTGCCATACCACCAACACTGTCACCATCAATGCCAATGATGAGGGTGGCGGTATAGCCGGTTTCGTTAGCAACACAGGCTCGTATTCACAAATCAAAGGCTGCACGAGTGCCGCCGCCGTTAACGGAATAGATAGTGATTATAGTCTTGTAGGAGGTCTTGTAGGATTTATGCGAAAATCTAACACTGTTCAGGACTGTCTCTACCTCGGTAATACCGTCAATGGTTATTGGTTCGGAGCCATCGCAGGCTCCGATATAGGCACCTTCACCAACACCTACCATACCGTCTATGGAATGGGGGCGGTCAAAGGTCGTGACCGAAAAGAAGATGATTTTATTGCGACTTATGCCATCACCAGCGACACGAAGCCGGATGGATTCGGTGATGCTACCGTAACCTACGGCACAGGCTCGTATGCAGGCATCACTGCCTATGGCACAAACGGACTGGAATACATGGGTGTATATTATAGGTATGGCGAAAATATCGTGGCATTAGAGGATAACAAAAACAATGAATGTGTCATAATTGCACACTTCTCCTCTACATGCACTGTCACCCTCAAGGATCGTACGCTGCTGAAGAATGGTGACTGGAACACACTGTGCCTGCCCTTCGGTCTGTCGGCAGAGCAGATAGCCGCCTCACCACTGGCTGGTGCCACCATCAAGGAACTGGACGGCACTACATCGAACCTTGACAACAATGGCAAGCTGACCTTGAACTTCTCTCCTGTGACAGCGATCGAGGCTGGCAAGCCCTATATCGTCAAATGGACTACGACAGGGGAGAATATCAGTAATCCTGTATTCAGTGATGTCAAGATCGATAGTAGTACTCCTACGGAGGTGAACTTCAGCGGTGGTAAGTTTGTAGGTAACTACGCACCGTTCACCATCGACGACGGCAACAAGGACTATGTGCTGTTCTTCTCTACAGGTAATAAGATCGGCTACTCGAAGACCACACCTCGTACGCTGAAGTGTATGCGTGCCCATCTCGAAATGACTAATCCTAATGCAGCCCGCTCTATCGAACTCGACTTCGGAGAGGGAGAGACGACAGGGATTGATGGATTGAATGGAGAATTGAAGAATGGAAAAATTGAAGAATTGAAGTTCTACGACCTCAACGGTCGTCGTGTCGAGAATCCGACAAAGGGCATTTACATTGTGAATGGTAAAAAAGTCGTGATTAAGTGAGAGAAGAATCGAGCTTGCTCGAATTCTTCCGAACGTGAAAGGCTACGGGTAGGCGAACTTGTTCGGGAATACGAGTTCGAGCAAAGCTCAAAGTCGTGATGAGGTAAAAAAGCCTCACCCCCGACCCCTCTCCTTCAGAGAGGGGAGGGACAGAGATTAAAAGTAATATGAAGTGTCATCAATAAACAAAGTCCTTATACCCCTGGCTCCCTCTCTGAAGGAGAGGGCGGGGGGGGGGAAGGCAACCTAAATTATGAAAAAGAAGATATATGATAAGCCTCAGATGGAGGTTGTGGATATTCACTACCGCACTCCGTTGTTGACTACCAGTGGTGGCGTAAGGTCACTGGGTGACGGTGATTTCAACTTGGATGGTGACGGTATCGGTTCTGAAGAACCTGACGTGTAAATCAGAGGGATAGTCCTTCTTTAAGGTGAACCAAAAGTCCCTGCTGTGCATGATGCATAGCAGGGACTTTTTTAAAATTAGCGACCCGTTTTTTTCTTCTGGGTTTAGGGTTATGCGGATTTTTAACGTTTTTAACTCAATTTCCATGGGGATGAGACAAATATGAAAGGAATTGAGAGAAATTTGAAAATCTGTCTCCATTCTGTTTCGTAACTTTGCAGGCGAATAGCGATATCAACTATTCATCAAAAATTATGAGTGAAGTTCTAAAAACAACAGGTGAGATTGTGATGTACCAACCGGATGAGACCATTCGGTTGGAAGTGAGGATGGATAATGAGACGGTGTGGCTGACACAGGCGCAAATGGCAGAGTTGTTTCAGCGTGACCAGTCTGTGATAGCACGACATATTTCTAACGTATTTAATGAAAAAGAATTAACCAAAGAAAGTAATATGCAAATTTTGCATAATACTCTGTCAAGATATAAACCCACAACCCTCTATAATCTTGATGTCATTATCTCTGTTGGCTATCGAGTAAAGTCGAAAAGAAAACTGGGGACGGTTCTGAATGATCCACTTTCTGTCCAAACATTTGGCAGGCAAACCTCTCCCTTATATAATATAATAAGGTGTAGCCGTTCTTTCGGTTGATTTAGGTCAACCCGGAAGACTTTTTTCGCTGTTTTCTGAAAAAATATGGGTAAAATATTTGTTTATTCGGAAAAAGTTCGTACCTTTGCATCCGCTTTCGGGGAGACCCGTTGGTTTAGAAGAGAGTTCTTTGATAAGATTTGCATAAAACAGAGAAGTAGTAGTACAAGAAGCGAGTACCTTTATCGGGTACTCGGGTAAGACAAAATTACGAACCGTCAAGAAGATGACAGGTGCTTTATAAGATCCATCTTGACTACCGGATAATGACAGCGTTCTGTGACAGAGACAATCCTTTATTGGATAGAAAGATATTTATACAGTGGAGAGTTTGATCCTGGCTCAGGATGAACGCTAGCTACAGGCTTAACACATGCAAGTCGAGGGGCAGCATTGGGATAGCTTGCTATTCCAGATGGCGACCGGCGCACGGGTGAGTAACGCGTATCCAACCTTCCCCGTAGTAGGGCACAGCCCGGCGAAAGTCGGATTAATTCCCTATGCTCTTCACAGATG
>NZ_FOWK01000018.1 GCF_900115435.1 Prevotella sp. tf2-5
CTAATTCCTAATTCCTAATTACTAATCCGAAGAATTATCAGGTGGTTATTGCGGCGGGGTCCCACCTCTTCCCATTCCGAACAGAGAAGTTAAGCCCGCCTGCGCCGATGGTACTGCAATGCAATGCGGGAGAGTAGGAGGCCGCCACTTTTTCACAGACGAGGCCCTGCGGATGCAATATCCGCGGGGCTTCTTCGTTTTTTTGAAATAAAGTCATTAACTTTGCAATATGAATCACCTAAAACGAATATATGTATGGCTTTATCGACTTCCATATTGTCGTGGCTTTGGAATACAGTCACCCACGGACTATGCGTTTGTCCGTTATGTGATAAACGAGCATTGGCCGTATTATGCCTATGATCGTTTGGGGCAATTGAGTAAAGGCTGGCTTGATAGAAAGATAGGAAGACTTTATTTTCGACTTGCTAATTGGCGACAGCCTTCTATGATGCGAATTGACCCATATGGTGCTTTTTTTACGGCAGGTTGCATGAAGACTAAGATGGTTCCAGAGGTTCAGCATATAGAGTTGGAGAGACTGGAAGTATTCGAGGATTATCGTGCGAAGATGGATATGATATATAATAAGGTGGATGACTCTTCCGTTGTAGTGATAGACAAAATCTATCGCGATATGGATTTTTGGCATGAGGTGGAAAAGGATTCTCGTACAAGTGTTACCTTTGACTTATATTATTGTGGCATTGTCTTCTTTGACAAGAAACGGCATAAAATGAATTATAAAGTAAATTTCTAAAGACTAACCGAAGATGAAAAAAATTACCAAAGTATATACCCGGCGTGGTGATGAGGGAAAGACGTCATTGGTAGGAGGACAACGAGTTAGCAAGGCAAGTATACGGTTAGAGTCGTATGGGACTGTTGATGAACTTAGTTCTCATCTTGGTTTGCTGGCTGCACTATTGCCAGAAGGGCATGACAAGGATATGGTAGAACGAATCCAGAACAACTTGTTTAATGTGTGTACCAATCTGGCAACAGATCAGGATCAGACCCCACTTTACCCTTCTGCTTATCTACCGGAAGGCGAGATAGAACGAGTAGAACAGGAAGTTGATGCCATTATGGAGATGCTTCCCGAGAAACAGGGTTTTGTACTACCCGGCGGTACAAAGGAAGCAGCCCAGGCACATGTTTGTCGTACGGTTTGCCGTCGTGCGGAAAGACGGATTGTCGAACTCGCTGCAAATGCTACAGTGTCACCAGAAGTGCTTCAATATGTGAACCGTTTGAGCGATTATTTGTTTGTTTTGGCTAAGAAGTTGAATTTTATTGCAGGGCATAGTGAAAAATTATGGCAGAATGCTTGTGATTAAGAAAAAAAATATTACTTTTGCGGTCAAATTCTAAAACTGATAAATTTGAAAGACTATGTATTGGACACTAGAATTAGCTTCAAAGCTTGAAGACGCTCCTTGGCCCGCTACCAAGGACGAACTTATAGATTATGCCATCCGTTCAGGTGCACCACTTGAAGTGTTGGAGAACCTACAAGAAATAGAGGATGAGGGTGATGTTTATGAAAGCATCGAGGACATCTGGCCAGATTATCCTACGAAAGAGGATTTCCTATTCAACGAGGATGAGTATTGATCATTTAATTCGGCTTAGAAAAGCGTAACTAATTGAAAATAAGCAGCATGGATAAATCAGCCAGATTTTCCATGTTGCTTTTTTCGGTCTTTTAGTGCCAAATTAACCGATCAAAAAAGGCATTTTTAGCCTTAAAATGAAAATAAAATGATCAATAATTTGTATCTTTGCAGTAACTTTCCGTAGGTGATCATATAATTTTCAAAACAAGTATGGGCAGAACAGCAAGAAACTATCCAAAAGGCAGGCTGAAACTGCGTACTCCAAGAGTTGTGCAGTCAAACAAGCGGTATCCTATCTACATTGAGTACAATTGGAATGCTGACTCTATGCGGAAGACTACGGAAGTCTCAGTTTTTCCTAAAGACTGGAATGAAAAGGGCTGTGGAGGAATAGGCGAGATACGTGCTACCACAGACTTAGACTACAAGTACTACAATACTGTGTTGCATAAACGCCTTGCTGGTATTGATGCCAAGATAGTGCAATACTATGAGGCAAATGGACATATTACAGGTGAGGTGATACGTGCTTTCCTCGATGACAACTTTGAGTTATTGCGGGCTGATAGTGGTAAGGACTTCGTAGAATTTGCAAAAGGCTTAATCCAAACCAAATTTGATAAGGGAAAGATCGCAGTAAGTACACGTGAAAATGGCATTTCTGCAATAAACAAGTTTTCAGAGTTTCTTCTAATGACAGGAAAAGGAACACATGGTACAGATAATGAACTAATCTATGTTGGTGAGATTAATGAGGAGTTGATATGTGATTTTCGTGCATGGCGATTGAAAGCTAAAAGGAAACCGTCAGCTATTAACAAAAGTATGACTCCTATATTTCAGGCTTGCGAACAGGCTGCACAACTGGGGTATCTCTCAAAAGAAGTCAATGCAAGTATTAAGGACTTATATCTGAAAGAGGAAGACGATATAGATGCAGAGGACAAGGATCTTCGTTATTTGAAGAGGGAAGAACTGGAAATGTTGGTTAAGAAGTACGATACTATTACACAGCCACGCCGCAAAGAGTTCCTTGAAATGTTCCTGTTCTCCTTTCATGCTTGTGGCTTGCGTCTCGTTGATGTCATGACATTAAGGTGGAAAGATATAGACTTCAAAAAGAAAGAAATTAAGAAAATCCAAGTAAAGACTCGTAACCGCAATACAATCCCACTAAGTGAACCTGTTAATCGTATCCTTGATAAATGGAAAGACCGTAATAAAGTCTATGTGTTCGACTTGTTGAGTGAAGACTTTGACCTTACAGATGGCGAAGCTATTTATAAGCGACGTAATTCTTGGAATAACACTATCAATACGGCCTTAAAAGCCATTGGAGAGGAATTGGGATGGAATATTAAACTGACCTTCCATGCCGCCCGACATACTTGGGCCGTTTTGGCTTTGGCCGGTGGTGCAGACGTCAGTGCGATAAGCCGATTGTTAGGTCATACTTCAACAGGCGTAACGGAAAAAGTTTATGCAGAGTTCCTGCCTGAGACTTTGTCATCGGTCGTTGATAAACTAGGCTTTGACTTCTTGCCAGATATAGAAAAGCGCTAAATAATACTGAAAGTTACACTTTAATGTATTGATACGCCTCGCCGTATCAATATTATCACTATCTTTGCTTGTAGAAGTTAGACAGATAAAGCAAAGAAAATGGATGTGGTGATATTCGGTCGCGTATCAACGTTGATACAGGACTATGACAGACAGGTAAACGAACTGACAGCTATTTGTACACAAAGAGGCTGGTCGGTTCGTTCTGTTTTTACAGAGAAGATAAGCGGTGCCAAGAAGAATGCTGAGCGAAAAGAGCTTAGCAGAATGATAGACTATATCAAGGCGCAGCATATTGACAAAGTATTGGTAACAGAACTGAGTAGGTTGGGGCGTGACACCCTCCAAGTTTTACAAGTCATCGAGACTTTGAACGACATGAAAGTGTCTTTGTATATCCAGAACTATAATATTGAGACTTTGAATGAAGATGGGAAAGTCAACGCAATGTCTCAGTTTCTTATTACTATTCTTGCTGAGATTGCCAGAATGGAGCGTAAGACTATTCGTGAACGTATGAACAGCGGTTACAAGAACTATAGGGAACAGGGTGGTGTCGTTGGTCGCAAACGGGGATATACTAAGAGCGAAGATCAGATGAAACAACAATATAGTCAGGAAATCAAATTGCTTAGAAAGGGTCTTAGTCTGCGAGAAGTCAGCAAATTGACGGGACATTCAGTGAATACGATTAGAAAAGTCTCCCACTTCGTTTAAACTTTCTTAAATAAATCCACAAAATGCGAATAATGACAGACAAAATAACTATATTTGTATTGCATTTTTGTATGCCTTCGGGTGTATGGGTTTGCAAGCTCCGCGCCGAAGCCACTTAAAAGTGGCGGTTGGTAGAGGGCTAACATAGTGGTAAAAGCGTTTGCTGACGCTTGGTTTAGGACTTTCTGAAACTTCGAACACTTCGGTCTATCCTCGAACCATGCAACGGTAGATGCTCATGGGTATGTAATATCAAGTCCGTATTATATCTTTTTGGTATGTTGGGCGCAGTATATCTACATACGGCGTGGGGTCTTCGTTGCTCGTTTCGGATAGACGGGTAAGTTCGAAGACCTCAGAAAGTGGAACGGGCAACAGTGAGGGTTCCACGCTTTTGGTGTATGAGACTTCCGTTTCTGCATGTTTTCCAATAATAACGTCTGGAAAGGGACTGAAGGACAGAACAAAAAGAACTATGTCCTATCAGATCTCACCTACGACTCAAAGTCTAATTGATTTGATTTTAAGAAATACCGAGATACGAGAGGCATTTATCGTGTTTTTCGACCAATCTCGAAATGATTTATTTTTTCCTGCTTTGGAAGAACAAATACACGAACAATGTGAAAAAGACTATATCTTTCAAGTTTTAGAACGGGCAAAAGAAACAGAACAAGAGGCTTCTGATAAACGTAAAATAGCCCAATTAGAATACGAAAATAATATCACAATAGATATTTCAAAGTATGGAGCAGGAGAAACTAGATCAACTGATTAAATCAGCAAATGAGGGGGAGGCTTCTTCACAATATGATTTAGCCACTTATTATAAAGACATTGAAGACTATTTCAATGCTTTGGTTTGGTACATCAAGGCTGCAGAACAAGGATATGAAAAAGCCTTGGAGGTATTGTATGCACCTATAGAGATTGAAGATAAACCAAAGATAGTAGAAATAAAGCCTTTGTATGTTATCAAGGAGGAAGAAGAAATTAGGCGTAAAACTACTATTTTAGCATTAGTGGAAGCTGTTGAACGTCATAAACGTAAGAAGGAAGAAGAAACGAAACGAATAGAATTGGAACGAATAAGACGTTTGGCAGAAGCAGAGAATGCTAAAAATGCTAAACGTAGAGCTGAAGAAGCGGCAAGACTTAAAGCTGCCGAAGAAGAAGCTAGAAGACTTGAAGAAGAAAAGGCTCGACAGAAAGCCGAAGAAGCAAGAATAAAAGCCGAAGAAGAAGCAAAACGAAAGGCAGAGGAGGAAGCAAAACGAAAGGCAGAGGAGGAAGCAAAACGAAAGGCAGAGGAGGAAGCAAAACGAAAGGCGGAAGAGGAAGCCAAACGAAAGGCGGAAGAGGAAGCAAAACGAAAGGCAGAGGAGGAACACAATCTGCTAATAAAGCATATAAAGAAGAATTCAAATAATAGGATTCAGGCTTTCCTTGAAGACATGGTTTATGTTCAAGGGAAAGAGACTATTATGCGTGATTCTAATAAAAATGCATATGTAAAGAAAATGGAGGACTTCTTAATAAAAAAGAACGTTGTTTCTTGGGATGATTTTAAAGCTCTTTTTATATATAAATTAAACAGTGTAGCCGATATACATAGTTTCATTGATCTGATGTCGGAAGTGACTGGATATCATTTCTCCTTGCCTTCAAAGGACCAGCTTGTCTACGCCCTGCGAGGGGGAATAAACTGCACTGATGCATATGAGTATTCCGATAGACTAATCAATCTTTCTTCAGAAAAATACCATAATGAACGTACGGAGACATCCGAAGAAATAATTGTTGATTATTCATCTATTGAAATAAGGTATAATATTCCTGATTGGGATACACATACTTTTAGAGTCGTTTGCAATGACCTATCACTTATTGAGACTTACAAAAAAGCTGCAGAAGAAGAAGCAAGAAGAATTGAAGAAGAGGCCAGAATAAAAGCTGAAGAAGAGGCCAGAATAAAAGCTGAAGAAGAGGCTGCGAGAAAACTTGCGGAAGATAAAGTTCGCTTTGCCCCATACATCAATAGTCTATTTAATAATATGATATTTGTTGAAGGAGGCGAAATTCGTGTAAACAGAATAAAGGGTATTAACATACAGACACATACTGTTGTCGTAGATGATTTCTGCATTCTTAGGGGTGTTGTGAATCATGATGCAGTCTCTAAATTCCTTTATAGTAGCATCGAGAAAAACGAATATGAATGTTTTTCAGAGAAAGTAGTAAAAGACTTTTGTCATAAGTTCTCTCGTATAGTAGGAATGGAGTTCTATGTACCAACAAGAGAACAACTTGAGGGGGCGTACAATGCTCGACCATATGCGATGTCCGCGCCACCTCATTCCAGAGAATGGCTTGATGGAGGCGGCTATTTGGGCTATTCTTCAATTTTGCAGGTTAATGATGCCAAAACGGAAGGAGCGACATTCAGAATTGTAACGACTGATGCCAATTTCATTTCTGAACTCAAACAGAAAAACAATTGGAAATCTGTTGTAAATGAATTCTTGTCTATCCAAGAATCCTATGAATATAAACATGGACTATTCTTTGGGGATAAGCGTAAAATTACAATAATTACCCAACCGATAACTCGGCGAGTGTGGAACTCTATAATGAATCATAATGGCGAAATGGAACTAAACTCTAATGAGTTAGTCCCCAAAAATGAATTAGGCGATTTCTTACAGAAACTTAATGAAAGTGATATAGACTTGTCACAGTTTGACTATCTTCATAATAATTCATATGCTTATGTCGCATTATCTGCAAGGAAATTGATTGATAACAAAGGTGTTTATTTATATATAAAAGACTAGAACAATATGGCAACGACAATAGCAGCAATGGATTTGATTGCCAAAGCTCTGGAGCAAAAGATTCGGGCAATTCAGGCAAATAGTAAGGAAGAACAAGATGAAAATGTAAATGAGATTGAAGATTCATTAGCTTCTATGCTTTCTGAATTACGGAAAATAAAACCTGAGATGTATCCTCTTTTTATTAGGCGTCAAGGCGACTTCTTATCACAAGCAGAAGACACAGCTTCAAAGATATGCATAAGATCGAAAGACACTTCCAATCTCAATTTTGTTTATTCTGGCAATATTATTAATGTTGTTGGCAGAGTTTTTTATGGTGTGCCAAAGTTTATAGACTTTGGAAAAGCCCCTCATGTCCTTATAACGCCTTATAATAATGACAATGAAGAAGAAAGTGCCATACAAAAAATGATAGAATTTGTATTATGGTGTATGATGTCAATGCCGCGAGGAAAAGTTAGAATCAATATAGTTAATTTACAATGGTCTGACAAAGCTAATTTTCTAAACCAGAATCTTCCAGACGATCTCTGCCATGTTTATTTGGAAGAAGAAGAAACGTTGCAATTCATAGGTGAGATGTATAATAGAATAAAATCTTTTTTAAAATACGGAAAGGTTTTGTCAGATCAGTTTCCCGTTGAACTTATAATCCTGCTTGATTATCCAAAAGGATATGGGCAACTAACAGAATCTCTAAAATCGATTATTGAAAGAGGTGGTCAAGCAGGCATTCATTTTATAGTTCTCGATGATTTACGTTGTTTATTAGGAGATATAAAAGAAGGCGAACACAAACCTTATGATATTTTAAGTCAAAAGGATCGGTATTTTCAGAATCTTCCCACACAGAATACCGGTCCTCAAAGAAAATGTTGGGATAGTGGTATTTCAGTGTATTTCATCAACGACGGTAACGGTAAGGAAAAGATTCAAGAGATATTCTTTGATTATTTAAAAGGGATTTCGGTACAAAAGGAAAATGGCAAAGCTATCCTGCATAATGCAAACACAAAAACAGAAGAAATAAGTATGTCTAGTAGTCTCGGCGACTTATCTGTTTCTGTAGGCAAGAAAGAAGATGGTGTTCCTATAGACTTTATGCTGGATACTGTTAGCCATGTCCATGCTTTTGTTTTGGGACAGTCCGGCTCTGGTAAGTCCGTTTTCCTGCATAGCGTTTTGATAGAGCTTATCAAGAAGTATCGCCCTTCTGACCTTTGTCTATATTTACTTGACTTCAAGTTAGGTGGTGTGGAATTTAATCGCTATCGTGACATAAAACACGTAAAAGCACTGCTTGTTGACAATAGCGACATACAGATTACTTTGGAAATACTGCGAGACCTTAGCATTCAGATGAGGGAGCGCGGAAAGATGTTGCGTGAAGCTGGTGTCTCGAACATTCAGGAATATAACCAAAAGTATCCCAACCTACATCTTCCTCAGATTCTGTTTGTTGCAGATGAATGCCACGAGCTGTTTAATATGCAGGGACGTGGTAGCAGAATGGTAAAACAGGAGATACAGTCAATTATTACAAAAATAGCAAAGGAAGGTCGCAGTCAAGGCGTTCATCTCTTACTTGCTACTCAAACATTGGCTGGAGCAGAAATATCCAATGAGATACTCAATAACATAACAGATCACTATCTCTTAAAGTGTTCTATTGCCGATTCTGAGAAAATGGTAAGAGACAGCAGCCGCATTACAGCCAATCAACAAGTCGGACAAGTCTTTTATCATCACACGGAGTCTCAATACCAATTCTTGTCTACTTATATGCCTAAAGAGCAATTGGACAAGACTATACAGGACGTAATAAGTAAGACTTCGGATTTGTCAAGTAATGGCCAGTTCTATTTCAGTGGTGCCCAAATTTTCAATATGGATGCTTCTGTTATAGAATCTGTCAGTTCGAAACAAGGAAACAACCCTGTTGCTATTTTGGGACGAGGCATTTCTTTAAATCAAGAGCCTTTGGAAATTGCTTTAAAGCGTGATTTCAGTGAGAATATTTTGTTGTTTGGTATAGACGAGGATCACCAAGTAACACGCACAACAATAGCGGCATTATTATCTCTGATTATTTCGTATAAGCAGAAAGGGATTGACGCACAAATAAAAGTAATTGATTGCGGAAATGATGATGATGCAGATTATCTTAATATCTTGGATAACCTTGAAGATAAAGGTTTATGTCAGGTTATAGCGAGAAGAGAAAGAGCTTTAGAATTGAGGAAACTTGCAGAGAGTATCGCCAATGAAAACGCTATACCTACAATACTTGTTATCATAGGACAAGAACGTTTTCGTGAGTTGAAACTTAATTTGGAAATAAAAGATGCTACGGAATCAGAGGAGCAATCTAGTAGCAATGATGGAATGGTGAATGTGTTTGCTGGATTGAATTTCTCTTCATCACTTTCCGGGAATGGGAAGCAGATAGATGTTAGCAATTTTGAGAAGGCTATGAGGTACATATTAGAAAACGGACCAGAACAAGGTGTTCATACTATTCTGCAAATAGATAAACCATCGAAATTGTTGTTCCAGGAATTTGTTTCGTCAAAAGTTGTTTTCTCCATGTTTAAACATATTGTTATGCTGCGTTCGGAAGAAAAAACAGCAATGACGCTGGGACTGAGTGATGACATACGTCTTGAAGATTTAAGTAGTGAACCAGAAAGACTACGAGCTTACTATTATTCTGAAGAAGATGACTCTTATCAGTTGTTTTCTCCCTATATTCTTCCTACAGAAAATGAATTAAATAACATTTTAAAGCAGTTATAATTATGGCACAAGATGCAGGAGTAAAAGATCTCGGACAACTTCGTCAATTCGGACGGAACCTGAATATCGCAAGTGGAAATTTGACTCAATTGTTTCAGCAATTGACACAGCAAATGCATCAAGTATGCGACTCTTGGCAAGATGATCAAAACAGAACTTTTATGGGTGATTTTGAGCAAAAGAAAAATGAGATCGACAGAATTGCTCAGCAAATGCAACAGTATTCTGAATTTATTAATCGTTCGTGTGATATTCTTGAACAGTATAAAAGTCACAGACTATAAATAGGTGAACAAGTGAATGATGTAAGTGTAAAACAAACAGATGTATTGCGACAATATGCAGCAATGCTACAGAAGTTTGGCAGTTCGCAGATTGCGCTTTGTGTGGCTCTTCAACGTAAGGCGGAGAAGAAAAGAGAAGAACTTAGTTCTTTTATCCGCGACATAGATAGGAGACAAAATTCTCTTCAAGAAAAAGTCCACGAACTCAAAGTCCGTTACGACGAAGCACGCGGGGAACTTGAATCAACGTCTGAAGTCCTTCTGGGAAACAGTGACGAAGAAGCTGAATTGAGACTTCATGAGTACACTGCTGCTGTGTCAGAAATAAGAAACAAGGTTCGTGCTGCAGAAGCGAAAATCGATGATTTTGTTCAGCGTATAAGAGCATATACGGACAATGTTACTACGGCGACATCAGAAGGTGCTGCAAATCTAATGCAACAGGCAGAGATAATTGAACAATATAAAAGCAAATAATAAATGGCTATTGGTAATTTATTTCTTTCTATACTTGATGGTTTTGCAAACGACCGGCTGACATTAAGTCGCTGCAATGATGTTCTTTTCAGTAACTGGAACGACACTAACGCAGAGGCCTTCCAAAACAGGTTTATCAACAATATCGGTAACAATTGCGGTTCTTTTCTAAGAGATATTGAGACATTCTCTGAGGAACTTAGCGCGATATACAAGGATATAGAAGAAAGCAGAAATCAGTTGGATGTGCTATATCAAGAGGTAATGGAAATATGTAGAAATCCAAGCATTCAAGGATGTACGCTATATCACGCAAAAGGTGCCATTGCTATGGGAAGCGGACCTGACTATCAAGGAATAAGAGGTTTTGTCTTAACAAGAGAGGAAAGTGCAATGGGATTGCAGCATGACGATCCGCAATTGATGTCTATCGCCGAAAGTCGTTGTACTACGATGAGAGAGATAAAAGAAATATTTTTGGTTAAACCATTATAATAAAGAGATTATGGAAACAAAAGATTTTGAACAGGCATTGCCAGATATTCTCAAAAGAATAGGCATGAGCGATAATGGTTATTTCAAGACAGAGAACTCCGCCATTGTAAGAGTACCGGAAGGGTTTGACTTCAAGGGCATCGTCGAGAAAGAACTTGAAAAGTCCGGAGTTAACATCATCTATGTCGACTGTAAAATGGATGATCCACAATCTATTGTTGCCAAGATGAATGAAGCAGGCTGGGTTGGCTCAGTATGGGGAGACGATGTAAGGAAAGCCGAACTACATAAAGCAGAAAAAGTTATCTCCATTTTGTTGTTAGACCACTTCTCTGAACTAGAAGATAAGGGAACAAGGATGTATATTGAAAGTGTCCTGAAAGTCAATAACGACAACCATATATGTGGCAAAAAGAACATTCCTGTCATACTGACGTTTAGCAGTGATGAGGGTATGAGATTCTTCTATAACAATACTAGCATTACGATTATAGACGAAAACTATTGGTAATGAAAATCCTGTTAGTATCTCTTACTTTGCTACTCACAATAGCATTGGTGTGTAGTCCGCTCTACCTGGTGTATGCGGGTATGGTATTCTACAATGACCATATCTGGATGAAGGTTCTGTTGGTGGTAGTAGGACTTGTACTGTGCAGAATGGTGAAGCCCATTTCAGTCATAACAGGTAAGGACCTCAAAATCTTCTGATTATGATATCTACAGTATTGTGGATACTCGGTATAGGCGGTCTCATGCTTCTTGTCTTTGCTATTAGCGAGGGCATAGGGGAGATATTTGGACATATACAAGAAATCGTAGGTGGTCTTGTTGCTGGCATTATGAGTCTTATATTGGGACCTTTTCCTTTTTTACTGAAAATCCTAATAGGTGGTGCTATTGTAGTAGGTAGTTTCTATTTAGTATACATCCATTTCAAATGGTATTGGCTGTTGTTGGTTGGCTATATTTGGTTTGCGGCCTTTGTTGAGAGGGAAGAGATGTGAATATATAAAAAGCATATGGAAGTAAGACAATTAAAACCCAGGAAGTCTCCAAAAGTCAGGAAAATAGTCTATATAGACGAGACTTGTTTACGATATAAGGCTGATGCATATGGAGTTGTTGATTGGCTGGCAGAATACTTTGATGTCTATATAGTCAAGGCAGACGGGCTTATACATCTTTTGCGTGGCGACTATCTGATAAGTCCGATTAAACATAGCCCTCCATTTCATGGTGAATGGTTAAGCTTTCTGTACAAGGATGTAAAAGACCAGAAAAGGCCACAAATAGACTGGCAATATATAAAAGAATATTTTATAGAAGTTGTAAAACGAGGCGAAAACATGGATGATGCAGATAATGACATGACTGTATTGTCTATGTTGAGAAGTCAACTTCGCTACGAAGACGAGATTACTTGAATAAAAACGATGTTTTTTCGATTGTTTCTGCTACCTTCGCAGAGGTAGAACTTTAAATAATAACGATTATGGCAAAACTGTTAATAGGCGTTGACATCAATCATAAAGAATGTGATCTAGACTTCTGTATAGACTTACCCGATGAAGTGATTGAGCAGGTTGACTACATGTATAAAAGAGCATTAGAAAAGTCTGGCATGGACGAAGACACTTTTGGTCCCACTTATTATGAACAACTGAAAAAGGAAGATAAGGAATTGGCAGACTTGCTTGAAACTGCTGTTTATTTGACGTTGGAGCGCATCATGCGTTATGATAGCTTAGATGAACGCGTACTTGCTATGGACCGATTTTACAAGCAAGACAAGGATGGTAATTGGTACCAAGTATTCTCAATCGACAATGAAATAGACATAGATTTGGCAGACTTTCCAAGATTTTTATAGGGATCATTCTACTTTTTACATTTTGGTCATTTACGATTATATTGTAGAGTGGGTGTAATATATTATCCTAAATGACCAAGATAAAAAAATAAATGTATGAAGATTAGTTCAACAGAAAACATAGAATTGCATGATAAACTCTTTAAGGATTGGGATAACTATGACAAATGGTCTCCATTCCTAAAAGAGTTCCAACAGCAATATAAAGACAAATGTAAAGGATTACCTGCAGGTCTGTTAGGTGTTGACATGCTGTTTGTGAACGACGAACTGAAAGACGAGTTCTTGGAATGGGTAAATCATAAGGTAAAGTAGAATCAGAAGAATGAAGCAGTTTGATAGGGTAAAAGACGATGATGAATACCAGTACATAATAGATAGTGAACTGGCTATGTGTGGGGATGATATGATAATGGGTGTCATCAAAGACTGGGAAAATCGTTATAATGAGTGCGAGCATATTACTAATATGCTGGTCTTTGACGATGACGACAGAGACATTGATGAACACTATGTCGTATACACAAAGGATGGAAAGCATTTATTGAATTGCCTAAACACCTTTAAAGAGGCAGAATATACAGTAAGAGAGGGAGTAACCACTATCTGTGATGATGCATTTTTCTGGAGAGCCAATCAGGAGCAACGAATTACACTATATATACCACACTCGGTTAAGGTTATTGGTGAGAATATCTTTGGTGATGGTGGAGGCAGAATAATTGTTATTGATTAATTTTTCGGAAAGCAGCGATATATCTCTTTTTTTTCGTATCTTTGTGGTCAAATAGTATGGCTAAAAGCATAAGGCAATGAAGAAAAAAATACGTATTGGGTTGAGTATCAACAAAAGGTACTATGATCCTGCTTTCCTTATATCTATGAATGTAAGGGACATTAAGCGCATTGAAAAGGTGTATAAATGTGGCTTGAAAAAAACCGGTTTGGAAAGAGATGAATACGATAAAGACTTCTATAAACAATTAGAAAAGGATCATCCAGAACTATCCAAAATAGTATATGATGCTGTTTGGAATGTTTTATGCAGCTATTGGGCAGAAAAAAGGGTGGATCCATGTGTTCAGGCTTTAAACTTTAGCGAATACCATTTTAAAGATGGCTTTTTTACTGTAGCTCCACTTAAAGATAACAATGAACTGGAAATAGAGTTGCTGAGATTTCCGACATATTCTGCCAATCAGAAAACCGTAAAGGAACTGAAGAAGTTTCTTTCATCATTAGGAGCCAAGAAATTTCGTATTGGAAGATTTTGTGATGATTATGACATGATGTTTAATCGCTTTCATCTGTTTATTAATGAAAAAGGAAAGTTAATTACGATAGAAACTATAGACTATCCGTATAAAGAAGGGGAAGAACCTAATCAGAAAGACAAGGAGTATTACGACATTACAGGAGAAACTTTTCTTGATAGAGTCCTTTCATTACCACAAAAATACGATAATTACTATTTGTTCATTTCCTGTGTATGTGAGGATTATACAAAAAGGGTTAGTAAGGTTTTAGATTTTTGTGCAATATCTCCAGTTGAGGAAGCTGATGGTGTTGGCATATCCTTTATGGGTGTAGATGATTATGATTTTGCGGAAGAAGATAATCGTTATTATACACATTTCATAATAGAAGACCCTTTGGCAGAGGAACTCGTAAAGAACTGGGAATTTGAAACTCTGCTTAATTGTTGTGAGAGGTATTCTGTCAAAAATAACAAAGAGGAACCTTGGGATTACCATGTTATAAAGTTGGAAGATGAAAATATACATGTGGAATTGTGGTCGGATTTGTACTTAAGCAATCTATGCATACTGGCCTTAAGTTCATTGTATAATGGTGTTTATTTTATGCGTTCGCATTTTTGTGGAGTTTTCCGCGGCTATAGTCAAAGTCCAGATGAACTAGATGAAGATGGATGGTTCTCTGATTCTAATATAGTTATCACGAATGATGTAAACAACAAATACTATGATCCCTTCTATATAAATGTTTATTTTGCCAACCTGTCTGACAATCAGGTAAAGTTTGGCAAAAAGACATCAGGAGGAGAGAATACATATAAGATAAAGGTGAAAACACAAAAAGAGTTTATGGATTATCTGGCAGGCGTATATTATCAATTTGTTGACGATTTCAATGAGCAAAGAGGTGATATTGCGGAGGCCGTACAAATGGTTTACATATCCAATTTGAAGGATTTGATAACAAAGAACTATATAGAAATATGTGGTATGAAAACCATAAGGACTATCTATAACGAGGTTATCAAAACAACCTGGAAAGCTAACATGGGACATATTTTCTCTATAGACGAGTAATGACAAAGACTTCCATTCATAAAAACAAAGCTTCGTGGTTCCAGATATGAGAAAACCACGAAGCCCAAAAGATACTGCTGTTATTAAGTTATTCTATATCATCATAGCCATACAACACGTCACCAGCCCATCCCATATATCCTGGATAATAATCGTCCCTAAGTCCTTTACGGGTTACAACACACTTTTGGTTTTTGATGCGTTTATAGAAGTGGATCCCAAAATTGGGAGGGGAATCATAACTGGCGCTAATGTCGAAATAGATGCCTTCTGCCTTATAAATATATTTTTGTTTTTCGAGATTATACACTTGATGGATTTCTACATCATCACTATGGAGATGAATGCCAAAGTAGTCTTGCGTAGCACTAATCCATGCAACATCTTTACCATGTATGATATAAAATTTGTTTTCTTCAAGATATATCTGATCCATAATCTTTTTTACATACCATTCATGAGACGAATCGTTATCGTCAAAGAATTGTTCGTGATAGACCTCATTATAGTAGTCGAGATCATATTTTTCATACTCTTTCTGCAAGTCTGCGGGTAGATTATGGAAAGAACCGTCATATTCTTTATCGAAGTCTATACCCTTCTCTTCAAGGAAATAATATATGTCATCACTGTCGACAACACCCATGAATGCGTTTTCAATGGTTACATAATCTGTTGCCAATAACACATCGGTTTCCTTATCCCTGATTTCGAAATCGAAACAGGCATCACATCCAAAGAAACTAACGTCTTTCAATTCGAACTCTTTTATTTGGATTCGAACATTTTCTTTGCTGTATTTTTTTATCTTCTTTTTCATTGTCTTTTCTTTAATTGTTTGACATTCTTTTTTGTCTATGATATTCCCTACTCTTACGCTGCACTTCTGCTTTATGCTTTTCGTAATGTCTCCGTGAGTACTCTCGTTTTTTAAGAACTTTTACTTCTTCTGGAGACTTACCACAATACTCACCAAACGAATTTGGATAATGCTTGATTAACGAAGTGAAAATGGCAGTTAAAACATCGACAACGATAGAGTTCCCTGCTCTGCCATATAAGGTGTAATCGGAAACCTTACGATATTTTCCACCAATTGTCATAAGACTGGTTACCTGTTCTTCTGTATATCCTTCTTTTGCCAATGCTTCGTAAGCGTTCAACATTCGTTCAATATACATATCCTCAACTCCCATAAATCTTAGGCATTCTTTGGGGGTCAGTTGCCTGATTCTCAGGTATTGATTGTCTTCGAGATTGTCTATAATGGATAGAATCCTTTTACTACCATAGGGCTTCTTCTTAGCTTTAGGATTTTGACTACATGGTTTTTCGTCTTTCAATTCTATTGGCTGAATCCCTTTTTCACCTTCCCAGACTTCCACTACACATGGCAATCCTTCTTGTCTGCAACTGGCATAAGCGCTCAAATTAGTACAACCACAGCCTGTTTGCAAAGTTGGTATTGCTCCATTCTTTGTAAGTGGTGTAACTGTAGATGATATTTTCCCAGTAAACTGACTCGAAAAATATTTTGTAGGGTGCTCATACTCATGTTTAACGGAACAGGTGTATCCATCACAAGCATTTCGAAGAAGATCAATATAAGTATTGACCATCTCAACGCTTAGATAATACTTATCATCAACATTGTCTTCCAAAAGGTCCTCTGGCTTTACAGTTAACTTCTTGGCTTTAGGCCATTGGAAGGCAAAATCCTTTTCATTATCAATACGCATAGAAATCATGAAAATCCTGTTTCGATTTTGAGGAACTCCAAAGTCTGCCGAGTTCAGCACCTTGAAGAAACTGACATAACCATAACTGGCTATTGTTCTTGCCCATTTTATTAATGTCGTTTCGTTCTTAGGGTCCAAATAACCCTCAACATTCTCCAGGACGAGCCATTTTGGACGTTTATATGCTATTGCTTTTTCTACAGCCCAGACTAAAGAAGACTTTGTGCCAGAGTCCTTTTCAAAACCTTCGCGACGACCAGATCTGCTGGCACTTTGGCACGGGCTTGAATAGAATAGGACATCGAAAAAAGGTATCATATCCCAATCTATCTTTGTCACATCAGGATAACATTTATCCGCGTATTCTGGGAAAACGAGATTATGTACGAGTTGAACATAGGGGTCTATGTCGCTCCATCCAACAAGTTCTACATCAAAGTGTTTCTTTGAGTTCTTTACTGCATTAAGAATTCCCATCAACTGTGAATCGTACCCACTAAACAGGGTGAATAATTTAATACTACTCATGTTTTATTATTCTATTGTAATTATACAGTCTGAAAGCAGATATTGGCTTTCAGACTGTTTGGTAAATAATTAAGCTGCTGTATCAAATGATGACATCAGGTAGTTCTCAATAGAGTTTATGTCAATGACAGTTGAGATTGAGTCTCGTGTCTTATCTGAGATTGCAGCGCAAACTAATAGGTTCATAATCGTTGTACGCACTCCTTTCCTGAGAGCAGTATTATCTGCATAGTTGCTAATATTCAGCACTTTTGAAATGCTGGAGAGCAAACTAAAAGTAACAAGATTACCTTTGATACTTGTAGTTACAACGTCATTTGTCAAAGATTTAATTTCTGACTCCAAAGAAGCTCCTTTCATCTTCAAGTAGAAGAGAATGTCTTCTGATGAAGTTGCATAAGTCATTATAGTTGATGTAATGGCTTGAACTGTATCGCTGAATGACAGTTGTCCGTGCATTGTCTGGCAGACTTCTTTCATAACAGGTGCGTCAGTGACAGATACATTAACGTCAACAGATTGGTCTAGAGACTCAGACGATACGCTTAGTATCATTTCCCGTCCTTTGTTATACATGTCCATGATTGCATCTTCCAATTTGTGGTAGTCGAGTTTACCTGGTGTCCGCTTCCATAGGCTTGAACCATTGAACAAGTATTCGTTGGACTTACAGTGTGCAGCACAGTAAAGTGAGTCATCGTGCATACTGCAATGATTCTCATCCGTAGGACTGCCAGATGCAAGTTTCTTCGTGACGGTTATCATGTTCAATGAAGTGTCTTGGATAGCTTTCACAAAAGTATCATTGTCCGCATCCTTATTAATAATAGCAGTTTCCTGTATGCTCTTAGCCAACTTACGGGCTGCGGAATCAGAGAGACATAAAAATTTTATGTTCTCTTGGGTAAGGATGTTGTTATCGATGAAGGTGCTCGCATTGAGCCTAATGTTATCTGCATGTGTTCCTTCTTCATAGCAGTAACTTGTGTTGATAACTGGTGCCATTGCTGGAGATTGTTCTGTCTGTGCCATACCATTATTATTTTTAATGTTAGAATTGTTGCTTGAATTGTGAGAGTCTGTCAAGGTGTCTGTTTTCGAGGTTTGCTTCCCCTCGTAAACAGAGAACTTTATCTTTCCGTTCGCTTGGGGTACGCCCTGATAAACAGTATTACCAGTGCTGTCCGAGATATAAAAGGAAGCCCTGCTACCTGAAACATCTTGTGACAACAAGGATTCATATTCATTGAGAGTTGCCGTATAAGATGTTTCTGCATCTGGGTAGAATCTTATCGGTCCGCTTGTCTTGCCTATTCTGAGATATGTGAAGTATCCGTCCGAATAGTTCATATACTTGGAGACATTCTCCTTTTCGATGGCATGAGACTCAGAAGAAAGTCTCAAGGTGCCACTCCCTTGCTCTGTTATTGCAGGCTCACTATATGTTGGAGCCTGTGTTATTGAATTTTTCTTCATCTTTTTTAAATTTATGGCTCTTTTAAAGCAATCAAGGAGAGTGTGCACCCTGCTCCGCGATTGCCTTTACTTAAGTCGGTTAATTACTCGCCGTTTTGACTTGAAGCCCTTTAACGACATTTTTATCGTAGTCATAAAAGATTTTGATTTAAGTGTAACATGTTACCATTCTCATTATGAAGTCTGGGACTTCGTTTTTATTGATGAAAGTTCTTAAGGTGATTTGTTTCTGTTCATACGCATATATTATTAATAAGGTGTCTTGGAATAATCTAAAAGATTAAATCGAGTCGTATAAAGTGTATCACGAAACCGTGTTATAAGATTAAAGTGATACACATTTGATATTGATGCGCTGTGCGCTTCTTTTTAATTATGGTCCTCTTGACATCTTCTTTTATATGGATACACTAGTGTCCACTAAAAATTAGCGGAGATGTTTGTAAGTTATTTAAATATAGAGTTTTAGAGCGAGAAATTGACGGTGACGATTTGAATTGACTATCTTTGCTATCCAAAAGCAAATCAGTCATTCGATGAACACCGGAAAATATATCTTTGCTCAGCTCATAGAGTTCTTGCCACAGAGAATTTTTGATAGAATTGTAATGAAATACGAAGGGAACAAATACGTGAAGCATTTCACATGCTGGAACCAGTTGCTCGTCATGATGTTCGGGCAGCTGAGCAATCGTGACAGCCTTCGTGATCTGACCAGTATTATTTCTGCGCATTCCAAT
>NZ_FOWK01000021.1 GCF_900115435.1 Prevotella sp. tf2-5
TCAAAGTTTGCAAGCAAACTTCATGCTGCCCCTCGACTTGCATGTGTTAAGCCTGTAGCTAGCGTTCATCCTGAGCCAGGATCAAACTCTCCACTGTATAAATATCTTTCTATCCAATAAAGGATTGTCTCTGTCACAGAACGCTGTCATTATCCGGTAGTCAAGATGGATCTTATAAAGCACCTGTCATCTTCTTGACGGTTCGTAAATCTGTCTTACCCGAGTACCCGTAAAGGTACTCGCTTCTTGTACTACTACTTCTCTGTTTTATGCAATTTTCTCAAAGAGCTCTTTCTCCTTGCCATCGCATCAAGTTTTTGAGCGAAAGCGGATGCAAAGGTACAACAAATTTTTGAACCCCCAAAACTTTTCATGAACTTTTTTACATAAAAACAAAAAGTTTTCGCTTTCCATGACAAAACATAAAAACCTCTATACCTTAATTAATATAAAAGAAAATCATGCCGCCAATCCGTAGCGTATGATCTTCTGCATATACAAAATCTGCTGTCACACAAAATTTTCCGATGAACTGCTAAAAGTTTAGCAGGATTTTATTATCTTTTCAGAAACTAACCAAATACTTAAGATTATGAATATTTTGATTTTACAGGCTTCACCGAAGGCCAATGGTAACACCGCATGGATGGCGGAAGAGTATAAGAAAGCTGCCGAGGCAGCAGGTCATCAAGTAACACTCGTCAACGTGTCACGCAAGAAGATTGCCGGTTGTCTGGCTTGTGAGTACTGTCATAACAAGGGGAATGGTGCCTGCATCCAGAGGGACGACATGCAAGAGCTCTACCCGCTGATGGCAGAGGCTGAGGTCTTGGTATTAGCAGCACCTATCTACTACTTCACACTATGCGCCCAGATACAGGCTCCTATTCAGCGTATGTATTGTGTCAACGCACCAGCAAAAGTGAAGAAGATGGCTCTGCTGATGTCCTCCTACTCCCCCGGAGTCTATACCGGTGCGACAGCTGAGTATCACGACATCTGCAATTACTGGCATGTTGAAGACAGTGGTATCGTGACGGCAAAGATTGACGAACAGAAAACTGACGACACAAAACAAAAGATTCAGGCACTCGTCAGCAACCTGTAATTCATAAAATAATTTAGCTCGCAGGTCATCCCTGCGAGCCCTATTCTTATTGCGATGAGAGGGAGGGGTTACTCATGAAGGTGGAGATCACATGTACCTCTAAGGGGGAGGCGAAGTATGGCCCGGGAAACCTTGCGGCCCCTACAAAGGGAGACTATGAGTTTCAGGCTGATGGAAATGTGGGCACATGGCTCGGCAATGACGTCGCTTTCTCTCTGACAGCCACAAAACAGGTGCGCATCACCAAGGTTGAGGTGACTGTCGGTGAAGTTCCTGACCAACCTACCTTCACCCTTCCAGAAGGACAGTATTTTGAACCCAAGAATGTGTCGTTCGGACATGAGGAGGGGTGTGTCGTCATCTATACTCTGAATGGTGACGACCCCGCCTATACAGACGAGACACACTATACCGGAACACTTTGGGATGGCAATCCCCTGAACATCACAAAGACAACGACTATCAAAGCTATTGCCGTAAGTAATGACGGTAAGAGCAGTAACATCGCTTCCGCCACCTACACCATCATAAGCATACAAGGTGATGTCACCTTCGATGTTTCTGTGGACAAGGGCAGTCGCACCACAGAGGATCCTGGAGAGGATATGATTACCAAGGATGATGTCACCATCACCGTCAGCAATGGCTGCATGGCACTGGACCACCACTATCGCTGCTATGCCGATGCGAACATGACTTTCACTTCTGCCGGAAATAAGATAGTGAAGGTGGAGATCACATGTACCGCTAAGGGAGACGCGAAATATGGACCAGGCTGCTTCGCCAATCCTACCGAGGGTGTCTATGACTATAGTACGGATAAGAATGTGGGCACATGGATTGGTAATACTGACTCCTTCACTCTGACTGCCACGAAACAGGTGCGCATCACCAAGGTGGTGGTGACATACAGCGACACTCCTTCCACACCTGTGTTAAGTCTCGATGAGGGCATATACATGGGAGAACAGAAGGTGACAATGACTTGCGGAACAAAGAACTTCATCATCTATACTCTGAACGGCGATGATCCCTCCTTTACTGATGAGACACACTATACCGGAACAAAGTATGATGGCACTGAGCTGGACTTAACAGCGACAACAACTATCAAAGCTATAGCTGTTAGCAACACAGGCAAGAGCAGTAACATGACAACAGCGACCTACACCATCGTCAATACTGAAGGCAAAGGCACCGCAGAAAGCCCGTTCACTGTTAATGACGCAAAAATTGTGGTAGATGCGCTGATCACTGAAGGACTCACACCCGTCTTCTACGTCAAAGGTTTTGTAGTGAGCGAGGTGACAATAGATAATGGACAGGCTGAGTTCAGTATTGGTGCCACACCAGACGCCACAACCAATCTGATAAATGTCTGGAAGGCGAAAGGACTTGAAAACACTGATTGCAAAGAGGGTGATGTGAACATTGGCGATGAAGTCGTCATCTGTGCGAAGTTGCAATTCTTTGCTGGTGATTATGAGACAAACCACGGATATATCTACTCTATCAACGGACAGACAACACCTACAGGTATACAGACCATCAAAGCTAACAACGCTGTTGATAATGCATTCTACGACCTGCAAGGCCGCAAAATCGCAAATAGTAAATTGTCCAAGGGAATCTATATCCATAATGGCAAAAAGGTCGTCATCAAATAATGCCACACAAGCGAATCCCTTGTGAGCATAAAACCCAAGGCACCATCGCGAAATACGATGGTGCCTTGTTTGATGTCAGACCACTATCTCGATTCGAGGGACTGGTTTACAGGTATTCACAGTACCTGTCCCTGCGTTCCTCATCATTTTTTCCAATTGGAAATAGATTCCCTATGATTTTAGGTCGTCAATATCCTTCATGCACTCATCAAAGATGGCTTCTTGCTGGCTCCTTGACATATCAGACAGTGGCATGAAGGTTGTGAAGAAACTGATGCCTACAGATGCTTTCCCGTCCAAATACTCCTTTCCAGACAATTTGAAACAAAATCCATCAGGAACCAAGTATCCCTCTCCTGCAAACTCTCCATATTTCTCGATACGCTTGTTGATACGCTCATCGATAGCCATAGGCTTCATATTGAAGTTTCGCGACAGGAACCTTACGGCGACCTCATTGGCCGTCATTTCTGGTTGTTTCAGGAAACGTTCCTTATAACGCTGTAGAAAATGACTGGTGAAGACATGTATCGCAGGCGATCGCCAGTCAGTCCACTTGATGATGAACCGTTTGGTGCCGTCGAACATAACACATAGGTAGCCTGACAGGATTGGTCCGAATGGGTGTTCCCGATAGAAATAGATGATGTACTGGTTGTTGGATGATGGAATCTTGTAGTCATACATCACATAATTTTGAAAACTCATCTGCCTGTTCATCTCCTTGATAGCCTTGGAGCGTAGGGCATCGCGTTTCCAGTCCAGTTTCTGCATCTCACCCATGAGCGTGTCATAGACCTCATGGAGATTCATGTTTGCAACAATCATGGGTGCAAAGGTACGGAGAACAATAAGAATTCAAAGCCTTGATCCCCGATTTTCTCTCTTTTATGAAGGAGTTATTGATAAATATCATTCCTCATCCTCATCGTAATGATCCCCATCGGCGATATCTTCAACCACTTCTGTCTTCGAGAATACAGGTTTCATACCATCCCATTTGAAGGTATGCCTCAGATGCCCTTTCGGTCCAAACTCCGATATGATTAAATCCTTACCCTCTTGTGGCAGATCATAGAAGAATTTGGTATCTTCCGTTGTACGGTAGCCGTCAATAATCTGCGGCTCAGGAGTCAACGTGCGATTCTGAGGATTATAGTCATAGAAGCATACGAAATGGATGCTGGGTTCGACAGGATTGCCGAAGTATAGGGCAAACAGGCGATGTCCGTTAGTACGTTTCCAGTAGCAGACCTTCATGAACTCCGCAATGAGTGGGCCCGACATAGCCACTTCCACCCATCCGTTCTTGGGGTCATAGTGGACAACAGGCTGTGAATCTCCATTACGCTCAAGGCGCAGACCTTTCTTCATTGTCTTACGGGCAGCCTTCACCATCCATGTAGGCCACCTCTTGTCAAAGCAGTCCAGCATGGCACCAAGTGTATTGTTTTCCACGCCACTTAATGTCTCATGTTCCCACTCTTTTTCTATAACCACCAGACTGGTACTGCCTTTACGAATATCCTGCCCCACTGCTGTCATGCAAGACATCAGTGCTATTAAGGCTATCAATACATGTTTCTTCATCGCTATATCGCTTTAGTTCTTTCAATCCTATTCTTCTATCTGCCGATAGTAGATAGTACCTTGTTCGTTTTTCATGCTACGTGTATCTGCATCGTAGTCATAGCAGTCATCCTCTGAGTCAACACCTTTGGGAGTCATGTCAGGCACCTCCTTCTCCACCTTCTTCTCCTGCTGGCTTTCCACCTGCACACTATCCACAACAGTACTGTCTGCCGTCTCAGTGGCCTTCTCTTGATGCTGCTTACTATTACATGAGGCAAATACCAAGCCTGCCAATGTCATTATTAATAATTTCTTCTTCATGTTATTATTAATATTAGTTTCATACGGCAAAGATAGCATTTTTATATGAAACTTGCACGAATAATATTCAAAATTGTTATGAAAAA